>NZ_LXEO01000013.1 GCF_001654865.1 Buttiauxella noackiae ATCC 51607 | reverse complement strand
GCGCTTCGGCGGGTTTTTTTGTTTCTGATTTCTAAAAAACGTCGTACAAAGCATCTCACGGCGATGAATGAGAAAGGCATCCCTTTGCCTTCCCGTTAAATTTTATTCGCTCTGAATGCCTTCCAGAGAGCCTGTTTGCAACGCTTCTTTATAGTGTTTACGGCAAACTGACACATAGCGCTCGTTCCCACCAATCACAACCTGCTCTCCCTGGTTATACGGGCGACCCTCCTGGTCGAGGCGCAAAACCATGCTGGCTTTACGTCCACAAAAACAGATGGTTTTTAATTCCACGAGTTTGTCTGACCACGCTAATAAATATTGGCTTCCACCAAATAGCTCGCCCCGGAAATCAGTACGAAGCCCATAACATAATACGGGAATATCTAATTCATCTACGACGTCTGATAACGCCAACACTTGATCGCGTGTCAGGAACTGGCATTCATCAACCAGAACACAATGCACAGCATCACGCTGATGCTCCTCACGTATTTCATTGAATAATTGCGTTGAGCCATTGTAGAGCTTTGCGGGCGACGATAATCCAATACGCGAACTCACCTTTCCAGAACCAAACCGATTGTCAATTTCTGCGGTATACACCAGGGTGCGCATTCCGCGCTCTTGATAGTTGTATGACGATTGCAGTAATGCCGTAGATTTACCCGCGTTCATTGCGGAATAGTAAAAGTAAAGTTGTGCCATTGGTCAGCTAGCCTGAGTTAAAATGTAAATATTATTAACACAGGATTATATCATAAGCTGTCAGGGAGTTGCTTTCACCTTATGACTTCGGGAAGAATTCATAGATTGTTCGAGAGATATATAAACCATAGAGTGGAGCGCCTGAAATCGGCGTAGGTTTCATGTTCGCCTCGTTGCACTTAACTTACGGAGTTTTCAGTGTTTTTGCTGCTATTCCCTGAAATCCATTGAATCACTAATAATAATTATCTATTAAAAATATCCACCATTACAGGCAATAATACCAAAGGTTGATATTTCACCATTAATGCGTTTATGTCTCAATTTACTACTTCGGCAACCCCGAAACTATCAGGGTTGTTGTAGAAAAAGTGAGTTCCTCACGTTTTGTTTACCTTCGATGCAAGCCAAAATTTAAGTTAATACCCTTTTATAAATCGACAAAATATTATGGAATTTTGAATTCCTTACATTACTTCCTATTGCAGAACTTAATTTAAGCCTCTATTATTAGCCCAACAAGCCAACCATCAATATAAGTTTGAGATTACTAAAATGAGCGAAGCACTTAAAATTCTGAACAACATCCGTACTCTTCGTGCACAAGCCAGAGAATGTACCCTGGAAACGCTGGAAGAAATGCTGGAAAAATTAGAAGTTGTTGTTAACGAACGCCGTGAAGAAGATAATGCTGCTGCAGCAGAAATTGAAGAGCGTACTCGTAAACTGCAACAATATCGTGAAATGCTAATTGCTGACGGCATTGATCCTAATGAATTACTGAATAGCATGGCTGCTGTTAAAACTGCAGGCAAAGCAAAACGCGCTGCACGTCCAGCTAAATATCAGTACATCGACGAAAACGGCGAAAGCAAAACCTGGACTGGCCAGGGCCGTACTCCAGCCGTAATCAAAAAAGCAATGGAAGAGCAAGGCAAGAAACTGGAAGACTTCCTGATCGCCTAATTTTCGCTTTTAGTGCTGCTTATTAAATCCCGCTTCGGCGGGATTTTTATTTTGGGGATATGATTAGCAAATTTTTGTTGTTATAAATTGCGCTAACAAAAAAGGAAGCCAGGCTTCCTTTTTCATTTAACTGCCAACCAATCTTAACATCAGCTGACTTTATAGAATGCCTTGTACCAATCTACAAAGCGCTGTACGCCATCCTGAACCGAGGTCTGTGGTTTAAAGCCAATAACATCATACAACGCTTTCGTGTCCGCACTCGTCTCCAGAACGTCGCCAGGCTGCATTGGCATCATATTCTTCTGGGCAACCTTGCCTAAAGAGGTTTCAAGCGCAGTAATATAATCCATCAATGTAACCGGATTACTGTTCCCAATGTTATAAACTCGATAAGGTGCTGAACTTGTCGCTGGAGTTCCTTCCTCTACTGTCCACTCGGAATCAGCCTGAGGAATGACATCCTGCAAACGAACGATCGCCTCTGCAATATCATCAATATAAGTGAAGTCACGACGCATTTGCCCATGATTATAAACGTCGATACTCTTACCTTCGACAATCGCACGGGTAAATTTAAATAACGCCATGTCCGGGCGCCCCCATGGACCATAAACAGTGAAAAAGCGTAAACCGGTCGTCGGTAACCCATATAAGTGCGAGTATGTATGCGACATCAACTCGTTAGCTTTTTTGGTTGCCGCATATAATGATATTGGATGATCAACAGTGTCATCAGTTGAGAACGGAAGTTTGCGATTTAGTCCATATACCGAACTGGACGAAGCATATAACAGATGCCCCACTTTATTATGGCGACAACCCTCAAGAACATTTAAATGCCCTACAAGGTTTGAATCCGCATAAGCGTGAGGGTTATCGATGGAATAACGCACACCTGCTTGTGCAGCAAGATGAATCACACGATCAAATTTCTCTTTGGCAAATAATTCAGCCATGGCATTACGATCGGCAAGGTCAATTTCATCGAAACGGAATGAAGAATGTGGAGCGAGGAGATCAAGGCGAGCTTGCTTAAGATTGACATCATAATAGTCATTCAGGTTATCGATACCGATAACCTGGTGACCGGCTGCCAGCAGTCGTTCACTGACATGAAATCCAATAAAGCCTGCGGCGCCGGTAACCAGAAATTTCATACAACCCTCATTTATTATGCAATATTGATGGACGCTCCGCGGCCGATTGCATAATAAACAAAGCCGCGCTTGTTGAGTCTCTCAGGATCATACAGGTTACGGCCGTCAAAGATAACTGGTTGCTTTAGGGATTTCTTGATTGCATCAAAATCAGGTGCACGGAAACTTTGCCACTCTGTACAAATAACCAGAGCATCTGCATCTTGTAATGCAGCTTCTTTAGTTCCCATCAATTTCAGATCTGGACGATGTCCGTAAATGCGCTGAGCTTCGTCCATTGCTTCCGGGTCATACGCCTGCACCTGAGCACCACGTTCCCAAAGCGCTTCCATCAGGACGCGACTGGAGGCTTCACGCATATCGTCGGTATTCGGTTTGAAAGAAAGCCCCCACAGCGCGAAGGTTTTGCCTTTCAGATCTTCTCCGAAATGACGAGTAATAAACTCAGGGAGTTTTAACTTCTGGTCATGGTTGACCTCTTCTACCGCCTGCAGAATACGTGGCGTATAGCCAATCTGCTGGGCGGTGCGAATCAGAGCCTGCACGTCTTTAGGGAAGCAGGAGCCGCCATAGCCACAGCCTGGGTAGATAAAGCTGTAGCCAATGCGGGAGTCTGAACCAATACCCATACGCACTTTTTCGATATCTGCACCCAGGCGTTCTGCCAGGTTAGAGATCTCGTTCATAAAGCTGATTTTCGTCGCCAGCATACAGTTTGCCGCGTACTTGGTCAGCTCAGCACTGCGGATATCCATCAGGATCATGCGGTCGTGGTTGCGGTTGAACGGTTCGTACAGCTCACGCAGCAAATCCACAACATCATCGTTATCTGTACCGATAACAATACGCTCAGGGCGCATACAGTCAGAAACTGCCGCCCCTTCCTTCAGGAATTCAGGGTTTGAAACCACATCAAATGGGATATCCACGCCACGGGCTTTCAGCGTTTCTTCCATCACGCTGCGCACTTTGTCTGCGGTTCCGACAGGAACGGTAGATTTATCGAGCACAACTTTGTGGGATGTCATGTGCTGCGCGATAGTACGTGCAACAGCGGTGACATATTTCAGGTCAGCAGACCCGTCTTCATCCGGAGGAGTACCAACGGCAATAAACTGCATTTCACCATGGAGGACGCCCATTTCAGCATCGGTGCTGAACTGTAAACGGCCTTCTTCATAGTTTTTCTTCACCAGCGGCGTTAAGCCGGGTTCAAAAATTGGGATCACGCCGTTTTTCAGATTTTCGACTTTCTTCGCATCGACATCTATGCACATTACATCGTGACCAACTTCCGCAAGCACTGCGGCCTGCACAAGTCCAACATAGCCGATACCAAATACAGTAACTTTCATCTTTCTATCCTGCGTTGAAATGAATTACTTTTTCGCGCCAACTGTCTCTTCTAGCCAGGCTTTAAAATCTGCGCCCAAAGTGCTGTGACGGATACCGTACTCCACAAACGCCTGCATATAACCGAGTTTGTTACCACAATCATGGCTCACGCCTTTCATGTGATAGGCTTCAACAGTCTGTTTTTCCATCAACATAGCAATAGAGTCAGTCAGCTGAATTTCATCACCAGCACCTGGAGGTGTTTTGGACAGCAGCGGCCAGATGTCGGCGGTCAGAACATAACGGCCTACAACTGCAAGATTAGATGGAGCAACATCGGCTTTAGGTTTCTCAACAATACCGACCATTGGCACGCTATCGCCTTCGTTTAACTCAACACCTTTGCAGTCAACAACACCGTAAGCGGTAACATCTTCTACCGGCTCAACCATAATCTGGCTGTGGCCTGTTGTATCAAAACGTTTGATCATTTCAGCCAGGTTGTCCTGGGAAAGATCGGATTCGAACTCATCCAGGATAACGTCTGGCAGGATAACGGCTACTGGCTCGTCGCCAACGACAGGATGAGCACACAGCACGGCGTGACCCAAACCTTTAGCCAGACCCTGACGAACCTGCATGATAGTGACATGTGGAGGGCAAATAGCCTGAACTTCATCCAGCAACTGGCGCTTAACACGTTTTTCCAGCATAGCTTCAAGTTCAAAGCTGGTATCGAAGTGGTTTTCGATGGAGTTTTTCGAAGAGTGAGTCACCAGCACAATTTCAGTAATGCCTGCGGCGATACATTCATTAACCACATACTGAATTAACGGTTTATCGACTAAAGGCAGCATCTCTTTTGGAATCGCCTTGGTAGCCGGTAACATACGTGTGCCCAATCCCGCGACAGGGATTACTGCTTTTCTTACTTTAGAATTAATGGCAGCCATTGAAAAATCTCCTGGACTGTTCAAGTTTTCACTTGCACGTCAATTAAAAAAACGTCTCGAGTATATCAGCTTAAAAATGGAATCTGCGGCTGTTTACCCGTTGCGTTGATAATTTAAGACTAATACGATTTGGATAGATACGATATTACCACCAGCAATGATAGGGGAGAAAACCTAAATGATTTCAACCATCCAGATGCTCATTCCGCAGACAACATCAGCCGTAATCGCCCGCCACTTCCCCAAACCTGACACTGCCATGACTCACAGCGCTGGCTAATTTGATTGAGATAAGTATTGCCCAGTGTCCCTAAAGGCACACCATTGCTGACCTGAATTTGATGCTCACCGGTATTTAAGGTGGCATTTAGCCCAGCCGATACCAAAATGAGGGTTTTGAGCTCGCTATGATAATAACCCACCATCAGCGGAAACTGCCCGGTAAGATTGGCCTGACGTAATAATTGATTCACTTGTTTGAGTAAATTACCGAGCTCAGGTAAACGTTGGTTTTGTTTGGAGAGTTGTTCCTGCAATAGCCCATTAAATAGAGCTCTTAATAACAACGCTGCCAGCACCCCATTATCCCCTGCTCTTGTCACATCAAGACAATAAAATGCCAGGTCGTTCTCTGACAACGCCGCAATATCCAGAACAAGTCCTGGTTGATTAAGAGTAATTAACTGGCGGTAATTCACCCGGCAATGCGAAATCACCTGTTGTACTGGAGGTTGTAGTTCTTGAAGTAATGTAGATGCAGCCTGCGGGTCGCTTACCAGCGCATCCCAGTCCTGAAATAACCGCTCCTCTTCCTCAACACGCGAATTAAACATGTTGGGATAGAGGCAGGCGAAAACGGTTTCACGTAGACGATTGAGATCTTTAATGGGCTTGAGCAGGACATCCTGCACCCCAAAGCGCAGCGCTTTAGCGATATCTGACATGTTTTCCGTGGCGGAGATCACCAGTATTGGCGTCTGCACTCCTTCATTACGCAAGTGCTCTACCAGTTTCAATCCATTCATGCGTGGCATAGCCAGATCGCAAATCAGCAGATCGGGCGAAAAACTGGTCATCTTTTCCAGAGCGTCTATACCATCGACTGCAACAGCAATGACCGCACCTAAGGAAGAGAGATAATTTTCCAGTAAAGAGCGAAAAACGGGCTCATCCTCAACAATGAGAATCAGTTTTCCAACGAGTGGCTGTGTCATTTTCGCTCCCCTGACTGGCGATAGATCAATAGTGGCATGGTATGACAATCACCGCCTGTCAGAATTGCCTGAAGATGCGAGTTTTCACCATACTCAATCATGGGTACGAACCAATGGCAGTAGCTCATCCATCTTTTTCTCGACGGCCAGACTGCCCGCGCTTATCGCTTCCGCGGCACGGTGGAAATCAAGCGTAGAAATCTGGGGGCAAAAAGGTTGCAGCAAAATATCCGGTGGGTCACCCGCCATACGGTTACGCTTTAAGCGGTTTTCCAGCACCTGAATAGAGGTGGTCATGATTTCCATGGCCGTTGGCGTGGTATTGGCGCGCCGGGTAGTGATTTTTCCGAGCTGTTCGCGTAAACGACCACGCCATGAATCAGGTTGCACCTGATTTTCAGCCAGAGGAGTAGTCATATTGACGGAGAGTAAATCTTGCTGCATCAGATGCGCATCATGTTGCAGGTCGACGGCAATCACGATATCGGCCCCCAACGCACGCGTTAGCGAAACAGGCACCGGGTTAACCACTGCACCATCCACCAGCCAGTAGCCGTTATACCCGACCGGCGACAAAAGCCCCGGCATACTGCAAGATGCCCGGACAGCCTGATGCAAATCGCCATCCGTGAACCACAACTCGCGCCCGGTGCTTAAATTGGTGGCAACAGAGCCAAAACGTAATGCACAGTCCTCAATCTTCTCTTCGGTTATGATTTTGCGGACGTTGTTGAAAACTCTTTCACCACGCAACAAACCGCCACGACGCCAGGAAAGGTCCATGAGTCGCAGTACATCCCAATAGCCGAACGAACGCACCCAGCGTTCCATCATCGGTAAACGATTACTGGCATAAGCGGCACCCACCAGCGCCCCCACCGAGCAACCTGCGACGATATCAACCTGAATGCCTGCTCGCTTTAACGCATTAATGACACCAATATGCGTCCATCCTTTTGCTGCTCCCGACCCTAATGCCAGGCCGATCTTTACCTGTCTCATTCCGCCTCGGTCTATCTTCCCCGGTTTAACACCGCGTGGCGAACTCGCCACAGCTCAGTTAACATAACTACCCCGCGTATTTACGCCGACTATTTTTTTGTAACCAAGGAGATGCTGTGTCGCAACTTTGCCCTTGTGGTAGCGGTCTGGAGTATAGCTTATGTTGCCAGCCATACCTACGCGCAGACCAGCTTGCGCCAACCCCATCACAGCTAATGCGTTCACGTTATTGTGCTTACGTGATGCAAGATGCAGATTACCTCGTAGCGACCTGGCATCCGCAAACCCGTAGCCCTTCGCTGAAATCAGATATTTCAGGAAGTTTTGGCGTAACCTCGTGGTTAGGTCTGACAGTTTATGAAGCTACTGCCGGACACGATGAAAACGAAGCTTTCGTCAGTTTTGTCGCGCGTTTTGAAGAACAAGGCGAAGAAAATGCCATTATCGAGCGTTCTCGGTTCTTAAAGGAAAACGGCCAGTGGTACTATATCGATGGAACACGCCCGCAGTTTGGTCGCAATGATCCCTGCCCTTGCGGTTCTGGGAAAAAATATAAAAAGTGTTGTGGGCAATAGCGCTCCGTGGCACAAATCAGTTAGCAAACACACGTACAACAGGACTTAGCCTGCAATGCAAGCATTACAACGAAAAGTACTACGCACCATCTGCCCCGATGCAAAAGGGCTTATCGCCAAGATCACCAACATTTGTTACAAGCATGAACTGAACATTGTTCAGAACAATGAGTTTGTCGACCATCGCACCGGGCGTTTCTTTATGCGTACCGAACTCGAAGGTATTTTCAACGATACAACTCTGCTGGCAGATTTGGATGGCGCATTGCCTGAAGGTTCAGTACGTGAACTCATTCCTGCAGGACGTCGCCGCGTGGTGATTCTGGTCACTAAAGAAGCGCACTGTCTGGGTGATCTATTAATGAAAGCCAACTACGGCGGCCTGGATGTCGAAATCGCTGCCGTTATTGGTAACCATGAGACTTTGCGTACCCTGGTTGAACGTTTTGATATTCCGTTCGAACTGGTGAGCCATGAAGGGCTGACGCGTGAAGATCACGATAAGCAGATGGCTGACGCTATTGAAGCCCACAAACCTGATTATGTGGTGCTGGCTAAATATATGCGCGTGCTGACTCCGGAATTTGTTTCACGCTTCCCGAACCAGATTATCAATATCCACCACTCATTCTTGCCTGCATTTATCGGTGCACGTCCTTATCACCAGGCTTATGAGCGTGGCGTGAAGATCATCGGTGCCACTGCGCACTATGTGAATGACAATCTGGATGAAGGCCCAATCATCATGCAAGATGTTATTCACGTCGATCACACCTATACCGCAGAAGATATGATGCGCGCCGGGCGTGATGTTGAGAAAAACGTTTTGAGTCGTGCATTGTATCAAGTGTTGGCCCAGCGAGTGTTTGTATACGGGAACCGCACGATTATTCTGTAGATCAATCATGTAATTGCTTAGGTTTACGACGTTACGTGTAAAAAAACGGCAAACGATTCATTTTCTTATAGTGAATGCTTTACAGCGGCGCTTCATTTGATATGATGCGCCCCGCTTCCAGACAAAGGATGCGAGCAAGAAAGCCAACAAAATGTAATACCCCTGGCGGGGTTCCCGAGCGGCCAAAGGGAGCAGACTGTAAATCTGCCGTCATCGACTTCGAAGGTTCGAATCCTTCCCCCGCCACCATCTTCAAGCAGTAAGTACGGCCAGTAGTTTCAAACAAGCATCATACCCCTGGCGGGGTTCCCGAGCGGCCAAAGGGAGCAGACTGTAAATCTGCCGTCATCGACTTCGAAGGTTCGAATCCTTCCCCCGCCACCATCTCCTGAAGTACCCCCAAACAAATTCAAAATCGCATAATCTTTCATATTCCCGTTGGGGAAGGATGAGAAGCTTCGACCAAGGTTCGATTCGAGCGTAGCGAGAAAGCGTTGCCGCAGGCAACGACCCGAAGGGCGAGACGCAAAGCGTCGAGTCATCCTTCCCCCGCCACCATCTCCTGAAGTACCTCCAAACCAAATCCAAATCGCATCATGTTCAACCATCTTTGTTGGATGACGCTTCGCTTATCCAACCTACAAATGACAACTTCAAAACCTAACCGTAAGTCGGATAAGTGCAGCACCATCCAACATTACAGACAAAAAAATACCCGGCCGAAGCCAGGTATTTTCAAATCAGGCACACATCACTTAGCGACGAGCGCGAACAACCTGATACTTACGCGTCAAATACTCAACCGGCGCACTCCAGACGTGCACCAGACGGGTGAACGGGAATAGCAGGAACAGTGTCATACCCAACACTAAATGCACGCGGAAGATAAATGCCACACCATCCAGATGCTCAGATGCGCCGCCGTGGAAGGTCACAACCGTCTGTGCCCAGCCAACCAGCTTCATCATTTCGCTGCCGTCCATATGCTGTGCCGAGAACGGAATAGTTCCCAGGCCCAGAGCACACTGGATCACCAGCAGGCTGAGGATCAGAATATCTGCAGTTGTTGACGTCGCGCGAATACGTGGGTTGAACAAACGACGTTTCAACAGCAGACCGCCACCAATCAACGTCATCACACCACTCGCACCACCGGCAAACATCGCCATTTTCTGCTTCACTTCAAGCGGCAGGAACGACTCGTACATCCAGTGCGGCGTCAGCATCCCAAGGAAGTGACCAGCAAAAATACCCAGAATACCGATGTGGAACAGGTTTGATGCCAGGTTCATGCCTTTACGGTCGAGCATCTGACTGGAACCCGCTTTCCAGGTGTACTGGCCATAGTCATAACGCAGCCAACTACCGACCAGGAACACTGTCCCGCAAAGATACGGGTAGATGTCAAAGAAGAACACATTGAGAAATTGCATGATTACTGTCCTCCGATATTCAAATACTGCGGAGCGACAGCCCCGGCAAAACGACGCTGATGGTTGCTAATCTCAGATTCACCACAACCGGCGTCCGCCACAAATTTCACCTGTTCTTCTTCCCAAACCGCATCCAGCGCCTGCGGAGTGTCATCGCGTGCTTCATCTGCGATTTGCTTAATGACGCTTTCAACCGCAACGTCACTTTGAGACAGACCCAGCAGCACATCAAACAGTGCCGCATAGGCGCTTTCACGCTGTTTCAGACGGGCTGCCAGCAGCGCCAGAATTGGCGCCACATCCTGCAAACCACCACGCGCTTCGGCTTCATCACGCTGAGACAAATACTCGAGATACAGCGGCAGGTGGTCTGGCAGCTCACGGCTGTCGATTTCCATACCGGCTTGTTCGTACTGTCCCATCAGATTCACCATCGCCTGGCCGCGATCGCGAGATTCACCATGCACGTGTTCGAACAACAGTAAAGAGGTCGCACGGCCTCGGTCGAAAAGCTCGCTGTAGCTTGCTTGTGCATCTAACAAATCACGGCTGCACAACGTCGTAATGAAATCATTAAGCTGCGCGGCCTGCTGAAGATTCAACGCACCACCTTCTGCCAGCACGTCGCGAAGTTCCTGTTGATGCTGCCACAGGGCAGCATCCGGGTACTCGAGCAAGCGGGAAATCACCAGAAGTTCAATCATGGTTTTGGCTCCGTTTTGCTGGTCACATCAATTGCGTCAATACGTTTGCTATTGAACAGATTGAATTTGCTGTCAGAACCGTGGCAACCATCGCCGAAGCTGAAACCGCAACCATTACGCTCAGGGAAGGCATCTGCCGCGATTTCACGATGGCTGGTTGGGATCACGAAACGATCTTCATAGTTCGCAATCGCCAGGTAGCGGTACATCTCCTGCGCCTGGGCTTCAGTCAGGCCAACTTCTTCCAGCGCGCTAATATCGTGAACCCCATCAACGGTTTCGGCACGTTTATAGTGGCGCATTGCCATCATACGTTTCAGCGCACGCAGAACCGGCGCGGTGTCACCAGCGGTCAGCAGGTTCGCCAGGTATTCCACCGGAATTCGCAGGCTTTCAACGTCAGGCAGAATGCCAGTGTGCGGCAGTTCACCCGCGTCAGCCGCAGACTGAATTGGCGACAACGGTGGTACATACCAAACCATCGGCAACGTGCGGTATTCCGGGTGCAGCGGCAAAGCCAGCTTCCAGTCCATCGCCATTTTGTAAACCGGTGACTGCTGTGCGGAATCAATCACACTCTGTGGAATGCCATCTTTCAGAGCCTGTTCAATAACCGCCGGATCGTTCGGATTAAGGAAAATGCTCAGTTGGCGCTCGTAGAGATCTTTTTCGTTTTCGGTGCTTGCTGCTTCTTCAATAGCATCCGCATCGTAAAGCAGCACGCCGAGATAACGGATACGGCCTACACAGGTTTCAGAGCAAACTGTTGGCATACCGGCTTCGATACGCGGATAACAGAAAATGCACTTCTCAGATTTACCAGTTTTCCAGTTGAAGTAGATCTTTTTGTACGGGCAGCCGGTGATGCACATACGCCAGCCACGGCACTTGTCCTGGTCAATCAGAACGATTCCGTCTTCTTCACGCTTATAGATCGCGCCACTCGGGCACGTTGCCGCACACGCTGGGTTCAGGCAGTGTTCGCACAGACGCGGCAGGTAAGCCATAAACGTGTTTTCGAACTGGCCGTACATCGCTTTTTGCATGTTCAGGAAGTTCTGATCTTTGGCGCGTTTTTCAAACTCGCCGCCGAGGATCTCTTCCCAGTTCGGGCCCGCTTCGATCTTGTTCATACGCTGGCCGGTAATCAGCGAGCGTGGACGCGCGATCGGCTGGTGCTTACCTTCCGGCGCGTTGTGCAAATGCTTGTAGTCGTAATCAAACGGCTCGTAGTAATCATCGATGCCCGGCAGATGCGGGTTAGCGAAGATTTTACCCAGCAGCATGGCGCGGTTACCCATGCGCGGTTGCAGCTTGCCGTTGATTTTACGAATCCAACCGCCCTTCCATTTTTCCTGGTTTTCCCAGTCATTCGGATAACCGATACCCGGTTTGGTTTCGACGTTGTTAAACCACGCGTACTCCATCCCTTCGCGGCTGGTCCAGACGTTTTTACAGGTCACAGAACAGGTGTGACAGCCGATGCATTTATCAAGATTCAGCACCATGCCGACTTGTGAACGAATTTTCATTTTACGCTCTCCTGTTTCTGGTCATTGCCTTCGCCGTCTAACCAGTTAATGTCTTTCATCTTACGTACTACAACGAACTCATCACGGTTTGAACCTACGGTGCCGTAGTAGTTAAAGCCGTAGGCCAGTTGCGCATAACCGCCAATCATGTGCGTTGGTTTCGGGCTAATACGCGTCACCGAGTTGTGAATACCACCGCGCTGACCAGTAATTTCAGAACCCGGCAGGTTCACGATACGTTCCTGAGCGTGGTACATCATCGTCATGCCTTCAGGCACACGCTGGCTCACCACCGCACGCGCCGTCAGCGCACCGTTTTTGTTGAACACTTCAATCCAGTCGTTATCTTCGATGCCCAAATCTTTGGCGTCGATTTCACTCATCCAGACAATCGGGCCGCCGCGTGAAAGCGTCAGCATCAGCAAGTTATCGCTGTAGGTTGAGTGAATGCCCCATTTCTGGTGCGGCGTCAGGAAGTTCAACGCTTTCTCTGGGTTACCGTTAGATTTTTTACCCATCACGCCTTTTACAGATCGGGTATCAATCGGTGGACGGTATACCAGCAGGCTTTCACCAAAATCACGCATCCACTGGTGATCCTGATACAACTGCTGGCGGCCAGACAGCGTGCGCCATGGAATCAGCTCATGCACGTTGGTGTAGCAGGCGTTGTAAGAAACATGTTCATCTTCAAGGCCTGACCAGGTCGGGCTGGAGATGATTTTGCGTGGCTGGGCCTGAATATCGCGGAAGCGAATTTTCTCTTCGGCTTTCGGGCGAGCCAGATGCGTGTGATCGCGTCCGGTAAATTCGCTCAGTGCCGCCCAGGCTTTCACTGCAACATGGCCGTTAGTTTCTGGGGCCAGAGTCAGGATCATTTCGGCAGCATCGATAGCCGAGTTGATCATCGGCTGGCCTTTCGCCGGGCCGTCTGCCTTGGTGTAGTTGAGCTTACGCAACAGATCCATTTCGGTCTGGGTGTTCCAGGCAATACCTTTCCCACCGTTACCGATGGTTTCCATCAGTGGCCCAACCGAGGTGAAACGCTCGTAAGTCGCCGGGTAATCACGCTCAACCACCATCAGGTGCGGCGCGGTTTTACCAGGAATCAGGTCGCACTCGCCTTTTTTCCAGTCCATTACGCCAAACGGCTGAGCCAGTTCTGCCGCAGAATCGTGCTGAATTGGCAGTGTTACCACGTCAGTTTCTTTCCCTAAGTGGCCTACGCACACTTCGGAGAATTTCTTCGCGATGGCTTTATAGATTTCCCAGTCGCTTTTTGAATCCCATGCAGGATCAACAGCCGCAGACAACGGGTGAATAAACGGATGCATATCCGAGGTATTCATGTCGTCTTTTTCATACCAGGTAGCCGTTGGCAGCACGATATCGGAATACAGGCAGGTGCTCGACAGACGGAAGTCCAGCGTCACCACCAGATCCAGCTTGCCATCCAGGCCGTTATCTACCCACTCAACTTCTTCCGGCATTACGCCGCCTTCTTTACCCAAATCTTTACCCTGGATACCGTTTTCAGTACCGAGCAGATATTTGAGCATGTACTCATGGCCCTTACCGGAAGAGCCCAGCAGGTTTGAACGCCAGACAAACAGGTTGCGCGGATGGTTGTTGCCCGCATCAGGCTGCTCTGCCGCGAAGCGAATATCGCCACTTTTCAGCTGCTGCGCGGTGAAATCAGCTGCGCTCATGCCAGCCGCTTCCGCCTGCTTTGCAATATGCAGCGGGTTAGTGTTCAGCTGTGGTGCTGACGGCAACCAGCCCATACGTTCAGCACGTACGTTGAAGTCAATCAGGTGGCCGCTATAACGGGTTTTATCCGCCAGTGGCGAAAGCAGTTCTTCTGCCGTCAACGACTCATAACGCCATTGGCTAGAGTGGTTGTAGAAGAACGAGGTGCTGTTCATATGGCGCGGTGGGCGCTGCCAGTCCAATGCGAACGCCAGTGGTGTCCAGCCAGTTTGTGGACGCAGTTTTTCCTGGCCCACATAGTGTGCCCAGCCGCCGCCGCTCTGACCTACACAACCGCAGAAGATCAGCATATTGATCAGACCGCGGTAGTTCATGTCCATGTGGAACCAGTGGTTCATACCGGCGCCAACGATGATCATGGAGCGGCCATGGGTTTTATCTGCGTTTTCGGCAAACTCACGCGCAATGCGGATGATGTTCTGGCGAGAAACGCCGGTGATCTGCTCAGCCCACGCTGGGGTATACGCTTTCACATCGTCGTAGCTGGTGGCGCAGTTTTCGTCGCCCAGACCGCGATCCAGGCCGTAGTTGGCAAGAGTCAGGTCATAAACGGTGGTAACCAGCGCAGTAGTGCCGTCAGCCAGTTGAATACGTTTAACCGGCAGTTTGTGCATCAACACGTTATCAAGTTTAACGCTGTTGAAGTGCTCAGAACTTTCACCGCCAAAGTAAGGGAAACCGACTTCAGCGACATCGTCATGGCTGCCCAACAGGCTCAGGCGCAGTTCGGCTTCTTCGCCGCTGGTGCCATCACGCTGCTCCAGGTTCCATTTGCCCTTCTCACCCCAGCGGTAACCGATAGAGCCGTTAGGTGCCAGTGGTTCACCGGTCTGGTTATCCAGTGCAACGGTTTTCCACTGTGGGTTATTTTCCTGGCCCAGGCCATCAACCAGGTCAGATGCACGCAGCATACGGCCGGCCGCATAGAAGCCGTCGCGCTCTTCGAGCATCACCAGCATTGGCATGTCGGTATAGCGACGAACGTAATCGGTGAAGTATTGGCTTGGGTTATCAAGGTGGAACTCACGCAACATTACGTGGCCCATCGCCAGCGCCATTGCCGCATCGGTACCTTGTTTCGGAGCCAGCCACTGGTCGCACAGCTTAGCGATTTCAGCGTAATCCGGCGTTACCGCAACGGTTTTGGTGCCTTTGTAACGAACTTCAGTAAAGAAGTGCGCATCTGGCGTACGGGTCTGTGGAACGTTAGAACCCCAAGCCATGATATAGCTGGAGTTATACCAGTCTGCTGATTCCGGAACGTCAGTCTGTTCGCCCCAGGTCATTGGCGACGCAGGTGGCAGATCGCAATACCAGTCGTAGAAGCTCAGGCAAGCTCCACCAATCAGAGAAAGGTAGCGCGCACCAGAGGCGTAGGAAACCATCGACATCGCCGGGATCGGAGAGAAGCCGGCGATACGGTCAGGGCCGAAGGTTTTTGCGGTAAAGACGTTGGCCGCAGCAATCAGCTCATTCACCTCAGCCCAGCTTGAGCGCACGAAACCACCGCGTCCACGGGCTTGCTTATAGCTTTTCGCTTTTTCGGGATCGTTGATGATGGAAGCCCATGCATCAACCGGATCGTTATGCAGGGTTTTCGCTTCACGCCACAGTTTGATCAGACGCTTACGCATCAGAGGATATTTCAGGCGGTTAGCGCTGTAGAGATACCAGGAGTAGCTCGCGCCGCGTGGGCAGCCGCGTGGCTCGTGGTTTGGCATATCCGGGCGAGTACGCGGATAGTCAGTTTGCTGGGTTTCCCAGGTCACCAGGCCGCTTTTGACGTAAATCTTCCAGCTACAGGAGCCCGTACAGTTTACACCATGCGTGGAACGGACCACTTTATCGTGCTGCCAGCGCTGACGATAGCCTTCTTCCCAATCACGATTGGTATCGAGCAGTTGGCCATGTCCATTGGCAAAAGTTTCGCCCTTCTGTTTGAAGTAACGAAACCGGTCAAGAAATTTGCTCATCGGGGTTCTCCTGATGTGGAGCCTTGAGGCTCTATCTTATTGATACGACATTGCTGAATTGCGGGCACGGTAACTCGCTCATATGGCGGGATAATTGATAACGATCAACTGAGGATAAGGATGTTAAGCCCCAAAATGGCAGACATACCACCAAAGTGGCATTCGCTGAATTATATTTAAATTATTGATATTTAACGTGTTAAATAGTCTGTTTTTGTAGGCAAGGAGTAGTAAATCCACCCTGCGGGTATTAAGGGGTAAGTGCTCCTTTTAGAGCCTTGCTCCACACAAATTTGGCGTAAAAAAAAGCGCGACCGAAGCCGCGCAAGGGATAACCAAAAGGTCAAAAGGTTACTGTGCTGATTTGCGGCCATACACGGCCCAGGTAATCACCACACAAATAATGTAAAAGACGAGGAAGACTTTCATAGCGTCCGCTGGGGAGCCAGTCAGTGCCAATGAAGTCCCAAATGCTTTCGGAATAAAGAAGCCGCCAATCGCACCGATCGCTGAGATAAAGCCCAATGCAGCAGCGGTATCAGTAGCCGCTTCACGCAGCGCCTGCTCTTCGCTCCCACCCTGCGCTTTCACGCGGTCCATAGTCAATTTTCGGAAAATCACAGAGATCATCTGGAAGGTAGAACCACTTCCCAGGCCTGACGTCAGGAACAGCATCAGGAACACGCCGAAGAACGCGATGAAATTACCACCGACGCCGTTGTGTGGCAGCGTGGTAAACAGCAATGCGCTAAATACCGCCATCACGATGAAGTTATACAGTGAAACACGCGTCCCGCCCCAGCGGTCAGAAATCGCCCCACCCGCAGAACGTGCCAGCGCACCAATCAGCGGGCCGAAGAAGGCGAAATGCAGAATATTCACATCCGGGAACTGAGTTTTAGCCAGCATCGCGAAACCGGCAGAAAAGCCGATAAACGAGCCAAATGTTGCCAGGTAAAGCAGCCCCATAATCCACAGGTGAACGCGTTTTAGTACCGGCAACTGCGCTTTTAAAGACGCTTTAGATGTGGCCAAATCGTTCATGCCAAACCAGGCCGCAATGGTCAGAATCGCCAGGAACGGTACCCACACCCACGCCGCGTTTTCCAGGAACAGCATGGAGCCATCTGCTTGCTCAACGCCCGTACCACCAAATACGGCGAACATGGAAAGCGAAATCGCCAGCGGAGCAAGTAATTGCATTACGCTCACACCCAGGTTACCCAGACCACCGTTAAGACCCAGCGCCCCGCCCTGTTTTGATTTCGGGAAGAAGAAGCTGATGTTCGCCATGCTGGATGCAAAATTTGCCCCTGCAAAACCACACAGCAAAGCAATGGTGATGAACACGCTAAACGGCGTAGTTGGGTCTTGCACAGCAAAGCCTAACCACACGCATGGAATAATCAAAATCCCGGTGCTGAACGCCGTCCAGCGGCGGCCGCCGAATACCGGCACCATGAAGGCATACGGGACGCGCAGCAAGGCACCAGAAACTGACGGCAGTGCAGTCAACATAAAGAGCTGGTCGGTGGTGAAGTTAAAACCCACTTTATTCAGGTTCACCGCAACCGCACTAAACAACATCCATACGCAGAACGCTAACAGCAAGCAAGGAACGGAAATCCATAAGTTGCGACGGGCAATCGGGTGACCTTTAGTTTGCCAAAACGCAGGCTCTTCTGGACGCCATTCGGTAATAAGCGATCCCGTTTTCTGGCTATTCGCGGGAGACTGAGACATAAACACCTCATAAAGAGTGAGAGTAATGGCCGCCACATTAGGTGCTAATGGCGAATAAAAGTTGATGTGAATCAAGGGATAAGCCATCTGAATAGCGCTTAAAAAATCACCATCACTCTTTGTGGGTAAGATTAAAAAAGGAAAATTGTCTGACTTTTCACATGGCTGATAACAGGTATTTGAGGTCTTACACGACGACATGCCACCTCTGGCAATTTGTAGGTAATCCCTAAGGGGTATGGGTATACTCCAGGGTATGTCTGAGAATACCGCCCTGGCTTTCCATCGCCCCGGAGTTCACTTGTCAATATTAAAGCGCCTGCTATCCCCTCTCACTCTGTTTAACCAACTGGCATTAATTGTGCTTGTGTTGGCGTTGCTGGGTGTCGCGGGAATGAGTCTCGCAGGTTGGCTGGGGCAAGGCATTCTGGGCAATGCGCACGCTATCAATAAAGCCGGTTCTATGCGCATGCAAAGCTACCGCCTGCTGGCCGCTATCCCGCTTAGCGAAAAAGACAATGCGCTATTCGAGGAGATGGAAAAAACCGCCTGGAGCGAAGATCTGCAGGTCGCCGCGCTGCGGGATGGGCAGCAAGAAAAGCTCGCCGCACTACAAAAATATTGGCGTGAAGAGTTAGGGCCCGCGCTGCGTCAAGCGCAAAATCCCGACCAGGTTCAGCCCCACGTCGCCAGTTTCGTCTCGCGCATTGATCAACTGGTGACCATTTTTGATCACACCACTGAAGCTCGTCTGCACCGAGTTATCCAGCTACAACTGGGTATGGCGGCTGTAATGGGCTTGCTGATTATTTTTACCGTCATCTGGCTACGTAAACGGCTTTTACGTCCATGGCGGCAATTATTAGCGATGTCGCGGGCTATTGGTCACCGGGATTTTACCCATCGTGTGAATATTCCCGGTGGTAACGAAATGGCCACGCTGGGCCTTTCATTGAACAGCATGTCTTCGGAACTGGCTGGCAGCTACGCAAGTCTTGAGCAGCGCGTGCGCGAGAAAACCGCCGGGCTTGAGCAGAAAAACCAGATACTGTCGTTTCTTTATCAGGCTAACCGTCGTCTGCATTCGCAGGCGCCACTCTGCAAGCGTCTGTCTCCAGTACTTAGCGAATTACAGCATTTAACACCGCTGCGGAATATCGAGCTGCGCGTCTATGAATATGAAGACGAAGAGAATTACGAAGAATTTACCTATCAACCTGACAGCAGTTGCGAAGCCCTGGGTTGTGACCTTTGCCCACGCGGGCCGGTGTTAGAGCCTTGCGAGACCACCACTCAAAAGTGGCGTTTGACCGACAACCACATTCAATATGGCCTGGTACTTGCGCAATTACCGGTTGGCAGCAGCCTGACGCACGATCAGCAGCAGTTGATTTTAACGCTGATGGAGCAGTTGACCGCCACTCTGGCGCTTGAGCGACAGTACGAACGCCAGCAGCAACTTGTGGTGATGGAAGAGCGTTCCGCAATTGCCCGTGAACTGCACGACTCCATTGCACAATCGCTCTCCTGCCTGAAAATGCAGGTTAGCTGCCTGCAAATGCAGGGCGAGGCTTTACCTGCCGAAATGCAGACGCTACTTGGCCAGATGCGCAGCGAACTGAACACCTCATGGCGGCAATTACGGGAGTTACTGACCACCTTCCGACTGCAATTAACCGAACCAGGGCTGCGCCCGGCACTTGAAGCAAGCTGCTGCGAATTCAGTGAAAAGCTGGGCTTCCCGGTAAATCTTGATTACCAGTTGCCACCGCGCCTTGTGCCGTCACATCAGGCGATTCATTTGGTGCAAATCACCCGTGAAGCGCTTAATAACAGCCTGAAACACGCCGATGCGACCGCATGTGGAGTCAGCGTGATCTACCATGAAAACCAAATTACCTTAACCATATGGGATAACGGTCGGGGTATTCCCGACAATGGTGACCGCCGTAATCATTACGGATTAATTATTATGCGAGATCGTTCGCAAAGCCTGAAAGGTGATTGCCAGGTAGGTGCGCGCCCAGGCGGAGGCACTCAGGTTATCGTCAGCTTTATCCCCGAAATAACTACAGGAGCAGATCATGAATAACCCGGAAGCCTCGACCATTTTGTTGATCGACGATCATCCCATGCTGCGCACTGGCGTTAAGCAGCTCATCAGTATGGCCCCCGAACTAGCGGTCGTTGGTGAAGCTGGCAACGGAGAGCAAGGTGTGCAACTTGCTGAAGAACTCGACCCGGATTTAATTCTGCTGGATTTGAATATGCCGGGCATGAATGGTCTGGAAACACTCGATTGCCTGCGTGAGAAACCATTGTCAGGCCGCATCGTTGTGTTCAGCGTTTCCAATCATGAAGAAGATGTAGTGACCGCCCTGAAAAGAGGGGCTGACGGCTATCTGTTAAAAGATATGGAACCCGAAGATTTGCTCAAAGCGCTGCAACAAGCAGCAGCCGGTGAGATGGTGCTGAGCGAAGCGCTAACGCCAGTGCTGGCGGCAAGTCTACGAGCCAACCGCGCTACCTCCGATCGGGACGTAAATCTGCTGACGCCTCGCGAACGCGATATTCTCAAACATATCGCCCAGGGTTTGCCGAATAAAATGATTGCTCGCCGCCTGGATATCACCGAAAGCACGGTGAAAGTACACGTTAAGCATTTGCTGAAGAAGATGAAGTTGAAATCCCGTGTTGAAGCAGCAGTGTGGGTACATCAGGATCGTATATTTTAAGCTAGCCACGAGGACGATGGTGGATGACACGCAAGCGCTTATCCACCCTACAAAACCGAGTCAAATCGTAGATCGGATAAGCGCAAGCGTCATCCGACATCAGCGTTTATTCCCCTATTAACTCGTAACGCGGATCTTCTGCAGGGCTGATAACTAAAGGCTCCGCCAGTTTCAACGTAATCCAGTTAGATGTTACCTTCTGGCCTTTATCATCTTCGATAACTGCCGACAGACGATACTCGTTTGGTCCTTCATTGTTCCAGGCTGGCATAATCATGCTCCAGCCTCTGGTATCACGGTTATCCGCTGGTGGCGTTAGACTGAGCGCATGAGTATCGCCCTGCCAGGTCACGCTGCGAATATTGTGACTGGCGCGGATCTGGAGCTTAAGCTCCACCGTTTCACCGCTGCGTAATTCCCAGGGCGGCGTGGCTAAAAATGCCGACAACGTTTTCTTCTGGCGATATTCCACCACCGGCAGGGAATCACGTTCCACATTGTCATAACGGCTACCGCGCAGTGAACTGGTGGTCGCGACTTCCGCCGCAGAAAGTTGTTTTTCCACCGGAACGCCAAAGCGATAATTGACTTTGAAGCCAAGGTTATCTTGCGAAACGCCGCTTTCGCCCTGCTTATGCTGCGCGGTTAACGTTAGCAACGGAATTGGCGTGTAATTTAAGCCCATCGTTACCGCAACGGGGTTGCGATAACCGGTACCGCTATCGAATAAATCAACGCTTTGACCAAAATATTGCTCAAGGCTAACGCTGGTATTGATATGGCGATAAAACGGCAACCATGCCTGTGCCGTCACGTCATAGCCACGTGCCAGGCGCTGCTCCAGCGTTTCGCTGTTTCCTGATTGCCAGCCAGATAAAGGCTGATAATAGTTCGCAGACAGGCGCAAATATTCACCCCAGGCTTCAGCGCCGAATCCGGCACGCTGAAGATTATTAGCCAGTTGCTGATCATAAAAAGCGTTATAACCTAGCAACCATTGCCCCGCGACCCAACGCTGCCCGGCGCCGATATTGCCAACCGCACCGCTATCCTGCTGAGTAAAACCCACCTGGCTCCAGGTAAGATAACGGTTGTTGTCTTCCCAAGGCGTAAACAGCGAGGCGCCGCTGCCGTTCCAGTTGCCATGCTCATCCACCAGCAGATTAACGTTCGCTTTACCCCAAGGCGACAATAACGATTCGGCTTCGCTGGTAACCTTGTCTGCCAATACATCTCGTAAGCGGGCGAAAGCAAATAAACGTGCCTGTTCGCCAGTATCCAGCCCATTATCGACCATGCTGTCTTCACCAAATTTCTTCGCCATAGCGGCTATTTTGCGCGCCGCCGCGTCGGTTTCTGGTGCAATGCCCATATCGGGAAGCTGTTGGGTAGATGGAGCGAATGGGTTTTCGGCTTTCTCGATAAAGGTCTGCGGGGTACTGGCAGCCCCTCCCATGCTGAGGAGTGCTAATGGTAGGGTGACGAATGGAACAGCTTTTCTAAACATCTGGAAATTATAACATACTGTATTTCCGGATTTCAGTAACGTACAGCCTGGCTGCTGATTTCGGATAACACTCAATGTAGGATACGCACAACAGTTATGCCTGATAAGGCAAGGAGAGAAAATGCAGAAGATTGTGATTATTGCTAATGGGGCTGCTTACGGCAGCGAATCTTTGTTTAACAGCCTGCGTCTGGCGATTGCATTATGCGACCAGCAGCCTCAGCCAGAAGTGAAATTGTTTTTGATGTCTGATGCCGTGACTGCAGGATTACGCGGTCAGAAACCGGCTGAGGGATATAACATCCAACAGATGCTTGAGATCCTGACGGCGCAAAATGTGCCGGTGAAATTGTGTAAGACTTGCACCGATGGGCGTGGCATTACGGCACTGCCACTGGCTGATGGCGTGGAAATTGGTACGTTGGTGGAATTAGCGGAGTGGACACTGAGCGCTGATAAGGTTTTAACGTTCTAAAAAACGAGCTTATAACTGAGGCCAGCAACCAAATTTAATGATGACCTGACGCTAATTAACCGTATAAAAAACCGTCAGCTGAATGGTTTCAGGTGCATCTGCATTTTTGTTTAATCGTTATGGTATTTTTTGATCAAAGTCAGCATTTCTGAAGCTCGGGTCTGGTGTTATGCATAAAGTGTGATTTGTGAGCAGCATCACTGATTGCAAGGATAACCCGACGCATGGATGTCTAACTTTGATGTGATAGCGGAGTATAAAAATGTCAGTAGTGAAAGCCAGTTTGCATCTTTTCGGCGGTGACACCGTGGTGGTTCACTGTTCAAACAAAAGCCATATTCATTTGATGAGCGACACTACTTCTGCGGGTAAACCGCAGGCCGATATTTTGAGCGTGGAAGATAAGCAGTCTGCTTATTTGACGGTGCCGTACAGCGGGACGTGGAAAGTGTTGATTGATAGCCACAGTAAATCGCTTGAGCACTCAATCAGTTATGTAGCAGCATAAAAACCTCATCCCGGCCCTCTGTATGAGGGCTACTTTTTTACGGGATGAGGTTCAGGAATGGTCAGGCAAAACCGGGCTGAAACTCCCCATCCTCACCTTTAGGTTGTAACCAGTCTCTGACTTTACTCACCAGTTCATCAAGACAATCATCGTGCATACCCCGCTTTATCAGCTCTTGTTCCAGCGAGAACAAATATTGGGCGTTGGTGCCCAATGGGCCACTGGCGGCAGCAATCAGCGGCGCGATAATGTCAGCACGCGTATCAGCTTCATAGAGTGGATGACGCGGGTCCATAATAAACACCAACGCATTCACCACGCGACTATCATCCAACTCGAGTTTGCACCAGGTAGGCAAATAACATCCGGTGATCATCTCACGCTTCCACACCAGCGTCAGTTCGTCTTCAAGAATGGCTTCTGGCAAGCGGTAAGCAAGCCCGGTAGTGCGCCCGCCCTCTTTCAGGGCGAGCATGCGGCCAGGCTGGCAAGCAGTTCCACGCCCTGCAGTTAAACGCAGACAAAAGGCCCGATGCCAGCCAACAAGTGTACCTGCCGCTGACTCTTCATATTCGAATGCCGGGTTCCACATCAGAGAACCATAGCCAAAAATCCATACGGGACTGCTATCTGGACGGCAAGCGAGCGTCGCGGCGAGTGATGCCGAGCGCTGCTCAGGGGTCCACAACAGCGATTCCTCAATGGAACCAAAAGCTGTCTTACAATCTGCTTTTATTAAGAAATCACGCGTTAACACCATACACCTCCGCCACTGCAAACTTCCGTGTGACTACGTCAGATGCGCCTTCCGGGCTTTTTAGTTACTGCTTACTATTAGAGCAGTATATCTGTGAACATAAGCAATTAGCGACACGCTGGCAAGTTTGATGACGATCACAAAACAATAAAAATGTCATATTAACTTGCCATACTGAAGTGTGCGGAGATGTTTGTGGATGAGTATCAATACATTATGTAAGGTTTAAGTTTTCTTATGCCATTTATCATCATCACCTTTTTGGTAACTGTGTTTCACGGCAGCCCACGCAACTTTATGGGCGGTTTCTTCACGGCTGGCATCATCCCGCCGGTCTTCTTTATCTTTGTACTCATCCCACGCGCTGTTAAACGCCTCTTTGTAGATATCCTGGGCATGAGCGGGAAGGACATTTTGTACGCTTTCCGGGAGGTCATTTCGGCTTTTGTAAGGCATTACGTTATCCTGAATCAGGTAAATATAAAGTGTGAAACATGAGGTCCGATCCTGCCAGTTAAAATCAATAATTGAGTTTATTAAAAACATATCATTATGTTTTATATTGATTAATATGAGTAAACACCTATTTTTACTCATCATAAAAGCCATTACCGCCTAAGCGGTAAAACTGAGTAAATTTTTTCAGAAAACGTCTATTCTTTGCTATTTTAACGGGGACATAATGTCCGACTATAATCAATAAATAGCTTAATGCCTGCACAGGTGGAGATGCATTTTGACCAAAACACAACATGAGGCGGTGAAAACCCGTCATAAGGAGAGTTCGCTCATTTTCCCGGTATTAGCGCTGGTCGTACTGGTGATGTGGGGAGGAAGCCAGTCTTTTCCAGCGGTTATTGGGATCAATATTCTGGCCCTGGTGGGCATTTTAAGTAGCGCATTTAGCGTAGTTCGTCACGCAGACGTACTCGCGCACCGTTTAGGTGAACCTTACGGTTCTCTCATTCTTAGCCTTTCCGTTGTTATTCTTGAAGTAAGTTTAATTTCCGCATTAATGGCAACCGGTGACGCAGCACCGACACTGATGCGTGACACGTTGTACTCCATCATCATGATTGTGACCGGCGGTCTGGTCGGCTTCTCGTTGCTGTTAGGTGGACGCAAATTCGCGACGCAATATATGAATCTGTTTGGAATCAAACAGTACTTAATTGCTTTGTTCCCACTCGCAGTCATTGTGCTGGTGCTTCCGACTGCATTGCCAGAAGGTAACTTTAGTACCGGGCAGGCATTAATGGCTGCGGCCATTTCTGCTGCAATGTATGGCGTGTTCTTATTGATTCAGACCAAAACGCACCAAAGCCTGTTTGTTTACGAACATGAAGACGAGGCTGACGACGACGACCCGCATCATGGTAAACCATCGGCGCACAGTAGCGTCTGGCATGCCATTTGGCTGATCGTACATCTGATAGCAGTTATTGCCGTCACGAAAATGAACGCAGTACCACTGGAGTCATTGCTCTCGACGCTCAATGCGCCTGCGCAATTTACCGGCTTCCTGATAGCGTTGTTAATTCTCTCCCCTGAAGGTTTAGGGGCGCTAAAAGCGGTGCTAAATAATCAGGTTCAGCGCGCAATGAACCTGTTCTTCGGCTCTGTACTGGCGACGATCTCGCTGACGGTTCCAACTGTGACACTGATTGCTATGCTAACGGGCAACGACCTGACCTTTGGTTTAGGAATGCCGGAGCTGGTCGTGATGTTGACGTCATTGGTGTTGTGCCAGATTTCGTTCTCGACAGGGCGCACCAATGTGCTCAACGGCACCGCGCATCTGGCACTGTTTGCCGCTTATCTGATGACGATATTTGCCTGACGGGTCATATCATAAAAAAAAGCCCTTCTCGTGAGAGAAGGGCTTTTTGTTTGGTGGCTAATGGCAACGCCATCCGCCATTAATTCGTACTTACTTGCTGGTATCCAGCGGCTCGAAATTCTTCACCAAATCATCAATAGCTTTGATTTGCTTAAGGAACGGCTCGAGTTTTGCGAGTGGCAGTGCTGATGGGCCATCACAACGTGCTTTATCTGGATCCGGGTGCGCTTCGATAAACAGGCCTGCAAGACCAGTTGCCATACCCGCACGTGCCAATTCAGCAACCTGAGCACGACGGCCGCCAGATGCTGCGCCAAACGGGTCGCGGCATTGCAGAGCGTGAGTTACGTCGAAGATAACCGGTGAGCCATTAGACACTTGTTTCATCACGCTAAAGCCCAGCATGTCGACAACCAGGTTGTCATAACCGAAGTTCGCACCGCGGTCACACAGAATGATTTGATCATTGCCACCTTCGTGGAATTTATCAACGATGTTACCCATTTGGCCAGGGCTTACAAACTGTGGTTTTTTGACGTTGATAACCGCGCCAGTTTTCGCCATCGCTTCAACCAGGTCAGTCTGGCGAGCCAGGAAAGCTGGCAACTGAATCACATCAACCACATCCGCAACAGGTTGTGCCTGGCTTGCTTCATGAACGTCAGTGATGATTTTCACACCGAAAGTTTGCTTCAGCTCCTGGAAAATCTTCATCCCTTCTTCGAGGCCTGGACCACGATAAGATTTGATGGATGAGCGGTTAGCTTTATCGAAAGACGCTTTGAATACGTAAGGGATGCCCAGTTTCTGGGTCACAGTGACATAGTGCTCACAAATACGCATCGCCAGGTCACGTGATTCCAGCACGTTCATGCCGCCAAACAGTACAAATGGCAGGTCGTTTGCGACGTTAATATCGCCAATGCTTACGACTTTCTGTTTCATCTTAATCTCGCCTTGTTGGGAAACATTTAAAAATTTGGCATCAGTGCAGAGTGATCTGCTTTTGCGAAATAGAGTTAATTTGCGCTTTGATCATCTCGCTTATTGGGTCTTCCGGGCACTGTTCAACAAAATAGCTGAGGTCGTTGAGTGCCACATGTTCGCAATCGAGCTGAGCATATATCAAGCCACGGTCGCGAATTTCATAAGGATCTTCCGGGTTAAACTGGAGCAAGGCTTCACTGGTGCGCAGTGCCAACTCCATCTGACGCTCTTCCATCAGCGCGGACTTCATGGTGTCGAGTAATTTACGCACCACTTCCGCGTTGTCTGCTTCATCTAAATCTTCATCGAACAGTTCGGCAGTCGGCCCGACGTTACCCTTCAGCCACACTTCCAGCGTGTGTTCATTAAGCGTGTCACCGTTAAATGGGTTGATGAGCCACATTTCACCGTCCATCCAGTCGCCGCGTAAAATCAGCTGAGTGGGAAAAATGACCGGATTCAACGGGATATCAAGACGGTCGGCTATCCACAGTAGAATAGCACCCAGCGACACTGCACTGCCCTGACGCTTGGTCAATACGTTATCGAGCCACAAGGCATCGGATAAACGGTAAATGCCACTGGAGTCTTTAAAGCCCCAGGTGCCATAAAACAGTTCGACTAATTTTTCGAGCTGCACATCCTGGTGTAGACCTTCGCAGATCTCTTCACGCGCAAGGCTCGCCAGGCTTTCCAGTTGTGCTCGCACTTCTTCTGCCGGGAAATCATCACGGATCAGTTGCGAGACTAAGATCATGCCCTCGCATAACGGCGCCTGATTGAATTCGAAATCGGCTAACGACCTCATGACTTACCCCAATAATGGTATTTTTGTGGTGGCGAGTTTAATGATGATGTAAAGCACCACCAGGGCCAGCAGAAAGGCAAACCACCGAATCTGTTGGCTGCGTGGGCGCTTACCCAGCACGATAAACCCTAAAACGATATAGATAATAACGCCAAATAGCTTCTCAGTCAGCCATGCACCTTGTGGCGTGAAGGGATAGAAATGCGTAATCATCACAAGAGCGATGCCGCTGACCAGCAACACGGTGTCATTCACATGCGGAACAATGCGCACCCAGCGCTTGTTTGACATGGCTGATTCACGGTATTGCCACCAGTAGCGTAAAACGAACAGGGTCACGGAAATGAAGACCGTCAGAATATGCAAATGCTTGAGCGCGAAGTAAGTTGCCATTTGGCTCAGTTCCTTATTTAGAAATAGCGTCCTACTGTCAGACGGTCATTACCACCGTAATCCTGACAGCTTTGTATCTCGGTATATCCTGCTTCTGTAAATAATTCGCGGACTTGAGCGGCCTGAAGCCAACCGTGTTCGAGCAATAACCAACCACCAGGCTCAAGGAAATTGCGAGCTGACTCCACAAGAACGCGTAAATCTGCTAAGCCGTGATTATCTGCCACCAGAGCGCTACGCGGTTCAAAACGAACATCACCCTGTGAAAGATGCGGATCTTCCTCGTCAATATAAGGCGGGTTGCTGACTATCACTGAGAAACGTTGGATATTGAGCGCACTAAACCAATTGCTTTGCAAGACCTTAACATTGGTTATTCCGAGGCGGCTCGCATTATCGCGCGCAAGTTCTACTGCCTCAGGGACCAGATCAAGAGCTGTCACATCACAATCCGGGCGCTCGCTGGCAATCGCCAGAGCAATTGCTCCTGTACCCGTGCCTAAATCCAGCACGGAACATGAGGCTGTGGGCATTCTGGCGAGGGCTTGTTCGACAAGGCATTCCGTATCCGGGCGTGGGATGAGCGTCACAGGAGAGACACGCAGCGGCAGCGACCAAAATTCACGCTCACCCACCAGATGCGCGATGGGCTCCCCCTTCACACGGCGCGCCAGCAAAACATCCAGCTGTTGCTGTTGCTCTACAGTCAATTCGGTTTCACCGAATGCCAGAATGAAGGTTCGCGCTTTCCCGCAGACAAAACCCAGCAGGATTTCCGCGTCACGACGCGGGCTTTCACTATCCTCAAGCTGGGCAATTGCCTGTTTTAACCAGTGTTGAAAATCCATTAGTCCTGCTCAGACAGCGCCGCTAGTTGGTCTGCCTGGAACTCCTGCACGATAGGTTCAATAAGTCCGTCGAGCTTGCCTTCCATCACTTCGTCAAGACGATATAACGTCACGTTGATACGGTGGTCGGTTACGCGGCCTTGCGGGAAGTTATAAGTGCGGTTACGGTCTGAACGATCGCCACTGCCAAGCAGGTTACGACGCGTTGACGCCTCTTCCTGCTGACGTTTAGCCATTTCAGCCGCACGGATACGTGAACCCAACACAGAAAGCGCTTTGGCTTTGTTTTTATGCTGTGAACGTTCGTCCTGACATTCCACCACGATGCCTGTTGGCAAGTGGGTGATACGGATTGCAGAATCGGTGGTGTTAACGTGCTGGCCGCCCGCACCCGAGGAGCGGAAGGTGTCGATACGTAAATCACCAGGGTTGATATCTGGTAGTTCCGCTTCAGGAATCTCTGGCATTACTGCAACGGTACACGCTGAAGTATGAATACGCCCCTGGGATTCTGTCGCAGGAACACGTTGTACGCGATGGCCACCGGACTCAAATTTCAGGCGACCATACACACCGTCACCGCTGATTTTGGCGATCACTTCTTTGAAGCCGCCGTGCTCACCTTCGTTGGCACTAAGAATTTCGACTTTCCAGCGACGCGACTCCGCGTAACGGCTGTACATGCGGAACAAGTCACCAGCAAAGATTGCCGCTTCATCACCACCCGTACCTGCGCGCACTTCAACAAATGCGTTACGCTCGTCATCCGGGTCTTTTGGCAACAACAACACTTGCAGTTGTTGTTCTAATTCTTCGCTGTCGCTTTTGGCCTGATTTAACTCTTCTTGCGCCATTTCGCGCATTTCTGGGTCGTCGAGCATGCTTTGTGCGGTTTCAATATCTTCCTGAATCTGGCGCCATTGCAGGAAGCAACGGGAAACGTCGCTTAACTGGGCGTATTCGCGGGACAAAGCGCGAAAACGGTCCTGGTCGGCTATGGTGGATGCATCTCCAAGAAGCGCCTGAACTTCTTCATGGCGCTCTTGCAGGGCTTCTAGTTTGGCAACGATAGAAGACTTCATGGGCGGTGTTTCACCTTGTAATAAGAGTTTATTTGCTAATCCAGCCCGAGGCTGTTGCGCAGAATCTGCAGGCGTTCTTCATCCCCGTCACGGGCAGCCTGCGTAAGCGATTTGGTTGGTGCATGGATCAGGCGATTAGTTAATTTCCACGCCAGATCCTGGAGAACGGTTTCGGCATCGGCACCCTGTTGAAGAGCAGCGATAGCCCTGGCAGCCAGGTCATCACGAACTTGTTCAGCCTGACTGCGATATTCGCGGATGGTCTCTGTGGCGCTTTGAGCGCGCAACCAGGCCATAAATTCACTGCATTCCTGCTCAACGATAGTTTCAGCTTCAACTGCGGCAGCTTTGCGCTGTGCAAGATTGCTTTGGATGATCGCTTGCAAGTCATCAACGCTGTAGAGATAGGCGTTCGGGAGTTTGCCGACTTCAGGCTCTACGTCGCGTGGTACGGCAATATCAACTAATAAAAGCGGCTGGTTACGGCGAGCTTTCAAGGCTCGTTCTACCATCCCTTTGCCAATAATAGGCAACGGGCTGGCGGTGGAGCTGATAATAATATCAGCCTCCTGTAACCGGGAATCGATGTCACTCAGACTAATAACCTCTGCACCAACTTCGTCTGCCAGCACCTGAGCGCGCTCACGCGTGCGGTTTGCGATGATCATCTTCTGGACATTGTGTTCGCGCAAGTGCCGTGCGGCCAGTTCAATTGTTTCACCCGCACCGACCAGTAGAACAGTAACGGTCGATAAGGATTCAAAGATTTGGCGTGCCAGGGTACAGGCCGCGAAGGCTACGGACACAGCACTCGCACCGATCTCAGTTTCGGTTCGTACGCGCTTGGCAACCGAGAAGGATTTCTGGAACATGCGCTCCAGTTCGTTGGAAAGCGAATGTCCTTTCTGGGAGTCTGCGAAGGCTTTTTTGACCTGCCCTAAGATTTGCGGCTCGCCGAGCACCAGGGAGTCAAGACCGCTGGCAACGCGCATTAAATGCGTTACCGCTTCATTATCGTGATGCCAGTAAAGGCTTTTACGCACTTCCTCTTCGTCAAGGTTGTGGTAGTTACAAAGCCAACGCACCAGTTGTTCGTGGAGGTTTTCCTGTTCTTCAACACTCAGATATAGCTCGGTACGGTTACACGTCGACAGCACCACCCCACCCTGTACCATTGGCTGGTTAAGCAGGCTGTTCAACGCCTGGTCGAGTGTATCCGGCGAAAACGTAACACGTTCTCGCAACGACACTGGAGCTGTTTTGTGGTTGATGCCAAGAGCTAAAAGGGTCATTGAGCGGCTGTGAGTAATACCGATGTTGATAAGGATTAACTCGGCGCATCATACAGGATGCGCGCAGTCAATAAAAGGGAGCCCCCCCTTGGGGGGTATCACCGCAATTAATGATTTAAGACAACTTGAACGTAGACGACCTCGCTTGCCACCGCTAGCATAAACAGTTAACAACTAAAATTAATGAGAAGGATCCGCTGCCACTATGTTTATGACGAAAGCCCGTCTGCTGCGCCTTGCGCCACTGGCAAGCCTTGTTTTGGCTGCTTGTTCTGTTCATCAACCAAGCGGTCCGGCAAAAAGTCCTGACTCTCCGCAATGGTTACAACACCAGCAACAAGTACAAAAAATCACCCAATATCAGACGCGTGGTGCTTTTGCTTATCTTTCCGATAGGCAAAAAGTATATGCGCGTTTTAACTGGCAACAAACTACGCCAGAACGCTATCGCTTGCTGCTGACTAACCCACTGGGCAGTACTGAGCTTGAATTGAATGCGCAACCTGGCGTGGTGCAACTGACTGACCGTAATGGTAAAAAATACGTTGCTGATAACGCCGAAGAGATGATTGGTAAATTGACCGGTATGCCAATCCCGCTAAACAGCCTGCGCCAATGGATCCTCGGCCTGCCAGGCGAGGCGACCGACTATAAAATCGACTCGGAGTATCGTCTGAGCGAAATCAACTACACGCAAGACGGTAAAACCTGGAAAGTGGTTTACAGTGATTATGACGACTCAGTGAAACCTGCCCTGCCGTCAAATATGGAACTGCGCGAAGGGGATCAACGCATCAAACTCAAAATGGACAGCTGGACGGTTAAATAATGAGAAAGCGTTGGCCATCACCGGCAAAACTGAATCTTTTTTTGTATATCACGGGTCGTCGTGAGGACGGCTATCATAATTTACAAACTTTATTTCAGTTCCTCGATTATGGCGACACAATCACCATCGAGCCGAGAAACGATGGTCAAATTCGTCTTGCGACACCGATTGAAGGTGTGCCAGATGAAGAAAATTTGATTGTCCGGGCCGCCCGATTATTGCAAGACAGAGCATTGCTGATGGGTTCATTGCCGCAAGGTGCTGGAGCCGATATCAGCGTTGAAAAACAGCTACCAATGGGTGGCGGTTTGGGTGGTGGTTCTTCAAATGCGGCAACAGTTCTGGTAGCGCTTAACCATATCTGGAACACCGGCCTGACTGAAGATCAGCTGGCTGCCCTGGGGGTGACTCTCGGTGCTGACGTGCCGGTATTTGTCCGTGGCTTTGCCGCTTTCGCAGAGGGTGTTGGTGAGAAGCTTACGCCGGTTTCACCAGCGGAAAAATGGTACCTTGTTGCACATCCCGGAGTCAGTATTCCCACACCGGTCATTTTTAAAGATCCGGAGCTACCACGAAACACCCCGATCAGATCAATTGACACGTTATTAAATTGTGAATTTGGTAATGATTGTGAGGTTATCGCAAGAAAACGTTTTCGTAAGGTTGATGAGCTGCTTTCCTGGCTGTTAGAATACGCGCCGTCGCGCCTGACCGGCACCGGCGCTTGTGTGTTTTCTGAATTTGACACCGAGGACGCTGCCCGCCAGGTGCTTAAGCAAGCCCCGGAATGGCTGCATGGGTTTGTTGCGCGAGGCGTTAATGTCTCCCCGCTGCATCAGGCCATATCCGGGCAAGCTGAGTATTGGTGACAACGTCACCTTGTTTCAGACGTTGCATCAAGCTCTTTATACACCGCCTGGATGGCGTTACCCCGCCCGCATAAGCTGCGGTAACACCATCCGCCACTGGACGCATGCCTGAGGTTTTTCTCGTGCCTGATATGAAGCTTTTTGCTGGTAACGCCACCCCGGAACTAGCACAACGTATTGCCAACCGCCTGTACACCTCCCTTGGTGACGCCGCCGTCGGTCGTTTTAGCGACGGAGAAGTAAGCGTACAAATCAACGAAAATGTACGCGGTGGTGATATTTTCATCATCCAGTCCACCTGTGCACCAACGAATGACAACCTGATGGAATTGGTTGTTATGGTAGACGCCCTGCGCCGTGCTTCTGCAGGTCGTATCACTGCTGTTATCCCTTACTTTGGTTATGCTCGTCAGGATCGCCGTGTGCGTTCTGCCCGTGTGCCAATCACCGCGAAAGTGGTTGCTGACTTCCTCTCAAGTGTTGGGGTTGACCGTGTTCTTACCGTGGACTTGCACGCAGAACAGATTCAGGGATTCTTCGATGTACCTGTAGATAACGTTTTCGGTAGCCCAATCCTGCTTGAAGATATGCTGCAAATCGGCCTGGAAAACCCAATCGTGGTTTCTCCAGATATCGGTGGCGTTGTGCGTGCTCGTGCTATCGCAAAACTGCTCAACGATACCGACATGGCTATCATCGACAAACGTCGTCCTCGCGCTAACGTTTCTCAGGTTATGCATATCATCGGTGATGTATCTGGCCGTGATTGCGTACTGGTAGACGATATGATCGATACCGGCGGCACTCTGTGCAAAGCAGCTGAAGCGCTGAAAGAACGTGGTGCTAAACGTGTGTTTGCATATGCAACTCACCCGATTTTCTCCGGCAATGCGGTCCACAACCTGCGTAACTCCGTTATCGACGAAGTTATCGTATGTGACACCATCCCACTGTCTGACGAAATCAAAGCGCTGCCAAACGTCCGCACCCTGACTCTGTCCGGTATGCTGGCTGAAGCAATTCGCCGTATCAGCAATGAAGAATCAATCTCTGCGATGTTCGAGCACTAATCGAACTCGCATTAAAAAACCCGCTGCGGCGGGTTTTTTCTTTTTACAGCACCTATTTGTTTAGAAAATGCCTCCTTCACCTGCCATGCCCCCCCAGAAATGACAGATGATGCGCTCACGGATGGAATCAAAGTGAAAAACGTATCTTCTTCTGTATTACCTTTCCGCGCTCTGGTAGACGCTTGTTGGCGCGAGAAATACACAGTCTCCCGTTTTAGTCGCGATATTATTGCCGGCATTACCGTTGGGATTATTGCCATCCCACTCGCGATGGCTCTGGCTATCGGCAGCGGTGTTGCCCCACAGTATGGTCTATATACCTCGGCTATTGCCGGAATTGTTATCGCGTTAAGCGGTGGCTCACGATTCAGCGTTTCGGGGCCGACAGCGGCTTTCGTTGTTATCCTCTATCCGGTCGCTCAGCAGTTTGGCCTTGCCGGTTTGCTGATTGCCACGCTGATGTCTGGCGTGTTTCTGATTTTATTTGGGCTGGCGAGATTTGGCCGTCTTATTGAATACATCCCACTTTCTGTGACGCTCGGTTTTACTTCCGGAATTGGGATCACCATCGCCACTATGCAGGTAAAGGATTTCTTTGGTCTGACGCTGGAACACGTGCCGGAACATTACCTCAATAAAGTGGCGGAGTTAGCCATGGCGATGCCCACTCTTAATCTCGGTGATGCAGCGATAGGTGTGGTAACGCTCGCAGTATTGATTCTTTGGCCGCGTCTGGGTATCCGTTTGCCGGGCCATTTACCCGCACTTTTGGCAGGCTGTGCGGTAATGGCTGTTGTCCATGCCGCAGGTTTCGATGTGGCAACCATCGGCTCTCGTTTCCACTATGTCCTGGCTGATGGCACACAAGGCAACGGCATACCGCAATTACTGCCGCAATTGATGCTGCCCTGGAACATCCCTGACTCGAACTTTACGCTCAGTTGGGATTCACTTAGTACCCTTCTCCCTGCTGCATTTTCCATGGCGATGCTCGGCGCGATTGAATCGCTGTTGTGTGCCGTAGTGTTAGATGGCATGACCGGCACTAAACATAACGCCAACAGTGAACTGATTGGCCAGGGGCTGGGCAATATTATTGCGCCATTCTTCGGCGGTATTACGGCAACGGCGGCGATTGCGCGTTCGGCGGCAAACGTGCGCGCAGGTGCAACATCACCTGTTGCCGCGGTTATTCACGCGCTGTTGGTGATTATGGCATTGCTGGTGCTTGCCCCATTACTATCATGGCTACCACTCTCCGCCATGGCAGCTCTTCTGCTGATGGTTGCATGGAATATGAGTGAAGCGCATAAGGTGCTGAGCCTGCTTAGACGGGCACCAAAAGATGACATCGTGGTAATGCTTATCTGTATGTCGTTGACGGTGCTGTTCGATATGGTCATTGCCATTAGTGTTGGGATTGTACTGGCATCACTGCTATTCATGCGCCGTGTTGCGCGTATGACGCGACTCGCCCCTGTGAATATCCATACACCGGAGGGCGTGTTAGCGCTGCGTGTAACAGGCCCACTGTTTTTTGCCGCAGCCGAAGGATTATTCAATGACCTCGCCCAACGAGTTGAAAATAACCAGCTGATCATTCTCCAATGGGATGCCGTACCGGTGCTTGATGCAGGCGGCCTCGATGCGTTTCAACGCTTTGTAGAAAAACTGCCGGATGGTTGCGAATTGCGGGTGACGAATCTGGAGTTTCAGCCTCTTAAAACACTGGCACGAGCTGGTGTTCAGCCGATTCCAGGTCGACTTGCTTTCTTCCCGGATATTCATGCGGCTTTGGCTGAGTAAACTTTTTTGCCAAAAAAAACGGTTCTTAAGCAGAACCGTTTTCACTTCCAGACTTTTTAGCTGTGGCGATGATTATCGTCACGGCGGCAACGTTTATCAAAGTGGCGAACCCACCAATAACGGTCACCAACTTGTTCATGTCCGCCTACACGAGCACCCGCCAGCCAAAGAACCGCACCAACAAAAATGCTTAAAACCGCGCCGTGGGCAAAGTATTGCGGGAAGTTGAATTGAGGGAGTTGGTTTAAAATGGAATAACCAACACCACCCACCATAACGACAAGCCCCAACCCCATGAAAATATTGCCGAGTAATGAAGCGTTTTTGCGTTTCATATGTCACCTCCGGGTGTTCGCGGGTCGGCGGGGGAAATCCCCACTCCTTGTGTGTAAAGTATAGACAACACCGCTTCGGATGATGTGCGTTAGCGGTCACAATAACGAATGAAAAAACTACAAAAGTTTACAAATAACTCGCTGAATAGCATCAAATTCTAATGATTCACTCTATGAACTATTCAATAAATAAACATACCCCAAATAATTCGAGTAGTGGTAAGGCGGCAAGCGCGTGAGTCCCTGGAGCACAGATAACTATGTGACTAGGGCGAAGGTGAGCAGCCAACGCATCAGCAACTTGAAGTATGACGGGTATAGATGACACATTCGCTCTTTGTCATCGCGCCTTGAGCACAGTAAACTACGCGGCTCTGGTCTGTTTTCAGGAAATTAAACGTGAGTATTAAATTAATAGTTGGCCTGGCAAACCCAGGTGCGGAATATGCGGCGACCCGCCATAACGCTGGTGCCTGGTATATGGATTTGCTCGCTCAGCGCCACAACCAGTCGCTTAAAGAAGAGAGTAAATTCTTCGGTTACACAGCGCGCATAAACCTTGCCGGAAAGGATGTTCGCCTGTTAGTCCCAACCACGTTTATGAACCTTAGCGGCAAAGCTGTTGGCGCAATGGCCACATTTTTCCGTATTGCTCCCGATGAAATCCTGGTCGCACATGATGAGTTGGATCTCCCGCCAGGCGTTGCAAAATTTAAGCTTGGTGGCGGCCACGGCGGTCACAATGGTCTGAAAGACATCATTAGCAAATTGGGTAATAACCCAAACTTTCACCGCTTACGTATCGGAATTGGCCATCCGGGTGATAAAAACAAAGTTGTCGGATTTGTATTAGGTAAACCACCACTCAGCGAACAGAAGCTGATTGACGATGCAGTAGATGAAGCGGCACGTTGTACGGAAGTTTGGTTAAAGGAAGGTTTAACTAAAGCTACTAACCGACTGCATACCTTTAAGGCACAATCCTAGCCTGAACTGCGGGCAACGAGGATTTCTGCGCCCGTTATATGCCGTTTGCGTGTATAATGTGGGAAGTTATGATCATTTTATCAATGAGACGACATCAACTCATTGAATATCAAGTAATTAAGGTAAAATAAACCATGGGATTCAAATGCGGTATCGTCGGCTTGCCGAACGTTGGTAAATCAACCCTGTTCAACGCGCTCACTAAAGCGGGAATCGAAGCAGCAAACTTCCCATTCTGTACTATTGAGCCGAACACTGGTGTGGTACCAATGCCGGACCCACGTCTGGATAAACTGGCCGAAATTGTTAAACCACAGCGCATCTTGCCTACCACTATGGAATTCGTCGATATCGCCGGCCTGGTAAAAGGCGCATCGAAAGGCGAAGGCCTGGGTAACCAGTTCCTGACCAACATTCGTGAAACCGAAGCCATTGGCCACGTGGTGCGTTGTTTTGAAAACGACAACATCATTCACGTAAATAACAAAGTCGACCCTGCTGACGATATCGAGGTTATCAATACCGAACTGGCACTATCTGACCTCGATACCTGCGAACGTGCAATCCATCGTGTGCAAAAGAAAGCTAAAGGCGGCGATAAAGACGCAAAAGCTGAACTGGCTGCGCTGGAGAAATGTCTGCCACAGCTCGAGAACGCCGGTATGTTGCGTGCGCTTCCTCTGACCGACGAGGACAAAGCAGCTATTAAATACCTGAGCTTCCTGACGCTGAAACCAACTATGTACATCGCAAACGTCAACGAAGACGGTTACGAAAACAACCCATACCTCGACAAAGTGCGTGAAATTGCCGCCGCCGAAGGTTCAGTTGTTGTTGCTGTATGTGCAGCAGTTGAGTCTGATATTGCTGAGCTCGACGATGCTGACCGTGAAGAGTTTATGGCAGAAATGGGTCTGGAAGAACCAGGTCTGAACCGCGTTATTCGCGCAGGTTACGAGCTGCTGAACTTGCAAACTTATTTCACTGCTGGTGTGAAGGAAGTGCGTGCGTGGACTATCCCTGTTGGTGCAACTGCGCCACAAGCTGCAGGTAAAATCCATACTGACTTTGAGAAAGGCTTCATCCGTGCCCAGACTATCGCGTTTGAAGACTTCATCACCTACAAAGGTGAACAAGGTGCGAAAGAAGCAGGCAAGATGCGTGCAGAAGGCAAAGATTACATCGTTAAAGATGGCGATGTAATGAACTTCCTGTTCAACGTCTAAAAAAGTTTTGTTGTCTCACGAGATTTCTTAGATTTTGTGAGAACTGACAAACATCATAGAATCCACGCTATTGCGTGGATTTTTTATTTTATTAAGGCGCAACTCATCTCTTAACAAAGCAGTCAACAATGAGTACATGGATAAGTACACCATTCTTCCATCTTCATTTTAAGTGAGAACAATAACGGTATAGTTATGCTCACCGATACGCAATGCCGCACTGCTAAGCCGAAAGAAAAACTCTATAGGCTCAATGATTTCAACGGTCTCTATCCAGAAGTGAAACCCAATCGCAAAAAGGCATGGGCTCTCGGTTTAAACTCAACGGTAAATCCAGCATGTTTGCCTTGGGCGAGTACTCGACGCTCAAACTTGCCGAAGCTCGCCCCCTCCCTGATTAACGACGCAGGAACAAATCATCTGCAGTTTGTTTCCAGTCAAAAGGTTGAAGGGTTTCCCATACGACCCCGAGTTGTGTCATTCTTTCTGGTAACCTCTGCTGCGTGGCGATTGTGCCAATGCACATACTGGCTGGAAGACCCGCGTCTTCTATCATTTTCATCACTTCTCGCATTTCCTCTGCTCGGCGAACACCATGTTCTGCCACCCGGCTTATCATGTAGTGTGGGAAATCTCCGTCCCAGCCCAGCGAAGGAAAGCTGGCATGCAGCGAGGCTAATACCTCGTCTTCGACGCCGTAATGTCTAGCTGCAAGAAGGCATTCAGTGGTTAATGCCTCCAGCCCTTTTATCATCACACTGCGGCACATTTTAATCGCTGATACATCACCAACTTGATTGCTGCCAAAGCTTGCATTGAGCCCTGATTGTTGTAAAAACTGTACGGCTTGTAGCCCAGTTTCACCGCCAATCAGCAGGGGTGTCGCGGCGCGTTTCGGTGGAACAGGTGCCATCACTGCCACATCGACATAGTTTGCTCGCCCAAGACAACATTCGGCAGCCTGCCGCTTTGTGCCCGGCGCAACAGAATTACAATCCAGAAAAGATTGCCCCTCGTGTAGTAATGGCTGGCATTCAAGCACCAGATTGAGCGAATTTCCCGCCGTCACCAGGGAGAAAATCCACTCAGCATTTTCCAGTGCTTCGGCCAGGGAACCCGCTGCGTGTACACCACAGATACGGGCTTTATTACGCATCGCTTCGCCTGCATCACCAATGAATTTAGTGTCCCATACTGTCACATGGTGGTTTTTCACCAGTTCGCTGGCGAAAATCGTTCCTGCTTCACCGAAACCAATAACTGTGATGTTCGCCATACTGTTTTCCTTATTACATGCCCTGAGGCCAGATTGTGCCTGAGATAGCGACTTGCCCTTCAAAAATCAGCCGGGCAGTACGCAGCAGACCGCAACCCGCAATATGTTGCCCTTCAAGCTGCAACAACACGCTGAATTCTCCAGTGGGATGTTCAACACTGACGCGCTGTGATGGGGTATCGCTGATTCGCGCTACTTCCTCAGCTACGGTGTTGGGAATAAGACAGGCAGTTGCAATACTTACCGCGCCCAATACACCGACGGATGCGTGGCAACGATGTGGAATAAATGTACGGCTGGAGATAGCGCCACCGTTGCGCGGCTCTGCCAGTAATGTCATTTTCGGAACGGTACGGTGAGTGACATCACCAAGATGCATTTTCGGCCCCATCTGCAAGCGAATGGACTCAAGCTTCTGTTTCAGCTCTGAATCGTTATCCAACACTTCACGACTTTCATAACCGCTACGTAGCAGATCTTTAGCCCGCAGCAGTATCACGGGCATGCCGTTATCAATACAGGTAACTGAAATTCCATCGACGTAGTCCTGGGGATTTCCAGTGGGCAATAACGCACCGCAGCTTGAACCCGCAATATCCTGGAACTCCAGAACAATTTCCGCAGCACTACCTGGAACACCATCTATGCGTAATTCCCCCTCATATTCCACGCCTTCGGCAGTTGTTGGGATAATTGCGCGGGCGATTTGCCCGGTGTTTTCCATGTAGATACTGACTTGTGTGTGCCCATCCTGTGGCGCGACAAGCCCGCGTTCAATGGCAAATGGCCCTACCGCTGCGAGGATGTTGCCGCAGTTCTGCCCATAATCCACAGCTGCGGTATTCACATTCACTTGAGCAAATAGATAATCAACATCCACGCCTTCGCGTGAAGATGGCTGAATGATTGCTACTTTGCTGGTCAGAGGATCGGCACCACCAAGGCCATCAATTTGCCGGGGGTCAGGTGACCCCATAACAGCCAGTAACACGCTATCACGTACAGCGGCGTCGGCTGGTAAATCAGCAGCCAGAAAACAGGCGGCTTTCGACGTACCTCCGCGCATGTACAGACAAGGGATTTTGCGTTGTTTCATTTCAGTTCAACTCATCAACAGTGTCGATATAGCGAAGACCCTTTTCTGCCAGCCGCTGGCGCATATTATAAATATCTAACCCTAACTCACCGTCGGCCAGTCGCTGGCGTTTCCCCTCCTCCAGGGATTCACGTTTCAGGGCATTCTCAAGTACAGGCATTGCATCATCAAACGGCACTACCACCACACCATCATCATCTGCGACGACAACATCCCCCGGATAAATTACCTGTCCTGCGCAAAGAATAGGGACATTCACCGAACCGAGCGTTTCTTTCACCGTTCCCTGGGCACAGACAGCACGAGACCAAACGCGGAAATCCATCTCACGTAATACATGACTATCTCGGATCCCGATATCACCAATCAGTCCTACCACTCCGCGTGCTTTAAGCGACGTGGCCAGCAAGTCACCAAAAAAACCATCACGGCAAGGTGAAGTAGGAGCAACCACCAGCACGTCACCAGGACGGCATTGCTCGACCGCCACATGGAACATCCAGTTATCACCAGGTGTTACCAGCACAGTGACCGCATTTCCCGCGATGGCTTTACCCTGTTGAACAGGGCGAATGGCGCTGTCCAGTAGCCCTTTGCGACCTTGCGCTTCATGCACTGTCGCGACACCCAACCGGCGCCATAACTCGAACTGGGATACATCACTACGTGGAATATTACGTACTACAAGACCACTTTTATTAATCAGGTTCATGACAAATCCTCCGTCACCCGCGGGAAGATGCTCTGGAACCCTTCCGCATGAGTGAGCGTTTTCACCGCAGTAATACCGATGTTACGTTTTGCCTGGACTCCGCGCTGTAAAGCGACACGCGTGTAGTATTCCCAAAGGTGCTCCTGGCCCGCCATGCATTGAATAGCCTGATACTTTTTTTTCCACACAGAGGTAATGTCCAGCAGCACATCAGGCTTCCAGTTGCACTGCTCGGGTTGGTGAGGTTCAAAACAGTAAACTGGCGGCGCGCCAATAATCGGCTCACCAGGGCGGTACCCTTCAGCCTGGGCGATAATGCGGGCTTCCTGCGCCAGATGTGTTGCCAGCGGGTGATCGTAGTTATAAGGATCGTGCAGTGAATGGCTTAGAACAAAGTGTGGCTGAACACGGCGGTAGACATCTGCCAGGCGGAATAATGAGTCTTTGTCCGCGCGCAGTGGGTAATCGCCCATATCGAAAAACTCTATGCTGGCCCCCAACACTTCCGCTGCTGCCATCGCTTCTTCTTTACGTATGGCTTTGACGTTTTCTTCCGTCATCTCGCCTTTACGCCATAGCTTTGCCGATTCACCACGTTCGCCAAAAGAGAGACACACAACATGCATGTTGTAACCGCGCGACGTGTGTAATGCGATGGCACCGCCTGCTCGCCAGACGAAGTCTGCTGAATGTGCGCTGACCACTAACCCCGTTTTTGCTGCTGTATTATTTGTCATGTTGGGTTCCTTGTTGTGCGTATGAATAAATACTGTCATGCGTTATTCAGGGCGGGTAATCAGTTTAATTGCCTGAGGTATGATTTTTATTTATGTTGTTTATTCATCAGCTCTGGATAAATGGCGAAAGCATGAAAAAAACACCCTCCTGTGAAATGATTAACATCATGCAAATCAGAGCTTTTTGCCAGGTTGCGGCCCATGGCACCGTTTCCCGCGCGGCGGATAATTTATTTCGCACACAATCCGCAATCACCCGTTCAATTCGTGATTTAGAACACAGTTTGTCGTTAAAATTATTTGAGCGGCACGCCAGCGGAATGTTATTAACCGAATTTGGAAAATGTATTTTGCCGCGCGCACGTCACGCTATTGATGAGCTGTGCGCTATTCCGAAAATTATCGCCAGTGTCAGGGGGAAAGAGATCGCCGGACGTGAATTTGCCGAACCAATCTGGCTTTATAACACCCGTCGTCTGGAAGTCTTTATGGCGCTTTTTCAGGTGCATCACACTCAGACAGTGGCGAATATGTTTCATGTCAGCCAACCTGCCGTCAGTGCTGCATTGAAAATGCTGGAAAAAGGCGCGGGTTTAGCGCTGTTCCAGCGCACCCCAAAAGGAATGATGCCTACCCGTGCAGGCCAGGAAATTGCCAGTAACATCAGTCGTACATTGAATGAATTACGTCATATTCCAGCGGATATTGCGGCCAGCCAGGGGATTTTACGCGGCACGGTCTCTATTGGAGCGCTACCGCTAGGCCGCACGCGCTTGCTACCAGAAGCTATTCTCAGCCTGCTGGCGAACTATCCGGGCGTGAACGTGATAACCAATGAAAGCGCATTCACCGCGCTGATTTCGGAATTACGTGCAGGCAATGTCGATTTTATTTTTGGGGCGCTGCGCGAAGGTGTCGCGGACATCACCAACGAAGCGTTGTTTACCGAAGAGATGGTTATTCTTGCCCGCCGCGATCATCCGTTATCTCGGAGTACGGTCAGCATCGAACAACTGGCTGCTGCACAATGGATTTTGCCACGCGCAGCTACGCCTGCTCGCAAACTGTTAAGCCAGGCATTTGGACAGTTAGGAATTGCCGAACCGCAGCCACTGGTGGAAACAGGTGATTTGGCGATTACACGTAGTTTGTTGCTGAATTCTGAGATGATAACGGCAATTTCCAGCCACCAGCTTGAGTATGAGCTGGCAGCTGGCGTACTGGTAAAATTGCCGGTCGAACTGCCGGATACACACCGTGCCATTGGGCTAACCTGGCGCCAGGGGGCGCTGCATTCTCCTGCCGCTCAGGCGTTGTTGCAGGCAATCCGTGACGTGGTGAGTAAATACCAGCCTGCACCGCAGGAAACTGAGAGTTACTCTTTGCCGGCAACAGAGTAAATCACCTGCTGATTGCGCGTTTTCTGAAAATCATCCAGCGACATACCACGCATCGCGGCATAAATGTGCAGATTTGAAACGCCCGTTACGGCACCGAATTTTTCCAGCAGGAAGAAGCTTGCGCCATATTGAATCAGTTTGCGCCAGTCGCGGTCTCGCAACATCTGCTGTTCCTGTTCGGTAAGCCCTTCTTGCTGGTAGAGTTGTTCCGGCTGCTGGCGAAAACGGGCACGCCATTCCGGCTGAACCAATTTGTGTAAAAAGCGGTTCAGGCGCAGCGCGTTCAGGCTGCGTTGTTGCGTAAAGGGATATGTGCCTTCCAGTTGCTCTAATCCCGCCAGTTCCTGAGCAATGTGAGCACGATGGCGTGCGGTAGTATCGACGGGTAAGGTTCGGGCATGGTTTTCCAGAATCAGCGTAGCGATACCGGTCATTGACGGCAAATAATAAGACTGGTGCGTTACCGTCACATTTGCCGACAATGCACCACGCATCACCAGCCACATAATCACTTCCGCCCCTTCCATTCCACCCAGTTGTGCATATTCCGCCACTGTCAGTTGCGTCAGGCTTTCAGGGTCGTTTGCCAGCGCATCAACAAACTGGGCATCCCAGTCAGGATTATTAAATCCGCAACGTTCGCCGTGTACCTGATGCGACAAGCCGCCTGTTGCCACCAGCGCCACAGTAAGATCTTCCGGGAAACTTTCAATTGCTCTACGCAAAGCCTGGCCAAGCTTGTAACAGCGGCGAGCGCTGGGGACAGGAAATTGCAGCACACCTATTTGCAGCGGCACCACTTGCGTCGGCCAACCGCCCTGCGAAGGTAACAGCGCTGACAATGGTGAGAAAAGACCATGATCGAGCGGCTTATTCATAAAGAAGCTCATATCAAACTCATCGCTCATCAGGCTGGTGCCAATATGGCGCGAGAGTGCCGCATGGCCTTTTACCGGCGGTAAATCACGAGGACCGCCGCCTTCATCCGCAACCTGATATTCGTCGTCGATTCCCAGCGCGAAAGTTGAGTAATGGTCGAAGAAAAACGACGTGACATGGTCGTTAAACACATACAGCAGCACATCTGGTTTTTTCTCAGCAAGCCAACGCTGCATCGGTTCAAAACTTGAGAATATAGGCTCCCATGCCTGCTCTTTTTGTTTGTTGTGGTCGACCGCGAAGCCGATGGTTGGCGTATGTGAAACAGCCAGTCCGCCAATAATTTTTGCCATGTTGTCTACTCCACGTATCGTTAAATTAGGATATTTTTATTAGGTTATTTTTGGCACTGCTGCATGCAATCTGGCGCATACCCTGCTTCAGCCACAGCTAAATCATGCAGGATGCGGCGCATCATTAAACCGGGTCGATCCGGTGCGAAGTTAAGATCAAACTGCGGTTCACTATCTTTGCGAACAACGTCGAGTATCCACTCCAGCGCGTCGACATCCTCGGTATAGGCCTTGGCAGAGGAAATATATAAGTGCTCATCCGTAGCGGTATTGTGCAAATCGAAATCACGCGTACAGAACCACCAGTAATGAATACTGCCATTGGTTTCCGGAGTGAAAATGTGCGAAATATTGAAGCGGTAAGTGATATCCCGACCTGCACCTTGTGAGGCATCAACGATACGGGCAAAGGCAACGTGCATAGCGGGCGACTGGAAACGAGCTTCTGAATAACGATCAACCGGAACTCCCGTCAACCCGGTTGGAATGGCATAGACCCCAGGCGGCGGCGAGTTTTTCAATACGCGGTCAATAATTACTACATTCCCTTCCTGGCGCACTTTCAGCTTCGAACGAGCATATTCCGGCGTGCCTATCGCACCAGGATGCAAGAACGGGAAATGCGTCTGATCGAGCAAGTTTTCATGCATGGAAATGTAGTCAGATTTAAAGCTGAACTGGCCATTAACACTTTTCCACTCCGGGCTACTTAACCAATGCGTGTCAGGAATAGCCGCGGAGTCGGCACTATCGGGGTCCCCCATCCAGATCCAAATCAGCGGTGCACGTTCTACGACTTCGAAAGTTCGCACCTGCGCATTGCTCGGCACGTTGGCCATCGACGGTAAATTGACGCAGCGCCCGCTCGTATTGAACTGCATCCCATGGTATCCGCAGACCAGCGTGTCACCCTCCAGTTTGCCTTTTGCCAGCGGAAACGAACGGTGCGGGCAGCGGTTGCGCACCGCCACAGGTTCACCCGCAAGAGTGCGGTAAAGCGCAACATCCGTCCCCAGAAAGCGGCGGCTGATTATCTCGCGGGAAACTTCATGACTGAGTGCTGCAACATACCAACAATTACGGATAAGCGGCGTGCTGTGATCAGCGAATCCACCCGCGCCAAACGTATCATCATCAAAGGGATGTCTTGGATGATCAATAACCATATCAAATGAATGATTCATAATTTACCCTATTGCAAATCAAGCACTAAACGTTTTCCGCGTAACCGTGAGACACAGATACACATTGACTCACCGGACTGTTTTTCCTCTTCGCGGAGATAGTGATCCTGGTGCACCAGTGGCCCATCGGCAGAAATCACCGCTTGCTCGCAAAGCCCACATTCACCCCGGCGACAATCCCAAAGCACATCCACTTTTGCGGCATTCAGCGCATCAAGAATGCTGGTATTGCTGGCAATCGGAATGATGCGACCAGAGCGTTTAAGTTCAACCTCAAACGGCTGGTTTTCTGACATTACCGCTGGTGCAAAACATTCATAATGCAGATTCTCTTGCGGGAAATTGCGTTCACGAGCTGCAGCGCATACGCCGTCAATCAACGAAGAAGGGCCGCAAATATAGATGGCTGTCTCTGGAGCCAGCGTTCCCAGCAGTGTATGCAAATCAATTCGCCCGGCTTTTTGGCTGTAATGAAAATGCACACGGCCAGGGATCAGGCGGGAGATGTCATCGTGAAAAGCCATCGAGTCCGCTGTACGCCCGCAGTAAAGCAATGAGAATGGCTTATGGCGTTTCATCAGGCTGCGCATCATCGAAAATACTGGCGTGATGCCAATGCCTCCGGCAATCAACAATACCGGTTGTGTGGTTCTTTCCAGTGCGAAAGCATTAACGGGCACCGAGACACGAAGACGGCAGCCTGGTAGCAAATGCTGATGTAACCAGCCTGAGACCGTTCCCTGTGGCTCGCGCTGAACAGCAATGCGGTAAAGATAACGGGCATCGTCACTGATGCCATCACCACCGAGCAAAGAGTAATGCCGGACAAACAGGCCGCCTTCGCGGTTATCAAGAAACAGCGTGATATGCGCGCCTGCTGTGTATTCCGGTAGCGGCATTTTGTCTGGTGTCGCCAACTGATACTCACGGATGGAGGGAGTGAGCTCACGAACCGCGACCACTTCCACTTCTATTTGTTTAAATGCCATCTCGTTTCTCCGCTTATTTCATTTCACGGGTCGCTGCAACGAAATCACTTCCGCTAACGGTTTGCGCACGGCCATCACGGTGATTAATCACCGCCAACATTGCTAACAACGCCGGTAGCGCGAGGATGTAAAAGATAGCGCCAGGCCCGGCAAACAGACCGATAAGCAAACCACCCGTCGTGGTGCTGAGAATCGCCCCGGTACGACCGATTCCATGCATCCAGCTGACACCCGTGGCACGAATGCCCGTTGGATAGAACGCTGGCGCAAAGGCTTGCATGCCAGTCTGCGCACCGTTAATACATACGCCACTGATAAACACGAACAAACCGAGCATCAACGGGGAAAAATTGAATATACCCAGGGTTAATAAACTGAGGCTACCGAGCAGATAAAATGCACCGATCACTTTCTTACGCGACATGCGATCCATCAGCGAGCCCACAATTATGCCGCCGCCAATTCCACCAAGCTGGAATACACCCGTGATTATCGCGGCATGCTGCAGGTTAATTCCGCCGTCACGCAGCACCGTTGGCAACCAGCCATTGAGCATGTAAATCACAAACAGCCCCATGAAATAGGTCAGCCACAACACAACCGTGCCCCACGCATAGCTCGGTGTGAACAATTGTTTTACGCGTGATGATTTTTCTACGACGGGGTTCATCAGGAAAAACTGCGTTTGCGCGGAGAACGTTCCGCCCATGCGCTGCAAAGTGGCAGCGATTTTTTCTGACGGAAAATGGCGAGCCACCATAAACATAGGTGATTCCGGCAAGAACCACAGCAGCAATGGTAAAAGTGCCAGCGGGACAATGCCGCCAAAGATCAGCACAGATTCCCAACCCCATGCCGGTATCATCCAGGCCGCAATGAAACCTGCAATGCCCGAGCCGATACTGAATCCGCTATACATTAAGGTGATCATCACCCCCTGACGACGAGCAGGAATATATTCAGCGATCAGCGTGACACAATTTGGCATAGCCGCACCAAGCCCAAGACCTGTAATAAAACGCATCAACGCCAGTTCTTGTGGTGAGGAGGAAAATGCCGACAGCATGCTAAAAAGTGCAAAAACGGCAACGGAAAGCAGCAATAAACGTTTGCGCCCATAGCGATCAGCCAGGGGCCCGGTGATCAGCGCTCCAAGTGCCACGCCAAACATGGCACAACCGAGAACAGGGCCTATCTCCGCACGGCTCAAACCCCACTTTGCCAACAGTTCCGGCACAATAAAGCCCATGATTGCGGTGTCATAGCCGTCAAACATGATGATCAGCAACCCTGCCGCCACAACCAGCCATTGATAGCCAGTAATGGGCCGTGAATCTATCCACGCTTTAACGTCTACATTATTGGAAATACTCATAACGTTGTTCGCCTGTTTTTATGATCGTGTTGCGATTACCGCCACTTAAAGAGACTGAGCGGTTTGTCGTGTAGGGTATGTTTAAGGTAAAGCAACACTGTCAGGCTCGTGGGCTGAAAAAATTTTAGAGATATGAGTTTTATTTATACTGTGAGGTTTACAACAATTTCCACATTATAAAAACAAGCTAAATATATTGAATAAAACCAAACAAATCAGTCATTTGAAGAAACCCTCTCGCATGAGACCTGGATGCAGAGGAATGATAGTTTTGTGGTGAAACATGATTAATTCAGTGAAACGCAGAGGGAATTGCCTGGATAATTCGTCGATGTAAAAAGACTTTCGGCGCCTTAAAGTGAATGGCTTGCGAAAGGCGGTTATGGTGATTTTAGCCATGCGGTACGCGATAGAAACCCGTGGATAAATGGTTATTACAACATTTATCGCCCACACACGAACAATGGTGGTTTACCGCCTTGCTAACATGAAGAAAAGTGGAGACAGGTTATTCCGGTGTCCTGATTTTATGATCCGCTACATTGTGCCTGGAGGGCGTTTGTATACTGAAAAAGCTGGTAAAAAATATAAATGCCGCTTCCAGCGTGATGATAATTGTCGACCACTTCTAAATATATTTCCGCGTGTGGTTGAGGTAGGCAAGCACTGCGGCACTAGACTCGCCTTTACGACTCACCATCATCAGATTAGCTGCCAACTCCTTCGAATCAAGAACCCGATAAACTACCCCCGGGATCGCCACCTGTGCTAATGGCGCAGGAACCAGGGCGATACCTAACCCGGCCCCAGCCATGGCGAGAACGCTCAGTGAACTGGATATCCGATAGGCAATATTCAACGAGTTGCCAAGCAGCTTATGGAGTTGTTTATCCAGTTGTGAATCTACGTCATTGACTGAGTACATAATCAATGGCTCGTTTGCCAGTAAATCTACCGTCAGGCTCTCTTTATCGGCGAATCTGTGATCACCAGACATCACCACCACCCGTCCCCACTCGCCAACAGATTCGTAGACAAGGGCTGATTCATGATCCGGATAGTAATCAGGCATATAACCCACATCCAGCGTCCCATTCTGAATGGCTTCATTCTGAAGCTGCGGAGCAAGCTCCTGGCAAATTATTTCAGCGTCCGGGTATGCCTGATGAAAAGATCGGACATCCTGCATCAGCCTTCCACTGAAGACAGCATTACCGGCAAACCCTATCCGCACCCGACCTGTTTCACCGCGAATAGCGCGTTCAACGGCAAGACGGGTATGTTCCACCTGCTCCAGTGTGCGCATAGCCTCCGCCTGCAAGAGCCTCCCGGCTTCGGTTAACTCCACACGCCGGCTGGTCCTAATCAACAATGGCCCACCCAGCTCATCCTCAAGAGCTTTAATCTGCATGCTCAACGCGGGTTGAACAATGTTGAGTCGTTCAGCCGCCCGGCCAAAATGCCGTTCTTCCGCGACAGCCAAAAAATACTTCAGGTGACGTAAATCCATAAAACCGCCCTATCAATCATTAAAAATGATTAATCAGTAATATCTATATATTTGAGTTTAACTTCTTTCGAGGCCAAACTGAATCCAGTCAAACAAAACAGCGAATTAACGGGAAATAAAAATATGCAAAACCAACTGCACGATCGCCAACAACTCAATGATCTGATGAATGGCTGGATGCACCGTGATTTAGGCGAATGGGATCAGCTACGCGAACTCTTTCACCCTGACGGCACGATTGAGATTACCTGGTTTGAAGGACCTGGAAGTGATTTTGTTGATGGTTCGATGCGTATGGGCGCATCAGACCTGCGTACTAAGCATCTTATTGCTTCACCCGCTATTACCTTTAATGAAGCCGGAGATAAAGCGATCCTTGAAACCAATGCAATCATCATCGCTGAGAACGTAAAACTGAATATTGGCTGTGAGTGTCACAACCGTTTTTATGACATGGCAGAAAAACGAGATGGTGTGTGGAAACTGTTCCACCGCCAGAGTGTTTACGATATCGGCACCTTCACCTTCCCACTAGGCCCTGTCGCAATCGACCAGACAATTGCGGCGAAGTATCCGCGTGAATATGCAGCACTGGCCTATTTACTTGAGCAGAGTGGTTTCCCACTTGGGCGCATATTCGCAACTCGAGGCAGCGAACTGGAAGCAAAAATGAAAATTGAAGGTAAGCGCTGGTTGGCCGCCTGATCCAGACTCATTCACTTTAACTTAAAACCCATGTAACAGAGGGTTCAGGCATTGCCTGCTATTCCTGAGTGGAATGCTAATGAGCGCCTTGAAATAATGGCCCGCAACCAGATTGGCGGGCCAATAATATTAGCTCGGGGTGAGTTTCCTTCAACGCTCAAATAGTTGGCAAAGCTATTTCGCGGAGAGTTCTTTTCGTACTATTTCTGCTCCTGCGCTTAAAGCATTTAGCTTGCCTCTTGCTACCCGGCGAGATAAGGGGGTCATGCCACAATTGGTGCTTGGATAGAGTTTGTCTGCATCGACAAACTGCAGTGCTTTTCGTAGCGTACTCGCGACTTCATCTGGTGTCTCAATGATATTGGTTGCCACATCAATGGCCCCAACCATAACTTTTTTACCACGGATGAGTTCAATGAGATCCATTGGAACACGAGAGTTTTGGCATTCCAGCGAGATGATATCGATATTAGATGCCTGCAGTTTGGGGAAGAATTCTTCATATTGCCGCCATTCTGATCCCAATGTCTTTTTCCAATCAGTATTAGCTTTAATGCCATAGCCGTAGCAAATATGTACGGCAGTTTCACATTTAAGCCCTTCAATTGCTCTCTCTAAAGCGGCAATTCCCCAATCGTTCACCTCGTCAAAAAATACATTAAATGCGGGTTCATCAAATTGGATAATATCGACGCCAGCAGCCTCTAATTCTTTGGCTTCCTGATTGAGAATTTTGGCGAATTCCCAGGCTAACTTCTCACGACTTTTATAGTGGCTATCATAAAGTGTATCTATCATCGTCATCGGACCTGGCAACGCCCATTTAATGGGTTGCGTGGTTTGCTGACGTAAAAACCTGGCATCTTCAACAAAAACGGGCTTTTGACGTGACACAGGCCCAACGACTGTCGGGACACTCGCATCGTAGCGATTGCGAATTCTGACAGTTTCACGTTTTTCAAAATCAACGCCACTGAGATGCTCAATAAACGTAGTGACAAAATGTTGGCGCGTTTGCTCGCCATCACTGACGATATCAATACCTGCCTGTAGCTGATCTTCCAGACACAAACGCAGAGCATCTTGTTTGCCATCAATTAATTCCTCGCCCTGCAATTTCCAGGGTGACCAAAGTGTCTCAGGTTGTGCAAGCCAGGAAGGTTTAGGTAAACTGCCCGCAGTCGACGTAGGTAATAATATTTTCATAATAGGTGACCTTATATTTTTAGTTAATCAAAGAACGTAATTTGCGGACCATTGCTCAAGGATAGTCTGGTATGGCTTTATAAAATTCTCTTCAGTAAACTTACCCTGCTCGATAGCTAACTGGCTGCGTTCTTCTCGATCATAAACAATTTGCGTTAATGAATAATCCTGTTGATTCAAGTTTGGTTGATAGTCTTTTCCTGCTACAGAATTAGCATTGTAAATCTCAGGTCGATAAATTTTTTGAAAAGTCTCCATTGTACTAATGGTACCGATCAACTCAAGATTCGTGTAATCACTCGTCAAGTCACCAACAAAATAAAATGCCAAAGGTGCAACACTATTCGGCGGCATAAAATAGCGAGCTTGCAACCCCATTTTATTAAAATAGTGATCGGTCATGGAGGGTTCATTTTGCTGGTATTCGACACCCAATACAGGGTGCTGATATTCAGTCCGATGATAGGTGTTTTTACTGGATACGCTGAGACATATAACAGGTTGCTTATTAAAGCGCTCTTTATACGCAGTTGAGTTAACGAAGCATTTGAATAGATTTCCATGTAGATCACCGAAGTTATCTGGTGTGCTAAACCCCGGTTTATTCTTGTTGTGATCTAACAGCACGACGCTAAAGTCATAATCCCGCACGTAAGAGGAAAAGTTATTCCCGACAATACCTTCAATACGTTCGTTGGTTTTTTGATCAACAATATTTGTTTTCAATATTTCAATTACTGGGAAAGTTTCGCCCTTGCCTTCAACATCCATCTCAACGGAGATGATTTCAAGCTCGACACAATAACGATTCCCTGTAGGATTATCCCAATGCGCCAATGAATTGAAGCGATCATCAATCATCTTTAAAGCATTACGCAAGTTCTCCTGACGCTTACTTCCTCTGGCTAAATTAGCAAAGTTAGTTGTAATGCGCGTATTTTCTGATGGGTTATAATTTTCATCAAAAGAAAGACTTTTAATAATAAATTCAAATTCTTTATTCATCGCGATTGGGTGTCCTAGTGTCTGATAAAACCTGAATTTATTTTTTGCTTTTTCAGCATGACTAAATTTTCTTTTCAGGTTACTTATTCAGTAGTTTTCATATTGTCTGTAGCTAATTGCAGTAGGTAATTTATGCCAGAGTCATTGATAGAGTAAAAGTGATTAAATTTCAGCGAACATGAATTATCTTCATGTTCTGGTGCGGTGATGTAATCGACACAGGTAAAGAAGCCCCTTCCCATAGGGTTCACAACTGGAATTAAAGGAGGCCAGTAGCGGTTAATCGGGGAGACTTAGGGTAGATTACAAGGAAAGGAATAACCATCTATCATAATGATATTTATGATTAAATCAGCTTAACATCGAAGCACGTTCGGCCTACAATCGGGAGCATAGTCTCACCCCATACAGAGCCAGTTTAATAAGATCAATAATAACCCTAAATAAGTAAGGATATTAATCATCTTCTGATTTAAGTGAAAGAAATGCCGTTAAAGGGGATGAAATTTATTCTGCTTTAGTTTTATCAAGAGGTAGAAAAAATGAAAAATGGCTAGTATAGCTCAGCCCATAAACTTATAAAAAATACGGATAACCTATACAAGCAGGCAAAACATCCTTCGCTTGATAGTTGAGAAATGCGCTTATAAAATACATAAATTCAATGCATTACTTCAAGCATTGCAGGATTAAACTTCTTAAGGGAGTGAATATGTTAGCACTCGGATTTGTTACTCAGAAAGCGCTGGCTGACTGGCAGAATACACCTCTATATATGCCACACTTTCAGTTCTACGAGCGGCATAGCACTACGATAAGAACTACCCACCCCGAAAAAATATTACCGGCGATTGCTGATTATGATATCCAACAGGATTTCCTTATTAAAACATTAATGTCAGTGCGACAATTGCCACAAAAATTACTACGCAATAAGTCTGAAAAAACTATTAATCAATTTGGGCCACATAGCTTTACTTTATTAGAAAGTTCGACAACCGAACTTTGCTATGGCTTAAGAGGTCAATTCTGGCGACCCGATTTTGGTCTTGAGGATGTCCCAGATGCTAGTGCCTATTGCGCAGTCCTTCGGCCGGGTAACGCAAAACTACTGCTGCGATATCAGGTACAACAACTTGCCAACAATAAATATGTTCTCTGCACAGAGACATTCATATACTGCCCTGACCGAGCGACACGGCTAAAAATGACCGGATACTGGCTGGCAATCAGATTGGGAAGCGGCTTAATTCGGCAAAGGACACTGAAGGCGGTAAAGCATGAGCTGGAGAAAGTGAGCTAACAGACTTAGCTGGCCGCAACTGAGGAGAGTCAGGGGCTATTTTTATAATGAAAGCCCCTCTGTTCTCTTTGCTTTAGAGCTTTTCCAAAATCAGACACGCCTCGCGATTCAGCGCAATAAACTCCTGCCAGCTATATTGCTGCCGGTAGTTAAGATGATATTGCTTTTCAACTCGGCAAATCAGTGGACGTGTTTCATAAATCGCACACAGCTTAGTCTCCATTTGATAGTGCCGACAAATACCATCACCACGATCGAGGAACTGTGTTTCGCTGGCGCGAACAACATGGCGGCAGCAGGCTCCGCACTGGTTGCAAGGAAATACCGGAGTGAGCTTCATAGCTTGCTTAACCAACTTCGCATGGAGCGTGTATTCCCGGCCTCAAACGGCAGCGCGATATTTCGACGTTCGATCTCAGCTCCTAGCAAAAGGCCACGCTCAATTTCGCTATTCACTGCGCCAAGATGACGAGTAAAGTACGCCAACTCTGAGGTATCTATCGCGAACTCTAGCGCCGAAAGCTCCAGAAGGTAACGATCGAGTTCACTATTAACCTGTCGATAATACTCAAGTGCTTTCTGATACTTATCTTTGAAAGTATCCAGAAATGCCCAGATCTTTTTCATTAAGGCGCTGTATTCAAGAAAATAGTTCATCACCAGTGTCAGAACACCTGTTGCCAGTGCGCCGCAGAAAGCAGCTAATTCCGGGCCAAAAGGAAAGACAAGAATTTTTGCTAGTGCTTCGTTAACCACAACACCCGCTGCGACGGCCACCCCAGCAGCCACCAACTTACTTACTGCTTTCGCCAACTGCCCCGGAGCTAAACCCTCTGGGTTAAAGACCATCACTTTGAAGGCCTGCACCAGGTTGTTCCACATTTCACGAATCAGCTTCACTATCATCTTCTTTGTAGTAAAGAAGATATTGAAGAGCGTCGTGGTAATGCTGGATAGCATGCCGCCAATTGCACCGTTTTTAAAGGAAGTAAGGAAGGTGCTAAATTTTTTCTGCACCCGGTGCCAGACAGCACGTAATACCTCATTAGCATCCTGTAGAAAATCTCCTGCATCAAATGCATGACGATGTTTCTCAAAGATCTGCGGAATACGCTCGCGGAATTCAAACCATGTTTCTGCAAGAATCAACCCCAGCATCTGCCGCGTTCCCATGCGAAATGCATTGTTCAGCGTTGCACTGGCAACATTCTTCGCAAACTTGCTGCTCGTGTAATATTCCTGATTGATAGTACTGTTGTATTTCTCCCGCGCCTGCTTATCGGACTCTTTCATGCGCTCAAAATCGGCGGCTGCTTTATTTTCCAGTTTATTCAGTTGTTTCTGTTCTTGTTCAGAGAGTGCAGGTTGACTGCGTAATCGGGCAATTTCATGCGTAGTGGCGGTATGCTGGTCATGCAACGTTTGTAAGAAGGCATCCATCGTTTTCGCTTTCTTCGCCTTATTTAGCGACTCGTTCGTGAAGGTAAGATTTGACGAGTCATTGGCCAGTTCAGCGCCATCGCACTCAGCGAGAACGCGTCCGGGATCATGGTGAATCTCGTGGGCAGAAATAATATGGTCGAGATTCTTTTTATCATTAGCCCTAAAACGTTCACCGGTATAGGTATCAGTTAGCGTGCCAGCCTCATGCGCCTTTTTTCCTGCCCGATTGGTGGCAATGTAGTTTTCGTGGGTGTGGTAATGGTGCGAATCATACCCTTCACGTTGCTCATACCGTTGACGTTCAGCATCAGTGGCATACACCCCCTGACGCACGTTGTGAATAGTGTTTACATCGCCTCCGTGCTTATCTTCCAGGAGGAGAAAATCTAACCCAAATGATGTGGTGAGGCTCTTGACCACCGTCTCATGTAACTCTTCACCCCAGTCGAACCTTGCTGCATTCATTGTGCTCTGTCCATAGAAATGCCGGGCCTCTTCGCCCGACGGGTCGATTAAAAATGAGAGGAAAAGGCGTTGAAATCAGAGGCGGATACCTCCAGTTTGTCATCCAGCACTTTTTGGTTCAGTAGGTTCATACCGTTGCTGTCGGTCTGCAACTGGATCACGCCATCTTCAATAACGGCTTCGCCATTTTCCTGCGTCATCGGCTTGAACAGCGGCGTAGTAATCACATCGGTCATGATGGCGGCTAATTTGTATCCATTGTCGATAATTTCCATGATCTCTTCCGACTCAGAAATCTCAGTGGAGATGTTCTTCTCATGACGTTCAACAATAATGGCATGCATCGCTTTCAGCGGCGCAAAGTAATGCTGAACAAAGACGTTATGCATACGAGCGATCGATTCATAAATGCTGTTTACATACTGCTGCACCTTCATTAACTGTGCTTCAGCCGCATTCATTTTCTCTACTGCCTCAGTCACCTCACGAGAGCTTTGATAAGCATTATTGAGCGCTTTTTCCGCATGACTATCGTAGGCCCAGCCCGCGATAGCAATCAGCGGAGCGACGACCGCGCCACCAAGTACCATCGCACCACCCGCCATACCCCAACCGCCCGCGGCAAGGGAACCGCCGCCAATCGCTGCCATCGTGGCGTTATAAGCCGCCGCACCAGATAACATGGCAATCGGCGTCCCGGTAGAAGCGGCGGCAAACGCCATGACGCCGCTGTATACGGCAAAACCCGCTGCGGCGCCTGATACCCCAGCGCCAACGACTGTTGTCAGATATTCCGTGGCAGAAATTGCCAGACTTTGGATCTTATTAATGCTGTGCTTTGGCACCGTCAGTTCAAGATTTTTATGCCCATCCTTTGCCATACGAGCAAGAAGATCGATAGCTATAGTATTGAATTCATTGAAATCATTACCAATTTCCAGTTCCTTTTCACCCAACTCAGCCAGTTTTTTAGACGTTGTTTCATTCGCCGCCTCAAAGCTCTCTTTATGCTTATCAAAGCGACGCTGTGCGCGATCTAATACGTCATCGGCTTCCGATTTTTTCTGGTAACCGTCATATGCTTTTTTGCCACCAAATGCCGTTGCCGCTGCCGCGACGCCCAATATAATAAAAGGTAATGCCATAGGTTATTATCTCCTGTGCTATAAATTCATTGTTACTCGCTAAGCCTTGCATTCCAAAACAGGAACTGATTCGCTCTCGCCAGAAATATAGTTATGCAGCATATTGATGACTGATTTTTTAACCATTCTGGCTCCAGAATTTCTATATATTTGATCATCAAGATGGAGGACTTGTTCGAGGTCCAAAAAATCATTGGATATGAACTCTTGAGCGTTGTATTTTCCGTTTACTTGCATCCTTTCTGAAATAACACATGCCCCCACAGTTTTGCTCCATACCAGTAGGCAGCTAATGTTCAGGTTTCGCTTTATCATATTAACCCTGCTCTATATACAATATGCTCCGCACGAGCAAAGTAGATGCAGTCCTTTAAAAAGTAGCTCGAAATACGGTGTCTTTTATGAGCACGTAAAGTTGAATAACGGCAAAGTGTGTCTGTAACTTAAATCTACAATCAGATTATAAGACTCAGATCACAACTGAAATGAAGGTTGCAAAGGTGGAAGTAAAACAGAGCGTGCTCAACGTATTGGTATCAACCTTAACAATGGGCTCCTACAGCCCACGTGAGGCGAATATCTACTGCCTCAATTAAATCAGTCGGTCGCCCCCATTTATGGACAGGTATAACTCCACGGGCCACGTGGGCAGGGTCGCATTATGGCATTTAAGTGCTCTGGATATATTTTGTACATGCCTCCATTGAATGGATCAATCAATAGCCAGCCTGGTACGCCGAGGAACAGCAAATTTCCGAAGGTGTACCAGCCGTTGAGCCGCGACTGCAATGGCACTATCAGCGGGTAGTGATCTGAATGCATTAGTGTGACTGTGTAAGATAACTTGCCAAAGTAGCTGCCATCAGCCTTAGGTAACGTAATATACTGCGGTGTGGTTCCACGAGCTGCGATCATCCCATTGTTATCAGAGATAACAAAATTTGCGCCCGTTGGTTTACTCTCGATATATAGAGTTTGTGACTGTTCGCCAACGATGCTTGCACATCCGCTTAAAAGCACAGATGCCAGAAGAAGTGACAATATTCTTTTCATTTTCTCTTTTCCATTCAACACAGTGTTTGACTGTAAAGCGACAACTTTTCACACAATATTAAATAGAACAGTGAGCGCCCCATAGCGTTTGTATCGGTGGCTCTGCCTTTCGAAAGTGGGGTTGAAGGAGTAACAGTTGTGGTTGCCAAAAAAACCACCATGCGAGGTGGTTTTGCGTTCAAGTGAGACCAGTAAGATTATTTCTGCCACGCCCAAATGGTTAATATATTGCCAGTATAACCAGGCTCTATACGTCCCGATTCAAAAGTCACCCCCTTGCAACGGAAATACTCTTTTTTTATTTGCGGGTGTAACTTCCTTAAATGTTCAAGAGAATGGGCTACATATGATGCAGGCGAATAGTGTTTCCCGGCCCCTGTTCCCATTTCAGCACTGCCGTCTTCTGTTCCATATTCAGACTGTATTTGCTGCCAAAGCACGCTGTAAGCGTCCCCCAGTGATTGGCAGATCTGGTAGGAAGATAAAAATAAGCCATTCTCTTTTTTTATAATCTGTATCAGTTCTGCTTCACAATGATTTAAATGCATTTCCCTATACTCCCATGAGTAATTAATGACAAAATCAGCGGTAGACCAACACTTAATTGACGACACAGAAATGACTTAAATTAAGTCCCTTACTAATAAATAAGAATGACCTTATCTGGTAGTTGACTAATCACAATGCACTGTTCTGCGTCCCTCAAAATAGCCCTGAACCTTTATGGAAGAATGTTGCCAGGCAGCCGCTTCGTACAGGAAGCTTATCCTTGCCACCATCGCTGTTAAGGTAATATTCGAGCTTTGACAGTGCCCGCAGAAAGGGGCATCCCCAGCCCTCGGTCCAGTAGCCTCAAGTTTCAGGAAAAGCCATACATACAGGTGCCGCTCCAGGTCTTCTTACGTTAATCATGCGCCAAATACGGGCGCTTGATAATTATTGAAAGCACTAAACCTCGCGCCTTTATTCATCATGGAGAACGATAAACTGGCTCTTATTGCAAAGCTTTAATCAAACTGCCAGTAAAGCGGCGCGCCGTAAACTTCTACGAAATAATCGATCACAGCCCGCACATTCAGCGGAGGATGGCGTGCGTTGGGATAGATAGCGGCGATATGCTGCGGCTCAGTATTGATCGCGACCTCAAATCCCTCCATCAATCTGACAAGGTCACCTTTTTTAAGACTGTCACCAATAAGCCAATCAGGAAACAACACCATTCCCATGTCGCTAAGTGCGCTGATAAGAAGAGATTCAGCATTGTTGGAGGTCAGTAATGCGGTAATGGGATAGTGAGTCCAGGAGCCGGCTGGTTCCCTAAACAACCAGCGGTTTGGACCCGATGATCCTCTGTAAACCAGGCATTTATGGTCATTCAGTTGGGCTGGAAATTCCGGTTTTCCAAATTTTTTAATGTAGCCGGGAGAGGCAACCAGGTGATAACGCTGAGTTCCAATTACACGCGCATGGAAAGAAGAATCCGTCAGCGTGCCAATTCTGAAAATAACATCTGAGGCATCCCTATGGGGGTCGATGTAATCATCAGTCTGCGTCAGTTCAATTAGCAGTCGGGGATAGCGGGCAGAAAGTTCGCTAAGCCAGGGGGCAATGTGGCGCTGGCCGAAAAATACAGGCGCATTAATCCTTATTAGCCCAGCTGGCTCAAGGGCTCTATCCTGCATCTCTATACGGGCTTCGCTCAATTGCTCAGTCATGGCGCGGGCATAGCTAATGAATAACCGTCCGGCTTCGGTGGGAATAACTGCTCGGGTATTTCGATAAAAAAGCTGCTGACCGAGTGCATCCTCTAGTTGAAGGATGACGCGTGAAATCATTGATACAGAGACCCCTTCACGTCGTGCTACGACTGAAAAGCTTTGGGTATCAAAGACGCCGATAAAAAATAACAGTGTGCGAAAATTTATGGCGCTTGGCTCGTACATTATCCCAACTTATGCAAAGGTGTTTATTGGATTATACCGTTTTTCATTACACTCCACTGCTATAGCATTCTCCACCTCAACCACTGGAGAGCGTTTTAATGCAGCTTTTATTTATATTACTCGTCGTTGCAGGCGGGATGGGGCTATCCGTTGAAGCCGGTTTATTAGGACCACTAGGAAGCGAAGTCGGTGACTTATGGGCAACATTCAGTATTTTCGGAGTCGGCGCTGCGCTGACATTCTTGCTAATGTTGTTCTTTAGCCCACGTAACAGCCCTTCCTTCTTTACCCAACCATCATGGACTCTGCTTGGCGGTATTTTGGGCCCGGTGTACGTTGTGATCCTCACCGTTGCCGTTCCCAGTATTGGAATTGCGATGACCATGATTGGTATTTTGGCAGGACAGGTCTCCAAAAGTGTGGTTATTGACCATTACGGGCTGTTTGGTTCTTCTCATCGGAAAATTGACAGTAAGCGCATTATCGCGCTGATTTTTATTATTGCTGCCCTATTCCTTATGGCAAAAGGTTGAGGTGAACTCGTGAATATATTAATGATCATTCTGGCCGTAGTCGGTGGTGCATTTCTTAGCATGCAGGCTGCAATTAATGGAAGGTTGGGTAGCAATGTTGGCGTATTTCGCAGTGCATTTCTGACTTTTTCCGTCGGCGCGCTGGTGACCGCGCTACTCATTTTCTTCTTCGAACCAAAGCATGCTGTAACCTTGCTGGATGTGCCGAAATGGCAATTACTTGGCGCACTTTGTGGTGTTCCTTACATTGTCATTATGGTTCTGGCTGTTCAGCGAATTGGGGCGGCTGTTGCTACTGTTGCGGTCATCTTTGGCCAGCTGGCAATGAGCATGCTCATTGATAATTTTGGTTGGTTAGGAAATGAAGCGATCCATTTTTCTGCGACACGACTGGGTGCGGTGGTCTGCCTGGGAATAGCACTTTTCTTTATTTACTTGACTAGTCCTGATATAC
>NZ_LXEO01000012.1 GCF_001654865.1 Buttiauxella noackiae ATCC 51607 | reverse complement strand
AACTCCAGTAATAAAGCCAATACTACAGCTGTAGAAACATTACCAACTGAATGAAACCTCTCAGCAGATAGCATTACGTTGAAATAACAGGATTTATGCGTCACCACAAAGCCATCGCCGGTTTGTGGTGGCTGTCAGATTAACACTGCATCAGGATATTAACTGCTCCGCACGGCTGGCTTCTGCTCTCGGATATGCCGTCTTGCCAGAAGAGGTAAAATGAACCCAGCCCTCAGCGTCGGTGTAGCAATATTAAGCGATAGCGGAAAATCCCCGTCAGGAAGGCAAAAGCCGCAAAGACTCACAGATAATGGTAGTGAATAAAATTCATTCGTCATGTCCTCACTGCGGGTCATGGCAAATTAGATTATCAATAAATGTCTATTTTTGGATAAAAATAAATACATCAGGTCAGATGACTGCTCAAACAATATATTAATTTGAAAAACATTCATCTCATTCAATTAGTATCAGCTATAAAATTCAATATCGTCACTTTGTATATGATGATATAGTAGTTTTTGACATTGTAACAACAATAACATACAAACCTACAATTAAGTAACGAATGAACCACACAATAACTAAAAGAAACGCGATTAGCATATTTCACAAAATAAAATTAAATTTCATTAACAATCGTATTTCACAAGCAGTTCTCAGTTGCACTATGGCAATTATGCCATTTTCTGTGTTACGAGCGTTGGTTGTTGTTGCAAGTACGTTATGTCTGAACTTTCACTGGGTTAAAGCTTCTACCTGGCTGGAACACCTGCAACAAAGCATGCTTGTATTCCTCCCTATACTTTTAAATATCATTTTTTCTCTACAATGGGCCGTTAGATATCGTTTATCGATAATGCTCAGCATCTCTCTTAGCCTGACTGTATTACTTGGCATCACTGGCCTTGAAAATAACAATGAACCTAACTTTTTTGTTGGTGTGAGTCTCCCTGTCGCTCTACTAGCTGCAATTTTCACCAATTTAATTTTAGAAAAAAACATTAAAATTTTCCGCACCAACAGAATAAAATTCAATTGGGCCTCAGTAAAAATAATATTAATATTTTTCAGTAAACTTCTGACTCTGGTGTTGATTGGTCATCTCATTTTAAATGCAAGCGATTGGTTAACTCAGGATATTTCCAAAGTAATATATCCTGATAATTTCACCCACGGGCTACTTTATGAGGTAGTGCGTGAAGCCACGTGGTTCTTTGGTGTACATGGCTATTATATTTTCCAGGATATCGGGTTGAGGTTATCGAATGAAACGATATCAAATATAGCTGCATGGAAAGCTGGCCACGAATCATTAAATATCTTAAGCGTTCCCTTTTATGAGACGTGGTGTGCATCTGGTGGTAGCGGAGGCACACTTAGCCTGTTAATTTGTTTACTCATTAGCCGCAACCCTTCAAATAAACATTTAATTAATGTTTCCTTGCCCTTGGCTATCTTCAATATCAATGAGCCACTCATCTTTGGCGTACCGGTAGTGTTGAACCCGGTGATGTTTATCCCGTTTGTAATGACTCCTGCTGTGGATTACATCATTGCCTACTACGCCACCCTTTGGCACATTGTACCGCCCCTTCAGCAAATGGTAGGCTGGGCAACGCCTGCTATCATTAATGCCTGGTTGGGTACAGATGGAGCAATGAGTGCAGTGCTATTCCAGATATTTTTAATTTGTGCTGGCATTGCTATCTACTGGCCTTTCCTGCGTTATATGGAAAAACGTGATTACAAAGTGATCACTCTCCCTGGAGGCAATACCAGCTTTGTTCCCGTTAAAGAAAACCAGTTTCAATTGCCTGTGCCAGGCCATCGTGAAGTTGAATCACCGCATCATTATCTTTCCGAAGCAAATGAGTACATTGATGCACGACGCAATATTAATGAACTACAGAGTAGTGGTAATTTTGTACTCTGGTATCAACCGCAAATAACAGTTGATAGCGAGAAAATTGTCGCAATGGAAGTATTGCTTCGTCATCAAAGTGATGATGGGAAAATAATACCGCCTTATTTTTTAAAATATTATGAACGAATTGGCATGATGCCAGAGGTAGATTTTTGGGTACTTGAAAATGCAGTTGAAGCTATTCATCATGATCTTTCTCGTTTTCCAGGCATGACGCTTTCGGTAAATATTTCTCCACAAACTTTACTTGCCCCTAATTTCCTCAGTCTGGTGAGCAAACTACTGCGTAATCCGTTACCTTCTGGCTGGTCGTTGGAAATGGAGATTACTGAATCGCAGAAAGTAAAAGAGCCCGAGCAAGTAATAGAGATACTCTCTGAACTACGCCAATTGGGTATCAAAATTGCGCTTGATGATTTTGGATCCGGCTATTCCACATTGTCGTACTTAACACAATACGAGCTGGATAAAATAAAACTCGACCGTACGCTTGTGCTCGGATTGGCACGTGAAGGTGGCGAAGCATTCCTCCACCACGTCGTGCAACTTTGCAAAAGCTCAGGCAGCCAGGTATTGATTGAGGGTGTGGAAACAGAAGAAGAGCATCACATAGTTAAGAATTGTGGTATTCATTTGGCACAAGGTTTCCTGTTTCATCGGCCACAGCCTATTAACAAATTATGCAAACTTCTGGAAGTTACCACTTAACTCTGTTCATCATGAATAATGGGTATTGTTATTTGCAAAAAATCTATTTTTTTGGATATTTTGTTTATCATGAAAAAAACAAAATGAATGTGCTGAGACATGAATATGTTAATGTTTATCGTTGACGCATTAATTAGTCAACTCTATACTCCAGACTTGATAATAAAAACAAATCCTGTCCTACGAACATGTTTCCTCGAAAGCATGACTCATGGCAAAAAAAACACAACGTACTAACATTAAACAAATAACACATTAACAATGCATCGGCATATTAAGAATAATGAACAAGTAATTTATATAATTACCCCCACTTGAGCCTTATTTAGTCGCAAAAAAAGAGTACGAATAGAAAAATGGTAGATAAAGAGCTCATTCAACATGAGGTTGTGCTTCCCTATAAAAAGGATTCCAACTTACGTGGAGAACATCGCTGGTATCATTCGATTACCGGAAAAGTTGCTATCTATCTTATGTTGGGGATTCTGATTGCCTATGGAGTTGGTTCTGGCGCTGGTGTTTTTGAGGTTAACCGAATATCTCATGAACAATGGTTTAAACAGGCAGCAACTAACTCGCAAATTACCAGTTATATCATCCGCAATATCTATACCTCAGTAACAGTAAAATCCAACCATGAAGGTCAGGTCACTTCCATTGAATCCGAACGTCCATTCTACGATGACGAGACGGTAATCCAGACCGGCTTCGATCCGGCCGATATGCTGACGCTGGTTTCAACACAAACCCATAATCCGACGTGGCTATTGTCTTACGATAAAAAAAAGGGTTTTACCAATACTCAAACATCACAAAAAATCAGCATCACTGAAGGTGCTGCCAATAGTTCAGCACTCAAAGAGTATTATCGCGGCTTTGTCTTTATTGATGGAAAAGAGTACTTCGTCGGCTCAATTCCCATCGTTAACTTTTCCGGTGAGTTGATAGGTGCAGTTATCAGTAGCATCGGTGAGCGAAACGCCCTTTTTGCGACTCATAATCAGTTATTGAAAAATACTTTATTGATGCTGATTTTGATCCTGGGTATTACGGTTGTGGTCGTTAATTGGCTAGTGCGTAACCTTTTCCGTCCGGTCCCTCGCCTTGTGCAGGCTGTAACTTTGATAGCGGATGAGCAAACTGACCAGGTTACCCCGTTCCAGAATCAAGAAGATGAGATAGGTGAACTGGCAAAAGCGATTGAAAAGCTGCGCGTGGCAATGGTTGATCGGGGTTATCTACAACGCATGCAAGAAATGGCGCAAAAGATGGAGTACATGGCACACCATGATTCTCTAACATTGCTACCAAATAGAGTTGCATACCGAAACTCGATAGACGACAGGTTATTAAAATTAAGAACCGAAGGCAGTATCTTCAATCTGTTATTGATAGATCTGGACAATTTCAAACCCGTTAATGATACCTATGGCCATGTCGTGGGTGATGAATTGCTTATCGAGTCTGCTGCACGCCTGTCGGCCTTACTTAATGAAGGAGATATGGCAATCCGTCTTGGTGGTGATGAGTTTGCCCTTATTCAGCTGATTAACGATGACTCGATTTTTGAAGCTGAAACATTGGCTCGAAGAGTTTTAGATACACTCAACCAACCTTTCACCTGTAGCGGGCATACTTTCTCTATCAGTTGTAGCATCGGGATCTCCTGCGCACCTCAACATGGTAATACCCGAGAAGATCTGTTCGCACACGCAGACCTTGCACTCTATACATCCAAAAGCTTCGGCCGTAATTGCTTCCATTTCTATTCTCATGGCATGACGATGAACCCGTCTAATAACCTTCTTTTTAGCAAGGAAATTGAAGATGGCATCAGAAAAAATGAGTTCTTCCTGCATTACCAAAAAATCACTCGTCTCAGAAATTGCAGCATCGAAGGCTATGAAGCGCTGGTTCGTTGGCAACATCCAGCCAAAGGCCTGCTACAACCGCACCACTTTATTTCCGTTTCTGAAGATATTGGGCTTATTGCCAGGCTAGGTGAATGGTTGATACGCAGCGCCTGTATGGACGCGGCTAACTGGCCCACTGCTAAAACGGTAGCGGTGAATGTCTCTCCACATCAACTTCGTAATCCAGGAATATTGGACATCATTCGCAACGCATTACAAGACAGTGGCTTAGATCCCGCGCGGTTGGAAATTGAAATTACGGGGTCTGAACAACTCGATCGCGAAGTTATCCTGCCGACACTGAATGCAATTCAGGCATTAGGCGTTGGTATCGTACTCGACGAATTTGGAACAGGGTTCGCCACACTGGACTACCTGATTATTTTCCCATTCAGCCACATTAAAATTGCCCGCTCCCTTATTGATGTACTCGATAAGTGTGAAGACAGCCAGGTGTTGGTAGGTATGCTCGTTCGTTACGCACTACAGCGCGGGTTGAAAGTCACCGCCAAAGGTGTTGAAACAAAACAACAGTTTGAATATTTTGCCTCCCTTAGCGGAGAAGAAATAACCGTTCAGGGATATTATTTTAGCCGGGCCGTAGAAAATGCCAGTGTCATGGCAGAACTGGAGCAGGAGAAAATGGAGAGCACATGCGATTTATAACCACTCATTTATATCAGACGTTATTTTCTCTGGCAGTAGCAATTTTCCTCAGTACTGGACTACTGGCACCTTCCAATAGCCGGGCCGATGATCTTTTAACACGCATTGCACAAACCAGGACTATCACGCTTAGCTACCAGGCTGATGTCTTTCCTTTTTCATATGTTGAAGGCAATAAACCGCGAGGCTTCTCCATTGAAATATGCAATCGACTGGTCGATATGCTTAAGCAAGAGCTACAACTCGCGACGTTGAAAATTAAGTGGGTTCCTGTCGCTACAGCAACTCAATTTTTAACCATTGAAAACAAAACTATCGATATGGGATGCATTCCGACAGTCTACACAGCGGAACGCCAAAAAATAGTGACGTTCTCGGAGCCCTATTTTTTCTCAGCAACCCGTTACGTATCACGTAAAGAAGATCGTATTTCGGATATCAGCGAGCTCAACGGCCATACCGTGTTGGTTAAAAGCGGCACCGTGTTTGTCAGACACATCCAGCAGGCTAATTCTGAGCATCAACTATCACTGAATATTGATCTTGGAACCGACAATATTAAAGCTTTCTCCGCGCTTGAAAGCGGGCAAACGCCTGCGATAGTCTCAAGCGACGTTCTGCTACTTGGGCAAATAGCGCTTTCCGGGCATCCCCAGGCGTTTGCTATATCGGCAGATACCCTTAGTCCAAGACTCCCAATTGGTATGCCGATGCAAAAAGATAATGACGATTTTGCCGGTCTGATTAACCACTCCATGAAGCGCCTGTTGCTGAGCAAAGAGTTCATAGACATTTATAATAAATGGTTTTTTGAGCCCATAATGCCTCAGGGAATTACTCTCAACTGGCCAATGTCACCTGAATTAAAACAGTCGCTTACCTCGACTGCTCTTTATTCTTATTAACTACTCTTCGTTTGTACCCGACCATGAAGATAACAGTCAACCACAAAAAAATAGATAAATGAAAAAGAAACATCTTCTGAAATATGCACTAAGTTTATCGTTGGTTTTTTATGCCGTTTTTTTGAAGGCAGAGACAAACATGTCCACGCTGGAGAGAATTTCCAGTCATAAAGTTATTAATATTGGCTATCGCGATGCGCCACCCTATTCTTATAAAACCAGTGACGGGCATGTAGTAGGTTATGTCATTGATTTATGCAAAGACGTCACCGAATCGCTGAAAAAAAGTCTGCACATTAATGATTTGGTTGTGAATTATATTCCAACACCGTTAGCCATGCGTACCACTATGCTCAGCAATAATATCATTGACATGGACTGCTCTGTTAATACTGATACGGTGAGTCGCGAAAATGTTGTTCTTTTCTCCCGCCATTACCTGTTTGTCTATACACGTTTGGGTTCATTCAAAGGAAATAATATTAATACCTATTCGGACTTAGCAGGAAGAACGATCAGTGTGGCAAAAGGCACCACTGATTTAATTAACATTAACAGTCTTAATCGCTTGCAGAAACTTAACATTATGGTTCTTACTCAACCTACAATGAAGGAAGCATTTTCTGCAACGAACAGCAATAAAAGTTATGCCACCGCGATAAATGAAATCTCTCTCAAGCAACTCATTGAAAGCAGTGAGGATATGAAGGATTACCAGATATCCAAACTGACACTTGGGAGTGCACAAGACTTAAGTATAATGCTGCGCCATGATGATATAGAGCTAAAAAATATTGTTGATAAAAATCTTTCAGCACGATTCAATCGCGGTGATTTCAAACAATTTTATGAGCAATGGTTTAACAGTCAGTTGCCTGGAAAGAATATAAATCTACATATCCCTCTTTCTGCGGAAATGTATCAATACATAACTAAAAAACCTTAGTTACATTCAAGCCAGCACGTAGTCTTCCAGAAATAAAAAAGGGAGAAAGGTAACTTTCTCCCATAATGCATCGATGCCAATTACATCAATTGTAAAAGCATGCAGAATGACATTCCGCACAATACACCATATAACAAATTATTCTGGGCCGTTTTACGAACGCATTTTTGAGAATGGATGGTGACATCTTCCAGTCTTTTACGCACGTTACGAGATACCTGAACATGGTGCGTTATTACATCTTTTGAACAGTGCCGGAACCTTGCGATATCATCCCGGATAAACTCGTCAACAACACCATTATTGGCTTTGAGTTCGCGGACAATCCCTTCAAGCATTTTTTCCATGCCTTTTACCCGCAGGACAACATCGTCTTCCATTTCCAGTGACAGCATAATCAAAATCCATGATTAATATTAACACCTGGGGGTAATTCATTTACCACCCATCCCTTTCAAGATAATAATGTAGTTAAGAAATAACCTAATCAAGAGAATAAACATTAATAAAATTAATGTTGAAGATTTTTCAAGTGGATTGCTGCAATACTGTTCAGCTGTGAATAAATAATTAATCACGATCCCCATTTGTTATCGCGTCAACACTGTCGGGCAACAAACGAATTTCTGCCGCACGACGGTGAGCCTGCATCCCTTCGGTGCGGCTTTGACGCACTGCGGGTTGCGCCACAGCAGCAATGCCGTGGTCGTCGATCCACTGATGGGTACAAATCTTCACGTAAGCACCAACCCACAATCCCCCGGTGTAGCGGGCTGCGGCCATCGTCGGTAACGTGTGGTTTGTACCGCAGCATTTGTCAGAGAACACGACGCTGGCGTTTTGCCCAATAAACAACGAGCCGTAATTACGGATTTTGCTGGCCGTCGCATGAGGATCACGGGTATGCACCTGTAAATGCTCAGTTGCCATATGGTCTGCCCACTCAATAAGCTGCGCTTCGTCACGGCACAAAACAATCTCCCCCTGCCGCTTCCACGCCTCACCCGCTGTAGCAGCGGTTGGTAAATTCAATAACTGGCGTTCAATTTCTGCCAGTGTTTCGTGTGCAATTTGTGGGCTGGTTGTTGCCATGCCAACGCGCGTATGGACATCATGCTCGGCCTGAGCCAAAAGGTCTGCTGCGAGAATTCTCGGGTCGGCGCTCTCATCAGCAATGACATATATTTCACTCGGCCCGGCCAACGCATCAATGCCGACTTTACCGAATACCTGGCGCTTGGCCTCATTCACGAATGCGTTACCAGGCCCCACAACTTTATCGACCACCGGGATAGATTCCGTTCCCCATGCCATTGCGGCAATCGCCTGTGCGCCACCCACTTTGAAGATGCGATGCGCTCCCGCAAGATGGCAAATGGCGATCATCGCCGAATGCGCACCCGGTGGCAGACAAGCAATAATTTCGTCGCAACCCGCCACCACCGCGGGAACAATCGACATAACCGGTGCAGATAGAATCGGGTAGCGCCCGCCTGGAACATAACAGCCCACGGTTTGAATCGGAATAATACGGTGCCCCAGATGCACGCCCGGCAGTGTTTCAACGTCCAGGGGTTGCATCGTTGCCAGCTGCGCCTGCGCAAAACGCTTCACTTGTGCAATAGCAAACTCGCTGTCTTTACGCGTTTGCGGGTCGAGGTCTGCCAACGCTCGGGCAATTTCCTTTTCCGACACTTCAAAAGTATCCGGTGTTGTTTTATCAAACTTTGCCGAGTAGTCGCGCAGCGCGGCATCACCGCGCTCACGCACCTGGTCAATAATGTTCTGCACCGTCTCGGTCAGCGTGCGGTCAGCCTGCACGTCCTGCCCCTGCGGACGTTTAATAAACTCAACATCAGCCTCAGAAATCTTGCCCATTTCTTATTCCTCCATTTGACCCAGTTTAATTTGCGCCAGCAGAGCCAGATGATCGTAGACCACCCACTCATCGACAATTTTGCCGTTTACAATGTGGTAGTGGGACATGCCCATCACGAACAGGCGCTCACCGGTTGGTTTGCCCAACTCGCCATAACCCAGGTGGTGCCCCTCCATGATCCAGCGTACCGCCACTTTGGTGCCGCCTTCTTCGCAAGGGTTAGAACAGATATGCTGCGGCATCCATGCACCGTCCGGGATCATGCCAATCAGCGCCAATGTCTGGTGAATCACTGCGGCCTGGCCATACAACTCTTTCATCAGCGGGCCATGCCACTGCACATTAGGTGCATAGACATCTTTGATTTTTCCCAGCATACGGCGATTGTAGATTTCGTGTAGCCAACGCAGGCATTGCTCTTCGGTATCGGTATGAGCGATAGAAACATCGCATTCCATTTCTGGTGGATATTGCCCCACCATGCGGCGGTTCTCACCGATGTCGGTGACGCGGAAGCCTTTATCAAATTGCTCTTTAGCCATACCGTAGGCGACGGCGTCAGTGTCCAGACCGAGCTGGCGCATCATCGACATGTTGTCGCTGACCACCCACTCACGATAGATCTTGTTTTCGTGGATCATGCAGTCGGCGACGGTACGGGTGACAAAAGTGCGGTTAGTTGGCTTACCAAGGTGGCTGTACTGAGTGTGGCGACCAGAGCCTGTTACCAGATGCGAGGTATAAAATCCTTCGACATCATTTCCGTTCCAGATAACCTGCGTAGCCATGCCGCGACGTTCCGGGAAAGCAACCAGGCGTTGCAATGTATCCTGAACTACCTGCTCACGGTTATACATGGTGCCAAGCGCATTATATAAAACGCAGTTGTGGGTATAGTGGGAATATATTAATCCGACGTCTCGTTCATCCCATATTTTATGGGTACAGCGCACGATATAATCGACAATATCGGTATAACAATCATCAAAGCCTCTTAATGACTGAGCTCGCGGGCGTTTTTCCGGGACAAGGTCGACAAAGTCACGGCGTTCCACTTGTAATACCTGTTCATCACGCGTGGCTTTCGCATTGCTTTTTTCCGACGTTACCGGTGTTTTATTGGTTGTTTCAGTTGAAGACATATGACCTCCTGCGTTATATGAATGCGCTGTTATTTTTCTCAGCGCACATTATTCAGGGATAGGAATACCCCTCACCTGCAAATGGCGATAATCGTTTATCCAAGATTTAAGCAATAGAAACACCTGATAAATTAATTACCATAATCAGATGTTTTATTTTAGGGGGAATATACCCCTGTCATTAATTTAACGGAATTAATTCAGGATCTGTGACCAGATAGCTAATTCATCGACGCCAAGATATTCACGAATAATTAAACCATCGCGTAATTCCAGCTGGCTAATTCCGGTAATAGAAACCGGACGGCGCGTCGGCATGCCAAACTTCCCATAGCCATCATGCCAGGTTAATAGCGACCAACGCAGCGATAAACGTACCGGTTCGTTAGCATCACGGCGCACTACAAGGTGATGCAAATGCGTTTCGCTGTCAGCGAACGAGGCTCGATAACCGGAAAGAAAACCACCAATATCTTGTTCACCGGTTCGTAAGACATGCCCCGGCCCATGCAACGTGGCTGCGGGGTGATAAAGCCCCGGCACCACACCGCTGTTACCGCCTGCCCACATCGACAAATAGCGCTCGACCAGCCCAGCCAACGGGCCATCGACATCATCGCCTTCCGGGCCACCCGCCCAGCGAGCGTCCATCTCTTCAGCTGAAATATTTTCAAGGCCCGCTTCACGGCGCGAGTGTGCCAGCTGTTGGGCAAAATCACGCACATCCATCCCAATTTGAGAAACGATGGCGGCCCTATCCTGCAATAACCACTCCTGACGCACCGCCCCTTCGGAGCAAACGCGATCGGCCCAGGTACGGACCCAAATTGATTTGCCACACGGTTTGCCAAAGAACCCCTCGCCCTGGTGCTGAATGCAGGCCAGAGTACGTTGTGCGGCGTAGTACTCAAATTGAGGCGTATGAGAGCAGAGAATATCTTCGGTTAGCACTGTGCGCTGCGGGAAACTGTGCATCGCTTCAAGTGTCAGACGCATGAATTGCGAGAGGTCTGTGAGCTGTTTTTCCGGCGTATGGAACACCACGGGCGTGGCGTAAAAATCTGCCAGTTGGCCGATGTCTTTTTGCTCCCATACCACATGAGTCAGGGTCAGAATAAATTGCTGTATTGAATCAAACTGGGGACTAAAGCCCGGCAACCTGGTCATTCAACCTCCTGCGGCTGGAATAAACACAGCCCGTCTTTTTCGATAACGCCAAACTGTGGACGCCTTGCGGAATGGCGAACCACCAGCACCCCGGGCACAACCACCTGCTCCGGCTCAATGTTTTCACTTTCAATCTGTTTCATCAGTAGCCCTATGGTGGCACTTACCATCGCTTCGACAGGTTGCGAGGCTGAAGTCAACGCATAGGACGGCCAACCGGAAGGACCTGTATCGTCATAGCCAATCACTGAGAGATCCTCAGGAATGCGCAGGCCAAATTCGTAACGCGCGATATCCATGATCATCAGCGCCATATGGTCGTTGGCGGCAAAAATAGCATCCGGCGGTTGCGGCGAGGAAAAGAGTTGCCCGGCGGCCTGGGCCGTTTTCTGCGCATCGTAATCGCCCTGCACCACGCGAATATCTTTCACGCCATGGCTTTGCAACGCGGTAATAAAACCTTTTTGTCTTGCGAGGTTTGCCGAAGAATCTGCAAGCCCGGCGACATAAGCAAAACGCTGATGCTGCCCGGCGAGCAAGAACTCAGCAATGTTGCGCGCAGCTGCTTCGTTATCGGTGTTCACGCTCGAGGCGGTTGCATTTTCCTCACTGCGATTGAACAGCACGACCGGAATACCGGCCGCAACACACTCCTCTGAAAGCTCGACCGACAGCGACACCGAGGCCAGAACGATGCCATCAACGCGATACTGCATGATCTGGTCAAAAATCCGGTCGACATTGCCGTCACGATCGCCAACGAAAAGCAGCAAATGGTAGTTCAGTTCATCGAGTTTTTGCGCCAGCGTTTCAAGCACCTGCGGGTAAAACTGGTTATCGAAATAGGACATCACCACCCCGACGATCCGTGATCGAGCCGTGTTTAGCGAACGGGCAATAGCGTTTGGCCGATAACCCAGCTCACGTGCAGCCTTCAGCACTTTTTCACGCGTCGCCGGTGAAATACTCGCCCCCGGAGTGAACGTTCGCGATACCGCCGATTGCGACACTCCCGCTATCTGCGCCACCTGCTGCGAAGTCACGGGTCCAAAAGTCTTACGTTTCATGGTCTGGTATTCCTTATCCACATCCCTGCTGGAAAGCCTGTTTTTTATACTTACACCATCTTTGCATGCGTATGCAACAGACAAAATTATTTTTTTCACATTTACATAATCATCCTTTACAAAATTGAAACCTTTTCGTAACTTCAATTTTTGAATACGTATGCACAAAAGAAAAATCACACCGTCAATTTTTACCGGTGACGCGAAGTCGCGACGAAGAATTGCACCGGTTAATGCCGTACTTGATTGGTTATAACCCATTCATCTTTAAGAGGTTCACCACCATGTTTCGTGCACTATTTAATCGATCCGAAGTCAGACTGTTTTTTGCCATCAGCGTGCTGTTTTTCATTTGCATCCACAGCATTGACGCCTTCCTGGCACCGATGTTAATCAGCGAGGGGATGCAACCTGAAATAGTGGGCATGATTATGGGCGCCAGTGGATTAGCGACGTTGTTTGTGCGCTTCCCGATTGGCATTTTGTCCGACGTAGTAAAGAGCCGAAAAATCTTTATCCAGTTCAGCCTGCTGCTTCCGCTGATCACCTGGCCGATTGCTTATCTGGAACCTAATGCCACCACGCTCTACCTGGCAAAAGCCGCCGATGGTTTTACTGCCGCCACATGGGTTCTCTATAACATCTTGTTTATTCGTTATTTTGATAAGAAAGATGCGCCTGCTGCGGTAGCATTATTAGCGCTAGCAGGGCCGCTTGGCGTATTTCTCGGTAACTGCATCGGTGGCGTGTTGATTCACTTTTTTGACAAAAATATCGGCTATTTTGTCTCCAGTGTTTCAGCGCTGTTGGCGCTAATTCTGACGTTTCGTATTAAAGAAGTTCACGATGCCGCTCGTGCTCCCACTTTGAAAGCCTGCATAAATAGCGCAAAACGCCAGTTGGCAGACCGGTCCGTGTGGTTTATCGGCCTGTTAGCAACCATTGTGATTCTGGTGCCTTTCGCCACCCGCGATACGTTGACCCCCATCTACGCCCAGCAGCTCGGCGCAAAAGCCGGGATCCTTACGCTGCTCAGTAACGTGCATCTGATTTTCTATGCGCTAGCCATCGCGCTTTGTAGTTCGGTGTTTTACAAACGCCTCGGCCTGGTGAAGACCGCCGTTATCGGCATTATTCTGCAAGTGGTTTCCAGTATTGGCATTCCGTTCACCAGCAATATGTACTTAATTTACATATTCCAGGCGATTGCTGGTTTCTCATTTGGGATGGCTTTTGCAGTATTTATGTCTCTGAGCGTGGTGAATACCGTCGAGGATGAGCAGTCCACGCGTATGGGATTATTCCAGACGATTTATTCTGTCGGCATGTTTATAGGCCCGGTGGCAATGGGCTTGATGTTGCAACACATTAATTTATCGTCCGGTTATCTGATGATTGGCGCGCTGAGTGTAATTGCAGCCTTCCTGACCCCCATGGCGGCGCGAAGTGTATATCAACGCCAGTCAAAAGCCGCGATTAAGAGTCTGCAACAACTCTCTACCGCACAGGCTCGGGGTTATGCCAATAAACTTTAGTATGTAATACCTGATTTAATTCTGATTTACCGTTTCACCCAAATTACTGGGCGGGATTGTCACGCATAAAACAGGAAAGGAACGCATCATGGCGCAATATTTAAAAACCAGTAAGTCTTTATCAGAACGTCAACAAGCGAATAAACAAACCAGTATTATTGTCGAAAATATACTGGCAGATATCGAACAACGCGGTAACGAAGCTATTCGTGAATTATCTATTAAGTTCGATAATTATGACCGCCAGGATTACCGTTTATCACAGCAGGAAATTAATGCCTGCATCAAACAATTAAGTCGCCAGGATATTAAAGACATTGAGTTTGCCCAGCAGCAGGTTTTCAATTTTGCCACGGCTCAGAAATCTTGCCTTATCGATCTCGAAATTGAAACTCGCCCCGGCGTTATTCTCGGTCACAAGAATATCCCGATTAATGCAGTCGGCTGTTACGTTCCCGGAGGGAAATATCCGCTATTAGCTTCCGCGCATATGTCGATCATTACCGCCAACGTTGCGGGCTGCTCGCGCATTATTAGTTGTGCCCCGCCTTTCCATGGTCGCCCTGCTCCAGCGATTGTGGCTGCACAGGCAATGGCTGGGGCAACTGAAATTTATGCTTTAGGCGGCATTCAGGCGATTGGTGCCATGGCGCTGGGCACTGACACTATCGCACCGGTCGATATGCTGGTTGGCCCAGGTAACGCATTTGTTGCTGAGGCTAAACGTCAACTGTTTGGCCGAGTGGGGATTGACCTGTTTGCTGGCCCGACGGAAACACTGATTATTGCCGACGAAACGGTGGATGCTGAAATGTGCGCCACCGATTTATTAGGCCAGGCCGAACACGGCGTGACGACGCCCGCCATTTTGCTGACCAATTCCCTGAAACTAGCGCAAGAAACAATGCGTGAAGTCGAGCGCCTGTTGACGCAATTGCCTACCGCTGAGATTGCCCGCCAGGCGTGGCGAGATTATGGAGAGGTGATCGTCTGCGAAAGTTACGAAGAGATGCTGCAGGAAGCTGACCGTATCGCCTCCGAACATGTGCAGGTTATGACTGCACGCGACGACTGGTTCCTCGCCAATATGACTAACTTTGGCGCACTGTTCCTCGGCCCGCGCACCAATGTCGCATACGGTGACAAAGTCATCGGCACTAACCACACGTTGCCAACGCAAAAAGCCGCGCGCTATACCGGCGGGCTGTGGGTTGGGAAATTCATGAAAACCTGTACCTGGCAAAAAGTACTGAGCGACGAGGCATCGACAGAAATTGGCAGCTACTGCTCACGCCTTTGCCAGTTGGAAGGTTTTTCTGGCCATGCTGAGCAGGCCAATATTCGTGTGCGCCGCTACGGTAAACAAGATGTGCCTTACGCAGGTGCGGTTCCTGCGGTAGATAGCGAGAAGGCTTCGTGATGATGGCCCTCCCTCGTCCCCCGGAGTTTCGCCTCGATAACCGCCGTGCACTGGTCACCGGCGGTTCCCGTGGTATTGGTTTTGCGGCAGCCATTGCACTGGCTCACGCCGGGGCTGAAGTGTGGATCATCGCCCGCCAGCAATCGCAACTTGAGGAGGCGGTCAAAAGTGCTGCAACAGAAAACCTGCACCTTAATAGCGTAGTGCTGGATATTACCGACACACGGCAAGTTGCCGAAACGCTGGCAACGCTCCCGGATTTCGACATTCTGGTGAACAGTGCCGGGCTTGCCCGTCACGAACCTTTTCTTGAAGTCAGCGAAGATAATTACGATGCGGTCATGGCGCTAAATCTGCGAGCAACATTCTTTATCAGCCAGCAGGTTGCACGCCGCATGAAAAGGCAGCAAATCTCCGGCTCGATTATTCATATTTCTTCGCAAATGGGCCATGTCGGTGGCCCCGATCGCAGCGTCTATTGTGCGTCGAAGTTCGCACTTGAAGGCTTGACCAAAACGATGGCGCTGGAGCTTGGCGGCTCGGGTATTCGCGTCAACACGCTTTGCCCAACATTTATTGCCACTGAGTTGTCACGTAAAAATCTGGCCGATCCCACGTTCAGTCGATACGTGCTGGATAACATCAAGCTGAAACGGTTGGGGACGCTGGAGGATGTTATGGGGCCAGTGGTTTTTCTCGCCTCGCCTGCTGCGGCGCTGATCACAGGCTCATCATTAATGGTTGATGGGGGATGGACGGCAACATGAATACACTCCCGTTACTGGAAAACCACCACGCGCCGTTGATTTTACTCGGCGGAACGCTGTGCAATGCCCGGCTGTGGCAGCCGTTGGTCGAGCAACTAAATGTCAGCCATGTTAGCTGCGTGACCATCAGTGGTGCCGACTGTGCAAATGCAGTAGCAAGCCAGTTGCTTGAGGTGTTGCCAGCGCGTTTTTGCCTGGTTGGATTCTCCCTGGGCGCAATGGTCGCGCTGCAAATGGTGGCGCTGGCACCAGAACGCATCGCTGGTCTTACTCTGCTATCGGTCAATCCACTGTGCGATCTGCCGGAAAATGCGCCCGTGCGGCGAGCCGCTGTTGCGCAAGCGGCTCGCGCCGGTTTGGCCCGCTGGTTAACCGAGAACCTTTGGGTGAAATATGTTGCCCCACATCGGCTTGATGAAGCGGCCCTGTACAACACCATCATCCAAATGGCCAAAGAGACCGGCATCGACACTTTCGCCCAGCAAACTGAAATCGCCATTTCCCGCACCGATCGCCGCAGCGCACTGGCAGCGTTTCGCTCGCCAACGCTGATACTGAACGGCGCTTATGACGTGATTTGTACCCCACAGCATCACCAGGCTGTTGCCGAAGCTGCGCCTTATGCACGCTGGATAACCCTTCCCGACAGCGGCCATTTTATCCCCCTTGAAGCACCACAGCTGGCGGCAATCGCCATGCGTAACTGGATACAGGAGTCAAAAGCATGAGAAAAAATCCGCTAAAAGCCGCCTTTCGCGAGCAGCAACCGATTATCAACGGCTGGCTGGCCATTCCCTCCGGTTACAGCGCCGAAATAGCCGGGCATCAGGGCTACGACTCGGTCACTGTCGATATGCAGCACGGCATGATTGATTTCGCGAGCGCGCTGTCAATGCTCCAGGCCATTTCCGCCACCCCCGCCACGCCGCTGGCACGGGTTAACACCAATGATCCTGCACAAATTATGCGCCTGCTTGATGCCGGAGCCTGGGGAATTATTTGCCCGATGATCTCAACGGCTGGGCAAGCTCAGCAGTTTGTTTCTGCTTGTCGTTACCCACCGCTCGGTAACCGCTCTTTTGGCCCGGCACGCGCGCTACTTTACGGCGGAAAAGATTATCCACAGTACGCCAATGAAGAGATTCTGACGCTGGCGATGATTGAGACTCGCGAGGGGCTGGATAACCTGGATGCCATTCTCGATACCAACGGGCTGGACGGCGTATTTATCGGTCCGAACGATCTTTCGTTAACGCTTACTGGCAGTGCGAGTGCCGAGTCCCAACACCCCGAGATGCTAGCGGCAGTCGAGCGAGTACTGGATCGCTGCCGGGCGCACAACAAACTTGCCGGAATTTTTTGTACTTCCGGGCAAGCCGCAGCGAATCGCCTGGCTCAGGGTTTTCATTTCGTGACTCCCGCCAACGACGTTATGCAGCTTGGCAGTGCAGCACGCACTGCCATCGCTGCCGCTCGCGGCGAAACTGCACCTGCCACTGGCACATCTGGATATTAATGGAGAAAATATGCAAAACATCACTCTGACACAAGAAGAAGCACAGCGCCGTCTGGTGCGCCCGGAAGATCGCGTTTCCTGTAGTGTTGCTTTTATCGACTGCAAACTACCGGGTTCGCATCTCAAGCAAAACTATTCCTTTATTGGTCCTGGCGTGACGCAGTCGGCCTCTCAAGTAGTCAATATTCCAGAGCCACACGGTTTTAATATTGGCGCCGCCGCAATGCCTAAAGGGGTGACCAATAATCTGCATCTGCATTTCACCGCCGAAGTGTTTCTGATACATGAAGGGAGCTGGCGTTTTCGCTGGGGTGCAAATGGCGAGCATGAAGCCGAATTCAGCGCTCCGGCGATTTTGTCGATCCCGACCTGGATTTTCCGTGGGTTTACTAACGTCAGCCCAACCGATACCTGCGGCATGGTGTTTACCGTACTGGGAGGGAATAACACCGGTGGCATTATCTGGCACCCATCGATTCTCGATGCGGCTCGCGAATATGGGATGTATTTGAGCCGGGATAATATGCTCATTGACCTTGAAGCTGGAGGCACTTTACCCGGTGAGAACGATCTGCTGCAGCCGCTGGGCACGGAACATATTGCCGCATTGCGCGATTATTCCGTTGAAGAAATGAGCCAACGCGCTGTAACAGGCGAACAGCGTCAGTGGTCGGAAAATGCCCTGCTCGACGCCATCTTACCCGGGCATGGCGGCGAACTGGCGCCGGTCATTGGTTATGGCATATCGCAGGATCGTCATAACGAACCTCCGATTCTTAACCCGCATGGTTTTTCGGTGGAATGGATCCGTATTCAGAACGAAAAACGTGTCGGCCTGCACTGCTGTCCGGATGTTCAGGTGTTAATGGTGTTCAAAGGTACATTAGAAGTGACATGGAATCGCCCAGGAGAAGAAGTCACTATAGTGGCGAAAGAGGGATCGGTGATTTCTGTGCCTGGCGGCAGCTGGCGCCAGTATCGAGCGCTTAATGGCACGATGGAAGCAACGCTGACCACTCAGGGCGATCATCGTAAAAAATTATATTGGGATGCAGGCATTATTGAACAGGCGCTGGAATGGGATCGCTGTCTCGATCCCGATGGCTATGTGGCGACGGCAGGTATATTGCCAGCAACGGCACGCCGGGTGGGAGAGAAAGTCGCTCGCGCACTTTAGGCGGGATTCTCTCCCTTTTGCCGAGGAGAAAAAGACAGTAACAACGCCCGCGTGACGGCTTACTTCTGAGCGGTTACGCGGCTTGCCAATACCGAAAGATTGTTATCTGGATACGGACTTTCCAAATCAAAATCCCATTCATGCGCCGCACATACCCCTGCTCTTTCACCGTGATTCTCACATTCAGCTATCCGCTTCGCCGGAGCAGTCGCGCAAGCTGCGATGAAAGCCACCACAATAAAACCAGGAATCAAAAACTTAATCATTGAAAAATTCTTCACGAAAATAGAAACATAGAGCAGGAGTGATTTTCAAACTTACCCGGAATAAAGAGTGCGCACCATGCCTGAACCGATACACAAACTCAGTCTTACTCGCGTTAATATCAGACAAAAACAGTATATTCTGCAAATAAATTTTAATAAATCACTAAAATTTGAATTTTTAACCAAATAACGAAAAATGCTTTTGTTTCGTTGCCCAAAGATTCCTGTTAATCTGCCTTATCTTTTATTTCCACCACTCATCTCATTAATAGATCTTTAACGCATTGATAACACTTCGCTGTATTTATGCGCACTCCGAATTTGAAACAGCGTTTTTAATTCCTTTCACAGGAAGTTGTCTCTATAATAGGCGAGGTCTTGACTTGAATGGTTTCAGCGCATTGAACTGTCTTAATACACTAGAAAACAATCAATATCCCCGGCAGGCTGAACCGCAAGCACACTTTCCTCTGCACGCTTTATTTCTGTCACCTATCCTTACCGGGTGGCACATGAACAATATCAGCTTTAGTTTGCGCTCCGGCGCCCGTATCTACCGGAACCGAATTTCCACAATCCTTCTCAACTTACAGATAAGACTGTCATGAAAAAGACTAAAATTGTTTGCACCATCGGTCCAAAAACCGAATCCGAAGAAATGCTGAGCAAAATGCTTGATGCTGGCATGAACGTAATGCGTCTGAACTTCTCCCACGGTGACTACGAAGAGCACGGTCAGCGTATCAAGAACCTGCGCAACGTGATGGAAAAGTCTGGTAAGAAAGCAGCAATCTTGCTGGACACCAAAGGCCCTGAAATCCGCACAATCAAACTGGAAGGCGGCAACGACGTTTCCCTGAAAGCGGGTCAGACCTTTACTTTCACCACTGACAAAACTGTTGTGGGTAACAGCGATATCGTTGCTGTAACTTACGAAGGTTTCACCAGCGACCTGAGCGTGGGCAACACTGTACTGGTAGACGATGGTCTGATCGGTATGGAAGTGACTGCAATCGAAGGCAAAAATGTTGTTTGTAAAGTACTGAACAACGGCGACCTGGGCGAAAACAAAGGCGTTAACCTGCCAGGCGTTTCCATCGCTCTGCCAGCACTGGCTGAAAAAGACAAGCAAGACCTGGTCTTCGGTTGTGAGCAAGGCGTTGATTTCGTTGCTGCGTCCTTTATCCGTAAACGTTCTGACGTTGTTGAAATCCGCGAGCACTTAAAAGCTCATGGCGGCGAAAACATCCAGATCATCTCCAAAATCGAAAACCAGGAAGGCCTGAACAACTTCGACGAAATCCTCGAAGCTTCTGACGGCATCATGGTTGCTCGTGGTGACCTGGGCGTTGAAATCCCGGTTGAAGAAGTTATCTTCGCTCAGAAGATGATGATCGAGAAATGTGTTCGCGCACGTAAAGTTGTTATCACTGCAACTCAGATGCTCGACTCCATGATCAAAAACCCACGCCCTACTCGCGCAGAAGCGGGTGACGTTGCTAACGCCATCATCGACGGCACCGACGCAGTCATGCTGTCTGGTGAGTCAGCTAAAGGTAAATACCCACTGGAAGCTGTGACCATCATGGCAACCATCTGTGAGCGTACTGACCGCGTGATGACCAGCCGTCTGGATAACAATCAAGACAGCCGTAAACTGCGTATCACTGAAGCAGTTTGCCGTGGTGCAGTTGAAACTGCAGAAAAACTGGACGCTCCAGTTGTTGTTGTTGCGACTCAAGGCGGTAAATCTGCTAAAGCTGTGCGCAAATACTTCCCTAACGCAACTATCCTGGCTCTGACCACCAACGAAGTCACTGCTCGCCAGTTAGTTCTGAGCAAAGGCGTTGTTCCTCAGCTGGTTAAAGAAATCGCATCTACTGATGATTTCTACCGTCTGGGTAAAGAAGTTGCGCTGGAAAGCGGTCTGGCTCGTAAAGGCGATATCGTAGTGATGGTTTCTGGTGCTCTGGTACCAAGTGGCACCACCAATACTGCATCTGTTCACGTACTGTAAATTTCCTGTGAACGAATAATTTGCTTAAAAAGCGCCTGCGGGCGCTTTTTTTATTCGGTTAAATAGACAATTCGCATTAAAAAGCAAATCGGCCTGCTCTATTTAAGTCGCAATTTAGTAAGATGAATCCGATTAAAATCCTCTGTTTTTTCTATTTTTTTTAGATTTTAGCCCCGGTTCGGTGTTTCTTTGAGCGAACGATCAAATTTAAGTGCATTCCCATCAAAAATTTATTCTCAAGATAAAAAAGTTTGTGTAATACTTGTAACGCTACATGGAGATTAACTCAATCTAGAGGGTATTAATAATGAATCGTACTAAACTGGTACTGGGCGCGGTAATCCTGGCTTCTACTATGCTGGCAGGTTGTTCTTCTAACGCTAAAATTGATCAACTGTCTTCTGACGTTCAGACTCTGAACGCTAAAGTTGATCAGCTGAGCAACGACGTGAACGCAATGCGTTCTGACGTTCAAGCTGCTAAAGACGACGCAGCACGCGCTAACCAGCGTCTGGACAACCAAGCTCACTCTTACCGTAAGTAAGAGTACTTGTATTAAAATGGCGCACATTGTGCGCCATTTTTTTTGCCTTAAATTCCTGCAGCTCGAAATACCGCACTAATTCATCACCACGCTACTTTGCCCACTTATGACACTTGCACCACTACTTGTTACTGGCACACTACCTGTTGTCGTCCTGACGCTCTGTATAGGCGTAATATTCACCGGTTGCGACGGTACACCCTGCGGCGCATTTACCAGCACCGGGTAACCCGCTCGCCGTGAGATGGCACTGTCGACCTGCGCCTTGTCGCTCATAGGGCTGTCGATAAACGAACCGAATGAGGCTGAAATTGCAATCGGCACAGTCTGCGGGTTTTCCCAATCGTTGCGCGACAAAGGCTGATGCACTTCCACAAAGCGCCTGCCATCAGGCTCAATGCTATATTTCACCGGTTCGTTGATGATTTGCACCCGAGTGCCCCAGGCAACCTGGCTAAATAACGCTTTGATATCTGGCGCCCTCATACGCATACAACCCGAACTCACGCGCAAACCGATACTGTTACGCGCGTTGGTACCATGAATCAGGTATTCACCACCGCCCTGCTCGAGGCGCAAAGCATATCGCCCCAGAGGGTTATTGGGACCCGCAGGCACCACGGCAGGCAGCGTAATACCCTGGGCCGCTGAACGCGCACGAATGTTAGCAGTTGGTGTCCAGGTTGGATTTGGGATCTTTTGGCTGATACGGGTTACCATCACGGGGGTTTCACGCCCCAGTTGGCCAATCCCCAATGGATAAACCTCAACGCGATTCTGACCTGGCGGATAGTAATACAGCCGTAACTCAGCAAGATTAATGACAATTCCCTCACGTGGCGTATCCGGTAGGATCATTTGTGACGGAATAGTTATCTCGCTGCCCGGTTTTGGCAGGAATGGGTCGACAGTGTTATTCGCCTCAAGCAGTAGTAGCACGCCGGTATTATATTTCGCCGCGACTGCCTCAAGGTTTTTACCGTCATTAGGGACAATATAAGTTTGATTCTCACCGATTATCCGACTGCCCGGTGGTGGGAGTAAATAATCGACAGCCCACGCCGACTGGCTTGCTGCCAGAGCGCTAATTAAAAATAATGTTATTTGAGAGAACGCGCGTTTCATACTGAATTCCTGTATTCACCGGCTGAATGCCGGAATGCTGAAAGCCATGCGAGGCAATGAAATTACCTCGCGTTAACAGGATGAAAGCTGTTCTTTGAGTTTAGCTAAGATTGGCGGCTTTGGTACGAATAGCGCGGATCATTGCTTCAAGCCCTTGCGAACGCGAAGGGGTAAGGTGTTGAGCCAGTTCAAGTTTCTCAAACCAGGGGCGCACATCAAACGCGACAATATCCTGTGCAGTCATCTTTTGGTAGAGAATAAATACGATAGCAATCAGCCCTTTGACAATCGCAGCGTCGCTATCCCCTTCAAGCGTAATGACACCATCGGGCTGTTGATGGATCACAATCCATACCTGACTCTGACAGCCCTGAATAATGTTTTCTGCTTTATGCTCAGCTTGCGATAACTCCGGGAGACGCGCGCCCAGCTCAATGATATAGAGATATTTCTCTTCCCAGTTGCTGCACCGACTAAAGTTTTTCAGCAGTTTTTCTTTATCTGGCAATGTAGCCATGGCTTGCTCCCTGTTAGCCCAAAAGGCGATGAATCCGCTGTAAACCAGCCACCAGACGATCCACCTCTTCTTCAGTGTTGTATATAGCAAATGAAGCGCGGCACATCGCCGGGACCTTATAGAACGCCATCAGCGGCATCGCACAATGGTGCCCGGTGCGCACCGCTATGCCGTAATTATCAAGGAAGCTTCCCACGTCATAGGCATGATGTTTACCGAGATTAAAGGCGATTACCCCAAGACGATGTTCAGGGCCGTAGATTGTCAAATCGGGAACCGCTTGTAATGCCTGCTGCGCATAGCGCATCAGAGAGCGCTCATACTCGCTCACCTCGGCAAGATTGAGGCTCTCTATGTAGCGTAGAGCGGCCCCCAGCCCGATAATCCCGGCGGTGTTTGGTGTGCCCGCCTCAAAACGCCATGGGGATGCGGCATAAGTGGTGCCTTCTGTCAGGCTAACGCTGGCAATCATCGACCCACCGCCTTCCCACGGCGGCATGTTTTGCAGGATTTCTTCTCGCGCATACAGCACGCCAATCCCCGTCGGCCCGTAAATTTTGTGGCCTGAGAAAAGATAGAAATCGCACTCCATCGCCTGCACGTCAATGGCATGGTGCATTATGGCCTGCGCGCCATCCACCAGCACTTTTACACCAGCCTGATGAGCGGTAGCGATCATCTCACGAACAGGGTTTTCAGTTCCGAGCACGTTCGAAACCTGAGTAATAGCCAGCAATTTTGTGCGTTCATCAATTAGCGTTGGAAAAACATCCAGCTGCAACGTGCCATCCTGATTCAGTGGAATCACGCGCAGCGTCGCACCCATTTGTTCGCAGAGCATTTGCCATGGCACGATATTGGCGTGGTGCTCCATTGCGGAAATAATGATGTTGTCACCAGCATGGATATTGGCGCGCCCCCAACTGTTAGCCACCAGATTGATCCCTTCGGTGGTGCCGCGAACAAAGACAATTTCTTCGGGCGTGCGTGCATTAATAAAACGTGAAACCTGGTTGCGCACATTCTCCATAAGCTGCGTGGCTTCGGCACTCAATGTGTGAATACCGCGATGCACCGCCGCATAACCATGGCTGTAAAAATTCAGCTCGGCGTCAATCACCGCCTGCGGCTTTTGCGCACTGGCGGCACTGTCTAAATAAACCAGCGGTTGCCCATTCACTTCCCGGTTTAAAATCGGGAAATCAGCACGCACCCGTTCTATGGAAAAACTCATGCATCGCCCCCTGCAAAGCGCTGGCCGATTCGTGCCAGAACTTGCTGTTTTAATGCCTCGTCACGAATGCTTTCCGTAAGCTCTGCGGCAAAGGCAAAGATAATCATCTGAAGTGCGGCCTGTTCTTTAATTCCACGTGAGCGCAGGTAGAACATCTGCTCGTCATCGATACGACCAATGGTGGCACCATGGCTACATTTCACATCGTCGGCATAAATTTCCAGCTGCGGCTTGGTATCCACCTCCGCCAGTCGCCCCAATAGCAGGTTATTGTTGGTCATCTGCCCATCGGTTTTAATCGCGTGCTGCGCCACTTTGATCATGCCGTTAAACACTGCGCGGCCTTTATCACGCACAATCGTTTTATGTAACTGACGGCTGTTGCAGTAGCCCTTGTTATGTTCAAGCCACGTGCGGGTGTCACACACTTCGTTATTGATTGGCAGCGCGAGGCTGTTCATACGTAGTTGGGTATTCTCGCCATTTAATTGGGTACTGGTGTTGTGGCGTAATACCGCGGCTCCCAGCAAGAAGCTGCTGCTTTCAACCGTCGCGTCCTGACCAATGATTAAATCATTATGGGCAAAGTGGTAACTCTGAGCATTTTCAAAAGCCAATTTGTCATGATGGAACTGGCTGTTTGCACCAATCTCCGCCGTAAAGCGTGCACCAGTAAAATGGGCATACTCATCAAGGCTGACGTAGTGCTCAACCACGGTCGCTTTTGCGCCGTCGCCGAGAGATAAATGGTGGCGATAATGCGCAGTGTTCATTTCACCTTGCGGGCTTCCACGGCTGATATGCATCAGCAACAATGCTTTGGCGGGGCTATGGTTACGAGCCACATGAATATGCGTCACCGTTTGTGCAAGGCTTTCCGTAAGATGCAGAAACACTTCGCCCTGCACCGCCGCAGGCAAAGACTCGCGGTTTTCATCAACGCTCACGTCAAAACCACTGTTGGTCAGATCGTCGCTTAATTCGCGGCTGTAGCGTCCATCAACAAATACCAGACGCCACGCATCCATCGATAACGCCAGCGCGTCTCGCTGGATCTCCGTCAATGCTTCGGGCACAGGCAATACAAACTGGTTATTCAACAACCCTTCCAGCGGCGTGTATTTCCAGTTTTCATGTTTGCGCGTCGGTAGCCCCAGGCGCAGCATTTGCTGCATATGCTCCTGAGCTTCTTTGCTACGTTTTTCGCCCTGTGTTTCAAACAGGTGGTGCCACTGTTGCAGGGCGTTGCCGTTACTGCTGTTCGGTAAGCCAGCCATAACCCTGCTCCTCCAGTTGTTTCACCAGACTAAAATCACCCGATTTCACAATTTTGCCCTGATACAACACATGAACAAAATCAGGCTTGATGTAGTCAAGAATACGCTGGTAGTGCGTGACGATAATGAACGAACGGTTGCCATCGCGCAGGGAATTCACCCCTTCGGCAACGATCTTCAGCGCATCGATGTCCAGCCCGGAGTCGGATTCATCAAGAATGCATAGATCAGGCTCAAGCACTGCCATCTGCAATATGTCGTTACGTTTCTTCTCACCGCCGGAGAAACCGACGTTGACTGAACGTGCCAGCAAATCTTCCGGCATTTTCAGCAATTTGATCTTCTCTTCCATCAAGTCCTGGAAATCAAAACGGTCAAGTTCTTCGAGTCCGCGATATTCACGCACCGCATTGAGCGCGGTTTGCAGGAAAAATTGATTACTGACACCGGGAATTTCTACCGGGTACTGGAACGCCATAAAGATACCTTCACCCGCACGATCTTCAGGCGACAATTCCAACAGGTCTTTGCCTTTAAAATGGACTTCACCACCAGTGACTTCATAGTCGTCGCGCCCGGCAAGCGTTGCGGAAAGCGTACTTTTCCCGGAACCGTTTGGCCCCATAATGGCGTGCACTTCGCCCGGTTTCACTTCAAGGCTTAAACCGCGCAGGATCTCTTTATCCTCAACGCTTACCTGTAGATCTTTAATGCTCAGCATAATTTTCCCTTAATTCTTATCCGACGCTGTGTTCAAGGCTGATTGCTAATAGTTTTTGTGCTTCCACCGCGAATTCGAGCGGCAATTCCGAGAACACGTCTTTACAGAACCCGTTGACGATCATTGAAATCGCGTCATCCTGGGCTATCCCGCGTTGCAGGCAATAGAACAACTGGTCTTCACCGATGCGCGATGTCGTCGCTTCGTGCTCAAGCTGGGCGGTGTTGTTGCGGCATTCCACATACGGGAAGGTGTGCGCGCCACTGTCCGGGCCGATAAGCATCGAGTCACACTGTGTGAAGTTACGAGCGTTAGTCGCCGTCGGCATAATTTTGACGAGGCCGCGATAGCTGTTCTGGCTGTGTCCGGCCGAGATCCCTTTGGAGATAATGGTCGAGCGCGTGTTTTTACCGATGTGAATCATTTTGGTGCCGGTATCCGCCTGCTGATTGCCCGCCGTCAGCGCCACTGAGAAGAACTCACCAATGGAGTTATCACCGCGCAGAATCACACTTGGATATTTCCAGGTGATCGCTGAACCGGTTTCCGACTGCGTCCAGGACATTTTGCTGTTCGCCCCTTCACATAGCGCACGCTTGGTCACGAAGTTGAGAATGCCACCGGTGTTGCCATCGCCCGGGAACCAGTTTTGCACCGTGGAATATTTCACTTCGGCATCTTTATGAATGATGACTTCCACGACTGCAGCGTGCAGCTGGTAGCTGTCGCGCACCGGCGCCGAACACCCTTCGATATAGCTCACGTAGCTGCCTTCATCCGCCACCAAAATTGTGCGTTCGAACTGGCCGGTTTTCTCCGCATTAATACGGAAATAGGTCGACAGTTCCATTGGGCAGCGCACGCCTTTTGGTACATAAATAAACGTGCCGTCAGAGGCGACAGCCGCATTCAGCGCAGCAAAGAAGTTGTCGTTGCTCGGAACCACCGTGCCGAGATATTTTTGCACCAGCTCAGGGAATTCATGAATCGCCTCGCCAAACGAGCAGAAAATAATCCCCTGCTCAGAGAGTTTTTCACGATAAGTCGTCGCCACTGATACGGAGTCAAAAATCGCATCCATGGCAATATTCGAGCCTTCGCGCACCGGAACACCGAGCTGTTTAAATGCCTCTTCGACTTCGCCAGTCAGATAGGCGTTGCTACCAGGTTGCTGGACAGCGCCGGGTTGCGATTCGCAATTGTCATCGCAACTGCCGCAAGACGGAGCCGAGTAGTAGCTGTAATCCTGATAGTTCAGCTTGTCGTAATGGGCCTTCAACCAGTGCGGCTCTTCCATTTCAATCCAGGCACGATAGGCACTCAGGCGAAACTCCAGCATCCACTCTGGCTCATTACGCCGCGCAGAGATTGCCCGCACCACATCTTCGTTGATGCCATGCGCCATTTCGTCGGTTTTCAACTGAGTGAAAAAGCCTTCTTTATAAGAATGACTGCCCGCCCAGGTTTGCACTTCTTCAGACGTTTCAGTGTTACGTGACATAATCCCGCCTACACCCCAAAGCTTTCACCACAGCCGCATTCGTGCTGTGCTTTCGGGTTGTTAAATTTGAATATTTCGTTTAATCCTTCGCGCACATAATCGACTTCCGTTCCGTCGATAAACGGCATCGCTGAAATTGGCACCCACAGTTTTGCGCCGTCTGTTTCAAAAAGGAGGTCGTCAGGTTTAGGCTCTTTTACGGTATCGAGTACATAGCCGAAGCCCGCGCAGCCGGTCTGTTTAATGCCCAAACGCACACCAAGGAAGCCAGGCTGTTGGCTTGCCAGTTTGCGAATATGTGCGCTCGCATCAGGGGTTAACGTCAGTCCCTTCCAGGCAAATTCACTGGGATCGAAGCTATCGGTTTGCACATCCATAGTTCACCTCTTTATGTTTTGCCGCCCAAAAGCCAACACCCTATGTTAATGATAACAATTATCAATACAACATCCTGATAACAGGGGTATTCACGAAATGCTGCTTTTTTGGGCGTCTTTACTAAGGATAGACCCTGCTGAAACTCTTGCAGATGACGAAAAGAGCTATTTAAGATACTGAAATAAGGAGGGTTTGACTGTATAGAAATAGCTTAGGTGATAGAAATTAAAAGATGTATAGAGAATACCGATTTATGCGATTGATATGGGAAAAACTGAAAAATATTGATTTACAGATACCTCAAGACTTCTAACCCTTTATGTTTGTTACCGTACAAAGCGTTTACCTTCGATGCAAAACTATAGGGTCGGAATTAAGTTTTCCGTTTGGGTGGTCGATAACTTCTTTACTCCCCCTTCTATAAAGGAAAGCTAAATGTTAGGACTATATGGTGGTGCAACAGGCTTAGTTATTGAATTGGCTGCAAAGAAAGCTATTGAAGCTTTTAGTAAAAAGTCGACAGATGCTACCCAAACTTCAGCGCAACTGACTGATGAAGCTCAAAAGGTTGAAATACAATCCTTAGTTTTACAATCTCAGGCAAAAGTACAGCAAGAGCTTTCAATAGCCAGAAGGATCCTCGCAGCAGAAGAGGTTGAAATTGAAGAGTTCTACGATGGGTCTGCTTCAGCCGATTTAGGCGCGAAGGCCTCTACTGACTAGTCCTGATATAC
>NZ_LXEO01000011.1 GCF_001654865.1 Buttiauxella noackiae ATCC 51607 | reverse complement strand
ACAGAATGTAAAAAAGCCCCGCGATACGAGGCTAAAAATAATAATGGTCAAAATAAGTACTACCTTAACCGTTAAGAAGCATTTTTGTAATGTCACACCTTGTTAATGGTTCCGAAATGCGCGAGATATCAAACTCCTCAACATTTTCGAATTTTTTATGATTTGCACCATTCATAGCGGTAACAGAATTATCTATATGAATAAGTTGATAGTTAGGACGGATACCTTTCCCCGTAAGACCTAATCTCACAGCAAGGACATCGTTCTTATCAAGCATCCCCAATAGAGTCTGGACATAATCCTTTGGCAATGTAGCTACATTTCCATCCCACGTGTTGTCACTCATTTTCAATCCTTAGGTTAATGGTTCATGTTAAGATAAGGCGACAACAACCAATCAAATTTTAAGATTTGGGAGGATAATATTTAAGAAAATTATTTACTCTTTTCAAGTTTTAGGGTCTAACCTCGATTAGGTATTTTTTGGAAAAAATATCATTTCAATCCATAAATTTCATAATTAGAGTTCTTCACGTTCCCTTCCATAAAACGCACCAACAGGAAATGGTAACGAATCCAAATTTTCGCATTTAGATTGAAATAAATTTTTAAATCCACCTAAAATAATTTCACATAGAATTAATATCGTTCTGATCTATTCAGGATAGTAAACCCACCAGTAGGGCTCATTCAATAAGCATATCTGTCGAGAGGGCTCATTCAATAAGCATATCTGTCGAGCGGTGTGACTAAAGCGCTCTTCTTCCGACTCAACACTAATAGGCCAACGCCCGAACTGCAGTGCTGTTTTGATTATCGTCCCGGGAACCTGCAGCATATCAACTGACTTTTCGCATGGATGCTTACGATGGCTACAACTGGCGGAAATGGCTTAGTTTAAGCATAAATAAGAGAACACGATCCATTCCAATCAGAACACACTTGCGTTTGTTGGTCACTATCTCTTGGCACTAATCATTCGTTCATTGTGAGCCTGTTGGGTGATGAAGATATGAAAATTGTATACACCGTTGGCTCAAAATAGATGCTTGTTCAATCCGGAAGTGGTGCGCAGTCACAACTTAGGCTATTTTCATTTTCATCAAACAAACCTCACCCTTATGTTGTTAAGGGCTTATCTGACTAAAAAGGAGCTTTCATGAAAAACTTAATACTGGGTGTGATAGCAAAAATTTCAAAAATGGATGCTGAAGCCAAGCAACTGGCGGCAAAAGTCGAAGCTCAGTCTTTGCTTATAGGGGCACTGTTACTGACCATTGGCAAAAATGGCGGTATGAATGAAATGCTTGAAAACGTCAGAAAGGCAATCAATGCTGCTTTGGATGCGGCTGATACTCCCCTGAAGAGTGACGCTGAGATACTTTTAAATGAATTCAATAATCTTCTTTTGTTAACGCAGCTGCTGGAAACAAACGATGCTGACATTGATCTTGATACTCTGAGAAGTAAACCTGGCGAAACGGCTGCTGAGTAAGTTGACTCCAGGCTGGAAGTTACACTTTCAGCCCTTTACTCAGAATTTCGATAAAAGATAAATTGATGACAAATATTGAAACCGAAAGATTAATTTTACGTCCTCAGGCCATCGCAGATTTTGGCGTGTGGTATCCGATGTATGCTGACCCACAAATTTTCCAGGTAACAAATTCTCCTGGATTTACACCGGAAGAAGGATGGAATCGTATTTTGAGAAATATCGGGCACTGGTCAACGTTTGGATTCGGGATATTTTCCATCTTCCAAAAATCTGATGGTGCTTTTTTAGGGGAAACGGGGCTGGCTAATTTTCACCGAGGTATTGATGAAGAGTTTGATAACTGCGCCGAAGCATCATGGGTTATTTCACGCGCAGCCCAGGGCCGAGGGATTGCAAAGGAAGCTGCCGAAGCCGCACACCATTGGTATGTTGATTCATTTTCGCCCCCCAAAACCGTTTGCCTTATTGTGAAACATCACCCGGCCTCAATTCGCGTAGCTGAATATCTGGGTTATCGTATTTATGATGAGTGCTTATATAAGGGTGCGGAGTGCTTCAAGCTTGAACGCTTGTGCGAAAAATAATCAGTTATTCAGATGCCATTAACATCATCAGCATTCCTCTTCTTACTCAATACAGCCAGAAGAGGAATTGCTTAATCCGCTTTTACAATTTGTTTAAATCTTAATAACCTGCAGCTTTGTTAGCCGCTTTAATGCGCTTATCTCTTGCGTCTTTTTCATTTTTATCAGTAGCCTGCATTATTCCACCAGCAGCATCTACCCAATCACTCGCTGTGCATCCGGATAATGTCAGACTCAATATAAGCGTGAATATATACTTCATTTTAGCTCCCTTATTTCCCATCAATGTATAAAAAACGTCCGTGTAATACGCAAAGTATTTGACGCTGAATACATTATTTTGACAAAAAATTTCAACATGGGCAAAGGGGGGATGTTTTCACGACTCTTTTTGTCCGTGACGCTGCCGGTCGAAATACACCTGCAACGTCACGAAAACCTTTATCAGGAAGCGTTAAGAGCAGCCTTATTTGCTTCAAGTGCGTCAACCGCACATTGCTGATCCAAATGGCCGCCCGGCGCACCGCCAATCCCAATAGCGCCGATGGTTTGATTATCCACTTTCACCGGTATCCCGCCGCCCAATAATAAGAAACCAGGGATATCGCGCATATTCTGCGCACCGGCATTATCCTGTGCACTCTTCATAACATCGCCGGTGGTATTTTTGGTGGTCAGCGCGGTATAGGCCTTCATGCGGCTGGCTTCAACGGTGTGTGGACCAGCGTTATCCATACGTTTAACGATTTTCACAACACCGGCACGGTCAACAACAGTTACCGCGACATTGTAGTTTTTGGCACTACAGGCCTGAATAGCGCTCTGTGCGAGTTTATCTGCAAACTCGAGAGAGAGATTTTTTTCGTTCAGAACATTGCTTGCAAATGCAGGCATTGCCGCGGCAGTGCTGAACAGAGCAGCGGCTAACAGGATGGATTTTTTCATGGTTTCTTCCCTCAACTCGATTGTGATTAACTAACGAGAGTTAAGGTAGCGATCTCAGTTGCGCAAAACCATTCGGATGAATACCAGGCAAACCAGGTAATTTTACGTAGTGCCTTTCAGCCCGCCGTAGATTTTTATTAACTTCGCCAACGAGTTGATTTCTAGCCGCGCAAACAAACTTGCGCGATGCGCCTCCACGGTTCGTGGCGACAACGATAGATCACGAGCCATCTCTTTGTTTGATTTTCCCTGCATGATAAGCACCATCACCTCTTGCTCACGGGCAGAAAGCGTCGCCAGTTTGGCCTGCAACTCGGCCTGATTTTTACGCTGTTGTTGGTTCTGTTTTTGTTGCTCAAGTGCAGCACTCACCGTTTCAATCAACAGGTCGGCATCAATGGGTTTTGTCAAAAATTCAAACGCACCATTTTTAAATGCACGACGGCAGAGATCGATACTGCCATGTCCGGTCATCATGATAACCGGCAAAGTGCAGCCCATTTGCTCCCAGTTCTCAAGCAGTGTGATGCCTGACTTTCCGGGCATACGAATATCCAGCAATAAACAGCCGTTAAGAGCGGCCTGGTCAGGATGTGATGCCTGAAAACTGTGTACACTCTCAAAGGAAAGTGTTTCCCACCCCATAGTAGCGAGCAGTGCCGTTAACGAAAAACGTATCGCTTCATCGTCATCAATAAGATAGATACGTTGCGCCATCACGCCTCCTGTTGTGTGAGAGGGAAAGTCAGGGTAAAGCATGCACCGCCGTTGGGGCTATTTTCCGCCTGAATACTGCCGTTCAGGCGCTGCACTAGCGTTTCGGTCAACGCCATGCCCAACCCAAGTCCATCTTTACGGGTGGTAAAGAAAGGCATAAATACCTGTTCTAAGGCCTGTTCGGTCAAACCAGGTCCACCGTCAGTGACTGTTAACACGATGTCATTCCCGGTTTGGCGAGCATTGATTGCCACCCAGGCTTTGTCCGTCTGCTGCTGCGCCTGAATGGCGTTATTGAGCAGGTTATGGAATATCTGCTCAATACCGAGTGGTGATGCCATAAATGGGGGGAATGATTCAGGGATTTGGTTTATTACCGTGACTTTTCCACGTTCAATCTCATTACCCAAAAGCACCGCCACCCTCTCCCAAGTGTTGTGCAAATCTACCGGTTGTAATGTTTGTTCATCACTGTGCAATTTCTCCCGAAACTCCAACAGCAATGCGCTAATACGCTTAGTTTGTATAACCGAGGCTTCCAGCAGCGGCTGGGCTTTTTCAGCCTGCTGTTGTGCGATAAGGCGCTGCGCAGTTTGCGAATAGCTCAAAATGGCCGTAAGCGGTTGATTCAGCTCATGCATCATACCCGCAGCAATTTCCCCCATCGCATTAAGCCGTGCGAGCTCTGAAAAGTGGGCGCGCAAATCAGCGATATTGCGCTGGCGTTTCGTCATCTGATACTGATTATATAAATAGATAGCTATTGCCCAGAAAACCCCCATTAACAGCAGAACTAACCAGGGTAAATTTCGCCAGTCTGGATTATTCGTTACCACCAGATTAAGGGGTTGCGATGGGCTGATTATCTGTTTTTCCCAGCGCCACCAATCATCATGCCCTTCCGCTCCTTGAGTGAGAAGTGCAACTCCCTGCCAGCTCAGACTAAAGTGATGAAATTTCTGTGTATGCGCAAAATCAGTAAGCAGCGTTGGCAAATCAATCAGTAACGAACCCTGAGGTGAATTTATCCAATAAGTGCCGGCACGTGCGGGATTAATATCCGGGCGCGGAGGGTCATGAGGCTGAGTTTGCCAGCGCAAAATATAGGGGAATTTATGCTGCACCACAGCGGGGTCGCTACTGTTCGAAAGTAGCGCGAGAATGACATCGTTTTGCGCAAGCTTAACCGTGATATCGCGATACAAAATACGGAACTCCGCGCTTTGTTCTTGATACTGCTGATACAGGGCATAGACAACCACGCCGCCACCAGACAGCGCGGTGAGAATCAGCCAGATGAGAGCTCTTAGCATCGCGTTCCTTATTATGGGGAGAGGTTAAGCAGGATTCAGATCCACCCTTTTTTACTAAAGGTGATTTTGGTCGCTTCGTTCAAATCGTAGTTGCCAAGTTCAGCAGGTTTAACCCAGGCGACTTCCTGAAACTCTTCGTTAAACGTGACATGGCGGTTAGCGCTCACGCAGTCAAATAGCAGATAAATCATGTAAATTTCTTCTTTTGAACCATCCGCGTACGTCTTCACTCGCACATCGTCGGCAAAGGTCCACGGCTTAATGCTGCTTATCTGAAGTTCTGCGCCCAGCTCCTCACAAATTTCTCGTCGCAGCGCCTCTTCCATTTGTTCACCCGGCTCCATTCCACCGCCTGATAACGCCCATTGTCCAGGAAAAACCCCGCGATCGTTCGCCATCTTACACAGCAACACCTCGCCATTATTTTCAATGATTGGGCAGACGATAACTCGTTGACGCATACGACCTCCTGTTGTCATTAATTTTGCTGACGTTAGCAAAAATCGGATGCACAATCTCTGATTCAGATCCTGGAGAAAAATCGTAGCATTCCTTCGGGCTCATCGTTGAAGATATTACGGATGCACGAACATAATCCGCAATGATTAATGAGCTGGTGGCAATGTAATAAAATAACCGCGCTCTTTCACTGCCATTCACGTCCGCGTAAATGTAACGTCTCAGAAGGTTTTTCAAGGAATAAGCGTTGATAATCGGTAGCGAACTGTCCGAGATGCCAGAAGCCCCAATGCATCGCGGCATCTTTCACAGTGTCCCAGGTTGACCATGGGCTTATCAATTCCCGGCGTACTGCATTTAAGCGGAGTGTTTTAAGCCAGGCATTTGGACCGATGCCCAGCACGGCGTGAAAACCATTTTGTAAGGTGCGGCGGCTAACGTGTAGTTCATTACACAGTTCAAGAACCGTTACCGGTTCCGATGTGCGGCTTAGCACGCAGTCGCGCGCCTGTGACACCAGGCGCTGATAGCTAATTTTACGAGACATCAACTCAGAAGCTACCGGTTGAGCGCTTTCAAGCAGTTCACTCATACCCGACAGCAAATTATGCGTAAGCACCCGACGCACGTTTTCGTTACGCATACATTCAGGGGAGTGGCTACCATACGCAAGCGCTTGATTGATAAAGGACCATATTGCTTCTTTTTTCTTCTGGCATACATCCAGCGCCGAGTTATTTTGCAAAAGATCAAACAAAGTTTCGGGTTGATGAAACAGCCCTGCATTGCTAAATAACACATCGTTGGCAATCACCACACCAAGAATGGTGTATTCATCTGGCGTACTGAGTTCAAACTCAGTTCCACCAGGGCGGGCCGCGATCTCTTCTTTTCCCAACAATTGAGTTCCGATAAACCCTTTATCAGCATTTATGGCCGGAATGCCAAACCAAAAAGCATTCGGCCACACCATACATGATTGGCGCAACGCAAGGTTGGTGTACTCCCGGAACATTTGGATGTCATCAAACAACATCTCAGTCAGTTCCCCCTGAAAGTGCCCGGGCTGAAGCTGATCGTAGAGTTGTTGCCACGCCGTAATGGTACAAGCATGTTCATAGACATCTTTTGTCACGCGCTGATGGACGCTCTCTTCTTCAATCAGAGGCGTCACCTTTTCGTCCCGCGTATACTCAGTTTTACGCAGATGATGTAAGTCAGCATTCATTTTCTTACTCATATGCGGCTCCTTGCGTCACTACTCAGATTTCAGACGATAACGGCTGCTACGCTTGCGCAGTTTCCCGTCATGAAATAAAGCCTCAAGTTGTGTTCTGGCTTCTTCAATCGACCAGTTAAAATGTGCAGCAACTTCACCTGCTGTCATGCCGTGGCCCTGTGTTTGTAATACCTCAAGCAACGCTTGTGATGCCTGCGTTTTGACGCCCGAAAGCTTGCGGCCAAAACTGCAAACCAACCGTTCAATGTCTTCATCGGGGCGGCCCAGTTCCTTGCGGCTAATGACACGCCCGGTGCGAGTTGCAGCGGCTGCCCCCGCATCCAGGGCAGCACGACACGCGGCGAGATCTCCTTCAACAACCAGCGTCACCATTCCAGGATTCAATACTTCGTGGTTTAATAAGCGCACATTCGCAGCCTTTAGCATGGCATCTGCCGCGTCAATCCCCGCCACAAGGCCGTACACTTCGAGCAACCCGAGAGAGTTCATCATTTACCCCCTATGCACGCTGAATAGGATTACGCGCGATATCAAGCACGGCGTCACTAAAAGCATTGCACGCAGCTTTACACGCGGCCTGGCTGCCCGTCAGGAATGCTGCCGAGTAGTTGGTTTCCGATGGTGGTGGCACATAAGTCACGATACGTACATCGGCAGATTTCAACGCAGCATCAATGCCAAATGTCGCTTCCAGCGGGGGCGCAACCACATAAGCCATTGGGTCACCCAGCAAAATCCCGGCTGTTGTAGAAAGATACGACCCCGTGCGAGAGATCAAATGCGCCAAAAATGCCGTGTCTTCTGCGTCGTTAGCCCACTGAAAAGCTGGGCCTTGCTCGATAGTTGCCAACATTGAATCCAGACCCGCTCGCACTTCCGCAGGGTTTGGCCCGCCCAGCATAATCAGCACTTCTCCAGCCGTAGGTGACGGGCCATGTGCCGCCCCCGCATATAACGAACGCCCAAAGACCACTTCAACTTGTGCCTGTTTAGTGGCTTCGTCAGCGGCGATATAAGTGACATCATCAGAATCGGCGGTAATCAAACCCAGACTGCGAATATGGGAAGGCAATTTCAGTTCGCGGGCGAATCCTTCGCTAATGTTTGCGATAACCCGCATCGCTTTCACATTCGGTTTAATCAAATCTAAAGTTGGCATGGTAACGCTCCCTTTAACGACTCAAATTGATGCCCGACGCTTTTTGCGCCAGCATTCGTTTTGCAAGATCAACAATCACGGCAGCCGCTTCTACTGGCGGAGTGCCACCCTGGTGAATATTTGAGATACAGGTGCGGTCAGCTTCTACCGTAGTAGCAGTTTTTGGCGAGTACACCGCGTAACACGAAAGACTTTCTGATTGCCCAAGCCCTGGACGTTCGCCCACCAGCAAAATCACGACCTTCGCATCCAACAACTCACCGATTTGGTCTTCAATCTTCACGCGCCCGTAGCGCACAAAGAACGGAGTGCCGACATGCAGCCCTGATTGCTCCAGCCCTTGCAGCAGTGGGGGTAAAATCTCACCGTAGTTGGCGGTGATCGCATCGGTTGAAAGGCCGTCAGAAATGACAACCTGAACGTCCGGGTTCTGTTTGCAGCTGGTACGCAGTAATTCGATGGAGTTAGCACTCAGGCGACGCCCCAAATCCGGGCGAGTGAGGTAGAGATTTTTGTCGCTGATTTCTGATTGCAGCTCCAGTAATCCCTGCTGCTGCACCCATTCGGCAGGCACTTCTTTGAGAACGGTATCTTTCGAACGTGAATGGTCAGCCAAAAAGCGCAGCAAAGCCTGAGTGCGAGGACGCGGCCCAGCACGCCCGGTGCAAACGCGAGCAACCGTGCTGCGGCGTAATTCCTCAAGCACATCGGCGCGATGCGGATTCTGCACACCAATCCACATTTTGGCTTCATTAGAGCCTAAATCGACGCTACAACTCTCTTCTGTAATTTGAGGTACGGTTGGCATGACAGGAGAGACCGCAACCGTGGGTTGTACTGCGATTGCTGGTTTTTCCATATTGGCCAGAATGCTGCGTACAATTTCTTCAATCTGTTTTTGATCCATGATGATTTCCCTGATGATTTCAGAAGAACAGCGACGGGTCGCCCGCACGTGACGTTAAACGACCATTAGCCATCAGCCCCATTGTTTCCAGCCAGGCTTCAAACTCCGGTGACGGTCGCAGATTCAATAACTGGCGCACGGTGACCGTGTCATGAAATGCCGTGGTCTGATAATTGAGCATGATGTCGTCGCCAAGCGGCATACCCATGATGTAGTTACACCCGGCGGTCGCCAGCAGGATCATCAGGTTTTCATTTAGGTTTTGGTCCGCATCGGCGTGGTTGGTGTAGCAACAATCGCAGCCCATAGAAATGCCGCTGAGTTTGCCCATAAAGTGGTCTTCCAGACCTGCGCGGATAATTTGGCGATCGTTATAGAGATATTCCGGTCCGATGAACCCCACCACGGTATTCACGATGAAAGGGTCGTAATGGCGAGCCAGGCCGTAGTTTCGCGCTTCCATGGTGACCTGATCTGCGCCAAAATGAGCCCCGGCAGACAATGCCGATCCCTGCCCGGTTTCGAAGTACAGGCAGTTTTCTCCGGCGATACGATTAAACTCAGCCCCCACAGCACGGGCTTCGTCCAGCATCGCAAGCTCAACGCCAAACTCTTTAAGCCCCTTCTCGCTGCCACAAATACTCTGGAAGATAAGTCCGCCGGGTGCGCCGCGTTTGATGGCTTCAATTTGCGTGGTGACGTGAGCCAGTACGCAGCCTTGCGTCGGAATAGAATACTTGTCGATGACGCTATAGATGGTATCGAGAACACGGGTCAGGTTACCCACATCATCTGTTACCGGATTCACGCCAATAACCGCATCGCCCACGCCGAAGCACAACCCTTCATAAATTTGCGCTTCAATACTACGTACATCGTCGCGCGTGTCGTTCGGCTGCAAACGGGCGCTGAAGGTGCCCGGTAAGCCAATGGTAGTATTGGCTTTTTTAATCACTGGCATTTTCTTGCCACCGTAGACTAAGTCCGCGTTGGAACAAATTTTAGCGACTGCCGCTACAACTTCAGAGCTAATGCCTTTACGCAAAAAGGCAATATCATCGACGCTGGTTTCATCACTGAGGATGTACTCGCGTAGCTCGCTAATGCTCCAGTTTTTAATCCGCGCATAGGACGTTTCGTTGATATCATCCTGAATAATTCGCGTCACACAGTCATCTTCATAAGCGATAACGGGATTCATGCGGATATCGGCAACCGTCATTTCAGACAGCACTTGTTTAGCCGCCACACGCTCCTGCGAACTATGTGCGGCAACACCAGCCAACACATCGCCGGAGCGTAATTCATTGGCTTTCGCCAGTACTTCTTTAACATCCTTGAACTGATAAACTTGCCCAAACAGCGTGGTTTTTAGTTTCATTGTGTCGATCCCTCAGGAAGGAAAGGCGAGTGATTTGATAGTTACCGGGACAACCGATCCGTCAAACAACGGCAAACCAATGTCGATGTAATCGCCAGTACGGGTGACCACTTCGTCGATCACCGCCACTTTTCGCTGCCCCATTTGTGGATAAAGCAGCATCCCCAGCGCTTTACCCAAATCTTGCTCTGCCACGACAATCAGCGGCTGCACACTGGGAAAGTGTTGGATGAAAATTTTCAACGTATTAATGATTTGTTGTACGGTCGCGTAGCTGGTTGAATATTCGGGAGGCACCGCTAGCGCGTAGCAATCTTGCGTCGGATTAAGATCCATCAGCCCAAGCCCCTGCTGCCAGCCCTGCGCCAGATCATCATTTTCTAAGGCATGAACTACAGGAATATTGCGTAATGGCAACGACAGCTCATCGATCCAGATGGTGCTACCTGAAAGCGAGAGCGTGTGCGCACCAGCACCAATTACGGTGGCGCGTACAGTTTGTTCGGGGACTCGCAGCGGCAGCGTGGTAAATCCGGCATGGCGATGGATCGCCTGGGCCAGAAGCGGGCCAATATCACCGAAGCCAAACGGGGTTTCTGGCGGCTGGCGATAGCATTCTCCCACCCCACCAGAAAGCGTAATCACATCAGCAGGCTTACCCACCGGCAGCGCATCCGTCATTAACAGACGCTGGGCCAGCGGTGAAATTTCGCCAGTGATCACTTCGTAAAGCAGTTGCGCCATACGGTCTGCAACAATTTCAAGCTGCTCGGGGGGCAGCGTATGTTTGCCTTCACCAAACAGCTCGTCAGCAATCAACTGCCCTGGTCGATGAATAAACGTAACGTAGCCATGGGTATCGGTTTCAAACAGTCGTCCACCCACATTCAGGCAGGCCGAAGCCACCACCTTGCCACCTTCAAACAGCACGTAATTCGCCGTGCCACCACCGATATCAATATTAATGACCCGATTTAACTGGCGCAGGGATAACGCCTGTGCGCCGGAGCCATAACCTGCAATAACTGATTCAAGATGTGGTCCTGCGGTGGCAACAACAAAATCACCAAGCTGTTGGGAAAGTGCCATTACCGCGGGTCTTGCGTTGCGAGTTTTGGCCGTTTCACCGGTAATAATAATCGCCCCTGAATCAATGGATTCAGGGGCGATACCTGCAGCCTGATACTGCGCGAGAATCAGGCTTAACAGCTCGGCTTCGCGCAAATGCCCATCGACGTCCACTGGAGTAAAAAAGACCGGGCTTTGCCAGGTAATTTCACGTTTCACGAACTCATAGCGCGGCACCTGCGAAATAGCAGCCCGGTTCACCAATGCCAGACAGGAGAAAATCACCTGTGTAGTGGTGGTTCCGACGTCAATGCCAACGCTAAGCAGTTCGCGAATTTTCACGATTGCGCCTCCACAGATTCAGCCATAACCTGGGTGCTTTCTTCTTTCGGCACCAGCATCATCGCAACACCTATCGCCGTGACACCCCCGACAAGCTTGCCGACAATCATCGGGAAGATCATCGGTGACATATTGGCCGCAGCGAAGCCCAGATGGTCGCCGAGAGCGAAAGCCGCTGACACTGCGAAAGCACAGTTGATGACTTTGCCGCGCGCATCCATGTTCTTCATCATGCCGTACATCGGGATATTGTTAGCCAGTGTTGCCACCATGCCGCCCGCAGCAATATTATTGATTTTCAGTAAATTGCCGACACGCATTAACGGTTTATCAAACCAGCGAGTGAGCAGCAGCACCATCGGATATGCGCCAAGCAGTACACAAGAAATTGAGCCAATCACTTCAATGGCGCGCATCACTTCGCCGGGTTTGTCCCCTTCACTCATAAAGATAGGATCAAGTCCGGGGATAATCGTCCAGCCCACGAGGAATTTCACCACCGCGGCGGCAAGGCCAACGGTAATAATCGCAACAAGAATTTTGGCGAAGATCTGAAAACCGTTAATCATTTTTTCCGGGATGAATTTCAGCCCAAGCGCCACCAGAACCGCGACAATCAACACCGGGATCATGTTGAGCAGAATCAGGCTTATGGTAAATTCAATCGGCTGCCCATTTACTTCCACGCCGGAATACATCGCCACCAGGCCGCCCGCAATACAACCAATAGGGATCGTGACAATTCCCGCCAGCACGCCCAACGCCAGATAACGACGGTCAGAAGGTTCGATAATCCCCAGCGCTACGGGGATCGAAAACACGATGGTTGGCCCCATCATGGAACCGAGGATAAGCCCAGAGTAAAGCCAGGCGGCAACATCGCCTCCAGCCAGTTCTTTAGCGAGGAAAAAACCGCCCATATCGCAGGCGAGTAAGGTTCCGGCAAACATCGACGGGTTGGCACCAAGCATTTCATAGACCGGGATAATCACGGGGCCGAGCAAATAAGCCAGAACCGGTGCCAGCGCCGTCATCCCGACCATCGCTAATCCCAGCGCTCCCATAGCCATAAAACCTTCTTCAAACTGGCCACCTGAACCGGAGATACTTTTCCCAAGTTTGCCAAGACCGATAAAACCAAGGATTTTTTCTGAGCCGCCAAACTGAGTAAAAATGCGGTCAACGGCGGCAATCAGCATAAAAATTATCATGATGTACATGATAATGTCGTTAATACCCATTTCCCTTCTCCTTCATCGCCTGCAAGCAAGCGGGTGTGATATCCGTTCAGGCGTCCTGATACAGCGTAATAATCTGGGCTTCCGTCACAGTGCGTGGATTGGTGGTAATGCAAATGTCGCTCAACGCCGCGCGGGCAAAATTGGCAAAGTCGGTTTCGCAACCACCTGCGGCGCGTAATCCAATGCCTGGTTCAAGTTCATTAATAAAGTGTTCTACGAAAGCGATTGTTTCGCTTGCCGTACACGATTTACCCGTCAGTGCGTGGCCTATTTCGCCATAGGCGCTTTTACAAACCAGCTGGTTAAACTTCATCACCGAAGGAAGCATGATGGCGTTAGCCTTGCCATGGGGAATGCCATAGGCCGCACCAATCTGGTGTGCAGTGGCATGACACAAACCAAGACCCGCGTTAGAAAAAGCCATTCCCGCCATGTAAGACGCGAGCATCATGGCTTCGCGAGCCTCCAGGTTTTGCCCCTGCCCGACCGCCTGCGGTAATGCCTGCCCGATACTGTGGATGGCGCGAAACGCAAGTCCGCGCGTCAACGGCGTGCCATTGCTTGCCACATAAGCTTCAATGGCATGGGTTAAAGCATCAATTCCCGTGGCGGCGGTAATATGCGGCGGAACACCCAGCGTCAGACACGCATCAATGATCGCTAAGTCCGGGATTAACATGGCATGAACCAGCACCTGTTTACGGTGCGTGTTTGCCGCGATAATCACCGCTACATTGGTCGCTTCCGAACCTGTGCCTGATGTGGTGGGGATCGCGATAAATGGCAGGCGGCGATTTAATGCCGTTCCGGCTACTAAATTGTCGAGGGCCAACGCAGGATTGGTGGCAATCACCGCCACCACTTTTGCGGCATCCAGAACCGAACCACCACCCAGCGCGACGATGCCGTCGCACTGACAACGGCTAATTTGTTCAACCGCGGCACCGATGTCGCTGTCAATTGGTTCGCCCGGTGGGCAAGACCAGATTTCATATGCGATGCCGCTGTGCTTCAGATTACGTTCCAGAACATCCGTCATTCCGGCACGATGCAACATGCCATCAACCATCACCAAAGGGTGTTGAATGCCGCGCTCACGTAACGCCTCACCACAGCGTGCCACTGCACCCGGCCCCATAAAGGTGGTGGGCGGTACAGCAAATTCATGCACATTACGGGCGTTCATCATGTCCAGCGCCTGATATAGCGCGGATTGCATTTGTTCACTGTGCATGTGCGCCCTCCGTTTGTGTCATACCGCAAACGGCGATTGCCAGCGGCGTCATGAAAATAGAGTGCGGCGGCAGCATTACGGTTTTTTCAGGGAAATGCTGACGGAAAAGCCCTTCCACACCGGGCTGCATACAAGAGCCACCCGCCAACCAAAGCTGTTCAACGTCGTAGCCTTCAATATGGCGAGCGACAATGTCTGCCATTTTTTCGTACACCGGACGAACCACCGGCCAGAGACTGGCATCGCCGCAACGCTTCATCTGTTCAGCGTCTTCCAGTGCAATACACTGATTACCCGCAAGCGTGAGGGAGATATGGTGCCCGCCAGTGGCTTCATCGCCGGAGTAAATCACGCGCCCTTGTACAACCACCGCAATGCCCGTTGTACCACCGCCAATATCCACCACCGCCGCTTTGTCCAGTTGCAGCATATCGGCAACGGCTGTCGGTTCATCCAGCACACGGCTGACTTCCAGCCCCGCAGATTCCAGCACATTGACTGAAATTCGCGGGTCGGTGCCGGGAGGGAATGACGTTGCGGCATGGCTAAAACGAAAACCTAACTGCTGCTCGAGTCGGTCGAGGTGGAGGCGCACAATTTGTACCGCACCGAAGAAATCCCATACCACGCCGTCACGCACCACATCGGCCCAGTCGAGGCAAACGGCAACGGGTTGGCAGTCGCTGTCAACAACCAACGACACCACATCGCATGTGCCAAGATCGATACCCAGCCACAGCGGTTGTTGCGCCACATTGGGTTGCCCATTGCACAACAAAGACGCGTTACATAAACGTTCATTGAGCCAGGTCTGTTCCGTGCGAGCCATTGACTACTCTCCTTAAACGATGCGGAAACCGTCGACCAGTACGCAACGACGCAGGCGCACAAAGGTTCTGGCCGATGTCACACCTTCGCCCGTTGGTGTGGTGATGGTCATGGAAGTCCAGCCTTCGCCCCCCAGCCCCAGACCGGCAATACAAGATCCATTTTTGACAAAAATACTGGTGTCGATGGCATTCGCCATGGCGTTCATATTATCGATATTGCGCGAATGCATGGCCGCCGTGTGGTGACATCCGCCTTCCAGTTTCACAGCCAGAGAAATACCTTCTGTCACGTTAGCCACGCGGATCACCGGCAATACTGGCATCATCATTTCTGTTACAGCAAAGGGATGGCGCGCCGTGGTTTGTACCAGCAACAGGCGAGTTTCAGGCGCTACGTTAAGACCAATAGTCGCAGCGATTTTGGCGGCATCACGCCCAACCCAATCTCGGCAAACTTGCCCTTTTCCCTGCTCATCAACATTTTTCAACAAAATGGGTAACAGCTTTTCAGCCTGCTCATCGTTGAGCAAAACCGCGTGGTTGCGCTGCATTTCTTCCAGCAAAGCATCAGCTACGCTTTCCACTACGATCAGCACTTTTTCGTCAGCACAGATAATGTTGTTATCGAACGAAGCACCATTCACGATGGCTCTTGCTGCACGAGGAATATCGGCGGTTTCGTCCACCACCACTGGCGGATTACCGGCACCCGCGGCAATCAAACGTTTGTTAGTATGTTTTCGCGCAGCATCCACAACGGCTTCGCCACCAGTGACCACCAGCAAGCCAATTCCGGGATATTTAAATAAACGCTGTGCGGTTTCGATATCTGGATTCAGAACCGTCACCAATAAGTTCGCCGGCCCGCCAGCTGCCACAATCGCTTCGTTAAGCCAGGTAATGGTTTGCTGCGAGACTTTTTTTGCTGCCGGATGGGGCGCAAATACCACGCTATTTCCTGCGGAGATCATACTGATGGCATTATTGATGACGGTTGCCGCCGGGTTGGTGGATGGTGTAACAGAGGCCACCACACCCCACGGGGCGTTTTCGATGAGTGTCAGACCGTTATCGCCAGTTAACACTTGAGGTGTCAGGCACTCGACGCCTGGCGTACCGCGCGCCTGAGCAATATTCTTAGCGCATTTGTCTATAACCCGGCCCATTCCAGTTTCAGCCACAGCCATTTCTGCAAGCGCCTGCGCATGTTGTTCACCTGCGAAGCGGATTGCCGCAACTACTTTCTGGCGCATCGCCACGCTGGTTAAAGATTTTTGTGCTGTAACGGCTGCCTGAAACGCATCATCCAGGGAGGAAAATACACCTACGCTGCAAGGTTTTGTGACGGGTTCTGAGGTCGCATTAGCGGCCATACCTGCCAGCACGGCTTTCACCACTTGCTCAATTTGTTGCCGATCCATGTCGCTTAACCCTCACTATTTATGGAAGATTATCTCTCTATCCATGACCACTTCATCGACGATGCCTATCACGCACATGTCGACCGGAGAGGCTTCACTGTGGTGTGCCTGGCGGGCGGAACTGCCCCCCACCAACAGCACCCATTCGCCGTTCCCGGCACCAATGCTGTCGGTGGCTACTGCACACTCGCCGCTCGGTTCACCCTGGCGGTTAATCATTTCCACCATCAACAATTTGTCGTGCTCAAGCCCGCTGTGGCGGACTGTGCAAACGATTTGACCAATGACCATTCCCAGCTTCATGCTCGCCTCCGGACAACATTCAGGTACAGCCCAGGCTGCCCGTTAATCGAGTTAAAGAAAGGTGACGTCCGGGGATGACGTCACCGATTATCAATCGATGGTTTTGTCGCTACCCAGGCCAATCGGGAAGACTTCTTCCAAATCGCCATGTGGACGCGGGATAACGTGAACAGACACCAATTCGCCAATACGCTGGGCTGCAGCGGCCCCGGCATCCGTTGCAGCTTTACAGGCCGCCACATCACCGCGAACCATTGCGGTTACCAGCCCGCCGCCGATTTGCTTCACGCCAACCAGTTTGACGCGTGCGGCTTTAACCATCGCATCCGATGCTTCAATCACTGCAACCAAACCTCTGGTTTCGATAAGTCCTAGTGCTTCCATGATTTATTCCTCTCACTCGGTTAAAAATCTGTTTTCATGCGGGTTCGATAATCGCCCTCTCCCTTACGTCAAGAGTTCGACTGTTTGCTCCCTTTCCCTCAGGGAAAGAGATGGGATGAGGGTCGTTTGAGCAACCAACACCAGCTCAATAATTTCACGCGTACTGCAGCCACGAGAAAGATCGTGTAAAGGTGCGTTCAATCCCTGAATCAATGGGCCAAGAGCACGAAATCCTCCCAGGCGTTGTGCAATTTTGTAGCCAATATTGCCCGCCTCCAGCGACGGGAAAACGAATACATTCGCCTGCCCTCCCAGCACACTTTCTGGCGCTTTTTGCGCCGCGACCTGGGGAACAAACGCAGCATCAAATTGCAGCTCGCCATCCACACAGAGATCTGGAGCACGTTCACGTACCATGTCTGTCGCCTGTTGGACACTGGCAACACAAGGATGCCTGGCGCTCCCATTAGTTGAAAATGACAGCATGGCGACGCAAGCGGATTGCCCTGTGATGGCCTGCCAGCTTTCTGCGCTGCTGATAGCAATATCAGCAAGCTGTGCGGCGGTGGGTTGTGGCACCACACTACAATCAGCAAATCCAAGGATCCGCTCACCTTCTTGCGGTAACATCAAGAACAGCGAAGAGAGCGTTTTTACCCCGGGTCGCAGGCCGATGACTTTCAATCCCGCGCGTAAAACAGCAGCGGTAGAGGAGATATTTCCGGCGATACACACATCAGCTTTACCTGCCTGAACCATCGCCGCCGCAAACCAGATTGGATCGCGCAAGCGTTCTACTGCGTCATCCGGGGTTTTATCGCCCAGACGCTGCACAAGCTGCTGGTAAAACTGTGCCTGCCAGTCAAGTGACGCTGCCGGGTCAATGATGTGTAACCCGTCGAGCGGTAATCCAGCAGCAAGGGCAAAATGGCGTAAGGCAAACGGATTGGCCAACAGAATGGGCTGCGCCAGAGCGTGGTGTTGCAGGTAATGCGCCGCTTCAATTACGCGGGCATCTTGCGCATCCGGAAAGACGATACGCTTAGGCTGGCTTTGCGCCTGGCGACGACAGCGATCAAGCAGCATGTTTGCCTCCTGCCAGCCGCCGTTGCAGCGCATCCGCATTTGGCCACTCTTTTTTCAGACACAGGATCATCAGTACATAAACCGCGCTAGAAAGCCGGTTTAGCGCTTGCAATAAATCGGCTTTTTGTACGTGGTAATCCGCGCCAATAAACACCGTTGCAGCACAGATTTCTGTTTCACGAATTTTGGTGCGCAGCAGATTTAACAGCGCAACATCACGCCCATGAGCCGCATCAGGAACCAGATGATCGTGCCCAAGGTATTTCAGCGGTTGATGCGATAAACGGTGTAAATCATCAGCCGATAAACCAAAGATTTGTTGTTCTGCCAGCGCCTGTTCCAGTGCATCAGCACGCATAATGTTGCCGAGCAACGAGCGAATATCCGCCAGCCAAAGTGCTACTGTTTTATCAAATTCGGTTTGCAGCCATACCGCTGTAGCAATCGAACTATCCAGGCTGGCGCGAAACGCCAGCCGAGGATCATTTTTCGCCACAAATACTTGCGCATTAAGATGCGTCAGGGTGTCTGGTTTTTCTTTCACTTGTTGCAGGCAAAGCTCGCAATGCGCGACCGAAGCCACAGACTCGCTTGTCAAGCCATGTACCGGCTGCAACTGTTCTTGAGCTTCAACAAACAGCCGCCCGTCCTCATCCTGAAATTTCACCAGTAAATGGCGAGCGTCGATCAACTCACGGGCAGATGGCGTCATACGACTGTCAGCAGGAAGGCGAATTTCGCTCCCTTCGCTGAGAGTGTGGTTTGCCCGCAGCCAGTCTTCGGTGATGAAGGTGCTCATAAGCGCCCCGTCTCAACATTCCTGCCAATTGGCAGGCCAGGCGACATACAGAAAACGAACGTGGCTAGTGGTGCCAAATTCAATACTGGAGCCTTTCGGGATAAACATCACATCGCCTGCTTTCCCGATAAGCGTTTCGCCTTCGTGGCGAATATGTAACTCCCCTTCCAGCACCATATCGATTTCGTCGTAATTCAGGGTCCAGGGGAAAAAACCATTTTCCCACTGCATAAAACCAGCGGCCATGCTGCTGCCATCTGCTCCCGTCACGAGATCGGTTAATCCAACGCAAGGTTCTTGAGCACCTTCAAAACGGCCAAACTTCACCGAACTGCCATCAATGACTTTGATGCCGCCCTTGCCGGTTACAGCCCGAAAACTGGGTTGCATTCCACCGGCGGCGCGCGTTTTCTGCTCTTGCTCAACCTTTTCAATAAGCTGCGCCACCAGGGTTTCAGTAAATTGGCCTTCCGGCAACTGAGAGATGATCTCTTCACGAATACGCTGGCGTTCAGAACGCGGCGGTGTATTGTCTGCGACCGTTTGGTTCGCCCCTTCTTCCACTAACGCTATCCCCAGTTGCTCGGCAACAACACGGGCTTCCGGAGTGACGATAGATTCTTTGAGCACAAAAGAAATTGTTTTATGACCGTTGCCATCCGCTTCACGCACATCATTAGCCGTAATGAGTTTTTTCATTGAACAGGTTCCTCCCGGCCACACTCTTCAGCCAGATAATCCTCAAGTTGCCTGACGCTTACAGCATCCAGGCTGTTCAGTGCAAATATTGGCGGCGTAAACCCTGCATCAATTAACATCGCCTGCGTCTGCGCAATATTTGCTTCGGGCAAATCAATTTTGTTTATTACCGCAACGCGTGTCAGGCGAGGATAAATATCCAACAACCCTGCAGGAATACGGCATTGCGGTTCATTGGCAGCGTGGACATATATCAATAATTCCGCATCGACCAGGGTATTAATTAATGCAGAATATAAACGCGGATGGCTAAAAAATTCCCCTGGCGTATCAATGTTTCCCACATCGCTAAATTCAACCGCTTGCGTTTTTCGAGCCAGTGAATAATTTCCCTGCAATGCATTAAATAATGTTGTTTTACCTGCGCCTACGGTGCCAACAAAAACGATGCGTTTCATTTGACTAACTCCGCGTCAGCGTACAGACGGTATAACTGAGAATGTTGCTAAGGCCGGTTATCGTTTGTTGTAATGCTTCTTCTACCGAACCTACTGAGCCGTAAACCACTAACGCGCCGCTAAATCTGTCCAGAAAACCTATTTGTACGCTGGCGGATTTTGTGGCGAGATCCCCCGCTATCATCGCCGTTTCACCGGGAGTCAGCGTCATAATGCCAATTGCTTCAGCGCCTGGCACACCTATTTTCTTTGCCAGTTCTTCGCCTGGATGGGCAATTAAATGTGCCAGTGTTACCTGTTTTCCAGGAACAAATTCCTGAATAATGCGTTCCTTTTCCATTGCGCCTCCTGAAGAATTACCTCCATGCTGACAATAAATCGCAAAAGGGAATAACAAATTTCGGCAACTAATGGGGAAAGGTGAAGTAGATCACTCAATAAATACAGAAAAGCACGGTTATTCATTTCAGGATGTAAATAAAATGCGGCGGGATAATATCCCACCGCCATTATTATTTATTTTCGAATAATTCCTGGGAAGGCTATTTATCACACTACCGCGGTTGTTAAACGCGATGTGCAGCAAAGCCGCCCCTGCTCGTCGCTTATTTCGATTTGCCACACCTGATGGCGACGGCCAACATGCACTGCCTTACACACTCCGCGCACGATGCCTTCTCGCGCGGATCGCAGATGGTTGGCGTTGACTTCAAGCCCGACAATTTTCTGCTCGCCTTCGGTACACAAATAACCCGCCACCGAGCCAAGCGTTTCCGCAAGTACAACGGACGCTCCGCCGTGCAGCAGACCAAACGGCTGACGGGTGCGGTGATCAACCGGCATGATGGCTTCCAGCTCGTTATCGTCAATGCGGGTAAAAACAATACCCACATGCGCCACCATATTCTCGGCGCCCATTTTATTGAGCGCATCCAGATTTACTTCACGTCGCCAGATCATCCCAGAATCTCCAGTAGCGCCTGTAGCGGATGGCGAACACCGTTGCCTTCCACACGTTTTACCTGGCTACGGCAAGAATATCCGGTTGCCAGGCAGCGTTGGCGTGGCAGGCGCTGCATTGCCTGGTGCCATGAAAGCTCGTAAATCCCAAGCGAGTTCGCATGGTTTTTCACTTCATGCCCGTAGGTTCCCGCCATGCCGCAACAGCCGACGCTGACGTTTTCCAGTTTTGCGCCCAGGCGGGCAAATATCGCTGCCCACTGGTTCGGTGCCGTCGGCAGCGCGGTGACTTCTGTACAGTGGCCAAACAGATACCACGACTCCCCACCTACGCTTGTCATTTCACGTTTTTCCAACACAGCAGGCAGCCATTCGTGAACCAGTTGCACGTGGAAGTCACCCCGTTCCTCACCCAGCGTTTGTTTGTATTCATCGCGGTAACAGAGCACCAGCGCCGGATCGACGCCGACCATTGGCATTCCCAGTTTTGCAATACGGTTCAGGAACTCAGAAGTTTTACGCGCGGTACGGGCGAATTTTTGCAGAAAACCTTTGATATGCTGAGCTTTACCGTTTGGTGAAAATGGCAGAACTACTGGTTCCAGCCCAAGCTTCTCGACCAGGCGCACAAAATCAGCCACCACCTGCGCATCGTAGTAACTGGTGAACGGATCCTGCACCACCAGCACCGTTTTGGCACGTTTCTCAGCGCTGTAACTTTCAAGCTGTTCAAGCGTGGTGTTTGCTGAAGTGTGCCCTACTAACTGCTGCTGCAACGATGGCGTTGAAAGCATTGGTAGATCGATCATGCCGATATGTTTGGCAGAAAGATTGCGCACCCACGGCTGGCTCATAAAGAAGTTAAAGGTTTTCGGCGCACGAGCCATCAGCGGCGCGTAGCTTTCGACGGTGGCCACAAGGTGGTCGCGCATCGGGCGCAAATAACGCGTGTGATAGAGCTGTAAGAAGCGCGAGCGGAATTCCGGCACGTCGATTTTTATCGGGCATTGCGTGGAACAAGCTTTACACGCCAGACAACCGGACATCGCCTCTTTCACTTCATGGGAGAAATCGTACTCGCCTTTGCGGGCATGCCAGGAGTTACGGCTACGTTCGATAAGCGTACGTAAACTGGCGCGTTTCTCAGGTAGCTGTTTTTCCAGCGCGTCCGGGTCAACGCCACGATCCGCCAGCAGGCGCAGCCATTCTCGCGTTAGCGTCGCACGGCCTTTCGGGGAGTGAATACGGTTGCTGGTGATTTTCATCGATGGGCACATAGGGCTTTTCACATCGAAGTTAAAGCACAAGCCGTTACCGTTACACTCCATCGCTCCGCGCCAGGATGTGCGCACCGCAATCGGAATTTGGCGGTCAAACGTGCCGCGCTTCACCGCATCAACCTGCATCATGGGGTCATCCACACCTAACGGCGGGCAGATTTTGCCAGGGTTCAGGCGGTTATCGGGGTCGAATACCGCTTTAATGCGACGCAGTTCTTCATATAACGTTTCGCCAAAGAATGCTGGACTGTATTCGGCGCGGAAGCCTTTACCATGTTCGCCCCACAACAAACCGCCATATTTCGCAGTGAGCGCAACCACATCGTCAGAAATGCGCTTCATCAGCACTTCCTGATGCGGATCGGTCATATCCAGCGCCGGGCGCACATGTAAAACGCCCGCGTCAACGTGCCCAAACATGCCGTAACTCAGGTTATGGCTATCAAGCAAAGCGCGGAACTCAGAGATGTAATCGGCCAGATGATGCGGCGGCACGCAGGTATCTTCCGCAAACGGGATAGGTTTGGCCTGCCCTTTTGCGTTACCGAGCAGGCCAACGGCTTTTTTGCGCATGTTATAAATGCGCTCGATGCCGGCAAGCTCAGTACAAACCTGCCAGCCGATAACGCCGCCTTCACCTTGTGAAATCAGCGAGTCAAGACGCTCGCATAGTGAAGCAACCTGGCCTTCGATGAGTTCCAGGTCATCCCCCGCAAACTCCACAATGTTCAGGCCCAGCATCTCTTTGCCAGGAACATCGGTGATTAATTCGCTGACCGAATGCCAGATAATATCCTCACGCGCCAGGTTCAGGACTTTTGAATCGACAGTTTCGACGGAGAGCGCACGGGCTTCTACCATAAACGGTGCGTTGCGAAGCGCAGAGTCGAAGGAGTCATACTTGATATTCACCAGGCGGCGCACTTTTGGCAGGCGCGTGATATCCAGTTTCGCCTCAGTGATAAACGCCAGGGTACCTTCTGAACCACAAAGAATGCGCGTCAGGTCGAACTGCGAAAGGTCGTCGTTGAAAACGTGTCGCAGATCGTAGCCGGTCAGGAAGCGGTTAAGTTTCGGGAATTTGTCGATAATCAACTGGCGTTGTTCGCGGCAACGCTCAAGAACCGTGTTATAAATCCTGCCGGTTGGGCTTTCATCGCGCCCCATTTCTTCAGCAAGCATTGTCGCCATTGGGTGCGTGTCGAGAATATCTCCCCCCAACAACACAGCACGAACGCCCATAACGTGGTCAGACGTTTTGCCGTAAACCAACGAACCTTGCCCTGATGCATCGGTATTAATCATCCCACCGAGTGTTGCGCGGTTACTGGTGGAAAGTTCCGGCGCGAAGAAATAACCGTAAGGTTTCAAATATTGGTTGAGCTGATCTTTAATCACGCCCGCTTCGACTCGCACCCAACCCTGCTCGGGGTTAATTTCAATGATGCGATTCATATAGCGTGACATGTCGACAACGATGCCTTTATTCAAAGACTGACCGTTAGTGCCGGTGCCGCCACCACGTGGTGTAAAGACCAGAGTTTTGAAGCGTTCTTCAGAAGCCAGTCTGGCAAGTAATGCCACATCGGCCGTAGAACGAGGGAATAACACCGCATCTGGCAACAGTTGATAAATACTGTTGTCAGTAGCCATAGTTAACCTGTCAGCGTAGCTGGTGGCGGTATCGCCGGTAAAACCTTGTTGTTCCAGTGCCTGCAAAAAATTGAGCACCAATTGAACAAGACCTGGTGCCTGAGAAATTTGTGGGATCATTGACTTTCCGACCCTGCCTGACGTTGTATACCCATCATTCTTCAAGCAGCAGTGGGTTGGCTGCAACTCGAATGCTAAAGGGTAAAAGAGTTATGAGTTATCGTTTGCGTTTGCTTCCATTTGTACCCTAAATCATTCGAGTTACAGCCTGGCAGCAAAAGAACTTATTCCGATGAGCTTACATAAGTAAGTGATTCGGATAAGTGAATTCAGCCAACACCGCTGTAGTCTGATGAATGACGGGTATTTATTTTTTAACACATTTTATTCAGACATTCCCGTCTGTTTTGTACCTGTCCAAAATCGAGGAAATACATCATCATTAACACATCCGCTTCGCGGTTTTAACGTGGCGTTTTGCCCGTTATCAGTAATTAAGGGATTTTATCTATGGTTAAAGTGAGTCAGCCAAAGGATCTGCTACAAATCCTGCTGTCGGTGTTGTTTATCTCGGTGATGATCATCGCCTGTTTGTGGATAGTCCGCCCATTTGTTCTTGGTTTTGCCTGGGCAGGTACAATCGTGCTCGCCACCTGGCCACTGATGCTCAAAGTTCAGAAATTATTGTGGGGGAAACGTTCGCTTGCCGTTCTTGTGATGACGCTATTGCTGTTGATGTTGTTTGTTATTCCGGTTGCGTTGCTGGTAAATAGCCTGGTGGATAACAGCGGCCCGGTTATTGATTGGGCGACCAAAGGCAATATGGAGTTACCGAAATTTGAGTGGCTTAATACCATTCCGCTTATTGGCGACAAACTCTACGCAGGCTGGAATACACTCGTTGAGAGTGGTGGCAGTGCCATTATGGCTAAGGTACGTCCATACATCGGCACCACAACCACCTGGTTCCTCGGCCAGGCGATACATGTAGGCAGTTTCCTGATGCATTGTGGCCTGATGTTGTTATTTAGCGTGTTGCTGTATGCGAAAGGTGAAACGCTAGGCAATGGGATTCGCCACTTTGCATTCCGCCTCGCGGGGACTCGTGGTGATGCTGCAGTATTACTTGCCGGGCAAGCGATTCGTGCTGTAGCACTTGGTGTTGTTGTCACCGCGCTGGTTCAGTCGGTTTTAGGCGGTGTGGGGCTTGCCATTTCAGGTATCCCAAATGCGACGCTGCTCACCGTGGTGATGATGTTATGTTGCCTGGTGCAAATTGGCCCATTGCTGGTGCTGGTGCCTTCGATTGCCTGGTTGTACTGGACCGGTGATAACACGTGGGGCACGGTGCTGCTGGTATGGAGCTGCGTAGTAGGCACGATGGATAACTTTATCCGTCCGGTACTGATTCGTATGGGTGCGGACTTGCCCATGATCCTGATTCTCTCAGGCGTTATCGGAGGATTGATTGCCTTTGGTATGATTGGCTTGTTTATCGGACCGGTTCTACTGGCAGTCTCTTACCGTTTAATTTCGGTATGGATGCACGAGGCTCCCGCGCCACAGGATGATCCGAATGAAGTGGTAGAAGTCCTGGAAGAACGCGAATAAAACCCTGCAGTAATCTTATGTCGCCCCTTCCATGGGGCGACATAACGAAATCAATTAACAACACTTATTAATTCAAACCTTTGATTCTGCAAACATGCCGTAATGTGGCTCTAACCGTTTACTTTCTATTAACTATTGAGACGAATCCGAGTGACGCTCCAGGATGAGATGCCTACTATTACTTCACGGCTATGAATCAACACATTGATTTATAAGCATGGAAATCCCCTGAGTGAAACAACGAATTGCTGTGTGTAGTCTTTGCCCATCTCAACGATGGGCTTTTTTTTATCTTTTTATCCCCGTCATACTTCAAACTACAGCGGTGTTGGCTGCACTCAAAATCCCCAGTCATTTACTAAAGTAAACTCCTGGGGATTTGCTCCCTTGCCGCCTTGCTGTAACTCGAATTATTTAGGGGATTACTTTAGATATTCAATCTTGCAATGACTCACCATTCGCCAGTTACCACCAATTACCTTAGTGTCACCAGTGATCATCACACATCCAGAGCTTCGAATATCCGCACTGGAAGCCCCGACACGAATCTCAAACTCGCCAGGTTCAACTACGCGATCGCCGCGGCGGGAAGTGAAATTCAACATATCTGTTGGGACATTAAAAGTGAGCCGTGCGCGAGCGCCTGGTTCAAGATGCACCCGCTGGAACGCTTTTAATTCCTGAACAGGGCGCACCATTGATGCGACTTTATCGTGAACATACAGCTGCACAACTTCACTCCCGGCCACCATCCCATTATTGCTCACGGTGATGCCAACGCTAACTACGCCGCCGTCATTAGGAACATCTCTGCTTTCAAACTGTAGCGAACCGTAATCAAATTCAGTCCAGGTTTTACCAAAACCGAATGGGTAACGAGAACCAAAATGGAAAGCAAACGGTGTGCCGCCGCTCTTCAGTTTATGATTGTAGTAATAGGGCATCGCCCCCGCGCTTTTGGGGATGGAAACGACCAGCCGCCCGCCAGGCTCTGCATGGCCGGTAATAATATCGGCGATCGCATGGCCGCCCTCTTGCCCCGGCGCCCAGGCCATTAATAGCGCCGCAACGTTATCTTCCTGACCACCCAGGTTGTATGGCCGCCCACCGGTCATCACGACAACTACCGGTTTGCCAGTAGCAATCAACGCATCAAGTAACTGTTGCTGCACGCCAGGCAACAACAGACTATCCGTGTCTGAACCTTCTCCAACCGTACCGCTTTGGAACAAACCGGATAAGTCCCCGACGCACAGCACCACAACATCGCTTTGCTCAGCGGTTTTCACGGCCTCAGGAATCAGTGACATATCATCTGACACCGGTGATGCCTGCATCTGTTTGCCACCGCTATCACCGGGAAATACCGGCGCGCCAGCCATGCGTTTCTCAATAATGTGGCAACCTTTGCTGTAATGCACATTATCGCTGCCCAGTTGATTACGTAGAGCTTCCAGCGGCGTTGTCACTTGCGAGGTTTGCTCAAGCATATCGCTGATAATCAGATGCACCGGGAAACTATAGCCGCTCAGGAGTGCAAGCGGATCATCAGCCGTCGGGCCAATCACCGCAACGCGTGGCTGCCCCTTCAACGGTAACGTTCCGTCGTTTTCAAGCATGGTGATTGACCGTGTCGCCACGTCCCGAGCAATCTTTACGGTGGCTGCACTTTGCAGCACCACACCGCTTTCATCACGGTAAGGATGCTCAAATAAGCCAAGTCGGAACTTCTCTTTTAATACGCGAGTTACAATCTCATCGACTTTTTGCATAGTGATAAGTCCGCGCTCTACTGCTTCAGAAAGATGGCGAGCACAATCATCTTTCGGTAGCTCCACATCCAGCCCAGCATTAAATGCCAGCGCCGCAGACTCTGCTGCATCATGTGAAACACCATGATGTTGATGCAGCAAGCTCACGCCGCCGTAATCGGCCACAATCAGTCCGTCAAAGCCCCACTGCTCACGCAAGACTGTGGTCATCAGGAATTCGTCAGAGTGACCCGGTTGGTTATCAATATCGTGATAAGCCGGCATTACCGAACCCGCATTAGCGAGCTTCACCGCCATCTCAAACGGCAGCAGGAAAATATCGTTTAGTTCGCAAAAACCAAGATGAACCGGAGCGTGATTACGCGCACCTTCACTAAATGAGTGACCAACGTAATGTTTCAGCGTGGCTAACAGGTCACGGTTTTTACCCTGCAAACCTTTGACATAATGCGTCGCCATCATCCCAACCAGCCACGGGTCCTCACCAAAAGTCTCTTCCGTACGGCCCCAACGCACATCGCGCGACACATCTAGCACCGGAGCCAGCCCCTGGTGGCAGTTGGTTGAACGAGCCTCTTCGCCAATAGCAGCAGCCGCACGTTCAATCAGATCCAAATCCCAGGTCGAGCCATAATTCAGGGATGAAGGAAATAACGTAGCATCTTTGCACAACAGGCCCACCAGACACTCTTCATGAAACAGCGCCGGAATACCCAGTCGGGTTTCTTCTAACAGCGTTTTCTGTAAGCGGTTAGCGGCACGCACGCCTTCTTTGGCATCAACAATATGAGTGCCCAATGGTCGAGTAATTTGCCCCACCCCCAGTTTAATACGCTCGGTAAGTGCCGACTGTTCCTTTACCCCTGCAAATTCATCGCTTAAATCCGTGCGCTCCCGGTGGTTACCATCACTTGATAAAACCAGCCACCATGCATGCATTTGGGCAAATTTTTCTTCCGGGGTCATGCGCGACAGCAGATCAGCGACACGTTCATTTACCGGGCGGTGAGCATCCTTATAAATGGCAGACATAATATTCCCCTTTCGAGTTCAGCCATCCACGCGACTGTTCGCGAAGATAATTTTTTAATTATCAATATGGGTGATGAATGAGGGAGTAAACAATTGCCAGAATAGACTGAGAGATTACGTTTTTTGGTTTTTAACGGTAAGTGTGATGGGGTTCAAAAATATGCATGAAATAAGGAAAATTCACTACAAAGAGAATGGGATAAGAGATAACCCCGTCACAATTGATAAGAAACATAAAACATAAATTAAAAATTACAATACTCCTGTTCAGATTCACCACATATAACTAGTGGCATGTTCCGACTCTTATAAAGGTGAATGTATGTCGGTATTAACTGAAAAAATTACCATCAAAGAAAAACTGGGGTTTGGACTGGGTGACGCGGCAAGTCACATCGTGTTTGATTCTTCAGTTGCCATTCTCGCTTATTTCTATACCAATATTTATGGTTTACCCCCGGCAGTAATGGGGACTTTATTTTTGGTCGTCAGGGTACTGGATGCGATTACGGATCCTATTATGGGTGCCATTGCCGACCAAACAAAAAGTCGCTGGGGCCGATTCCGTCCGTGGTTATTGATAATTTGTGTACCATTTGCGGTAAGTTGTGTGTTGGTTTATTCAACGCCAGGTTTTGACCAAACCGGTAAAATTGTCTACGCCGTTCTCGCATATATATTCATGACATTAATGTATACCGCCATAAATATTCCATATTGCTCGTTGGGTGCTGCAATTACCTCTGATCCAAAGGAAAACCTTTCTCTGCAATCATGGCGTTTTGCCATTGCTCCAATCGGTGGTGCAATGGGTACCGCGCTAATTCTGCCGCTGGCTGATTTCATTTCCCCAACAGACAGAGCCGCGGGTATGCAGTGGGCGATGGGTATTTTTGGTGTTATTGGCTGCGTGATGTTCTTGGTTTGTTTCTTCACCACCCGCGAACGTATTACACCAGTAAAAGAAGAAAACCTGAATATTATGCGCGATCTGAAAGTTTTATTAAAAAATGACCAGTGGCGTATTTTGTCTGTTTATAACCTGGCGATGTTATGCGGTGTTGTGGTGCGAGGGAGTTTATTGGTCTATTTCGTACAATATATCCTTAATCAGGGTAGTGGCGTTATTTCTATGTTTATGCTTGCGACTACCATCGCTGCAGTATTCGGCAGTTTATTTGCAAAAACCCTTGGCAGTTGGATGTGTAAAATCCGTGCTTCTATTTGGGTAAATGTGCTGAGCGCATTAGTCGGGTTATTGTTCCTTGTACTTCCAACCAACTACTGGGTCCCGGCTTTCCTGGTGCACATTGCGCTTAATATATTGCAAGGCATCAATGCTCCACTGCAATGGTCGATGATTACCGATGCAAATAACTACGGCGAGTGGAAAACCCAACGCCGTATCACCGGAATGAACGTTGCAGCGAATATCTTCATTATTAAACTGGGTGTCGCAATTGGAGGCGCATTAACCGGATGGGGCCTGGCCTGGTTTGGTTATCAGGCTGGTGTAGAGCAGCAATCGGCCGAAGCTGTACGTGGTGTGTTAATTCTATTTACAGTACTACCGGCAGTTTTCTACATAATTACTGCGATATCGATTCGTTATTACAAACTGACCGAAGACAAAATGAATAGTATTATTGGTGATTTGCGGGTGGGTAAATTCCAGTCGCAAAGTGAAGTTACCGGGGTGATGACGCCGAAAGCATTATGATAAAAAGGATCATGCGCTTTATAGGTCAGTTAAGTACATCATTAACCGGCTGCACCGATTAAAAGGGTGGATGGCGTTAACATTTTTCCACCCTACAACTAATTCAATCAACTACATACTAAGGCTCCTCAACAATGAGGAGCCTTTTTTTATTTCTTGGTTTCTGCCAGACTCAGCCAGGTTTGCACCACGGTGTCCGGGTTCAGAGAAAGACTATCGATCCCCTCTTCCATCAGCCAGGCCGCAAAATCTTCATGGTCGGATGGACCCTGACCACAAATTCCGACATATTTACCCTGTTTCTTCGCCGCTTTAATTGCCATCGACAACAGTGCTTTCACCGCGTCGTTACGCTCATCAAACAGCTCCGAAACCACCCCGGAATCGCGATCCAGACCCAATGCCAGTTGAGTCATGTCGTTTGAACCAATGGAGAAGCCATCAAAATATTGTAAGAACTCATCGGCAAGCAAGGCATTCGATGGGATCTCACACATCATGATGATTTTCAGCCCGTTCTCACCGCGTTTCAGACCCTGGCGCTCGAGTTCTTCAACCACCGCTTTTGCCTGAGCCACTGTACGGACAAACGGCACCATAACTTCGACGTTGGTCAGGCCCATTTCGTTACGCACACGCTTCATCGCAGCGCATTCCAGGGCGAAACAGTCGCGGAAGCTGTCAGCGATGTAACGACCTGCGCCACGGAAACCTAGCATCGGGTTCTCTTCTTCAGGTTCGTAACGCTCACCACCAACTAAATTGGCGTACTCGTTAGATTTGAAGTCAGAAAGACGGACAATCACACGTTTTGGCCAGAATGCCGCGCCAAGTGTGGCGATCCCCTCAGTCAGACGACCGACGTAAAACTCAACCGGATCGTCGTAGCCTTTCATCATCTCGCGGATTTCGTTCTGCAAGGCAGGCTCTTGTTGGTCGAACTCCAGCAACGCACGCGGATGCACGCCAATCATACGGTTGATAATAAATTCCAGACGCGCCAGCCCCACGCCTTCGTTCGGCAGGCAGGCAAAATCAAATGCACGATCCGGGTTACCGACGTTCATCATGATTTTCAGCGGCAGGTCCGGCATGGTATCTACTGTGGAGCTTTTGATGCTGAAATCCAGCAGTTCCTGGTAAACATAACCGGTGTCCCCTTCAGCGCAGGAGACCGTCACGTTCTGGTCATCCGTCATCCGTTCAGTGGCATCACCACAACCGACAACCGCAGGAATTCCCAGTTCACGCGCGATAATCGCTGCGTGACAAGTACGCCCGCCACGGTTGGTAACAATCGCCGCCGCCTTTTTCATGATCGGCTCCCAGTCAGGGTCGGTCATGTCAGTGACTAAAACGTCACCTGGCTGAATGCGATTCATCTCGCTAATATCATGAATCACTTTAACCGGGCCAGCACCGATGCGATGGCCGATAGCACGCCCTTCGGCAATAATTTTACCCTGAGCATGCAGCTGGTAACGCTCGGTGACCTGGCCCTGAGAACGCACGGTTTCCGGACGCGCCTGGACGATATAGAGCTTGCCGGTGTGCCCATCTTTTGCCCATTCGATATCCATCGGGCGGCCATAGTGCTTCTCAATCTGTACAGCCTGTTTTGCCAGTTCCTGCACTTCTTCAGGCGTGATAGAGAACTTATCACGGTCAGCTTGCGGCACATCTTCAATGCGCACCTGTTTGCCGTGCTCCTGGCTTGGAGCATAAACCATGCGAATCTTCTTCGAGCCCATATTGCGGCGCACAATTGATGGTTTACCGGCAGCTAATGTTGGCTTGTGAACGTAGAATTCGTCCGGGTTAACCGCTCCCTGCACCACCATTTCACCCAGGCCATAAGCGGAGGTGATAAACACCACCTGGTCAAAACCAGACTCAGTGTCGATGGAGAAGAGCACACCAGATGATGCAAGGTCTGAACGAACCATGCGCTGAACGCCTGCCGAGAGCGCCACGCCGCGGTGATCATAACCCTGGTGGACGCGATACGAGATAGCACGGTCGTTGAACAGAGAAGCAAAGACATGCTTCACGGCAATCAGTACCGCGTCATAACCTTGTACGTTGAGGAAAGTTTCTTGTTGTCCGGCAAACGACGCATCTGGCATATCTTCAGCTGTTGCAGAAGAACGCACAGCAAAAGAGGCATCAGCATCGTCTGCGGAAAGTTGTTCGTAGGCGTCGTGAATGGCTTTTTCAAGCGTAGGCTGGAATGGCGTATCGATTATCCATTGGCGGATTTGCGCACCAGCTTTGCTAAGCTCCGTCACATCGTCAATATCCGTTTTATCCAGCAATTCATAGATACGCTGGTTCACACCACTCTGGTCAAGAAACAGGTTAAATGCCTCGGCCGTGGTGGCAAAACCATTCGGCACGGAAACACCCATGCCTGAAAGGTTAGTAATCATTTCACCCAGAGAGGCATTTTTGCCTCCGACCCTGTCTACATCATTCATGCCGAGTTGGTTATACCAAAGCACCAGCGGTGACGAGTTGGACATCGAAACAATCCTTTTGTGATATATGAATGAGAAATACATTACATCCCTTTTAGATTGGCATAATTGGCGGCCTGAGTGAAACGGGTGAATCGTTCAAGCAAAATAAAAATTTGAAATTTTCAGATATATTTACCTTTTACGTAACTTGTTGATTCTTAATTTAATCCCTATATTAATAAAGGTTTATCGAAACAATAAAAATGAACCGTACATTTCATTAAAAATAAAAACTACGTTTCAGTTTTAAAAATGAAATGAGATTGATCCATGATGGAAGGTTTTAATTTATGCTTCAGCCTATGTGAAACATTTCAGGAATAAAAAATGGATAACTCAGCAGACAGGCAAGTTTTTTATATTTCCGATGGCACCGCGATTACCGCAGAAGTCCTTGGACACGCGGTTATGTCGCAGTTTCCTGTTGCCATTAACAGCATCACGCTGCCGTTTGTTGAAAACGAAAGCCGGGCCAATGCAGTGAAAGAACAAATCAATGCTATTTATCTGCAATCTGGCGTGCGCCCACTCGTGTTCTACTCCATCGTTTTACCCGAAATTCGCGATATTATTTTGCAAAGTGAGGGTTTTTGTCAGGATATCGTGCAAGCGCTGGTCGCCCCTTTACAGCAGGAATTAAAGCTGGAACCGACGCCGATTGCTCACCGAACTCATGGCCTGAATCCGGGCAATTTAATCAAATATGATGCACGTATTGCTGCCATTGATTACACACTCGCGCATGATGACGGCATTTCAATGCGCAATCTCGATCAAGCACAGGTTATCTTGCTGGGCGTATCACGCTGCGGCAAAACCCCAACCAGTTTGTACCTTGCGATGCAGTTTGGTATTCGGGCGGCAAACTACCCGTTTATAGCCGACGATATGGATAATATTCAGCTGCCAGCAGTGTTGAAACCTTTGCAACATAAGCTCTTTGGTTTGACTATCAACCCAGAGCGTCTTGCAGCAATTCGTGAAGAGCGCCGTGAAAATAGCCGGTATGCGTCGATGCGCCAATGCCGCCTTGAAGTGGCTGAAGTTGAAGCCCTGTTTCGTAAAAATCAGATTCGCTATCTCAACAGTACCAATTACTCCGTTGAAGAGATGGCGACTAAGATCCTCGATATCATGGGCTTAAATCGTCGCATGTACTAACAAACTAGTGCAAAGGTGCAATTTTGTATGGTAGGGTGTACAGAATCTGGTGGTTACGATTCAGTTCTACGGTTGAATTCAACATAAATTGGTTTATCGTGACTGCCATCACTTCCCGGTACTCCTGCCGAGCTGAAGACAAAATTTCTGAGACACCCAATGAATAAAACAGATGAATTGCGTACAGCGCGCATCGATAGTCTGGTAACACCTGCGGAGTTAGCACAGCGTCTGGCTGTATCCCAGGAAGTTGCACAAAATGTAACGGCTTCACGTCGTCGTATCGAAAAAATTCTTAATGGCGAAGACAATCGCCTGCTGGTTATTGTTGGCCCTTGCTCGATCCACGATCTGGATGCGGCCATGGATTACGCCCATCGATTGCAGGCTGCGCGTGAGAAACATCAGCACCGTCTTGAAATCGTGATGCGTACTTACTTTGAAAAACCGCGCACAGTTGTGGGTTGGAAAGGGTTAATTTCAGATCCCGATTTAAACGGTAGTTACCGTGTAAATCACGGTATCGAGCAGGCGCGCCGCTTGCTGTTGCAAGTCAACGAGCTTGGTGTGCCAACAGCGACCGAATTTCTCGATATGGTGATCGGGCAGTATATTGCTGATTTGATTAGCTGGGGCGCGATTGGTGCACGTACCACCGAAAGTCAGATCCACCGTGAAATGGCCTCCGCCCTTTCATGCCCGGTCGGCTTTAAAAATGGCACCGACGGAAACACGCGTATTGCAGTTGATGCCATTCGTGCCGCCCGCGCCAGCCATATGTTCCTTTCGCCGGACAAACACGGCCAGATGACCATTTACCAAACCAGCGGCAACCCGTACGGTCATATCATCATGCGCGGCGGAAAACAGCCAAACTACCACGCATCCGACATCGCCGCTGCGTGCGACAGCCTGCATGAGTTTGATTTGCCAGAGCAACTGGTAATTGATTTCAGCCATGGTAACTGCCAGAAGCAACACCGCCGCCAGCTCGAAGTTTGCGAAGATGTATGTAATCAAATTCGCAACGGTTCGCGGGCGATTGCGGGCATTATGGCTGAAAGCTTCATTCGTGAAGGCACACAGAAAATTATTGCAGGGCAGCCACTGGTGTACGGCCAATCTATTACCGACCCTTGTCTGAACTGGGAAGATACAGAAACGCTGCTCGATATGCTTGCAGAGGCAACAGAGAGCCGTTTCTAAATTTTCGGTGGATAACAATCATCCACCCTACAACAGCCTTTCCCCGGTCGGATTAGCGTAAGCAACATCCGACCTTTTTCTCTCTTCCGCTCAAAATTGATCCATTCACAAATTTCTTACAAATAACACTTGATGATGAAACATAGTTTATTGATAATGATTATCATTGTTACATTGATTGTCATTTGTAAACAGAGTGAAACATGGATAAAGCATTCACCCCTACGAATCCGCAATCTGCGGCTGGCCCACGTCAGATAGACAGCAAGCTTTTGCTCGGCCCTGACGGGCGTGTGGTTATTGTTCACGAAGGCCAGCAATACCAGTTACGTCAGACTCAGGCCGGGAAGTTAATCCTGACCAAATAATCCCTAAAATACTTCAGGTTGTAGATGCTTTGGCTACTCGCCTTCCTGCGACTCGAATTATTTAGGGAAATAGTACCTAAAACCAACCCAAATTATTTCTTCGAAATAGTTCGAGTTGCATCGCGGCGGCATAGTAACGAATCCCGATGAGCTTACATAAGTAAGTGATTCGGGTGAGTGACGCAGCCAACAAAGATGCGGCTTGAAATATGAAGGAGAAACGCAAGCCACCCAGGTCATACCCAGGCAGCCAGCGCTTTTAAATTTTCCTATGGAGATTTGCGCATGCCTGCTTTACACACAGTCGGCTTCCGTCTGTCATTACTGACTGTTGCGGTTTTTTCTGCCCTGCCCGCTTTCGCGAAAGATGATCAAATGACCGTGGTAGCCACCGGCAACCAACGCAGTACATTTGAAGCGCCAATGATGGTCACCGTGATTGACGCAACTACCCCTGAAAGCCAAACCTCATCATCTGCCGCCGACATGTTGCGCCGCGTGCCAGGGATCACCCTTTCCGGCACCGGCCGCACCAATGGCCAGGACGTCAGCATGCGCGGTTACGATCGCCGTGGCGTGTTGATGCTGGTTGATGGCGTCCGTCAGGGCACGGACACCGGGCACCTCAACAGCACGTTTCTTGACCCGGCTTTAATCAAGCGTATCGAAGTGGTGCGCGGCCCGGCAGCTCTGCTATACGGCAGCGGCGCACTCGGCGGTGTGATTTCTTATGAAACAGCAGACGCCAGCGATTTGCTATATGAAGGTCAGAACAGTGGTTTCCGCGTGTTTGGTAGCGGTGCAACGGGCGATCACAGTGTCGGAATGGGTGCCAGCGCCTTTGGCCGCATGGATAACCTCGATGGACTGGTTGCCTGGTCGAGCCGCGACCGTGGCGACATTCGCCAGAGTGATGGTGAAACGGCTCCGAATGATGAAAATATCAGCAACTTCCTGACTAAAGGCACCTGGTATATCGACCCGGCGCAATCTCTTGCAGGTTCTGTGCGTTATTACAATAACGCCGCGCAGGAACCTAAAAACCCGCAAACCACCAATGCAGATCCGAGTAACCCGATGGTTGATCGTTCAACCATTCAGCGTGATGCACAGCTGAAGTACCACATTGGGCCAGACCAAAGCGACTGGCTGAATGCCGATGCTACCGCTTACTGGTCTGAAGCGCGTATCAACGCGCAGGGCCAAACTGATGGTGCTGAATTCCGCAAACAAACGACAACAGGCGGAAAAGTCGAAAACCGCAGCCGCGCATTTACCGACAGTTTCGCAGCCCACCTGCTGACGTATGGCGGTGAGTATTATCGTCAGGATCAAAAACCAGGCGGCAACACCACGGGTTTCCCACAGGCGAACATCGACTTTGGCTCCGGCTGGTTACAGGATGAAATCACCCTGCGCGATCTGCCTGTTTCCCTGTTAGCCGGTACACGATATGACAATTACAGCGGTAGCAGTGATGGCTATGACGATGTAAATGCAGATAAATGGTCATCCCGTGGTGCGTTATCCATTACACCAACCGACTGGCTGATGCTGTTTGGTTCTTATGCGCAGGCATTCCGCGCCCCGACCATGGGCGAAATGTATAACGACGCGAAACACTTCTCTATCGGCACGCGTTACACCAACTACTGGGTTCCGAACCCGAATCTGCGCCCGGAAACTAACGAAACGCAGGAGTACGGTTTTGGCTTACGCTTTGACGATCTAATGCTGGCTGAAGATGGCCTCGAATTTAAAGCCAGCTACTTCGACACCAAAGCAAAAGACTACATTTCTACCACCGTCGATTTCGCCAAAGCGACCACCATGTCCTATAACGTCCCTGATGCCAAAATCTGGGGTTGGGATATGACGGCGAAATACACCAGTGCGTGGTTCAGTTTAGATCTGGCCTATAACCGCACCCGTGGTAAAGACACCGATACAGGTGACTGGATTTCAAGCCTTAACCCGGACACGGTCACCAGCATTCTGGATGTACCCGTTGCTCAAAGCGGTTTCTCCGTGGGCTGGGTGGGTACTTTTGCTGAACGCTCAACGCATATCAGCAGTAGCTATAGCGCCCAGGCAGGTTACGGCGTGAACGATTTCTATGTCAGCTATACAGGCCAGCAGCAGTTACGCGGGCTAACCACTTCCCTGGTACTGGGTAACGCCTTTGATAAGGAATACTGGTCGCCACAGGGGCTCCCACAAGATGGCCGTAACGGCAAAATCTTCGTTAGTTATCAATGGTAAGGAAGCAATATGACTCAGCGTTATGAAAACTGGTTGCAGCTCAAACAACAGCACCCTAAAAAATATGCTCGCGACATCGCAAAACTGATGAACATCAGCGAGGCCGAACTGACTCATGCTCGCGTAGGGCATGATGCATGGCGCTTAAAAGGTGAAGTTCGCGACATTCTCGCCGCCCTTGAAAGCGTTGGCGAAATCAAATCCATTTGCCGTAACGAATATGCGGTGCATGAACAAGTTGGGCGTTTTGAGAACCAACAACTTCACGGTCATGCAGGGCTGGTTCTTAACCCGCGAGCTCTGGATTTGCGTTTGTTTCTGAACCAATGGGCTTTCGCTTTCCACATCCGTGAAGAAACCGCTCGCGGTGAACGCCAGAGCATTCAGTTCTTTGACCATCAGGGCGATGCACTGCTGAAGGTGTATACCACCGACAATACCGATTTCGCGGCCTGGGGCGATATGCTTGCGAAGTTTATCTATGCCGATAACCCGGAGCTTGAGCTGCAATCACCACAAGAAAGTGTGATGACGCCTGCGGTGGATGGCCAACAGGTTGATTCCGAATGGCGTAGCCTGCGTGATGTGCATCAGTTCTTTGGTCTGCTCAAACGCCACCAGCTGACTCGCCAGCAGGCATTCCGCCTGGTTGCTGAAGATCTGGCCTGCCAGGTTGATAACAGCGCACTGGCGCAGCTGTTAGCTCAGGCTAAACAGGATCAAAATGAAATTATGATCTTCGTCGGTAACCAGGGCACCGTGCAGATTTTCACCGGCAAGGTGGAAAAAGTTGTGCCAATGGATAACTGGATCAACATCTTCAACCCGCAATTCACCCTGCACTTGATGGGCGACACCATCGCTGAAAGCTGGGTGACACGTAAACCAAGTGGTGATGGCTTTGTAACGAGCCTGGAACTGTTTGCGGCTGACGGCACGCAAATCGCGCAGCTTTACGGCCAACGTACCGAAGGCGAACCTGAGCAACAGCAGTGGCGCTCACAGCTGGAAGCATTGGTAAGCAAAGGGCTGGCCGCATGAAACGCTGGTTAATTGCCCTGCTTGCAATGCCAGTGATTGCCGCGGCCAATGAACGAGTGGTGGCAATTGGTGGCGACGTAACGGAAATTGCCTTTGCATTAGGTTCGGGTGACCAACTGGTCGCCCGGGACAGCACCAGCCTCCATCCGGAGGCTGCAACAAAGCTTCCGGATGTCGGTTACTTGCGCCAGCTTAATGCCGAAGGGATTCTGGCTATGCGCCCGACGCTGGTACTCGCGAGTGCGCAGGCCAAACCTTCACTCGCGCTTGAACAAGTCGCCAGTAGCAACGTGAAAGTAGTCACTATTCCAGCGAGTAATTCGCTGGATGCTATCGACGAGAAAATTGACGCAGTCGCTCAAGCGATGGGGAAAACGGCCGAGGGTGATGCATTGCGCAAACAAGTGCATAGTAAACTGGCGTCGATTCCTGAAAAACCATTGCCGGTGAAAGTGCTGTTCATCATGAGTCACGGTGGCATGACTGCCATGGCTGCCGGGCAAGAGACGGCGGCTGATGCCGCGATTCGCGCCGCGGGTTTGCAAAATGCGATGCAAGGTTTCAAACGTTATCAGCCAATGTCGCAGGAGGGCGTTATTGCCAGCCAACCGCAATTGGTACTGGTCACAGCCGACGGTGTGAAAACGCTGGGTGGTGAAGATAACGTCTGGAAACTGCCAGGTCTTGCGCAAACTCCCGCTGGGAAAACTCGCCAGTTGTTAGTCGTGGACGATATGGCATTGCTCGGTTTCGGCCTGCAAACACCAGATGCGATCCTTGCATTACGCCATAAAGCGGAGCAATTGCCTTGATACGTCGCCCCCTGCCTCAACGAGCCCTGTTCGCTATGATTCTGGCGTTATTGGCTCTGTCTTTGGTCGCTGCCAATTTAGGTGCAATGCGTCTTTCCATCGCCGTGTTGTGGCAAGCCCAGGATGAGGCGCTGCGCCATATCTGGCTTAACATTCGTTTGCCGCGAGTGTTGCTTGCAACGCTTGTCGGCGGCGCACTGGCGCTTTCAGGCTGCGTCATGCAGGGGCTATTTCGCAACCCGCTTGCTGACCCCGGTTTACTTGGGATCAGTAGCGGTGCTGCACTTGCGGTTGGGTTTTCTGTGGTCTTGCCGCTAGCGCTACCGGCAGTCCTGGCATTATATGTTCCAATGCTTGCGGCATTTATTGGCAGTCTCGCGGTTACGCTGGTGATCTTCTTCTTAAGTCGCCAGGGTAACAACAGTCTATCCCGGTTGTTGCTGGTGGGGATCGCCATAAATGCATTATGCGGTGCGGCTGTCGGTGTACTTTCCTGGATCAGTAACGATGCCCAATTGCGTCAATTGTCGCTTTGGGGAATGGGGAGTCTTGGGCAAGCACAGTGGTCAACCTTGCTTGCTACTGCTTCGTTTATTCTCCCGGCTTCGCTGGCTATCGCGTTTCTGTCCAGACGCCTTAACCTGTTACAGCTTGGAGATGAAGAAGCCCATTATCTTGGTGTAGACGTCAAAAAAACCCAACGGCAACTCCTCATCTTAAGTGCATTGTTAGTCGCCGCAGCCGTTGCCGTAAGCGGTGTGATTGGTTTTGTTGGTTTAGTCGTGCCGCACTTAGTACGGATGTGGCTAGGTGCCGATCATCGCTGGCTGATTCCCGGTTCAGTTCTGGCTGGTGCGATGCTTTTGTTGGTTGCTGATACCCTCGCCCGCACGCTGGTTGCACCCGCTGAAATGCCCGTTGGCTTGCTGACCAGCCTGCTTGGCGGCCCATGGTTTTTAGCCATGATCTTCCGCCCTGGGAGGGAAAATGATGGATGATTTGCTGCAGGCGAAAAACGTTACGTTTCGCCCAGGCGAGCGAAAATTGCTCGATGACATTAATCTGACGCTGGCTGTCGGTGAAGTCGTGGCGCTAATCGGCCCTAACGGTGCAGGAAAATCTACGCTGCTACGGGTGCTGACCGGTTTTCAGCCACCAGATGAGGGTGAAATTTCTCTTGCTGGACGCCCACTAACAGCATGGTCTGGAGATGCCCTGTCGCGTAAACGTGCAGTCATGCGCCAGCGCAGCGGTATGGCCTTTAGCTGGGCCGTTGAAGATGTGATTGCTATGGGGCGTGCGCCGTGGCCGGAGAAAGAGACTAAATCTGTCGTTCAGGAAGTGATGGCACTAACGGGGTGCGATACGCTTGCCGGGCGCGATTTCTGCCAGCTTTCTGGCGGCGAACAGCAGCGCGTACAGCTGGCTCGTGCATTGGCACAACTATGGCTGGATGGGCAACCCCACGGCTGGCTGTTTTTAGATGAACCCACCTCTGCGCTCGATCTTTATCATCAGCAACATATCTTACGTTTACTGCGACGTTTGTCGCTGATGGGAACGTTGTCGGTTTGCGTGGTGCTGCATGATTTGAATCTGGCCGCACTTTGGGCTGACCGGATTGTATTGCTGCATGAAGGGAAGCTGGTGGCAAATGGCACTCCGCGAGATGTGTTGAACGAATCGACGTTACAACATTGGTATCAGGCGGATTTACGGGTGTTCAATCATCCAGAACACCCTGTACCTCAGGTGTGGTTACAGCAGTGATCGCTTCGCCGGATGACGCTGCGCTTATCCGACCTACGAAAGTCGTAGCGCCATCCACCGGTTTTTTAGCTTGAACAACTCACTTCTAACCGTTTGCCCCAGTCCGGCGGACGTTGTGTCAAATCGTCCGGATGTTCAGCAAATGGCTGGCGCAGTGCTTCATGTAGTTCAGCCAGAACACTTACATCCCCTTTATTGGCGGCATCAATGGCACGCTGAGCTAACCAGTTACGCAGAACAATTGAAGGATTCGCAGCTTTCATTGCCTGCTGACGTTGTTCGTCACTAATCTGCTCAATTTGCAGACGAGTTCGATAGCGGGTAAACCAACTATCAAAAGCAGCTCTGTCGATAAATTCATCCCGTAGCGGCGAGCTTGCTGAATTTTGCTCAGTCAGGCTTAGCATTCTGAAAGTGCGCGTGTAATCGCTACCCTCTTTTGCCATCAAGCCAAACAGTTCCGTGAGAATTTCATTATCTGCCGTTTGTTCGGTCAACAAACCCAGTTTACCGCGCATTAATTCCCCGAATGCTTTCATCAGCGCGAACTGATAATGGTCGAGCAATTCATTTAGCCATTCGACCGAGATAAACGGTGATAGCGTCTGCGCGAGGCGTTGCAGGTTCCACAGGCCTACGGCTGGTTGATTATCAAAAGCATAACGCCCCTGATGATCGGAATGGTTGCAGATAAAACCAGGCTGATAGTCATCAAGGAAACCGTACGGACCGTAATCCATCGTCAGGCCGAGAATCGACATATTGTCGGTATTCATCACCCCATGGGCGAACCCAACTGTTTGCCAGTTGGCAATCATCTGTGCGGTACGCTCGACAACATCGCGGAACCAAAGCTGATATTTATCTTTTTCATCAACCAGATGCGGCCAGTGATGGGCAATCACATAATCCGCCAGTTGCTGAATCTTTTCAGGTTCACGGCGATAGTAGAAATGCTCGAAGTGACCAAACCTGGCGTGGCTTTGCGCCACACGAATCAGCATTGCGCCTTGCTCAGTGGTTTCGCGGCGTACCGGAGTGTCGCTGGTGACGATACTGAGTGCACGCGTGGTTGGAATTCCTAAGCCATGCATCGCTTCACTGGCGAGAAATTCACGCACCGTTGAGCGCAACACTCCGCGGCCATCGCCCATCCGCGAATAAGGCGTTAAGCCTGCGCCTTTCAAGTGCCAATCAAATTTGCGTCCGTCAGCCAGTTGCTGTTCACCGAGCAAAATACCGCGCCCGTCGCCAAGTTGCCCCGCCCAGACACCAAACTGATGTCCGCTATAAACCTGAGCTAAAGGCTGCATACCCGGAAGCAGCGTTTCACCACTCCAGATACCCGTATGAGATTGGTCAAACAATGAGGTATCAAGCCCAAGGTCATCAGCCAATGGACGGTTATAATAAAAAAGCCGGGAATGATGCAGCGGCGTGGGCTTCAGAGCCGTGTAAAAGCCGGGCAATTCATCGTGCCAGCTATTGTTAAATACAGGTTTATTGGTCATGTTACCTCCTGCCGATAGTGTAGTGCTTGTCTGAGGTTTTAAACACAGCACGTTGGCAGGGGTATTCACTCGAGCGGGTTAATTAGAATGAAACCAGTCGGTTAATGCCTCAGGTGCAATAGCTGGCCAATAATTCCCCTGCATGGCAAAGGTAGTTAATGAGAGGACTTTCTTGCGCGCTGCGTCATCATCAATACCCGTTATAATCAGTGTCTCGCAAAAAGGAGTCAGTTGGGCAAGCATTGCTAGCATAAAGGGTTCAAAAGAACGTTGTTTAATTTGTTTATGAATAAATAATTTATCCATAAATACACGTTTAAATAGCCCATCAAAAATCGGTTTAGTCGTCGCCACTCCCGCACCAAAATTAGCCAGCGCTAATGAATAATGCTTACACATTGTTACTAAACGCGTATTTTCATTGCCATGATTTAACTCGGGGAAGTTTTCATTGATAGAAAACTCAATGAACGGAAGCTGCGCCAGGCGCGAAGCCAGCGCTGAATTGGCTAAAACCTCATCAACAATTACCGCACTTATATTCACCCAGACAACCATGTTCTGAGCCTTAAAGAATTCTTGATAGTTTTCGAGTAATTCTATTTGCTCATGAAACAATATTACTTGCTGTTCTGATTTAATAACCGGCGCAACTAATTCTGTTGGAATACGCACCGGCGCATCGACTCCAACAAAATTAACTAATAATTCAACACCTAAAACTTCACCCTGCGGCAAGTAAACAGGCTGGAAATAAAAATCCGAACGATATTGTGTATCGAGTACGAGGATCATATGGCCAGCCGTGTTTCGCATGAGGTGGAGGGCATCGTGACACGATGAACATCCAGCGTTAACTGGATTGATTTGATTGTATTTAAACGCAAGGTCATCCTTGATATGTGTATCAGATTCTTTTTGAATATAATTATATTATCCTGGTTATCTTCCTATCGCCAGTTTTAGCGAATATGACGGACAGAATCACGGTGGATTATCTTGGGAGAAAAAGATTCATTCTCATAATTATTTTCCAATAATTTACGGATCGCAAAACGCGCCATTTCACTTATCGGAAAATGAACACTGGTAATTGCAGGTCGAACAAACGCGGCTCTTTCTCCACTGTCGTAACAAACAAGTGAGATATCCTGGGGAATTCGCAGCCCGCGTTCAGTGATTGCCAGCATTGCACCTACCGCCAACTCCTCATTACAACAATAAATAGCCGTCGGTTGGGCACTCTCCAGTAACTGAGATGCCAATTGATAGCCACCCGGCATGTCGTACTCGCCACCCAGCACCGCAACCGGCAACAGCTGCGCCTGATTCATTGCATCAATAAAACCCTGAAGACGTAGTAAGCTTGAAGATCGTCCACTCGGCCCATGCAAACAAGCAATTGCAGTATGGCCTGCATCAATAAAAACCTGAGTGGCAAGAGCACTCGCCGCGCGATGATCAAACACCACACAGCGTGATTCAAGCCCCGGAACGTCCCGGTCAAGAATAATGAATTTGCGATCTTGTTCAGCCAGTTGCACAAGAGTGCCATCGGTGATGGCGCGGACGTGTAATATCAGGCCATCACAACGTAAATTAAACAGCCGCTGAATTGCATTGAGCTCTTTCTCAGCAGTATCACGCCCTTGGGTCACTAATAACTGTTTTCCGTGTAATTCAGTTTCACTCTGAATGGTATCCATCAGTGCCCCGAAGAAACCGCCACGATAAGAGGTCGTGACAAGCCCTAATGTATTGCTCTGACTGGATGCTAAAGCTCGAGCCGCAGGATTCGGCGTGTAGCCTAATTCAATGATCGCCGCTTCAACTTTGATTCGGGTCTGTGCTTTAACTTTATTGTCGCCATTCACCACGCGCGAGACGGTCGCCCGGGATACACCTGCGCTGGCGGCAACATCTTCGAGAGTCACCATGAACTATCCTTTAGTAGGAGCGAAATGCTCCCAGATATTACCTGATATTGTGAACCGTACCTGGGTTAGCCACGGAATTGCTGAAGGGAGTCACGTTTAGGGCCAATAGCCTGGCCCTGGTCGAGGAAAATAACGGTGCTAGATACGGCGGGCCTGCCAGAATTTCTTGCTCCAGTAGACATTATCGAGCGACGAGCGCATCACGCCGCGGCTGGTCGAGGCATGAATGAATTGGTTGTCCGTATCGTAAATACCAACATGCAGGCCACTTTCACCGGACCCCGTCTTAAAGAACACCAGATCGCCCGGGAGTAAATCATCTTTATCAATTTCAGTGCCAATTTTGGCCTGCTGGCGCGTTTCGCGTGGCAGTTGCAGATCAAACCGGTCGCGGAAAGTAATTGACACAAAACCGGAACAATCGACTCCACGACGGCTCATGCCACCATAGCGATACGGAGTGCCATGCCAGCCGCTGAGTTGATCATTAAGCCTGGCAATCACCGTTATCGAGTCTGAAAGACGAGAATTTGGAGGTGGCGCATGATGGCTACACCCAGCGAGCACCAGACATGCCACTACAAGAATCCATACACGCATTTTCAGGCTAGTCCTCACCCGTTTATAATTTCCAGTAATTTAGCGCTTACCTATGATTTGGTGCAAGTTTTTACCAGCAATTAAAGTGTAGCTATCAGCATGCTGTGCCCTTCAACCTGCATTCTACGAAAGTGCATGTTATAGGCTGTCGCTAAATGTTGCACAGACAGCACATCATCCCGCTTACCTTGTGCAATCATTTTACCCGCACGCAATAACCAGACAGTATGGGCATGACGCAAACTGTGGTTCAAATCATGGCTGCTCATCAACACCGCAATGCCCGCTTCGCATAACGCCATCAGAATTCTGTCCAGCGCAGTTTGCTGCGCAATATCCAGGCTGTTCATTGGCTCATCCAGCAGGAGCAAGCGCCCATGCTGGTTAATTTCAGGGTGAATTTGTAACACGACGGCTGCCAGACGAACACGCTGCCACTCGCCGCCAGAAAGCTGGTTAACACTGCGCGTAAGTTTGTCTGTCAGACCCAAACTGCCAACGAGCTTGAGCATCACGCTATCGCCAGGAGTGACTTGCTGATGCATTTGCAGGTAGTGCCAGACAGGCATGGAAAATGGTGGCATTTGTTGCTGAGAAAGATAAGCACGATGGCGAGCCAGATGCGTGGGTTGCCATTCGTTCAGGTTGCTGCCGGCAAAGGTTATTTCCCCGCCTCCCAAACTCAACCCCGCAGCTCTCATTAACAATGTGCTTTTCCCCGCGCCGTTTGGCCCGACAAGATGCACCAGTTCACCCGTGTGTACAATGGCGGAAATCGGCCCAAGCCGCTCCGCCACAACCACATCGTTAAGCTGTAACAACGACATTATCTCGCCAGTGCCGACTTGATAGCACCAATAACAACCGGGTCTTCAGGTGTCATATCAGGTGAGAAACGTTGAATAACCTGGCCATCGCGCCCGATAAGGAATTTCTCGAAGTTCCACAGAATATCGCCAGCATGAGCGGGTGCACGACCTTTGCTGCTCATGCGTTCAAAAAAGCCACTCCCATCAGGCGCAACCGCAGTTGGCGCGGCAGCCACTAATTTTTGGTACAACGGGTGACGATTCTCTCCATTGACATCCACTTTGCTAAACATAGGGAACGTCACACCATAAGTAGTGCTGCAAAAGGTTTTGATCTCTTCTTCGCTACCCGGCTCCTGGCCCAGGAACTGGTTGCATGGGAAACCAAGAACCGAGAAACCTTCGTGTTGCAGCTCTTTTTGCAGATTCTCTAATTGTTCGTATTGCACCGTCAGGCCGCATTTAGAGGCTACGTTCACCACCAGCAGTACTTTACCTTTCCAGTTTTCGAGCGTTGTCGCTTCACCATCAATGGTAGTGACTTCAGTATTCAGAATGTCTTGCATTGTGTCCCCTTAAATTGAAATCAAACGATGGTTATTTCCCAGCTTTTAATAGTAGCCATATAAATAGCGGAGCGCCCAGGGTTGCTGTCACAACACCTATAGGTAATTCAGCCGAAACAAGTGCCAGACGTGCAATGACATCAGCCCCAAGCAACACTGTTGCACCTGCCAGCGCACTGGCAGGCAATAAGATACGGTGATCCGTTAGCCCCTTCAGACGCAGCATATGTGGGATGACCAGGCCGATAAAACCAATAGCACCGGCAAGAGCCACACTCACACCGACCAACCAGCCAGTTGCAATGACCATAATATTGCGCCACAACCAGACAGGCAGGCCAAGCTGACGAGCTGACATTTCACCCAACGCCATTAAGTTCAGGGGGGCATAGTTGCGGCATAACCACAACATCACAGGCAGCAGAGTTATCATCAACCACCATTGCCGCCAGTCTACACCTCCAAAACCACCCATCATCCAATACATTAACTGGCGTAAGTCGAGGCTTGAACTGAAATAGATAGCCCAGGTCATCAGCGCACTACAGATAATCCCCAGAGCCACACCCGCAAGCAACAATCGACTATTTGAAAGATGCCGCCGCGAAAAACGTAACAGGATAAATGTGATAATCAGCGCACCGGCGATCGCACAAATTCCCAGTATCCAGTCCGGCAGCATCCCTTGCCCAAGTAATACCGCAGCGACCAGCGCAACACCGGCACCATTGGATACACCAAGCAGGCCCGGCTCGGCCAGCGGGTTTTCGAAAAGGGCCTGCATAATGGTGCCTGAGATCGCCAATGCCGCGCCAACCAATAGCACTGCTAAGGTACGGGGCATGCGGATCTGCCAGATGAACAGTTGAGCATCCTCACGCATCCAGTGTTGCGGAGCAAACCACTGGTCGCCGGCGCTTAAACTCAGCACCACCATCCCCAACATTGTGGCAAACAATGCAAGTAGCCAACGGCGTTCGTGGCGGCGTTGTTGAGCGACAAAAGTGAGCATCTGGGTAATAAGGTCCGATTAGTAGCCATTCATAAATTTGATTTTACGAGGGATTTTCCGCGCAGAACAAGAAGAAAAGAAGAAAGCTGCCAGATGCGGATTTTATAGGCTGATTACCCGCCCTCTTTTTTGATACCACTAAGTGGTTACGTAAGGGATTTTTATAGGGATAGAGCACCTGGCGAATCGTAACGGCGCCTTTTACAGGTACACTATCTTTAAAATATTTTTTGCTATTATCAAATAATCGCATAATCGCACGGCGATGGTTTGCCATTAAATCTCATATCGGGTCGTACTGACCCCAAACGAGGGATAAAACAATGAAACTCACTATTCCTGCCAATTACGTCCACACTCGTGCCACACAATTCTTTGATAAATCGAATGTCCCTGCTGCACTTTTAAGTCATCACAACACTAAAGCCGGCGTCTATGGTCGTCTTTCCGTCATGCGAGGCGCCGTCAAATACTTTGGTTTCGCCGATGCGGAAGCGACAACACCAGATCTGGAACTGGTTATAGAGGCGGGTTGCTTTGGCATCAGCCCCCCGCAGAAATGGCATCGTATTGAGCTGTTGACCGACGATACCTATTTCAATATCGATTTTTTTGCTGAGCCGGAAGTGCAACTGAGCGGGAAAGGTTTTGGTCAGGTAGTGAATACTCACAAGGATTAATAAATGAAGCGAATCGAGATCCCATCACATTACGTTCACACTCGTAGTACGCCTTTCTGGAACCGTGAAACTGCACCTCCGGGTATTTGGCGTCGACATCTTGACGCGGGTACGCGTCAGGGGGTCTATCCGCGTTTATCAGTGATGGAAGGAATTATTCGCTATTACAATTTTTCTGACGAGTTTAGCCCCGAAGTGCTGGAAACTTTAACCATCGAGGAAGGCCAATTTGCCGTATTCCCGCCGGAGAAATGGCACTTCATCGAAGCGTTAACAGATGATGTCTTATTCAGCGTTGATTTCTACGTTGACACACAAATTTTAATAGAAGAATAAAGTGATAATGATGGATAACGGAGAAGAAAATAAGGGGTATACGCTGGCGATAATGAATCGCAGAACTGGGGCAGTCGCTGAGAAAGTGTATTTGAAGCCTATGGCTCTCTATGTTCCAGTCTTCGCAAATGAGGCTGTCACGACGTTGGTAGACTGCTTAGCACTGTCCGAGGATTGTGCCCTGTGCGATAAAGGTTATGCGCTTTCCGTGACCAACAATAATAACGGGGTGTCTGTAGACAAAGATTTCAGCACGCTTGATGAAATGGCAGCTCCGGCTACGGCCGCCGAAATGGTAAAAGAACTGATTAATATCGTGCGCGGTTATGATGAAGATGATGATCATAACGTATGCGGTTGGTAGTGATTCAGGACGGGTCAAAGCAAAGAAAAAGGCCGCTAAAGCGGCCTTTTTGGTTAATTCAGGTTACTCGTCTTTCGGCGACGCGTTTTCAACCCTACTCTTCAACTTCTGACCAGGTCTGAAGGTCACTACACGGCGTGCCGTGATAGGAATATCTTCACCAGTCTTCGGGTTACGCCCGGGACGTTGGTTTTTATCGCGTAAGTCAAAATTACCAAAGCCTGATAGCTTAACCTGCTCGCCATTTTCCAGAGCGCGACGAACCTCTTCGAAAAACAGCTCTACCAACTCTTTAGCATCACGTTTGCTAAGCCCTAGCTTATCAAACAGATATTCTGACATTTCAGCTTTTGTAAGCGCCATACGTTCAATCCCTCAATGATGCCTGGAATCGCTCTTTTAATGCCTCTACACATTTTGCAACGGTAGCGGCCATCTCCTCTTCTTCGAGTGTACGGCCCGTATCCTGCAGGATAAGGCTTATGGCAAGGCTCTTATAACCTTCGGCTACACCTTTACCACGGTACACATCAAACAAGTTTACGCCAACTACCTGATTTGCGCCAACTTTCTTACACTCTGCCAAAATATCTGCTGCGGGAACGTTTTCTGCAACCACAACAGCAATGTCACGACGGTTCGCAGGGAAACGAGAAATCTCTTTAGACTCAGGCACAGCGCGGTCTGCAAGCTTGTTCCACAGCACTTCGAACACCAGTGTACGACCATTGAGCGAAAGCTTACGTTCCAGTTCCGGGTGGACAACACCAATGAAACCAACGTATTCCCCACCTAAATAAATGGCAGCACTTTGTCCCGGATGCAAGGCTGGGTTACTTGCTGCTTTAAATTCGATGTCTGAAAGTTTACCCGTCAGATCCAGAACCGCTTCCAGATCGCCCTTCAAATCATAGAAGTCGACGGTGTTACGCGCCAGATCCCAATGCTCTTCATAACGGTTACCACAGATCGCACCAGCCAGCATAAGATCCTGACGAATACCCAGGTCTGCCTGCGTATCAGGAACAAAGCGTAAACCGGACTCAAAGATGCGCACACGCGCCTGCTGGCGGTTTTGGTTATAAACCACAGTATTGAGCAGGCCGGTCAGCAGGGACAAACGCATTGCTGACATTTCGCTGGAAATTGGGCTTGGCAGAATCAGATTTTCTTCACCCGGGTGCAGCAGCTGTTGAACTTTAGGATCAACAAAGCTGTAGGTGATCACTTCCTGGTAGCCTTTATCGACCAGCATGGTTTTCACACGCTTGAGCGAAAGGTCAGCTTCACGGTGAGTACCCATGATAAGACCCGCTTGTACAGGCTCGTTAGGGATACTGTTGTAGCCATAAACGCGCGCCACTTCTTCAACCAGATCTTCTTCAATCTGCATATCAAAGCGCCAGCTAGGAGCCACCGCAGTCCACTGGTTATCACCTTCAGTCACTTCACAGCCCAGACGGCGCAGAATATCGCCAACCTGTACATCTGCAATATGGTGGCCAATCAGACGATCGAGCTTACTGCGACGCAGGGTAATTGTGGCAGCTTTTGGCAGATGTGCTTCATTAGTAACATCAATAACCGGGCCAGCTTCGCCGCCGCAGATATCGATCAACAGACGGGTCGCACGTTCCATTGCTTTGTACTGCAACGCTGAATCCACACCGCGTTCATAACGATGAGAAGCATCGGTATGCAAGCCATGGCGACGCGCGCGGCCAGTAATAGACAGCGGGCTGAAGAATGCACACTCAAGCAGTACGTTCTGGGTTTCATCATTGACACCAGAATGTTCGCCACCAAAGATGCCGCCCATTGCCAGTGCTTTGTTGTGGTCAGCAATGACCAGAGTATCGGCATTCAACTTCGCTTCGTTACCATCAAGCAGCGTCAGGGTTTCGCCCTCTTCTGCCATACGCACAACGATGCCACCTTCAATGCGGTCTTTATCGAACGCATGCATCGGCTGGCCGAGTTCCAACAGCACGTAGTTAGTCACGTCAACCACTGCATCAATAGAACGAATACCGCAACGACGCAGTTTTTCTTTCATCCACAGCGGCGTTGGTGCTTTGACGTTGATACCTTTAACTACACGGCCCAGGTAACGTGGACATGCTTCAGGCGCATCGACACGAATTGGCAGCGTGTCGGTAATAGTCGCCGCTACAGTAGCTATTTCTGGCACGTTTAACGAAAGTTGGTTCACAACCGCGACATCACGGGCAACACCAATGATACCGAGGCAATCGGCACGGTTTGGCGTTACGCTGATTTCGATAGTGTGGTCGTCAAGCTTCAGGTATTCACGGATGTCAGTACCAATCGGGGCATCCAGCGGCAGCTCAATAATACCGTTATGGTCATCGGAAATGCCCAACTCGGAGAATGAGCAGAGCATGCCTTCAGATGGCTCACCGCGCAGCTTTGCTGCTTTAATTTTGAAATCACCTGGCAACACAGCACCAACGGTTGCCACAGCAACTTTCAGGCCCTGACGGCAATTTGGTGCACCACAAACGATGTCTAACAGACGGTCACCACCGACATTAACTTTTGTTACACGCAGTTTGTCAGCATTTGGATGTTGGCCACACTCAACCACTTCACCCACAACCACACCGTTGAATTCGCCCGCAACGGCATCAACACCATCAACTTCAAGACCAGCCATAGTAATTTGACCGGAAAGCTCTTCACTACTGTTGGCTGGATTTACCCATTCGCGTAACCAGAGTTCACTGAATTTCATTGGATATCCCGCCCTTATTTAAACTGTTTGAGGAAACGTAAATCATTTTCGAAGAATGCACGCAAATCGGTTACGCCGTAGCGCAGCATGGTCAAACGCTCCATGCCCATACCGAAAGCAAAGCCTGAATAAACTTCTGGATCGATACCAACGTTACGTAGAACGTTCGGATGCACCATGCCGCAGCCTAATACTTCCAACCATTTGCCATTTTTACCCATCACATCAACTTCTGCGGATGGTTCGGTGAACGGGAAGTAAGACGGGCGGAAACGAATCTGCAAATCAGCTTCGAAGAAGTTGTTCAGGAAATCGTGGATGGTACCTTTCAGGTTAGCGAAGTTGATATTGGTATCAACAATCAAACCTTCCATCTGGTGGAACATCGGCGTGTGAGTCTGATCGTAGTCGTTACGATACACGCGTCCCGGCGCGATAATACGAATCGGCGGCTGCTTGTCTTTCATGGTGCGAATCTGAACGCCAGAGGTCTGGGTGCGCAGTAAACGCGTTGCATCGAACCAGAATGTATCGTGGTCAGCACGAGCAGGGTGATGGCCTGGAATATTCAGCGCATCGAAGTTGTGATAGTCATCCTCAATTTCCGGGCCAGTTGCCACAGTGAAGCCTAACTCCCCAAAGAAGCTTTCAATACGGTCGATGGTGCGTGTAACCGGGTGCAAACCACCATTTTCAACACGGCGCCCGGGCAGTGAGATATCGATAGTTTCTTCTGCCAGGCGAGCATTCAGCGCAGCACTTTCAAGTGCATTTTTACGAGCATTCAATGCTTCCTGCACTTTCTCTTTGGCTTCGTTAATTACTGCACCGGCGGCTGGGCGCTCTTCTGCTGGCAATTCACGCAGGGTAGTCATCTGGAGGGTCAGATGACCTTTTTTCCCTAAATACTCGACGCGTACGTTGTCTAACGCGGCAACATCCTGGGCCTCGTTTATGGCGGCCGTTGCGTTGGCAACCAGCTCTGCGAGATGTGGCATGGTATTCCTCTTATGCCGGCATAATTACCGGGGTAGTTGATCCGTATATAAAGATAAAAAGGGATGCAAAAAAAAAGCCTCCTAATGGAGGCTTTCGGCGCTATTTTTCGTTTCTTTTCTTACGCGCAAAGCCCCCGAATTCAGGTGCTAAAGTAAAAAAAGAAACGGAAAATAGCAGCATTCATGCTTGCAGTTACCTTATTGAACAGTGTTAAACATACCATTAGAAATTAAAAGAGGGAGCAAGCTCCCTCTAATAACTGGCTTACGCCAGAGCTGCTTTCGCTTTCTCAACCAGTGCAGTAAATGCCACTTTGTCGAATACGGCGATGTCAGCCAGGATCTTACGGTCGATTTCAACAGAAGCTTTTTTCAAGCCGTTGATGAATTTGCTGTAAGAGATCCCGTTCTGACGAGCTGCAGCGTTGATACGTGCAATCCACAGCTGACGGAATTGACGCTTACGTTGACGACGGTCACGGTAAGCATATTGGCCAGCTTTGATAACAGCCTGGAAAGCAACGCGGTATACGCGTGAACGCGCACCGTAGTAGCCTTTGGCTTGTTTAAGGATTTTTTTGTGACGAGCACGTGCGATTACACCACGTTTTACGCGAGCCATATTAGCTCTCCTGTTCTATATTCTGAATTAATTAAAAAGTGCTACTTATGCGTACGGCAGGCAAGCGATGACCAGGCCCAGATCCCCTTTGGAGACCATACCTTTCGGACGCAGGTGACGTTTACGCTTAGTAGACTTTTTAGTCAGAATATGACGCAGGTTAGCGTGCTTACGCTTAAAACCACCACCGGCGGTCTTTTTGAAGCGCTTAGCGGCGCCGCGTACAGTTTTAATCTTTGGCATTTAATAACTTTCCACTTCGCATTGTTAATAAAACGAACCAGAAGGCGAACAAGACTCACGAGGCCGAGACCTCGCGAGAACTGTTACTTGATGGCCTTACTGTTTCTTCTTCGGAGCGAGCACCATGATCATCTGGCGGCCTTCGATCTTCGATGGGAAGGATTCGACGACTGCCAGTTCACTCAGATCGTCACGGACGCGGTTAAGCACTTCCATACCAATCTGTTGGTGAGCCATTTCACGACCGCGGAAACGCAGTGTGATTTTAGCTTTATCACCCTCTTCCAGAAAGCGAACCAGGCTGCGGAGTTTTACCTGATAGTCGCCATCATCGGTACCAGGTCGGAATTTGATTTCCTTAACCTGAATAACTTTTTGCTTTTTCTTCTGTTCCTTAGAAGATTTGCTTTTTTCGTAGAGGAATTTGCCGTAATCCATAATTCGACAAACAGGCGGTTCAGCATTAGGACTGATTTCAACTAAATCAACCCCAGCCTCCTCGGCTTTTTCTAAAGCTTCATTCAGACTCACAATACCTAGTTGCTCGCCGTCTATACCTGTCAGACGAACCTCAGTGGCACGAATTTCTCTGTTTATGCGATTAGGACGCGCCGGTTGAACTCTTTTTCCGCCTTTAATAACTCTATTCCTCTAGTTGATTTAGATTGCGGCTGCGAATTTCGTTTTGCAGCTTTTCAATCAATTCGTTGACGTCCATGCTCCCCAAATCTTTGCCACGACGGGTACGAACGGCTACTTTGCCTGCTTCGACCTCTTTGTCGCCACAAACTAACATGTAAGGGACACGACGCAACGTGTGTTCACGGATTTTAAAGCCAATCTTCTCATTTCTCAAGTCTGCTTTTACACGAATGCCTGCATTTTGCAGTTTACGGGTCAATTCGTCGACGTAATCAGACTGTCCATCAGTGATATTCATGACCACTGCTTGTACCGGTGCCAGCCAGGTTGGGAAGAAGCCCGCGAATTCTTCGGTCAGGATACCAATGAAACGTTCCATAGATCCGAGAATTGCACGGTGAATCATTACCGGAACCAGGCGTTCGTTACTTTCGCCGATATAAGACGCGTTCAGGCGTGATGGTAAAGAGAAGTCCAGCTGTACAGTACCGCACTGCCATGCACGATCCAGGCAGTCGTATAGGGTAAATTCAATTTTAGGGCCATAGAATGCACCCTCACCCGGTTGATAATCAAACGGTATATTATTTTCTTGCAGCGCTACGGCCAAATCCGCCTCTGCACGATCCCACATTTCGTCGGTACCGATGCGTTTTTCCGGGCGGGTCGACAGCTTCACAACGATTTTTTCAAAACCGAAGGTGCTGTACATGTCATAGACCATGCGGATACAGCTGTTCACTTCATCGCGAACCTGCTCTTCAGTACAGAATACGTGAGCATCGTCCTGAGTAAAGCCGCGAACACGCATCAGGCCATGCAACGCGCCTGACGGCTCGTTACGGTGACAGCTACCAAACTCAGCCATACGCAATGGCAGGTCGCGGTAAGACTTCAGCCCCTGGTTAAAGATCTGCACATGACCTGGGCAGTTCATTGGCTTGATGCAGTATTCACGGTTCTCGGAAGAAGTGGTAAACATTGCATCTTTGTAGTTGTCCCAGTGGCCGGTTTTTTCCCACAGCACACGGTCCATCATGAACGGGCCTTTCACTTCCTGATACTGGTACTCTTTGAGCTTGGAACGTACGAATACTTCCAACTCACGGAAGATAGTCCAGCCGTCGTTATGCCAGAACACCATACCTGGCGCTTCTTCCTGCATATGATACAGGTCGAGTTGCTTACCAATTTTACGGTGATCGCGCTTAGACGCTTCTTCCAGGCGTTGCAGATAAGCATTCAACTGCTTTTTATCTGCCCATGCGGTGCCATAAATACGTTGCAGCATTTTGTTGCTGCTATCGCCACGCCAGTATGCACCGGATGTTTTCTGCAGTTTGAAATGATGGCAGAAACGCATATTCGGTACGTGCGGACCACGGCACATATCAACGTATTCTTCATGATGATACAGACCTGGCTTATCATCATGGCTGATGTTTTCATCAAGAATCGCAACCTTGTAGCTTTCACCACGGTTCACGAAAGTTTCGCGGGCTTCGTGCCAGCTCACTTTCTTCTTGATGACATCGTAATCTTTCTCAGCCAGCTCGTGCATACGCTTCTCGAGCAGCTCAAGATCTTCCTGCGTCAGCGTGTGGTCAATGTCAACGTCGTAGTAAAAACCGTTATCAATAACCGGGCCAATCGCCATTTTAGTGTGCGGCCACAGTTGTTTGATAGCATGGCCCAATAAGTGGGCGCATGAGTGGCGGAGAATCTCCAGGCCAGCTTCATCTTTAACGGTGATAATCGCGAGTTTAGCATCGTGCTCAATAAGATCAGATGCATCAACCAGTTCGCCATCAACACGGCCAGCGATACACGCTTTGGCAAGGCCAGGACCGATGTCCAGGGCTACATCCAACGGGCTAACAGCATGGTCGTAATGGCGTTGGCTGCCATCAGGAAGAGTAATAACAGGCATTAATAAGTCCTTATCTGCAGTGGTGACCCACACGTAAGATCACATGCAACATGTATTTTACTTTAGTTTCAATGGGTTGCGTCACCTTCTCGCCTACAATTGCAAGGCCGGGTTCACAATTCCTGCGTGAATGTGCGGTTCACAGGCTTCACGACGGTTGAGAATACTATCACTTTAAGCAGGTTATGTCGCGTTTTGCAGTCCAGAAACATCTTGAGAACGATAATAATAACTGACTGTTTTACCCACTTTTTTATACAATTATCAACGAAAACACGTTTGTATATTCGAAAAAAACACAAGTAAAACTAATAAGCTTTTCTAAACATTGCCCTTGACGAATAATTACATTACCGGTTTATAAGGTTAAAAAATAAAAAGCCGGGCATCCTGCTCCGGCTTTTTATTTCATGCGAATTTGAAAATGAGCGATCAATTAGCAATTTCGCACAAATGAAACATAATCATCACTGCTTTATTTACTAATACCACTCGCCAGCAACCAGTGTATGGACATCAAAAGCATCATCCATTGAACGGCCTGTTGATTGAGCACCAGGCTGGATATTTGAGCCAGCTTCAATATCAGTAGCATGCCATGTGTTGGATGGTGCAGTCTGCGGGGCGACAGTAGTGCTCGCTAAAGTAGTGGTAGTTGTAGGTTGGGCTGCAAATGCACCGAATGAAATTACAGAAAGCACAACTGCTGTAGCGGTATATTTAATTGTTTTCATATTCATTATTCTCTTATTTAGTGGACCTGCAGGCATATTGCCTTATACAAAATAAGAGTAGATCCAGATCACACTTTTTCCCAGTCAATTTATTTGTCAAATAGTTTCAAAGATACTGAATATATGTCGAAGTGCTAGATTGTGGAGAGATTATGAAGGAAAGTTGGCATATTAGATTTTATTTAAAACAAAACCATGGACCAAAATAATATTAGCACAGAACGATAAAATAAAACATTAAAGCCGGGAATGACCCGGCTTTACCAATTACATCTTATAACCAAGAGTAACTGCGGTACGTCTATCTGTATGCTCTGGAGCAGAATCAGGTGGATTTGAGTTCCAGGTGACGTTGTAGCCAACCCGCAAACCAAAATGCTCATTGATTGCTACTTCAAGCGCAGTTTCAGAGTTCACCGTCGTATCTTCACTACCCAACACGGAAACGCCCTGGATAAATTTAGCGTTATCGGTCAACTGCCAGTTATAGATACCCGATGCGTAACCCAGAACCTGGGTCTCATGACCACCATCACTGTATTCGTCATAACGCACACCAGGACCAAATTCCACACGCAGACTGTGAACCGGGCCACTGAGGAACTGGCGACCATAACCGGCTGTCGCTACGTCACGCGCTTGATAGCCGTTGTAACGGTCAGTTAACCAGCTGGCCTGGCCAAACAGGTAATCGCTGTCGGTCATGTTGTAACGGCTACGACCACCAGCCGAATACGTCTCAGAAGAGCGCTCATCGTTAGAGGAGGTGTTGTTTGCATTACCCCAAATTGACCATGCGGTAGAGGTGTTATACCAGGTCATATTGGTGTTCGCTGTCAACGAAGAGCTTGTGGTGTTACCTGATTGCGCAAGATAACCCGCATTCAGGTTACCTTCGAACGGTTTCTTAGCAGTAGATGGGTCATCCATGACAGTGAAAACCGAATTATCTGCAATTGCAAAGTGACTCAATAGCGCACTTCCGGTCAGCAAAATTGCAGCCGGTACTGTCTTAACTAAATTCATTTAATCGTCCGTACAACATAAAAAGAAACCATCAAGGTTCCGGAATCTCTTCTGTGGATCAAATAATTATGAGCCAAGAAAGGTTACAAATTATAAAAAAGCCCGAATAACATAGCAATGAATTCTTCTTTCATTTTTTGAATAAGAGTGCTCTTAAAACATCTTTATTTTCATAAACATAGTGAGCTATTGCTTTTTACAAATCATTTGATAAATCATTGTGTTAATTGACATTCCCTGGGCTAAAACAGTGCTACGCTTTATCCCAATGCTAAATTAAGGAGGATATATGGCTCGGATTTACACATTGACACTTGCTCCCTCACTCGACAGCGCAACATTGACCGCACAAATTTACCCGGAAGGAAAACTCCGCTGCACCGCTCCAGTGTTTGAACCTGGCGGAGGTGGTATTAACGTTGCACGAGCGATTGTGCACTTAGGAGGCCAGGCAACAGCCATATTTCCTTCTGGTGGCGCGACCGGGGAACACCTGTGCGCCCTCTTGCTAGATGAACATGTCGCAATTGATACAATTAATGCACGCGACTGGACCCGGCAAAACTTGCATGTTCATGCTGAGTCAACTGGCGAGCAGTATCGTTTTGTGATGCCTGGCGCCGCACTGTCCGATGATGAATTCCGTCTTCTTGAAGAAAAAGTATTGTCTATTGAGCCCGAAGCTATTCTGGTTATCAGTGGTAGCCTCCCACCAGGTATTAACGTTTCTAAACTGTGCGCACTAGTAAAATCCGCTCAACGAGCAGGTATTCGCTGCATCGTGGACAGCTCTGGTGAAGCCTTAAAAGCAACCCTTGAAATCGGCAATATTGAGTTGGTTAAACCAAACCAAAAAGAACTCAGTGCTTTAGTAAACCGTGATCTCACTCAACCTGACGATGTGCGCCAGGCTGCACAAGAGATTGTCGACAGTGGCAAAGCGAAACGCGTGGTGGTTTCTCTTGGTCCGCAAGGTGCTCTTGGTGTTGATGCTAGCGGTTGTGTACAAGTTGTCCCACCACCAGTCAAAAGCCAAAGTACGGTTGGCGCAGGCGATAGCATGGTCGGGGCAATGACGTTGAAACTGGCGGAAGGGGCACCTTTATTAGATATGGTTCGTTTCGGTGTCGCCGCCGGTAGTGCTGCCACCTTAAATCATGGCACTCGTCTGTGCTCATTGGAAAATACACAAAAAATCTACGAATACTTGCGTAATTAGCGACTGCATTCTGAATGGCGGCTTGTCGTTTCGTCAAAAGTCGCCATTTCATATAGATCAACTATGCTAAAACCTTCGGGATAACAATGAGGTGAATAATGAGTAACGGAGACATCGTGCGCTATGTTGTCACATTTAAGTTCCAGGAGAACAATCTTACGGATCTTAACGAGCTCAATAACCAACTGACACGCGGCGGTTTTTTGCTCACGATGTCAGATGACGAAGGGAAAATTCACGAGTTAGGTATCAATACATTTGGGTTAATAAGCACATCGAGCCAGACAGAAGTTGAAGAGTTATCCCGTGGCCTTGGTCAGCTAGCGCTAGGTATCGAACCCGAAGTGTCAGTAACAACATGGGAAAATTGGCTACAACAGAGTAAATAACCTTGTTTTAAATATCATGACCGGGGATGTGCGTCAGTTCGAAGTTTGACCCGGTTAACAGCGATAAGCTAATGATCTACCAGAAAACCTGGGGAGAAGCATCATGTGGCAAGCTATTAGTCGTCTGTTAAGTGAACAACTCGGCACTGCGGAAATTGAACAACGCACGGAATTACCCGGCGGAGAAATTCATGCAGCCTGGCGAATTCACTATGCCGGTCATGAGATCTTTGTCAAAAGCGATGCGCGTGAAATGTTGCCTATTTTTACTGCGGAAGCCGATCAGCTTGAGTTACTTTCACGCAGCAACACGGTACGCGTACCAAAAGTCTGGGCGGTTGGCAGCGATCGCGATTACAGCTTTTTGCTGCTCGAATACATGCCATCAAAACCGCTGGATGCACATAACGCCTTTTTGCTGGGGCAACAACTGGCGCGATTGCATCAATGGAGCGAGCAACCGCAATTTGGCCTCGATTTTGATAATGATCTTTCCACTACCCCTCAACCCAATGCCTGGCAACGACGCTGGTCAACATTTTTTGCAGAGCAACGGATTGGCTGGCAGTTAGAACTCGCCGCTGAAAAAGGGATCCAATTTGGCGATATCGATCTTATCGTCGATTTTGTACACCAAACTCTCGCCTCCCACCAGCCACAGCCATCGTTGCTGCATGGTGATTTGTGGTCAGGAAATTGTGCCATGGGGCCTGATGGTCCATTTATTTACGACCCAGCGTGTTACTGGGGAGATCGTGAATGCGACCTCGCAATGTTGCCATTGCATCCCGATCAACCACCGCAAATCTATGACGGATATCAGTCGATATCCCCTCTTCCCACAGACTTCCTCCTGCGCCAACCAATCTATCAACTCTACACTCTACTTAACCGGGCGATTCTTTTTGGCGGCCAGCATTTAGTGGTAGCGGAAAAAGCATTAGATAGGGTTCTGGCGGCGTAATGACTTCGCCACTCCTCAATCAGGAGTGGCGTTTTCTAGATGAAACCCAGTAAAGAAAAGAAGAAGTAACCGATGACGATAATGATAATGGGTAAAATATAGAGCGGGAAAATTTGCAGGAAAATCGTGTGTCGTGGCACGACAATTTTTGCCTCGATCTGAGCTTTAGTTAATCCATCCGGGCCTTTCGCTTGCTCCAGAATCAACTGATCTTGCACACCCTCACGCAGAAATTTAGCCTGGCGGCTCATACGCGCACCCGACGCCTGCAACGCAAGGCCAATAAAAATCAGCGAGTAGATAACCCAAAACAGCACGTTTGCCTGCTGATGGAACTCCGGTTGTGGCGAGTTGTACCAGAAGAAATTTAAAAATGGCGTATTGAAACGCATCATCTCGATCATGACATGAGCAAAATCCAGCATCACGGCATTAATGCCCGCCTGTTTTTCGCTATGCGCATCCATAAACTTCAAAATCGAAATCAGTGTAGAAATTACTGCCGGGATAAAAATCACCCAGCCAGCCACACGTTTGAGTACGGCAATGCGTCCAGCTTGTTGATACGTCATTCGTTCCCCTTGGTTAAGACGTAACTTGTACGCACAAAGTCTACCTTGTCCGGTGTGATTTCGCCTGAGCTTTACGGACGAATTTCACAAAGCGGTGGCATCCTCAGATAATTCCAGCTATTGATTAGAGATCTTATCTTTAATACATAAATGACAGGAGTCGATAAATGGCTGTTACTCGCCAAATTTTAGCTGCAATTTTTGATATGGACGGTTTGCTAATTGATTCAGAACCGCTGTGGGATGAAGCAGAACTGGAGGTTATGGCAAGCATTGGTGTGGATATCTCCCGCCGTTGCGAACTGCCCGATACCCTGGGTTTGCGTATCGATCTGGTTGTCGACCTGTGGTTCGCCCATCAACCGTGGAATGGCCCAACGCGTGAAGAAGTGACTAACCGAGTCATTACCCGTGCCATCTCCTTAGTTGAAGAAAAACGCCCTCTCTTGCCTGGCGTGCGTGAAGCCGTTGCTTTGTGCAAAGCACAGGGGCTGAAAGTAGGTTTAGCTTCTGCATCACCTCTGCATATGCTTGAACGCATTCTGGAACTGTTTGATCTGCGTGACCAATTTGATGCCATCGCCTCAGCTGAACACCTGACTTACAGCAAACCGCACCCTCAGGTTTACCTGGATGCCGCAGCAAAATTAGGTGTTGATCCCCTTGCATGTGTGGCGCTCGAGGATTCCGTAAATGGAATGATTGCTACAAAAGCTGCGCGTATGCGTTCAATCGTGGTTCCCGCCGAAGAAAACCATGATGATGTGCGCTGGTGCCTTGCTAACGTAAAACTCCCGTCACTGGTTGAATTACGTGCCGAACACCTGCTTGGCTAATATTTTATAAGATGCGGGGCTCCCCGCATCTTTCTCAAAATCATACCTTCGTCAAAATTATTGAAACGCTATTTCATATTAATTTGAATTTCCTCCATCCCGTATCTATTCTTTATTTACACGCGCATATGCGCTTTTCCGGATACCGGGGTAACTATGATTCTCGATGCTTTTAATCTGCAGGGTAAAGTCGCAATCGTCACAGGCTGTGATACTGGACTGGGTCAGGGAATGGCGATCGGCCTTGCTGAGGCTGGTTGTGACATCGTTAGTGTGAACCGCAAAATTCCGCACGAAACCGCGCAAAAAGTGGAAGCGCTAGGGCGACGTTTTCTCGCCATCCAGGCCGATTTAAGCCAGCACGAGGTTATACCAGGTATCATCGAACAAGCCGTGGCTGGGATGGGGAAAATAGACATCCTGGTCAATAACGCGGGCACCATTCGCCGCGAAGACGCGCTTGAGTTTAGCGAGAAAAACTGGGACGACGTGATGAACCTGAACATTAAATCAGTGTTCTTTCTCTCTCAGGCGGTAGCAAAACAATTCATCAAGCAAGGTGGTGGGGGGAAAATCATTAATATCGCCTCAATGTTGTCATTCCAGGGCGGTATACGTGTTCCCTCTTATACGGCATCAAAAAGCGCGGTGCTCGGTGTCACACGACTTCTGGCAAACGAATGGGCACAACACAATATTAATGTGAATGCCATTGCCCCCGGATATATGGCTACCAACAATACTCAGCAACTGCGTGATGACGAAGTCCGCAGCCAGGAAATACTTGACCGTATTCCAGCAGGACGCTGGGGAGTTCCCGCGGATCTACAGGGCCCGGTAGTTTTTCTCGCATCAAGTGCATCCGATTACGTCAACGGATATACCATTGCCGTCGACGGAGGCTGGCTGGCCCGCTAGATACGCTATCGCCGGGTAACCGGCGGTTGCAAAATGTTACGCCGTCACCTCTTCCGTCTACTGTATAAAATCCCTATACTGTATGAATCGACAGTTTTCATCCAGGTAGTATCATGACGGCGGAAGGCCATCTTCTTTTTTCCATTGCCTGCGCAGTTTTCGCGAAAAACGCCGAACTCACGCCCGTGCTTGCTCAAGGAGACTGGTGGCATATTGTGCCATCAGCCATTCTGACCTGCTTATTACCAGATATCGATCATCCAAAGTCGTTCCTGGGCCAGCGTCTACCATGGATTTCCAAGCCTATCGCCCGTGCCTGCGGTCATAGGGGCTTCACACATAGTTTGTTTGCGGTGTTTGCAAGCCTTGCGCTGTTCTATCTTAAAGTCCCTGAAACCTGGGTTATTCCCGCCGATGCGCTACAAGGTATGGTGTTGGGTTATTTGAGCCATATTCTGGCAGATATGCTTACCCCTGCTGGAGTTCCACTGCTATGGCCATGCCGTTTGCGCTTTCGCTTTCCGATTGTCAGGCCGCAAAAAGGCAACCAACTTGAACGCGTTTTGTGTATGGCGCTGTTTGGTTTGGCCGTGTGGATGCCGCAAAGTTTGCCCGATAACAGTGCGGTGCGTTGGTCATCACAGGTGATAATTTCCATGCAAATGACCTTCAACAGTCTTATAAATCACCATTCGGCACAATAATTAGACGAAACTACTCAAAATGTAATAATCAATTCCTTTTGAATATAAGTGTCGCTCTAAGCTTCTGGTACGATTTACAGAATAAAGATGGCAATCAGTCCATCTATTTAAAAAAACACTCAGGAGATACGGGGATGAATTTTCCACTTATAGCGAACGTTATCGTGTTCGTTATTCTGCTGCTGTTGCTGGCGCAAACTCGCCACAAACAGTGGAGTCTGGCAAAGAAAGTACTACTTGGTTTAGTAATGGGCGTCGTGTTTGGCCTTGCGCTGCACACCATTTATGGCGAAGACAGCCCGGTACTTAAACAATCTATCCAGTGGTTTAACATCGTTGGTAACGGTTATGTACAACTGTTGCAAATGATCGTCATGCCATTAGTGTTCGCCTCAATTCTGAGCGCGGTAGCTCGTCTGCATAATGCCTCTTCACTGGGGAAAATCAGCTTCCTGACCATCGGAACCTTGCTGTTTACCACTTTGATCTCAGCACTTGTTGGCGTATTGGTTACCAACCTGTTCGGCCTGACGGCTGAAGGTTTGGTACAAGGTACTGCTGAAACCGCCCGTCTGAGCACCATTGAAACCACTTATGTGGGCAAAGTGGCCGACCTGAACGTGCCGCAGCTGATTCTGTCATTCGTGCCGAAGAATCCGTTTGCTGACCTGACTGGGGCGAACCCAACCTCAATCATCAGCGTGGTCATTTTCGCCGCTTTCCTGGGTGTCGCTGCTCTGAAATTGCTGAAAGACGACGCACCGAAAGGTGAACGTGTTCTGGTAGCGATCGATACGCTGCAAAGCTGGGTAATGAAGCTGGTACGTCTGGTCATGCAATTGACGCCATACGGTGTACTTGCATTGATGACTAAAGTTGTTGCTGGTTCAAACCTGCAAGACATCATAAAGCTCGGCAGTTTTGTGGTTGCGTCTTATCTGGGCCTGGCAATTATGTTCGGCGTGCATGCAGTATTGCTGGCCGTAAACGGCGTCAGCCCGCTGAAATACTTCCGCAAGGTTTGGCCGGTCCTGACATTTGCCTTCACCAGTCGTTCTAGCGCAGCCAGCATTCCATTGAACGTTGAAGCGCAAACTCGCCGTCTGGGTGTTCCTGAGTCCATCGCAAGCTTTGCGGCGTCCTTTGGTGCCACAATTGGCCAGAACGGTTGTGCTGGCCTGTATCCTGCCATGCTGGCAGTAATGGTCGCGCCAACAGTCGGAATTAACCCACTGGACCCTATATGGATTGCCACTCTGGTTGGTATCGTAACCGTAAGCTCCGCAGGTGTTGCGGGGGTCGGTGGCGGTGCAACCTTCGCAGCCCTGATTGTTCTGCCAGCCATGGGCTTGCCGGTCACACTGGTCGCGTTGCTGATTTCTGTTGAGCCACTTATCGACATGGGTCGTACCGCACTCAACGTTAGCGGTTCAATGACTGCTGGTACTATCACCAGCCAGTTGATGAAACAGACGGATAAAGAATTACTCAATAGCGATGAAGAAGCGGAATTGGCACATCGCTAATCAGTAGCAAAACCACCGTAGAATCTGCGACAATAAACGGTTCCTGTAAAAGGGAACCGTTTTTTTATTTATAACTTAGAGCCCCTTTCAGGGTGCCAAAATACTTTAGCCTTCTACGGACCTCTTCCCTCAATGAAACGACTCTGCATTCTACTTTTCTTCTGTGTCTCTGGCGTCTGGGCAGAAAATCTCGATAGCCCTTATCTACAACATGCGCAGGAAGGTGATAGCCGCGCGCAATTCTATCTTGCCGATACTTTGGTTAGCGCCGGTGAATATCAGCAGGCTGAAAGCTGGGCTGCCAAATCAGCGGCTCAGGGTGATGCCGATGCCATGGCATTACTGGCCCAACTCAAAATTCATGATCCTGCCACTGCAGATTATCAGCAGGCTAAGTCGTTAGCAGAACAAGCCGTACAACGAGGTAGCCTGGCTGGAAAAGTGACTCTGGCGCGCATTTTCGTTAATACACAAGCGGGTAAACCCGATTACCCGAGGGCCATTACACTGCTGGAAAGCGCCTCGCAGGATATAGAAAGTGACTCAGCAGTCGATGCGCAAATGTTACTAGGGTTGATCTACGCCAACGGTGTAGGGGCAGCGCAAGATGATGAAAAAGCCACTTTCTGGTTTAAACGCAGCTCTACACTCTCCCGCACGGGGTATGCCGAGTTCTGGGCTGGAATGCTATTTTTAAATGGCGAAAAAGGTTTTATCGCTGTCAATAAACAGCGTGCGTTGCAGTGGCTGAATTTGAGTTGCACGGAAGGCTTTGATACCGGTTGCGAAGAGTTTGAGCGGATCAGTAACGGCGGATAAGTTATTTTCGTTGCAGGGCCTGCACCCGGCAGGCCTTTAAATTCATCTTTCTTAAAACAGCTCTGAGCTCGTTCTTCTCTCAGTAAATCTCATTTTCATGTCTGACCTGTGTTGCCCAACGTTGTGCCGATTCCGGTAAGGTAAAGGGCGGTGACTGACGGAACGCATTCCCTACCAGTACAAAAGCCACGTAGCGATTGCGTAGTAGCCACACATCCTTAAACCCATCCACTCGCAAGGCATGAGCCGGTGGTGCGGGTTCAACACGCGGTTGGTACGTAAGAACGGGACGAGTATTCGGTTGGCGCAAAGGTTTCATAGGCAATGGAATCAAAACTAAATTGATGAACAACTTCGCTATGATAGCGGAGAACGCCCCTTCTCGTCTCGCGTTGAGATGACCTTGTTCTATAGTTAAAGCTGTTTTGGCCATAAAGGGCCCATTAATAGCAGAACTAAAACAGGAGATGAGTTCAATGTCGAAGAACGATAAGCACCCTTCGAATCACAGTGCACCTGTACATGACGCTAACGAGTCAAAACCTGGTATGGATTCACTGGCACCTGAAGATGGATCTCACCAGCCTTCCGCTGAGCCATCCCCACCGGGAGCGCAACCTACCGCACCGGGGAGTTTTAAAAGCCCTGATACCTCCAACGAAAAACTAAAATCGCTCGATCCTCATCGCAAAAATGGTGAAAACTTCCCGCTCACCACCAACCAGGGTGTGCGCATTGCCGACGATCAGAACTCGCTGCGTGCGGGTACGCGTGGGCCGACGCTGCTGGAAGATTTCATCCTGCGGGAGAAAATCACCCATTTCGACCATGAGCGTATTCCCGAGCGTATCGTCCACGCCCGTGGTTCAGCGGCGCACGGTTATTTCCAGCCCTACAAAAATATGGCGGAAGTGACCAAAGCAGACTTCCTTTCCGACCCCGACAAAATCACGCCGGTATTTGTGCGCTTTTCAACGGTGCAAGGCGGCGCAGGGTCAGCCGATACAGTGCGTGATATTCGCGGATTCGCCACCAAGTTTTATACCGAAGAAGGCATTTTCGATTTAGTCGGCAACAACACGCCGGTATTTTTCATTCAGGACGCGCATAAATTCCCGGATTTCGTCCACGCCGTAAAACCCGAGCCACACTGGGCTATCCCGCAAGGTGGCAGCGCCCACGATACTTTCTGGGATTATGTCTCCCTGCAACCCGAAACGCTGCACAACGTCATCTGGGCGATGTCTGACCGTGGCCTGCCACGCAGCTATCGCACCATGGAAGGTTTCGGCATCCATACTTTCCGCATGATCAACGCCGAAGGAAAAGCGACTTTCGTTCGTTTCCACTGGAAACCTACGGCCGGTAAAGCCTCGCTGGTTTGGGATGAATCGCAAAAACTGACCGGTCGTGATCCCGATTTCCACCGCCGCGATCTTTGGGAATCTATTGAAGCGGGCGATTTCCCGGAATATGAACTGGGCCTGCAATTAATTCCTGAAGAAGATGAATTTAAATACGATTTCGATCTGCTCGACCCCACCAAACTGATCCCTGAAGAGCTGGTGCCGGTTCATCTGGTGGGCAAAATGACGCTCAACCGCAACCCGGATAACTTCTTCGCGGAAAACGAACAGGCGGCCTTCCACCCAGGCCACATCGTTCCGGGGCTGGATTTCAGTAACGATCCGCTATTGCAGGGGCGTTTATTCTCCTACACCGACACGCAAATCAGCCGCCTCGGTGGGCCGAACTTCCATGAAATCCCGATTAACCGCCCGGTTTGCCCGTATCACAATTTCCAGCGTGACGGTATGCACCGCATGGATATCGACAGCAATCCGGCCAACTATGAGCCTAATTCCATCAATGATAACTGGCCGCGCGAAACGCCTCCGGGCCCGAAACGCGGCGGTTTTGAAAGTTATCAGGAGCGCATCGAGGGGCATAAAGTTCGTGAGCGCAGCCCGTCGTTCGGGGAATATTATTCTCAGCCTCGCCTGTTCTGGCAAAGCCAGACGCCCGTCGAGCAGCAGCATATTATCAACGCGTTTAGCTTTGAATTATCAAAAGTCGCAAGGCCGTATATCCGCGAAAGAGTGCTGGATCATCTGACGCATATCGATATTTCCCTCGCCCAACCGGTCGCGGAAAATCTGGGTATCGAACTGTCCGATGAGCAGATGCACGTCGCCCCGCCAAAAGATGTGAACGGCTTGAAGAAAGATCCGAGCCTGAGTCTGTACGCGGTGCCGAGCGGCACAGTGAAAGGGCGTGTGGTGGCGATTCTACTGAATGAAACCACTAAAGCCGCAGATGTATTAGCCACCATGAAGGCGTTAAAAGCGCAAGGCGTGCATACCAAACTGCTCTTCTCGCGCATGGGTGAAATCAGCGCAGACGATGGTTCCCTGTTGCCTATCGCGGCGACCTTCACAGGTTCACCGTCGGTAACGGTGGATGCGGTGATTGTGCCGGGGGGCGACCTGAAATCCATTCTGGATAACGGCGATGCCGCCTACTATCTGCTGGAGGCGTATAAACATTTGAAAGTGATTGGCCTGGCCGGAGATGCGCGCCAGTTTAAAAAGAAACTGGGTATAGATGCACAGGGAGAAGAAGGTGTGGTTGAAGGTGACACTGTCACTGCCAAATTCACCAGTGAATTCCTTAAACTTCTCGCCGCCCATCGGGTTTGGGCGCGCGACAGTAAAATCGCCCATCTGCCCGCATAGCAAATCAATCACCACCTCCTCAGGAGGTGGTTTAAAGGTGACCATAAAAAAGCCGTCACAAACGTGACGGCTTTTTTACTAAAGAGGGAATTACTTCTGTTTAACCTGCGGGTCGGTATCGTATTCCGCACAAGTCTGATAACCCGAATTCATCACATGCCCGGTATCATCAAGCGCGACGAAATAGGTTTCTGTTTTACCATCACGCTGGCCCAGAATATAAGTCTGGCAAGTACCACGAGCGTGAATCATTGTCACTTCTGAAGACGGTTTGCCTGCGACTTGCTGAACTTGCTGACGGCTCATGCCTTTTTTCACATCTTTAACAACAGGAGTGGCAACCTGATCTTTAGTGCGGTCATAAGCGGTACAACCAGCCAACATTGTCATAACCGCTGCGGCGCTTAAAATTCCTGCAAAAGTCTTGTTCATATTTTATCCTCGTTTTTCAGGGTATTGCTCATGCGTGTTAGATAAGCCTGGAATATAAAAGCGCATTTTTCAACTAAGCAGACCAAATGAACAAATTTTAGGATTATTAAACAAAACACCAGGTTAGCTCCAGAACGTACCAAATAGCTCTAAATCACACCAAACGGCAAAACCACTCTCCCATGAGCCTTGTCGTTTTAACTACAAACGGGTAGTTTTAACAAATCTGACTTTTGCTACCTGCATGCGCAGGTAAATTGCACCGGAGGGTTAAATGGCTCTGCAACAAGAGATTATCCAGGCACTAGGGGTGAAACCACAGATCGACCCGGAACACGAAATTCGTGTCAGCGTTGATTTCCTGAAGTCGTACCTGAAAAGATATTCATTTATTAAGTCGCTGGTGCTGGGTATTAGCGGCGGCCAGGACTCAACTCTTACCGGTAAACTCTGCCAGCTTGCCATCAATGAACTGCGTGATGAGACCGGTGACGAAAGTTACCAGTTTATCGCAGTACGTTTACCGTTTGGCGTGCAGGCCGATGAACAAGATTGCCAGGACGCTATCGCCTTTATCCAGCCAGACCGCGTGCTGACGGTAAATATCAAAGGTGCGGTGCTGGCGAGCGAACAAGCGCTGCGCGAAGCGGGCATTGAGCTGAGCGATTTTATTCGCGGCAACGAAAAAGCGCGTGAACGTATGAAAGCCCAATATAGCATCGCGGGCATGACCAAAGGCGTGGTAGTGGGAACAGACCACGGCGCAGAAGCGGTGACAGGGTTCTTCACCAAATACGGCGACGGCGGCACCGACATCAACCCAATTTTCCGCCTCAATAAACGCCAGGGGAAAGCGCTGCTTAAAACCCTCGGCTGCCCGGAACATCTGTATCAGAAAGCCCCAACGGCGGATCTCGAAGACGATCGCCCTTCTCTGCCGGATGAAGCCGCGCTTGGCGTCACTTACGAGCAGATCGATGACTATCTGGAAGGCAAAAAACTCGATGACGCCACCAGCAAAATCATTGAAGGCTGGTATCTGAAAACCGAACACAAACGTCGCACGCCGATTACGGTGTTTGATGATTTCTGGAAAAAGTAAGCTGTTTTAACGGCGGATGGCGCAAGCTTATCCGCCCTACGTTTGCGGCCATTCAATTCTTCCACGCAGATCGGGTTCACCCGACACATTTCGGGATCGCATGGACAGTTCTACTCAACGCGCCACCCTTTTCGGCCTGCTGGCGATCCTCCTCTGGAGCACTTCGGTTGGTTTACTCCGCAGCATCAGCGAACATTTTGGCCCCGTTGGTGGCGCAGCGCTGATTTATACCGTCAGCGCGGTGTGCTTGTGTCTGGCGCGTGGTTTACCCAAATTTCGCGAAATACCGACCCGTTATTTATGGATTGGCGGCGCATTATTTGTCACTTATGAGATAAGCCTCGCACTGGCGATTGGCCTTGCGCACAGCCGCAGCCAGTCGCTGGAACTGGGGATGATTAACTATTTGTGGCCAAGCCTCACTATTCTACTGGCGCTGTTTATCAATCAACAACGCAGCAACTTGTGGCTTTGGCCGGGGCTTGCGCTCTCACTGGCGGGTATTGTCCAGGTGATGAAGGGCGATGGCGACTGGTCGCCGCTGCAGATGTGGCACAACATTCTTGATAACCCGCTGGCCTACGGATTAGCCTTTGCCGCCGCGCTAATCTGGGCGCTGTATTGCAACATTACGCGCCGTTGGAGCGGCGGCAAAAATGGCGTCTCGCTGTTTTTCTGCGCCACCGCCATTGTGCTGTGGGTTAAATTCGCTTTTGTCAGCGAAGCCCCGATTCACTTTACGCTGCCTTCATCTCTGCAACTGCTGTTTATGGGGGTTTCCACGGCGGTCGCTTATTCGGCCTGGAATCATGGTATTCAGCGCGGAAATATGACGCTGCTCGCAACAGCCTCGTACTTTACGCCAGTGCTTTCCGCGTTACTCGCCAGTTTATGGTTAGGCTTACATCCCGGTTGGGCATTCTGGCAGGGAGTCATTATGGTGGTTGGCGGGTCGCTCTTATGCTGGCTTGCCACTCGCCGTTACGGCTAAATTGCCGCTTTTTTGCGCTCCGATTCCCTGCTACACTGTACAGGTAACCAGTATTCAGGAGTTTAAGCAGTGGTCAGGCGTGTCAGCGCTCCGCGCATGCAATTTGAAGCAGCAGCAGTTTACGAATACCCCGAGCATCTGCGCACCTGGCTTGAGGATCTCCCAAAAACCTCCGGGGTGTATGTTTTTCACGGCGAAAGCGATCTCATGCCGCTCTATATCGGCAAGAGCGTCAACATCCGTAGCCGCGTTATGTCCCATTTCCGCACGCCGGACGAGGCAGCCCTGTTGCGCCAGTCCCGCCGCATCACCTTTACCCGCACGGCGGGCGAACTGGGTGCGCTACTGCTTGAAGCGCAGATGATTAAAGAACAGCAACCGCTGTTTAATAAACGCCTGCGCCGTAACCGCCAGCTTTGTTCGCTGCAATTTGACGGCGTTAAACCGCAGGTGGTTTACGCCCGTGATGTGGATTTTTCAAAACAGACTGGGTTATACGGCCTGTACGCCAACCGCCGCACGGCTTTGCAAACACTGCAAACCCTGGCCGATGAACATCAACTTTGTTACGGCTTGCTGGGGCTGGAAACACTTAGCGCCGGGCGCGCCTGTTTCCGCGCAGGTTTAAAGCGTTGTGCCGGTGCATGTTGCGGAAGAGAAACCGTCGAAGAGCATCACGCGCGATTTCTGGCAGCCATGGAACGCATTCGGGTAATGTGCTGGCCATGGCAAGGGCCGGTTGGCCTGAAGGAAACCGGGCCTGAGATGACGCAGTACCACATCATCGATAGCTGGTTTTATCTCGGGTCGGTGCAAAACCTGCGGGAAGCAAATAAGCTCGCCGCGCCGCCGAAAGGCTTTGATAACGATGGCTACAAGATTTTGTGCAAGTTGGTATTGAGCGGAGATTACGAAGTGGTGGAGCTTTCTCACTCCACCGTTTGACAGACAATTTATTTCACCATCGGCAATTTCAGATCGTGCTCGTGGGCGCATTCAACCGCACTTTCATAGCCCGCATCGGCATGGCGCATCACACCGGTGGCTGGGTCATTCCACAGCACACGCCCTAAGCGCACAGCAGCCTCTGGTGTACCGTCTGCGACAATTACCACACCAGCGTGCTGCGAGAAGCCCATCCCCACACCACCGCCGTGATGCAGGCTCACCCACGTTGCGCCGCCTGCGGTATTTAGCAGCGCGTTGAGCAATGGCCAGTCGGAAACCGCGTCTGAACCATCTTTCATCGCCTCGGTTTCACGGTTTGGTGAAGCCACCGAACCGCAATCCAGATGGTCGCGCCCAATCACCACTGGCGCTTTCAGCTCGCCGTTGCGCACCATTTCGTTAAACGCCAGCCCCGCAAGATGCCGCTCCCCTAAACCCAGCCAGCAGATACGTGCCGGTAAGCCCTGGAAGGCGATGCGCTCTTGTGCCATATCCAGCCAGCGATGCAGATTCTGGTTGTCCGGGAACAGCTCTTTAAGTTTCGCATCCGTTTTGGCGATATCTTCCGGGTCGCCAGAAAGCGCTACCCAGCGGAACGGGCCTTTGCCCTCGCAAAACAGTGGGCGAATATAGGCCGGAACAAAGCCCGGGAAATCAAAAGCATTTTCCACGCCTTCATCAAACGCCACCTGGCGGATATTGTTACCGTAATCCACCGTCGGCACGCCCATTTCCCAGAAGTCGAGCATTGCCTGAACGTGTACCGCCATTGAAGCGCGGGCCGCCTTTTCCACCGCTTTTGGCTGTGAAGTGCGCTCGTTCTGCCAGCGTTCCACCGTCCAGCCGAGCGGCAAATAACCATTAACAGGATCATGTGCCGAGGTTTGATCGGTCACGATATCAGGCTTAATACCACCTGCTTTTGCCCGCTTAACCAGTTCTGGCAGCAATTCAGCCGCGTTACCCAACAGGCCAACGGAGATCGCTTTTTTCTCCGCATTGGCTTTTTCGATCATCGCCAGCGCTTCATCAATATTTGTCGCTTTGTAATCCAGATAACGCGTGCGCAGACGGAAATCAATGCGCGACTCCTGGCATTCAATGGCTAACACAGAAGCCCCAGCCAGCACGCCTGCCAGTGGCTGCGCGCCGCCCATGCCGCCAAGCCCTGCGGTAAGGATCCACTTGCTGCGCAGATCGCCGTTGTAGTGCTGACGCCCCGCTTCAGCGAAAGTTTCAAATGTGCCCTGCACGATGCCCTGCGCACCGATGTAAATCCATGAACCGGCCGTCATCTGGCCGTACATCATCAGCCCGGCTTTATCTAATTCGTGGAAGTGATCCCAGTTCGCCCAGTGCGGAACGAGGTTGGAGTTGGCGATCAATACGCGCGGCGCATCGGCGTGAGTGCGGAAAATCCCCACCGGTTTGCCCGATTGCACCAGCAGCGTTTCGTCAGCTTTAAGGCTACGCAGCGAGGTGAGGATCTGTTCGAAACATTCCCAGTTACGTGCGGCTTTACCGATCCCGCCGTACACCACCAGATCTTCCGGGCGCTCTGCGACATCCGGGTCAAGGTTATTCTGGATCATGCGGTAAGCGGCTTCGATCAGCCAGTTTTCGCAGTGCAATGTGCTGCCATGTGGCGCGCGTACCGTGCGGGCTACCGCCTGTTTTACAGTTTCAGTCATTGTAGTGGCTCCCGGCATCAGGCCGATGTAGAAGGGAAAAGTTGTGTAATAGCAGCAGGTAATTCACCACTACAGCCCCACTGGCGCATGCTTTCGATATCCGGAGCCAGTAAGCGGTCTTTATCAAGGAAGGCAACACGTTCACGCACGCCACTAAAGACCTGCTCCATGATCGGTGAACTGCGTAATGGGCGGGAAAACTCAATGCCCTGGGCAGCAGCCATTGCTTCGATTCCCACTACAGCAGCCGTGTTGAAACACATGTCTCCCAGACGGCGTGCGGCGTAGGTTGCCATTGAAACGTGATCTTCCTGGTTTGCCGATGTCGGCAGACTATCCACGCTGCCAGGATGTGCCAGCGATTTATTTTCAGATGCCAGCGCTGCGGCAGTCACCTGCGCAATCATAAAGCCGGAGTTAATTCCGCCCTCTTTCACCAGGAATGGCGGCAAGCCAGAAAGGCCGGTATCCAGCAGCAGTGCCAGGCGACGTTCAGAAATCGCACCAATTTCAGCCACGGCCAGCGCGATAATATCAGCCGCGAACGCCACCGGTTCGGCATGGAAATTCCCACCGGAAATCACTTCGCCGGTTTCGCTAAACACCAGCGGGTTATCGGACGCGGCGTTGGCTTCAATTTGCAGCACGCGCGCAGCGTGGCGCAAGTTATCAAGACACGCCCCCATGACTTGCGGTACGCAACGGATAGAATACGGATCTTGTACACGCCCGCAGTGCTGATGAGAGTCAACAATTTCACTGTCGGCAAGCAATGCTCTGACTGCCGCCGCAACATCGATTTGCCCAGTCTGCCCACGCGCTTCATGAATGCGAGCATCGAAAGGTTTCACCGAGCCTTTAATCGCTTCAAGGGATAACGCCCCTGCAACCAGCCCCGCACCAAACACTTTTTCGCCTTCAAACAGGCCACGCAATGCCAGTGCGGTAGAAACCTGCGTGCCATTAAGTAACGCCAGCCCCTCTTTTGGACCAAGCACCAGCGGCTCAACGCCCGCCATTTTTAGTCCTGCAATGGCTGGCAATTCTTCGCCGTTGAAACGCACATTTCCTTCGCCCAACAACATCAGCGAAAGATGTGCCAGCGGGGCCAAATCGCCCGATGCACCCACTGAGCCTTTTTCCGGAATAACCGGCATCACACCCGCATTAAACAGGCGTAATAAACTGTCGATAACCTCCATACGCACACCTGAATGGCCACGCGCGAGGCTAATAATTTTGCTGGCCATCACCAGACGTACCACATCATCCGGCAACGGTTTACCCAGGCCCACGCTGTGTGAAAGCACCAGATTACGTTGCAACTCAGCCAGATGTTCTTTGGCAATGGTCGTTTGCGCCAGCTTGCCAAAGCCGGTATTGATGCCGTAAACCACATCGCCATGATTGACGATAGCTTCAACGGTTTTTTGTGATTTAACCACGGCATCAACCGCCTGTGGATCAAGACTCAGAGTCACGGTGCCGTGATAAATTTCACGTAATGTGGCGAGCGTTACGCGCCCCGGAGTAAGAGAGCAAAGCTTTTTTTGCAGCGACATAATGACATCCTGATGGCATCAATTCATATGAACGTATAGAGTTGTATAGACAACCTAACTAATAAACCCAAATCACCGCCAGTACGACATAGGTAATTTTTATAGATTAGTGAGCGGGATCGCGCTTAATCCACATTATAAGAAAGGACAAAACATGTCTGATTCAGAAACTCTGGAGCAGTTACGTTCCGCTATCAGCGATCTCCCCGCCCCTATTTATTTGCGGGTTAAGCAGGGCATTATCAGCCAGATCCGCAGCGGAAGCTGGCTTGCCCACCAGCGAGTGCCTTCGGAAACGGAGCTGGTGAATGCGTTGAATGTCAGCAGAATGACGATTAACCGGGCGCTGCGGGAATTGACCGGAGAAGGCTGGCTGGTGCGAATGCAAGGTGTGGGAACCTTTGTTGCTGAACAAAAAGGCCATACTGCGATGCTTGAAGTGGGCAGCATTGCCGAAGAGATTACCGCACGAGGCCATCACTACCGCAATCAGGTGGTAGCTCTTGAACAAGTTAAGGCTGATGAAAAGCTGGCACATGCGTTTTCAATCAACGTTGGTGAGCCACTGTTTTATTCGCAACTGGTTCACTACGACAACGATATGGCAGTACAGCTGGAAACGCGCTATGTGAACCCGGCGCTTGCCGCAGATTATCTGCAACAAGATTTCCGCCTGGAAACGCCACACCATTATCTGAGCAAAGTCGCACCGCTTACTTCAGGTGAACACATTGTGGAAGCCGTGCTGGCCGATGAATCACAGCAAGGGCTGTTAGAAGTGACGACCAATCAACCTTGTTTATTGATTCAACGCCGCACCTGGCACCATTCACAGGTAGTGACGGTAGCCCGGCTGCTATATCCAGGCTCACGTTATCAATTGGTCGGTAGTTTTACCGGGCAGTGATCAGAGATAGGTAATTTCGCTAAACAGCAACTTCCCTTCCGACTTCAGTAAGCGCAAGGTGTGGCGGCCATCTTGCCACCACGCACCTTGTTCTGGAGTCAGTAGTTTGTCACCCAGTTGCCACTCACCGCTGAGCACATAAACAATGCCACCACGTGGAGCGAAGGTTGTGAATGTGCGGTCTGCAACGCGCACTTTAGCGCGGCAGCGGTCGCGGTGCGTCATAATATTGAAATCCATCGACATACCCTGCTTTAGCTCGGCTTTAACCGTGTAATCACCGGCAAAAGCAAAAGGCTGAAAGTGCTTTAGGGTATGACGAAACGCCTTTCCGGCATCCAGAACCACTTCCCCTCCTTCAAGCAAGGTGATGACACGGTCTACCTGAGGGAAAGCCGAAAACTCGCCACTGCTGGCGATTGACGCGATACTGGCACGCCAGTTGAAATCACGCGTCGCGGGCGGGAAACAGCAAATTTCGCGGGTTTCTCCGGCCCCGTTACGCCACAAGCTGACGGGCACTTTCCGTATATCAAAGAATTCCATCACCACTCCTGAAGAGTGCGCATCACCTGCGCAAACTGTGCATTACTTTGTTCATCGAGCGCGTGCTGCCTGTCGGTTATCACCTGTTTTCCAGCAACCCACACGTCTCGTATTTGTTCGCTGCGTCCACCAAATAACCAGCGATTTAAAATCGCGTAATCTTCAACATGTGCAAGCCATGAATCACGCTCGAGCACTAACCAGTCAGCACGCTGCCCCGGCGCAATCATCCCCATCGTTACGCCGCAAGCTTGTGCGCCACCTACGGCGGCCTGGCGCCACAGAACTTCGCCAACCTGAGGCAATTCTGGCAACACAATGCGGTTGCGCCTTTTATCACGCAGGCGCTGCGCGTACTCAAGCCAGCGTAATTCTTCCAGTGCACTAACCGAGACATGGCTGTCAGAACCCACACCCCAGTGGCCGCCCTGAGCAATGAAATTGGTGGCTGGGAAAATCCCATCACCGAGATTTGCTTCAGTCGTAGGGCACAAGCCTGCCACCGCGCGGCTTTCCACAATTTGAGTTAACTCTTCAGCGGATAAATGCGTGGCATGAACCAGGCACCAGCGGTCGTCCACCGCAAAGCGGTTATATAGCCATTCCACCGGGCGTTCTCCGCTCCAGGCGAGGCAGTCATCCACCTCTTTATCTTGCTCGGCAATGTGAATATGCACCGGCAAGCGGTAATCGCTCGCTTCCAGCACATCTTCCATTTGCTCCTGCGTGACCGCCCTTAATGAGTGAAAACACAGGCCGTGGTTAATCAACGGATAGCGGCGAAGCGCGTTACCCAGCGCCTGCTGTTGACGGAGATAGCGGTCGACATCCTGGATAAATCTTTTTTGCCCCGCCTGCGGCGGCTGCGCGCCAAAACCGGCGTGGCTGTAGAGCACCGGCAGCAACGTTTGCCCTATTCCGCTGTTATCGGCAGCAACCAGCAATTGCTGTAGCATCAAATCACCTGACGCATACGGTTTTCCGTTAACGTCATGATGTAAATAGTGAAATTCAGCTACCTGAGTGTAACCACCCTTGAGCATATCAATGTACAAATGAGTGGCAATGGCACCGACTTGTTCGGGGGATAGTTTTTGGACCATGCGATACATCATGTCGCGCCACGTCCAGAAACTGTCCTGCGGATTGCCCGCCACTTCCGTCAACCCCGCCATCACCCGCTGAAACGCATGCGAGTGCAAGTTTGCGATAGAAGGAATCACGATGCCCGGAAGCAATGTGGCATTTTCCCCTGAAGCACCAACTTCGACGTGAGTAATCGTTCCTTGTTCGTTGACGCTAATCCGCACATTGTGCCCCCAACCTTGTGGGAGCATCACAACTGGAGCAAAAAATGCAGGCATGGATTTGATTCCTTCTTTTGCGATGCCAATGATTTAGCGATTAATTACAGCTAACGCAAACCAAATTTCAAACTTGTTTACCGCCGTCATAATTCGGCTGACGCAAGTTGCCGAAAAGCGCTGGCTGCGCTAGCTTGTAGTCAATTGTCTATACAACCTGACACGGAGAATATCATGCCTTATCCTCGCAGCATTGACAGCCTGTGGAGCGGTGCAACGCTCGTCACAATGAAAGAGGGGCAATACCAGCTGATTGAAGATGGGGTTATCGCCGTAGATCAGGGGAAAATAATCTGGATCGGTAAGCGCGAAGCACTCCCCGATATTAGCGCTCAGGCCCATCACCACTTTGACGGTGGGATCATCACGCCAGGTTTTATCGACTGCCATACCCACCTGGTGTTTGGTGGCGATCGTAGTGCAGAGTTTGAGATGCGTTTAAATGGCATGAGTTACGCGCAAATTGCAGCCCAGGGCGGCGGGATTATTTCCACCGTTCGCCACACGCGTGAAGCGGATGAAGAGGAATTACTGCGCTCCGCCCGCCAGCGCCTGCAACATCTGCTGCATGAAGGTGTGACGACTGTCGAAATTAAGTCGGGATATGGGCTGGATATCGACAATGAAATCAAAATGCTGCGCGTGATCCGCAAAATCGGGGAACTCCTGCCGGTAGAAGTTTATGCCACCTGTCTTGCAGCACATGCCGTTCCTCCCGAATTTAACGGTGATAGCGACAGATGGGTTGAAGTGGTTTGCGAACAGTTACTCCCGCGTGTAGCTCAAGAAAAACTGGCCGATGCCGTCGATGCCTTTTGCGAGCATCTGGCTTTCAGCCCCGTGCAAACCGAGAAGGTTTTTAGCGCTGCCCGCACTCTGGGAATGCCGGTAAAACTGCATGCCGAGCAACTGTCAGCGCTGGCGGGCAGCAGCCTTGCGGCGCAGTATCAGGCGTTATCGGCCGACCATCTTGAATACGCAACCGATGCTGACGCGCAAGCGATGGCTGCAGCGAACACCGTTGCAGTGCTGCTGCCAGGTGCGTTTTATCTGCTGCGAGAAAAACAACAACCTCCGGTTGCCGCATTCCGCAAACACGGTGTGCCGATGGCGGTCGCAAGTGACGCAAACCCTGGCACCTCACCCGCGCTTTCTCTGCGTTTAATGCTCAATATGGCCTGTACTCTGTTTGGATTAACGCCAGAAGAAGCGCTGGCGGGCGTCACGCTGCATGCCGCGCAGGCTTTGGGTATCCGTGAAAGCCACGGCAGCCTTGAGTGCGGAAAAGTTGCTAACTTTGTGCACTGGCCCGTGGCACGTCCCGCAGAACTGGTCTATTGGTTAGGGGGGCAATTGCCCTGCACCGTTATTTATCAGGGAGAGAAACGTGACAGCATCTTTTAATTTCAGTCGTGGGAAACTGCCAATCCTTATCAGTATTCCGCACGCAGGCACCGCACTAACGCCAGAAGTTGAGTCGGCCCTAAGCGATGCCGCAAAACCCCTGCCCGATACCGACTGGCATATCCCAAAGCTCTATGATTTTGTTCATGCATTGGGTGCAAGTGTTATTACCGGCAATTATTCGCGCATGGTTATCGACCTCAACCGCCCGGCAGACGACAAACCGCTGTACACCACCGCCACTACAGGTCTGTATCCCGAAACGCTATTTGATGGCACCCCGGTGTTTATTCCAGGAAAAGAACCAGGCGCGGAACAACGAAAAGCGGCACTGGACAATATCTGGCAGCCCTACCACCAGCAGTTACAAAGTGAACTGGAGAGAATGAAAGCGGAGCACGGCTATGCGCTGTTGTTTGATGCCCATTCCATCGCCAGCCATATTCCACGTTTGTTCGAAGGCAGACTTCCGGATCTTAATTTCGGTACTAACGGCGGTAAAAGCTGTGATGAATTAATAGAAGAGCATCTGGTGGCTTGTGCGGCATCGCAAAAGCAATTTAGCTGGGTGGCAAATGGGCGTTTCAAAGGCGGCTATATCACCCGCGCTTACGGGCAGCCGTCGCAAGGGGTTCATGCAGTGCAGCTAGAACTGGCACAATGTAATTATATGGATGAGCAGCCGCCGTTTGCATGGCGTTCCGATCGTGCCGGGCAGTTGCAGCCGTTGCTCGAGCAGCTTATCCGTTCAATGTTGAGTAGTGCGCAGCAGATAGCCTGAGCCTATGGCTTATCCACCCTGCGAAACCAAACCGCAGGTCGCGCAATAGCCTCATCCGACACAAAAGAAAACCGCCGGTCCTGTCCACTGCGATATCGCTATTGTGGACAGGACCGGCGGTCTTAAGTCAGTCGATCAGTTATTCCTGATCAGCAGGCATTTTACCTTCATGTTGAGGGCGTTCTGTCAGACGCTTCTCAAAATTAGCATTAAATTGTTTTTTCTGTTCTGGCGTCAGAATGTTGTAGATCTTATTCTGCGTTTCCATATGAGCCATCATGCGGGCTTTGTTCTGCTCAGCCATTTTATCTACCTGAGCCTGTGCTTTAGCTTTATCGAAGCTGTCGCTGGCGATAATGCTGTGCGCCGCACGACGTTCTTCTACTGAAGGGCGCTCCATTTTACCGCGCTGTTCTTTCATGATGTCACGCACTTGCTGTTTCTGCGCATCGGTCAGGTTCAGGTTTTTAAACATCATGTCGTGATAGCCACCGCGCATACCTTTGTGGTGCATCATCGGTGCATCTGTTTTTGCAGCAGTGGTGGTGTCAGCTGCATGAGCCAGGTTCGCCGCGCCCAGAGCCAGAGTTGAAGCAACAAAGAGAGCTGTTAATTTACGCATAGTATTTATTCCTCTTTTTCCCGTCAGCTTTTCTGCTACAGCTGTTTTGACCGCACATCCTGGTCACTTAGCTCTCAGGACGCAAATACATGCCGCGTTGCTGTAACTGAAAATCTATAGGGCAATTACTTTATAATTACGACAAGGTCTGCCGCGTTGACGAAATTAAGTCTACGGGGTTATGCGTCAAGTAATAGTCCCCGTCGGTAAAGCATTGAAAGGGTAAACAACAAATTTGCAGCAATTATGAAGAGAATAAGGATAATGCAGAGAGGAATTGCAACAGAATATAACAAGACAATGATTTTAAAGAAATTATGAAGATATTGTATAGTAATTATTACGTAGGGAAAAGATGTACTCTAAGATTTATCTGTACATCATTGTTTGCTGAATGATTATTTATTAGCCCCAAAAAACGGGGCCAAATTATTTATATTTCTCGCAGCATCAAACCGGCCCGTAACCCGAGCGCTACATTAGGATTCGGGAATAGCACAAATTCAATATCTTCTTTCACTATATATCGCGTATCGCCATCCTCTGCCAGCAATGTGCCTTTCGGGAATGCAGTGAAGTTCTGTGTTTGCGCCGACATATGCAATACAAAGGCCTCGCTGTGGCGTGTAATCTGTTGCGCCACTTTATAGCGTAACGGCTTACTTTCAACGGGCTCCGCCGCCTCACCGCTTAGCAATGCCTGCAATGCCTGTTTTGTCACCTCAAACTGGCTGAGATCGTTTTCGCCAAACGGCTGCGCCTTGCCCAGCTCGAGCGTGCAGCTAAGCGCATTGAAATGTTCGCTGCTGAAATGGGTAAAAGTGCCACCAGGCTCCTGATGAAACACCAGTGCCTGTAATCCCGCACAGCCCAGCCAGGAGAGAAATTCCTCATCATATGGCAAGGGACGCGAAGGCAAGACGCCAAAACGTGGGTGCAAGGAGCTGCGAATGGCGGTATGCATATCCAGGTGCCAGCAGATGGTCTCTTCACATTCGGCCAAAAACAGATCTAACGCATGCTCAAGTCGGCAGGCACGTTGTGTTTCAATGCTTTCCGGGAATTGCTGCCAACCGCCGCTAAACATACGGTTCATGTCACTGTGCTGATAGCGCTGGTTGCTACGCAGTGCCGCAGGATTGCCAAGAATGACCAGCAACCGCCATTGCAACGCTATTTCACCGGCAACCAGGCTATCCACCAGCTGCGCGAGTATTTCTACTGGCGCAGTCTCGTTACCGTGAACCCCTGCCGACAACACCAGCGTTTTTTGCGTCGCCTGATGTGGGGACAGTGTCAAAATACCTTCATCCCACCACTGCCAATGCAGATGGGCATTTTCTCCGGCGCTCGGAGTTGGCACTTTACCCGCCAGGGTTTGCGCCAAAAAATCCAACATTGTGCCTCCTGTATAAAACTAACCAGTAGACATTATCGATGCAGTCAGGTTGGTCAAGGACAGCGCGCAAGAACCGAAACGTACACAAAGTACGTGAAGATTCTGAGCACTGCCCAGGGCCGAAATGACAAATAAGATAGTCTACTCATGCTGAAATGGATAAACAGAACCTAAGTCTAGTATATGAGTCAGTTCATTGAGTGCTTCGCGTCCTTCGTGCAACAACTGTGGGTCGGCTAAATCAGCCTGAGTCAGTTGGTCACGGTACCAACGGTCGACCCAGTTATTGAGCGTAACAAACAGCGCGTCATTCATCATCACCGCGGGGTTTAACGCTTTTTGTTCCGCTTCGTTCAGGACGACGCGCAGGCGCAGACATGCCGGACCACCGCCGTTTGCCATGCTTTCGCGCAGGTCAAACACTTTAAGTTCGCTGATTGGGTTATCGGCTGCCAACACTTCATTGAGATAACGCCAGACGCCTGCGTGTTGGCGAGACTCTTCTGGCAAAATCAGCGTCATGCTGCCATCGTCACGGCTTAATAACTGACTGTTAAACAGATAAGTTGCGACCGCATCGGCCACTGAAACTTTATTTGCGGGAACTTCAATAGGCGTGAATCCGGGCACTTTAACACGCAACTGCTCGTATAACGCATGTTGATGAAGAAATGCCTGCTCATGGCAGAACAATACCTGGCGGTTCGACACCGCGATTACGTCGTTATGGAACACGCCCTGGTCGATAACCGTCGGGTTTTGTTGCGCGTAAACCACTAAATCCGGGTTAACCTGGTTAAGCCTTACAACAGCCTGGCTTGCCTCTAACGTCTGGCGAGCCGGATAACGTGCCGGAACCAATCCTGCTTTAGCTTCTTCGCGGCCATAAACAAAAAGCTGTGTCGATGGTTCGCCATACGCACCGCCGAGGCGGTTATGATTTGCCGCCCCTTCGTCGCCAAACATACTGACTTGCGGCAATGCGCCATGAACGCAAAAGTAGTCCTCGTTACGGAAAATGGCTCGCAAGACATTTTCTGTGGTTGGCGCTTCGCTTGCACGGTGGAACTTGTTGTTCAGGTTCGCTACGGTGAAGTGGACTTTGCCATCGAGGCTATCTGCCGACGGACTGACAGTCGCAGCGTTCGCCACCCACATTGAGGAAGCCGAGCTCACCGCCGACAGCAGTTGGGGCGCTTGTTTTGCTACGCGCGCAACAATCTGTTCGTCGCTGCCACTAAAACCTAACTGGCGCAGCAGCGGAATATTAGGCCGCTCCTGAGGCGGGATGACACCTTGTGCAAACCCGGCATCCGCCAGCGCTTTCATCTTCAGCAAACCTTGTTTAGCGGCAAGCTTCGGGTTGGAAACACGGAACTGGTGTTTGGTTGATGCCTCGTTACCGAAAGAAAGCCCGGCGTAATGGTGGGTCAAACCCACCAGTCCATCAAAATTAACTTCACGCGCTTTCATGATTACTCCTCACGGCTAAAATCAAGCCCTGGGCTCAGGGTTGCAGGCAGCGGGAAGGACGGGCTTTCCAGCGTCGCCATCGGCCATGCGCAGTAGTCGGCTGCATACCAGGCGCTGGCGCGGTGGTTGCCTGAGGCACCTACGCCACCAAATGGTGCCGCACTCGACGCGCCCGTTAATGGTTTATTCCAGTTCACAATCCCGGCACGCGCTTCGAGTAACAGCTGGTCAAACTGCTCACGATGTGGAGAAATCAGGCCGCTTGCCAGCCCATAACGTGTGTCATTCGCCATCGCTATAGCTTCATCGAAATCAGCATAACGATAGACCGTAAGCATTGGCCCAAACACTTCTTCATCGGGCACATTGGCTACACCGGTTAACTCCACAATCCCTGGCGTCAGAAGCGATGTACCTGCTTTTACCAGTTTCGGCTCAAGCAGCGGTTTGCCACCACGCGCGATATGTTCCTGCCAGCCGGTCAGCACGCGTTCAGCGGCCTGCACAGAGATCAATCCACCAATAAACGGCTGCGGCGTGGCATCCCACGCATCCGGGCGAATACGTCCCGCCACTTCTACCAGGCGGTTTAAGAATGCATCACCCTGCGGCCCCTGTTTTACCAGCAAGCGACGGGCGCATGTGCAGCGCTGCCCGGCAGTGACAAACGCCGACTGAATCACCAGATGAACAGCACCGTCGATATCTTCAGGTTCTTCAACGATCAGCGGGTTGTTGCCACCCATTTCGAGGGCCAGAATTTTTTCCGGCTGCCCGGCGAACTGGCGATGCAGCTGATAACCCGTATTTGCGCTGCCGGTGAATAACAGGCCATCAAGCGTCGATTGTTGCGCCAGCGCCTGGCCGGTTTCGCGCCCGCCCTGCACCAGGTTTAACACGCCATCCGGCACGCCCGCCTGCTGCCACAGTTTCATCACTTGCTCGCCAATCCGCGGCGTCAGTTCGCTGGGTTTGAATACAATGGTATTGCCTGCCAGCAGGCCGGGCACAATGTGCCCATTTGGCAAATGGCCGGGGAAGTTGTACGGGCCAAAAACCGCCAGAACACCGTGCGGGCGGTGGCGCAGTGTCGCCGCACCGTCCGGCATTTCGGTGTGCGTTTCACCGGTTCGCGTGTGGTAAGCCTTAATCGAGATAGCGATTTTGTTCACCATCGCGGTAATTTCAGTCGCCGCTTCCCAGCGCGGTTTGCCGGTTTCCTGGGAAATAGTTACGGTCAGCGCTTCTTTGTTGGCCTCGAGTAAGGTCGCAAATTTTTCAACGATGGCCTGGCGCTCGGCAAACGGACGTTTTGCCCATGCCGGGAATGCGGCACGCGCCGCCAGACACGCTTGTTCAACTTGTTTTGCATCCGCTGCAACGCCTTCCCACAGCAAATCACCATTTACTGGGTTATGTTTTTGTAATGATTCGCCTTGCCCGGAAAGCCACTGTCCATTAATCCACTGAGTCATACTTTTTTCTCCTCGGGGCACAAACGCACCAGACGGACTTTATCGCCAGCACTGCATTTCAGGGCATCCGCGGTAACGGCATCAATAACAAGCCGGTCACCTTTTGGATTTGCCTTAATCAGCATGGCGCGAAAATCGTTATATTTTTCATTGGCTACCAGGCACATTGGTAGTTCTTCGGTTGCCGGTTGCCCAACAGCAATTTCAACAAGGCGACTTTTGCGAATCGCCCTTACCCGGTCGATGTCGCACTCAAGCGTTGGGCCACCGTCAAAAATGTCCACGTAATTGCGATAACGGAAACCTTCGGCTTCAAGCACCGCACGCGCTGGCGCGGTTTGTGGATGCACCTTACCAATAACGGCCTGAGCTTCTGGCGACAGGAAATCGGTGTAAATCGGGTGTTTAGGCATTAATTCGGCGATAAACGCCTTCTGCCCGGTACCGCACAAGTAATCAGCACGGCTAAATTCCATAGAGAAGAAGCGGTTGCCCAGGCTTTCCCAAAACGGTGAATGACCATGTTCGTCAATCACACCACGCATCTCGGCCACCACTTTGTCATTAAAGCGATCGCGAAACGCTGCCATAAACAGAAAACGTGATTTGGAAAGCAGGTATCCGTTGCCCTCTTTACGCCAGTCGGCGTCGAGGAAAAGCGTGCAAAGTTCGCTGCTTCCGGTGTGATCGTGGCTGAGAAACAGCGTCGGCAACGCGTTGTAGATATTCAGCTCTTTGGAGGCGTGTACATGTGTACCCACGTGATAGTTGTACCAGGGGTCGTTTAACCCAACCGCAACTTCAATAGCGCAGATCCCCACCACATGTTCGGTGGCAGTATCCTCCAGCACGAAAACATAGCCCTGGTCGCCTTTTGGCAGGCCACCCTGCCAGGTATTTATTGAGCGTTCGATACGTTCGGACAGCGTTTTTTCATCCGCAGGCAGTGAAGTCAAGCCGCCGCCTGTTTTACCCGCCATCTCCAGTAGCCCGGATAAATCACCGCGCTCAACCGGACGGATAATCATCATGATTGCTCTCCCGCAATAAAGCGTTCACAGGCGCGCTCAAAACGATCCAGCCCTTTTTGCACTTCAGCTTCGCTGACAATTAACGCTGGCGCAAAACGTACGACGTTCGCCCCGGCAATAAGCATCATCAAACCTTCCTGTGCTGCGGCCTGTAAGATAAGTTTAGCCTTTCCGCTGTACGCTGGTTGCAGCACACAGCCAATTAACAGTCCCAGACCACGCACTTCACTAAACAGCTGATGTTTCTGGTTTATGTTGTTTAAACGTTCAACAAACCAGGCGTGGCGCTGTTTAACACCGTTAAGTACGTCAGGGGTGTTGATGATCTCCATCACCCGGCCAGCAACGGCACCGGCTAGCGGGTTGCCGCCGTATGTGGTGCCATGGGTGCCGACGACCATCACTTTGGAGAACTTTTCAGTGGTCAGCATGGCGCCAATCGGGAAGCCACCGCCCAGTGCTTTAGCGGTAGAAAGTACATCCGGCGTGATGCCGTAATGCATATATGCGTACAACTCACCCGTGCGGCCAACGCCGGTTTGCACTTCATCAAAAATCAGTACCGCGTTGTGGCGGTCACACAGTTCGCGCAAACCTTGCAGGAACGTAGGGTCAGCAGGTACTACACCACCTTCACCCTGTATGGGTTCAACAATCACCGCACAGGTATTTTCGTTAATCAGCTCACTGGCAGATTGCAGATCGTTATAAATGGCGTGGCTGATTTGCGGCGGTAATGGCGCAAAATCTTGTGAGTAAGCAGGCTGACCACCCGCCGAAACGGTAAATAATGTGCGTCCGTGGAAGGCGTTTTTGAACGCTACAATGCCGCTTTTCTGCGGTCCAAAATTATCATGAGCATATTTACGTGCCAGCTTTAACGCCGCTTCGTTGGCTTCAGCCCCCGAGTTGCAAAAGAACACTTTGTCGGCAAAAGTGGCATCAATCAGCTGTTTTGCCAGGCGCAGAATCGGCTCGTTGGTATAACCATTGCCGGTATGCCAGAATTTTGCGGCTTGTTCTTCAAGCGCTTTGCGCAGTTCAGGGTTGGCGTGACCCAGGGCGTTCACCGCAATCCCACCCGCAAAGTCGATATAATCTTTGCCTTGTTGATCCCACAAAGTCGACCCTTCACCGCGTACCGGAATAAAAGAAGCGGGGGCATAAACGGGCATCATCCATTCGTCGAAATTCTGGCGGGTAATTGACTGCGACATAGCGACCTCTTCCGGTAAATAAAAAGTTATTTAGATGTTAAATAATTGAGTGTTTGCGCTGTAAATGTAGATTGCACGCTTCGTGCCAGCCAGCGATATAAATGAATAGCAGAGAGATGGGATCGTGAAATCAATAGGTTACGCACTACCACTATTCACATAAAGTGAATATATAGTGCATAGTTTTACGGTGCCGCTTGGATCGCCAGATAAAAACAAGAAAGATTATGCAGTGGGAAAATATAATACTGGATTTGTGATCGATGCTGGGGTTTGCAAGTTGTTTACGCCCCAAAACGGGGCGGCATGACGTATTTTGGTGCAGATTTTGCTCAGTTCAAATTCACCCCAGGAAAAAATTTGCCATCCGTCTCACTTCCCGGCTTTTTCTGCTACCATCCTGCAACATTGTTAGCAACTACGGCAGCGACTTATGAAATTCGTCTCTTTTAATATCAACGGCCTGCGCGCCCGCCCACATCAACTTCAGGCCATTGTTGAACAACATCAGCCTGATGTTATCGGTTTGCAGGAAACCAAAGTCCATGACGACATGTTCCCGCTCGAAGATGTCGCAAAGCTGGGCTACAACGTCTTTTATCATGGTCAGAAAGGACATTATGGTGTGGCGCTACTAACTAAAGAGACGCCGATTTCGGTTCGCCGTGGCTTCCCTGGTGATGATGAAGAAGCGCAACGCCGCATTATTATGGCGGAAATTCCTTCGCCATTAGGCAACCTGACGGTGATTAACGGCTACTTCCCGCAGGGCGAAAGCCGCGACCACCCGACCAAATTCCCGGCCAAAGCGAAGTTCTACCAGGACCTACAAAACTTCCTCGACAGCGAACTGAAAAAAGAGAATCCGGTGCTGATTATGGGTGATGTCAATATCAGCCCAACCGACCTGGATATCGGTATTGGCGAAGAAAACCGTAAGCGTTGGTTGCGTACTGGCAAATGTTCATTCCTGCCAGAAGAACGTGAATGGATGGACCGCCTGAAAAACTGGGGCCTGGTTGATACCTTCCGCCACGCCAACCCGGAAACCAACGACAAGTTCTCATGGTTTGATTACCGCTCGAAAGGCTTTGATGACAACCGTGGGCTGCGTATTGACCTGCTTCTGGCAAGCCAGCCGCTGGCAGAGCGCTGCATCGCTACCGGTATTGATTACGATATTCGTAGCATGGAAAAGCCTTCTGACCATGCACCGGTATGGGCTGAATTTAAGCTGTAAGGGACGTGGTATGAACATCACCCGGCGCTGTGGTTTCTTGCCCGATGCGTAAGTTACTTTTTGCCGCTCTGGTGGTTGCTTTTATCCTGCTGATTACCTTCCTGCCGCCGGGTAGTCTGGCGGCACTGCAACATTATCAGGCACAATTCTCGGCCTGGCATCAGCAGCATCCGTTGCAGACAGCGCTGGCATTTTTTGTGATTTATGTTGTGGTCACCACCCTTTCCATTCCCGGCGCAACATTATTAACGTTGCTTGCTGGTTCGCAGTTTGGGGTCGTTCAAGGAACCACTCTGGTGGCGCTGGCTGCAACCTGTGGCGCAACGCTCGCGATGCTTATCAGCCGCTATTTGCTACGTGACTGGGTACACCTTCGTTTTGCTACGCCGATGGCGGCGATTAACCGCGGCATGGAGCGCGAAGGGTTGTACTATCTTTTTGCGCTACGCCTCACGCCGGTTTTCCCGTTCTTTCTGATAAATTTATTGATGGGCCTGACGCCAATCAAAACGCTGCACTATTTTGCCGTTAGCCTTGTCGGAATGCTGCCGGCGATCGTGGTTTATCTCAACGCGGGGCGCCAACTGAGCCAGTTGCGTACCCTTAGCGATATTCTTTCACCCGGTATGATTGTGATGTTTATTTTGCTGGGTTTGCTGCCGCTGGCGTCACGCCGGTTAGTCCGCATTCTCCAGAAATCATAAGGACCCCATTTTGCGCCTTTTAACACTTTTGCTGTCGCTTGTTGCGCTCAGCTTCGCAGCCTGTGCACAACCCACCAACTGGAACGCTCTGCGCCAGCAGGCGAACGGCCAGACCGTTTACTTCAACGCCTGGGGTGGCGACCCTGCGGTAAACAGTTATCTCGACTGGGTGGCTGGTGAGATGAAGCAGCAGTATGGTGTGACAGTAAAAGTAGTGCGTCTGGCTGATGCCGCTGATGCGGTAAAACGTATCCAGAGTGAAGCCGCCGCCGGGCGCAAAGAAAAAGGGTCGGTCGATTTACTGTGGGTCAATGGCGAAAACTTCCACACATTAAAACAAGCCGGATTGTTGAAAGAAAGCTGGGCGTGGGAATTACCCAACTGGCGTTACGTAGACCAGAAAAAAACCGTGCGCGAGGATTTCTCACAGCCGACGGACGGTGCTGAAGCACCCTGGGGTAGCGCTCAGTTGATGTTGATTGGCAACAAACAGCCTAATGTGGAATTCCCGCGTAGTGCGGCGGATTTGCTGACATTCGCCAAAGCGAACCCCGGCAAACTGAGCTACCCTCGCCCACCGGATTTCACCGGCACTGCATTTATCGAGCAGTTATTGATTGTGCTGACCCGCGACTCGCAGGCGCTGCGCCTGCCACCGAATCAGGCAACTTTTAACCAGGTTACCGCTCCGCTATGGGAGTATCTGGACAAACTGCATCCTCTGTTGTGGCGTGAAGGTAAAACGTTCCCATCAACACCGGCTCGCATGGACCGAATGCTTGCAGACGGCGAGTTGCTGCTCTCTGTAACGTTCAATCCCGCACATGTCGATAACCTTATCGACCGCAAGCAACTGCCAAAAACAGCAGAGGCATTTGGCTTTGAGCAAGGCATGTTGGGCAACGTCCATTTTGTCACCATTCCAGCCAATGCCCGCTCCCAGGCGGGGGCTCAGGTGCTGGCAAATTTCCTGATGTCTCCACAAGCGCAAATTCGCAAAGCCACCCCGGCAGTCTGGGGTGATGCCACCGTTCTGGATAGCGCAACGCTGCCTGCGCCATTAAATGAGCAGCTCGATGCGCAAAAACCAGCCCATCTGCAAGCAGTGCCATATCTGCCTGAACCTCATGCTGCCTGGGTTAATGCGCTGGAAAAAGAGTGGTTACAGCGTTACGGAGCGAAGTGAGTAACCGCGTGCTGCAACGCACCTTAGCCTTGCTTGCAGTGGGGTGTGTTTTCGCGCCGCTGCTACCAGGCTTAGCGATGATGGCAAAACCGATGTTGATGCCCGATATCTGGCATCAGCTGTGGGCCGACAACCAGTGGTCTGGTGCGCTGCAAGCCACATTAAATTCGACTGTGATTAGCGTTGCAGGCTCATCGACTCTTTGCCTTGTGCTGCTTTGCGGCCTATGGCCAGGCGCACACTGGCAACGTTTGACCTCACGACTGCCATTACTTTTGGCTCTCCCCCACGTCGCTTTTGCCAGCGGCTTTTTATTCCTGTTTTCCGATAACGGCTGGCTGGCGCGTCTATGCAGCGTGTCGTTTCATGTTGATGAAAATGGTGTTGGGCTGGGTATCTTGCTGGCACTGAAAGAGTGCTGGTTCCTGCTATGGGTTGCCAGCACACAGCTCAACCTGCAATCCCTTTCCCAACAACTAACCGTGGCCCAAAGCCTGGGTTATGGCCCATTGCAAAGCCGTATTCGAGTGCTGGTTGCGCAGTTATTGCCGCGCCTGAAATGGGCGTTGTTGGCAGTTGTAGCCTACAGCTTGTCTGTCGTGGATGTAGCAATCATGCTGGGCCCGAACAACCCACCAACGCTCGCGGTTCTGGCCTGGCAGTGGCTTACCGATGCCGATCCGCAACGTGTGGCAATGGGCATGTTAACGTCACTGCTGCTCGTGGTGATGTTGGGGATTTTTAGCACCGTTGGCTACGCCGCATGGCTGTTTGTCCGCCGTGCCCTGGGGCAATTTTCCGGCAAGCGTCATCAATTCAGCATTCAGCCTGTGGCATTAGCATCTGGTTTTATCATGGCTCTCACCGGCACTGCAGCGATAGCAATGCTGGTGCTGTGGTCATTTGCAGATGGCTGGTTTTACCCGGCACTGTTGCCTGATGCATTCGCCCTTACCGGCTGGCAAGCGGCGGAACTATCACCATTAACCACCACATTACTGCTGGCGCTGGCAAGCAGCCTGATAGGTTTGCTGGTGGTTGTTCTGTGGCTGGAAGGAGGAAGTTCACGCTTTGATCTCTGGCTTGCGCTACCGCTTTTCTTACCCGCTCTACCGCTGGTTGCCGGGCAATATCAAATCTTGCTGGTTATAGATCAAGACGGTAGCTGGCTGGGCATTATCTGGAGCCATTTGCTGTGGGTTGTCCCCTATATGCTGCTGGTCGCACGCCCTGCGTGGCATCAGTTTGATGCGCGCCTGACAATTACAGCGCAAACATTTGGCTGGTCAGCGTGGAAAATTTTATGCAGGGTTAAGCTGCCATTGCTTATCCGCCCGCTACTGGCCTCTCTGGCTGTTGGGTTTTCAGTGAGCGTCGCGCAATATTTACCGACGCTGTACGCAGGTGCAGGGCGCTTTACCTCCGTCACAACAGAAACTGTGGCACTCAGTAGCGGCGGTGACCCGCAGCAGCAGGCCATTCAGGCGCTGTTACAAATGCTACTTCCGGCAATCATGTTTATTGCCATGCGACAGCTCAGCAGTCTGCTCACCCATTATCGACAAGGATTACGCTAATGCTGCGTGTTCAGGATTGTTCTATTTCTTATGCCGCACACTCGTTGATTCAGAATTTGAGTTTCACAGTCTCCCCCGGCGAGGTGCTGACGCTAATGGGGCCATCCGGGGCCGGAAAATCGACATTTCTAAGCTGGATGATTGGCGCGTTGCCTGCGGAATTTAGCGTTAAAGGAGAGCTGTGGCTTAACCAGCAACGCCGCGATACGCTCCCAACCGCGCGGCGAAATATTGGCATTCTTTTTCAGGATGCTCTGTTGTTTGCGCATTTGAATGTTGGGCAAAACCTGGCGATGGCCCTACCCGCAACAATTAAAGGGCGTGAACAACGGCAGTATTATGTCGAACAAGCGTTGGCAAACGCGCAGCTAACCCATTTCTCCCGACGCGACCCTGCAACACTTTCCGGCGGTGAACGTGCGCGCGTCAGCGTGTTGCGGGCATTATTGGCGAAGCCCGAATCCCTGTTGCTCGATGAGCCTTTCTCACGAATGGATCAGACCTTACGCGAGCAGTTCCGCCAGTTCGTCTGGCAGCAAGTTGAGCAACAGGCCATTCCGGTGGTACTGGTCACACACGATCCGCAAGATATTCCCACAGGCGGGCATATTATTACGGTCGGTGGTTCGGGCTATTAATTTGTCATACATAATTATGCGTTATCGCAAGGAATAGCTGGCGTTATTCGGCAAGAATAGCGGCTCTTTTTTTCTCTTCTTTTCAGGTTATAAGATGAAACGTGTTTCTCAACTAACCGCCGCCTTGATGTTATCCGGGTTGGCGCATATGGCTATCGCTGCTGGTCAACCTTCTCAGATGACTTTCTCCAATCTTCAGGCACAAAAAGGGATGGTTATTGATACACGTCCAAGTGCCTTTTATAACGGCTGGCCGCAAACCGTTCACGGTGTGGGTGGGCATGAACCTGCTGCACTGAATTTATCGGCCAGTTGGTTAGGCATGATGAACGATGAACAACTGCAACTGTGGGCAAAACAACACAGCATCGCGCCAGATAGCCTGATTGCGCTGTATGGTCAAAGCGCTGAAACCAAAGCGGTTAAAGAGCGCCTGACGAGCCTTGGCTACACCCATATCGCGCTGCTCTCAGATGCGCTGCAACAGCCTGCGCGCTTGCAGAAAATGGCGCACTTCGAGCAACTCGTTTACCCGCAATGGTTACATAACCTGATGCAGAATAAGCCTGTCGCGGCGCAACCTGCAGGCGAAGTGAAAATTATCGAAGCCGCCTGGGGCGCGCCTAAGCAGTATTTGCTGAGCCATATTCCAGGTGCTGATTACATCGATACCAACGATATCGAAAGCGAGCCGTTGTGGAATAAAGTGTCCGACGACAAGCTCAAGGCGCTGTTAGCCAAACACGGCATTCGCCATGATACCACGGTGGTGATGTACGGCCGTGATGTCTACGCTGCGGCACGTGTCGCGCAAATTCTGTTGTATGCAGGTGTGAAAGATGTGCGTTTGCTCGATGGCGGCTGGCAGAGTTGGTCTGATGCCAAATTGCCTGTGGAACGCGGTTTACCGGGTGACGTTAAACCTGCGGCAGACTTTGGTGCACCTTTCCCAGGCCAGCCACAGCTGATGCTTGATACAGAACAGGCTCGCGGGCTGCTCGGGCGTAAAGATGCCTCTTTGGTGAGTATTCGTTCATGGCCTGAATTTATCGGCACTACCAGCGGTTATAGCTACATTAAGCCAAAAGGCGAAATTGCCGGGGCGCGCTGGGGCCATGCAGGTTCAGACTCCACCCATATGGAAGATTTCCATAACCCAGACGGCACCATGCGTTCAGCTGACGACATCGCAGCAATGTGGAAAAGCTGGAACATCACGCCGGATCAGCACGTCGCGTTTTATTGCGGCACCGGCTGGCGCGCCTCTGAAACCTTCATGTATGCCCGCGCGATGGGTTGGCAGAATGTGGGTGTATACGACGGTGGCTGGTATGAGTGGAGCAGCAATCCGAAGAACCCGGTTGTGACGGGTGAACGTAAACCGGATTAAGCATTGCGATTAACGGTGGATGGCGCTGTCGCTTATCCACCGTACAACTGACAGTATGCAGAAAAGGTGGATGACGCTAGCGCTTATCCACCCGTCTTAAAGTCTCATACCCACTCCACACCCGCGTAAATGTTGTCATCATGCATAGCGCACCAAACACCCACGCAAACCAGACAAACCACTGTGGAAACAGGCAGCTCAACACAAATAATGCGATAGTCTCCGTGCCTTCGGTCAACCCACCGAGATAGTAAAATGATTTATGTGCATAGCCGGGGTTATCAAGCTGGTGTTTTTGCGCGACGGCAGCAAAAGCCAGGAAACTGCTGCCGGTGCCGATAAAGGCAAACAGCAACCACGCGCCTGCGAGTGCATTGTGCGCGGGATCTGCAAGAATAAAACCAAACGGCACCAGCGCGTAAAACAAGAAATCCAGCGCAATATCCAGAAAACCGCCCGCATCCGTCAGCCCCCTCCGCCTTGCCAGTGCGCCATCTAATCCATCGAACAGGCGATTCAGGACGATGGCAACGAGCGCTGCGCCATACCATTGCAGCGCCAGAAATGGCAAAGCGAGCACGCCGATGGCGAAGCCGAGCAGGGTTAGTCCATCTGGTGAAATGCCTGGTTTATCCAGCGCGCTTGCCACGCGCTCAAGCGTCGGTTTTATACGCGGATGAAGGTAGCTATCAAACATGGGGCTGTTTCCCGGTAGCACTTACGCACAGCCCTTGCGCCGGAATATCCAGTGCGGCATTAAAGCGTGCAGACAGGTTTTGAAAAGCAATGAGCGCGGTTAATTCAGTAATGGTTTTCTCATCGTAATGCGTTTTCAGTTCGGCTTTTAGCGCATCACTGATTTGCGGAGGTGTTGCAGTCATTGCGTCAGCATAGGCCAATGCGGCCTGCTCTTTGGCTGAAAACAATGCTTCTTCACGCCAGTTAGCTACAGCCAGCACTTTGTCCATCGAACCGCTACGTTCAGCCAGCCGTAAGTTATTGGCATCAATACAAAACTCACAACAGCATTGCTGGGAAACACGGGTCATCACCAGCGAGCGCACCACCGGGTCGATACCAGCACGGCGTCTTTCCAGAAAACCGACAAACAGCGCGACCAGCCAGAATAAATAAGGGAAACGCCCCCACCAGCGGGTGGGATTGAGCACCGAACCGAAGTGCTTTTCCTGCATTGAGATTATAGGCCGCAAACTGGCAGGCAATTTTTTAAGCGGTGTCACCCATGGAGAGCTGTTTTTAATCATAATTCGGGAAGATCTTCAGATAATCTTTGGTGGCGCGTATTATGCCACGCCCTTAGACAAAGAACGGATTGGTATCATGAAAACCATTGATGTTGTTGCCGCAATTATCGAGCAGCACGGTAAAATTTTGCTTGCTCGTCGCCCGGAAAGCGGTGACCAGGCGGGTTTGTGGGAGTTTCCTGGCGGCAAGGTAGATAACGGTGAATCGCAGCCGCAAGCCCTGGCACGGGAACTGAAAGAAGAGTTAATGATAGAAGCGTTAGTGGGCGATTACATTGCCAGCCATAAACGTGAAGTTTCGGGGCGGATTATTCATCTTCATGCCTGGCATGTGGCGGAATTTAGTGGCGAAATGAAAGCACTGTGCCACAGCGAGCTGGCCTGGTGTTTACCTGCCGAGGCATTTGGTTACGATCTCGCCCCGGCAGATATTCCGTTACTTGAAGCGTTTATGTCTTTACGCGACGCCAGACTAAAGGGTTAGTGCTCAGCGTTTTTTCATCACGCTGGCATTGCAGCAAAACGCCACCATCAGCTTTCACCACCGCACCTTCCGAGTAATTTTGATCCTGATAAATGCAGCATTGGTTACAGGGTGCAGCGCGCTGTCCCTGACTGCTGAACACTTCCGGCGGCACCGAGATATCTACCTGTGGATCAAGACGCTGCGCCATCACTGGCAGAGTCACCATCAGCGCTACGGCGGCGGCGAGCAGGCTTCTTAGTTGCATCATCACTACCCTCTTTTTTCGTCCATTGCTTACGCGGTTTTTTCTGCTCGTCAGGCGCTTTAACGCCTTTGAAAGCATGATGAACCGGCTTGGTCCGAGCCTGGTGAATCAGGTCATACAGCGTTTGAACCAACGGCTGCATGAAGTCCTGATATCGACATTGCTTTTCGCTGATTTGCGTCAGCGTTGACTCCCACTGAGCCGTCATATCCGGTCTTGCCGCAAGCTCTGGCAACGAATGGATCAACGCTCGTCCGGCATCCGATGAATGTATATAGCGCCCTTTTTTTACCAGGAACGTTCGCTTAAACAATAGCTCAATGATCCCGGCACGCGTCGCTTCAGTGCCCAGTCCGTCCGTTGCGCGTAGGATCTTCTTCAGATCTTTATCCTGCACAAAACGCGCGATTCCGGTCATCGCTGAGAGCAGCGTGGCATCGGTGAAATGGCGCGGCGGCTGAGTTTGACGCTCAACTACCTCACCTTTTTCGCACAATAGCTCATCGCCTTTAGCGACCACCGGCAGCGGTGTACCGTCGTTCTCTTCATCACGCTCTTTGCTGCCAAGCAGTGTGCGCCAGCCTGCTTCGGCCAGAAAACGGGCTTTAGCGTTAAATTTACCGCCGGCAATATCGAGATCGATGGTGCATTTACGGAACACCGCGTCGGGGCAGAACTGCATTAAGTATTGTCGGGCGACGAGGTTGTAAACTTTAGCTTCATTTTCAGAAAGCGAGATCTTTGAGCTACGCGCCGTAGGGATAATCGCGTGGTGCGCATCAACTTTCTTATCGTCCCAGCAACGGTTACGCAGATCGGTATTCACCGCAGGCTGCGGCAGCAAATCCGGCTGATGAACGCTAATCGCATTCAGCACTGCATGGCGACCCGCAAAATGTTCTTCCGGCAGGTAACGACAATCCGAACGCGGGTAAGTAATGAGTTTGTGCGTTTCATACAATTTTTGGCAGATATCCAGCACGTTCTGCGCACTTAGACCAAAACGTTTTGCCGCCTCGATTTGCAGACTGGAGAGCGAGAACGGCAACGGGGCGATTTCTGATTCCCGTTTATCATTATAGGCCGTGACGACTGCCGGCTGCCCGCCGATACGGTTAACCACATGTTCAGCCAGCGGGCGATGTAGCAAACGTCCTTCTTCATCCTGATACGGCTCGCAAGACTCGCTAGGGATCCAGGTTGCCACAAAGCGTTCATCCGCAGGTGTGACGATATGCGCTTTGACTTCAAAGAAATCTTTGGCGATGAAATTCTCAATCTCTTCATCGCGACGCACCACCAACCCAAGCACTGGCGTTTGCACACGTCCAACCGAAAGCACGCCCTGATAACCGGCGTTACGGCCAAGAATAGTGTAAGCGCGAGTCATGTTGATACCGTAAAGCCAGTCGGCACGGGCTCGTGCAAGTGCCGAAACACACAACGGTATAAACTCGCTGTTGGATCGCAGACGACTGATAGCACGTTCAACGGCTTGCGGGTTGAGGTCGTTTATCAGGCAGCGTTGAACCTGCTGGCGCTTTGCCGGAGCAAGCTCCAGATAGTCGAGAACCTCATCGACCAGCAACTGCCCTTCACGATCCGGGTCACCCGCATGAACCACTTCGTCAGCCTGGACGAGTAGTTTTTTGATGGCATTAAGCTGTTTAGTGACCGACGGACGCGGCTGCAACTGCCATTTTTCCGGCACAATCGGCAAATCGGCAAGGTTCCAGCGCGCGTAGCGCGCATCGTATGCATCTGGCTGAGCCTGTTCCAGCAAGTGACCGATACACCAGGTCACAACCTGCCCGTTTCCACACTCAATGAACCCGTCACCCCGGCGATGGGGTTTTGGAAGCACATCAGCAATAGCACGAGCAAGGCTGGGTTTTTCGGCAATGAACAGACGCATCCGATTAACGAATCTCAATCATCGGGCGACCGGCGCGAGCTTCTTTTAGCTCACCAATAGCCGTCAGTTTGATGCCATTTTTTTCGGCAACGGCGGCAACCGCCGCTTCCGCGTTGGCTTCAACAGCTAACAGCAAGCCGCCGGAAGTTTGTGGGTCGCACAGTAGATCACGCTGCGCCTGGGTCATTTCGCCCATCAGATAACCGTAGCTTGCGAAGTTGCGCGAAGTCCCACCAGGAACACAGCCCTGGGCGATATAGCTTTCAACTTCAGGTAATTTTGGCACTTTATCAAACCACACTTCGGCCTGAACGCCCGCACCCTGGCACATTTCGCTGAGGTGACCGAGCAGGCCAAAACCAGTGACATCCGTCATGGCGGTGACACCTTCGATGTCGGCAAATTCCGCACCCGGTTTATTCAGCTGGCACATCACTTGCGCCGCAAGACCGTAGTGCTCAGGTTTTAGCAGGGATTTCTTCTCAGCTGTGGTCAGCACACCAATACCAAGCGGCTTGGTGAGGAACAGTTTGCAACCGGCGGTAGCTGAGCTGTTTTTCTTAACGCGATCGGTTGGTACGATCCCGGTAACCGCAAGGCCAAAGATAGGCTCTGGCGCATCGATGGAGTGACCGCCTGCCAGGGAAATGCCCGCCTGTTGGCAAACAAAACGCCCGCCTTCAATTACTTTGCGGGCAATTTCTGGTGCAAGGGTGTTAATCGGCCAGCCGAGAATAGCGATAGCCATAATCGGTTTGCCGCCCATCGCGTAAATGTCGCTAATCGCGTTGGTGGCAGCAATACGCCCAAAGTCGAACGGATCGTCGACAATCGGCATAAAGAAGTCGGTGGTGCTGATGACACAAGTGCCGTTGCCCAAATCATAAACTGCCGCGTCATCACTGGTTTCATTTCCTACCAGCAAGTTAGGATCGACAAATTTAGCCTGCTCAGAGTGCAGAATAGTTTGCAGGACTTTCGGGGAAATTTTGCAGCCGCAACCAGCTCCGTGGCTGTACTGCGTCAAACGAACGGTTTGCTCACTCATGGACTACTCCTGTCATTGGCAATCACTCTATGGTAACCGTTCAGCAGGATAGTGGTAAGACTGCATGTCTGAATTGCGCCATTCCTGGTCACAATCCAGACAGCTTTTGCCTGTTTGCTTAGAAATTGCGCACAAACGGAGTGATGTCCGGGATGTTGACCGTAGTGGAGGCTTTGAGTTGTGGCGTTCCCAGATATAAGAAACCAACGACTTCATCTTGCTCACGGCAATGAAGTGCTTTGCGCACGGCTTCACTTTCCGTCCAGATGCCGGTGCGCCAGATGCCGTTGTAGCCCTGAGCAACCGCTGCCATTTGCATTGCCATTACCGCACAACCTGCAGAAACAACCTGTTCCCAGACCGGAACTTTATGATTGTCATCACAATGTGCAACGACCGCTATAATCATAGGAGCACGGAACGGAGCGGTACGCGCTTTTTCTATGCCCTTTTCGTCTTGCTCTTCAGCAATTGCAGCTTCTTCCATGACCTTACTGAAACGCTCACGCCCTTCGCCTTCAATGACAATGAAGCGCCATGGTTGCAAGGTTCCATGATCAGGCGCACGCATTCCGGCACGAATAATATTTTCCAGTGATTCACCTGCTGGTGCAGGCTCCGCCAGGCGGGAAGCGCTGCGACGGTTAAGAAGTAGTTCAAGTGCATCCATTTGATAACTCCTGCAATGAAATTTAGCGCCGAAATTAACACAGCCGTAGATTTTGTTACAGCACGGGGCAGATTTCCTACTGACTTTTGCCCTGGGGGTATTTAGGATAGCGTTCACTAAAGCTGTTATATGCAGCTTGCCAGATATTACGGAGAATACATGCGCACCATCGGGCGATTTGTTGCCGGTTTTTTTAAGTGGACCTGGCGTCTGCTTAACTTTATTCGAGAATTTATTCTTAACCTATTTTTAGTGTTGTTGGTGCTGGTTGGCGTAGGGATCTGGATGCAGATTAACAGCGCGCCAGCAGAACCTGCACGCGGTGCGTTGTTGCTTGATATCACCGGCGTGGTGGTCGATAAGCCTTCGGTCAGCAATAAATTGGGCGTGATTGGCCGCCAGTTGCTTGGCGCAAGCTCAGATCGCCTGCAGGAAAACTCATTGTTTGATGTGGTCGATACCATTCGACAAGCAAAAGATGACCGCAACATCACCGGCATTGTGCTCGATTTAAAAGAGTTTGCCGGTGGCGACCAGCCTTCCATGCAATATATCGGCAAAGCACTGCGTGAATTCCGCGACAGCGGGAAACCGGTTTATGCCGTGGGCGACAGCTACAACCAGGGGCAATATTACCTGGCAAGTTTTGCCAATAAAATTTGGCTCTCACCGCAAGGCGTGGTGGATCTTCACGGCTTTGCTACCAACTCGCTCTATTACAAAACGCTGCTCGATAAGCTGAAAGTTTCCACGCATATCTTCCGCGTCGGGACTTATAAATCTGCCGTTGAGCCGTTTATTCGTGATGATATGTCTCCGGCTGCGCGTGAAGCAGATAGCCGCTGGATTGGCGAGCTGTGGCAAAACTATCTCACCACCATTGCAGCTAACCGCCAGATTACCGCACAGCAAGTGTTCCCGGGGGCGCAGGGTCTGCTTGATAACCTGCAAAAACTTGGGGGCGACACCGCGAAATATGCCCTGGATAACAAATTGGTTGATGAACTTGCCAGCAGCGCCGCTGTTGATAAAGCGATGGTTAAGCAGTTTGGCTGGAATAAAGAGAACAAAGATTTCAGCTACACCAGCATGTATGACTACGTAGTAAAAAAACCGTCTGATAAAGGTGACTCTATCGCGGTGATTATCGCCAATGGCGCGATTATGGATGGAGAGGAAACGCCAGGCCAGGTGGGTGGTGACACCACGGCAATGCAAATTCGCGAGGCGCGCCTTGACCCGAAAGTGAAAGCGATTGTTCTGCGCGTAAACAGCCCCGGCGGCAGCGTGACGGCATCAGAAGTCATTCGTGATGAGCTGGAAGCGGCACGCACTGCGGGTAAACCGATTGTAGTTTCAATGGGCGGTATGGCGGCATCAGGCGGTTATTGGATTTCAACTCCAGCTAATTACATCGTGGCAAGCCCGAATACATTGACCGGCTCAATTGGCATCTTTGGCGTCATAAACACTGTTGAAAACAGCCTCGATTCCATTGGCGTTCATACAGATGGAGTGGCGACCTCACCATTAGCCGATGTTGCGGTGACAAAATCACTGCCACCGGAAGTTCAACAGATGATGCAGTTGACCATCGAGAACGGCTATAAGCGCTTTGTGAACCTGGTTGCGGATTCCCGTAAGAAAACCCCGGAACAAATCGATGCTATCGCTCAGGGCCATGTCTGGACAGGTCAGGATGCAAAAGCAAACGGCCTGGTTGACAGCCTGGGTGATTTCGATGATGCCGTTGCGAAAGCCGCTGAGCTTGCGAAACTTAAAAGCTGGCACCTGGTTTTCTGGCAAGATGAGCCAAGCATGCTTGATATGGTCTTCAACAGCGTGAGCGGCTCGGTACGTGCCATGTTGCCACAAGCATTACAGGCATATTTGCCAGCACCGCTGGCAGATGCGGCTTTGGCGGTAAAAGCGCAAAACGACAAGTTTGGCACAATGAATGACCCGCAAAACCGATATGCCTTCTGCCTCACCTGTGGTGATGTACGATAATCTTTAATCCAGCCCGGTATTTACCGGGCTGATTTTTTTGCCTCGTCGCCTTATACTGCGCCCATAACGTAAAAGCCAGCCCTGAGTTCACTCATGCAAAAGAAATCCATCTACGTTGCCTATACCGGCGGTACTATCGGTATGCAGCGTTCAGAACACGGTTACATTCCTGTTTCCGGCCACCTACAACGCCAGTTGGCTTTGATGCCAGAATTCCATCGCCAGGAAATGCCTGATTTCACAATTCACGAATATCAGCCGCTGATGGACTCCTCTGATATGACGCCAGAGGACTGGCAGCATATTGCTGATGACATTAAAGCCAATTACGACAAATACGACGGCTTTGTGATTCTGCATGGCACCGACACCATGGCGTTTACCGCCTCGGCGCTCTCTTTCATGCTGGAAAACCTTAGCAAACCGGTCATTGTTACTGGTTCGCAGATTCCGCTGGCTGAGCTGCGTTCTGATGGGCAGATTAACCTGCTTAACTCTTTGTACATCGCAGCCAATTTCCCGATTAACGAAGTCACTCTATTCTTCAATAATCGTTTGTATCGCGGTAACCGCACGACCAAGGCACATGCCGACGGTTTTGATGCCTTTGCCTCGCCAAATCTTGCACCGCTGCTTGAAGCGGGTATCCACATTCGCCGCCTGAATACGCCCGCCGCACCACACAGCGAAGGTGAGTTGATTGTTCACCCGATTACGCCACAGCCGATTGGCGTGGTGACGATTTATCCGGGAATTTCAGCAGACGTTGTCGGCAACTTTTTACGTCAACCGGTTAAGGCATTAATCCTGCGTTCTTACGGTGTGGGGAACGCCCCGCAGCATGGCGCATTCCTCAGAGAGTTACAGGAAGCCTGTTCACGCGGCATTATCGTTGTGAACCTGACGCAATGTATGTCCGGTAAAGTCAATATGGGCGGCTACGCAACGGGTAATGCTCTGGCTCAGGCAGGCGTAGTTAGCGGCTATGATATGACTGTAGAAGCGACATTAACTAAGCTTCACTATTTGCTCAGCCAGAATCTGGATGTGCAGGCCATTCGCGAGGCCATGACGCGCAACTTGCGTGGTGAACTCACCCCAGACGAGTAAGGAGACACCATGAAGCGTGCTTTGTTGATGGTTGATATACAGAATGATTTTTGTGCCGGTGGCGCCCTTGCTGTCCCTGATGGGGATAGCATTGTTGATGTGGCGAATGCGCTGATGAGTTTTTGCAAAACGCGTGGGGATGCCGTTGTTGCCACACAAGACTGGCATCCAGCTAATCACGGAAGCTTTGCCAGCGTGCAAAAAACCGAGCCTTATACCCAGGGTAAACTCGACGGTTTGAGACAAACCTGGTGGCCTGATCACTGCGTACAACACAGCGAAGGCGCAGAACTCCACCCTTTGCTGAATACTCAGGAGATCGACGCTATTTTTCGCAAAGGCGAAAATACTCAAATTGATAGCTATAGTGGCTTTTTCGATAATGGGCATCGCCAGAAGACGGAGCTCGATAGCTGGCTATTTCGTAATGAGATCAAACAGATCGTTGTTATGGGTTTAGCAACCGATTATTGCGTGAAGTTCACAGTACTCGACGCTCTGACATTGGGTTATGACGTGATAGTGATTACCGATGGTTGCCGGGGCGTGAACCTTCATCCTCAGGACAGTCTGAAGGCATTCCAGACCATGTCAGCGGCAGGTGCCACTTTAATGACGTTTGCTGATTTTACTTACTAATTTTCCCCCAGGGCGCAATTGCGCCCTTCCCCTTTCTCGATTCCGCTCTCATTCCTGGCTTTTTTAGATAGCTGATTTTTGAGAGCGCTCTCATAATGACTTTGCTTATTAATGCAGCATGTTAGCTGTATTTTTTTACCTTCCGTCCCCCGGGTTACGGCTGGTTTTTATTGTTATGACTCGTCAAAGAGGAACTACCCTATGGTCTTCACGCGTAAACTGCTGCCGTTGCTCGCAGTAATACAAATCGCCTGTGCCGGTGTGGCTCAGGCAAGCTCTTATCTCTCCGTCGGTTACTTTAATGGAGGCGGTGATGTTACCGCCGGGCCTGGTGGCGATATCAACAAACTCGATGTGCGCCAGATAACCCACCTCAATTACTCATTTGGTCTGATTTACAACGACGAGAAAGACGAAACCAATCCGGCGCTGAAAGATGCCTCAAAATTGCACCAGATTTGGTTATCACCAAAAGTGATGTCCGACCTTGAGAAGATCCCGGAGTTGCGTAAACAGAATCCCTCACTGAAAGTTTTGCTGTCTGTAGGTGGTTGGGGTGCTCGTGGCTTTTCAGGAGCTGCGGCAACACCTGAAAACCGCGCTGTGTTTATCCGCTCAGTACAGGATGTGATTCAACGCTACGGACTCGATGGTATCGATTTGGATTGGGAATACCCGGTGAATGGCGCATGGGGGTTAGTGGCAAGTCTTCCTGAAGACCGCGCTAATTTCACTGCCTTGCTAAACGAACTGCGCACCGCTTTGGGTAAAGAAAAATTACTGACCATCGCTGTGGGCGCTAACGTGAAAAGCCCAACGGAATGGGTCGATGTGAAGGCCATTGCACCAGCGCTGGATTACATCAACCTGATGACCTACGACATGGCGTATGGCACTCAGTACTTTAACGCTAATCTGTATGATTCGAAGACCTGGCCAACCGTGGCTGCGGCTGATAACTACAACGTTAATTTCGTGGTCGATAATTATATCAAAGCGGGGCTTAAGCCGGCACAGATGAACCTCGGTATCGGCTTCTACGGCCGTATCCCTAAACGCGCAACCGAACCGGGTATTGACTGGGATAAACCAGACGCTGCTAAAAATCCGGTCACACAACCGTACTTTGGTGATACAGAAAAAGCGTTGTTTATGTCTTTAGGTGTTGATCTAACCAAAGACAGTTATATGAAATACAACGATATTGTCAGCAAGATGCTTAACGATCCGCAGAAACGCTTTACCGAAAACTGGGATGATGACGCGCATGTGCCTTATCTGACCATCAAGTCAGCCGAAGGTAAGCCGCTGTTCGCTATTTCTTATGAGAACCCGCGTTCTGTAGCAATTAAAGCGGAGTACATCAAAGCGAAAGGCCTGGGTGGCGCAATGTTCTGGGAGTATGGCGCGGATGATAATAACCAACTGGCGAAAGAGCTAGCCAAAGATTTGGGCATTAAAACGGAGCATTAATTTTCAAAATCAAACTGGGCGGCAATTGTGCCACCCAGTTTTTTTGAGTTTACAGCTTCACGGTCATAATTGGCGCAGGCTCAATGCCGAATTCAGCTTTAAGTTGCTGCTTACTCTTCATCACGATGTTGCCGTCAGTGCCGATGGTCATATGCTGCGGATCGGTGTTATGACGCGTCTGCCACATCATCACTAATTGCAAACTGTTCTCTTTTTGATCGGGCGTCAGTGCCACACCGTCTGGCCATTTCCCCAGCTCAACGGCAGTCACCAGGCGTTGATAAACTTCCGGTGTCATTGCTTCTAACATCTCGTCCAGATTCATCATGAGGCAAGTTCCTGTGGAATAATTTGCTGAATCGATTTTTCAACCTTCGATTTGCTCGCCGTTTTTATCATCGGTGAAGTTTAACGAGGCTGAATTCACGCAGTAACGCTCACCTGTTGGCTGCGGGCCATCCGGGAAAACATGGCCTAAGTGGGCTTCACAATTGCCGCAACGGATTTCAATCCGCTCCATACCGTGTGAGAAGTCCTTGATGTAATGGATAGCGCTGTCGCTTACGGGTTCATAGAAGCTAGGCCAGCCGCAGCCTGAGTCATACTTAGACTCTGACATAAACAACGGTGCGTCGCAGACCAGGCAATGATACACCCCTTCCCGTTTGTTATGCAGTAGACGCCCGGAAAACGGTGGCTCAGTGCCATGCTTCTGGGTGACATAAAACTGCATTTCAGAAAGGTTTTTTTTCGATAAATCAGGAGGTAATTGGTTAGCCATATGCGTACATCTCGGGCAGTGGGTACTGTAACTGATAACAGCATGATTCTAACAAAAAATTAACAACGCCGTGCTGTTTTTTGTTCTAAACTTAGCCCTGAATTTCAGGCGCAGCGTCAATTGTGATCGCCGTCACATTCTTGTTGGAATGGTCCTTTAAAATTCCTCGCATCGTCCCCATATGGCTAAAGAGCCAAAAGGGAAGCGCGAGGCGGTTCAGTCGTTCAAATGATGTCCATAGGATTGATTTGTCGCAATGATTGACACGATTCCGCTTGACGCTGAGTAAGGTTTTTGTAATTTTACAGGCAACCTTTTATTCACTAACAAATAGCTGGTGGAATATATGACTATCAAAGTAGGTATCAACGGTTTTGGCCGTATCGGCCGTATTGTTTTCCGTGCTGCTCAGGAACGTTCTGACATCGAGATCGTTGCAATCAACGACCTGTTAGACGCTGAATACATGGCTTACATGCTGAAGTACGACTCAACTCACGGTCGTTTCAACGGCACTGTAGAAGTCAAAGACGGCCACCTGGTTGTTAACGGCAAAACTATCCGTGTTACCGCAGAACGTGACCCGGCTAACCTGAAGTGGAACGAAGTCAACGTAGACGTTGTTGCTGAAGCAACTGGTCTGTTCCTGACTGACGAAACCGCTCGTAAGCACATCACTGCTGGCGCTAAAAAGGTTGTTCTGACTGGTCCTTCTAAAGATAGCACTCCTATGTTCGTTAAAGGTGCTAACTTCGAGAAATATGCTGGCCAGGATATCGTTTCTAACGCATCTTGCACCACTAACTGCTTGGCTCCACTGGCTAAAGTTATCAACGACAACTTCGGTATCGTTGAAGGCCTGATGACCACTGTTCACGCAACTACCGCTACTCAGAAAACTGTTGATGGCCCGTCTCACAAAGACTGGCGCGGCGGCCGCGGCGCAGCTCAGAACATCATCCCTTCTTCTACCGGTGCTGCTAAAGCTGTAGGCGTTGTACTGCCAGAGCTGAACGGTAAAATCACTGGTATGGCGTTCCGCGTTCCAACTCCAAACGTGTCTGTAGTTGACCTGACCGTTCGTCTGGAAAAAGCTGCGTCTTACGAAGAAATCAAGAAAGCAATCAAAGCGGCTTCTGAAGGCCCAATGAAAGGCGTTCTGGGTTACACCGAAGACGACGTTGTATCTACTGATTTCAACGGCGAAATCTGTACTTCTGTGTTCGATGCTAAAGCTGGTATCGCACTGAACGACAACTTTGTGAAACTGGTTTCCTGGTACGACAACGAAACTGGCTACTCAAACAAAGTACTGGACCTGATCGCTCACATCTCCAAATAAGTTGAGATGAGCAATTAGTCCTGAAGGCGACCCATGCGGTCGCCTTTTTTTTGGCTTCGATTGATAGGTGAGTCAATGATTAACAAAATTTTTGCCCTTCCAGTAATTGAACAAATCACTCCTTCTATTTCACGCCGTCAGATTGATGAGCTGGAAGTTATCGTGGTTGAACATCCACAAGCACGTGGTGCTGTGACTTTGCAAGGCGCACACCTGTTGTCATGGAAACCAGCTGGCGAAGAAGAAGTGCTTTGGCTGAGCGGCAATACTCCGTTCAAACACGGTACCGCTATTCGTGGCGGCGTGCCAATCTGCTGGCCATGGTTTGGACCAGGTGCACAAGCAGACCTGCCAGCACACGGTTTTGCCCGCAACCTGCCATGGGCTCTGACTGCGCATAACGAAGATGAAAGCGGTGTTTCCCTGACCTTCGAATTGCAAAGCAGCGATGTTTCCCGCAAATACTGGCCGCATGATTTTACCCTGTACGCACGTTACAAACTGGGTAAAACCTGTGAGATGGAACTGGAAGCGCACGGTGAATTTGAAGTTAACTCCGCCCTGCACACTTATTTCAACGTTGGCGATATTGCTGATGTGAAAGTGAGCGGTCTGGGTAAACGTTATATCGATAAAGTGTTGAATGCGACTGAAGGCCAGTTAACCGACGGTGTCCAGACCTTCCCTGATCGCACAGACCGTGTTTACCTGGAACCAGAAGAGTGCAGCGTTATTCATGACGCGAGCCTTAACCGCACCATTGACGTTGTTCACCACCACCATGTCAATGTGGTTGGCTGGAACCCAGGCCCGGCACTCTCTGCTTCTATGGCAGATATGCCAGACGATGGTTACAAAACTTTCGTGTGTGTTGAAACCGCATGTGCGAGTGCAACGCAGAAAGCGACAGCTGATAAACCGGCTCGTTTAGCAACAACTGTGCGTGTAGCGAAAAAAGCTTAAACCATATCTAAAGGCGTTTTACGGCCCGGTGCCGGGAACGCCTTTTCCATCAGCGCTATTTCTTCCTGACTCAAAGTAACTTCAAGTGCCGCCGCATTTTCTTTCACATGCGCCACACTCCCCGCTTTCGGAATTGCCATCACACCATCGTGATGAATGACCCACGCCAGTAATAACTGTGCAACAGTCACACCTTTACGGTTTGCCAACTCATTGAGTGCCGGATCATTCATCAACCCACGACGCAAACGCCCCGCCTGTGCTAAAGGGCAATAAGCCATAACAGGTATCTTTTGCTGTTGGCACCAGGGCAGTAAATCATGTTCGATCCCACGAGATGCAAGATGGTAAAGCACCTGGTTGGTAGCACATCCACGCCCACCAGCCTCACGCCATAACTCTTGCATATCTGCATAGTCAAAATTAGAAACACCCCAACGGCGAATTTTGCCTTGCTGTATGAGCTGCTGCATGACCTTGAGGGTATCTTGCAGCGGAATATCACCACGCCAGTGCAGTAAATAGAGGTCGAGATAATCTGTTTTTAGCCGTTTCAGGCTCGCCTCGCAGGCGGCAATTGCATGCTGCCCTGCGGCGTTCCACGGATACACTTTTGAGACGAGGAAAACCTCATCTCGTCTGCCGCTAATAGCTTCACCCACCACCTTTTCCGCGCCACCATCGGCATACATTTCAGCGGTATCGATGAGCGTCAACCCAAGGTCGATGCCCGCGCGTAGTGCATTGGCTTCTTCTGTGCGTTGCGCAGGCTTTTCACCCATATACCAGGTGCCTTGCCCAATTGCCGGTAAAGGTTGTGATTGAGGAAAGAGAATTTGTTTCGCCATGACATCCTCCTTAAATAGTTGCACCAACATAATGCAAACGGGGCGCAAGCGCCCCGTAGAAGTGCATGAGTTGCACCATCAGAAACTATAGGTCACACCGGTCATCAATACACCGGTCCACTCTTTATCGACCATCGGGCTATCGGTGACTTCATTTGCCAGACGCACATAACGGCCCAGTCCGAATACGCTCCAGTCCTGAGTTAATTTGTAGTTAACGGACAGCTCAACATACGGCGACCAGCTGCTTTCAGCTTCGTAAGAGCTCAGGCCACTGCGGCTGGACTCTTTCTTACTCACACCATAGTAATAATCATTTTGATTATCACTGCTCCACTGCACCCCAATCCCTGGCGTCAGAGTCAATTTGTCGCTGTTGTAGCGATACAACCACGCAGTATCCCAGGTAATGCCATTACTGTTGTCCAGGGTATCACCTGCCAGCACGGTGCGCAGGAAACCATAATCGGTGTAATGAACATAGGAAAGCCCTGCCATTAACGTCGCTTTGCGGTTATCCAGCTTGCGCATGCTGTCAGAGTCACTGTCTTTCGCACGGAAGAATAACGGCGAATAGTAAGCGGTGACGGAGAGCTTATCGGTCTTGTCGTTCCACAGGTAGTAACCTGCGTTGATGCCACGCAGGTAGAAACTATCCCCTTCATAACCCACCATCGGAACCGGATACACCCGGTCCTGGTCGCCTTTGTAAGGATTCGGGGTGACCAATGCAGCAGCCCCTAAAGACCATGGGCCATCTGCTGCCTGTGCAGCAGAAAAAGATGAGGCAATCAACGCCCCTAATGCAAGAATTTTGAATTTGCTCACAATCCATTCAGTCCTTTAATCAAATAATCAGCGACGAGAGTGTAACCTCTCTCGCTTAGCACCCCAAGTTTTTTACTTATTCGAAATCTCAAACCAATTGACTAACATCCCTCACACAGGTTTCACCTTCTTTTCACTTTTATGAACGTCATGTGATGCGAGTCCCTTCCCTTTACAACAAAAGGAGAAATAAATGGATGAGTTATTGATATGTCATTGAAATTGGCTTGCAGCCGTATGCAAGTTTTGCAAATGCCATCTACGCTTTATTTTAGGAAGATGAAATACGCTGAACGCAGCAATAAAACTGCCACTAACGAAGTTGGCATAAGGGTTGCTCAAGATTCAGGAGACGTCTTCCGGGAGCCCCCATTACTATTACCCTCGGCTCTCTAACCTGTGCTAAAAACGAAAGGACGGCATGCCATGAATATATTCGATCACTATCGCCAGCGTTATGAAGCTGCCAAGGACGAAGAGTTCACACTGCAGGAGTTTCTTGCTGTATGTAAGCAAGATCGCAGTGCCTATGCTAACGCGGCAGAAAGGCTATTGATGGCCATTGGTGAGCCAGTGATGGTGGATACTGCCACTGAGCCACGGCTATCCCGTCTCTTTTCGAACCGGGTGATCTCCCGTTATCCAGCGTTTGAAGAGTTCTATGGCATGGAAGAAGCCATTGAGCAGATTGTTGCCTATCTCAAACACGCGGCCCAGGGTCTGGAAGAGAAGAAACAGATCCTCTATTTACTGGGGCCGGTGGGCGGCGGTAAATCTTCACTCGCTGAACGCCTGAAAGCGTTGATGCAGCGCGTGCCTATTTACACGCTGAGTGCCAACGGTGAACGCAGCCCGGTGAATGACCACCCGCTGTGCCTGTTCAACCCACAGGAAGATGCCTCTATTCTTGAAAAAGAGTACGGCGTCCCGACCCGCTACCTCGGCACGATTATGTCTCCATGGGCGGCAAAACGTCTGCATGAGTTTGGCGGCGACATTACAAAATTCCGCGTCGTTAAAGTGTGGCCGTCAATTCTGGCACAAATCGCGATTGCCAAAACTGAACCGGGTGACGAGAACAACCAGGATATCTCGGCGCTGGTCGGTAAAGTGGATATTCGCAAACTGGAAAACCACGCGCAAAACGATCCCGATGCCTATGGCTATTCCGGTGCGCTGTGCCGTGCAAATCAGGGCATCATGGAATTCGTTGAGATGTTTAAAGCGCCAATTAAAGTGCTCCACCCGTTGCTCACCGCAACCCAGGAGGGGAACTATAACGGGACCGAAGGCATCTCCGCCCTGCCGTTTAACGGTATTATTCTGGCGCACTCCAACGAATCTGAGTGGGTGACGTTCCGTAACAACAAAAACAATGAGGCGTTCCTTGACCGTGTTTACATCGTCAAAGTGCCTTATTGCCTGCGTATTTCCGAAGAAATTAAGATCTACGAAAAACTGTTGACCCACAGTGAATTGCTGCACGCGCCTTGCGCCCCTGGCACCCTGGAAACGCTGTCTCGATTCTCGATTCTGTCACGTTTGAAAGATCCGGAAAACTCCAGCATTTACTCCAAAATGAGGGTTTATGACGGTGAAAGTCTGAAAGATACCGACCCGAAAGCGAAATCCTACCAGGAGTATCGTGATTACGCCGGTGTAGACGAAGGCATGAACGGGCTCTCCACACGTTTTGCGTTCAAAATTTTGTCGCGCGTGTTCAACTTCGACCACGTCGAAGTGGCGGCGAACCCGGTGCACTTGTTCTACGTGCTGGAGCAACAGATCGAGCGTGAGCAGTTCCCGCAGGATGTGGCAGAGAAATATCTGGAGCACTTAAAAGGCTATCTGATCCCTAAATACGCCGAATTTATCGGTAAAGAGATTCAGACGGCGTACCTCGAATCCTACTCAGAGTATGGGCAAAACATTTTCGACCGTTATGTAACCTACGCTGACTTCTGGATTCAGGATCAGGAATACCGCGATCCGGACACCGGCCAGCTGTTTGACCGCGAATCTCTTAATGCGGAACTGGAAAAAATTGAAAAACCTGCGGGCATCAGCAATCCGAAAGATTTCCGTAATGAAATCGTGAATTTCGTCTTGCGTGCCCGAGCCAATAATAATGGTCGTAACCCTAACTGGACCAGCTACGAGAAGCTGCGCACGGTTATCGAGAAGAAAATGTTCTCGAACACCGAAGAGTTGCTACCCGTTATCTCGTTCAATGCCAAAACCTCGACCGACGAGCAGAAGAAACACGATGACTTTGTCGATCGTATGATGGAGAAAGGCTATACCCGCAAACAAGTCCGTCTGCTGTGCGAATGGTATCTGCGGGTGCGCAAATCTTCATAACGTCTAAGTCAAAATGGGTGCCACAACCGTGGCACCTCTGCGCAGTTGGCAAAGAAGTTTGGGGGAAATATGGCCTATTTTATTGACAGGCGACTGAACGGCAAAAACAAAAGCGCTGTGAATCGCCAACGCTTTTTGCGCCGTTATAAAGCACAGATTAAACAGTCGATTTCCGAGGCCATCAACAAGCGTTCGGTAACCGACGTGGACAGCGGCGAATCCGTCTCTATCCCTAGTGAAGATATCAGCGAACCGATGTTTCATCAGGGGCGTGGTGGGCTACGCCATCGTGTTCACCCGGGTAACGATCACTTTGTACAGAACGACCGTATCGAGCGCCCGCAAGGTGGTGGCGGTGGTTCAGGTGGTGGCCAGGGCCAGGCAAGCCAGGACGGTGAAGGCCAGGATGAGTTCGTCTTTCAAATCTCTAAAGATGAATATCTCGACTTATTGTTTGAAGACCTGGCATTGCCGAATCTGAAAAAGAATCAGCATCGCCAGATAACCGAGTTTAAATCACACCGTGCGGGTTACACCTCGAATGGTGTGCCGGCGAATATCAGCGTTGTCCGTTCGTTGCAAAACTCGCTGGCTCGCCGCACTGCGATGACTGCTGGAAAACGGCGTCAATTACATGAGCTTGAAGACAGCCTTGAAACGGTGAGCAACAGCGAACCTGCTCAGTTGCTTGAAGAAGAACGCTTGCGCAAAGAGATTGCCGAACTGCGCGAGAAAATAGCCCGCGTACCGTTTATCGACACCTTCGATTTACGCTACAAAAACTACGAAAAACGCCCTGAGCCTTCAAGCCAGGCGGTAATGTTCTGTTTGATGGACGTTTCTGGTTCGATGGATCAGGCCACCAAAGATATGGCGAAACGCTTTTATATTTTGCTCTATCTGTTCCTGAGTCGAACCTATAAAAACGTGGAAGTGGTTTATATACGCCACCACACTCAGGCCAAAGAAGTGGATGAGCATGAGTTCTTTTACTCGCAGGAAACGGGCGGCACAATTGTCTCAAGCGCCCTGAAACTGATGGATGAAGTGATGAAGGAGCGCTACGATCCTGCACTGTGGAATATTTACGCCGCACAAGCTTCTGATGGCGATAACTGGGCCGATGATTCGCCGTTGTGCCATGAATTACTGGCGAAGAAATTACTGCCAATGGTGCGTTATTACAGCTATATCGAAATTACGCGCCGCGCCCACCAAACCTTGTGGCGCGAATATGAGGATTTACAATCCACGTTTGATAACTTCGCGATGCAGCATATTCGCGACCAGGACGATATCTACCCTGTATTCCGTGAGCTTTTCCAAAAGCAGGCGAGTAAAAGTTACAGCTAACCCCAAAATCAGCCAGTCCTATACTGGCTGATTTTCTTTATATCCCACAAATAAAGTCCTTTAATTTTTTATATTCCTCAGCAAAGACGTAACCTGCTAAAAATCTGCAATATCAGTAAACATCATGCATTTGCACAAAAAAATAGGGAATCACTTAAAAAGGCTGACGCGGCTATCCACCTGCGCGTAGAGTGGTTAATAACAATAAAAACCGTTTTCTCTTTTTATACTCGCCCTACTTCGCAAGGAACAAAATGATTTTCGACTCCACGCTATTAATCCTGCTGGCTCTCGCCGGGCTTGGGTTTGTTAGCCATAACACCACCGTTGCGGTATCAATTCTGGTACTGATTATTGTCCGCGTAACCCCTTTAAGTCATTTCTTCCCGTGGATTGAAAAACAGGGCCTGACAGTGGGGATAATTATTCTGACTATCGGTGTAATGGCCCCGATCGCCAGCGGCACTCTACCCGCAAGCACCCTTTTGCACTCTTTCACCAACTGGAAATCGCTGGTTGCTATCATTGTGGGGGTGTTTGTTTCATGGCTTGGCGGGCGTGGCGTTACGCTTATGAGCAGTCAGCCAAGTTTAGTGGCGGGCCTTTTAGTCGGCACTGTTCTTGGCGTAGCGCTATTTCGCGGTGTACCAGTCGGGCCGCTTATCGCTGCCGGACTGGTTTCATTGGTCATCGGGAAACAGTAATAGCTCTACTGCGGTTCCAGTGATGCAAGATAACGCCCTGGCGTGTTACCAAGCGCTTTCTTAAACATTGTGATAAATGCATTGGTCGAGTCATACCCGAGTTCACTCGCCACCTGTTGCACAGACGAACCGCTAATTAAGAGCCGGATTGCGATGATTAATTGCAACTGTTGCCGCCAACGCCGAAAACTAAGACCTGTCTCCTTCACCACCAGACGGGCCAGATTACGCTCGCTCATCGCCAGGTGCGAAGCCCACTGCTGCAGGGTCTGGCGTTGCTGCGGATGCAGCGCCAACTGGTCAGCGATAAAGCGAATCTTCGGGTGCCCTGACATCGGCAAATGCAGCGGTTCTACCGCCTGGCGCGGCAATTCATCAAACAAAACCTGTACCAGTCTTTGAGTTGCAGGCTGCGATAAATCACCTTCATGTTGCTCAGTCAGATGCAGTATAAGCTCGCGAACCAACGGTGAAATTCTCAGGGTGCAGCATTGAGTTGGCATCTCTACCGCCCCAGGTTCAATAAACAGAAAACAAAGACGTGCATTAGCCGTGGCCCGGTTACTGTGAGGCATTTCTCCAGGGATCCAGACCGCGTGTTGAGTTGGCACCATCCACAACGCCTGCTCAACTTCACAGGTAATCCCACCGTGCAAAGCCAGAATCAACTGCCCTTTTCTATGCTGGTGGAAGGCTATTTCGTTCTCACTTTCTGACACCAGAATCCGAAATGCCTGCGCAGGATGGCAATTACTATCAGGGTCGAATCCTTCGAGGGCTAAACCGCGCTCCATAACCTTGTCCGAATTTAGGGATAAACTGGCATTTTACGTTGATTTCATCCATTCCTAAAGCGTGTATCTTGAACGCTTCGTATTAAGGAATATTTTTATGACGTCAATTTCTTCCACAAGCATGAAAAAACACGGCTTGTTGCTGCTCGGCATTTTAATGATTGCCACAACACTTCGCGTTACGTTTACCGGCGCGGCACCGTTGCTGGATATGATTCGCGATACTTTTGGGCTGACTACGGCACAAACAGGCATCCTTACCACTCTCCCACTATTAGCGTTTGCGATAGTTTCTCCACTCGCTGCTGGTATTGCCCGTCGCTTTGGAATCGAACGCAGCCTTTTTGCAGCGATGCTGATTATCTGCGGAGGGATCGCGCTGCGTTCTGCGGGAAACACCGCATTCTTGTATGTTGGCACAGCGATTATCGGTTGCGGTATTGCGATGGGTAATGTGCTATTACCCGGCCTGATTAAACGTGACTTCCCAGGCCAGGTCGCACGCCTGACTGGCGCGTATTCTCTAACAATGGGTGTTGCTGCGGCTATTGGCTCAATGTTTGTCGTCCCCATTGCTCAGCACGGCTACGGTTGGCCTGGCGCACTAATGGCGCTGATGATCTTTCCAATCGTTGCACTGCTGATTTGGTTACCACAGCTATCCAATCACACCACATCAACCCTGAGTACGAGCAAAGCGCTACATAGCCGTGGCATCTGGAGCTCGACTCTTGCCTGGCAAGTCACGCTATTTTTGGGAATTAACTCATTAATTTATTACGTGGTGATTGGCTGGCTGCCTTCAATACTCATCAGCCACGGTTATAGCGAAGCACAAGCAGGCTCCCTGCACGGACTAATGCAGCTTGCAACCGCAGCACCAGGTTTGCTGGTTGGCATGATCTTGAGTCGCCTGAAAGATCAACGAGGGATCGCAATTCTTATGGCATTACTCTGCGCCGTCAGCTGCATCGGCTTGCTGTATGTACCAGGCCTCGCCAGCATCTGGGTGGTGATATTTGGCTTTGGCTCCGGCGCAACGATGATTTTAGGCCTGACGTTTATCGGCTTACGAGCGAATAGCGCACACCAGGCGGCGGCACTCTCCGGCATGGCGCAATGCGTTGGGTATTTATTGGCTGCATTCGGGCCACCAGTAATGGGAAAAATACACGACCTTTCTGGCCAATGGAGCCTTCCTTTGTTGGGATGCGCGATCCTTGCGTGCGTGATGGCGGTATTTGGCGGTTTCGCCGGGCGTGATGCGGAGATCAGCCCAGCGCGTTCTCATCACTCCTCCTGATTAACGCTGCGCCGCCATGAGCAAAGCCTCAACCAGTGGCGCAGGTTTATCCTTCAGGGCATTACGCTCATGCTGGAAAAGCGTACCGACGAAGAAAGGATGCCCCCTTAACTCAACGACACGAATATCACCTCGTTCATCCCACCCGGTGGCGTGTAGTTCAGACAGGCTTAGCTGTTCGGCAAAATTTTCAGCTATCCCATAATTACAATGGTAGCTTTCCTCAATTCGCGCCCTGCCATACGCTTTAGCAATTATTGAGTTGGCTTCGAGTTCTATACCGTCGGATTTCTCCACCAGCGAACAGATGAGTGGCGCAATAACCAAGCGGCCCTGGCTTTCAGTTTCCGCATGACCAGCATCTTCCCAGCCCATTACGTTTCGCGCGTATTCGATAATTGCATGCTGGAATCCACCACAGGTTCCAAGGAACGGAATCTGGTTCTCACGGGCAAAACGGATGGACAAAAAAGCCCCCTCTTCATTCCGATAAGGGCTGGCTGGAACGCACCAGATGGCGTCATACCCCACCAGGTCTTCCGAACTCGTGACTTCTGGTGTTGGCAACCAATCGTAGTCAACGGTAACGCCAACATATTCAGCAGCATTATCTAAAGCAAGAGGAATAGCCTGATGTGCAATGACCGCAGGGTTATAGTCACCAACCAGCGCAATGCGAAGAGTTTGTTTCAAAGGCAATGGGGGCATTTAATTGATTATCCTTATGTTTAGTAACTTCTGCCACATAAGGAATGATAGAGTATGCCGTTACCTTCTGCCTTGCAACGCCCAAAATTAGCAGGGTGGCGTCGGCACTGCACACTGTAGTACCGTGCATCTTTCCATACATTTACGTGATGCCATGAAAACAAAAATACTGGTTAGTGCCTGTCTGATGGGCTTTAAAGTTCGCTATAACGGGCAAGCCAAACCACTGCTTGCCCGCGTGTTAGAACACTGGCATCAAGAGCAACGATTGGTTATTCATTGCCCTGAATTAGCAGCAGGGCTTACAACACCGCGCCTACCCGCAGAACTGGTGGGGGGTGATGGTTTTACGGCTCTGATGGAGAATGCAAAAATCCAGGAGAGTGATGGTACGGACGTAAGTCAAAGCTATCTCCTGGCTGCATGGCTTGCGTTAAAAACAGCACAAGAATCAGGATGCAGACTAGCATTGATGACCGACGGTAGCCCAACATGCGGTAGTCAGAAGATTTATGACGGAACTTTTCAGGGGATTACCCAACCGGGAGTCGGAGTGGCGGCCGCATTACTGCGACAAAATGGTATCGAAGTTTACGCCGAAAGCGAACTTCCCGCGTTGATTGCTCGAATTGAAGAATTAGAAGGTTAAAATAAAACCAATGATGGCAACCGCGTTTTAACTGCCACCTGTCGCCATCATCCAATCAAAATACTGCCAGTTCTTCATCAAGCTCTGGCAATAATGTCTTATCAAGCGGCATCAGGTATTCTGCCCGCACAAAGGTATAACCTTCGCGCCCATCAAAAGCCACTACATTGCCAGTCACCAGCCACAATGGATGAGTTGCATCACGTGGAAGTTGCGTCATCACTCCCGTCACCGGATTTATAAAGCTCTCACCAGGCTCACACAGTCCAAAAAGCTCGACTGATTTACCCACGTTTACGCGCCCGGCTGCAGTACGGGAACCAATAATCATTGCCAGCATTCCCTGTTTTAGTTGAAACATAAAGCGACTCTATAGCTCGTTAAAAATTGGCTATATCAGAACATTCCTAGATTAAAATGTAAACAGGCCGCTTTCACCCAATGAAAGGGAATGATGTAAAGAGGCTGTGCCGGTGGCGTGTAGCGCAACCTGAACCGTTGCAAAACTCGCAATAAACCAACAAGCCTGTTTTATTTTATTAATCGCGGGTTTGCACCCAAAACGCATGGATTACGCCTGGAATATAACCTAATAAAGTCAGGACAATATTTAAAAGAAACGCCCAGCCGAACCCCTTGCCTAACAAAACGCCCAACGGGGGTAAAATAATCGTAAAAACAATACGCCAAAAGCCCATAAAAAAACTCCAGTTATTAATGCTATCTACAATCAAATAAGTATATTTCACTACCAGCATAGTCGACTGAGCGTAAACCAACCGAGGGTGTATCGTTAATTAATGTAAATAACAGATATGCACATACAAATATTATGTGATTGATTACCTGGATAAAAAGAAGGGATTTTATGGATTACAAATAACAAAAAACCCGCACATGGCGC
>NZ_LXEO01000010.1 GCF_001654865.1 Buttiauxella noackiae ATCC 51607 | reverse complement strand
CGGCATTGCGCACATGGCGGGTTTATTCACTTCGACTTATCGGCTCGGGTTATTCACCGTCTTCGCATGCGTCAGTCTTAGTATGCGTTAGCAGTCTTACAGAGCAACAACGTTAGTTGCTGAAGGACCTTTAGCGCCGTTCTCAACAGAGAACTCAACTTTCTGGCCTTCGTCCAGAGTTTTGAAATCATTGCTCTGAATGGCAGAGAAGTGAACGAACACATCTTTGCTACCATTGTCAGGAGTGATGAAACCGAAACCTTTTTCTGGGTTAAACCATTTTACTAAACCAGTCATTTTAGACATAGATACTTCCTCGATATTTTATAGCCATTTAATATGGCGAACGTGGTCTGTATTGCAGAACGTTTCTTATTTAGGCACTTAGGAGGAGACTCACGAAGAAGGGGTATCTGATGACTTGATAGCGCTTGAACTGAGGACTGCTTTACTAAAACTGCTTTCATAAGGTCTGTCTTCCAAACCGATGACGCATTTACTCATAGTCGCGCATTGGAAGCAAGAATTATTTTCAAATAATAATTTTCTCATCCAGACGGCAAACCGCCCTCTATGGCTTTCGCCCATTAATGTATTGTGCGTTTTTTAATCAAATCATCATGCGCGAGCTATAGTTAAACAGTGTCCGGTTGGAAGATTTAGATGGTGTAGCAATGATCCGCTTGCTGCTTGTAGTGCTATTGATCACAGCGGTTTTGCCGATGACGCACGCAGCCACCGAAGACCCCCCTTTGAAATTCGAAACCAAAGTTAATACTGTTCTGGGTGACTTTGATGTGATGCAAAAAAGGCGCGTCGTGCGCGTTTTGATTCCATACAGTAAAACTTTCTACTTTATAGATAACGGCGGGACGCAACGTGGTGTCATGGTTGAACTGATGCAAGTGTTTGATAAACAAATTAACAAGGGCCTAAAACCCTCCCAGAAAACACATCTTCTCTTCATTCCGACCGCTCGTGATCAACTTATCCCCCAACTCATCACCGGGCATGGCGATATAATTGCAGCTAATTTGACGATTACCGAGGATCGCGAAAAACTCGTCGACTTCAGTGCCCCATTAGCAAAAAACGTTCGTGAAGTTGTTATTGCAAGTAGTAAAGCGCCTCAATTAAAGAATGTTGAATCTCTGTCGGGTAAGTCCCTGTATGTGAATCCCTCAACCAGCTACATTTCCAGTATTGACGCACTGAATAAAAGCTTAGTTGAGAAGAAACTCCCTCCGGCAGTCGTCATTAAAGCCCCTGGCAATTTTGAGCCAGAAGATATCCTGGAGATGGTGAATGCCAATCTTGCGGATTACACCGTCGTCGACAGATACCTGGCGCTATTATGGAAGCAAATTTATCCTAATCTGGTGGTATATGAAGACATTACGCTTCGTAATGATGGTTCTATCGCATTGGCTATGCGCAAAAACTCCCCGCTTCTGCGTATGCAATTAGATAAATTCACCACGACACATAAAATTGGTACTTCATTCGGAAATCAGCAAGTTTATAAATACTTGCGCAATACAAAATGGGTGAAAGATTCTCGCTCGCAAGAAGAATTAGATAAGTTTTACCAGGTAACCGAAATTTTCCGCAAATATGGTCAGCAATATAATGTCGACTGGCTATTGATGGCAGCGCAAGGCTACCAGGAGTCTCGCCTTGACCAGAAGGTGCGCAGTAAAAGCGGCGCGATTGGCGTAATGCAAGTGCTCCCTACGACCGGGAAAGAGTTAAAAGTCGGTGATATACGGTTAATCGACCCAAACATTAACGCGGGTGTGAAATATATCCGCTTTATGTGCGACCGCTATTTTGCGGACCAGCCTATGACCGAAATGAACAAACTCCTTTTCACCTTTGCTTCCTATAATGCAGGGCCAGCTAAAATTGCCCGTTTACGCAAAGAAGCCGAGGCCAAAGGTCTTGATCCCAACATCTGGTTTAACAATGTCGAACGCATTGCACAGCAGCGCATTGGCAATGAAACCGTGCAATACGTGAGCAATATCTTCAAGTATTACATTGCTTATCAATTAATCATGGAACAGATGAAAGCACGTGGACACGAGACTCCGCTTACCGGGCTTAAAACAGAATAACCCTCACATCACCCTTCTGCTGACGTTGTGTTTTTCGGGAACAGACTTGCCTTGAATACCGATATTTATTACTGTATATAAATACAGTTTTAGAAGGAGCATTTTAATGTTCGTTGAATTGGTTTACGACAAACGAAATGTAGCGGGCCTTCCCGGTGCAAATGAAAAAATTCTTGATGAACTGACCCGACGCGTTCAGGCCATTTTCCCCGATGCCGATGTCAGGGTAAAACCGATGCAAACTAATGCAGTAAACAGTGACTGTACAAAGAATGAAAAAGAAAAGATTAACCGTCTGGTCGAAGAGATGTTTGACGAAGCAGATTTTTGGTTGGTTTGTGAAGAGTAAATGTAGGCCGGCACAGTCGATAAAAACGTGGTTATTCCCGTTCTAAACTCCTGCTATCATCGGCACTACCCAAAATCTGAGCTATTTCCCAACAGGTTAAGCAATAATGAGAAAAACAACCGTAGTACTAATTGTGGTAGCAATTCTGGTTTGGCTTGCAAGCCAGCAGGGTTGGATCTAACCAATAATAAGGAAGTGCTATCCACAGCTAGCCTTCCTTTTTTCACTAAAATACAGACGAAAAAAAACCACCTGAAAGGTGGTTTTTTTAATGTATGGTGCCGACTACCGGAATCGAACTGGTGACCTACTGATTACAAGTCAGTTGCTCTACCTACTGAGCTAAGTCGGCGTGGAAAACATATTATACAAAGCCGAGCCGCTATGCAAACCTCTGCGAATCGTTCGCTCAAAAATTCAACTTATTGATTTTAAATCAACCATTCACGACGAAATAACAACTTATTTGCTTAAAATTTGGCTAATGATTTGCTGCATTCCTATTCAACCAAATGTTTATGGAGCTGCTCAGTTATTATTTCTATACGTTCGGTAAGCTGTTTTGTCACCTTTGTCAGCTCTGTATTCATTTCGATTAATTTGATCATCTGCTCGGCCTGTTCAGCTGCAACTTTTAAACGTTTCTCATTGGCCTGAGCTAAATCCTCCCTGTGCAGAGCGTCAGCTTCCGCATGTGCCTTATCTCGTTCAGCCTGCCGCGTTTGTGCCAATAAAATAAGAGGTGCCGCATAGGCGGCCTGAAGACTGAATGCCAGGTTCAATAAGATGAAGGGATAAAGATCGAAATGGCTCACCCCTGTGATATTGAGCAAGATCCAGACTAAAACTATCAGGGTTTGTGCGCCGAGAAAGAATGGCGTGCCGAAAAACCGGGCAAACGCTTCAGCTTTTAATGCAAACCAACTTTCCCCGAAGGTCGGCGCTAAGTGCTGATGAAGGCGATGGAAACGCAAATGGTCAGGATTCTTTATTGTACGAGCGGAGTCTTTAGTGGTTATCGCCATTTTTAATAATCCTCAGCCATAACAAAGAGTAATGAAACCAAAGTTTAGCAGAGGTATAGCGTCCCAATAAAAAACGGGAACCCAAAGGCTCCCGTTTCAACATTAGCAAACTTCGCTAATTACATATGTTCGATCATCGCGTCGCCAAACTCTGAACATTTCAGCAATTTAGCGCCTTCCATCAGGCGTTCGAAATCGTAAGTTACGGTTTTGGCGTTAATCGCGCCTTCCATACCTTTAACGATCAGATCAGCCGCTTCGAACCATTCCATATGGCGCAACATCATTTCTGCGGAAAGGATGATAGAACCTGGGTTCACTTTATCCTGGCCTGCATATTTTGGTGCGGTGCCGTGGGTGGCTTCGAACAGTGCACATTCGTCACCGATGTTCGCGCCTGGTGCGATACCGATACCGCCAACCTGCGCTGCCAGGGCGTCGGAGATGTAGTCACCGTTCAGGTTCATACACGCGATAACGTCATATTCAGCAGGACGCAGCAGGATCTGTTGCAGGAACGCATCAGCAATAACGTCTTTAACGACGATCTCTTTGCCGGTATTAGGGTTTTTCAGTTTCACCCATGGACCACCGTCGATCAGCTCGCCGCCGAACTCTTCACGCGCCAGTTGGTAGCCCCAGTCTTTGAAAGCACCTTCGGTGAATTTCATGATGTTGCCTTTGTGAACCAGAGTCACGGAATCACGGTCGTTGGTGATTGCGTATTCGATGGCTGCACGAACCAGGCGTTTGGTGCCTTCTTCTGAGCAAGGCTTGATGCCGATACCGCAATGTTCCGGGAAACGAATTTTCGTCACGCCCATTTCATCACGCAGGAATTTGATAACTTTCTCAGCTTCAGCGCTGTCAGCTTTCCACTCGATGCCCGCATAAATATCTTCTGAGTTTTCACGGAAGATAACCATGTTGGTCAGCTCTGGGTGTTTAACCGGGCTTGGAGTGCCCTGGTAGTAACGCACCGGACGCAGGCACACGTACAGGTCAAGTTGCTGGCGCAGAGCAACGTTCAGAGAACGAATGCCGCCGCCAACTGGCGTGGTCAGTGGCCCTTTAATCGCCACACGGTAATCACGAATCAGGTCCAGAGTTTCTTCTGGCAGCCAGACATCCTGGCCATAAAGTTGGGTAGATTTTTCGCCGGTATAGATTTCCATCCAGGAAATTTTCCGCTCGCCTTTGTAGGCCTTCTGCACGGCGGCATCAACCACTTTAATCATAGCTGGCGTCACGTCCACACCGATACCATCACCTTCAATGAAAGGAATGATTGGGTTGTGAGGAACATTCAGTTTGCCATCTTGCAGGGTGATCTTTTTACCTTCCGCCGGAACAACTACTTTGCTTTCCATTAACCTTCTCCTTCGAGCGCTTCTTTTTGTTAATGATTTGTAATGTGCGTGTCAATACTACTTGAATATCAGGCCCGCGCCAATCACTGGTGATTTCCGTTATAATGCGTTAATACCCAACGTCTGAAAACACTATGAATAAAACTTCTTTTAGAAACCAGCAAGTTAAACGATTCAGCACACAACGACCTGCCAAAAAACCACAGCATAGCGGACCGAAGCGGCTGGTTATCTTCAATAAACCCTATGATGTGCTACCGCAATTCACCGACGAATCCGGGCGCCGCACGTTAAAAGATTACATACCGTTACAAGGAATTTACGCAGCTGGCCGTCTGGATCGCGATAGCGAAGGCTTACTGGTGTTAACCAATGACGGCGTATTACAGGCAAAGCTGACTGAACCTGGCAAACGCACCGGTAAAATTTATTTCGTGCAGGTTGAAGGTGTGCCGACGGAAGAAGCGCTGGAATCTTTGCGAAATGGCGTGACGCTCAACGATGGTCCAACCCTGCCAGCAGGAGCTGAATTAGTTGATGAGCCAACGTGGATCTGGGCACGTAATCCACCGATTCGTGAACGCAAGGCCATTCCAACCAGTTGGTTGAAAATCACTTTATATGAAGGGCGTAATCGTCAGGTTAGGCGAATGACGGCGCATGTCGGTTACCCGACGCTGCGCCTGGTTCGTTATGCAATGGGGACACTGGAACTGGCAGATTTAGCGCCGGGAGAATGGCGCGAAATCCCAATGGACACGCTATAAAAGATGCTGCGTATGTACACCGTTTTGAGTCACATGAGAAACGCGGCTGCTCAGGAACGCATCGCCATCGGGCACCGTGATTTCCAGCGCCTGCTCAAATAACGATGAGTTAATCAGGAAATTTGCGCTGCACGCGTTACTGGCAATCGGGATGTTCCAGGCCGTTGCCAGCCGCATCAGTGCTTTGACATCAGAGTGATGTGGCACCGCGCTAAGCGGGTCCCAGAAGAAAATCAGTACGTCAATCTGGCCTGATGCAATCAGATATCCGAGCTGTTGGTCGCCCCCTATCGAACCACTCATTAGCGCCAGAACAGATAACCGAGTGTGTGCCTGCAATAGGTTTCCGGTGGTACCCGTTGCGTAGATGATATGGTGGCTAAGAGCCGTCTGGTTATCAACCGCCCAGTTCAGTAAGTCGGGTTTACAAGGATCGTGAGCTACTAAAGCGATACGTTTCTGTTGCGGCATAATACGCGTGGTAAGCTGCATGATGGTGCCCTCGTGGGATTTTTGAAATCCAACAAAGTATAGGTCACAGGAAAATATGTGATCCAGATCACTTTCTAATGATCGTACTAACGAATTTAAGACAGGATAAATAACGATGTTTAAACCGCACGTTACCGTCGCCTGCGTGGTTCAGGCACAAGAGAAATTTTTAATCGTTGAAGAAACAATCAATGGCAAAGCCACGTGGAATCAGCCTGCCGGGCACCTTGAAGCTGATGAAACGTTAATAGAAGCCGCTAAGCGCGAATTATATGAAGAAACCGGTATTTATGCGCAACCACAAACGTTTATCCGTATGCACCAATGGATAGCCCCGGATAAAACCCCTTTTCTGCGATTCCTGTTTTCCATCGATCTTGACGAACAACTCCCGACAACGCCACACGATAGCGATATCGATCGTTGTTTATGGCTTGATGCGCAACAAATTGTTAACGCTGATAATCTGCGCTCGCCGCTGGTTGCCGAAAGTATCCGCTGCTACCAACGTGCTGAACGTTATCCGCTCAGCATACTGGGCGCATTTAACTGGCCGTTTAGTTAGGGGTGATAGCTTTGGGGATGCGTGATAGAATACGCCGCCTTATAAGTTCAATGTCGTGAGTTACTCCAATGTCTGAAAGCCCAAAAAAAGTGATCGTCGGGATGTCCGGCGGTGTCGATTCCTCCGTTTCCGCTTACCTGTTGCAACAACAAGGTTACAAGGTGGAAGGCCTGTTCATGAAGAACTGGGAAGAGGATGATGGCGAGGAGTACTGCACTGCTGCTGCTGATTTAGCTGATGCGCAAGCCGTTTGCGACAAGCTCGGCATTGAACTGCACACCGTAAACTTTGCCGCAGAATACTGGGATAACGTGTTTGAACACTTCCTGGAAGAGTACAAAGCCGGGCGTACACCTAACCCGGATATTCTGTGCAACAAAGAGATCAAATTTAAAGCCTTCCTCGAATTTGCCGCCGAAGATTTAGGTGCCGATTATATCGCCACCGGTCACTACGTGCGCCGCGAGGATGTGGACGGTAAAAGCCGCCTGCTGCGCGGTTTAGACAATAATAAAGATCAAAGCTACTTCCTTTATACCCTGGGGCACGAGCAAATCGCACAGAGCCTGTTCCCGGTAGGTGAACTGGAAAAGCCAGAAGTGCGCCGCATTGCTGAAGAGTTAGATTTGATCACCGCGAAGAAAAAAGACTCCACCGGTATCTGTTTTATCGGCGAGCGCAAATTCCGCGAATTTCTTGGCCGTTACCTGCCTGCACAACCAGGTAAAATTCTTACCGTTGATGGCGAACACATTGGTGAGCATCAGGGTTTGATGTACCACACGCTCGGGCAACGCAAAGGTCTGGGTATCGGCGGCACTAAAGAAGGCAGCGAAGATCCATGGTATGTGGTCGATAAAGACGTCGAAAACAATATTCTGGTAGTTGCTCAGGGTAGTGAGCATCCGCGTTTGATGTCCGTTGGCTTGATTGCACAACAATTACATTGGGTTGACCGTGAAACACTGACCGAACCGCTCAAGTGCACCGTTAAAACTCGCTATCGCCAGGCTGACCTTCCATGCGTGATTACACCTCTGGATGCCGATCGTATTGAAGTGCGTTTTGATGAACCTGTTGCTGCCGTAACGCCCGGCCAGTCTGCCGTGTTTTACCTGGGCGAAATCTGCCTCGGCGGTGGTGTTATTGAGCAGCGTCTGCCGCTCACTGTTTAAAAATTGTCAGCAAGGAAGAAGCTCCGTGGCCAAGAATTACTATGACATCACCATCGCACTGGCAGGGATCTGCCAGTCTGCCCGTCTGGTTCAGCAATTGGCACACCAGGGGCATTGCGATAACGATGCGCTGCATGTCTCGTTGAACAGCGTTATCGATCAAAACCCGGGCTCCACGCTGGATGTTTTTGGTGGCAACGAAGCTAACCTTAAACTCGGTCTGGAAACTTTGCTGGGCGTGTTGAACGCCAGTAATCGCCAGGGGCTGAACGCCGAACTGACGCGCTACACATTAAGCCTGATGGTGCTGGAACGTAAGCTTCACGGCAGCAAAGGTGCCATGGACAAACTCGGCTCAAGCATTGCCGGGTTGCAACGTCAGCTTGAACATTTTGATCTTGAGTCCGACACGCTTCTGAGCGCCATGGCCGGGATTTATGTTGATGTGATTAGCCCATTAGGCCCACGTATTCAGGTCACCGGCTCCCCTGCAGTGCTGCAAAGCCCGCAGGTGCAAAGTAAAGTACGCGCCTCACTGCTGGCTGGTATTCGCGCCGCCGTGTTATGGCATCAAGTTGGCGGTGGCCGCTTGCAGTTAATGTTTTCTCGTAGTCGCCTGTGTGCTCAGGCCAAACAAATTCTTGCTCAATGTTAACCTCTCTGGAGTTGTAACTTATGGAATTATCCTCACTGACCGCCGTTTCCCCCGTTGATGGACGTTACGGCGACAAAGTCAGCGCTCTGCGCGCTATTTTCAGCGAATTTGGTTTGCTGAAATTCCGCGTACAAGTCGAAGTACGTTGGCTGCAAAAACTGGCCACGCACGCAGCGATCAAGGAAGTTCCTGCTTTTGACGCAGACGCAAACGGTTACCTTGATAAAATTGTGGCTGAGTTCAGTGAAGAAGATGCCGCGCGCATCAAAACCATTGAACGCACCACCAATCACGACGTAAAAGCGGTTGAATATTTTCTGAAGGAAAAAGTGGCGGCCATCCCTGCCCTGCATGCGGTATCTGAATTTATTCACTTCGCCTGTACTTCAGAAGATATCAACAACCTGTCCCACGCGTTGATGCTGCAAACCGCCCGTCAGGACGTGGTTCTGCCGTACTGGCGTAAAGTTATCGACGCGGTGAAAGACCTGTCGGTTCAGTATCGTGATATTCCTCTGCTCTCCCGTACCCACGGCCAGCCTGCAACCCCATCAACAATGGGTAAAGAGATGGCAAACGTGGCGTATCGTATGGAGCGCCAGTTCCGCCAGTTAGAGAAAGTGGACATTCTGGGCAAAATCAATGGTGCGGTAGGTAACTATAACGCCCACATGGTGGCATACCCGGAAGTTGACTGGCACCAGTTCAGTGAGGAGTTCGTGACTTCTCTGGGCATCCAGTGGAACCCGTACACCACACAGATCGAACCACACGATTACATCGCTGAGCTGTTTGATTGCATCGCCCGCTTTAACACCATTCTGATCGACTTCGATCGTGACGTCTGGGGTTACATCGCGCTAAACCACTTCAAGCAGAAAACCATCGCAGGTGAAATCGGCTCTTCCACTATGCCGCACAAAGTTAACCCAATTGACTTCGAAAACTCGGAAGGTAACCTGGGCCTGTCTAACGCTATGTTGCAACACCTGGCGAGCAAACTGCCTGTTTCCCGTTGGCAGCGCGACCTGACTGACTCCACCGTGCTGCGTAACCTGGGCGTCGGTATTGGCTATGCGCTGATTGCATACCAGTCCACCCTGAAAGGTGTGAGCAAGCTGGAAGTGAACCGTGACCGTCTGCTGGCGGAACTGGATCTCAACTGGGAAGTGCTGGCTGAACCAATTCAGACCGTTATGCGCCGTTACGGCATTGAGAAGCCGTACGAGAAACTCAAAGAGCTGACTCGCGGCAAACGCGTGGATGCTGAAGGCATGAAGCAGTTTATCGATAGCCTTGAGCTGCCAGAAGAGGAAAAAACTCGCCTGAAAGCGATGACTCCGGCTAACTATATTGGCCGCGCCATCACCATGGTTGACGAGCTAAAATAATCAGCCAACGCCACCCTACGCGGTGGCGTTTTTTCATCCCCGCCTCACCCTCATGATTGTTTATTCAAGGTTTACCCCTCCTGCACCATAATTAGCGTTAAACTATCAAAGCTATTTATTTATTGGGGAAATGCGATGCGTGTTCTGGTTGTGGAAGACAATGCACTGTTACGCCACCATCTTCAGGTGCAGCTGCGGGAAGCGGGTCATCAGGTCGATGCTGCTGAAGATGCTAAAGAAGCCGACTATTTTCTGAGTGAACATACCCCCGATATTGCCATTGTCGATTTAGGCCTGCCCGATGAAGATGGCCTGAGCCTGATTCGCCGCTGGCGCAGCCATGATGTGACTATCCCCATCCTGGTTCTTACCGCGCGTGAAGGCTGGCAGGACAAGGTTGAAGTGCTGGGTGCGGGTGCGGATGATTACGTGACCAAGCCGTTTCATCTCGAGGAAGTCGTCGCCCGCATGCAGGTGTTAATGCGCCGCAACAGCGGGCTGGCGTCGCAGGTTATTTCCCTGCCTCCTTTCCACGTCGATTTGTCGCGCCGCGAACTCCTGATCAACGACAACCTAATCAAGTTAACCGCCTTTGAATACACCATCATGGAAACGCTGATTCGTAACAACGGCAAAGTGGTTAGCAAAGATTCACTCATGCTCCAGCTTTACCCCGATGCCGAACTGCGCGAAAGCCACACCATTGATGTATTAATGGGACGTCTGCGCAAGAAGATCCTGGCTGAATACCCCCACGAAGCCATCACCACGGTGCGTGGTCAGGGCTATCGCTTCGATCTGCGTTAACCATGAAATTCATCCGACATTTTTTACCGTTATCGTTACGAGTTCGCTTTTTACTCGCAACCGCCGCCGTGGTTTTGGTGCTGTCACTGGCCTACGGCGTTGTGGCACTGGTGGGTTATAACATCAGTTTTGATAAAACCACTTTCCGTTTGCTGCGCGGTGAGAGCAACCTGTTTTATACCCTTGCAACCTACGAGAACGGCAAGATAAATGTCGTGCTTCCTGAAAACCTGAATCTGAAAACTCCGACCATGGCCCTTATCTACGATGATAAAGGCAAGCTGATGTGGGCTCAGCGTGATTTGCCACATGTGGTGCAGCAAATTAAAAAAGAGTGGCTCGTCACCGATGGTTTTCACGACCTGGAGGCCAATTTTGATACCAGCCATGAATTGTTAGGCAACGACCAAAACCTCCAGAACCAGCTAAAAGATTTTTATGATGGCGACTATAGCGATGAAGTCAGCCACTCCGTAGCGATCAACAAATACCCGGCGATGGGCAAAATGCCCGCCTTAACTATTGTGGTTGTCGACACTATTCCTATCGAGTTAAAACGCTCGTATACAGTCTGGAGTTTGTTTACCTGTGTTTTCCTCGCCAACCTGTTGTTGGTTATACCCTTGCTTTGGGTAGCCGCCCGCTGGAGCTTACGCCCTATCGAAGAGTTGGCAAAAGAAGTGCGCGAGCTGGAAAAACATGACCGGGATAGCCTTAACCCCGAAACCACACGCGAGCTGACAAGCCTTGTACGCAATCTCAACCGCCTGCTGCGCACTGAACGTGACCGTTACGATAAATACCGCACCACTCTTACCGACTTAACACACAGTCTGAAGACACCGCTGGCGGTGTTACAAAGTACCTTGCGATCAATGCGCACTAAGAAGCTGAGTATCGAAGAGGCGGAACCGGTAATGCTTGAGCAAATCAGCCGTATCTCACAGCAAATTGGCTATTACCTGCATCGCGCCAGCATGCGCGGAGACAGTGCACTAATCAGCCGGGAGCTTCATCCGGTTGCACCATTACTCGACAGCCTGTGTTCCGCGCTCAATAAAGTTTACCAACGCAAAGGGGTGAATATCTCGCTGGATATTTCACCGGAAATTACCTTTGTGGGTGAGAAAAATGACTTTATGGAGGTGATGGGCAATGTGCTGGATAACGCCTGCAAATATTGCCTTGAATTTGTTGAAATCTCTGGCCGCCAGCTCGATGACACGCTGCACTTAATCGTTGATGATGACGGGCCAGGTATTCCTGAAAGCAAACGCAATATGGTGTTTGACCGTGGGCAACGTGCAGACACCTTACGACCGGGCCAGGGAGTGGGTTTATCCGTCGCACGTGAAATCGTCGAACAATATGACGGAGAGATTCTGACCTCAAACTGCGAACTGGGTGGCGCACGTATGGAAGTGATTTTTGCGCGCCAGCGTCCAGACCGAGAAGAAGATTAAAAATACTCCCGTAACGGCGGGCGCCATCCGTTATAATCCTCGGCAGGCTCCTTCACCTGCCGGATAATAATATGGACTATCAACTCGACCTAAACTGGCCCGATTTCATCGCGAACTACTGGCAGAAACGCCCGGTTGTTCTAAAACGTGGCTTCAAAAACTTCATCGACCCAATCTCCCCGGATGAACTGGCAGGCCTTGCTATGGAAAACGAGGTGGATAGCCGCCTGGTCAGCCATAACGACGGCAGATGGCAAGTCAGCCACGGCCCGTTCCAGAGCTACGATCATCTGGGCGAAAACAACTGGTCTTTACTGGTTCAGGCAGTTAACCACTGGCATGAACAAAGTGCCCGCCTGATGCGCCCATTCCGCGCCCTGCCGGACTGGCGAATTGACGATCTGATGATCTCTTTCTCGGTTCCAGGCGGCGGCGTTGGCCCGCATTTCGACCAGTATGACGTGTTTATCATTCAGGGCGTTGGCCGCCGCCGCTGGCGTGTTGGGGAAAAAGTTGCCCTGAAACAACACTGCCCTCATCCCGACTTACTGCAAGTTGAACCGTTCGACGCCATCATCGATGAAGAGCTGGAGCCGGGCGATATTATCTATATCCCGCCAGGTTTCCCGCACGAAGGTTACTCGCTGGAAAACTCGATGAACTACTCGGTCGGCTTCCGCGCGCCAAGTGGACGCGAGCTGATTAGTGGTTTTGCCGATTACGTGCTGCAACGTGAACTGGGCAGCCAGCGTTATACCGACCCTGACGTGCCTGCGCGCCAGCACCCGGCTGATGTTCTGCCGCAGGAAATGGATAAGTTACGCGAAATGATGCTGGAACTTATCAACCAGCCAGAGCATTTTAAAACCTGGTTTGGTGAGTTTGTTTCCCAGTCGCGCCATGAACTGGACGTTGCACCACCAGAGCCACCCTATCAGCCTGACGAGATTTACGATGCGCTGAAACAGGGTGATGCCATTACTCGACTGGGTGGGCTGCGCGTGCTGCGTATTGCCGACGAGATTTACGTTAACGGTGAGAAAATTGACAGCCCGCATCGCCCGGCGCTTGAAGCCCTGGCGAGCAACATCACACTGAAAGCAGAAATGTTTGGTGATGCGCTGGAAGACCCGTCGTTCCTGGCAATGCTGGCGGCACTGGTTAACAGTGGATACTGGTATTTCGAAGACTAAAACCTCTCCCCGGCCTTCTCAGCTATTGACTTGCTAAGAAGGCAGGGAAACGCAACCATCGTCGCTTTCACATCGTTAATATAAAAAACTCCGCAAGGCCCCGCTTGCCAATATTTTCCCACTGTGCTTGATGAACCCACTCTTTAACCTCGAATTTCCTGACATTTAACGACTATAAACAGTCGCAATTATAGACAAACCGGCTTAATCGGCACTGCTACCTTTATAACAAACCTAACAGGAGCAATAAGGACGCCTTAATGATCACATTATGCAAAGCCTGCGGCACATCCTTCGAGTCCACCCATTCCCATCCGGAACACTGCAACATCTGTGAAGATGAGCGCCAGTACGTGCCCGTAACGGGGCAGGAATGGGTTGAGCTGGACACGCTTGTCGCTTCACACACAAATAAGTGGCAGCAGCAGGAGCCCGATCTGTTCAGCATCCAGACGGTTCCTGAGTTTGCGATTGGTCAGCGCGCTTTTATTCTGAGAACGCCAGAAGGTAATATTTTGTGGGACTGCATAGCCAATCTCGACGACGCCACAAAAACACTGATTTCCTCCCTGGGCGGGCTTAAAGCTATCGCTATTTCACATCCTCATTACTACACCACCATGCAGGACTGGGCCGCCGAATTCGACGCCCCGATTTATCTGCATGCCCACGATCGCCAGTGGGTCATGCGCGAGAGTCCTTACATCAAGTTTTGGGAAGGCGACACCCTCGAGTTGGCCGCAGGCGTCAGCCTGATACGTCTTGGCGGGCACTTCGCTGGCGGCAGTGTTCTTCACTGGGCAAAGGGCGAAGGCGTACTGCTGGCGGGGGACATCGTTCAGGTCACGCCTGGCGCTGATGCCGTATCCTTTATGTGGAGCTATCCGAATATGCTGCCACTGTCGGCCGCGACAGTCAGCGATATTACGCGCCGCTTGGGCACGTTGAAATTTAAAAGACTCTACGGTGCGTTTGAAGGAAAGAACATCAGGGAAAATGCCGATGACATCGTGAATCGCTCGGGCAAAAAGTATCTTTCCTGTATTGCCTAACCGGTTTCCTTTAAATAGTTTGCTGGCTCATTCTTATATTTTTTGAGGCTGTTCCAGAGCACAAAAAAGCCGATCTTTCGATCGGCCCAGATTGCTGACAAAAGGTGATGAATGGATTTTGTAGGGGGGATAAGCGTTAGCGTCATCCACCATTTTCGCCAGTTTTGTCGGATGACGCTGCGCTTATCCGACCTACGAAAAGGTTTGTCATTAGTCTCAGCCGATCTTTCGATCGGCCTTGTAGTGGTTCAGCGATTAGTTACGCTTTCGCATCACGCATTGGTCACCGGTTTTTGCTCAGGCTTCGTCTGGGCGTTTTCCAGCATGCGACGCACTGGCACAATCAGCACCAGCAGCACGGCGGCGCAAATCAGCAGCGCGATAGAGCAGCGTGCAAAGAGGTCCGGCAGCATATCCAACTGGTCTGCTTTAACGTGGCCACCAATCAAGCCAGCCGCCAGATTACCCAACGCACTTGCGCAGAACCACAGCCCCATCATCTGGCCGCGCATTCTTTCCGGCGCCAGCAGCGTCATCGTCGCAAGCCCTATTGGGCTCAGGCACAGCTCGCCGAGCGTCAGCATCAGAATGCTGCCCACCAGCCAGAATGGCGATACACCCGCCCCGCCGCTGTTCAGCACATTTTCCGCCGCCAGCATCATCACGCCAAAGCCCGCCGCGGCACACAAGATACCGATGACAAACTTGGTAATACTGCTCGGACGCACGCCTTTGCGCGCAAGCATTGGCCACGCCCAGCTAAACACCGGTGCCAGCAAAATGATGAACAGCGCATTGATGGACTGGAACCACACGGCAGGGATTTCAAAATCGCCGATCATGCGGTTGGTGTAGTCGTTAGCGAACAGGTTGAACGAAGTCGGTTTTTGCTCAAATGCCGACCAGAAGAACGCTGCGGACACCAGCAGAATAAAGCAGACCAGCAGCCTGGCGCGCTCTTTACGGTTCAGACCCGCAAACACAAACAGATAGATAAAGTACAGGGCAACGGAAGCTGCGATCACGTAAACCAGCACGCTGGCAACCGCGACAGGATTAATAACAATCACGCCCTGCGCTATCAGCGTAACCACGACAGCCACGCCAATCGCCAGCGCCATCAGCCAGGCACCTACACCTTTTTTCTTCGCCACCGGGCTGTTCCAGGTGGAGTCCAGGCCAACTTCGCTGTCATAACGCTTCATCGACGGAACGGCGAACACGCGGAAGATCACCAACGCCACCAGCATCCCGATACCGCCGATGCCAAAGCCCCAGTGCCAACCATGGGTTTTTATTAGCCAGCCGGAGATTAGCGGAGCGATAAACGAACCCATGTTGATGCCCATATAGAATAGCGAGAACCCGCCGTCGCGACGCGCATCGCCTTTTTTATACAGTGTCCCGACCATCACCGAGATGCAGGTCTTGAACAGCCCGGAACCGAGCACGATAAACATCAGGCCGATGAAGAACAGGCTGTCGCCCATAAATGCGGAGAGCGCGATGGACAGGTGACCGAGGGCGATAAGAATCGATCCGTACCAGACCGCCTTCTGCTGGCCGAGCCAGTTGTCAGCCAGCCATCCACCCGGCAGCGCGGCCAGATACATGCTACCGGCAAAGATCCCGACGATAGCCGAGGCATTTTCACGCGCAAGCCCCATACCACCGTCGTAAACCGTGGCCGCCATAAACAGGATCAGTAGCGGACGAATGCCGTAAAACGAGAACCGCTCCCACATTTCAGTAAAGAACAGTGAGCCTAGCGGATAAGGATGGCCGAAAAAGGTCCGGCTTTCGTTTTTATTAACAGAGGAATGCATAAATTCTCCATGGAAGTGTGTCGGCGTGCCTGTAGCACCAGAATGCATGGCGGCTATTTGAATGACTGCCGCTTTTAACATTCAGAAATTATTATTTAACCATTTGATAACTAGTTACTGGTTTTGTCTAGTGCCAGGCGCAGGACTTTAAGATGAAAAGTCGACGATTGTCTACTTTTTCAGATTTTTTGTCGGGTGACGGGAGAGAGTTATTGACTTTGAAGGTTCGGATAAATAAAAAATTTATGCCTTATTAAACAGTTTGTTATATATAAATAATAAAGTTTTTGGCGCTTTCAGGGCTTATGAGTTTGTTAGCCAGTCGCATCATAAATTTTCCGTTGCACCGCCACAGCAGTCATCCAAACGCTACGAGATTTATGATTCACTGAACCAAGGCCTCACCAGAGAGCACAACCTGCGGTGCTCTCGAGCAACGATAAGACTAAAACTCTGAGCACTATTGGAACCATCATCCCGATCCCCTTACCGCTGGTCATGATGTACAGATATGCCACCAGCCTCTGCCTATGAGGTAAATTACGGCATGTAACGCGGCGCTGATGAAATCATCTGGCGTCGAGCTTTCAAAACCGCGTATCGCCTCCGGCTGTTCAATCAGCCGGCAGGCCTGAATACCATGAGTCAGCACATGATAAAGCGGAGCACTTGAGCACCTGGTATTAACCAGCGTCTGGATATCTTAAAAGGTATTTACGGCGCTAAACTCGGCTGAAAAATGGCGATTCAGGAAGCAAAAAATAAAAAGCATCCCGCCAATCTGCTCCAAAAAAGGAGATGGCTATTCCCGGTTCAATTTCGGTTATCTGTGTTATGCAAGGTCGCCTTTTTGGTATGGCACACCGTACTCCCATCGTGTTTTGAAGTGTTCCTGATAAAGTTTGATCACTCGCGGTACATGCCTGAGAACCAGAATGTTTTCGCTATTGGCCTTCTCAGCGGTCGGTGTGTAGTTAAATGAGCCTGTTTCGAGGGTTCGTCCATCAACAATCATCACCTTGTCATGCTGAATGTGGTAATGGCTATCCACGCGAATAGCGACGCCGTGGCTTGTTGCATCCGTGACAGCGGCAAGTGAGAGTTTGTTGGCTTTATTCGCGCGATGATCGATGACGACCGAAACTTTCACGCCTCGCTCAGCCGCTTTATCAAGTGCTGCGGCAATATCTGATGCTTTAAATTCATAGGCCATCATTTCAATCGATTTATGAGCCCCATTAATCAGGTGTAGCACCATTGTTTGCGCTGAATGACCGTCTTTGCCGGATGAGAATCCTACTTCTACAGAGGGTGCAGCAAAAGTTGCGCCAGATACGCAAACTAGCAACCCACATAACAATTTAAGCATAAGAAAATCTCTGGAAAAGCCACAAAAGGGGCTTTCCGCCCCTCTGTTTTTAATTTGATGAAATAGGGTGCGCGCTATTCTCTCAAGCCTGCTTTGCCGTCAGCTCAGCAATCCGCACAATCACCGCCACCGCTTTTTCCATCCCCTCCAGCGTCACAAACTCATGTTTGCCGTGGTAGTTATAGCCGCCAGTGAACAGGTTCGGGCATGGTAAGCCTTTGAACGACAGCTGTGCCCCGTCTGTACCGCCGCGAATCGGCTTCATGATCGGCTCAATATCGCAATCGCGCATCGCCTGCTGGGCGACTTCCACAATGTAAGGATGCTCCGCGACTTTCTCGCGCATGTTGTAATAGCTGTCGTCGATCACCAGTTCGATATAGCAATCCGGGTGCAGCCCTTTGCCCACTTTCTTTGCGATATCCATCATTTTGCGTTTACGGGCTTCAAATTGCCCGCGGTCAAAATCGCGGATGATGTAGTGCATTTCCGCTTTGTCGACCGAGCCCTTGATGCCATGCAGATGGTAAAAACCTTCGTAGCCTTCGGTACATTCCGGGCTTTCGTCAGCAGGCACTTCAGCGTGAATGCGGGCGGCAATTGAGAGCGCATTCACCATTACCCCTTTTGCGGAACCAGGGTGAACGTTGTTACCCACGATTTTGATAGTGACCGACGCGGCGTTGAAGTTTTCACACTCCAGTTCACCAACACCGCCGCCATCAACGGTATAGGCCCAGCGCGCATCAAATGCTTCGACGTCAAAGTACTTCGCGCCTTTACCCACTTCTTCATCCGGCGTGAACGCAACGCGGATGTCGCCATGCGGGATCTTCTTCTCTTTCAGAACTTCTAACGCCGTCATGATTTCTGCAATTCCGGCTTTATCATCCGCACCGAGCAGCGTTTTGCCGTCTGTAGTGATCAGCGTTTGCCCAAGCAACTGGTGCAAAACCGGGAACATCACTGGAGACAACACTTCATCGCCAATGCCCAGCGCGATATCGCCACCGCGATAGTTTTCAACAATCTGCGGATTCACATTTTTGCCCGAAAAATCAGGTGCGGTATCCACATGAGAGATAAAACCAATAGCCGGAACTTTTTTATCGACGGTAGACGGAAGTGTTCCCATGACTGTGCCATGCTCAGCAATAGTCACATTAACCAAACCCATCTCTTCCATTTGGTCTTTTAGTAACCGCAACAACTTCCACTGACCTTCAGTGCTGGGAACTTGTTTTACGCCGGATTTGGACTGTGTATCCAGGGAGACATAATGTAAGAAACGTTCAAGTAATTTATCCATATCGCGCTACCCTCAATTTTTGTGACTTCATTATCAGTAAGCCGCAAATGCAAATATTGCGTTAGGTCACTTTTAGCCTGGTAGTGTTGAAAATAGTCACGAATGTAATGCAATGCGAGAGGATTTGGTGTTTGCTGCTTAAGCATCTTCAGAATCAATCCCCAGGAAAGCATCAAGGATTGGCGATTTCAATGCTTTGCCGTAGAATGCCTGCCCTTACTTTAACGTGCAGAAACCGCAAGGTGGTTAATCACAAACCCCGCATCAGCCCGCAATTTGATGCGTCTTATATGGGACAGCGTAAAAAATTGAATAAACAGCAATGTTCGCTCTCTCCGCTGGTAGAACTGGTGGGAGTAAGAAAGAGCTTTGATGGCAAAACCGTTATTTCTGATTTATCTCTCACCATTAATGATGGTGAATTTCTGACACTTCTTGGCCCCTCCGGCTGTGGCAAAACGACTGTGCTACGCTTAATTGCCGGTCTGGAAAGCGTTGATTCCGGGACTATCTCTCTTGAGGACCTGGACATTACGCGGGTTCCGGCTGAGCATCGCCACGTCAACACCGTCTTCCAGAGCTACGCTCTGTTTCCTCATATGACCGTTTTTGAAAACGTTGCATTCGGTTTAAGAATGCAGAAAACACCAGCCGCCGAAATCCCCCCTCGCGTGAATGACGCGCTGAAAATGGTGCAGCTTGAGGAATTTGCCCAGCGTTTACCGCATCAGCTTTCAGGCGGCCAGCAACAACGCGTGGCGATTGCGCGTGCGGTGGTCAACAAACCCCGTCTGTTGCTTCTTGATGAATCGCTTTCCGCGCTCGATTACAAATTGCGCAAGCAGATGCAGAACGAATTAAAAGCGCTGCAGCGTAAACTCGGTATCACCTTTGTGTTCGTGACTCACGACCAGGAAGAAGCATTAACTATGTCTGACAGGATTGTGGTGATGCGCGATGGTCACATTGAGCAAGACGGCACGCCGCGTGAAATTTATGAAGAGCCGAAAAACCTGTTTGTGGCGAGTTTTATTGGTGAGATCAACATATTCGATGCCATCGTCATTGAGCGCGTTGACGAACAGCGCGTGCTGGCGAACGTTGAAGGCCGCGAATGCCATATTTACGTAACCATGCCAGTTACCGCTGGCCAACGATTAAAAGTGCTGCTGCGCCCGGAAGATCTTCGTGTTGAAGAGATCAACGATACCCACGTTGCCGACGGTTTGATTGGCTATGTGCGTGAACGAAACTATAAAGGCATGACGCTGGAATCTAACGTCGAGTTGGAAAACGGCAAAATGGTGATGGTCAGCGAATTCTTCAATGAAGACGATCCTGATTTTGACCATACACTTGATCAAAAAATGGCTGTGAATTGGGTTGAAAGCTGGGAGGTAGTGCTGGCAGATGAAGAGCTCACGTAAGTTCCAGAATCTGGTGATCGCCACCATCGTCGGTTGGTTGCTGCTGTTTGTGTTCTTGCCCAATCTGATGATCATCGGGACAAGTTTCCTGACGCGTGATGATGTTAATTTCGTCAGCATGGTTTTCACGTTAGATAACTACACTCGTCTTGCCGACCCACTGTATGCGCAAGTGCTGCTGCACTCACTGAATATGGCGGTGATAGCCACCCTCGCCTGCCTGGTACTGGGCTATCCGTTTGCCTGGTTTCTTGCTCGCCTACCAGAACGCGTTCGACCGCTGCTGCTGTTTTTGCTGATCGTTCCCTTCTGGACTAACTCACTGATTCGTATTTATGGGCTGAAGATCTTCCTCAGCACCAAAGGCTATATGAATACGTTTTTGCTGTGGCTAGGCGTGATTGATACCCCGATTCGAATCATGTACACCGAAAGCGCGGTTATCCTTGGTCTGGTTTATATCCTGCTGCCATTTATGGTGATGCCGCTCTACTCCAGCATCGAAAAGCTCGACAAACCGCTGCTGGAAGCGGCTCGTGATTTGGGTGCCAGCAAACTTCAGACCTTTATCCGGATTATTATCCCGCTCACTATGCCGGGAATTATTGCCGGTTGCCTGTTGGTCATGCTGCCTGCGATGGGGCTGTTTTACGTTTCCGACCTGATGGGTGGCGCGAAAAACCTGCTGATTGGTAACGTAATCAAGAGCCAGTTCCTGAATATTCGCGATTGGCCGTTTGGCGCTGCCACCAGCATTACACTGACACTGGTGATGGGTCTGATGCTGCTGATCTACTGGCGTGCCTCCAGATTGCTGAACAAAAAGGTGGAATTAGAATGATGGGTCGCCTGCTTCGCGGCGGCTTTATGACCGCCATCTATGCTTATCTGTACATCCCAATCATCATTTTGATCGTGAACTCGTTTAACAGTTCGCGTTTCGGTATTAACTGGCAAGGCTTTACCGGCAAGTGGTATAGCCTGCTGATGAACAACGACAGCTTATTGCAGGCAGCACAACACTCTCTGACGATGGCAATTTTTTCCGCTACCGCAGCAACACTAATCGGTTCGTTGACCGCTGTGGCACTGTATCGCTATCGTTTTCGCGGCAAGCCTTTCGTCAGTGGTATGTTATTTGTGGTGATGATGTCACCCGATATTGTGATGGCGATTTCGCTGCTGGTGCTGTTTATGCTGCTGGGTGTGTCGCTTGGCTTCTGGTCGCTGTTGTTTTCACACATCACCTTCTGCCTGCCTTTTGTGGTGGTCACGGTCTATTCCCGCCTCAAAGGGTTCGATGTGCGCATGCTTGAAGCGGCGAAAGATCTGGGTGCCAGCGAGCTCACAATTTTACGCAAAATCCTTTTGCCACTGGCGATGCCTGCCGTTGCCGCAGGCTGGTTGCTCAGTTTTACTCTCTCGATGGACGATGTGGTGGTTTCATCTTTCGTCACCGGACCAAGTTATGAAATTTTACCATTGAAGATTTACTCAATGGTAAAGGTTGGTGTTTCACCCGAGGTGAATGCACTTGCCACCATTTTATTAGTACTCTCGCTGGTCCTGGTGGTTGCCAGTCAGCTTATTCTTCGTGATAAAACCAGGGGACATTAATATGACTAAATGGTCACGCCACCTGCTCGCTGCGAGCGTTCTGGCACTGGGTATGGGCGCTGCACATGCCGATGATAGCAAGACACTCTATTTCTATAACTGGACCGAGTATGTGCCACCAGGCCTGCTTGAGCAGTTCACCAAAGAAACCGGTATTAAGGTGATTTATTCGACTTATGAGTCGAATGAAACCATGTACGCCAAGCTGAAAACCTATAAAGATGGCGCTTACGATTTAGTGGTGCCATCGACCTACTTTGTCGCGAAAATGCGCAAAGAAGGCATGATCCAAAAGATCGATAAAAGCAAACTGAGCAACTTCAAAAATCTCGACCCGGAGATGCTCAACAAGCCGTTTGACCCGAATAACGATTATTCAATTCCCTATATCTGGGGTGCGACGGCAATTGGCGTAAACAGTGATTCAATTGACCCGAAAACCATCACTAGCTGGGCTGATTTGTGGAAACCAGAATATAAGCAAAGCCTGTTGCTGACTGATGATGCGCGCGAAGTGTTCCAGGTCGCGCTGCGCAAACTCGGCTACTCCGGCAACACCACCGATCCTAAAGAGATTGAAGCGGCATACCACGAGCTACAAAAGCTAATGCCAAACGTGGCGGCATTCAACTCTGATAACCCAGCTAACCCGTATATGGAAGGCGAAGTGAATCTCGGCATGGTGTGGAATGGTTCTGCTTTCGTTGCCCGCCAGGCGGGTACGCCGTTGGAAATTGTCTGGCCAAAAGAAGGCGGGATTTTCTGGATGGATAACCTTTCTATTCCGGCAAATGCTAAAAACGTCGATGGTGCGCTGAAACTGATTAACTTCCTGCTGCGCCCGGACGTGGCAAAACAGGTGGCTGAAACCATCGGCTACCCAACGCCAAATCTTGAAGCACGCAAATTGCTGCCTAAAGAAGTCTCCGGTGATAAGACGCTCTACCCGGATGAAGCGGTGCTGAAAAATGGTGAGTGGCAAAACGATGTTGGTGATGCCAGCACGATTTATGAGAATTACTATCAGAAGCTGAAAGCAGGCCGTTAATTTTTTACCCGGCGGGGCTGTAGTCCCGCCTTTTTAATTCATCCTTTCGCCTTATGGCATAGCCTCCCTCTTTTTCTACGCTTGAATAAACCCCTGACTGTTGACGTCATCCCGCTCCCCCCGCTCGTTACAGACTGAGTGAAAATCGTGATGAATACATTCTTTATACTGGCCCAACTGCTCAACCTTGGCATTTTCACCGCTTTTATTCTTGCGAAGAAAGAGAAGCCCGAGGCTAAACCACTGATTGATATCAGAGCGATACAACTCTTACGGCTCACTTATTTGCTACCCATAATCGCCTTCGCGTGGAGCCTTTTCCTTGTGCAACGCGTTACGCCGCTGGATTGGGTTTGTTTGCTGATAGCCATTGCAGGAACCGTTCTGGTGGTTAAAGGAAAAGTCGATTTAGGAACACATCATACCTGGGCGGGATATTACCTTCCCCATGCACCGCGAATACACAGCGGGATCTTTTCGTGGATCGCGCACCCGATGTACGCGGGAATCATTATGGTGATCCTCTCTTGCAGCGCAGTGTATGTGACCCGATTGCCCTGGTATATCAGTGCATTGGCATTACTTTGCTGCGCGTATATTTCGCTATTTTTGATTATCGTGGCTTTGCGAGAAGAGAAGTTATTTGTCGCGGCGAGGGTGTAATTTATTGATATTAATAGGCGGGCAACATCCGCTACCCGCTATTTGTTATAGCCCTTTAAGCAAGCGCTCGACATACTCTGGCACTACTTCGCTGGCTAAGCCGTAGAATTTTTCCTCGAACTCGCTGCCTACCTGGCTTGGATCAAGGTTCAACTCAACAGTATGCGCACCTTGCAAACGGGCTTCGTGTACAAACCCGGCAGCGGGGTAAACGTGGCCTGATGTGCCGATAGCAATAAAGTAATCGGCTGTAGCAATAGCCTGATAAATCTCATCCATACCCAGTGGCATTTCACCAAACCACACCACATGTGGGCGCAGCGGTGCAGAAATCTGACAGCAATGGCAGCGGTCTTCGCGGGTAATATCCCCTTTCCACTCCAGCACTTGCCCACTGTGCGCACAGCGAACTTTCAACAGTTCACCGTGCATATGGATGATGTTTTTATTTCCGGCTCGTTCATGGAGGTTATCAATATTCTGCGTCACCAACAGGAAGTGATCCCCCAGTTCTTCTTCCAGACGAGCCAGTGCCAGATGGGCAGCATTCGGTTTAATTTCCGACTGCTGAAGTTGCTGGCGGCGAGCGTTATAAAACGCCTGAACCAATTGGGGATCGCGTGCGAAGCCTTCAGGCGTCGCAACATCTTCAACCCTGTGCTCTTCCCACAAACCATCAGTGGCGCGGAAAGTTCGAATGCCTGACTCTGCGGAAATTCCCGCGCCAGTCAGAACCACAACTCTGGGTTTTTCCATCGCTTCGGGTCCAGGTATATCTCTGAAAAAAGCACGTTGACGTAAACGCTGACGGAGCAGACGCTTGGTTTTGCGAAACCGGCTTAGCCGATGTTGACGACGCGATAGCATAATTTACTCCGTGAGATGGAGGAATGCCGCACCACGCATACCACCAGCATCACCATGTCGCGCAGGTTCAATACGCGGTACTTTTGCCACAGGCAGAAGATACTTAGGTAGACGCTCAGGCAGTTGCTGGTACATCTCAGTAAAGTTAGACAACCCACCGCCGATCACGACCAGATGCGCATCAATTGCCGTTAAAAGGCTGCCAAGACAGCAGGCCAGCAGTTCAACGAAGCGATCGACATGGGCTACGGCCTTGTTATCCCCTGCGCGGTAGCGAGCTACAATTTCTTTAGAGTCCAGTGGTTCAGAGTAGAAGTGCTGATAAACCCACGCAAATCCACGGCCAGAAAGATAGTTTTCAATACAGCCATGTTGCCCGCAGCCGCAGCGCGTGAGGGGAATATCACGGCCCAGCACATTCAGTGCATCAACCGGCAGGCGGGTATGACCAAACTCACCGGTAATATAGTTGCGCCCGGTAATGGATTTACCGTTGACGATGATGCCACCGCCAACACCCGTGCCAAGAATCAGCCCCATAACCACCGGGTAATCACGAAACTCATCATCCCAGGCCTCAGAGAGCGCAAAACAGTTCGCATCGTTGTCCATGCGCACTTCACGCCCGAGCATTGCGCTCAGATCGGCCTGTACCGGTTTTCCGCTGGCTGCGGGAACATTCGCCGCATATAACGAGCCGTCATCTGTGACGGGCATTCCGGGGATACCAATACCCACCGAACCTTTAATACCAAAACGGCTATCGGCTTCCTGTACCATGGAAGCGATAGCCGCTAAAAAGTTCTCATAACTGTCATGCGGGGTGGGAACACGTTTTTCCCATTGCAGACGACGTTCCCTGTCGTAGACCCCAAGAGCCATTTTGCTGCCACCAATATCAAATCCGTAATACATCGTTTCTCCCTATACCCGTCATAATTCAAGCCAACACACCTGCGGCTTGAATTACTCAGGGTATATATTTTGGTGAAGAATTTATTGTCCGCTTAATACTCGCGCCGGATCGATATTACTGGCTCGGCGCGCCGGATACCAACTGGCAAGTAAACTCAGTAGCAATGCTGTGATCAGTACATAAAATACATCCAGCCAATGCAGTTCAGATGGCAAGAAATCAATGAAGTAGATATCGCCTGACAAGAACTGGTGGCCGATTAATTTTTCAATCACGCGGATAATATTGGTCAATTGCCAGGAGGCCAGCACCCCAACAATCACACCACTTACACTACCAAATAACCCGGCAAGCAGGCCGTACCAGACGAAAATGGCGCGAATCAGACCATCTTTTGCCCCAAGGGTACGCAATACAGCAATGTCGCTGCTCTTGTCTTTAACCGCCATCACCAGCGTGGAAACGATGTTAAAACAGGCCACGCCGATAACCAGCACCATTGCCAGATACATGATGGCGCGAATCATTTGAATATCGCGATACATATAGCCGTAAGTGCCAATCCAGCTTTTGATATAAACGTAAGCATTAGTCACTTCGCCCGCATCACGCACAAGCTTATTGGCATTGAAAACGTCATTGACCTTGATAGCGATACCGGTGACGCTGTCGCCCATATCCAGATAGCTCTGCGCATCAGCCATTGGCACCATTGCCAGGCTGTGGTCAAGTTGACCACTGAGAGCAAGAATTCCAGTGACATGCAGGCGAACACGTTTCGGTTGCAGAAGTTTAGTACCGCCATCACTGTTCGGAATCATGATGGATACCCAATCGCCCTGCTTCACCTTCAGCGCATCGGCAACACCTTTACCAATGATGATTTGCTGCTGACCCGCTTTAAAATCTTTCCAGCCATTATTCTGCACATACTCTGGCAACGCGCTCAGATGCGTTTCCTGTTCCGGATCGACGCCTTTTACCACGATGGCGCGCAGGTTAGCACCACTTTCCACAAGGCCAGTGAAGTTGATATATGGCGCGGCAGCAACGATGCCTTTAACCTTCTCGACGCGTTGCAATACATCTTTCCAGCCGTGGAATGGCTGATTAACCGGCTCGATTTCACCATGTGGCACAACGGCAAGCACGCGATTATTCAGCTCGCGCTCAAAACCGTTCATCGCGCTCAGCCCCACAATCAGCACCGCGACACCCAATGCGATACCTAACGTGGAGATAATGGAGATGAGAGACACCATGCCGCTGCGACGACGCCCGCGGCTAAAACGTAAACCAATCAGCAGTGACAGTGGCGAAGCCATTAATCGGCTCCCATCAAAGTCAGCTCATGAGTCAGCCGACCATCTTGCATTTCTAACTGACGAGACATGCGTTTCGCCAGTTTGAGGTCGTGAGTGACCACCAAAAACGCCGTTCCCTGACGCACATTTAGCTCGCCCAGCAGTTCGAAAATGCTATCTGCATTACGTGCATCGAGGTTACCAGTCGGTTCATCAGCCAATACCAGACGCGGGTTATTCACCAGTGCACGAGCAATCGCCACACGCTGGCGTTCGCCACCGGACAACTCTGACGGACGGTGATTACTGCGGTGAGCAAGCCCTACCGCTTTAAGCATGTCCAGCGCACGTTGCTTTGTTTCATCGGTATTCTTTTTGCCGATTAGCAGCGGCATGGCGACGTTTTCCATCGCGGTAAAATCAGGCAGCAAATGGTGGAACTGATAAATAAATCCCAGCTCCCGGTTGCGCAGTTCCGCTTTCGCGGAAGAGGACATTGCACTCATTGCTTTGCCATTAAAAATGACATCGCCTGAGGTTGGCGTATCCAGGCCGCCCAGCAGGTGCAGCAAGGTACTTTTACCAGAACCAGAGCTACCGACTATCGCCATTAACTCACCGGTGTTGATGCTGAAGCTGACATCATGCAACACGTCCGTTTGCACTTTGCCTTCCTGATAGCGTTTGCACAGCTTGTCACACTGCAACAGGACAGAATTACTCATAACGTAAAGCCTCAGCGGGAAGTGTCGCGGCGGCACGCCACGATGGATAAAGCGTGGATAACAAAGCGACAGCCATAGCAATAATCGCAATCACAATAACTTGTACAGGGTCGATAGCGACCGGCAACGCAGCACCATCGAGCAATGCGCCAATAATCGGCATTAAATTGTTCAACTGGCTCGCAAGCAGCACACCAAGCAACGCCCCCAGCAGAGCGCCGATAACACCCGCGCTCGCCCCCTGCACCATAAACACTGCCATGATTTGGCGACGCGTGAGCCCCTGGGTCTGAAGAATGGCAACTTCACCTTGCTTTTCCATCACCAGCAAACCGAGCGACGTAATAATGTTAAAGGCGGCAACGGCCACAATCAGGCTCAATAGCAGCCCCATCATATTCTTTTCCATGCGCACAGCTTGGAACAGCTCACCTTTACGCTCGCGCCAGTCTTTCCACTCTGTACCCTGAGGCAAGGTTTGTTGGCTCAGGACATCCACCTTCAGTGGTTCAGCCAGCCACAAGCGCCAGCCGGTAATATTACCTAACGGGTAACGCATCAGGCGTGATGCATCTTGCTGGTTCACCAGCATTTGATAACCGTCGACTTCGCTATTAGCCGCGAAGGTACCAATCACATTAAACAAACGCTGGCTTGGTAAACGGCCCATAGGCGTAAACTGGCTGGCGGAAGGCACCATTACACGGATGCTGTCACCACGCTTAATACCCAATTGCCCGGCAAGTTGTTCACCAAGAATAATGTTGTACTGCCCAGCGACCAGGTCTGTTTGCTTCACGTTGACCAGGAACGGCGAAAGCGGATCTTTTTCTTCCGGGTTAACCCCGAGCATGACACCCACAGCAACGCTGCGCGCACTCTGCAGCACTACATCACCCGTAGTAATCGGTGCAATGCGCGTAACACCTTCGAGTTTTAACTCTTTTGCAGGAAGTGTTTCAGGGTTAATAGAACCACTGGTTGAGGTGATTACTGCTTGTGGCATTAGGCCAAGAATGTTGTTTTGCAGCTCACGTTCAAAGCCGTTCATCACGGAAAGCACCGTGACCAGTGCCATTACGCCAAGCGTAATGCCAATAGTCGACAGCCAGGAGACGAAGCGACCGAAGCGGTCAGCTGCTCGCCCACGCATGTAGCGCAGGCCTATAAATAACGCGACAGGTTGATACATGTATTCCGTCTTGTGGCAGTTGCGGATGCAAAGTTGGCGAGAAGTATATAAGCGATACCGTATCAAGTAAATGAAACGTAACGTTTTTTTGATATTTCAGAACATGTGAAATACCAATTAAATCAAACTCATAACATCTTGTTTTCGCTGTAAAGCCGCATCAATTAGGTTATTAATTAATCATGCGGAATTTCTGAATTACACCTTATTCTTACAAAAACAGACAAATCAGGTAAAAAAATGCCCGGCGATCTTCCACCCTGATAGCAAATACAGGCCAACAGAAGATTAAGCCCGCGCATGAAAAACAAGCAACTGTGGATCAACCATATCAAGGGGCTATGTATCTGCCTTGTCGTTATCTATCACTCGGTGATTACCTTTTACCCGCATCTGACGCAACTCGAAGCGGGTCTGCCTGAATACACTGCGAAAAGCTGGATCTACCTGAATCTCTATCTGGCGCCGTTTCGTATGCCCGTGTTCTTCTTTATTTCTGGCTTTTTAATCACCCGCTATATCGAGTCGGTGAAATGGCGTGAATGCATGGATAAGCGCATCTGGAATATTTTTTATGTCCTGGTGCTGTGGGGTGTTTTGCAATGGCTGGGGATTTCGCTAATCAACCAGTGGCTAGCCCCCGACCTGGTACGTAACCCCACGTCTAATGCCGCGTACTCGGAAACCCTGTTGCAATTTGCCACCAGCATGGCAAAAGCCAGTACCAGCCTTTGGTATCTCTATGCGCTGGTACTCTATTTCGTGATATTCAAAAGTCTGCACTGCTATAAAGTTCCGGTAATCATCATGCTGCTTGGCGTCAACGTGGCAATCAGCTTTATGCCGTTGCCGTGGTGGGGCATGAACAGCGTGGTGCGCAACATGTGTTATTACGGTATGGGTGCATGGTTTGGCCCACAATTGATGACGTGGATGAAAGCGACCCATTTTCGCCAACATCCGCTGCTTTGTACGGCGGTCGCTCTGCTCTCAGTAGCCCTGTATCTGGTGAATGTCCCAGTAGTGATTTCCGTGGTGTCGATATTTGTCATTATGAAGCTGTTTTATATTCTGGATAGTTGGCGCGAAAGCCGCTCTGATGCCTTTCTGAATATCGTTGGTTCTAACACCATTGCCATTTACACCACCCACCGCATCATCATCGAAGCATTGAGCCTGTTTATGATCGGGCAAATCAACACAGACAGAATCTCCGATAACCTGCTGATCGCAGTTTTACTGGTTTATCCGTTTGTCAGCCTGGCAACGTGCACTTTAATAGGTTTGGGATTCAGGAAATTATCACGTGCGCTATGGGGCGATCTATTTTTTACCCCTCCCGCCAAAATGGTGTTCGCGGCTGACAAGAGTTAAGCGCTCTTTCTCAGGAGGCTTTGCGATTGGGTTGCTAATACAAAACGATCGCGGATAATAAACAACATTGTTTTCGAGTGCTTATCAATACCCTGCAGTTTGAAAGGCGCAACCTGAGAGATGCTGACGTCCACCATGTCTGAAAATTATCGCTATTCCTTACCTGTTAAAGCTGGCGATCAGCGCCAGCTTGGAGAACTCACCGGTTCAGCTTGTGCGACTGAAGTTGCCGAGATCGTCGAGCGCCATAGCGGGCCGGTGGTGCTGATTGCCCCTGATATGCAGAATGCTCTACGTCTGCATGACGAAATTAGCCAGTTTACGGAAAGCCTGGTGGTGAATCTTGCTGACTGGGAAACGCTGCCGTACGACAGTTTTTCACCGCATCAGGAAATTATCTCTTCGCGTTTATCTACGCTGTATCAATTGCCAACCATGCAGCGTGGCGTGCTGATATTGCCAGTCAACACCTTGATGCAACGCGTCTGCCCGCATAGTTATTTGCATGGCCACGCGCTGGTGATGAAAAAAGGTCAGCGTTTATCGCGTGATAACCTGCGTAGCCAATTAGAACAGGCAGGTTATCGCAGCGTTGATCAAGTCATGGAACACGGTGAATTTGCTACCCGTGGCGCACTGCTGGATTTGTACCCGATGGGCAGTGAGCAACCTTATCGCATCGACTTTTTCGATGATGAAATCGACAGCCTGCGCGTGTTTGATGTCGATACACAGCGCACACTTCAGGAAGTTGATGCCATCAACTTACTGCCTGCTCATGAATTCCCGACCGATAAAACGGCTATTGAACTGTTCCGTAGCCAGTGGCGTGACAAGTTTGACGTGAAGCGTGAACCTGAGCATATCTATCAGCAAGTCAGCAAAGGCACGCTTCCGGCAGGGATTGAATACTGGCAGCCGCTGTTCTTTAGCGAGCCATTACCGCCGCTGTTTAGCTATTTCCCGAAAAATACCTTGCTGATTAATACCGGCGATATCGAAACCAGCGCCGAGCGCTTCTGGCAGGATACGTTCGCTCGTTTCGAAAACCGTGGTGTTGACCCAATGCGTCCACTGCTGCCACCGGAAAATCTGTGGCTACGCGTGGACGAACTCTTCAGCGAGCTAAAAGCCTGGCCGCGAATCCAGCTAAAAACCGAATCTCTGGCCGATAAAGCCGCGTTCACCAATCTGGGTTATCGCGTATTACCCGATCTTTCAGTTCAGGCGCAGCAAAAAGCCCCGCTCGATAACTTACGTAAATTCCTTGAGTCTTTTGCCGGGCCGGTAGTGTTTTCCGTAGAAAGTGAAGGCCGCCGTGAAGCGTTGGGCGAGCTATTGTCGCGCATTAAAGTGGCACCAAAGCGCATCTATCGTCTTGATGAGGCGGTGGATAAAGGCCGATACCTGATGTTGGGGTCAAGCGAACACGGCTTTATCGACACTCTGCGTAACCGGGCATTAATTTGCGAAAGCGACCTGCTGGGCGAGCGCGTTAGCCGCCGTCGTCAGGACAGCCGTCGCACCATTAACCCGGATACGCTGATCCGCAACCTCGCCGAGCTGCGCACCGGGCAACCGGTGGTGCATCTTGAACATGGCGTTGGGCGATATGCGGGGTTAACCACCCTTGAAGCCGGTGGCATAACAGCTGAATATCTGATGTTGACCTACGCGGGCGACGCCAAACTCTACGTGCCTGTTTCGTCGCTCCATTTGATTAGCCGCTATGCAGGCGGTGCCGAAGAAAATGCGCCGCTGCATAAACTCGGCAGCGATGCGTGGTCCCGCGCGCGCCAGAAAGCGGCAGAAAAAGTGCGCGATGTTGCTGCTGAACTGCTGGATATTTACGCGCAACGTGCTGCCAAAGAGGGCTTTGCCTTTAAGCACGATCGCGAACAGTATCAAATGTTCTGCGATGGCTTCCCGTTTGAAACCACGCCCGATCAGGCTCAGGCCATCAACGCAGTACTAAGCGATATGTGCCAACCGCTCGCCATGGACCGCCTGGTATGTGGCGACGTGGGTTTTGGTAAAACCGAAGTCGCCATGCGCGCCGCATTCCTTGCCGTTGAAAATAACAAACAAGTTGCGGTATTGGTGCCAACTACCCTGCTTGCGCAGCAGCATCTGGACAACTTCCGCGACCGTTTCGCCAACTGGCCGGTGCGCATCGAAATGCTGTCACGTTTTCGTACCGCTAAAGAACAGGCGCAAATCCTCGAAGAAGCGCGAGAAGGGAAAGTCGATATTCTGATTGGTACGCATAAGCTATTGCAAAATGACGTGAAGATGAAAGATCTCGGCCTGCTGATTGTCGATGAAGAACACCGCTTTGGTGTGCGTCATAAAGAGCGCATTAAAGCCATGCGTGCCGATGTCGATATCCTGACGTTAACTGCCACACCAATTCCACGTACGCTGAATATGGCTATGAGCGGAATGCGCGATTTGTCGATTATCGCAACGCCTCCGGCGCGCCGACTGGCAGTTAAAACCTTCGTTCGCGAGTACGACAGCCTGGTGGTTCGCGAAGCGATTTTGCGTGAAGTGCTGCGTGGTGGCCAGGTCTACTATCTCTATAACGATGTAGAAAACATCCAGAAAGCAGCAGATCGCCTCGCCGAGCTTGTACCGGAGGCACGTATTACTATCGGCCATGGTCAAATGCGTGAGCGCGAGCTGGAACGAGTGATGAACGACTTCCACCACCAGCGTTTTAACGTTCTGGTGTGCACCACGATTATCGAAACCGGTATCGATATTCCGACTGCCAATACCATCATTATTGAACGTGCAGATCATTTCGGCCTGGCACAGTTACACCAGTTGCGTGGCCGCGTCGGGCGTTCGCATCACCAGGCTTATGCATGGCTTCTGACACCACATCCGAAAGCGATGACTACAGATGCGCAGAAACGCCTGGAAGCTATCGCGTCGCTAGAAGACCTGGGGGCTGGATTTGCGCTGGCGACTCACGATCTTGAAATTCGTGGTGCGGGTGAATTACTTGGCGAAGGCCAGAGTGGTTCGATGGAAACTATCGGCTTCTCGCTGTACATGGAGATGCTGGAAAACGCCGTCGATGCGCTCAAAGAGGGCCGCGAGCCGTCGCTTGAGGATTTGACCAGTAGCCAAACCGAAGTTGAACTGCGTATGCCCGCGTTGTTGCCGGATGATTTCATCCCGGACGTCAATACTCGTCTGTCATTCTATAAGCGCATTGCCAGTGCCAAAACGGCACATGAGCTTGATGAATTAAAAGTAGAATTGATTGACCGCTTTGGCCTGTTGCCGGACGCCGCTCGTAATCTGCTGGATATCGCAGCATTACGCCAGCAGGCGCAAAAACTCGGCGTACGTAAGATTGAAGGTCATGACAAAGGTGGTGTGATTGAGTTTGCAGAGAAAAACCACGTTAACCCAGTCTGGTTGATTGGTTTGCTGCAAAAACAGCCGCAACATTACCGTCTGGATGGGCCAACGCGACTCAAATTTATTGAAGACCTCGCAGATCGTAAAGCGCGTATGGAATGGGTACGTAACTTTATGCATCAGCTGGCGCAGAACGCTGCGGCTTAATCTTTTATCAGTCGGGCTAGCGCAAGCGACACCCGACTAAAACCTTTACACATCCTTTCATTTCGCCAGGGTTTCCCGACACCCTCACCTGCCATAATCATGGATTAACTTTTTTATAACATTAATTATTATAGGGTTTACCGTGATTACCTCTTTGAGCGTTTTATCATCTCGCAAGGCACGCGCTATGCGTTGGCTGGCGTCGATTATGCTGGTTAGTGCAGCACTCGCCGCTTTTAACGCGAATGCCAACTCTTATCCTCTGCCAGCAGAAGGCAGCCGTCTTATCGGCCAGAATTTTTTCCATGAGGTAAAAGATGACGGTGGTTCACTTGAGGCTATCGCAAAAAAATACAACGTCGGTTTCCTTGCTTTATTGCAGGCCAACCCCGGTGTCGATCCCTATGTTCCCCGTGCGGGAAGTGTTTTAACCATTCCGCGCCAAATGTTACTGCCGGATGCACCACGTGAAGGGCTGGTTCTCAATCTTGCCGAGCTGCGCGTTTACTATTATCCCAAAGGAAAGAACAGCGTAACGGTTTATCCCATTGGTATCGGTCAACTTGGCGGTGATACGGTTACACCAACGATGGTGACCAGTGTTTCAGATAAACGGGCCAATCCAACATGGACCCCGACTGCAAATATTCGCGCTCGTTACCTGGCAAATGGCATCAAGCTTCCAGCTGTTGTTCCTGCCGGACCAGAGAACCCAATGGGCCACCATGCGATTCGTCTCGCAGCCTTTGGCGGGGTTTATCTGCTGCACGGGACTAACGCAGATTTCGGCATTGGCATGCGTGTCAGCTCGGGCTGTATTCGTCTGCGTGATGACGATATTAAAGCGCTGTACAAAGATATGCCTGTCGGAACGCCCGTTCGCATTATCAATACCGCGATTAAAACTTCGGTGGAGCCAGACGGCACGCGTTTAGTTGAAGTGCATCAGCCATTGTCTAAAGACATTAATGACGATCCTAAAGTGCTGCCGATTGTGCTCACAGAGCAGATGAAACAGTTCCAGGCCGCGCCGGAAACCGATGCAACCGTAATGGAAGAAGCAATGAAACATCGTTCGGGTATGCCGATTGATGTGAATGCGCATACTGTAGCAACCAACGAAATCTAAGTTCTCAGAGTGCTTGAGTGACTAGTCCTGATATAC
>NZ_LXEO01000009.1 GCF_001654865.1 Buttiauxella noackiae ATCC 51607 | reverse complement strand
AGAGAAATGAAAAAGGCCTCGTTTTTCAACGAGGCCTTTTTCGTGGCAAGTTTTATAAATCAGCGCAATGAGGGTTAACGCTTATTTATAAATTACTGCTGTACCATGCAGAGTGTTCGGGCCAGTTACAGAAGTGATACGGAATGAGCTGGCACCCATTTGATCGGCTTTCTCAGCCAGTTGGTCTTCAAGCGAACCCAGGTTTGTACCGGCAGTCGCGGTGATAGTGCCGACTTTTTGTTGACCGGTTGGCGTTGCCTGCACTTCAACAGCGGCAAAGCTTGCAAAAGAGAGTGAACTCAGAACAGCAGCAGCGATAAGAGTTTTTACGTTTTTCATGTTATTTACCTTGAGCAGATGATTTATTAGGCCGTTAAGTTCTTTACTTAACGATCGATAACTAAATCATAGATGTGATCTGCATCACACGTCAAACTATTTTTATAACGCTCGTTAATTATTTTATAAACACGCTAATTTTCATAAGCATAGGATTAAATTTTTTTTAATAATCAACCTATGGCTTACGCGTGTTATTATTTTTATAATGATCGTTCATTAAACAACAAAAGGTTAAACGGTTTTCTATGTCTACTGACACCAGTTGCATCAAAAAAAGCCGTGGCCGACCGAAGGTGTTTGACAGGGAAGCAGCACTCGACAAGGCCATGGCTTTGTTCTGGCAACACGGCTATGAAGCCACCTCTATGGCACATTTGGTTGAAGCAACTGGCGCGAAAGCCCCGACGCTGTATGCCGAATTCACCAATAAAGAGGGGCTATTCAAAGCGGTGTTAGATCGCTACATCGCGCGCTTTGCACAAAAACACGAAGCCTGTTTGTTCTGTGAGGAGCGCTCACTTGAAGAGGCTTTAGAAGATTATCTCTCTATTGTCGCGAAGCTTTTCACCGATAAAGACACGCCGGCGGGCTGCTTTATCATCTGTACATCGTCAGTACTGGCGGCATCTTCGGAAGATATTGCTACGGTCATCAAAGCCCGTCATGCAATGCAAGAAAAGACGCTGGTGCATTTCCTGGAAAAACGTCAGCAGAAAGGTGAGATTCCGGCCAGCAGTTGTGTTCACAAACTGGCGAAGTACCTGTGCTGTATCATTCAGGGGATGTCGGTCAGTGCCCGTGAAAACGCAAGCTACGCAGAGCTGATGCAGATAGTCAGCACCACGATGCGGCTATTACCAGAGCTGAAGAAAGTCTGAATATCGGGCGGCATTTGCCGCCCTTTTCGTTTGCCTTAATGCTCTCGCCCTTTGCTCCAGTAGGCCATAAAGTTGATAGCGTCATGGCTCACACTGCATTCTCCGATTAAATAACGGCGCAGCATTTTCACAACGGATGATTCCGCCGCAACCCAGCCGTAAAAGGCGTTACTGGCTGTAGTGGCTTTATCCCACAACAGTTCACCTTCAGACTCTTCATTAACTGTTTCTGTAATTCCAGCAGTTTCAGGAAGCTGGGCACATTGACTCACCGCCTTGAGCAAGCACTCCCCATGCCTTGCGTTAACAGCCTTTCGCGGCAACCAATGAATTTTCGCAAAACCAAATTCACTTAAATCCACACAGTCCCCCTGCTCCGGGACTTCAAAAAACGCCTGAATTTCTGGCGGATGTTGCTGTTTCGACAGGAGTTCAAGTATGCCTCGCGCCGCAGGCATTGCCGTTTCATCCGCAACAATTAACCCCTGGCGTAAACCCACAGGTGGCGTCCATTCATAACCGCCGCTGTCTGCCGGATACTCAGCATTCGGTGCAACAATTTGTATTTTGTCACCAGGTTGCGAGCTAATCGCCCATGCGGAGGCTGGCCCTTCCGTGCCGTGGCTCACGAATTCAACCGTCACTTCCTGACGCTCGCGGTCAACGCGGCGCAAGGTATAGGTACGCACAACTGGCCGCTTTTCTTTAGGTAATTCTTGCAGCAACGAATACCACTGCCCGTGGTCTGGCAAGTTAGGAATTGAGCCATCTTCAGACGGGAACAACATTTTGATTCGCTGATCGGGCGAATCACATTTCATGTTTGCCACATCCGGACCGCCAAATACCAGACTCAACAGCGAAGGTGAAACGTGTGATTTATGCATTAGCCGCACATTAAACAATCTGTAGCTTTGTACCTCTGCCATTTCAACTCCTTTGCCTTGTCTTGCCTAAGCCCGAAAAAGTAACCCACAGAAATCATATGATTATTCATAAGATTAATTTGAGAAATACTATCAATTGAGATTGATAATGAGAAACGTTATCGGCAAAATTCAGCTCGTTCTTATTTCAAAACATTTTCAAATGTTAATATTTTCCCATCCAAGGAATGATGATGATGCATAAAAACGCACGCTGGGTGCTTAACCCTCTGCTTCTGGCGATGATGGCTCCGGCTTTCGCGCAGCAAACTTCCGAAGAAAATATTCTGGTTTCTGCCAACCGTATGCACCGTACGGTGGCTGAAATGGCGCAGACCACCTGGGTTATTGAAGGCACCGAGCTTGAGCAACAGATTCAGGGAGGTAAGGAGCTGAAAGACGCACTTGCACAGTTAATTCCCGGTCTGGATGTCAGCAGCCAAAGTCGTACCAACTACGGCATGAATATGCGTGGACGTTCTATCGTGGTTTTAGTGGATGGCGTTCGTCTGAACTCTTCCCGTACCGATAGCCGCCAGCTCGACTCTATCGACCCTTTTAACATCGAACATATCGAAGTTATCTCTGGTGCAACTTCGCTGTACGGCGGTGGTAGCACTGGTGGCTTGATTAACATCGTGACGAAAAAGGGCCAGCCTGACACTCAGGTCGAATTTGAAACCGGGATTAAGTCTGGTTTTAACAGCAGTAAAGATCATGATGAACGTGTCGCCAGCGCCATATCTGGCGGTAACGATAATGCCTCTGGCCGTTTATCGGTGGCTTATCAGAAATTTGGTGGCTGGTTTGATGGCAATGGCGACCAGACTTTGCTCGATAACACGCAAACCGGTTTACAGTATTCCGACCGTCTGGATGTGATGGGTACCGGCACAATAAACATTGATGAAACCCAGCAATTGCAGGTGGTGACGCAATACTACAAGAGCCAGGGAGACGATGATTACGGGCTGAATCTGGGTGAAAATTTCTCAGCAGTGACCGGCAACGGCAACGCGTTTGTCAGTGACAAGCTTAATTCTGACCGCATTCCTGGTACCGAACGCCATCTGATTAGCCTGCAATATTCCAACAGCGACTTCCTCGGCCAGGAAGTGGTTGGGCAAATTTACTACCGTGATGAGTCACTGACCTTCTATCCATTCCCGACGCTCACGCGTGGAGCCGTAACCAGTTTCTCAGCCTCCCAGCAGGATACCGATCAGTACGGTGCGAAACTGGCTCTCACCAGCCAACCAATTGATGGCTGGCAGATTACCTATGGAGTTGATGCCGATCACGAGAGCTTTACCTCCAACCAAATGTTCTTTGATCTGGCGAAAGCGAACGCTTCAGGTGGCCTGAATAACCAAAGTATTTACACCACCGGGCGCTATCCGGGGTACACCATCACGAACCTCGCACCGTTCCTGCAAACCAGCTATGACATCAACGACCTGTTTACCGTTAGCGGCGGCGTGCGCTATCAGTGGACTGAGAACAAAGTCGATGACTTTGTCGGCTTTACTCAGCAACAAGGTATCGCAAACGGCATCGCTCGGTCTGCGGACGCAATTCCTGGCGGCAGCACTGATTACGACAACGCGTTATTCAATGCCGGTCTGTTGATGCACATCACTGAACGCCAACAAGCGTGGTTTAACTTCTCGCAAGGCGTGGAGCTGCCAGATCCAGGCAAATACTACGGCAATGGCACTTACCGTCTGGTGAATGGTCATTACCAACTGGTAAATAGCGTGAACGTTGGGCAGTCAAAACTTCAGGGGATCAAGGTCGATTCTTATGAGTTGGGTTGGCGTTATACCGGCGACAGTCTGCGTAGCCAGATTGCGGCGTACTACTCATTGTCCGACAAGTCTATCTCCATCAACCGTGCAGATATGACCATCAATGTGGAAGATGACAAACGTCGTATTTACGGTGTTGAAGGTGCGGTGGATTACTTTATTCCGGACTCCAACTGGAGCACCGGCGTTAACTTCAACGTGCTGAAGTCCGAAACCAAAGTGGATGGTAAATGGCAGAAATGGGACGTGATTTACGCAAGCCCATCGAAAGCCACCGCTTATGTCGGCTGGGCGCCAGACCCATGGAGCCTGCGCGTTCAAAGCCAGCAAACCTTTGATTTAACCGACGCCAGCGACAATAAGATTAATGGTTATAACACCGTCGACTTTATTGGAAGCTACGCTCTACCATTAGGCAAACTGAGCTTCAGCATCGAAAACTTGCTGGATAAAGATTACACCACCGTGTGGGGCCAGCGCGCACCGCTGCTGTATAGCCCAACTTACGGCAGCCCTTCACTGTACGAATACAAGGGCCGTGGACGCACTTACGGTGTGAATTACTCGTTCTTGTTCTAAGCTAATACCCGCTGACTGGCTAAAAACCAGTCAGCTTTTTACCCTCGTACACAAAATCCCACTCGACCCCAGCGCAATAGTCATTTAAAACATACGGACTCTAACGATAGGCACGACTTCTATTTGGTAAGGTATTTATATGTTGGCAGGTATTATTGGTTTAGGTTCGGTTATCGAAACAGCATATCTTCCGGCGCTACGCCGCATGTCACTCCCTTCTATCGAATTGTTTGGTTACGATGCTGACCCGGCGAGGCAAGTTGACGGTGTTAAACGTTGTGATTCAATGGATGCATTACTGGCATTGCCGCTCGACGTCGTGCTGATAACCACCTCCTCACTTCACCACTTACCGGTGCTTGAAACGGTGCTGCAAAGCAAAGTTCCCGTCATTGTGGTTGAAAAGCCAGTCTCCGCCACACTTGCGCAGCTTGAACAACTAAAAACGTTGCTAGCAGATCCCCGGAAAGCCGCGCGTGTTCTGGCGTTAGATCACTGGATGGTGCGCACTCAGGCTTGCCAATATATTAATAATATCAATGAAATAAGCCATATCGAAGCGTTCTTGCTTGAACCCAGCGGCTTTAATGCTGCTGGAGAACCTATTGCGTTGAACTTTGCTACGGGTGAGGCAGATACCCGCCAGTTACGCCACCCTGATGGCGTAATTGTTGATATCGGCACCCATATTCTCGCCATGATGCGTGAAACCGTCCAACAGTTGGGTGGCAATGACAAATTATGCGTTGAGCTCAGTTACGCCCGGGATCGGTTAGGAAATGCGATTTCAGTCGGTGATTTTACGACCGCTGAGGGCGCGGCGCTGTTAATCGGAACTATGAGCGGCATTCCATTTACGCTCCATCTTAATAAATATGCCGGGCCTGCCGGTGGCCAAAAAGGGATGCGGATTCATCTTCATGACGGGCAAATTATTAATATCGACCGTGAAGGTACGAATGAAGTGGTTGAGCGAATTTCAACGCAAAACAGCGAACGCAATCTCATCGCTGGGCCGTTATATGATCGCTGCTTACTGGATGTGGTGTTTGGCGAAAACAGACTCTTCGCCCGTGCCGCCGAACAAGTCCCTGCCTGTACTCAGCGGCGGATAGTTGAGGTGACTGCGCTCCTGGAATTACAGCAACAATTACGTGGTTGTCATTAGTAAAAACGAAAGCAGTGGTGCATGACCATTCCCAGGAGAATCAGCCAGCGCATCACTGTTAATTTTTTCAACGGAAAGTATTTGACTGATCGTTCCATAATCAATACTATGCCGCCTCAACTCATTTCAAGTCCCCCACCCCTATGAGTGCTGAAAAACCAACCTTTCCCGGTCGTCCGCGCAAGTTCGAAGATCAGGATGTCATTGATGCTGCTGTCGCTGTTTTTAGTGCCAATGGTTATGCAGGTACCTCTGCGCAAGATTTATGCGATGGCACAGGACTAGGGCGGGGAAGCTTATATAATGCCTTTGGTAGCAAGCAAGCTCTGTACGAGCAAGCTTTGTTGCGCAGCCATGAGCAAACTATGTCAGCACAATTAGCAATACTCACACAATCTGGTCTGGTGAAAGAGCGATTACATACTCTGCTACTTTGGGGTATTGCCGAAGATCTTTCTCTTCCAGAACAGCATGATGCTATGGTTTTATTTTCAGCCCTGGAGATGGGCAGCAAAGATGAAGCTGTTGCCGGTCTGAATAATGAATATCGTCAACGCTTAGAACAAACGCTGGTTGCAGTATTTATCGAAGGTCAACAAAGCGGTGAACTAGGCAATAAAGCATCGCCCGTCGAAATGGCAAGAGGCTTTATGGCGGGCTATTACGGTTTACGTGTGCTAAATAAAAATATCTCAGATAGAAAAATCCTCGAAGATGTCGTCGCTGGTCTGTTAATCAATTTATAAATTCAAGCGTAAAGTTCATCAATTTTCCACATCCATTTTTGTAACGAACATTCCAATAAAGGGAGAAAATAAAAAGCTATGCCATTAGTCGTATATATTTTAGGGTTGGCCATTTTTTCATTAGGTACAGCAGAATTAATGGTAGCCGGCATGATGACCACGCTATCTGAAGCATTTGGTGTTACCGTTGGTGAAGTTGGGCACTTGATTTCGTATTACGCATTCGGCGTTATGCTAGGCGGCCCAGTATTAACTTACGCTTTCCTTAAATTTAAAGCCCCATACCGTGCGACGTTATTATGGTTATTAGGATTATATGTTGTCGTGCAAGGATTAAGTGTCTTTGTGTCTGATTACAATGTTCTGGTGGCTATTCGAATTGTGACAGGTATTTTATGTGCCGGATGTTTAAGCCTTTCTCTCGCCACAAGTATGGCCCTTGTAACTATAGAAAATCGCCCAAGGGCTGCCTCAATAGTGATTGCAGGTTTTATGGTATCCAATGTATTTGGTGTGCCAATCGCGACCATTATTGACCAGTACTGGGGCTGGAAAATGAGTTTTGGGCTAGTTGCTGTGCTGGTTTTAGTGTGTTTGTTGGCATTAGTTCGCTTATTACCACAGATGACCGGCGGCGCCTCTATCAAAATGGCCGAAGAAATTAAGGCATTTAAAAATAAAGCCTATTGGAAAGCCTGTACAACCAGCTGTTTAATTTTAGGCGCAAGTTTTGCTGCATTTAGTTATTTTGTCCCAGTACTGATGGATGTTAGCGGATTTACCATACAAACAGTCCCCTTCATTCTGATGCTTTACGGGTTGGCAAATATTATCGGAAATATGGTAACGGGGCGCCTGGCATATCGCCATAGTTTAGCGGTGATGGTCGTCGGTTTAACGGTATTGAGTATTTCTTTGCTAGGCATGGCGCTATTTGTACAATATCAATCAATCGCTATTCTGGCAGTTATACTTATCGGTTTATCGGGTGTGCCAATGAATCCAGCAATGATGGCACGTATTGTTAGCGTGGCGCATCCGGGCCCAATGGTAAATGCTGTTCATACTTCTGTCATTAATATTGGATTAGGTGGTGGTTCTTATTTAGGTGGAATGGCTATTTCTTCTGGGTATGGATTACGCTCAGCTTTATGGATCGGTCTGATATTGGCTATTCTGGCTTTATTGTCTGTCTTACCTTATGCACGCCGCGGAAAACAGGGATGGAATTAATCGACTGAGTCGTAACTAAAACGCCCTAGTCATTAATGACCTGGGCGTTTAGCGATCAATTTATAACCGTTAGATTTTGTTTAAAACTAACTGGCCTTTATCATTCAGTGGGATCTGCGTACCAGGGTCTTTATCCATACGGATTTTGCCCTGCTGCTCGCCAATGCGATAGGTTACGTCGTAACCAAGCATTTTTTCTGATTTGTCATAGACGGTTTTGCATTTCTGCTGGCTAGTTGTGTAGGTGTCGCGATCCTGCATTGCACCCTGAACCTGGTTACCTGCGTAACCACCACCTAATGCACCTGCTACCGTTGCAACATCTTTACCGCGCCCACCGCCAAACTGATGACCAATAACACCGCCTGCAACAGCTCCCAGAGCAGAACCAAGAATGCGGTTCTCATCCTGCACCGGACGACGGTGAGTTACCGTTACATTGCGGCACTCCTGACGTGGTGTTTTTACCGTTTCCTTGATGGGTGTCGCTGACACCACCTGTGCGTACTGAGGACCACGGTCAAAAACATTCATGCTGGCAACCGCTGCCACACCCAGTGCTGCGGCCACGCCGATACCAATACCCGCTACCATTGATTTATTCACAGGACATCCTCCTGATTGTGCAATTGCTTACAATTTTGCAACCAAAGGAGGCTTTCCACAAATCAGACAACGGATGAAAAATGCGGATTCATAGGTTAGAAATATGTGTTTGAGAGGAATCCTAAGCATGAAAGGCTAATTTACGGATTTTTATGCTGCTATATAAAATGAAAAAACCCGGCTCAAGGCCGGGTTTAGAGATCTCATGGAAACTGGATTAATGCAGTTTCAGGCGCGGACGAATCACGCGGTTAATACTGCCCACCAACATCATCAGGCCGGTTTTGAAGTAACCGTGTAGTGCCACCTGGTGCATACGGTATAGCGAGATATAAACGAAACGTGCCATACGCCCTTCTACCATCATCGAGCCGCGCATCAGGTTACCCATCAGGCTACCCACAGTTGAGAACTTAGACAGCGAAACCAGTGAACCGTGATCCTTATAAACATAGGACTTCAGCGGTTTATCTTTCATCTGCGCCAGAATATTGGTCAGAACCAATGAGGCCATCTGGTGTGCGGCTTGCGCACGTGGAGGCACAAAGCCCCCTTCAGGACGCGCACAGGATGCACAGTCACCAATCGCGAAAATATCAGGGTCGCGGGTGGTTTGCAGCGTAGGCTCAGTCACCAGTTGGTTGATACGGTTAGTTTCAAGACCACCAATATCTTTCATGAAGTCCGGCGCTTTGATACCTGCAGCCCAAACCATCAGATCTGCTGCGATATACTCGCCATCTTTGGTATTGAGTCCACCTGCATCTGCAGAAGTAACCATAGTTTGCGTCAGAACGCGCACGCCCAGTTTAGTTAACTCGCTGTGAGCCGCTGCTGAAATACGTGGTGGCAGCGCAGGCAGAATACGTTCACCAGCTTCCACCAGCGTTACATTCAGCGCTTCGTTCGTCAGGCCTTTGTAGCCGTAGCTGTGCAGCTGTTTTACTGCGTTGTGCAGTTCCGCAGACAGCTCAACACCGGTTGCCCCGCCACCAACGATAGCAATATTCACTTTGCCACTGGCACCCAGATTTGCAGAATACTTGAGGAACAGATTCAGCATTTCGGAGTGGAAACGACGCGCCTGGTGCGGGTTATCAAGGAAGATACAGTTATCTTTCACGCCTGGCGTATTGAAGTCATTGGAAGTACTACCCAGCGCCATCACCAGCGTGTCATAAGGGATTTTGCGTTCAGGAACCAGCAATTCCCCTTTATCATCACGCAATTCTGAGAGCGTCAGGGTTTTGCTTTCACGGTTGATATCAACCACTGAACCTAGCTGGAACTGGAAGTGATGATTACGGGCATGTGCCAGATAGCTAAGCGCGTCCACACCTTCATCCAGTGAACCGGTTGCGACTTCATGCAATAGCGGTTTCCACAAATGACTGTGGTTACGGTCGATAAGCGTGACTTTCGCTTTTTTACCACGGCCTAGTTTTTTACCGAGCTGAGTGGCCAGTTCAAGTCCGCCAGCACCACCACCGACAATGACAATCTTTCTTAATGGCGTAGTCAAAGTGACCCCCTTAAAATATTAACCAATTGTTAACTAAAGGTTATGGAAATAGCATTTAATTAACAACAAGTTACCTAAACAAACTCACTAATGTGACCAAAGAATAACATGGATGGTGTATTGGTCATACCAAAATTGATGTGCATCAAATTTTTATGCCGAAAAGATAAACAAAAAGGGCCAGCACATGGCTGACCCTTTCACTTTTACATCTTTAAGCCCCGGCTAGCCGAGAGTTTTGAAAGCTTTTATGCGCTGCAAATGTGGTGAGATATTTTTGAATTTATGGGTCTGTTCCTGATCCCATACAATTTCATAGTAATGATGTAGCAATTCTGCGGCGCGGGTATTATCCAGCGCTTCATCATTACGCGACAAAATCGCCAGGCAACGATCGCGGTTTTTCTCACGGAAGTTTTGCACGCATTTTGTCGAAATGTCGGTGTACTCTTCAGGGCGATCGATTTTGCCTTCCATGTTCTCTTGCGGGAACAAATTCGGGTTAAAAATCACCTGACGAATATCACACAAGAAACCGATGCGTTCCGCCCAGAAACCACCAAGCCCAACGCCACAAATCAGTGGGCGCTCATCGGCACTCAGTTGCAGCATCTTGTCGACTTCTTTGAGCAGATGTTGCATGTCGTGTTTAGGATGCCGCGTGCTGTAGCTGATAAGCCGCACGTCCGGGTCGATAAACTGGAGTTGCAGCACCTTTTCATGGTTACCAGGACTATTAGAGTCGAAACCGTGTAAATAGATAATCATTGCATCCTCACCACACGAATTCAGGCCATTTGGCCCGAGGAGTTAAAGACCCGCCTTGTGGGCTTGCCACTGCTCATGCAGCGCCTCAAGTTGCTGATTTGCTTCCTTCCAGCGCGCTGATGACATCAGCTCCTGACGGGTAAATGAACCTTTATGATACAAACCTGTAACACGCTCTGCTTTGACCGGAGACAGGTTATCTAACACGCTGACCGCACCATTACGATTATTGCAGACCAGGATCATATCGCAACCTGCATCCAGAGATGCCTGTCCACGTTCAGCATAGCTGCCCATAATCGCGGCTCCTTCCATCGACAAATCGTCAGAGAAGATAACGCCGTTAAAGCCAAGCTCACCACGTAGCACCGTTTTCAGCCAGTGCGGAGAACCGCTGGCTGGAAGGGGATCGACATCGGTATAGATGACGTGCGCAGGCATAATCGCATCGAGTTTGTTGTCGGTAATCAGCGTGCGGAAGATCTGCATATCGTGTTCGCGGATCTGCGCCTCTTCACGCGGATCACGAGGTGTTTCTTTATGAGAATCCGCAGTGACGGCGCCATGCCCAGGGAAGTGTTTACCCGTCGTTTTCATACCGGCTGCGTGCATCCCGTCTATAAAACGAGTTGCCATCGCGAGCGCTTTGCGCGGATCTTCATGATATGAACGCTCACCAATCGCGGCGCTGATATGGCCGATATCCAACACGGGCGCGAAGCTGATGTCGATATCCATGGCAATCATTTCACACGCCATCAACCAGCCCGCTTCCTCAGCCAGTTTGCCTCCCTGCTCCAGACCATGCAATGCAGCAAAAGATTGAGCAGCAGGCAAAAGGGTAAAGCCGTCACGAAAACGCTGAACACGGCCACCTTCCTGGTCAACAGCAACCACCAGACGATTGCGGGAAGCTTCACGAATCTGGCGCACCAGTTCACGCAGTTGCTCAGGATCGTGATAGTTGCGGGTAAACAGAATCAGCCCACCAACAAGTGGATGTTTTAGAATTTCACGCTCTTCGGCATCCAGCTCAAAGCCTGCCACATCTAACATTACCGGACCCACATCAACCTCTCTTTATCAATTCTTATTCCACAGCAGGCTCCAGGCCTCATCTGCAAGAGTTAAAAATGTTTTATCCTGCGTTTGCGACCAACGACATTCATACCAGGATGCCATCAGCATAATGACCCAGGGCTGCCAACGCGCAACCTGCTGGACTAGCACTTGTAATGGAATATGGCTTAACTTCGCGTAAGCATGAACCAACCGCTCGCAAACAATGTTATTAGCCAGCGCGACTGCCGCCAATTCCAGTGCTACATCCCCATCACCGGCATATTCCCAGTCGATAAGCTTGATACCATCTGACTGATTTACCAGGTTTCCGGCATGAACATCCATATGCAGCGGTGCCAGACGCAACGGCTTAGGTTCGCCTTGCCGCTTCATTTTTTTCAACAACCGTAGCCAGAGCAAACTTCTTCGTTCTGATGCTGTGTTTTGCCAATAATGCTCAAGTAATGGCAACAAACTGATTCGCCAGCCAAAACAGTGTTGACGATGCAAATCATACAGTAACGAAGTGAGCGTTTGCAGTGAGGGGAGTTCCGATTTCACCTCCCCATTTAACCATTCAACGATAAGCCAGCCTTCAGCCAGACAAACGGGCCGAGGACCTATTCCAGGAGGAAGGCGTCTCAGAGCCCGATGCTGTCTGCTGAGAGAAACCCCAGGCATTGGCGCGGCAAGCTGATGCCGGGCGACATATTCTTCCCTTCCAAGGTTGAAATGCAGACTGCCGCCGCTTAATCCCTGAAGATGAGAAAAGCAACCGGCGGCCTGAGCCGCCGGAAGGTACTTCTCAATCAAACGTTGCAGTGTCGAATTATTGAGTTTGTTGTACAGCACCGCTTCCTGACCAGATAATTTCGCCAGTTTGTACCAACATCAACTGCATTTTCAGCGTCGGCGCATTCACATTACCGCTGGCGTTGCTGTAGAGCACATATTGCGCGCCAACATTACGGGCAATGCCAATCGCTTTACTGCGCGATCCAAGACTGTCTTGCGGTGATAACCCTAATTGCTGTTTCGCCAACGAAAGTTGTTGTGCTGAAACAAGGGTAAATTTGGCATTGTTCTCCAGCGCACCACGCAGTGCTTCCGTCGCTTTGCTGGTTTGCAGTGAACCATTAGTGTGGTTATTTACGCTATCCACCAGTAATACACCACCGGCTGTCACACCATCGGCTTGCAGCATTTTTCCAACCATAGGCTGCATGGTGCTGCCCCAATCGTAGGTGCGCACTTTTGGTGTTGCAGGAATGGTAGGTTGTGGTTGTTCAATCGGGCCTGGCTGAGTGGGTACAGTTGGCACTGTTGGAACAGTTGGCGGCGGCTCTACGGGTTGCTGTGGAACAGGTTTCACTTCTTCCACTGGTGCAGGCGCTTCTCCACGATTAATACACCCGGATAAAATCATCGCCGCAGCGAGAATAACCAGATAACGATAGATTCCCTTAATCAAAATTCACCCCTTACAAAGAGAGAGAAAGACGAACTTTACGTGCGTCTGGATAACTGGCTATGGATGAGACCGAAACGCTTGATTTCGCTGGTAACGTAATCGTGCGTGGCTGCTCGAGAGGATGAATCTCAAGACCCTTTTCGTCATACCAATAGAAACGATAGTTGATGATGACCGGATTAGACTGTTCATTATATAGCTGGCTGCGAGAAACAGTGGCCCCCTTGTCAGTTGAAATTTCAGGCTTTTCAGCACTGACCCCCGCCGCAAGCACAGATGCCTCCATGACCAGCGTTTGCCCATCATTGACAGGGATAGCCGGTTTGGAGCTACACCCAGCCATCACAATGACGGCCAGTAGCGTTAACAGCGGTTTATTTTTCATCAACTTATCCTTTATGCGCCAGCATCGGCCCCAGCACGCGGCCGCCCAGCAGATGCATGTGGATATGATAAACTTCCTGCCCGCCATGACGATTACAGTTCATGATCAGACGATAGCCATCTTCAGCAATCCCTTCTTGCTCAGCAATTTTTGCAGCAACGGTCAACATGCGCCCCAGCGCCAGTTCATGCTCAGCAGTGACATCATTCACTGTTGGGATCAGTATGTTCGGAATAATGAGGATGTGGGTAGGTGCCTGCGGCGATATGTCACGGAATGCAGTAACTAACTCATCTTGATAAACGATATCTGCCGGAATCTCGCGGCGAATAATTTTACTGAAAATAGTTTCTTCGGCCATGACGTTACCTTTATTCATTAATTGCTGACTAATTGCTCGTTTAAGTCGCTGCGCGCACAGCCTTAAAGGCATAACGTAAGAGTATGAGCGAGTTACTCGTGCTCTTTCAACCTCAACCCGTTATTTCTTTATCACTCTTTGGGCAACCTTCTTCTCAGATCTTTCGTAAACCCTGCACTTCTCATGATTAAAACGATATTTCATTTGAGCTGTAACATATGTTTACAGCCAGTTAATGAATGAGTATATTTCTCATTTTCATTTTCATTCGTATGAAATAAATAAAATCGCAAACACTCTATGTACTCCGCGACCGGATTCCTTTGGCGCAGAGACACAACCTCCAACAATTCATTAAGGGTTTAAGATGTCTTTAACCATTTCTACCAGGGATGGGCAGCGCGCACCTGCCAGCGCTATTTCTATGCTGGCATCCTGTATTGCTTTCGCACTCCTTCCTTCTACCGCGCTCTCTGCCACTCAAAATGCAGAAGAAACGCTGGTTGTCGAAAACTCGGTGTCTAATACACCCGATACAGAAGAGAAGGATTACAGTGTCAAAACCACCACCAGCGGAACGAAAATGTTGCTGGTACCGCGTGATATTCCGCAGTCCGTTAGCATCATCAGCGAACAGCGCATGCAGGACCAGAATCTGGAGTCACTGGGCGATGTACTGAAAAACACCACGGGCATATCAGAAAGTGTTGCCGACTCCGACCGCAGCAACTTCTACTCGCGCGGATTTTTAATAGATAACTATATGGTCGATGGCATCCCAACGCTGTTTGAATCGCGCTGGAACCTGGGCGACGCCCTGACAGATACCGCGATGTATCAGCAGATTGAAGTGGTCCGTGGTGCTAATGGCCTGATGACCGGTTCCGGCAACCCTTCAGCTGCCGTCAATATGGTGCGTAAACATGCCGATAGTCGTGAATTCCAGACCAACGTTTCGGCAGAATATGGAAGCTGGAATAAACAGCGCTATGTTGCTGATATGTCTACGCCACTGACCGACAACGGTAATGTTCGCGGCCGTATGGTTGCAGGTTATCAGGATAACGACAGCTGGCTTGACCGCTACAATCAGAAGAAAAAATTCTTCTATGGTGTGCTCGATGCAGATTTGACCGAGGCCACCAGTTTCTCAGTCGGTTATGACTATCAGGAAACCAACGTTAACAGTCCGACATGGGGCGGCATTCCGCGCTGGTACACCGATGGCAGCAAAACTGATCCGGATCGCAGCTACAGCACGGCCCCTGACTGGGCCTACAACGATAAAGAATCGCAGCGCACCTTCGTCACCCTGAAGCAAAAGTTTGCCAATGACTGGCAGCTCACGGTGAACGGTACACACACGGAAATGGACCTCGAGAGTAAGCAGCTTTACCTGGACGGACTGGTAGATAAAAACAGCGGCATGATGGTTAGCCCGTATGGCGCATCCTACCCATATGTAGGTGGCACGGGTTACAACACCGGTAAGCGAAAAGTGGATGCGCTCGATACCTTTGCCAATGGCTCTTATGAGCTCTTAGGGCGCCAACATGAACTGATGATCGGTACCAGCTATACCAAACAGAACAACACCTATTACAGCTCCTGGGAAAATATCAGCGATACCCAGTTAGGTAATTACAATGATTATGACGGTAACTTCCCGGAAACAAACTGGACGCCGTTGAGTCTCGCTCAGGAAGATACGGTTCGCCAGAAGTCTGCCTATATGGCGACTCGCATCACTCTAGCCGACCCTTTGCACGTGATCGTCGGCGCACGTTATACCAAATACAACCTGCATACCCTGACCCAGGAACTTGAGAAAAATAACACCTCGCCTTACGCCGGTGTGGTGTTTGATATCAATGATGACTGGTCAACTTACGCAAGCTATACCTCAGTCTTTAAACCGCAAACCGAACGTGATGAGCAAGGTAACTACCTCACCCCAATCACCGGTAACAACTATGAAGCAGGTGTGAAGTCTGACTGGATGAACAGCCGTCTGACCACTTCTCTTGCCATCTTCCGTATCGAGCAAGATAACCTCGCACAATCGACTGGCATGGTAATCCCTGACAGCAACGGTGAGACAGCCTACCGCGAAGCTGATGGTACCGTAAGTAAAGGTGTGGAGTTTGAGATCAACGGCGCGCTGACTGATGACTGGCAGATGACATTTGGTGCGACACGCTATGTTGCTGAAGACAGCGACGGTAAAGCTGTTAACCCTAACCTGCCTCGCACTTCAGTTAAATTGTTCACCAGTTACCGGATCCCAACCCTGCGCGAGCTAACTGTCGGTGGCGGCGTCAACTGGCAAGACCATGTGTGGGCGGATGTTCCAGTACCGGGCGGTACTTTCCGTGCGGAACAAGGCAGTTATGCGTTAGTTGATTTATTTGCCCGTTATCAAGTCACGAAGGCGTTCTCCGTTCAGGCGAACCTCGATAACTTGTTCGACAAAACTTACGACACCAACATCGACAGCCGTTCCATCGTTTACGGTGCGCCGCGCAACTTCTCTGTAAGCGCTAATTACGCTTTCTAGCATCCTTAATGGCGGATGACGCAAGCTATCTGCCATTTAATTCATAGCCTAAATAATTCATGTTCAGGGTAGGCGGCAAGAGAACGAGTCCCGATAAGCTTAAATCAGTAAGTGATTCGGGCGAGAGCGCGAAGCCAACCCCCCCTGCTATTTGAAGTATGACGGCAATAAAAAAGGGAGGCCAATGGCCTCCCTCAGTTCTCCCCAACTACTTGTTAGCTGTTACGGATCCACTCATCCATTTCAGTTTTCAGGTTATCGGATTTAGTACCGAAGATTGCCTGAACACCTGAACCAGCTACAACTACACCTGCTGCACCCAATTTCTTCAGGCCAGCCTGGTCGACTTTAGAAATGTCGGCCACGCTAACACGCAGACGGGTAATACACGCATCCAGGTTAGTGATGTTTTCTTTACCGCCGAAAGCGCTAACCAGAGCTGGTGCCATTTCGCTTGTGGAAGTGGTAGAAGTCTCTGAAGTTGCGTCTTCACGACCTGGAGTTTTCAGGTCCAGCGCTTTAATCAGCACACGGAACACGGTGTAGTAAATCGCCGCGTAGCACAGGCCAACAATTGGGAACAACCACAGTTTGCTGCTGTTTCCGCTCAACACGATGAAGTCAATCAGACCGTGAGAGAAGGAAGTACCGTCACGCATACCCAGAAGGATACAGATTGGGAACGCCAGGCCTGCCAACACCGCGTGGATGATGTACAGGATTGGAGCAACGAACATGAAGGAGAACTCGATTGGCTCGGTAATACCGGTCAGGAACGAGGTCAGTGCAGCGGAGATCATGATACCGCCGACTTTTGCACGGTTCTCAGGTTTAGCTGAGTGCCAGATTGCGATAGCAGCAGCAGGCAGACCATACATTTTAAACAGGAAGCCACCAGACAGTTTGCCCGCAGTTGGGTCACCTGCCATATAACGTGGGATATCGCCGTGGAATACCTGACCTGCAGCATTGGTGTATTCACCAATTTGCATCTGGAATGGAACGTTCCAGATGTGGTGCAGACCGAATGGTACCAGGCAGCGTTCTACGAAACCGTAGATACCGAATGCCACAACCGGGTTCTGGTAAGCAGCCCACTGAGAGAAGGTCTGAATAGCCGTACCGATTGGAGGCCAGATGAAGGACAGCACAACGCCCATGAAGATCGCAGCCAGACCAGAGATGATCGGTACGAAACGTTTACCCGCGAAGAAGCCCAGGTATTCTGGCAGCTTGATGCGGTAAAAACGGTTAAACATGTAGGCTGCAATTGCACCAGAGATAATACCGCCCAGAACACCGGTATCAGCCAGGTGTTTTGCTGCGATCTCTTCAGCAGGTAAATGCAGAACCAGAGGCGCAACAACTGCCATGGTTTTCACCATGATGCCGTATGCAACCACAGAGGCTAATGCAGAAACGCCATCGTTATTTGTGAAGCCTAATGCCACACCGATAGCAAAGATCAGCGGCATGTTGGCGAATACTGAACCGCCCGCTTCCGCCATAACATGAGAAACCACTGCTGGCAGCCAGCTGAAGTTTGCAGAACCGACGCCCAGCAGGATACCTGCGATAGGCAGTACGGATACTGGCAGCATCAGCGATTTACCCACCTTTTGCAGGTTAGCAAATGCATTCTTAAACATAATTGAGAGTGCTCCTGAGTATTTGTGCTTTTTTTTACGCGTTATGCGCATCGGACTGGGGGGAGATCCGGTCCATAAACAGGCATCTAAGTACCTTTTGATTTATTACGCAGAGTAAAATAAATCGACGAAAGTTTGTTTGACGGCTATCACGTTTCTCAAACAGCCCTGTGAAAAACTTTCATAAGTTTACAAAACGCGTTTCTGAATGTTACAAAAATGGCGTTCACCGCCCTTTTTGAGGCGGTGAACTTTACTCGCTTCAATAATTAATTACGAGCTTTAAAATAACTTAGAATTATCAGGCGGATTGCAAGCGGGAGTCAGGAATATGGAACAAGGTGGCGAAGTTTTTTGTCGTCGCAACGGCCAATTCCTCAAGTGAAACACCTTTCAGTACCGCCATATATTCCGCTACATCACGAGTCATCGCTGGTTGGTTTTCTTTGCCACGATGTGGCACTGGCGCAAGATAAGGTGAATCAGTCTCCACCAGTATGCGATCCAGTGGCACATAACGGGCTGCATCCCTGAGTTGCTCTGCATTGCGGAACGTCACAATGCCCGAGAAAGAAATGTAAAACCCCATATCGAGCAATTTTCCAGCAGTTTCTCTGTCTTCCGTAAAACAGTGTAGTACCCCACCGCAGTCTGTCACTTTCTCTTCGCGAAGGATCGACAGAGTATCGGCGCGTGCGTCTCTGGTGTGGACAATCACTGGTTTGTTAAGCTCGCGGCCAATCTGGATGTGATGACGGAATGATTCCTGCTGGCGTGGCTTGGTTTCCGGGGTATAAAAATAATCCAGCCCAGTCTCCCCCATTGCCACCACGCCTGGATCGGCGGCCAGACGGCGAAGTTCTTCCACGTCGTACTCTTCATCCTGATTGAGCGGATGCACGCCACATGAATAAGCGACGTTCTGACGCTCGCCAACCAACTGGCGCATATTACGATAACCCTCCAGCGTCGTGGCAACCGCAAGGCAGAACTTCACATCGCGCGCGGCAGCTTTTTCCAGAACATCATCAACACTTTTGTGTAGGGATTGATAATCGAGGCCATCGAGATGGCAATGTGAGTCAACCAGGAACATACAAATACTCTTTAAAGATGGAAGGTAGGAAGGACAGCACCCGGTTGCATTAAACGCTCCCAGGTGAGCAATTGTTCAGTCAGCATTAATTCGCGGTTCACGCCCACAACACTTAACAGTGTTTCTCGGCATGAAAACCAGCTATGCAGTATAGCTTGTAGCATCGCAGGGGTTGCGATGGAGGCAAGGTTTGCTACCAATGAGTGTTGGTCATCGTTAGTCAACCACGGTGTCGCCCCTTGCTGCCATTTTAGTGCATCAACCAAAAGAGAACATAACCAGTGAACACGGACAGCTGCATCATCGCTGTTCAACGCTGGCAATAACGCCAGCATATTTTTGGTCGCACAGGCCTCATTGAGTTTGTCACACAGCAACTGCCGATGTTTCCACTGCTCGGGTTGCAGCAATGCCAAAGCGCCTGCTGGTGCTCCAGAACTTAAACGTAACGCAGCACGCAACTGGGCGCTATCAAGTGAGATTTCCCGCGCAAGCCAGGCCAGAGCAAAGGTTTCGTCTGGTGGCGTGAGATACCAGAACAGGCAGCGGCTACGCAAGGTTGCAGGTAAACGAGCCGGTTCGCGGCAACCCAGGAAAAACCAGGTATTCGCTGGTGGCTCCTCAAGTGTTTTTAGCAGCGCATTGGCTGCCGCTTCGGTGAGTAACCCTGCATCTTCAAGCCAGACCACTTTTGCCCCGCCCTGTTGAGCGTGGCTGTAGAGCTTCTCAGTAATTTCACGAATGGCATCAATGCCAAGGCTTGACTTGCCTTTCTCTGGCGCAACCACATAGCTGTCCGGGTGCGTGCCAGCCTGCATCAACTGGCAACTACGGCACTGACCGCAGCTTTTACTGCCTTGCGGTTTCTGGCACATCAACCAACGGGTAAGTGCGTAAATTAACGCGTCATCACCCATACCGGATAATGAATGAAGCAGTAATGCATGGTGCCCACGCCCGGCCTGATATTGGCTCAGGATTTGCTCAAATGGCGCGCGTAACCATGGATACCATTTCATTACGCCAGCCCCTTAGCCCACTCGAGTACAGTGTTGCGCACGTCTTGCGACACTTTATCCAACGATTGTGTTGCATCAATCGTATGAATACGGCTGTCAGCTGCGGCGAGTTCAAGGTAACGCGCACGGGTGCGGTTAAAGAAGTCGACAGACTCCTGTTCGATGCGGTCTAGCTCACCACGCGCACGCGCACGTGTCAGACCCACTTCTGGCGTGACATCTAGATAAATAGTCAGGTCCGGGTAAAAATCACCAAGCACTGTGTTACGCAGCGCCATCAATAATTCCTGATCGATGCAACGACCACCACCCTGATAAGCCTGAGTAGAGAGATCATGGCGATCGCCTATCACCCAGGCTCCACGTGACAATGCCGGTTTGATAACCGTTTCTACCAGTTGAACTCGTGCCGCGTAGAACATCAGCACTTCGGCTTTATCAGTAACGATTTCATCACCGATACCTTTGTTGTTCAGCGTCAGCTCGCGCAATCTTTCCGCAAGGGGGGTACCGCCGGGTTCACGCGTGAACACCAGATCGGTGACTCCCAGCTCTTTTAAGGTCGCAACTACCACGTTGTGCGCGTTAGTTTTCCCTGCTCCTTCGAGCCCTTCAATGACGATAAATTTACTGACCATTCTTATCCTTCAGCGCTTTGATATACACCTGTACAGCCTGGTTATGGCCTGCAAGGTTGGTATTAAATGTGTGGCCGCCCTTTCCATCAGCGACAAAATAGAGATACGGCGTTTTCGCCGGATGAGCCGCAGCCTGTAGCGAGGCATTGCCTGGAATTGCAATCGGCCCAGGCGGCATGCCACTAATCACGTAGGTATTATACGGCGTAGGCGTTTCGAGATCTTTGCGTGACAGCTTACCATTATAGCTTTCGCTCATGCCGTAAATTACCGTCGGGTCGGTTTGCAGGCGCATGCCGATACGCAGACGGTTGATAAACACCGATGCGACTTGATCGCGCTCTGCTGCAACAGCCGTTTCTTTCTCGATGATCGAGGCCATAGTGACCAGATCATTCTGAGTTTTGTACGGCAGCCCCTCTTTTTTGCCATCCCACGCCGCCTGCACCGCTTTGACCATGCGCTCATGAGCACGTTTTAACAGGGCTAAGTCAGTGGTATTAGCGGTATACAGCCAGGTGTCCGGGAAGAACCAACCTTCGACCCATTCCGGGTTTTCGAATTTTAAGGCGTCGGCAACAGTGGCGTAACTATCGTCTTTAAGCGTGTGCTGAATATATGGAGCTTCGCGTAATTGTTTTAGCCAGTCACTCAGGCGAGTGCCTTCCACAAAGCGAATCGGGAACTGCGCTTCTTTACCGCTCGCTAACAGTTTTAGCATGTCGCGCACGGTCATTTGCGGTGTAAACCGGTAAGTCCCCGCTTTGAATTTAGCGAGGTCGGGCTCAACTTTAAGCAACCACTGGAATACACGTGGCCGGTTAAGTAATTTTTCGTCATACAGCTGTTTACCCAACGCCAGGCGACCGGTGCCAGGTTTAAGGGTGAAAATGGTTTCTTGCGCAATCGTCAGATGGCTATTAGCGAGCTGGCGGACTTTGTATAAGCCAACACCTGCCGCCACGCCAAATATCACTAACAGCAGCAGAAAGAAACGTAGCATCTTTTTCATCGTTAATCGGTTACTCACAAAGTGGTGCTAAAAATTGATAAAGCTCGCGAGATTCAAATCGCCATAATTGAGCCTGATTCACAGGGACAACCGGCATCAATGCATTGCAAATGAGTAACTCGTCGGCTTGAGCCAGACTTTCAGGACGCTCCCGCACTTGCGTTACTTGCCAGGGTGAGTCTGCAAGACAGGCAATAATATGCTGGCGCATCGTGCCATTTACACCAGATTTATCCATATAAGGGGTAAATACCTGAGATCCTTTACGCCAGAATAAATTAGCGGCACAGCATTCCGTAAGCCACCCGTCACTGTCAAGAACCAGGGCTTCCTGAGCCTGCGTCTGTTCAAGATGCGTACGAATCAGTACCTGTTCAAGGCGGTTCAGATGTTTAATTCCAGCCAGATGCGGATTGATGCCTAATCGAATGGGGCTTAATGCAAGGCTAATACCCTGCTCTCGCCATTGCGGATAAAATGAAGGGTAAGCTGAAACGCTGAGTAACCGTGTCGGATGCTGGCAATTTGCTGCACTGTAACCGCGTCCGCCGCTTCCGCGAGTAATCATCACTTTCAGCACCGCTTGTTGGTGCGCCACAGCCAGTTGCTGCATTTCACTTTCCAGCACTGACCATTGAGCAAACGGGATCAGGAGTTTTTCGCAGGCTTGTTGTAAACGACCAAGGTGCTGCGCTAAAAAGCGAACGCGACCATCTTTGATCCGTGCCGTTGTGAAACAGCCATCGCCAAACTGCACGGCGCGGTCGTTTGCGGGCAAACTGGTCGAGAACTCACCATTGATTAAATACATAACAACTCCTCAACGTTCTGTGAGTTAAGAGTGCCAGTGTGAAAGATGTGCAGCAAGAGGGGATTAGTTGAGATGTATAAAGGGCCCGCAAGCGAGCCCTTTATTAAAACGACTTAGACCTTTTTAAAGATCAACGAGCCGTTTGTACCACCAAACCCGAAGGAGTTACACAGGGTGTACTCCATTCCTTTTACCTGACGTGCAACATGAGGAACAAAGTCCAAATCGCAACCTTCATCAGGATTATCGAGGTTAATCGTTGGTGGAACGACCTGGTCGCGCAATGCAAGAACGGAGTAGATTGACTCTACTGCTCCAGCAGCACCCAACAGGTGGCCGGTCATAGACTTGGTAGAGCTCACCAGAACACGGTACGCATCTTCACCAAAAATAGTCTTAACCGCTTGTGTTTCAGCTTTATCGCCAGCTGGCGTAGAGGTGCCATGCGCATTGACATAACCCACCATGCCCGGAGTAATACCTGCATCACGCAGAGCATTTTCCATAGCTAGTGCAGCCCCCGCCCCTGTTTCTGGCGGAGAAGTCATATGGTAAGCATCGCTGCTCATACCAAAACCAACGACTTCTGCATAGATTTTCGCGCCACGTTTCTTAGCATGTTCGTACTCTTCGAGTACCATCATGCCCGCACCATCACCCAACACAAAACCATCACGGTCTTTATCCCACGGACGGCTTGCCGCTTGTGGGTTGTCATTACGGGTAGAAAGTGCACGTGCGGCACCAAAGCCACCTACGCCCAACGGAGTACTGGCTTTTTCTGCACCACCTGCCAGCATAGCGTCTGCATCGCCATAAGCGATGATACGCGCTGCCTGACCGATGTTATGCACACCAGAAGTACACGCTGTAGCGATGGAAATGCTTGGACCACGTAGGCCGAACATAATGGTCAGGTGACCTGCCACCATATTCACAATAGTAGACGGCACAAAGAATGGGCTGATCTTACGTGGACCACCGTTGACCAACGAGGAGTGGTTCTCTTCGATAAGACCCAGACCACCGATACCAGAACCAATTGCGGCGCCGATACGGATTGCATTCTCTTCCGTTACTTCCAGACCAGAATCCAGCATGGCCTGGTGGCCAGCAACAATTCCATATTGAATGAAGGCATCCATTTTGCGCTGTTCTTTGCGCGAAATGATGTCGTCACAGTTAAAATCCTTTACTAAGCCAGCAAATTTCGTTGCATAGGCGGTAGTATCGAAATGGTCGATTAGGCTGATGCCACTCTGACCGGCAAGGAGAGCTTTCCAGGTAGACTCTACGGTATTGCCGACAGGAGACAACATGCCCAGTCCGGTCACAACTACACGACGCTTAGACACGTTTGTCCTCCAGGGAGGGAAAAAATAGGACTTGTGGGACACTTAGATAAAACTCAGGCGGTCGAATGACCGCCTGGAGATGTTCACTTACGCTTGGTGACCGTTGATGTAATCAATGGCAGCCTGAACGGTGGTGATTTTCTCAGCTTCTTCGTCCGGAATCTCAGTATCAAACTCTTCTTCCAGAGCCATTACCAGCTCAACGGTGTCAAGAGAATCAGCGCCCAGGTCCTCTACGAAGGAAGCGGAGTTGATAACTTCTTCCTGCTTAACGCCCAGTTGTTCGCCGATAATTTTCTTAACGCGTTCTTCGATAGTGCTCATACTCTTAAATTTCCTATCAAAACTCGCTTTCGCGATGGTTTTCGTAGTGTATAAAATGTTGAAAAAGATGCAACTAAATCCCGGCAGGTCATACCACGATTTTACGCTATTTTGCGGGCATTCGCCCAAATAACGCAAATAGTTTTATCTTGCGGTTAAACCATATACATTCCGCCATTGACGTGCAGGGTCTCACCAGAGATGTAACCCGCCTCGTCAGAGGCTAAAAATGCAACAGCACTGGCGATTTCTTTTGCGTCGCCTAAACGACCCGCTGGAACTTCCGCCAGTATACCCGCACGCTGTTCATCAGAAAGCGCACGTGTCATGTCCGTTTCAATAAAGCCCGGAGCAACAACGTTTACAGTAATACCTCGTGACGCAACTTCACGTGCCAGAGATTTACTGAAACCAATCAGACCCGCTTTCGCCGCAGCGTAGTTAGCCTGACCAGCATTTCCCATGGTACCAACCACAGAACCAATAGTGATAATACGACCATGACGCTTTTTCATCATAGCGCGCATTACCGCTTTTGACAGACGGAAAACTGATGACAGATTGGTTTCGATGATATCGTTCCATTCGTCATCTTTCATGCGCATTAACAGGTTATCACGAGTGATACCGGCATTATTAACCAGAATGTCGACTTCGCCAAATTCTGCGCGAATATTTCCTAAAACAGCTTCAATTGAAGCCGGATCGGTCACATTCAGCATATAACCTTTGCCGTTATCACCCAGATAATCACTGATCGCCTGCGCACCGCTTTCGCTAGTAGCAGTACCGATAACTTTCGCACCACGGGCCACTAAGGTTTCCGCGATTGCGCGGCCAATACCGCGGCTTGCGCCGGTTACCAGCGCAATTTTTCCTTCAAAACTCATGGTTTTCCTCGTCTTATTGCTCGAGCGCTGCTGACATCGCTACCGGCTCGTTAATGGCCGATGCAGTCAGTGTGTCAACAATACGTTTTGTCAGGCCAGTCAATACCTTACCAGGCCCTACTTCCAGCAACTGGGTCACACCCTGCGCTGCCATAAATTCTACTGATTTAGTCCACTGTACCGGGCTATAAAGCTGGCGTACCAGAGCGCTACGAATAGCTTCAGGAGAGGTTTCACATTTCACGTCAACGTTGTTCACTACCGGAACAACTGGAGCATTGAAAGTAATATCTTCCAGCGCAACAGCTAGTTTATCAGCTGCGGGTTTCATCAATGCACAGTGAGATGGCACGCTAACAGGCAGTGGCAGAGCACGTTTTGCACCGGCGGCTTTACAAGCTACACCTGCACGTTCTACAGCGTCTTTGTTACCCGCAATCACAACCTGGCCCGGTGAGTTAAAGTTCACCGGAGAAACCACTTCGCCCTGGGCTGCTTCTTCACAGGCTTTTGCAATAGACGCATCATCAAGACCGATAATGGCATACATGGCGCCTGTACCCGCTGGGACCGCTTCTTGCATCAATTTGCCACGTAATTCAACCAGACGGACTGCATCTGCGAAACCAATGACGCCGGCACAAACCAGAGCAGAGTACTCGCCCAGGCTGTGTCCTGCCATCATTGCAGGGGTTTTGCCACCCTGCTGCTCCCAGACACGCCACAATGCAACAGAGGCTGCCAGCAAAGCTGGCTGAGTTTGCCAGGTTTTGTTCAGTTCTTCAGCCGGACCTTGCTGGGTCAGCGCCCACAAATCATAGCCCAGCACATCAGAAGCTTCACGGAAGGTTGCTTCAACGACAGGGTTTGATGCCGCGATGTCTGCCAGCATACCTACAGCTTGCGAACCTTGTCCCGGAAAAACAAAAGCAAATTGAGTCATGGTTAAATCCCTAATAATCAAAAACGAACCAGTGCTGAACCCCAGGTAAAGCCGCCACCGAAGGCTTCGAGCAATACCAACTGGCCACGTTGAATCCGCCCGTCGCGTACCGCTTCATCCAGCGCTGCCGGAACAGACGCTGCTGAGGTATTACCGTGACGATCAAGGGTAACGACGACATTATCAAGTGACATACCGAGTTTTTTCGCAGTCGCGCTGATAATGCGCAGGTTAGCCTGATGCGGAACCAACCAATCAAGATCGGAACGATCCAAATTGTTCGCCTCAAGGGTTTCATCAACAATGTGCGCAAGCTCTGTAACCGCGACTTTAAAGACTTCATTACCGGCCATCGACAGATGAATCGAATTTTCGGGATTCACGCGATCGACATTCGGCAGCGTCAGCAGTTCACCATAGCTACCATCAGCATGCAGGTGGGTTGAAATGATACCAGGCTCTTCAGAAGCACTCAGTACAACCGCCCCCGCACCATCACCAAAAATAATAATTGTGCCGCGATCGGTAGGATCGCAAGTACGTGCCAGCACATCAGAACCAATAACCAGCGCATGTTTTACTGCACCGGACTTCACATATTGGTCTGCCACGCTCAGAGCGTAGGTAAAACCTGCGCAAGCGGCTGCAACATCAAACGCAGGGCAGCCTTTGATCCCTAACATTGCCTGAACCTGGCAGGCAGCACTTGGGAAAGCGTGAGTTGAAGAAGTTGTGGCAACGATAATCAGCCCAATTTCAGACTTATCGATTTCTGCCATTTCAAGCGCACGCGTAGCCGCAGCAAAAGCCATTGTTGCAACGGTTTCATCTGGTCCAGCAATTCGACGTTCACGAATACCTGTGCGGGTGACAATCCACTCGTCAGAAGTATCCACCATTTTTTCCAGGTCGGCGTTGGTACGCACGTGTTCTGGCAGATAGCTACCAGTACCAATAATCTTCGTATGCATGTACGTCAGTCACTCTTGGGTAATACAGATTCCAGGCGGGCAGCAATCCGTGTAGGGACTTGCCGCACCACCGCCTGCACTGCCTGTTCTATCGCGACAACAAACGCTCGCTGATTGGCCGCTCCGTGACTCTTAATCACTGTGCCGCGCAATCCTAACAGACAGGCGCCATTATACTGGTCGGGGTTGAGGTGACTGAATCGCCTTGTCAGGCTTTTTTGTAACCAATGCTTCAATATAATTAGCCACCACGACCTTTTTTTCCCTTCGCCCTGCGATTTCAAAAGCGAGAGGAACATCCTTGCAACCCCTTCCATCGTCTTGAGGGTGACGTTACCGACAAAACCATCGCACACCAACACGTCGGTTTTTCCCGTCAACAACTCGTTCGCTTCAAGATAACCAATATAGTTGATAGAAGGCATTGTTTTTAATAAAGCTGAAGCATCACGAATGCTATCGAGACCTTTCGTCTCTTCTTCGCCGATATTCAGCAATGCGACACGTGGAGAGTTGATGCTGAGGAGTTCCTCAGCCATCACTGAACCCATTATCGCAAATTGGACCAGCATATTGCTGTCACAATCTACATTCGCGCCAAGATCCAGCACGACTGTTTTGCCTTTTTGCTGATGCGGCAACACCGTCATCAACGCCGGGCGCGCAATCCCTTCAATTGGTTTGAGCAATAATTTGGCCAGGCCCATCAGAGCACCAGTATTTCCTGCACTGACGCAAGCTTCTGCACGGCCTTCTTTTACTAACTCAAGCGCCACTCGCATTGAGGATCCGCGACTATTTCGGATCGCATGCGAAGGTCTTGCATCACTGGCAATAACCGACTCCGCAGGAACTATCTGCGCACGTGAGCGTTTTTCAAAATCAGCTTTGGCAAGTAATGGCGTGATGGCGTCGGGGTCGCCGACTAATAGAAGGTTTAGCTGAGAGTTAGAGTCCAGTGCCTGCAATGCTGCAGGCACTGTCACGGAAGGACCGAAGTCCCCACCCATGGCATCTAACGCAAGGGTTAGACGTCTCAAGGTATCGCCAATTACTTAGCGATAACCTTGCGACCGCGGTAGAAACCGTCGGCGGTGATGTGGTGACGCAGATGAGTTTCGCCAGAAACTTTGTCCACGGACACTGCTGCTGTGGTCAGCGCGTCATGGGAACGACGCATGCCACGTTTAGAACGGGTTGGTTTATTCTGTTGTACGGCCATGGACCTTACTCCTTAATTACTTATGCTTTAAACTGGCTAATACGGCAAATGGGTTTGGTTTCTCCGCCTCGGAAGGCAGTTTGCCAAATACCATGTCCGCCTCGGACACTTCACAGTGTTCAGAATCATGCACCGGAACAACTGGCAAGGAGAGGATAATTTCATCTTCAACCAACGCCAGAAGATCGATTTCACCAAATTCGTTGACCTGAACTGGTTCATATCCTTCCGGGAGTGCTTCAGCCTGCTCGTCTTTGACGATCGGACTAAAACAATACTGTGTGTAAACCTGATGGGCAAACGGCTTTCCGCAACGCTGACACGCCAATGTTACCGAAACCTTCGCATCACCAGTAAGAACGGCAAGGCGTTGGTTATCGATGGCAAATGACATATCGCATTCCACATCACTGTCTACACTGACTACAAACTCGGCGACACGCTCTACCTGAATAGGTGTGTAAACACCCGTGTAATCAAGGCGTTTTTGAGCCGTACGAACCGGATCGAGAGTCAGGGGTAATTTTACTTTTTGCATAGGGCGCGCATATTAACTTTGTAACGTCATAGAGTCAAAGAAAAAGCCTGTAAACAGTGCCTTTTCTACTTATTCGCACACATTGCGGTGGCATAGTTTAAAATGCCTTTTCTCGGATCGCTATCATTAATGAAAAAAATATGACGCAAATTGTTCTGGCCTCAACTTCGCCATACCGTCGAGAGCTGCTTGAAAAGCTCGGTATGCCCTTTATCACCGCAGCGCCATTGGTCGATGAAACACCAATTCCCGGTGAGGATGCCCGCCAACTCGTCATGCGCCTTGCGCAAGCCAAAGCACAGGCGTTAAGTATGCAGTATCCAAATCATCTGATTATCGGTTCAGATCAAGTCTGCGTTTTAGATGGGAAAATCGTCGGTAAGCCGCACACAGAAGAAAAAGCAGTCGAACAATTGCTGATTGCGCGTAACAGTATTGTTACTTTTTATACCGGCCTGGCACTTTATAATTCCGCTGCAGGAAATTTACAGGTGATTTGCGAGCCCTTTGATGTGCATTTTCGTCATTTGAGTGAACAAGAAATCCGCCATTACGTACACAAAGAGCAACCTTTACAGTGTGCAGGAAGCTTTAAAAGTGAAGGACTGGGGATCACATTATTTGAACGATTATCTGGAAAAGATCCAAACACGTTAGTTGGACTGCCGCTGATTAGCTTGTGCGAAATGCTGTGCAATGAAGGCTGTAACCCACTCTTGATGTGAAAAAAGGGTGGGAAAGCGACAGCTTTACCCACCCTTTTTCTTTCGGCAAGCGTAATGCTTAGCCTAAAGACAGCAAACTAGCGTGCGTTACGCAACACGTTAAGGCAACGCTTTAGCTTCTCATCCAGCGGTGCTTCAACTCGCATAATTTCACCGGTATTAGGATGGGTGAAGCGCAAGGCCGCAGCGTGCAAGAACAAGCGATTCAGACCCGTTCCTGCGAGTTGCTTATCAAACTCACGATCGCCATAACGATCGTCAAACGCAATCGGATGGCCTGCGTGCTGCGTGTGCACACGAATCTGGTGAGTGCGCCCGGTAATCGGGCTACAACGCACAAGTGTGGCAAACTCGTAACGTTCTTCCACTTTAAAACGCGTCTCTGAAGGTTTCCCTTCACTATTTACGCGAACAATACGCTCACCGCTTTGCAAAATATTCTTCAGCAACGGAGCCTGCACTGCTTTCACATGCGATTGCCATTGGCCACGAACCAGCGCCAGATAATCCTTCTGCATCCCTTTTTCACGCAGTTGTTCGTGCAGCGAACGTAATGCAGAGCGTTTCTTCGCAACCAGCAAAATACCGGAAGTATCACGGTCCAGACGGTGAACCAGTTCGAGGAAACGCGCTTCAGGGCGTAACGCACGCAAACCTTCAATCACACCAAAGCTTAAACCAGAGCCGCCGTGAACTGCAGTACCCGATGGCTTATTTAGCACCAGAATGTGGTCGTCTTCATAGAGAATCGCATCAGTCAATGCCGCCACTTTTTGCAGATGCGGGGAAACCGCCTCTTCTTCACGTTCAGCAACGCGAACCGGTGGAATACGGATTTCGTCTCCATCCTGAATTTTATATTCAGGCTTGATGCGTTTTTTATTCACGCGCACTTCGCCTTTACGCAAAATGCGATAAATCATACTTTTCGGTACGCCTTTTAAGCGCGAGAGCAAAAAGTTATCGATACGCTGCCCTGCTTCGTCGGACGAAATGGCAACGATTTGTACTGAAGGAGTCTGAGTTTTCATGGTCGGCGATTCTAAATAGCGTGCGCGGATAGCGCCACTCATTTTTATGTGCTTAACTGAGAAATTGCCTGGTTTTAAGTCGCCTGACTCTCCTTTTTCAAATTTCTGCGACACGCAGCGAAAAAGTGAGTTAAAAAACTGTAAGAAACGAGGCATCAAAGGCAAAAGTCATCTTGCTATAATAAGGTTAGCAATGGAATAATGTTGCGGTTTTCCGTGTTGATACTTGTTAGAACAAGGAATTTTGCGGAATTACCAGTTTTGCCTGAATGTTCATCCACGCAGCAATGGCGTAAGACGTATTGCACTTTCAGGCAGTTAGCGGGCTGCGGGTTGCAGCCTGACCGGTAAAATGGAATCAACTCTTAAGAAATTTTCTAAGGTTATTCCCACGATAATTGCGCTGTATTTCCGTATGAAATACAGGCTACCGACACTTTGCGCCTCTCAGCAAGCGACAACCGTGAGGTTGGCGACTTAATGCGTTTAGTCACGAGGCCATCGGTTCACTCCCGGTCAGCGTCACCATGCCCGTAGCTCTGTCACCAATGTAAGAATAATGAGTAAGTTACGATGAAAAGAATGCTAATAAACGCGACTCAGCAAGAAGAGTTGCGTGTCGCCCTTGTAGATGGGCAACGTCTGTACGATCTGGATATTGAAAGTCCTGGACACGAACAGAAAAAAGCCAACATCTATAAAGGCAAAATCACCCGTATTGAACCTAGTCTGGAAGCGGCATTTGTAGATTACGGCGCGGAACGTCATGGTTTCCTTCCTCTTAAAGAAATTGCCCGCGAATATTTCCCGTCTAATTATTCATCACATGGTCGTCCAAACATTAAAGATGTTTTGCGCGAAGGCCAGGAAGTGATTGTCCAGATTGATAAAGAAGAACGTGGTAATAAAGGCGCAGCCTTAACCACCTTTATTAGCCTGGCAGGTAGCTATTTGGTACTGATGCCTAATAACCCACGTGCTGGTGGTATTTCCCGCCGCATTGAAGGTGACGATCGTACTGAACTGAAAGAAGCTCTGTCTTCTCTTGAACTACCCGATGGCATGGGTCTGATTGTACGTACTGCTGGCGTGGGTAAATCCGCCGAAGCACTGCAATGGGACTTAAGTTTCCGTCTGAAACATTGGGAAGCCATTCAGAAAGCGGCAGAAAATCGCCCGGCTCCATTCCTTATCCATCAGGAAAGCAACGTGATCGTCCGTGCTTTCCGTGATTACCTGCGTCAGGACATCGGTGAAATTCTTATCGATAACCCGAAAGTGCTCGAACTGGCTCGCCAGCATATCGGTGCTTTGGGTCGCCCTGATTTCAGCAGCAAAATTAAGCTCTACACCGGTGAAATCCCGCTGTTTAGCCACTATCAGATTGAATCGCAGATTGAATCCGCTTTCCAGCGTGAAGTTCGCCTGCCTTCCGGCGGTTCGATTGTTATCGACTCCACCGAAGCATTAACCGCCATCGACATCAACTCCGCGCGCGCAACTCGTGGTGGTGATATTGAAGAAACGGCATTCAATACCAACCTTGAAGCAGCTGATGAAATCGCACGCCAACTGCGTTTGCGTGACCTCGGTGGCCTGATTGTTATCGACTTCATCGATATGACGCCTGTGCGCCACCAGCGCGCGGTAGAAAACCGTCTGCGCGAAGCTGTACGCCAGGACCGTGCTCGTATCCAGATTAGCCATATCTCACGCTTTGGCCTGCTGGAAATGTCCCGTCAGCGTCTCTCCCCTTCTCTGGGCGAGTCCAGCCACCACGTCTGCCCGCGTTGTAGCGGAACAGGTACGGTACGTGACAACGAATCCATGGCACTCTCCATTCTGCGTCTGATTGAAGAAGAAGCGCTGAAAGAGAACACCCAGGAAGTTCACGCGATTGTTCCTGTACCCATTGCCTCTTACCTGCTGAACGAAAAACGTGATGCAGTGAGCGCGATTGAAACCCGTCAGGGTGGTGTGAAAGCTATCATCGTTCCTAACGATCAGATGGAAACGCCACACTATTCCGTACTGCGCGTACGTAAAGGCGAAGAAAGCAAAACTCTGAGCTACATGCTGCCGAAGCGGTATGAAGAAGAGATGGCTGTGCCGTCTGAAGAAGAGTACGCCGAGCGTAAGCGCCCAGAGCAACCTGCACTGGCAACCTTCGTGATGCCTGACGTGCCGCCAGCCCCACCTGAGTCAGCTCCTGCAGCAACCACGGTGCAAACTCCAGTTACCAAACCAGTAACTGCGAAAGTAGCAACAACAGAGCAGCCTGGCTTGCTTAGCCGCTTCTTCAGTGCGCTGAAAAACCTGTTCGCAGGTGAACCAACACCTGAAAGCAAAGAGGTTCAGGAAGTTAAACCTGCTGAGACTGAAGGCCAACGTCAAAACCAGGATCGCCGTAATAACCGTCGCCAGAATAACCGTCGTGACCGTAACGACCGTGGCGATCGCAACAACCGCGATCGTGATAATCGTGGCGAAGGCCGTGGTGAAAACCGCAGCGAAAGTCGTGACAACCGTGAGCCGCGTGAAAACCGCGATCGCGACGATAACCGCCGTAATCGCCGTCAGGGTCAGCAGCAAAATAGTGAAGTGCGTGAAAACCGCCCAACAGTTGCTGAAGAAGTTGAGAAGCCAAAAGCACGCGACGAGCAGCAACCACGTCGTGAGCGCAACCGTCGTCGTAGCGATGATAAACGTCAGGCTCAGCAAGAAGTTAAAGTTCTGCAACGTGATGAAACTGTAGACGTTGATGTCGAGACTGAGCAGGAAGAACGCGTCCAGGTTATGCCTCGTCGTAAACAGCGTCAGTTGAACCAGAAAGTTCGCTTCGAATCTGCTCAAGATTCTGCTGTTCAGGCTGTGGCAACGCCTGAAATCACTGAAACAGTCGCAGCACCAGCTACCCATACTGAGCTTGCAACTATTCCGTTACCGGCCGTTATCGAGAAGCCTGTTGTTGAACAAGAAGACAACAACGATTCACGTAACGACTCTAATGGTATGCCGCGCCGTTCTCGCCGCTCTCCACGTCATTTACGTGTTAGTGGTCAGCGCCGCCGTCGCTACCGTGACGAGCGTTACCCAACACAGTCACCAATGCCGTTGACCGTAGCATGTGCTTCTCCTGAACTGGCCTCTGGTAAAGCCTGGATTAGTTATCCGGTTGCCCGTTCGCAGGAAGATGGCCAGTTCGACAATAATGTTGAACGTACCCCGGTCTTCGTCTCGCACGAGCAAGAAGTTCCAGAAGTGATCATTTCACAACCTGTTGTTCAGGAAGTTGCTGCTCAAGCGCAACATGTGGTTGAAATTGCACAAGTTGAAACAGCGCACGTTGAAGCGGCACCTGTTGAAACTGCAAAAGTGGAAACCACGCATCCGGAAGTGATTGCAACGTCAGTGAACGAACAACCGCATCTGATTGCCGCTCAGGACGACGTTGTCGCAGAGCAAGTGATTGATGAAGTTGCACCGGTTCAGGATCATGTGGTTGTAGAAACACAGCAGCAAGCAGCTGAAATTGCTGAGAGTGCTCCGGTTGTGGTTGAAGAGACTGCACCAGTTGCTCCAGTAGAAGAAGCTCAGCCTGTTGAAGTGACTGAAGAAACTGTGCCAGCGGTTGAAACTGTTGTCGAAGCACAACCTGAAGTGAAAGCTGTAGAGCCAGCGCCACAAGTTGCTGCTCCAGCTGTTGCTCCGATTGTGACTCATGTTACTAAACATGCCACTGCGCCAATGACAAAAGCACCGGCTCCTGAATACACCCCTGAATCACCACGTCAAAGTGATTGGGTACGCCCAACTTATGACTTCAGTGGTCGCGGTTCTGCCGGCGGCAGCAGCGCAACTCACCAGGCAGCAGCACCAGCAACACGCCCGAAAAGCACTGATTAATCGCTAAGCGTTGCTAAAAAGCCGACCAGGAAACTGGTCGGCTTTTTTATTTCTGTGTGTAGGCTGTTAGATTTCGCGACCCTAATCCTTCCTACAAAAGCACTTTGTCTATTCGTAGGCAAATTCGCCGCAGCAACATTCCCCCATTTTTAGGCAAAAAAAAGCCCACTTCGGGGTGCAGAAGTGGGCATATAAAGCGTGCCCAGTTTCATGGCACGCCCAAAATGGTAAAACTTATTTGTTTAGCTGGAACAAGGACATCCCTTGCATATCGCTGAAGGCTTTATAAGAGGCCTGTAGAGCTGCCTGCTGCATCACATAAGAAGATATTGCTGAGTTCCAGTCTACATCAACCAAATCACTCATTTGTTGAGCCTGGCCCAATGCGCGATCGCTACCTAACTCATCAAGCTTATCCAGCTCGTTCAGCTGCGTACCGAGTTCTGCACGAACAGTCAGCACGTTGTTGAGGGAGTTTTTCAATCCACGGTTGGTTTTATCAATTGCCGCGTCCAGATCAGCCTTCTGAGTTTCATCCAGGCCTTCCGTCGGTGTTCTCAGCGTCGCAATAGCTGAATCAAGCATATTGAAAAGACTCTTCTCAGACGTGCCAGCTCCCGGTTCAGGCACAGCATTGCTGGTCAGTGACTCAAAAATCTCCGAGCCCAGATGCCCTACGGTCATGGTGCGAGAGGCGTCTACAGATTGCACAACCGCAGTATCACCACCACCATATGTAATCTTCCCGGCAACATCACTAAACGGTGCAGAATCCGTTTTGTAGCCGGCAAAAATATAGCGTCCGTTGCCATCGGTACTATTGGCAAGGTTTAATATCTGATTGCGAATACCTTCCAGATCGGTCGCCAGCGATGCGCGGTCATCATCGCTTAATGTACCGTTACCAGCATAAACGATTTTTTCTTGTGCTGACTGGATAGCTGTTGTCACCTGCCCTAACACGTTTTCTTCCAGCGAAACCTTTTGGGTAGCAAAGGTGCGTGCCAACGCATACTGGCTGTTTTGTGCCTGAGCCTGAGACAACACCACAGCCTGTGATGCTGCAATCGGATCGTCAGAAGGTTTAGTGACGCGCTTACCGGTCGACATCTGCTCGCCATAACGCAACCACTCACTTTGCGAGTTGGTTATGCCGCGCATGTTCTGTTGGTACATCATTGCGGTACTGATACGCATACGCCAGATTCCTTAATTAACGGATGGACAGTAACGCATCAAACAGAGTTGATGCCGTCTGTAGTACCTGGGCGTTGGCCAGGTAATATTGTTGGAAACGCTGCAAGTTACCGTACTCTTCGTCGAGATTGACGCCAGAGATAGACTGCTGTTGGTTACTCAACTGCGTGACCACGTTATTTTGTGTGGTGCTGGTGACTTTCAGCGTACTGGTTTTGTTACCGACATCGCTCACAAGGCTTGCATACGCATCGTTAAACGATTTGTTGCCGTTAACAAGTTTGCCGCTTTGTAAATCCAGCATTGCCTGGGCATTACGGTTATCGCTTGCGCCACCGCTGGTATTTCCGGTGCCACCATTAGGATCACCCGCCAGGGCCAGCTTACTTTCGTCGGTAATCAGTACCCCCATGTTCACAACAGCGTCAGAAACAGGTTTAACTATGAAGCTGTCATTTTTGCTCGGCGCCGTTCCACTAATATCAAGTTTCAGGCCGTCAAAGCTCATACTTTTGCCATCAGTGGAGAGTGTTGCTTCGAATTGTTTATTATCCGCCAGGCGTGTGACTTGCCACGCCTTACCGTCATAGGTCACTTTGTAGTCGCTGGCCTGCACTTCCGAGCTGTTCGTCATGCTTACTTTAAGCGAGGTATCTTTAGCGACATTGTTGGCATTTCCCCAGGCTGTCGGCCCGCCGATTGCAAAGAAATCGCCGCCTTTATCACCATTAGCATCAACCCCTTTGCCATGTTGTTGATTTATCGCATCGGCAAATGTCAGAGCCAGTTGCCCCAGGCGGTTGCGAGCGCTATCCAGATCCTGAGAACGGAAGGTCAACATGCCGCCCAGCGTGCCGCTGTTCAGCTGGTTTTCCGGGATTTCCTTAGTACCAGAAACAGGGTCAACATATGCAACAGTGGTGCGTGAAGGGTCTGCACTGGAAGAAACTGCCGCCAATTTATTGGCTTTATCCCCCTGTACCAGAGATAAACCATTCGCGATGGAGACGTTATAAGTGCCGCCATCCTGAACACTGACTTCAACGCCAACAATTTGGTTTAACTCGCTAACCAGCTGATCACGTTGATCGAGGAGATCGTTAGGTGCGGCACCCGCGCCCACCCCCGTCAGGCGCGAAATCTGGTTATTCAGATTGGCAATTTGACTGGCGTAGTTATTGATTTGCTCCACGCTGCTTTGGATAGCGGTATTCACCTGCTTATCCTGATCGCGCAGATACTGATCGGTCACCTTAAACTGGTTCACCAGGCCGCTGGCATTACCGAGCAATGCCTGGCGTGCCGCTGGATCTTCGGAGTTGCTTACCAGAGTCTGCAAGCCGCTAAAAAAGCTCTGCATGGTTGTAGCGAGAGTATTTGTCGTGCCAGACAGAATATTGTCAATTTTAGACATCTGCTGGTACTGAGTATTCAGACCACTGCTTTGCGTTTGTGCCGCACGCAGTTGGTTAGTGATGAACGCATCATATTCACGTTGCACACCGCTGACCTGTACGCCATTACCAATCCAGCCACCTGCGCCAAGCGTACTTTGCGACTGCGACAACACGGTAGTCTGGCGGGTATAGCCTGTGACGTTATAGTTAGAAATGTTGTTACTGACAGTATTCAGTGCCGCCTGGGCAGCACCCAGGCCACTCATGGCACTGTTAATCAGGCTACTGGACATGAAATTTCCTTAGCGCGTTAATCACGGTTCCTGTCGATGAGTATCGGCAGTTCCCTGCAATACTTGAGAGATTAATGACAGGTTTAAAACAAGTTTGAGAGATCATTGCTATACGCTTTCGCCACTTTCTCACCCATCGCCTTCATCTGCTGAATCATGCCCGTAAGCTTACGGGCATAGTTCGGATCGGTGGCGTAACCGGCATTTTGCAATGCCTGTGCACCCTGTTCAGCGGTATTAGCATTAGTGACGGCGGCATATCGCGGGTTGCGCGTCAGCAAGCCGACATAATCAGAAAGCGCTTCGAGGTAAGAGCTATAGACGCGGAATTTGGCTTTCACCTTTTTAGCTTCACCGTTTTCATACTCGGTAGTGGTGATTTCCGTCGTCGGGCCCTTCCAACTTCCCGACGCCTTCACACCAAACAAGTTAAAACTCGGTTCGCCTTTTTCAGTGAGGATTTGCCGCTGACCCCACCCTGACTCCAGCGCAGCTTGCGCCAGAATCAAGTGATGAGGAATACCGCTCTGTTCGCTCGCAAGTCTTGCAGGCAATGAAAGTTGCGCCAGAAAGTCCTTGCTATCCCCTGTTAGCGGCTCTTCATTAGAAGGGGCTTTCGGAATAGCCTGGCGCACCATTTGCGTTAACGCCTGGTTCTGGAAACTGGTCACGGTTTGCAGATCAAACTTCATCGGCACTTTGCCAGCATCTTCCGATGGGACGGCATTGCCGCCCATTTGCTCCACCATCATATCTGCCAGCCCAAGCCCTTTGGCACTGAGCTGCTGCGCGATTTGCTGGTCGTAGATGCTGGTGTACATGCGCGTTTGTTCACTGCTAAACAAACCATCTTTTGGCAGTGCCTCACGCATGCTTTTCAGCATCATCTGCACGAACATCCCCTCCACCTGGCGGGCAACCGATTTCATGTTGCCCTTTGGATCTTGCCCGGTTTTCGCTTTTAGCTCGTTAAGAGAGTTAGCATCCCATGCAGCATTCGCCAGTGACTGGGGATCGTTAAGCATCAGATGATTTCCACTTTGGCACGCAGACAGCCGGCGGTTTGCATCGATTGTAAAATCGACATCAATTCCATTGGTGATGCGCCTAATGTGTTCAGCGCACGCACCACATTATTTAAGTTGGCACTGGCATTAACACGTTGTAGAGCACCACCATTTTGACGCAGATCGATTTGCGTTTGCGGCGTCACCACTGTTTGACCGCCACCAAATGGCGTATCTGGCTGGCTTACCTGAGCTGAGCGATTAACTGTTACAGACAAGTTACCTTGCGCAACCGCACAAGTGTCGAGTGTCACTTCCTGGTTCATCACCACCGAGCCGGTGCGTGAGTTGATAATCACTTTCGCGTCCTGTGCAGGCATGTTGACTTCCAGGTTCTGAATATCGGCCAACAAACGCACTTGCGAGCTGTTGCCGCTTGGCACACGAATCTGAATGGTGCGCGCATCTAACGCAGAGGCACTACCAAAACCACGTGAGCGGTTGATGGTATCCGTTATCTGCTGCGCAAGAGTGAAATCATCGTTGTTAAGTTGCAGGCTAATTATATTCCCGGTGCCAAAAGTGCCCGGTAACTCACGTTCGATAACCGCACCGTTAGTGATACGGCCGCCGTTAAGCTGGTTAACCTGAACACTGCTGCCGCCCGCAGAAGCCCCGGCACCGCCCACCAGAATGTTACCCTGTGCGAGCGCATAAACCTGGTTATCAACACCTTTCATCGGCGTCATCAGCAAAGTGCCTCCACGCAGGCTTTTGGCGTTACCCATTGATGAAACCACCACATCAATATTCTGGCCAGAGCGTGCAAATGCCGGGTATTTTGCCGTCACCATGACCGCTGCGACGTTTTTAAGCTGCATGTTGGTGCCCGCCGGAACGGTGATCCCCAACTGCGAAAGCATGTTATTGAGTGTCTGGGTAGTGAACGGTGTTTGTGTGGTTTGGTCGCCTGTGCCATCAAGCCCGACCACCAGACCGTAACCAATCAGGGAGTTTTCACGCACGCCCTGAATCGTGGTCAGATCGCGGATGCGGTCTGCCTGTGCGAGAGTTGCCACCAGCATCAGCAATCCGAATAAATATTTGGTCATGAGTTTCCTCGCTTACATCGGCGATAAATTAAGGAAGAAGCGTTGCAACCAACCCATATTCTGCGCTTCGTTGATATAGCCGTTACCGACATATTCGATACGTGCATCCGCCACTTGCGTAGACGGCACGGTATTGGAGCCGCTAATAGTGCGAGGGTTCACCACGCCGGAGAAACGAATAAATTCGGTGCCCTGGTTAATGGCTATCTGTTTTTCACCCACGACGTGCAGGTTGCCGTTTGCCAGCACCTGATCCACCGTCACGGTTAAGGTTCCGCTAAAGGTGTTACTGGCGTTTGCCCCACCTTTACCGTTGAAACTGTTGCCGCCAGAGGCATCCACTGACGCACGATCGTTGCCGAATAGCCCCTCGAGATAACGAGGCGTTACGTCAAAGCCAAAGTTGGTTTTGCCATCACGGCTGGCATTAGCCGACGAGCTTTTGCTGGCACTGACATTTTCCTGGAGCTGAATAGTCAAGGTATCGCCGACATTCCTTGGACGGCGGTCTTCGAACAAAGGCTGATACCCATAGTTCACCGGTTGCACCGTCTGGAAAATTGAACCATTGACGAGAGGCGCAGGGCCTGGCACTGGCTGGGCCGTTGTCGCCCCTTCCACCAGCGGTTTAGTTGGTATCAGCGCGCAGCCCGTTGAGGCGAGCACCAGACACATCACGATAGGACGGAGAACCATTGGGTTTTGCATTGCTTTCATCTTCAGGTCATTCAGATAAAGACAGCCGGTGCAAACTGCACACCGGCAAACGCCTTACAGTTGCGTCAGTTTTTGCAGCATCTGATCGGTGGTAGAAACGGCTTTACTGTTGATTTCGTAAGCGCGCTGAACCTGGATCATATTCACCAGCTCTTCTGCGACGTTCACGTTAGAGGTTTCAACGTAACCCTGATACAGCAGCCCGGCGCCATTAAGCCCCGGAGTACTTTCATTAGGCGTTCCGGATGACTGGGTTTCGGCATACAAGTTTTCACCCAGGCTTTCCAGACCCGTGTCATTCATAAAGGTGGTCAAGTTAAGCTGGCCTACCTGTACGGGTTGCGCCTGCCCCTGCTGAGTGACACTCACGATGCCGTCACGTCCAACGGTAATCGTCAGGGCGTTAGCAGGAATGGTGATTGCAGGCTGAACCTGGAAACCACCCGCCGTCACCAGTTGACCGTTTTGATCAACCTGGAATGAACCATCGCGCGTGTAGGCACTGGTGCCATCCGGTAATTGCACCTGGAAGAAACCCTGGCCTTTGATAGCCACATCTTTACTGTTGTTAGTCTGCGACAGGTTGCCCTGGCTGTGCAGACGCTCAGTGGCGACCGGGCGCACGCCCGTACCAATCTGCAAACCTGACGGCAACGTGGTTTGCTCAGACGATTGGGCACCAGGCTGGCGAATGGTTTGGTAAAGAAGATCTTCAAACACAGCACGCTGACGCTTAAAACCGTTAGTGGAGACGTTTGCCAGGTTGTTGGCAATCACATCCATGTTGGTTTGCTGGGCATCAAGACCGGTTTTGGCAATCCATAAAGAACTGATCATTTTGAATTCCTGTTAGAGATTGTGTTTCGTAGGTCGGATAAGCGAAACGTCATCCGACAACCGTGGTGCAAGTGGTGGATAGCGTTTACCGCTTATCCACCCTACAAACCCCGGCTATCAACTCATCGACAGTAGTTGGTTGGCCCGTTGCTCGTTTTCATCCACGCTCGAAATAATCTTCATCTGCATTTCAAAACGACGGGCGTTGGAAATCATGTCAGCCATGGCTTCAACCGGTTTAACGTTACTGCCTTCCAGCACACCAGGCATCAAAGAGATGCTGGCATCGGCTTGTAAAGTCGCACCACGCGTGGCTTGGGCTGCTGGGCTCAAACGGAAAAATCCATCATCACCACGCACAACTTCTGTCCCGCTCGCTTTCACCAGTTTCAAACGGCCAATCGGTGCCACCGTGTTAGGCTGGTCACCCGCGTTAAGTGCAGAAATGGTGCCATCAGCCGCGATAGTTAGCTGTGCGCCTTGAGGAACGGCAATCGGGCCACCTTCTCCCATCACCGGTTGCCCGCCGATGGTCAGTTGCCCGGCAGGACTTACCTGCATATTGCCGTTACGGGTATAAGCTTCTGTACCATCAGCACTTTGTACCGCCAGCCAGCCATCTTGTTGCAGGGCAACATCCAGCGGGCGTTGAGTGTAATCAAGCTGACCCTGGGACATATCAGCGCCAGGCGTTGACGCGGTCACCAGCGTACGCGTTGGCAAAGAAAGCCCTTCCACCGGAACTGCGCGCAAAGCAGTAAGCTGTGCACGAAAGCCGGGAGTTGAAGCATTCGCCAGGTTGCTGGCCGTCACCGCTTGTTGATTGAGCGTCTGACTGGCCGCGCCCATGGCGGTATAAATCGCGTGATCCATTAAGCTTCCCCGTCAGTGCTTAGCGCAGGTTAACCAGGGTGTTAAGTATCTGGTCCTGAGTTTTGATAGTCTGCGCGTTAGACTGATAGTTGCGCTGTGCGACAATCATATTGACCAGTTCTTTACTCAGATCGACGTTTGAAGCCTCCAGCGCACCGTTAGTTAGCGTACCGAAGTTACCTGAACCCGCCGTACCCAACAGCGCAACGCCCGAAGCATTCGTTGCTGCCCAGACGTTGTTACCCTCAGAGGACAAGCCTTCCGGGTTAGCAAAGTTGGACAACACAATTTGCCCCAGCAATTGGGTTTGTTCGTTGGAGTAGTTACCAACTACGGTGCCATCTTCATTGATCTGATAGCTCACCAAATCGCCTGGCTTATAGCCATTCTGATTCGCGGCAACGATGTTGTTGGAGCCGGTGTTTTGCTGCATGGAATTCAAGAAGCTCAGGCTGAATGTTGCAGGCGTTGCACCATTAATGGCCTCAGTCTTAAAATTGCTACTAGTACCGCTGGTTAAGACACCACTGCTGCTGAACACCAGAGGTGTCCCTTTTTGAATTGGGCTGCCCGCAACGCTGCTGTCCTGGGTATAAACATCCCAGGTATTTGCCGTAGAAGATTTAACAAAGAAGACGTTCATATCATGGGAGTTACCCTGGCTGTCATAGACAGTGATAGAACCTTTTTTGTTGTAACTTTCTGAATCCGCAGGGTCAAAAGTCGTTTTGGCAGGCACCTTATCTGTGGAGTTCAGGTTAATCTGCATCGAGGCTGTGGTAGTGATTTTCGCAGCCATCAGAGTATTAGGAATTGAAAGCCCTACCGGGTTTGCCCCTTCCTGAATCGTTGGTGGTGTGCCGGTCGCCGGATAACCCGTCAATTGCATACCCTGCATGTTCACCAGGTTGCGGTTTTGATCCAGTTTGAACTGACCGTTGCGGCTGTAATAGACCGAACCGTTAGTATCCACCATACGGAAAAAACCATTCTGACTAATCGCCACATCCAGGCCACGCCCGGTATTAGTCGTAGTACCGTCGCCAAAGTCCTGCGTAATGCCTGCGACTTTAACGCCCAGACCCACTTTAGAACCTGCAAACATATCAGCAAAAGATACGCTGCCGGACTTAAAGCCATAGGTGGCGGAGTTGGCAATGTTATTACCAATCACGTCCAGGTTGGTGGCCGCAGCATTCAGGCCGCTGACCGCTTGAGAAAAGGCCATGTCTTACTCCTGCAAAGGGTTATAGGCTTAAATAATCTGCCTGATGTCGTCGAGAGTGGAGGTGCCGTAAGTACCGAGGTCGAGCAAGGTCTTGCCATTACTGAGTGTCACACCGTTGACCATCGCAAAATTTAGCGGCTGAGCAACCAGCTGTGTCCCACCATTTGTGGCATTGATAGCGACGTTATAAGCACCGTCTGGTGCGGTCGTGCCATCCGTCATCGTGCCATCCCAGGTAAAGGTATGGACACCTGCGCTTAGGCCACCAATATCGAGCGTACGTACCACTTTGCCGGTGTTATCGGTGATCGTTGCGGTCACTTTATCGGCGGCTTGTTGCAGCTCGACACCAAACGGAGTGGTGGCCTCGCTGCCTGCCAGAATTTTAGTACCGGGGATCATCACGCCATGACCAATCAGGGCGCTGGCCTGAACTGACTGGTTATTGGTTAACTGACCTGACACTGAACCGAGCGTGGTGTTGAGTTTTTCAATACCGCTTACGGTGCTGATTTGCGCAAGCTGTGTAGTCAGTTCGTTATTTTGCAGAGGGTTGGTCGGGTCCTGGTTTTTGAGCTGCGCAACCAGCAGCGTCAGGAAACTACTCTGAAGATCGGCAGCATTGTTCCCGGTAATGCTGCTATTACCCGATAAAGTATTAACACCACTGGTCGTGGTGTCGTTCATATTAACGGCTATGCCCATCAGTCACTCCTTTACTGACCAAGAGTCAGGGTTTTCAACATCATGCTTTTCACGGTGTTGAGTACTTCCACGTTTGCCTGGTAGCTACGGGAGGCTGACATGCTGTTAACCATCTCACCTACCACATCAACATTTGGCATCCGCACGTAGCCTTTCGCATCAGCGAGCGGATTACCCGGCTGAAACACCAGCTTGTCCGGCGCCTGACTCTCTTCAACGCCAGTCACTTTCACACCACCGGTTTCAGCACCAGGCGCTGCATCTACCTGGAAAATAACTTGTTTGGCGCGGTACGGTTGGCCATCCGGGCCAGTGACGCTATCGGCGTTAGCCAGGTTACTTGCCGCCACGTTCATACGCTTGGATTGCGCGGCCATTGCTGAACCGGCAATATCAAAAATATTCAGTAAAGCCATCTATTAGCCACCTTGTTGCAGCACAGACATCATGCCCTTGATTTGGCCGCCGAGAACCGTGAGGTCTGACTGGTATTTCAGGCTGTTGTCGGCAAATTGTGTACGCTCGCGGTCCATATCGACGGTGTTACCATCCATTGATGGTTGGTCAGGAATGCGGTAGAGGAGATCAAGCGAAGGTGTTGAATGTGTCGACGCCGGAATATGGCGCGCGGAGGTGAGCGCAAGCGAGACACCGCTGCCTTCAACACGTCCTCTGTCCATCACTTTTTTCATTTCACTGGCAAAATCAATATCGCGAGCCTGATAGCCTGGGGTATCGGCATTAGCGATATTTGCTGCCAGAATTTCCTGACGCTGGGCGCGCAAATTTATCGCTTCTTGCTGAAATCGCAGTGCGGCATCCAATTTGTCTAGCATGTTCCCTCCGCATAATTAGGATTTGTCCGACAGCTTAAAGCCCCTTACGCGTGCGTTATCGTTGGAATAGACACAAAATGCGTCGCTATTTATCGCCTTGATCAATTCCGTGTGCGGTTAAAATCACTGCAACCTGAACAAGGAGAGACGTCATGAACGGTCTGAAAACCTGGAGCACGATTGCACTTTTACTGGCATGCCCATCGGCATTCGCCAGTACGCTGGATGCACCTTTGAGCCAGTTTTTTCAGCAACGTCTGGCCGGCATTAGCGATGAAGTATCGGTAAAAGTGAAAACTCCCGATGCACAATTACCCTCCTGCCCGCTTCCCGAATTTTCAATGCCGGGTAATAGCCGCCTGTGGGGAACCGTGAGCGTGTTAGCCCAATGTGGTAATGACAAACGCTTTATTCAGGCGCAAGTGCAAGCTATTGGAAATTACGTCGTTGCAGCCCAGGCACTACCACGTGGCAGTGTCATTAATGAAAGTCAGGTACAACTTAAACGCGGGAGATTAGATCAACTCCCTCCGCGTGCCATGTTGGATATCCGCCAGGCAAACGATGCGGTAACACTGCGCGACATCGCACCAAATCAGCCCATAATGCTGTCGATGGTGCGCCAGTCCTGGCGAGTTAAAGCCGGACAACGAGTCCAGGTTGTGGCTGCAGGTGAAGGTTTTAGTGTGAATAGCGAAGGCAAAGCACTGAACAATGCCGCTGTCGCACAGAATGCACGTGTACGAATGGATTCGGGTCAGATTGTGAGCGGAACAGTCGACGCTGATGGGAATATTCTGATTAACTTATAATATTCTGCTGGCGATTAAGAAGGGTATAAAGGTTCTGCGGCGACTGCCGATAGTGTGTTAACAGATGATAGATATTGGCAGGCTCAAATGCTGCGAGCCACCTCGATGAGGATAGAATAATGAGCATTGATCGCACGTCTCCTTTGAAACCGGTAAGTACCGTACAACCACGTGAAACATCAGAAGCTCCGATTCAAAAGAGCCGCCTGGAAAAAAGTACCACGCCAAACAGCACCAACGTGACACTCAGTGACGCGCAAGCTAAGTTAATTCAGCCAGGCAGCGGTGATATTAATATGGAACGCGTTGAAGCACTCAAAACTGCGATCCGCAACGGTGAGCTTAAAATGGATACCGGCAAAATCGCCGATGCATTAATCCAGGAAGCTCAAAGCTATATCTCGAGTAAATAATTGCATGAATCGTCTGTTAGAAGTGATGGATCAAATGACTGTGGTGCTCAACTCTCTTAAGGAGGTGATGGACGCCGAACAGCAACAACTATCCGCAGGCCATGTGAATGGCAGTGCGTTGCAGCGCATTACTGAAGATAAAAGCTCGCTACTTGCGACGCTCGATTATCTCGAACAGCTTCGCCGTGATGCACAGAAAGCTGAAAATACCAGCAGCACGGATGTTAGCCAGCGTTGGCAGACGATTACGCAAAAAACGCAGCACTTACGTGATATCAACCAGCATAACGGTTGGTTATTAGAGGATCAGTTAGCGCGTAACGAACAAGCGCTGGCGGTACTCAAGCCGCATCAGGAACCGAATCTCTACGGGGCCGATGGGCAAGCGACGACGGTTAGTCGTGGTGGGAAGAAAATAACGATTTAATACCAGAAAGAATAAGGGCGGTTTCAAAGCACCGCCCTGGTAATGCGTTAAAGACCCTTCAGAATCTTCATCGTCGCTTCAACATCAATTTCATCTTCAGAGAAAATCAACGTCGAGCCCTGGAAAGTGGTGACAGCCAGTTTCTTCAGCGTGCGCATTTCACCCGGTTTTGGGTCAGCTTTCGGACGAATGCTGTTCATCAGAGCGCCTACAGACAACACCGCATTCTCTTTATCAATCTTGGTTTCGGCAGGGACTTCTTCGCTGTAAACCAGGAAGGATTTAATCGCTGTGATTTTAATGCGCTCGCCTGCGATATAAATGTACTTGCTGTCAGGCTCGACTTTGACCGCAAACGCCGACAGGCCTTTGTTGTTGGTCGTTGGTTCGAAAGTAACTGACGCATCTTTCTTAATCAATTCAGGGTTGGCGACCTTAATCACATGAAAATAACGATTGTCACCGTTTTCATCTTTGATAAAACCGAAACCTTTATCTTCAAACCAGGTTGTGATTGTCCCGTGCATCGCTATTACCGCCTAATTAATCGTTCAATAAGTCAAATTTTGCAGCGCGCAGTTTAATGCAGAATGCGCGTGCCGACTATGCCTTTGGCATGCGTCGACACGATAAATTGCCATCACACTACATTGTGCGTCGGGCAAAATCCTTCACTCTGAATCCCAGCACCGTAAGCGTTGCGAAATATGCTGCAATACCAGCCACGACAACAGCCATTAAGCGCAGTAAACGATACGGCATCGTGCCCAGATCCCAGGCAGGCATAATGTGCATCATGCCAACCAATACCACCGACATCACAATGACACCGGCAAACAGGCGCCAGAGGAATGCGCTCCAGCCCGGCTGAGGCTGGAAAATATCCTGTTTACGCAGTTGCCAGTATAGCAGGCTGGCATTTAGGCAAGCCCCCAGACCAATCGACAGCGACAGCCCTGCATGTTTGAGCGGGCCAATAAATGCAAGGTTCATTACCTGGGTCAAAATCAGCGTCACGATGGCGATTTTAACCGGGGTTTTGATGTCCTGGCGCGAATAGAAACCGGGTGCCAGGACCTTCACGACAATCAGACCCATCAAACCGACGGAATAAGCCACCAGCGCACGTTGCGTCATTGAAGCATCAAAAGCGGTGAACTTGCCGTACTGGAACAGTGAAACAGTGAGCGGCTTAGCCAGAATCCCCAATGCAACCGCACTTGGCAGCGCCAGCAGGAAACACAGACGCAAGCCCCAGTCCATCAGACGCGAATATTCATCGTGATTACCGCTGGCAAAACTTTTCGCCAGTGACGGCAGCAAAATGGTACCCAGTGCCACCCCAAGCACACCCGATGGGAACTCCATCAGACGGTCAGCGTAGTACATCCAGGAAACTGAACCGGATGTAAGGAACGAGGCGAAAATGGTGTTGATGATTAATGAGATCTGGCTAACGGAGACGCCAAGAATCGCAGGCCCCATCTGCTTAATCACACGCATTGCACCTGCATCTTTCAAGTTCACGCGCGGTAAAACCAGCATGCCAATCTTTTTCAGATGTGGTAACTGATACGCCAGTTGCAACACACCACCGACAGTAACCGCCCAGGCCAGTGCCAGAATCGGCGGGTTAAAGTGTGGTGCGGCAAAAAGTGCAAAGCCAATCATGCTGAGGTTTAAGAAGGTTGGCGCAAACGCGGGGACCGAGAAGCGGTTCCAGGTATTCAGTATCGCCCCACACAGCGAGGCCAATGAGATCAGGAAAATATACGGGAAAGTTATCCGCAGCAGGCTTGAGGTGAGCGCGAATTTATCGGCAGTATCCGCAAAGCCAGGTGCTGTGACCAGAATAACCCACGGGGCCGCAATCATCCCGATGACGGTAACAACCGCCAGTGCGAGTGTCAGAAGCCCGGAAACATAGGAAACGAACACGCGTGTTGCATCTTCACCCTGCTTACTTTTGTATTCAGCAAGAATCGGGACGAACGCCTGCGAGAATGCACCTTCGGCGAAAATACGGCGTAGAAGGTTCGGTAATTTGAATGCCACAAAAAAGGCATCCGTCGCCATTCCTGCGCCAAAAACCCTTGCCACAATGGCGTCACGTGCAAATCCGAGCACGCGAGAAAACATCGTCATCGAGCTGACGGCTGCCAGCGATTTTAATAGATTCATTTATTATATGGTTCCACAAACATCAACGCCTGCAAGGCAGGCGTTGTTAAGGGACATTTCGTAGGCGCGTAGTCTACCGATACTCTATTTAAATAGCACTCGTGTTATTCGCTCATGGCATCGCGCCACAACTTCTCTACCACGCGCTGGGCCATCAACGCCTGCTCACCGGAGGTTTCAGGAACTGTCTGATTTGCCACACAATCAAGGAAATGACGCGCACATCCAGCGAAACCGCGTTGTTCGAGTGTGGTTTGCCAGCCCGGAATTGGACGATTCACCACGCCATTGCCGCACTCTTCACGCCATTCGCGCATATCTGTAACGTCGTACAAGCCACCCTCTGTGACGGCCTGAACCCACTCACGTTGGCTACCCGCCCGGCGATGCATGCTGGTGGTGATTTGTAGGTTGCCTCGGGCAAAGTGATGTTCAGCATAAAGCATGTGCCCCTGATCGTTGGTCAACAGGGTCCCGCTTTGTAATTGTGCTTCACCGCCAGCCAGCCACAGTGCGGTATCAACCACATGTAGATAATCATCAAGCAAAGTAAAACGCAGATCGTTTGGCCCAACGCTGTCGGCACGATGTTTATCCATCCGTACCGATGAGCCATTCGCCAGCATCGCTTTCAAATCCTGGTACAGCGGTGAAAAACGACGGTTAAAACCAACCATCAGCGTACGCTTGTGACGCTGTGCCATTTCCACTAAACGTTCAGCATCGGCAAGGTTTTCAGCAAGCGGTTTATCCACACAAACATGGACGCCCGCCTGCAATAACTCACTGACTACCGCGTAATGGCTACTGGTCGCACTGTGAACGAACACGGCATCACACTGTGCCGCCAGTTCAGCAATAGAAGGAATATAGGGGATACGCCAGGTGTCACAGACTTTCTGCGCTTTCGCCTGTGTTGGGGAAAACGCGCCCTGAAGCGTCCAGTCGCTGGAGGCTCCCAGAACGGGTAGCCATGCTTTTTGCGCAATACCACCTAAACCGACAACGCCTACGCGAAGTTTAGTCATCAATTAATCTCCGAGATGAGCGAGCAGTGAATCCAGGCGTTGCTTAAGATCGGCAACTTCATTTTCAAGCTGTTCGACACGCGCCGTTAAATCGCCAGCAGGCGCAACAGTACTTTCTGGCGCTGCAATCTGTGACGTATCCACATCACCGCTGAAAAGATGCATATAGCGGCTTTCACGTTTGCCGGGTTCACGCGGTAAGCGCACCACAAAAGGGCCATCTTCGCGATTCGCGAGATGTTCAAGAGTCGCTTCAACCTGCGCCATATCGCTGAATTCAAACATTCTTCCGGAGCGGGTACGCAATTCACCTGGCGTTTGGGCGCCACGTAGCAGTAAGGCAGTGACCACTGCGACTTCTGCCGCAGAAAGTTTAAGGTCACCAAACTCTGAATTACAAAAACGTTGCTCATATTTAGTTACGCGATTGCCAAACCCGCTGACGGTGCGCAAAAAGTGGCGTTTGACCAGAATATCCAACGTTTCCTGGACATCATGCTCTTTCAGATCCATCACCGGTTCGCGGTTGGTCTTCTGGTTACATGCTGTCACCACACCGTTGACAGACATCGGATATTGTTCGGGAGTGGTCACCTGCTTTTCCATCAGGCTACCCACAACCCGCGCTTCAACCGCAGTTAACTGATATTTCATTTCTTGTCCTTAACGCCCAGGGGTCCATTCTTTGGTCGTTAGCGCGGTCAGAACATGATCCCGCCACACGCCATCAATCAATAGATACTCTTTGGCATAGCCTTCTTTTTCAAAACCAAGGCGCGCAAGAAGATCGCCGCTGCGCTGATTATGCGGCATATAGTTCGCCATGATGCGATGGATATGCTGGCTACGCTGCATGTAGCGAATAGCCGTAGTCAGTGCTTCAAACATCATGCCCTGCCCCTGCCATTTCTCACCAAGTGAGTAGCCCAGATAGCAGGCATGAAATGAGCCCCGCACTACGTTTGAGAAGTTGGCAACGCCAAGGATCTCTTTTTCTTCTGGATCGAGCAGCGCAAAGTAATAAGCGCTACCGGTTTTATGCATTTCGCTAATCATGCCAAGCCGCGCCTGCCAGCCGGAAGGATAGCAATGGCTGTCATCACGAATGGGTTCCCAGGGTTTCAGGAACTGACGGTTTTCAGCGTAATAATCTGCCAGACGCCATGCATCTCGCTCGTACACCAGACGCACCACCATGCGGTCCGTTGTTAAGCGTACTTTCGGCACGTTACTGCGGTAGCCAAACATGTTCACCCTACTCCTCACATCCCACGTATTTTTGAGCCAACGTAATTACTATACCTGCCCCTTGCGATGGAAGGAAAACAACAACATGCAGATTTCTCATCCGGCGATACTTTTTTCGATTAACGCGTTAAATCAAAGCGCTGGATTGATAAAAAAATATTGTCGCCATACGCCCTGTCAAAAAACCTGAGAGCAGTAGAGAATAGCGGTTTGTCACACTTTTAAGTTCCCTGGAGGGGAGATGTCACGGGTAGCGCAGGCCAGGAGCCTGGGTAAATACTTCTTATTGCTCGATAACATGTTAGTTGTATTAGGCTTCTTCGTGGTTTTCCCTCTTATTTCCATTCGCTTTGTCGACCAGATGGGTTGGGCTGCGTTAATGGTCGGTATCGCGCTGGGCCTGCGTCAGCTTACTCAGCAAGGGTTAGGTATTTTCGGTGGGGCCATCGCCGACCGACTAGGTGCCAAACCGATGATTGTCACCGGAATGCTGCTGCGGGCCGTCGGTTTTGCACTGATGGGTATCGCCCATGAACCCTGGGTGTTGTGGTTATCGTGTTTTATTTCCGGTATCGGCGGCACGTTATTCGACCCACCCCGGGCAGCCCTGGTGGTGAAACTGGTGCGCCCACATCAACGCGGCCGTTTCTTCTCGATTTTGATGATGCAAGACAGCGCAGGAGCTGTCATTGGAGCACTACTTGGCAGTTGGTTGCTGCAATACGATTTTCGTCTGGTGTGTGGTGCGGGTGCGGTGATGTTTGTGATTTGTGCGATGGTCAACGCCTGGCTGCTTCCGGCCTATAAACTCTCCACCATTCGGACACCAATACTCGAAGGCATGGGGCGCGTGCTGCGCGACAAACGTTTCATCACTTATGTATTAACGCTTGCCGGGTATTACATGTTGGCGGTGCAAGTGATGCTCATGCTGCCAATTATGGTGAATGAAATTGCCGGTACGCCTGCAGCGGTGAAATGGATGTATGCCATTGAAGCAGCACTCTCCTTAACGCTGCTCTATCCTATTGCGCGTTGGAGCGAAAAACGCTTCCGTCTGGAGCAGCGCCTGATGGCGGGTTTATTCCTGATGTCACTCGCTATGCTGCCAATTGGCCTTGCCAATAACCTTCAGCAACTGTTCACACTCATTTGTGTGTTTTATGTTGGTTCCATCATTGCTGAACCAGCACGAGAAACGCTGAGCGCATCACTTGCTGATTCCCGTGCTCGCGGCAGTTACATGGGCTTTAGCCGACTGGGTTTGGCAATTGGTGGCGCATTTGGTTACGCCGGTGGCGGTTGGTTATTTGATGCCGGAAAAAGTATCAACCAGCCAGAACTTCCGTGGGTGATGTTAGGAATTATAGGCTTCATCACGCTTATCGCATTATGGTGGCAATTTAGCCCGAAACCGGTAGACCCCTCTATGCTCGAGCCCGGCAACTAGTTTGCAGCCCCTGGTATTCTCCTCCATACTCAAAAATTGACGGATTTTTCCTGACGATTGATATGGAGGAGTAACGTGAAGCTTTATATTTACGATCACTGCCCTTTCTGCCTTAAAGCACGCATGATTTTTGGCTTAAAGAATATCCCCGTTGAGCTGGTCGTCTTGCAAAACGACGATGAAGCAACCCCGACGAAAATGATTGGCAAGAAAATGGCGCCAATTCTGCAAAAAGATGACAGTCGCTACCTACCTGAAAGCATGGATATCGTGCACTACGTCGACAAACTTGATGGTGAACCACTTTTAACTGGCGCAGCTAATGCGGCCATCAGTGACTGGTTACGCCACGTCAATAGCTATGTCCAACACCTGTTATTGCCGCGTATTGCGAAAGCGCCTTTTGATGAGTTTGCCACACCTGCTGCGCGTGCTTATTTCACACAGAAGAAAGAGGCAATGATCGGTTCTTTTGCTGACCATCTGACGCATTCACCGGGCCTGACCAAAAAAATCAGCGATGATTTACGCAAGCTCGATAAACTTATCGTGCAGCCAAATGCCGTCAACGGTGAGTTGTCCGATGACGATATCCACCTCTTCCCACTGCTGCGTAACCTGACGCTGGTTGCCGGAATTGAGTGGCCGAGTCGTGTTGCTGCATATCGCGATAATATGGCTAAACAGACGCAAATTAATCTGCTCTCGTCCCACGCTATTTAAAGAATGTTAACGGTTCTACGGCGGGTAGGATAACCCGCCTTAATCTCATGGTTCAGAAACTCATTTTGTTGAATAAAAAATTAAGCCTTTTCCTGTAGCACGCCCTGCACTGGTACATCATGATGCTTTATGTCAGGATCTGTGACCGATGCAGCATGTTAAGGAAATCCATGAAAAAAATAGTTTTAGCCGCAGCCTTGATGCTCAGCGGATTAGTGGTGGGTTGTAACCAGCTAACGCAGTACACCGTCAGCGAACAGGAAATCAACCAGGCGCTGCACAAACGGAATAATTTCTCTAAAGACATTGGCCTGCCAGGCGTTGCCGATGCTCATATTGTCTTAACTAATTTAGCCAGTGCGATTGGCCGAGAAGAACCGAACAAAATCACCCTGACTGGCGATGCCAAACTGGATATGACGTCTTTGTTCGGCAATCAAAAAGCTAATATCAAACTTAAACTCAAAGCCCTGCCAGCCTTTAATAAAGAGCAAGGTGCTATCTATTTGCAAGAAATGGAAGTGGTAGATGCAACCGTCGAGCCTGAAAAAATGCAGACGATCGTTCAGACACTGATTCCATATCTCAATCAGTCGCTACGCAATTACTTCAACCAACAGCCAGCTTACGTATTGAGCGAAGATAACAGTGCAGGCGAAAAACTGGCGAAGAAATACGCCAAAGGGATTGAAGTCAAACCAGGTGAAATCATTATTCCGTTCACCGAGTAAGCAAGCAAATACTGGGGAGGCACGTCCTCCCCAAGAAAATCTCAACGAAAATGGTGCAAAGCTAAACGTTTGCGCTTATCCTTTGTGCCCGGCATAAATCATCGTTATTTCCTTCCTACGCCGGAGCACTTTCATGACCGTATTACCTCAGGTATTAAAAATTCGCCGCCCAGACGACTGGCATGTTCACCTTCGTGATGGTGATATGTTAAAAACGGTGGTGCCTTATACCAGCGAAATTTATGGTCGCGCGATTGTGATGCCAAACCTGGCTCCGCCAGTGACAACGGTTGAAGCAGCCATTGCTTACCGCCAGCGTATTCTCGACGCCGTACCGCAAGGGCATAATTTTGAGCCTTTGATGACCTGCTACCTGACCGATTCTCTGGACCCGAACGAAGTTGAACGCGGGTTTAACGAAGGCGTGTTTACTGCGGCAAAACTCTATCCAGCAAACGCAACAACCAACTCAAGCCATGGCGTGACCAGCACCGCCGCAATCTTACCTGTGCTTGAGCGCATGCAGAAAATCGACATGCCGCTTCTTATCCACGGTGAAGTGACTCACGCTGACATTGATATTTTTGACCGTGAAGCTCGCTTTATCGACAGTGTAATGGAACCGCTGCGTAAGCAACTGCCGGAACTGAAAGTAGTGTTTGAACATATCACCACCAGAGACGCCGCACAGTATGTGAAGGAAGGCAACTCTCTGTTAGGTGCAACGATTACTCCGCAACACCTGATGTTTAACCGCAACCACATGCTGGTTGGTGGCGTGCGCCCTCACCTGTATTGCCTACCGATTTTGAAACGCAGCATGCATCAGGAAGCGTTACGTGAACTGGTAGCAAGCGGATGCGACCGTGTATTCCTGGGTACCGATTCAGCACCGCATGCACGCCATCGCAAAGAAGCAAGCTGTGGCTGCGCTGGTTGCTTTAACGCCCCTTCAGCTTTGGGCGCTTACGCGACTGTATTTGAAGAAATGAATGCTATGCAACATTTCGAAGCGTTTACATCTCTCAATGGCCCGCGTTTCTACGGTTTACCTGTTAACGAAGAAACTATCGAACTGGTTCGCACCCCTGTTGAAATGCCAGAAATCATCGAAACATCCGATGACAGCATCGTGCCATTCCTGGCCGGTGAGAAAGTCGCCTGGTCAGTTAACGCATAATTTTTACCGCCCCCTGTTGCATCACGGGTAATATGACTGTATAAATATCCAGTATATTATACAGGGGGCTGTTATGCGTATTGAAGTCACTATTGCCAAAACTACATCTCTGCCACCAGGCGCTATTGATGCGCTTGCCAATGAACTTTCACGCCGTATTACTCAACACTATCCTGAAAACAATAATCACGTTCAGGTGCGTTATGCCGCTGCAAATAACCTGTCGGTTTTAGGGGCTACCAAAGAAGACCGCGATCGCATTAGCGAAATATTGCAAGAGACCTGGGAAAGCGCTGACGACTGGTTTGCTGCGGATTAAAAAACAAAATGGGGATGGGCTGGCTTTAGATCAATTCGCCGCTCATTTCAGGTAAAAATTCCCTCGTTGTTATCTTTATACCGGGTGTCGCCATCCGGTTTTTTTAATTGTATGAAATTCGCTCATTTAAATAATTCCCTTTCGCGTACATTACACAGAATCATCTGATTCAATAATAAATATTATGCCGGTTTATTGTGCAATTAAGCACTTTATTGTAAAAAAAGTGTTGCAGGGTATTTATTTATCCGTCGAAATAGCTTAATCATTGATATACTTAACTGGCTTCACATTAAACAAGCATTAAACCTCACGAACCGTTGTCTCAAACACACGTATAAAAGGGGTTATGATGGAAAAAAATAGTGATGTTATCCAGACCCATCCCCTTATCGGATGGGACATCAGCACCGTTGATAGTTACGATGCGCTGATGCTTCGCCTGCACTACCTGACCTCGAATACGCAAAAGCACGACGAAACTGAAATCGGTCAAACTTTATGGCTGACCACGGATGTTGCCCGGCAATTTATTTCTATTTTAGAAGCCGGGATTGCTAAGATTGAATCCAGTGATTACCAGGTAAACGATTATCGTAAGCATTGATTGTCGATGCTGCCCAAATAACGCAAGGCACCGTACAGGTGCCTTTTTTATTATTCAGGTTTCACTTTATTGTCAGCCAATCAAGAATTAATTACCCTGCTATATAATGACTCTCAGAGAGAAAAGTGCCATGCATTATGATCTTATCATCGTCGGTAGTGGTTCGGTTGGCGCAGCCGCCGGATGCTACGCTACTCATTCTGGCTTGAACGTGCTCATGATCGACAGCTGCCACCCTCCCCACCAGCATGGTAGCCATCATGGTGATACTCGCCTGATGCGCCACGCTTATGGCGAAGGGGAAAAATATGTCCCGCTGGTGTTACGCGCCCAGACTTTATGGGATGCATTGCAGGAAATCAGCGGCGAGAAAGTCTTTCATCGCACTGGTGTGATTAACCTGGGCCCTGCGGATTCAGCTTTTATCTCAACGGTGCAAAGCAGTGCGCAAACCTGGTCACTGCCGCTTGAGACACTGACTGCTGAACAAATCACGGCACGCTGGCCACAGATTACCGTTCCAGAAAACTACCTTGGCTTATTTGAGCCGAATTCTGGCGTGCTACGCAGCGAGTTAGCGGTGGAAACTTATATCCGCCTGGCAAACCAGGGCGGCTGTGCTCAGTTATTTAACTGCCCGGTCACTGACATTCGCCATATCGCAGACGGTGTGGAAGTTGATACCCCGGAAGGCGAGTTCACCGCCGACAAACTGTTGGTGAGCGCAGGGACCTGGGTCACGAAATTATTACCCGAGCTGCCAGTGACACCAGTGCGTAAAATCTTTAGCTGGCATCAGGCTGATGGGCGTTATAGCGAAAAGAACAATTTCCCTGCATTCACGGCCGAGTTACCCGATGGTAGCCAGTACTATGGCTTCCCGGCCGGCGAAGATAACGAACTGAAGCTCGGGAAACATAATGGTGGGCAAGTCATCAGTGAACCGCAGCAACGCAAACCGTTTGGCGCTATCGCAACCGATGGCAGTGAAGTGTTCAGCTTCTTGCGCCAGATAATGCCAGGTGTTGGCGTTTGCATGCATGGTGCAGCCTGCACCTACGATATGTCGCCGGATGAGGATTTCATTATTGATACTCTGCCCGAGCATGACAATACGTTGGTGATCACCGGGTTAAGTGGGCATGGTTTTAAATTCGCCTCAGTGCTTGGGGAAATTGCGTGTCAATTTGCGTTAGGTAAAGAACCAGGTTTCGACCTGACACCATTCTCACTTTCACGTTTTAAATGAGCCTGCAATGCACCACTTTTTTAGCTATCTGATCAATAACGTACGCGAGCATTTAATGCTGTATCTGCTGTTGTCAGCATTACTGATTTTGATTGATGTGATTTATTTGTGGCTGAAATGAAAGGGAATAAACGGGTGGATAAAATTAACCCCACCCGTGCGAGTATTACTCGGGGTCAGGAATACCTAACGTGGTATTTAGTGCTCCACGAGATTTATTGAAAATCTTATTACCGTTTTCGCGCCCTGCGCGACGACGGCGCTGTTCTTCGGGTGAGAGTGCCAGTTCTTCGCGGCAAATGTCGCTGCAACAGCCTGCAAACTTCTGCGCGCAGGATGGACACTGAATAAACAGCAGGTGACATCCATCATTTTTGCAGTTGGTGTGGCTATCACAAGAAACCCCACATTGATGGCAGTGGGCAATCACATCATCGGAAATTCGCTCACCCATACGCTCGTCAAAAACAAAGTTCTTGCCAACAAAACGCACTGGAATCCCCTGCTCTCGCGCACGTCGGGCATATTCAATAATCCCGCCTTCAATGTGATAGACGTTCTTAAAGCCGTTGTGCAGCATCCAGGCACTGGCTTTCTCACAGCGAATCCCACCGGTGCAATACATGACAATTTTTTTATCTTTGTCATCCTGCAACATATCTACCGCTTTCGGCAGCTGTTCACGGAAAGTATCAGCCGGGATCTCTAAAGCATCCTGGAAATGGCCCACTTCATATTCGTAATGATTGCGCATGTCGATAAACACGGCTTCAGGATCATCGAGCATTGCGTTGACATCAGCCGCTTTAAGATAAGAACCGACGTTGCTGGCATCAAAAGATGGATCATCAATGCCATCGGCAACAATACGGTCACGCACTTTCATGCGTAGTACCCAAAACGACTTACCATCGTCTTCAAGGGCGATATTTAAACGCACGCCGTTAAGTGCAGGATGGAATCCGTATAGTGTTTCCCGGAACGCATCGACCCGGTTTTGCGGTACGCTGATTTGCGCATTAATCCCTTCATGGGCGAGATAGACGCGGCCAAATACATTCAGCGCGGTAAAAGCCAGATAAAGCGCATCGCGCGTGGCTTTAGGTTCTTCAATGGTGAAATACTTATAGAATGAGATTGTGGTGCGTGGCTCGGTTTCAGCCAACATACGCAGGCGCAATTCATCATTCGATATGCGGTTGTGTAACACTGGCATGGTGTTCGCTCGGCTATCGTTGATAAGAAAAAAACTGGGCAGCATCATAAAGCAATTATCGTTAATTTACATCCACGCATTTTGCGCTACATTTTCTTCATCTAGCCGCACCACAATCAACAATTGATGGATTATCAGTCACTCCGCAGCTGTTAATTTTGGCTGTCCCACAAAAAGTGTCACAATAGTCTTACTCAAGAAGATCCGGCATTTGCCGTCACAATAGGTTTTACATGACGAACTTACCGCAATTCTCGCGCGCATTGCTTCATCCTCGTTATTGGGGAGTTTGGTTTGGGATTGGCTTACTCTACTTAATTACTCTTCTCCCTTACCCTGTGATTTATCGACTTGGCCGTGGCCTTGGCCAACTCGCCAGGCGCTTTATGAAACGTCGCGTCAGAATTACACGCCGCAATCTTGAGCTCGCCTTCCCGCACAAAACCGTCGAGGAACGAGAGCACTATCTGGAAAAAAACTTTGAGTCCGTTGGCCTTGGTCTGATGGAGACTGGCATCGCCTGGTTCTGGCCAACACGGCGTATCCAGCGCTGGTGTGATGTGAGCGGTGTCGACCAGATTCATGCGGTACAAGAAGCCAAACGCGGCGTACTGCTGATTGGTATTCACTTCCTGACGCTTGAATTAGGCGCACGCATGTTCGGCATGAATACGCCCGGCATTGGCGTTTACCGCCCGAATGACAACCCCCTGCTGGACTGGTTGCAAACCTGGGGCCGTATGCGTTCCAACAAAAGTATGATTGACCGTAAAGATCTCAAAGGCATGATCCGCGCGCTAAAACAGGGCGAGATTATCTGGTACGCACCTGACCATGATTACGGCCCGCGCGGCAGCGTCTTTGTACCCTTCTTTGGCGTTGATCAGGCGGCGACAACCACGGGCACCTATACGCTGGCACGTATGTCGGGCGCGGCAATTGTCCCAATGGTGCCACGCCGCAAACCTGACGGAAAAGGCTATGAGCTGATTATTCTGCCTGCGGAATTTTCACCACCGCTGGAAACCCCGGAAGGCACAGCGCTCTGGATGAACAAAATCATTGAAGAATGCATCATGATGGCGCCTGAGCAATACATGTGGCTGCACCGGCGGTTTAAAACCCGACCCGAAGGCGTTCCTTCACGCTACTAGCTATCTTTCATTTAAGTCATAAGGCGGCCTAAAGCCGCCTTTATTCGTTCTAAAATTGTGTTTCAGAAACATTGCCACCCCAACGCTAACAGGCGCATAATTAGCAAGGTAATAATTCCCCGCATATCTTTTCTGCCCAATTTGGAGTTTTATGACTCTCCCTGAGAGCACCATCAACTGGAAACGAAATCTCACTGTCGCCTGGCTTGGGTGTTTTCTTACTGGTGTCGCATTTAGTCTGGTAATGCCTTTCCTGCCCCTGTATGTCGAACACCTTGGCGTAACAGGCCACAGCGCACTGAACATGTGGTCCGGAATCGTTTTCAGCATTACCTTTTTGTTCTCAGCAATTGCATCACCTTTCTGGGGCGGGCTTGCCGACCGCAAAGGCCGCAAAATTATGCTGCTACGTTCGGCACTGGGTATGGCCATTGTGATGGTGCTGATGGGCTTTGCGAGCAATATCTGACAATTTCTGGCGCTTCGCGCGCTACTCGGGTTATTAGGCGGCTTTGTGCCTAATGCCAATGCGCTGATAGCCACTCAGGTTCCACGCCATAAAAGTGGCTGGGCGCTGGGTACGCTTTCGACAGGTGGGGTAAGCGGAGCCCTTCTCGGGCCGATGATCGGCGGCTTTCTGGCGGATACTTATGGCCTGCGCCCTGTGTTTTTCATCACCGCTGGCGTGCTGTTTACCTGTTTCGTCTTTACCTTCTTCTGCATTCGCGAACAATTCACCCCGGTGCACAAGAAAGATATGCTGCACGCACGCCAGGTTTTAACTTCGCTTAAGAACCCAAAACTGGTGCTGAGTTTGTTTGTCACTACTATGATCATTCAGGTTGCAACTGGTTCCATTGCACCGATTCTGACGCTCTACGTTCGCGAGCTGGCAGGGAATGTCAGCAACCTGGCGTTTATCAGCGGCATGATTGCCTCAGTTCCAGGCGTTGCCGCGTTGATTAGCGCACCGCGATTGGGGAAATTGGGGGATAGAATCGGGCCGGAGCGGATTTTAATCTGCGCACTGGTTGTCTCCGTCCTTCTGCTTATTCCGATGTCGATGGTGCAAACGCCCTGGCAATTGGGCGTATTACGCTTCCTGCTGGGCGCTGCCGACGGCGCATTGCTGCCAGCGGTTCAGACCCTGCTTGTCTATAACTCCAGCAACCAGATTGCCGGGCGCATTTTTAGCTATAACCAGTCATTCCGCGATATTGGCAATGTGACCGGCCCGTTAGTGGGCGCCGCCGTCTCCGCCAGCTACGGTTTCCGTACCGTCTTTTTAGTCACGGCTTGTGTGGTACTTTTCAACGCGCTTTACTCATGGATAAGCCTGCGCCGCCCAACAGAACGCATCACCGTTTCAGAAGAGTGATAGCGGATTAAATCTCATACTTGCAACTTTGCAAACAGCGTCAACAATTAACTTGAAAATGCGCTGTAGCGCGCTCCCTGACCTGTAACAAAAGGAGATGAGTATGAGTCTGTACGCGACGCTGGAAGAGGCCATTGATGCCGCACGCGAGCTTTTCCTTGTAGATAACCCGGAGCTTGAAGAAGAGAGTGCCAGTGTTCAGCAACTGAACATTCAAAAGTATATTCTTCAGGATGGCGACATTATGTGGCAAGCCGAGTTCTTCGCAGATGACAGCGAAGATGGCGAATGTTTACCGATGCTCAGTGGTGAGGCGGCCCAAAGTGTATTCGACGGCGACTACGACGAAATCGAGTTACGCCAGGAGTGGATTGAGGAAAATACACTGCATGAGTGGGACGAAGGTGAATTTCAACTTGAGCCGCCGCTGGATACCGAGGAAGGGCAAACTGCGGCTGATGAATGGGATGAACGATAACGCTTATTCGTAAGGCCCGTGGCTGGCATCAATGGGCAATAGCAGTGTGTCGAAGACCAGCGAAAATGGTAAATCGAGCACTGTAATATAGCGCCATGCACTGTCACGCACGTCCCACTGCACTCCGGGGTAATACTGATTACCATGTCCCTGCCCCGGAACTGCACGGCTGATAATGCTGCCACAACCGCTCAGGGCGCAGGCCGCCAAAATAACCACTAATACTTTTAACAATGCTTTCTCCAGTCTTACCGGTAAAAAAATGCCGACCTTCCGGTCGGCAGATTTCGTACACTCCTGTCGTGTGGCGGCTTTCGCCTTTCCCGACCTACAAATCCGTATGGTTTTTGTAGGGTGGATAAGCGTTAAGCGCCATCCACCGAAGCCGTTTTTCTATCAAATGCCCTTAACCGGTAATGCAGCCGGATTCAACTCAACCGTTTTGTAGCTATCAACCCATGAAGAATAACGCTGCGGGTTAGACCAGACACGGTAATGCAAACGAGACATGGTGACCGGATCGCTTAGCAATACCAGGCGGCGATCGCGGTTTAGTTTGTCCGGCGTTTCGTTCAGTGCCTGTTCAACGTGACGATCGCGAGCGATTTCCAGCACCTGGCTTGCACGGTGACGCGCAGTTGCCATTGCGGTTGTCAGGGCATTAAACGACGGGTTAAACACCGCGTGCATAAAGCCATCATCCAGCGTACGGCTACGGTTCAGTTTCAGGTAGTTGTCGGTATCAACCAGAACCTGCGGAGGAGAATACTCTTCCGGAATCAGGAACAACTTCCAGCGTTTGGTACGCAAACCGATAGTCGCGCGGCTCGAAATCACCGACACAAACGGCGACAGAATCAGCGAGAACACGATTGGCGCAAGCCAGAACAAGAAGCGTAAATCCAGCCACGCCATGCCGACCGCCCACACCAGACCCAGCAGAAGCTGAGAACCGTGGCGCATAAACGCTTCGCCCCATGGGGTTGAATCGTCATCACGCTGCGGAGAGTTCCATACCACTTCCCAGCCGAGGAACGCGCTGACCACGAACACGGTGTGGAACAGCATACGCACCGGAGCCAGCAGCACGGAGAACAGCACTTCCAATAACAAGGAAGCCGTCACACGGAAGAAGCCGCCGAACTCTTTCGAACCTTTGCACCAAATCAGGATGATGCTCAGCAGTTTAGGCAGGAACAACAACACCATGGTGGAGGCAAACAAGGCAATCGCTAACTCTGGACGCCACTGCGGCCACACCGGGAACAACTGGCGAGGTTGCAGGAAGTATTGCGGTTCTGTCAGCGCATGCACCACCTGCAAGGCAGTTGATAATGCGAGGAACATAAACCACAACGGCGCAGACAAGTAAGACATAACGCCCGTCAGGAACACAGCGCGGTGAACCGGGTGCATACCTTTTACCAGGAACAGACGGAAGTTCATCAAGTTACCGTGGCACCAACGGCGGTCACGCTTGAGTTCATCGAGCAAGTTCGGCGGCAGCTCTTCATAAGAACCAGGCAGATCATAGGCAATCCACACCCCCCAACCCGCACGGCGCATAAGTGCTGCTTCCACGAAGTCGTGAGAAAGGATAGAACCTGCGAAAGAACCCTCACCTGGCAGCGGTGCTAACGCACAATGCTCGATGAATGGCTTAACGCGGATAATCGCGTTATGCCCCCAGTAGTGCGATTCACCCAATTGCCAGAAGTGCAGACCCGCAGTAAACAGTGGCCCGTACACACGTGTCGCAAACTGCTGGCAACGCGCGTAAAGAGTGTCCATGCCCGACGCTTTTGGTGAAGACTGAATGATGCCCGCATTCGGGTTAGCATTCATCAGACGCACCAGGTTAGTCAGACAGTCACCGCTCATGACGGAGTCAGCATCCAACACCACCATGTAGCTGTACTGATTACCCCAACGACGGCAGAAGTCATCGATGTTGCCGCTTTTACGCTTCACGCGACGACGACGACGACGGTAGAAAATCTGCCCTTCGCCCTGCACTTCGTTTATCAGTTCCATCCACGCTTTCTGCTCGGCAACACAGATATCCGGGTTGTAGCTGTCGCTTAAGATGTAAACGTCGAAATGCTGCTGTTGGCCGGTTGCTTTTACCGATTCCCACGTCGCGCGCAGGCCCGCAAATACGCGGTCTACGTCTTCGTTACAGATAGGCATAATCAACGCGGTACGATGCGCCGGGTCGATTGGCTCATCACCCACTGTTGAGGCAGAGATACTGTATTTATCTTTGCCCATCAGTAGCTGAAGGAAACCCATCAGCGCGGTCCAGAAACCAGCTGAAACCCAACAGAACAGAATCGCAAACAGGATAAGAATGCCGGTTTGCAGCACATACGGCAGAAGCTGCATGAAGGACACCCAAAGATCCTGACCGAACATGTCGGAAGGATTGATCAGTGCCCAACCCTGGTAAGGAAGAATAGTCTTCATGTACCAGGTCGCTACGACAGTCTGAGAAATGGTCAGCAGCAGCAGAATGTAACGGCGGATAGTCCCGACGGTACGCCATTTCTGCTCGGCTTCGGCCTCTTCTTTCGACATATAGCGAGGATTAACTTCGCGCCCGCGCAGACGGTCCCAGAAGCGACCAATTGGGTTGGTGCGCCATGGGTCCGGGAACATAGAGGCACGCGTTGCTTTTGGCATCGCCTGCAACTGAGTGCGCCCTTCTTCGTCCTTGATTAACTGTTCACCGCCCAACGATCCAGGCCAGCTCGCTTCGAGCCGGGCCTTTACCGAGGCTAAAGGGGAATCATCGGCTCTGTCATAGTGCTGCTCTTGCGCGCCAAGCGCCTCGTGCACCGCTTGCAAATCCGATGCAGGAAGAGCCGCCTTCTGCTCAGCAGAAAGCGGGAGTGCATCAATATAATCAGACGCAGTATCAGTAAACTTATTCATTGGCAGGTAGCTGGTAGCTCCAGGTTTCACTCAACGTTTGATCACCATTGACCAGCGCTGCACGCATTTCAGTCGGTTTCTTCTCATCTTTGACTTTCAGACGTACCGTCAAACGCCAGCCTTTAGTGACCGGGTTGTAACGTACCTGGCTGTCAACGATTTCACCATTGTCACCAATGCTGGTTTGAGCAGTTACCGGCGTATCTTGCGGCAGTTTTTTCATGTCTGTGCCAACGAAGTCCAACACAAACGCGATCGTGCCATCAGGCTGGCGAATCAGGTTCGACTGCTTCACATCACCGGTTGAGCGGCGAGTCTGCGCAACGTATGCGTTATCTGGCGCATGCATTTTGTCTTCATCACGGCTGAAGGTAATGGTGTACTTAAAGTTCATCTCTTTGCCTGGTTCCGGGAGCTGATCCGGAGTCCAGTAAGCAACGATGTTGTCGTTAGTTTCATCGTTGGTTGGAATTTCAACCAGTTCGACGCGACCTTTACCCCAATCACCTTGCGGCGCAACCCATGCACTTGGGCGCTGATCGTAACGATCGTCAAGGTCTTCAAAGCGAGAGAACTGACGGCCACGTTGCAGTAAACCAAAGCCAACTGGATTTTCGGTCGCAAACGAGCTCACCGCCAGATGTTTCGGGTTATTGAGCGGACGCCAAATCCATTCACCGTTACCGGCATGGATAGACAGACCGTTGGAGTCATGTAATTCCGGGCGGAAGTTGGTGCTTGGTGACGGCTGATTTGGCCCAAACAGGAACATACTGGTCAGCGGAGCCACGCCCAGTTTGCCAACTTTATCGCGCAGATAAACTTTTGACTGTACGTTCACCACTGTGTCGCGCCCTGGGGTAATCACAAAGCGATACGCACCGGTTGCACGCGGGGAATCGAGCAACGCGTAAAGGGTCAGCGTTTTGTCGCCAGTTTTCGGGCGTTCAATCCAATACTCACGGAAACGTGGGAACTCTTCGCCAGATGGCAAAGCAGTATCAATAGCCAAACCACGAGCAGACAGGCCATAAACCTGACCTGAGCCAATCACACGGAAGTAACTCGCCCCGAGCATGCTGACAATTTCGTCGTTCTTATCTTTGCTGTTGATCGGATAGAGCACTTTGAAACCGGCGAAGCCGAGATCTTTCACGGTGTCTTTATCGTGTTTCACATCACCGAAATTAAAGTAATCCGGGTTGTACTTGATCTTGTGAACCGCAGTTGCCGTCACTTCATTGATAGCAACAGGGGTGTCGAAGTACATACCCTGATGATAAAACTCAAGCTTAAATGGGGTCTTTAACTTGCTCCAGTAGGCTTTGTCGTGATTGAACTGGATCTGCTGGTAATCCGCATATTTCATGTCGCGGAAGAGCGAAGGCAGATTGCTTTTAGGTGCTTCGTAGCTTTTGCCCGCTAATGTTTTCGCTTGTTTTGCGACATCATCGATGTTGAAGGCCCAAACTGAGGTGGTATAAAGTGACAGCATTACTGCAGCACCGAGCCCACATACTTTCATCATTTTTAGTTTATGTTTCATATTAACCAGCACATCCCCCTTTGTGTGCTTAAATCAATCCAATCCATTTTAATGGAAACTTCTGCTTTCCGACAACCAAATACCCGCATTGTTCAGCGCGCCGGCTCAGCCTTTAAGCAAAAAAAGACAACTGCTTACGCTTTCAGCATCCATCCAGGAGACAGGATGTCATGGTTAGTGTAGGGTTGCCACGGAATTGATACCGTTCGGGACTTTAAGCCTATTGGGATATGTTCTTAAGGATAAGGCGATTCGTCCGATAATGTTTGGAGTATTATGAGTAACGCACCACAACAACGCGAGTTTTTCCTGGATTCTATCAGGGCCTGGCTAATGCTTTTAGGCATCCCGTTTCATATCTCGCTCATCTATTCAAGCCATCACTGGCACGTCAACAGTGCCGAAGCCTCGTGGGGTTTAACTCTGTTTAATGACTTTATTCACGCCTTTCGCATGCAGGTGTTTTTTGTCATTTCAGGTTATTTCTCTTACATGCTCTTTTTGCGCTACCCGCTTAAACGCTGGTGGAAGGTGCGTGTAGAACGGGTCGGCATCCCGATGCTCACCGCGATACCCTTGCTCACACTGCCGCAATTTTTAATGCTGCAACACGTTAATGACAAAGCCAAAAATTGGCCCGGCCTGACACCTTATGAAAAATACAACACCCTGGTGTGGGAGCTGGTTTCTCATTTGTGGTTCTTGTTAGTGATGGTAGTACTTACAACCGTATGTTTATTTTTGTTTCAACAGATGAAAGCACGCATGGCTGTTTCAGCAGAAAATAGTCAATCTTCTATTACTTTAGGAAAACTCTCAGTCGCCTTCCTGGGGTTTGGTATTCTATATGGCGTTATTCGCCGTACTATTTTTATTATTTACTCACCGATATTAAGTGATGGATTATTTAACTTCGTCGTCATGCAAACGCTGTTTTATCTACCCTTCTTCCTGCTGGGGGCTCTGGTGTTTGTACGCCCACAGTTAAAAGCGCTATTTACCACACCATCACCATGGTGTGCGGCAGGAGCAGCACTGGCATTTTGCGCCTATCTCCTTAACCAACGTTACGGTAGCGGCGATGCCTGGATGTACGAAACCGAGAGTGTGATTACCATGGTGCTGGGTTTGTGGATGGTAAACGTGGTGTTCTCACTGGGTCATAAACTTCTGAATTTCCATTCAAAACGTGTCACCTACTTTGTGAATGCTTCACTGTTTATTTATCTGGTACACCACCCATTGACGCTATTCTTTGGCGCATACATCACTCCGCATATCGCTTCAAATGCGCTGGGCTTTATCACCGGGTTAGTTTTTGTGGTGGGAATCGCCGTGATTCTTTATGAAATTCACCTGCGCATCCCATTGCTGCGTTTCCTGTTTTCCGGCAAGCCGCAGAATGTCGCAGTGAAAGTGACGAGTTAACTCTCCGGAAACTCAAAATAATTCGAGTTGCAGCCAGGCGGCAAGGGAACAACAAATCTGTCAGGAACAGATTTGAACAGCGCTTGCGCTGGCCCGAAGGGTGAGCCTCATGGACGAGGCTCATCAATCCCCAGGAGCTTACTTAAGTAAGTGACTGGGGTTTGTGAGTGCAGCCAACAACGCTGCAGCTTGAAGTATGAAGAGTTTTAGAGTAGCCACTCAATAGGCAACCGATACACTAACCGCACCAACACCCGCTGCCAAAAGCGGGTGTGCGGCTCTTTCTTCCAGACAATCTCTTTGCCCTCACTGTGTTCCACCCAATTCACCCGCCCCCACTTATCCAGACGCAGCGCCCAGGCATTCTCTTTCTGGCTTTGGGTAAAACGTTGGTGAATATCCTGCGCCAGCGCCTCACTTTCAATCACAAAACCCATCTCGGTATTGAGCATTGCGGAACGCGGGTCAAAATTAAAAGAGCCGATAAACACTTTTTGTTTATCCACACTAAACGTTTTGGCATGCAAGCTGGAACCTGAATTCCCTGTTAAGCCACGGTCATGGGGTCTGCGCTGGCCATCCTGTTCGGGCTTTAACTCATAAAGCTCGACCCCGTGGCGCATCAGTTTTTTACGCCAACGCGCATAACCAGCATGAACTACCGCCACATCATTGGCGGCAAGTGAGTTCGTCAGGATGGCTATTTTTACCCCTTTACGCACAAGCCCTAAGATTTGCGCGATACCCGCGCGAGTTGGCACAAAATAGGCTGAGATAATGTCTATCTCGCGCTCTGGCATGCCAATCACATTCATCAGACGTTGCGGCAGTAACGTGTGGTTGCGCGCTTTGCCCTGCCCCTTGCGCGGGTCATCACTGAGTAAGCGTGTTTTCGCCCAGTACATTTCCAGCGTGCGGGCGACAAGGTCGGTCGCAAACTGGCTGGTTGTCAGTCGGTCAAGATAGCGACGCGCTGTCGGGTCATCACGCCAGTTATCTGGAAGTTGTACCCGCTGCTGTAAAGCATCTGTATCAACATCCAGCACCTTTTCAAGCGTCGAGACACACTGGCTGTTCCAGTAGCGCTCAAAATCCTGGCTGACATCCTCAACAACCGGGCCGATGGCCAGCACATCTAAGTCTGAAAACAGCGGTTGTTTACCCACACCAAAGTAAGCGTCCCCCACATTTCGACCGCCAATAATCGTGGTTTCACCGTCAACAGTGAATGATTTATTGTGCATACGGCGGTTAAGCCTGGCAAAGTCGGTCAGGTAGCCAATGGCGCGAAACAGGCGGAATGAAAAGGGATTAAAAAGGCGAATTTCTATCTGAGGATGGGCGTTCAGAAGCGCTAACGTATCATCAAGGCCGTTGGTGTTGTTATCGTCAAGCAACAGTCTGACTTTCACTCCGCGATCTGCCGCCGCCAGTAGCGCGCTAAACATTAGCCGCCCGGACATATCATCCTGCCAAATGTAATACTGCACATCGAGGGTTTTCTCCGCCATGCCGCACAGCAGATAGCGCGCCGTAAACGCATCCAGGCTATCCGCGAGCGGATGTATACCGCTAAGCCCAGGATGCTCACTTGTCGCAGGAGAAATCGCCCTTCCGAGGCGCGTTGCGTGATCGTTCTTCACATTAGAGTTGGGCAAGTAGTTGCTCGTAAATATGGGTGTTTTCGTCGTCAAAACAGACAAAAACTACCTGTTCAGGTAATGGGCGCAGACCGATATAACGGTAGACGGTATCAACGGCTATTTTTGCTGCCAGCTCTTTCGGATAACCATATGCACCGGTGCTGATCGCCGGGAACGCAATCGTGCGATAGCTATTAGCTGCCGCTAAATCGAGGCTATTGCGGTAGGTCTGTTCAAGTAATTCAGCTTCATTTTTTTCACCACCGTGCCACACCGGACCAACCGCGTGAATCACAGCTTTAACCGGAATATTTCCTGCTTCGGTAATCACCGCATGTCCTGGTGCGCATTCGCCCTGATGTTGGCGAATAACCTGGCAGGCAGCCAATAATGCAGGCCCGGCAGCCCGATGAATAGCACCATCAACACCGCCACCTCCCATCAGGGATGAATTCGCCGCATTGACTATCACGTCAACCTCAACGCGGGTGATATCACCTTGTATCACCGACATTCTTTCACTCATTGGGAAATCTCCAGTTAGTCTTTGATCGTAGTCTAAACTTAGCGAACAGCAGACGTATATCACTTCGTAAGGATTTCTCAATATCACCTAAGTTCTGATTTTTTCTCATTTACTACAAAAAAGTTCCAATACACCTGAAGCACTTTTTATTTGCAGGCGCACCTGAGCAAGGCGCTTTTGCCGCAAAAATGAGATCTGAAATGTGCACGTAAACATTCCAGTAGCTACTTCATTCAGGAGAGGTTCTATGGCTAGTGAAGCGCAAAAAGTCGGGCTGGTCCCGGTGATGTTAATGGTGGCAGGCAATATCATGGGTTCCGGGGTTTTCCTACTCCCGGCAAACCTTGCAGCAACCGGCGGGATTGCCATTTTTGGTTGGATGGTGACGATTATCGGCGCGTTGTCGTTGTCGATGGTATACGCCAAAATGTCGTCTCTCGATGACAGCCCCGGTGGTTCTTATGCGTACGCGCGGCGGGCCTTTGGCCCGTTCCTCGGTTATCAAACCAACCTGCTTTACTGGCTGGCCTGCTGGATTGGTAACGTCGCCATGGTCGTTATTGGCGTCGGCTATCTGAGTTATTTCTTCCCGATGTTAAACCAGCCCTGGCCACTGACCGTCACCTGTATCGCTATTCTGTGGCTGTTCGTTGGCCTGAATATTATCGGCCCGAAAATGATCACTCGCGTGCAGGCGGTCGCCACTATTCTGGCGCTGATCCCAATAGTCGCCGTCGCGGTTTTAGGCTGGTTCTGGTTTAAAAGTGATACCTACATGGAAGCCTGGAACGTCAGCGGTAAGGGGACGTTTGGCGCGATACAGAGCACGCTGAGCGTGACGCTGTGGTCATTCATCGGCGTTGAAAGTGCGTCAGTCGCCGCAGCGGTAGTAAAAAACCCCAAACGCAACGTGCCCATCGCGACTATCGGCGGGGTTTTGATCGCCGCAGTTTGCTACGTGCTTTCCAGCACCGCGATTATGGGCATGATCCCCAACGCTGATTTGAAAGTTTCCGCTTCGCCATTTGGTGATGCGGCACGCATGGCGATGGGGCCAACGGCGGGGGCAATTGTTTCGTTTTGCGCCGCCGCAGGCTGTTTAGGCAGTCTTGGTGGCTGGACGCTTTTGGCAGGCCAAACGGCGAAAGCCGCCGCCGACGATGGCTTATTCCCGCCGATCTTTGCCAAAGTGAATAAAGACCAGACGCCCGTCTATGGCCTGTTGATAGTGGGCGTACTGATGACCATCTTCCAGCTCGCCAGTATTTCCCCGGATGCGACTTCGCAGTTCGCCGTTGTCTCGTCGGTATCCGTTATCTTTACGCTGGTGCCTTATATCTACACCTGTGCGGCGTTAATGCTGGTCGGCCAGGGGCATATGGGCAACCAACGCCTGCCGTTCCTGTTCATCACGCTGATTGCTTTTGTTTACTGTATCTGGGCCGTCGTCGGGTCCGGCGCTACGGAAGTGATGTGGTCGTTCGTTGCCATCATGGTGATTACCGCGATGTACACCATCAACTATAACCGTCGCCATAAAAACCCCTACCCGCTGGATAAACCCGTGGTTAACGATTAAAACGATTAACAGGAGTTCGTTATGCTTGATTTAGGCACCCATCAAAAACGTAAAATTCTGGTGGTCGACAGCAGCATTCAGGACGTTAACACCGCCAACGGACGCGCAGTAGCCGAGCTTATCGAAGCGCTGGAAGAAAATAACTTTGCGGTGATTTCGGCGGCAACCTTTGAAGACGGCATCGCGACAGTCACGTCCGATGCCTCGCTGTGCTGCATCTTTGTTGACTGGACTTCCGGTGGCAACGACGACGCCTCCCACAGCCAGGCTTTCGCGCTATTGCAAACTATTCGCCGCCGCAACAAGAGCGTGCCGGTGCTACTGATGGCCGAGCACTCTTGCGTGGATACGCTGACGCTCGATTCAATGCGGCTGGTGAATGAGTTCGTCTGGATGCACGAAGATACTGCTGAATTTATTGCTGCTCGAGCGCGTTCGTTAATCCAGCGCTATTACGAGCAACTGCTCCCTCCATTCACCCGGGCTCTGTTTAATTACACATTGGAAAACCCTGAATATTCGTGGGCCGCACCGGGGCATCAGGGTGGCGTGGCCTTTACTAAATCAGCCGTGGGGCGAGAGTTTCTCGATTTCTTTGGCGAGAATTTATTCCGCACAGATACCGGTATTGAACGCGCCGCCATGGGCTCGTTGCTGGACCATAGCGGGCCGATTAAAGCGTCCGAAACTTATGCCGCAGAAGTGTTTGGCGCGCACCGGAGTTACTCGGTTTTAAACGGCACGTCCGGTTCGAACCGCGCCATTATGCAGGCGGTGGTTGGCGAACTGGAAATCGCGCTCTGCGACCGCAACTGCCATAAATCCATCGAGCAAGGGTTAGTGATGACCGGCGCACTGCCGGTCTATTTTGTGCCGACACGCAACCGCTTTGGCATAATCGGGCCTATTCCCAAACGGCAATTTACCCCCGAAAGTATTCGTGCGGCGATTGACGCCAATCCGTTAAAACATGAAGTTGTCAGCGATAAACCGGTGTATGCGGTGGTCACCAATTGCACCTACGACGGCATGTGTTACCACGCGGAAGCGGCGCAAGAATTGCTGGCGCAAAGCGTTGACCAGATTCACTTTGATGAAGCCTGGTATGCTTATGCTCGTTTCAACCCAATGTACAAAGGCCGCTTTGCGATGCGCGGCGATCCGAAGGATTTCGACAGCAACGGGCCGACTGTTTTTGCTACACACTCCACGCACAAACTGCTGGCAGCGCTGTCGCAATCGTCTTACATCCATATCCGTAACGGCAAAAAACCGGTCGAACATTCGCGCTTTAATGAATCTTACATGTTGCAGGCCACCACCTCGCCGCTGTACGCCATTATTGCTTCCAACGAAATTGGTGCGGCGATGATGGATGGCGGCCAGGGTGAGGCGCTGACGCAAGAAGTGATCGTCGAAGCGGTGGATTTCCGCCTCGCACTGGCAAAAGTGCATGCGGCGTTTGCCAAAAAAGGCGAATGGTTCTTCTCGCCGTGGAACGCGCCTACAATCACCGATGCATCCGGTGTGCAAGTGCCGTTTGCCAAAGCTTCTCGTGAACAACTCACTACCGATCCGTCCTGCTGGACATTAAAGCCGGGGGATAAATGGCACGGCTTTGAGCAACTGGAAGATGAGTGGTGTTTACTTGATCCGATTAAAGCGGGGATTCTGGCGCCGGGCATGGGCGATGATGGCAACCTGCTGGAGTCAGGTATTCCTGCCGCGATGGTGACAGCATACCTTGGCGAGCGCGGCATTGTGCCTTCGCGTACTACCGATTTTATGGTGCTGTGCCTGTTCTCTATTGGCGTAACAAAAGGCAAATGGGGCACGCTGATTAACGTGTTGCTGGAGTTTAAAGATGACTACGACAACAACACGCAGCTCAAACGCTGCTTGCCCGATCTTATCAGTGCTGATGCCGCGCGTTATGCGGGAATGGGGCTAAAAGATCTGTGCGATGAGATGTTTAACTACATGAAAACCAGCCAGATGGACAAACTACAGGCGGAGGCGTTCGGTAATATTCCGGTGCCGGTAACACGCCCGCGCATTGCCTTCCAACAACATATGGCAGGCAAAGCAGACCATTTACCTATCGACCAATTACCGAACCGTATTTCTGCAGTCGGCGTAATTCCCTACCCTCCGGGCATTCCAATTGTAATGCCGGGTGAAAGCTTCGGTGCAGCGGACGGTCCATGGCTGAAATACATCCGTAGTATTGCCCAGTGGGGAGAGAAATTCCCCGGTTTTGAGAAAGAGCTGGAAGGTGCCGAACTTATCGATGGGGTTTATCACATCTGGGCATTGAAGGAGTAAAAGAACGGTGGATGTGTAGCGGTGGATGGCGCTTCGCTTATCCACCCTACAACAGCCTTTGGTAGGTCGGGTAAGCGCCAGCGCCACCCGACAAAATCAGACAATGATGAGGGTCGGAGAAAAATCATCCGGAAACGAAACCTCGCCACAACAAGCAATTAGCGTGTTGTGAACACAAAGATGAATCAGATGGCGGCCCGGTGGGCATAGCGTTTCCAGCGGCAAATTCAGCGCAGGGATTTGCCACACCGTGCCGCCCTGCTGTTTCACCACCGCTTCATGAGCAGTCCATAATTTCCAGAAAGCGGGTAGCTGGTTATCTGTGGGTAAATTTTCCAGCCAGCGGTAAAGTTCCGGCGTAAAACTGTGCTGCGCCACGGCCAGATAACGCTTTCTAGAGCGCAACAGTTCTATATCACAACCCACCGCATTGTCGCCCAGTAGCACCGCGACACTCGTCGCACTATTGCTGATATTAAAATGCGGCAGTTCTGGATGCTGAGGTTTACCATTAGGCCCTGTTTCCAGCAGCGGTAGCACTTTTTTTTCTGCCAACATCGCCAGCAGAACTCTTCCCGCAAGCCAGACAGGGCGACGGTTTCCGGCTGGTGCTGCCGCCACTAACTCTGGCGAAAGCCAGCATTTGACCAGCGCGTCATCAGATAAACGCGCCACATCGCCAAACGCCAGCCGGTAATCCATTACTGCCAACGACGCAGAACTAGCGAGGTGTTAATGCCACCAAAGGCGAAGTTATTACTCTGCACAAACTCCGTGTCGATCTTGCGCGCTTCGCCCATGATGTAATCCAGTTCGCCACACGCCTCGTCCGGCCTGGTCAAATTCAGCGTTTCGGCAAACCAGCCTTCACGCATCATTTCGATACTCATCCACGCTTCCAGCGCGCCGCAGGCACCAAGCGTATGGCCGAAGTAACTTTTCAATGAAGAGATAGGCGTATTGGCACCAAAAATTGCCGCGGTCGCGTGACTTTCAGCAATGTCACCGCGATCGGTTGCGGTGCCATGGGCGTTAATATAACCAATGTCCCGAGCCCCAAGCCCTGCCGAACACAGGCCGCGTTCAATGCAGATTTGCATGGTTTCTTTCTGCGGCTGCGTGATATGCGCGGCATCGCAGTTAGTATGGAAACCGACGATTTCCGCGTAGATCGTCGCGCCGCGCGCCAACGCATGATCGAGATCTTCAAGGATCAACGTACCCGCACCTTCACCAATCACCAGTCCGTCGCGCTTCATATCAAACGGCGATGGCGTGGTTTGCGGCTGGTCGTTGCGCTGGCTGGTGGCAAACAGCGTATCAAACACTGCCGCTTCCGACGGGCACAATTCCTCTGCACCACCCGCGACCATTACGGTCTGATAGCCATGACGAATCGCTTCCCATGCATAACCAATCGCCTGACTACCGGAGGTGCAAGCACTGGAGGTGGGAATAACGCGTCCACGTAAGCCAAAAAACAATCCGGTATTGACCGCGGCGGTATGCGGCATCATCTGCACATAGGTCGTACCGGTAATATTGCGGGTATGTTTTTCAGTGAGCATGGTGGCAAACTCGCTCACCGGCCCGGTGCTACCGGTCGAAGATCCGTAGGCAATACCGGTTTCACCACTGGTGAGAATGGGGTCGTCGAGCAACCCCGCCTGAATTAATGCAAGTTCCGTTGCCCTTGTCGCAAGCAGAGAAACGCGCCCCATCGCCCGAATACGCTTTCGCGTGTAGTGCTCCGGCAAAGTAAAATTATCGACCGGCGCACCGAGCATGGTGTTCAGCCCATCGTAAACTTGCCACTCTGGCATATGGCGAACCGCGTTTTTACCAGACTTCAAACCCGCAGCTACATCCTGCCAGTTAGTGCCAAAAGCGGTCACGCCACCCATTCCGGTTACGACTACACGCTTAATCACAACATACCTCCGTTGATGGAGATAACCTGGCGCGTGACATAACCTGCAAGCGGTGACATTAAATAACGCGCAAGTCCTGCCACTTCTTCAGGGCTGCCCATGCGTTGCAATGGAATCATGCGCATCGCCTCACTTAGCGCCGCCTCTTCTATTTCAATCATGCCGGTATCAATCAAGCCCGGTGCGATACAGTTAACGGTGATTTTGCGTTTCGCCAGTTCTATAGCCAGCGCTTTCGTCGCACCAATAATGCCCGCTTTTGCGGCGCTATAGTTCACCTGGCCACGATTGCCCATCAGGCCGGAAACCGAAGAAAGCGTAATAATACGCCCGCCTTTGCGCAGGCCAATCATCGGCATCACGCACGGCTGGATCACGTTGTAAAAGCTGTCGAGATTGGTACGAATCACGCCGTCCCAGTCGTCATCGCTGAGCGCGGGGAATGCGCCGTCACGCGTGATCCCGGCGTTGTTGACCACGCCCCAGTACGCGCCGTGGGTTTCGATGTCCGCTTCAATAACGCTGCGGCACTGGCTACGGTCTGAGCTATCAAACTGCATCACGCGCCCTTTTCCGCCCTGAATCTTAATTTGCTCAAGTGTTTGTTGTCCGCCCGCTTCGTCACGATGGTAGTGCACCACCACCGCAAATCCGTCGGCGGCAAGCCCCAGGGCAATCGCCTTGCCAATCCCCTTGCTGGCGCCGGTTACTAATACCGTCTGTGTCATCTTGCTATCTCATCAAAATAATTGTTTTAATTCATTATTATCAGGCTGATATGTATTAACTCGCCCGCTCGCCAGTACGTTGCCGTCCGCGAGAATTTGTCCTTCGAAACTACCAATTTTGTTATCGCGCATCAGCAGCGTGACATGACATTCCAGTCCCGCACCTTGCGGGAAAACGCCTGCCGGGCAGCGTATACCACGCCCACCCAGCAGCATTCCGACCAGGCTTTCTTCTTCACCGTTTTTTTTCGCATGCCAGCCTGACCACACGCCGACCGTCTGGGCAATCAGTTCGATAGCAAACCAGCCCGGTAAATTGCCTTCGGCATCAAGAAAAGGTGCAAGCACACCGAGGTTGCTCACCGTTACCCGACAATGCGCACTTTCTTGTTCCACCGCCACTACCGATTCGAGCAAGCACATGGGTGCTTCGTGCGGCAAGTAGTGGTGTGGGGCAAGAAAATCAGTCATGTGAAACTCCAAAAATCAGGCAAGCATTATTGCCGCCAAAAGCAAATGAGTTCGAAAGCATTATCGGTTTGAGGAATGGTTGTGGCGCGGTGAGTAGACCACAGGCCGCAAGGCTCATGTCTTGATGCGCGTCAGTGAAATCTTGCGCAGGTAGCAGTAAGTCGCGCTCTAACAGCAAATAACAGAGCACCGCTTCACAAGCACCCGCAGCGCCTAACGTATGCCCGGTAAGGTGTTTAGTGGAACTGGCCGGCACGCTTTCGCCAAAAAGTTGATTCACCACTTTGGCCTCGATTTCGTCATTCAGACGCGTGGCAGTGCCGTGCATATTAATATAGCCAATATCGGTAGCGGCGAGTTTTGCCTCGCGCAGCGCCATCTCTATCGCACGGATTGCGCCCACACCTTCAGGATGCGGAGCCGACATATGCCAGGCATCTGACGACTCACCGACACCCAGTAAACAGACTTTCCCCGGCTCTTTCGTCAGCAATATCAACGCACCTGCTTCACCGATAGTAATACCTTTGCGCTCGGCGCTAAACGGTTTGCAACGCACGTCACTTAATGATTCCAGACTATTGAAACCGTTGATGGGCATCCGGCTAAGGGTATCTGCGCCACCCACAATCGCGGCGTCCACCATGCCCGATTCAATCAGCCGTTTGCCGGTAATTATCGCCCTGGCGCTGGAAGAACAGGCGGTTGAAATCGTCAATGCCGGGCCAAAAAGTTGTAGATAGTCGCTCAGAAAACGTGAAGGATCGCCAAGCTCTTGCTGGCCGTAATAATAAGAAGCTGGCGGAGTCCCTTCATGGTTACCGCTGACCATACGGTCACCTTCATCAAGCCCTGAAGTACTGGTTCCCAATATGACTGCCACGCGTTCGTTTCCATATCGTGCAATGGCGTCATCCACCTGCGGGCGAATTTGCGCCAGCGCTGCCAATAACAAACGGTTATTTCGGCTGTTGTACCGGGCCATTTCTGGCGCTATTTCTGGCAGTTCGTCAATAATACGTCCAACCCAACATTCGCCCTGCTGCAACCAGCCATCGGTATCTGGCCCCATACCTGGTGCCGTATTGGCCTGTAAATTTGCTGCGATTTCGTCAAGGTTGTTACCCAACGCGTTGACCATTCCGGCAGCAGATAGAGTAATCATAATTAGCTGTCCAGATGTTGAATACTGATGACATAACCGAAACGATGGTGGTGCACACTCACCGGCTGACGACTGCCGTTACGCATCAGATAATGGATTGTCTCAATCAACTCCCCCTGGCCATCTCGTAGTTCGCGTCGGGAATCGATATCTTTTAATGTCCAGCCTTTAGGTAACTGCGGCTGCCAGGCGCTTATCGGCCAGTAGCTCAACATAATATCGGCAAGAACCTGACTTGCTGGAGGCAATTCTGGCAACGTCATTGACTGCTCTGTTTTCACGCCCTGGCTGTCATAGGTCAAGCGGAATAAACGAATCCCTAACGGCGACAAGCCAGCCAGCATGATTTTCTGCTGATCGGCATTGAGCAACACCATCAATGATTGAGTTTTACCTTTGACTTGCGCAGTCAGCAATTGCTGTTGGGTAATTGACGGCGAAATTCCAGGTGGGGGCAACGTCACTAAAATGCCGGCTTTTAACCAGGCCTGCGGCCTTGAGCTATCTGGTTTTGTTGTGCTGCACGCACTCAATAGTAAGGAGCCAAGTAACAATGCCAGTGTAGGTAGTATTTTCATTATTCTCTCTTTCCCTGAGTAGGTAGGGCTAAGGGGGCGGTCAGGAATGCACAGAAGATGCCGCAACTGAGCACAATGCCAAAACTTGCGATGGCCTGGGTCTGGCTAAAGACCAACATGCCTAATGTGAAGAGTGTGGTCAGCAATGCCACACTTATTGCCAGAAGCGACGTCAACGGGGTGCCGCGTGGGTTACTAAAGAACAGCGTGTAATTGATACCAATCCCGAGGACTAACACCAGCGCCAGGAGCGAGAACAGGTTTAATGTATGTCCGCTGAAGGCGAGTGCTGCAAGCCCACAACCGAGCGATAACAGTGAAGGTACAACACTTATTAGTCCGCGTTTTACACCCAGTCGCAGTACATAACTGCTGGCAATCGCCACCACTGCCGCAGCCAGTAAAATGGTCAACAAGCTACGGAAATGGCTGAATAATTCGTTAAACATCACTTTTCTATCGACCCAATTTACCCCCGGCAATTTTGCCGCAATGTTGGCAAGTAACTCGCTATTCTGAACACCATTTACCGGCACCAGTGCACCACTTTTACCGTTCGGCAGCGATAACCACAGTAAACGCCAGCCGCTACTGATCACGCTCTTTTGCCAAAGATCCGGGGTCACTGCCATCTGCTGTAAATTGGGGGCTGTCACCGGAACACCGCTTTCAGCGAGGCGTTTTTGCAATATGGGGGCGGCTTCGCGCAGCAGATGCAAATCCGCCTGTTGCTGTTCAAGAGAGGCTAACGGAATCAGGCGATAGCTATCGATAACTTTGTGTTTTTTAGCCTCTGCAAGCTCAGGAGCCAACTTTTCCAACCGTTGCAGCGTTTGCTCGGCAGTGTCGCCATAAACTACGAACCATTTCTGGTCCATCCCCTGCCCGGTCAAAGCGGTAATAGCCTGCTCTTCACGTACCAGATCCTGCGGCAATGCCTGGAAACTGGCGATATCGTCATTGATTTTTAAGGATGCAATTCCCGCGAGGCTAACCACCAGCAAGGCGAGCGGCACCCCAACGCGTACCGCTTTTCTGTTCTGCCATGCGTCAAGCCAGGCAGTGAGCACCCGGCGGCACGGCACCGGTCTGACGGGCAAACCGCGCACCGCGAACGGATACCAGCACACCACCGTCATGCAGGAGGCAATTAAACCACTGGCGGCAAAGACGGCGAGTTGGCGAATGCCGGGGAACGGTGCGAGGATCATAATCAGGTAGGCAATAGCGGTTGTCGCGAGCGCCAGCAGTAAAGCAGGAAGCACTTTTCGTAAGCTTGAGATGGGCGAGTTTTCACTGCCATGCACCATGCGTTCAGTGAGGTAATAGAGCGTGTAATCGGCCGAAACACCAACTATGCTCATGCTCATCACCAGCGTCATCAGGTGCAGTTCACCAAAGAAAAGTAGAGTGATAGCGGTGCCTGCCAGTGCTCCGATAGCAACCGATGTAGCACACAGCAGTAAAGGTCGTACCGAACGAAACACCGCAAGCACCAGTAGCAACACGCCAATCACCGTCGCCAGGCCAAGCGTTGAAACATCATGCTTTGCCTGCTGACTTGCATAATCACTGTAGAAAAGTGTGCCACGCGACATCACTTCAGCCTGCGGGAAGTGCTGTTTCAGGTTTTGCTGCAAGGCTTGCAGTTGCTCAACCGCTTCGCGCCCCTGCTGCATATCAAACGATGAACCTTTCAGTTCACCGTGCAGCAAATACCAGTAACGCCCCTGTTTATCACGTGCCACCAGCCAGCCGTTCATCAATCGCATTTGACTGGCCGTTTGCTGCAGCGCCAGTTGTGACCCACGCACCAGCATCAGCGGATCGTTTGTCAGCTCTTTACCACTAACGCCTGAAAACGCCGAGTAGAGTTGCGACAATACCCACTGTGCCTGAGCTTCACCACCATTTTGCAAACGACTGCGCGTCTGGTTATCAACCAGGCCGTTGCGATGATCGAAGTAGAACTTCCCCCACTCCTGCTGGCCCTTTGCATCCATCGGCCCCTGCACACCCTCCAGGAAAGGCTGCTGTTGCAGTTGCGTTTGCCACCATTGTGCGGCAGATGGATCGGGGTGATTACCGGGGCTGACCATCCACATCATTTGCCTATCGAGACGTTGCAGAAAACCGTTCTCGATTTGTAGTGGGATGTTACCGAGGCTGCTGGCGGGCAGCAGCGACAGCACACTGCTGTCGAGGCGCGCCTTTGGCAACAAAGTTGCGAGCAACACCACCAGCAGAGCGACTATCGCAAACCAGCCCCATGCGAGACGACGATGCATATTAGAAAGCGAAGCGCTGCTGCTCTTCATGAGTCAACTTTGGTGGATTTGGTCGGTGGTCGCTAAAGGTGATTTCGGTAAAATCGCCCTGCAAATCATTCAGCGCAATGCGGTTAAGGTATTTATCGCCTTCCAGTGTAATCGTGCTAAACAGCTTATCGAGTGGCGTGGTAGTCGGCGTTAATACCAGTTGCCATTTGCCATTGCCCTGGTCGGTAAAGGCGCTGGAAAAGTTTTCATCGAGTACTTTACGGTCGGCCTGGAATAGAGCGCGTAGCAAATGATTGAACTGGAACATTTGCGGGTTGCTATCCGCGGTAATGATTTGCGGGGCCTGACTGCCCATTATCTGCACCATATGGCTATCATCAAGCACCAGCGTCATCGGGAATGGGTGCTGTTGCTGCCACCACAAACCTTTGCTTTTAGCGATCAATACTTCACCGCTGGAATGCAACGGTTGCGCCATCCCACTAATCTGGCGGTCTTGCTGGAATTTAGCCCGCACCACCGGCTGTGATGCAAAGCTGCGTTGCACGTCATCGAGGGTAATTGCGTTTGCCATAAAGCTGATACACAGCAAGGCCATCAAAATAATCTTATTCATGACTCAAGCCCATGCGTTCAAAAAGTATCTGAGGAGAGACGAAACAAAGTTCTCCGCTTGTTGCCTCAACGGCAACCTGGATGGTGTAACCCGATGTGGTGCGTTTGCCACTTTGGGCATCCACAATTTCATAGCCGATTTTCAGGCGGTTTTCATACTCAACTACCGTGGCTCGCACCAGAATCTGCTGTTCAAATTTCACCGTATCACGGTATTTAACTCGCGTGTCGACCACTGGCCAGACATAACCAGACTCACTCATGGCACGATAGCCATAATCAAATTGGTTGAGCAATGCTTCGCGCGCCACCTCAAAGTAGCGGAAATAGTTGCCGTGCCACACAACCCCCATCGCATCGACATCATGGAACGGGACTTTGATGCTGACCTCCACAGTAAAACGTGGGTCATTTAACATCCGGACTCCTTTTCTGGTGGTAATTGCCAGAAATCATAAAAATTAAACCAATCGAGCGGCGAACGCAGTGCATAACACTCCAGACGGCGCGCGTAATTATCAATATGTTCTTGTAATGCTTGCTGCCTGGTTGCACGCGGCAACACCAATGGATCGGCAAAATTCTCAGCGTGGATGCGCAATTTTCCCTGTTCTCGCAAAACCATCATCAGAATGACCGGGCATCGTAATGCGGCGGCAAGAATAAACGGCCCTTGCGGGAAAGGAGCCCGGTTGCCCATAAACGGGCTCCAGCATACGCGCCGCTCGCCGCCACGTTGCGTATTAACGGCAACCCGATCACCGACGATCGCTACCCACTCTCCGGCATCGAGTTTTTCTTGCAAAAGCATGGCAGTTTCCGGGCCAATATGGCTAACCGGCAGCAGATTCACACCGGCCTGTGGAGCAATTTCTTCAATAATCTGACGAAAGCGCTGGGCATGGTCGGTAAAGACAAGCGCATTAATCACAAGCCCTGCCTCAACCTGAGCCAGCGCGCGGCTCGCTTCGATATCACCCAGATGTGCGGCGAGGATTAATTTTCCTTGCCCGGCCTGCGGTTGTAAAACTTCACGGCTGCCGGGGGCAAATTCAATATCCCTACCCCAGAGAATATCGCCGCGCCAGGCCGCAATTTTATTCAGCATTGCATCGCCAAAGCGTAAGAAATGGCGATAGCTGTTTAACCCCGCAGGCAGCGTTACGCCCAGACATTGCGCCTGTTGGCGAACCTGAGCTAACCACTGCTGTGATGCCTTACGCTGTGTACCACCCGTAAGCCACATCCAGGCCACCACCGGATAAAGCAACGCGTTAAATGCACGACGCCCTAAGCGCTGGTAGATATTGAGCATTAAGCGCATTCCCGCCAGCCCTTTGCGCTCCGGCACCTGCGCCCAGTGCGCGCTTTGGCGACGGCGAATAAGCAATGCTGGAATGCGTGGCAGCATGCCGAAGAACAGCCGCGTGTGCATCCAGGATATGCGCAGGTTGTCGCGCAATGCATCAAAGTGCGACACGCCATCGACCGGGTAAATCACGCGCGTGCGCAAAAACCGGCTGTCGGTTCCCGCCCAATATAAACGCACCATAATTTCGGTATCGAAATCCATCCCTTTACCTGGGGAATGTTTGGCAATAACCGCAAGTGTCGCCACCAGCGGATAAACGCGGAACCCACACATGCTGTCTTTTAACGACAGTGACAGAGTTTCAATCCACACCCAAACATGCGTGACATAGCGCCCGTAAAGACGCGATTTTGGAACTGAATCATCGTAATCCGGCATTCCAGAAATGAGGCAACCAGGATGCGTGCGCGCTTCATCTAAAAAACGTGGCACATCTTCAATACAGTGCTGCCCGTCAGCATCAAGTTGAATAGCATGGGTAAACCCTGCCTGTGACGCCGCTTTAAGGCCGGTAATAACTGCCTCCCCTTTTCCCCGATTGCTTTCCAAAGAGATGAGGGTGACTCCGGTTAATTGTGCCAGCTCCTGCTTTGTTACAGCATCGCTACCGTCATCAACAATAATGACCGGCAGAGCAAAAGGTTGCAGACGTTTCAGCACGCCCGCCATTGTCGCGCCGTGGTTATAACATGGGATCACCACACAAGGGCGAAAAGCGGTGGCCGTTATGGACATAGCTTAATTTTCCCGCTGCTGGCAGCAACCCTACCCTCTTCGTTTACCAGGGTATAAGTGAAACTCAGTACATTGCGCGTGGCATCCCATTGCAGATTCAGCTCAAGTTCATTTCCCGGCACAATCGGGCGTTGGAATTTAACGCTATCAATCGAACAAAAGCGCATTCCCGGTGCAAGTATGGCTCCGTAAACCATAACCCAATCGAGCTGCGCCACGCCGGGTAATAATGGTTGAGTGGGAAAATGGCCAGCAAACCAGCCTACCGTCGCTGGAACAGCTAAACGTAGGCACAGTTTTCCTGCTTCGGGTTGCGAGCGCTGTAACTCAACGGGTTTCATTAAATAACTCCTGTAATTGCACCCATGAACGCTTGCCCTGGCTATTGTGCGGAATAAGCTCGACGACACGCCAGTAACGCGGGATGGCTATTGGCTCAAGCCAGGCGCGGAGTGCTTCACGCCAGAGTTGTTTGTTAGCCGTTTGTTCACAAGCAACCACCACCGCACCCAGCGCAATTCGGTTACCGCGCGTAATGGGAACGACTGCTGCATCCTCAATACCGGGTAGCGCCAGTAATCGGCGTTCAATTTCACTTAGCGAAATACGCTTTTCTTCGATTTTTACGATGCGATCGCGGCGACCTAATAAACGAAAACTCCCCTGCGGGCTAAATTCGAGAATATCGTCCAACTGCACGCAACGGCGATGAATCAATGCTGACTCAACCTGCCAGCCATCACCCTGCGGGGTAAAACGCACTTCCGGGAAAGGCTGCCATTCGGGCGAGATTTGCGAATGTTGCCGCCACGCCAGCACACCGGTTTCGGTGGTGCCATAAATTTCTGATACCGGTGTTTTAAGCCATGCCCGGGCATTTTGTGCGGTATCGTCATCGAGTTTCCCGGCGGCGGAAATCACGCGTTTAAAAGTTGGAGCCGCGAGGTTCGCATCGAGGCGCTTTAAAAATGCCGGGCTGCTGATAAACAATAAAGGATGGGTCGAATGCGCCAACAGTTGCTCAGGGAAGTGAATCATTGCAGCATCACTGGCAAGACCAAGCGCCATTGGCAGCATCACACGGAAGGTAAAACCATAGAGATGCTGGTGCGATACCGAGCCCAACACGCGGCAATCGCGTATCTGTTCGCCCCACAATGCCGTAAGCCAGGCAATCTCTTCATCCAGCGCTTGTAGCGTTTTGAAGATTTGCGCCGGTTCACCGGTAGAACCTGAGGTAAATAGCACCACGCCAGCATCGGCAGAAACCGGTTCGAAGGATTGAACTGCCGTATACGCCAGGGTTTGCGGGTTAATCACCGGGCAACTGAGGTTGAGCGGCGCATCGCTAATGACTCCGCAAAAATGCATTTGCTGCTCTTGAAGCTGGGCTTCCCGGCAATGCCCGGGGATCACAGGGGTTTTACCCGCATGCAGTGTCGCCAAAAGCGCGGCAATAAAGGCATAGCTGTTATCAAGACAAAGCGCCCAGCGATCGCCCGGCTGTGTTTTTAGCCAGCCATAAATACGCTGAACATCATTGATTAAATCGGCCTGCGTCCAAAGCTGCGGCCCTTCAAATGCCACAACATGTTGCGGATTGCGGCCGCTTAGCCATAGCTTTAGAGGTAAAGGATTATTCATAGCGACGTTTCACCCGCTGCCTCACCAACCATTCACCGGTAAATAACGCGCCCATTAACAGGTAACTCACCATCCCATTCCACAACGTCCACCAGTGGATGTTACCCGCAAGACAGGTCAATAGCGCCATGCTGCCATTGAGGATAAAGAAAATGCACCACACTTGCGTTACTCGGCGGGTATATCGCACGCCCGCAGGTGGCAGATCCCCTTCACGCCAGCGAGCCAGTCGTTCAATCAAAGACTGCTTACTCCAAAGCGAAGCGCCAAATAGTGCCAGCATCACCATATTGACCACCACCGGATACCACAGCAAAAGCTGCGCTTCACGCATCCAGATACTGGCAAGTGATAACACCGCCCCCGCAATAGCCAGCCCTTTGAACGCGCGGCTCAAAGCACCCGTTTTGCCACGCAATGCGCACAAGCGCAGCACAAAGCACAACGCCAGAACAGGCAGCAAAATGTGTAATTTTGGATATGAAAGGGCTAACCAGACGGCAAAGGGCCAACCGATTACGGCTAGCCCTCCGACAATACTCAGCGCACGTTTTGCCAGCACGCTTTTAAGACCCGCTTTGCAGACGCTCAACCGCGTCTACGACATCCTGTACGGTACGAACCGTTTTAAAATCTTCCGGTTTGATTTTTTTACCGGTGCGTTTTTGCAGATGCACAACCATATCTACCGCATCGATACTATCGAGATCCAAATCTTCGTAAAGACGAGATTGCGGGGTGATTTGCTCAGGAGAGAGTTCAAATAACTTAACCAGTAACCCGGTGACTTCCTGATAAATATCTTCTTTATTCATAGCGTACTCGTGGTTTCAATCAGGCGCTGTGCGCAGGGTTTTGACTGTTAATAAATGCGGCCAGATTCGCGACCGAGTAAAAATGTTCACGCATCGTTTCGTTTTCTGCCGATAGCACCACACCATAACGCTTTTTAACCGCCAGACCCAATTCCAGAGCATCAATGGAATCAAGGCCAAGGCCGTCGTTACCAAATAAGGCAGCCTCACTTTCAATCTCATCGACACTTATCTCTTCGAGATTCAGTGTGTCGATAATGAGTTGTTTAATATCGGTCTCTAAGGATTCCATATAATTATCCGAGTCTTATAGCCCATTGGTACAGGGCTTTTAACGAACATCAGGAACAAGCTCCTGACATAAATATTGGCTAAGGCGGCGCGCCGCAATCGTAGGAGCATCGTCTTGATTTGCCATAAAGCTTTGGCTTGCGATCCGCTGTTTAACACTCACGGTGATCATCGGTTTGCGCTGAGGAATCTGGTACCAACGGCTGTATTTGTCCAGATAACGCTGGTCACAGTGGATATGCACCAGACGCAGCTCGCACCCACAACGCACAGCTATATTCGCAGCACCTCGCTGGATAACCAGCGGTTCGCCCGGGCGTGTACGCGTCCCTTCCGGGAAAATCAATATCGCCTCCCCTGCCGCAATGCGTTTCTGGCTTTCAGGGAGTAATGTTTCGCCCTGACTGTTAACCAGATAGTCCGCGGCTTTAATCACCCCGCGAAAACAGGGATTGTTCACAAGGCTTGCTTTAACCAGGCAACCAATATGGGGTGCCCGTGAAGCGATAAACACGTAATCCAGTAGCGTCGGATGGTTGGCGACAATCAAACATCCCCGATCCCCTGCCAACTCTTCGCAATTTTCAAACCGATAATCAAAGACGCCAAGGAGGCGCCCGATGCGTAAAAATAGCCGGAAGCTGGCGGCAATGCTACGACGGGCAATCTCACGGCGCTTGCCACTATCGCGAACAAACAGTAACAGCAAGTTAAACCACACCAGAGATAACGCCAGGCCACCGCTACCAAATAGAATGAACAACCAACCGGTCATCAGCACGCGCCAGCACCATTCAAAGCGTCCCCACATTAATGACGACTCCAACACCAGCAGAGGCGTTCACCAATAAGGGTAAATGTTGGCTCGCCACTGAGCCAGCCGTGCAAAAATGCCAGCCCCTGCGGCAAACCACGTGCACCAGGAGTTTGGTTCGGTGTTGTTTCACACTGAATCTGCGAGCCAGCCTCAAGCAACACAGCCACTGCAAATGGCAGGCTGACCGCCTCATCAGGAAGATGAGAGTGGTAAAACTCAGGTATCAACCCATCGAAATCTACCAGCATCACGCGTTGATACCCGGAATGATGCAGCGCTGCCACTTCGATTAATGCCTGCGAAAAGCTGTCAAATCCTGCGGAAACAGAGGACGAAACCAATGCTTGTTGGGCCGCAATCGTGGTATTGCCTACCGCAGAATTGTGGACCGACATTGCAAAATCTGTTGGTGAAAGACTTTCCCGGCCTGCTAATGCAGTTAAAATCCGAAAATTTCGTTCCAGCTCACCATGGCGGCTGGCAAAAACCAGAGCATCAACATTTTGTCGCGACAAAATAGCCAGGGCACAATCAACAGCAAGGCGGCTACCTGATGCCAGACGGCGTGCGGTCATCATAGGCAAATGGCGGCTTTTAGTAAGTGGGGAGGAAACATCAATAATAGCTGCGGTTTTTCCCCATGCCTGCCAGGCGTCATGTTCAGATAAACCTGGAGCACTGGCCTGCCAGTCGACAATGTTAAACGCTAACTTCATGCTCTGTACCATCACTCATCTGCAACATCCCGTCAGATATATATCTTCGGATTTATGCCGACTATAAAATAAGTCTTAAATTTACGGGGTTTTTCTCAAGCCGCTTATATTTTGTGCGTAAGAAACTCATCAACGGCGGGGAATAGTATCAAAATGACTGGGAAATAAATATTCATACATCGATTCCAACGGCCTGCTAATCACAGGCCGCTGATTTTAACGGTATGTGACTTCCAGAACGGCCAGTTGGTGTTGCGCGTCAATGTAGCGCATTTTGGTAGAAAACGGAGCATCGCCACTCGCCGTGTAATTATTCAGCTTATTGAGTGCAATCGTCTGAACAACTGGCTTCCCGTTTTGGGTACAGGAGAATTTAACCGATTGTTCCTGATGCGATAAAAGACAACCATCTTCAACTATTGCCCCCTGAAAATGAATCACACCACCACTGGCATGAGCATTAAGTAAAGGGAAGGCAAGAACTAAAATAGGCAAAAGCATTGAACGTCTCAAGCTTACTGTTTTCACGCTACGGACTCCTCAACTGAAGTGGTATGAGGGTTATCGGCACAAAACGGGGAACGCTACAGTTAAAACCTGGTATATAGAAGAAATAAAATCCACATCTTCGCAGCATTAATTAAACATATTGCTGTTAAACGCTACCCGGAGATGCCCACTGTTTTTCAAGATGAATATCTTTTCCGTCCGTCACGGTAACCATAATCGTCACACGATCGCCCGGAGAAAGCTCAAGGCTCATTCGCGATAATTTGGTAGGTTCATTACCTTTGATAAAAACACGTTGGCTCTGGCTGCTGTTACTTTGGCCTGCGGTCCCGGAACTTTGGGCGGTAAGTTTGACCATGCATTGGCAATCCTGGGTTAAGGTTGCCACTGGCTCAATAATGTAGGTATTGCCCTGCTGCCGGGTGTCAAAAGTAAGCTGATTACCGAGAGCCGCAAGTAATAATAAGGTATGCATTTTTCTTCCTCCCGATTAAAAAAGAAAAACAGGGCAACAATGGCCCTGTTTTTATATAGTGCATAACTTCAATTAATGCTGTTGAAGATTTGCCTGGTTGCCATAACCAGCTTGCGTCAATTCAACTGAAGAGGCAGCGGCTGTTTGGTTAACAACTGCGCCGTTTCTGACACCATATTGGCTAACATCAATGGTAGAGCCTTTAGCTTCCCATTGATCGATGGTTGCATTGTTGCCATAACCTTTTTGCAGCAGGTCAATAGATGCGTTATCCGCACCCTGGCCTACATCTGCACCATTCGAAGAACCTAATTGTTTAATGTCAACGGTAGATTTACGAGCATCAGCCTGTAGTGCAGTTACGTTGTTATTTGCACCGTGTTGATACACTTTCATTGTTGATTCTGGGTCGCTATTGTTGCCATTACCATTTCCAGGCCAGCCAAATTGAAGATCTGAAGCCATTGCACTACTTGAAACCACCACTGCTGCGATTGCTGCGATTTTGAAAAAGTTCATGGTGAAACCCCCATTGTATTGAGAATGTTAGTCCAAATAGTCATGTATTAACGTTGAATAACGCGTACCGCCATTTGAGACTGTTTCTGTACAACAATTGCTGATTTTTGCGTGCCCTGTTGAATAATGCTGGCCTTATTAGCAGCGCCTTGCTGGATAATAATTGCGGCATTACCCGACGATTGTTGCTGAATATCTGCATCATTGCCGTAGCCTGATTGCGAAACATAAGCAACGTTATAACTCCCTGATTGATCGACGTTCGCACGGTTACCAGATCCTGCCTGATTAACAACCGCCAACTGCCGGGTTCCATTTTGATCAACACTGGCATTATTATGATTGCCATATTGACCGACTATTGCTGCCTGATTAAATGAAGCTTTGCTTAATTCATTTGTAGCAAAGTTATATTCCGATTTTGCGAGGTCAGGACTATTCGCAAATACGTAACCAGGCGTACCCAGCAATGCAAACATCAGAAATAACGATCTGTTTTTCATGTTGTCACCCTGGACCTGGGTGCAGCCGTTGAAATAATCATCTCAATTTAAGCTGCTGGTTATTTTGTTAACGCTTGCAATGAGAAGTTACTGCTGCGTTACGGAAATGAGTATGTCCGTCGACACATTTAAAATATCTCACCCGCATGTTGTATTTTTATATTTCACCTCATTACAAAGTATGAGTGGAATAAAAAAAACCAAATACAACAATGGGTTCAAAATGGATCATTTTAATTAGTGTAATTTTTTTAATTCCATCAGATTAATCATGGCTGGACTTGCCGTTTGGTTGGGACCAGATGACTGGCAATCAGCAATTTTTAGTACGACTCTGTCACGAAGATGAGTTTTCTTAAGAAATCTGATAACGGTAGATGTAACGCTAACTATTTACATATGTTAAGTTAAAAAACATATAAATTAAAAATACAATAAATATTTAAAATCAACAATTTACATGAATTTGTATGATTTTTAAAATTATGCAAATTATAATATTTGTACAACTTTAGTGCTAAATCTAAATAGTAAAAACCCATCACTGCAACATTTAAATATCTACAGTTACATTCTGTAACAGCTTTAACACTTGCTTTAAGATTAGTAACCGCTAGATTGAAATCAGCAGTAACATTTTGTTTAACACATAAAGTCAGGTCGTAACTTAGCGATATTTGACAGTGTTATATTAATTTCAAACACAGCAGTGCAGCACCTATCAGTACTTCTGGTGAATTAACTTTCTGTTAATTCAGCTGATTGATGCGCAAACTCGGATGGAGTTTCATCATGTTTAATGAAGTCCGTACAATGAATAGCCAGGCGTTAAGTGCTCAAAGTTTATTATTGATCACAAAACCCTCGCTACAAGCTACTGCGTTATTACAGCATTTAAAGTCCTCCCTCTCTATAAATGGGAAACTTCATAATATTCAACGATCTCTTGAGGATGTCGCTGGAAATGTTGTGGTGCTTTTCGATATGGTCGAGGCCGATAAAAAGCTGATTAACTATTGGCAAGATAATTTAAGTCGTAAACATAACAGCATTAAGTTGTTGTTATTAAACACTCCTGAAGAGTATCAATTCCGTGACATAGAAAACTGGCCACATATTAACGGTGTGTTTTATATGTCTGAGGAAGAACCGCGTGTGGTGGAAGGTATCCGTGGTGTAATGGATGGAGAATGCTACTTCTCACAAAAATTAGCCAGCTATCTTATTAATCACTCAGGTAATTATCGTTTCAATAATGTCGAGTCGTCCCTTCTGACTCACCGTGAAAAGGAAATACTTAATAAATTGCGTATTGGCGCCTCGAATATCGAAATCGCTCAGTCGTTATTTATAAGTGAAAACACGGTAAAAACGCATCTCTATAATTTGTTCAAAAAAATATCCGTAAAAAACCGCACTCAGGCGGTTTCCTGGGCAAATGATAACCTCAGGCGATAAAGCGATGAAATTACATACTGCTTTAATGCTGGCGTCCGTCTTAGTCTGCGCCTCCGGGGGGGTACGCGCTGTTGAGGTGGAAGTCCCCGGTTTATTAACGGATCACACCGTTTCCTCTGTTGGGCACGAGTTCTATCGTGCCTTTAGTGACAGGTGGGAAAGCAGTTTTACCGGAAATTTAACGATAAATGAGCGACCCAGTGCCCGTTGGGGAAGCTGGATAACCATTACGGTCGATCAGGATGTCATTTTTCAGGCTTTTTTATTCCCCTCAAAACGTGACTTTGACCGTAATGTCAATTTCGCATTGGCTCAAACCGAACAAGCGATTAATCGCCGGCAAATTGACAAGACATTGTTGAGCACCGGTGATTTAACCAGCGATGAATTTTAGGAGGCTGTCATGCGTGCCACTCATGCAGTTCTATCTTTGCTGCTTATTTCTCCCCTTTCATGGGGGGGAAATATGACGTTCCAGTTCACTAACCCAAACTTTGGTGGGAACCCCAATAACGGGTCTTTTTTACTTAACTCTGCTCAAGCGCAAAACTCGTATAAAGACCCGAGTTTTGACGATAACTTTGGTATAGAAACGCCATCTGCACTGGATAACTTCACTCAGGCAATCCAGTCGCAAATTCTCGGTGGTTTGTTAACCAATATTAATACCGGTAAACCAGGGCGAATGGTAACCAATGATTATATTGTCGATATTGCTAACTCTGACGGGCAGCTGCAATTAAATGTGACTGACCGTAAAACAGGGAAAACTTCGACTATTCAGGTTTCTGGCTTACAGAGTTCATCTACTGATTTCTAGTGGATCTTAAATAATCAAAAAGTATTTAAGGATAAACATCATGCAGCGTTTATTTCTTATCGTAGCGGTGTGTTTATTGAGTGGCTGTTTAACCGCGCCACCTAAAGAAGCTGCGAAACCTACACTCATGCCTCGGGCACAAAGTTATCGTGATTTAACCCATTTACCGGAATCGAAAGGTAAGTTGTTTGTCTCGGTTTATAATATTCAGGATGAAACAGGGCAATTTAAACCTTACCCTGCAAGTAACTTCTCAACCGCAGTGCCACAGAGCGCAACCTCTATGTTGGTTACTGCTTTAAAAGATTCACGCTGGTTTGTTCCATTGGAACGTCAGGGCCTGCAAAACCTGTTAAACGAACGTAAGATCATTCGTGCAGCGCAGGAAAATGGCACCGTTGCAGAGAACAACCGTAGACCACTAGATTCTCTAATAGCGGCAAACGTGATGGTTGAAGGTTCAATTATCGGTTATGAAAGCAACGTGAAATCGGGCGGTGTTGGCGCACGCTACTTTGGTATCGGTGGCGAGACGCAATATCAGCTTGATCAAATAGCAGTGAACTTACGTGTAGTAAATGTGAGTACCGGTGAAGTATTGTCATCGGTCAATACCAGCAAAACAATTTTGTCTTATGAAGTGCAGGCCGGGGTATTCCGTTTCGTGGATTATCAACGATTACTGGAAGGTGAAATCGGCTACACCACCAATGAACCTGTCATGATGTGTCTGATGTCAGCAATAGAAACAGGGGTTATTTATCTAGTTAATGATGGTATTAATCGCGGCTTGTGGGATTTACAAAATCCGAAAGATATTAACAATCCGATACTGGCTAAATACAGAGAGATGTCCGTCCCTCCTGAATCTTGATAATCAACAGATAATAAAAAACCAGCCTCGGCTGGTTTTTTTATTTATTTGGCAATCATTTGAGTTTCAGACTTCGTTTTCCGTGCTGCCAGCCACAGTCCACTATTTTTCATCGCAAAACCAAATACAAGGCCTAGCAATAAAGAAGGCACTACAATCCGCCATTCACCCTGGTTTGCAAAGGTCGCGCAAGCACCAATAAATGTGCCCGGTACAAACGAGAGCAGCATATGCCTGGCCTGAATACACATAAGGAATGCCACAACCCCCGTAACCATGTAGCCCAAAATCTCCAGGTGGGGTGCTATCGCACTACCGTGAATGATGACCTGAGCCCATAATACGCCGCTGCAGAGTGTGCATGCAGAAATGAAAAGACCTTTGATACCACTTTGTGGACACGCAAAATATGCGGTGCAACCAAGAAAGCCTGCCCAACTAATTAAGCCAAGACTCACCGCAACCCAACCCCAGAGGCCAGAGAGAATACCGGTGGTCAATGCAAGAGAGATAAGTATGTTCATAGCGGCACATCATAGCAGAGCCTTATCGTTCGACCACGATCTGCCGCACATTTTTTGTAAACCAAAAATCAAAGTTGCAGTTTATTTGTGATTTAAATCACATTACTCGTCGTCAGATTCTTCCAGTTCATCGCGCATTGCCTGAATAGCTTCGCGGCTTATTAACGCCAGTGTGCGGTAGAACGGTGTTGTAGAATGCGCTTCGACTTTACCAAGGAAGGTGCCAGCCCATGGCATCAGATAGTCGTCAAACAAGCGAACTTGCGCCTCAAACTCATCTTCCTGTGACTGATCTTCAAGCCAGGAAGCAGCCAGCAACAAAGTGCCAAAATGATCGGCAGGGGTTTCGGCAAGCGGCATACCACGCTGTTTTAGAAACTCACGCACATCGCCCTCATTACTGCCTGCTTCCCATACTGAACGATAAGGCGGCACGCTACACTCTTCACCAACAAATAGCGCATTGTAATCAGCAGCCAGTTGTTGAGGATCGCAGCTGTGTTGCAGACGAGTCAGCAACTCATCTTGTTCCAGCGGCCAGTGCTCTGCCAGCTTGCCTTCACGGATCATCGTCAACAAGGGAACCAGAAGCGGATCCTGAGGCTGACGATAATAAAGTGATCCTAAAATACGGCAAATAATTGAAAACTCATTCATGCTAACGATCCATTTAGTAGAGATTTAACAAATAGAAATTAAAGTGTGGCGAACTCTTCGATTGGCGTCATACCGCGAGCTTCGAGGAAACCAAGCATACGGGCGACTGAAATATTCAGAATACGATCTTCCGGGAACTCAACTTCGTCAAGAATTTTGCGGCACTCATCAAAATCCCCGAGAGTAAAAGCGGTGTGGGAATCTGAACCCAACGATAACCAGCCACCGGCGTCACGCACTGCGGCAGCAATCGCTCGGCAGTTCGGGCCGCTGCCCTTACGTGAATGAGTAAATGAGGAGTTATTAAGCTCCAGCGCGACATTATATTTTGCTGCCGCTTGCGCTATAGCGGGGATATCGACCGGGAATTTGGGGTTGCCTGGGTGGCTAATAATGTGGACATTGCCACTCGCCATTGCGGCAATCATCGCTTCGGTATGAGTAGCACTATCCTGAGGCGGGAAAACAGGTTCGTGGAAACCGGCAATAATCAGATCCAGCGAGTCCAACATCGGCCCGGTGCAGTCAATTTCACCCGCAGTATTTTTTATATTGGATTCGATACCACGCAAAATACCGACACCATCGACCATTCGTGGCCAGATGCGCATATTCACAAAGTGCCAGTAATGAGGCGCGTCAGCCATGTCCGGGCCGTGATCGGTGATGGCAAACAACTTGATACCTTTGCTTTTAGCAATCGCAATGTAGTCATGAAGGGTGCTATAGGCGTGGGTGCTGGCGACGGTGTGCATATGCAGGTCAACGGGATACATGGCTCTCTCCTTTTATGTCTTTCTCGCAAGGATAGCAGTTATCACCGTGGTTTTTTAGCCCGGCTCAAGCCGGGCTGTGCACTAATAACCGTGATGCAAAGAAACCTGGCCACTCGGCGACTCACCGTTTTCAATCTGGCGAATCGTTTTGGCAATATATTCCATTGCCTCCTGAGGACGGGTGACGGCTGCCAGATGAGGTGTTATGGCAATACGCGGGTGTTTCCACAGCGGGCTTTCCATAGGAAGCGGCTCTTTGGCGAATACATCGAGCATGGCTCCTTTCACTTTTCCGCTCTCAAGAGCAGCGAGCAAATCACTTTCAACCAGGTGCACGCCACGGGCCAGATTCATAACGAAAGCCTCATCCGCAAGTTGATTGAGCAACTGGCTGTTAATAATGCCCACAGTTTGCGGAGTATTCGGTAGCAGGTTAATCAATACACGAGTGCCTTTGAGGAAGTCACCCAGTTGTTCAGTGCCCGCAAAACTCGTTACGCCAGGATACTCTTTTTTGCTGCGGCTCCAGCAACGCACCGGGAAACCCCAGGCCGCCAGGCTTTCTGCCACTTTCCCACCCAGTACACCCGCGCCAAGCAGGCCGATAGTAAAGTCTTCACGGCGATAATCATCCAGCGGCTGCCATTTTGACTGCTGTTTTAATGCCTGATAATCATCGAACCTACGGAACCAGTGCAATACCTGACTCACCGCGTATTCCTGCATCTGCAGCGCCATACCCGTATCTTCGAGGCGAAATAGCGGTACACCTGCTGGCAGCATATCCGGATGAGCCTGAAGCTTACTTAGGATAGAGTCCACACCCGCTCCCAATGCAAACACCCCTTTCAGCGTCTCGCGTCCACTGAGCATTTCTACCGGGGGATGCCATACCAAGGCGTAATCCGCAGGCTGGTTGTCACCCGGATGCCATTGGCGAACCGTGGCACCTGGAAGTTGCTGCTGCATGCCCTCCAGCCAAAGTTGCGTATTAAATGTTGGGTGATGAAAAATAATGTCCATGCTTTCTCCATTTATTCTTAGGCTTACGCGCAGCCCTAAACAATACATGAGATGAATGTAATAAAAAATCAGCGTGTAATGCTGTTTTAAGAAGCAGATTGCTTGAAGTTTGGCTTAACACACCAGATTTACTCAAAAGTGAATTGACGCAGGCTGCTCTTTTCCCTACATTAGCGCCCGTCCCAGATGTCAGGGGACAACAAAACGGTGAGGTGTCCGAGTGGCTGAAGGAGCACGCCTGGAAAGTGTGTATACGGCAACGTATCGAGGGTTCGAACCCCTCTCTCACCGCCATATTTCAAGAGAAAGTCTGAATTCACATTCAGACTTTTTTTTCGCCCGTAATTCGTGGAGAGAGGGTAAGAACCCTCGACCCGAGGTTCGACAAATGCTTTAGCATTTGGACGTCAGGGGCGCTTGCGACCATGACGCCCGCAGGGTGAGCGCAGCGAATCAGCCCCTCTCTCACCGCCACATTCCAGGAGAAAGTCTGAATTCACATTCAGACTTTTTTTCGCCTGTAATTTGCCACCAAGAATACATTGGGTAGATGAAGCGAACTTAAAGTTCAACCATCGCTCACACCTTGACCAAACGGTATAGAAACAGAAGATTAAACTTGACCGAATGCGGCCTAATCCCTATAGTAGCGCCCCGTTGCCCCATGATGTTGGCAACAGATTCAAAACGGTGAGGTGTCCGAGTGGCTGAAGGAGCACGCCTGGAAAGTGTGTATACGGCAACGTATCGAGGGTTCGAACCCCTCTCTCACCGCCACATTTCAAGAGAAAGTCTGAATTCACGTTCAGACTTTTTTTTCGCCTGTAATTCGTGGAGAGAGGGTGAGAACCCTCGACCCGAGGTTCGACAAATGCTTTAGCATTTGGACGTCAGGGGCGCTTGCGACCATGACGCCCGCAGGGTGAGCGCAGCGAATCAGCCCCTCTCTCACCGCCATATTCCAAGAGAAAGTCTGAATTCACGTTCAGACTTTTTTTTCGCCCGTAATTCGTGGAGAGAGGGTGAGAACCCTCGACCCGAGGTTCGACAAATGTTTTAGCATTTGGACGTCAGGGGCGCTTGCGACCATGACGCCCGCAGGGTGAGCACAGCGAATCAGCCCCTCTCTCACCGCCATATTTCAAAAAAAAAGTCTGAATTCACATTCAGACTTTTTTTCGCCCATCGTTTGCCATTTCCTGTCGTAAAGACAAAAAGGGCAACGGTTTTCTCAGTTGCCCAGTCGATAAGCCCCTTCAAAGATCTTTAAACGTTCCCAGACGGTAGCCATGTTCTGCTATCGCATATTTTAGCGAAGCGGAGGTCAGCACATCCAGTTCGGCAAGACGCGGATAGCAATACTTGCTCGCAAGAATGGTGTTATCAATGAATGATGGGTGACACATAATTTCCAGTGATTTTTCACCACGCGACATTGCGCGATCCAGGGTATTCAGGAAAAGTGTTTCTGAGATTGCATCGCCATAAAACCCGCTGTCAAAACCCTCTGGTGTTTTAACGCCCTGACACTCTAAACCTTGTGGCGCGGCAGCATCGTAATCAAAACGAATTGCGACACCTTTTTCTTTAGCGAACGCTTCAACAATTGGGTAAATTTGCGCGATCATATGAACATGGTGATGGCTATCGATATGTGTTGGCATACGGCCAAATAACTCGATAAATCTCGCAAACTGGCACTCAAGTTCATGCTCAATTTCTGCAAGCGGCAGCGTGTCTTCTTCCGCTCGCTGCCAGATCCATTTGCCCAACTCGCCCTTTTCATCAACCAGGCCCGGCATGGCAGAAAGTGGCCGGCCTAATGTCAGTACAAAGTGCATCCCAACAGCCAGACCAGGATGTTTTGCACTGAGTGCAACAGCATGTTCAATACCTGCGGCGTTAACCATCGCGGTGGTAGACGTCACTACACCGTGGGTGAATGCGTCAATAATTCCGTAATTTTGTGCCTTACACAGCCCAAAATCGTCCGCGTTAACAATTAATAACTTATCCATTGTCGCCTCGGTAAGCAGCCCTCCCTTTGCAGGGAGGGCCTCCAGTTATTTAAGTGCAGCGATAGCTTGTGCAAAGTTTGGCAGATTAGCTTCGTGCGCTAACAACATATCGCGAGCAATTTTCTCGGCATCTTTATCAGAATGAATCAGCGGGCTTAAATTCAGTGCCAGCAGAACATCATTAAAGTTTCCGCTAAGCGCCGCTTCACTGGCCGCCACTTCAAACCCTTTGATGGTGTAAATCAGGCCCAACACTTTTTCATCAAAATGAGTGATGCGCGAGCTTGGGGTTGCACCATCACGACCGATGGTACAGGTCATTTCGACCGCCCAATCAGCAGGAATATTATCAACATGGCCGTGGTGCGGCACGTTAACATAGTGCTCACTTTGCTTGTCGTTATAGATATCGCTGATAACTTCACAAGCCGCGTCGGAGTAGTAAGCCCCGCCACGCAGCTCCAGCTCTTTAGGTTTCACATTCAACGCAGGGTCTTTGTACAGCTCGAACAGTTGCTTCTCGACTTTCTGCACAACCGTTGCGCGTGCGCCGCCTTTGTAGAACTCGCCCATTTCGATGGCCAACATCTCTTTTTGCTTGAAGTAGTAGAGCAAATAAGAGCACGGCAGCAGGCGCAGAGAACGAATCAGACCTTCACTGAACGGCAGATCAAAGATGTTTTTCACCGAACCTGCGGTCAAGGTGCCGGACGCCACGCCATCGAGCAGCTCGTCAAAGCGAGAGATACCGTTAACGATGACATCTTTGATGAAGACCATATGGTTCAGGCCGAACAAATCGATATTCAACTCATCTGTTGGTGCAAGTTTCAACACATCTTTAATGAACATTTTCATGCCCACGGGAATGTTGCAAACACCGATGAATTTTTTGAAGTCAGTGTGGCGATAAACCGCTTCGGTTACCATGCCGGCCGGGTTAGTGAAGTTGATGACCCATGCGTCCGGACAAATCTCTTTCACATCATTAATGATGTCGAAAATCACCGGAATCGTACGCAGGCCTTTAAACAAGCCACCCGCACCGTTAGTTTCCTGGCCCAAATAGCCGTAGCTTAGCGGAATACGCTCATCAAGCTCACGGGCTTTAAGTTGCCCAACACGCAATTGTGTAGTAACGAAATCGGCATCAACCAGGGCTTCCCGACGATTGAGAGTCTTATACAGTGCAATCGGTACACCTGCGCGTTCAATCATGCGTAAGCAAAGATCAAAGATAATATCTTGTTTCTCTTTACCGGCTTCGACATCAACCAGCCATAATTCACTAATCGGCAATTCATCGTAACGTTTAATAAAACCTTCGAGTAATTCAGGGGTATAACTGCTCCCACCACCAATTGTGACGACTTTCAATTTTTTACTCATAGGAACTCCGGTACAAGTATTTGCACTGTAATTAATACAGAAATATAGATGTATTATTGAAGATTATATTTAACCCTCACTAATACATTTACAGGATATAAATAAAATCACTTAATGCTATATAACTGCTTCCGATAATGCTGCGGTGTAAATGACGTTAGCTTTTTAAAGTTTTTAATAAACATACTGGCACTACTGTAACCTGACTCAAAAGCAATATCGGTGACAGAGTAGTTAGTGATCTCCAGTTGTTTCTTAGCAAAATTAATTCTTATCTCATTGATAATTTGCATCGGTGTTTTTCCATAGTGGCGCTGTGTAGCACGGGTTAAATACTCCTGTGACTTACCGGACAACTCCACCATATTCACTAATGCTTTATCACCAAACATTGACTTGCCATGCATCAACTCGACAGTATTTTTTAGCCAGCCTGGAATATCACCACCTGACTCAGATTCTTTATGGTGACGCAGACGGTTCACAATATAAAACGTCACCATTTCGAGAAACTCACTAAACTCGCCCTGACGGAAGTTTAATGAAGCAGTCACAGATTCAATATAAGTCAAAAACTCATTCTTAATTTGATAAACCTGTGACGCAATAAAATATGCCGGGAATAACGGTAAATAATGTTGTTCGAAAAAAGCCTTGCTAATACCAACATTCAGAATTCGAGTCGCACCAAAATCATAAAAGCTTTGATGATAAGAGCCGAGTGGAATGAAAACAAAACTCCCTCTTTCCAACAGCACACGTTTACCGTTGATTTCCTGATAATAACGTCCCGTCAATACCACCGTGAATTCGTAATAATCATGCTGATGCAGCCCGGAGACACTTTCGACTTTGTTGTGGATGAACATGTGGAAATGTTGACCATCAAAAAGCTGACTCTCGCGTGCCGTGTTGATTTCCATACTGATTACCGGTGGCTGCATAGGGACTCCAACTTATTTTATTTTTTCGTGAAGCTCAATAAGTTCTGTCACCAGCTCACGCGCCAGCATAGAAGTCATCAGGTGATCCTGTGCATGAACCAACACCAGGCTAACTTTAGTTTTGCCTTCGCCCTGATCACCCTCAATCAGTTTGGTCTGTACCAGGTGTGCCTGGTTCAGTGCTTCACGAGACTGCGCCATCAACTCCCATGCCTTTTCAAAATCACCGGTTTTAGCGATTTTCAGTGCGCCGTATGCCAGGCTGCGGGCTTGTCCAGAGTTAATAATTAAACCCATTACAACTTCTTCAAGATCGTCAGTATCTACTTCGTTTTCTACTGCGCTATCCAAATCAAACATCTCAATCTCCCGGTGTGTTCAAAGTGGCTGGGGACAGGGGGCCATCCCCAGCCAAAACTTAACATTAGAATTTCAGTGCGTTAGCAATATCTTCTTCGCTTTCTTCTTCTTCAATTACAGCCTGCGCTTTGTTAGACAGGATAACGAACGGAATGTAGACACATGTCGCAACACCCAGGTTAAACAGTGCAACTAACAGTGCTGCAATACTACCGTTACTGTTGAAGAAGGCGCCCAAGCCGGTAGGCATCGTCCACGGGGCCAGGTTGGTGACCGGTGGAATAATTCCCAGAGAGTAAGCCGCAAGTGTGATGGCTGCCAGAATCGGCTGAACCAGTACGAACGGGATAAACATAACCGGGTTCATGATGATTGGCAGACCAAACAGGATAGGTTCGTTAATCTGGAAGATGCCTGATGGCAATGCCAGTTTCGCAACCTGACGGTGATCGGCACGACGTGAAACCATGAAGATGGCGATAATTAAGCCCAGTGTCGCACCAGAACCACCCAATAGGATGTAGGAGTCGAGCATTGGTTTCGCCCAGAAGTGGAACTGTTTACCCGCGTCAAGTGCCGCCTGTACAGAGCCATACTGGTTGTAAATTGCGATGTTTTCCAACGCCCACGGGGTCATGATGCCGTTGTCCAGCGCAGTAAGCGCCAGTGAACCATGCACACCAAAGAACCACAGCAGGGAGTTGAAGATTACGTACGCCCAGCCCACTACCGCACCCATCGACGCCAGCGGCGTAGAAATGGAGTCCATAATGATCTGGTGGAAGTTGCTACCGTGATTTGCCAGCAGCCAGGAAATAATCCCGAAAATAGACAGGATAATAAAGCCTGGAATTAATGCAGAGAAAGAACGTGATACCGATGTCGGCACACTATCTGGCAAAGTAATAACCCAGTTTCTACGGATGACGAAAGTAAATAGCTCCGCGACAACCAGACCAATAACAATACCGGAAATAATATTCTGACCACCTAACCAGTTAGCGCCAACAGCATAAGCTTCGCCTACGCTATAGGGTGTAACGGTCATAAATGCCGCAACGGATAATAAACCGGCTGCAAGAGGGTCAACTTTACGTTCCTCAGCAAGTGCCATACCAATGAAAAAAGGAGCCATTAGCGACATAATACCTAACGTGCCGTTATATACGTTGCCGCCAATGGCTTTTAACCCATTAAGAGTTTCAATGGTTGAGGGATCTAAACGAATACCTAAGGAATAAAAAAATGAACCAGCGCCAAAACTCAGAAATACGTTATTGATTAATACAAACATGGCCCCGGCAAGGGTCAATGGCATTAATTTGATGAAACCATTTTTAATTGCGTTGACGTGCGGTTGCTTCCCAATTTTCACTGCGAAAGGAAGCAATATCTTCTCAAGTGAATCAATGACTTTACTCATTTGTAATTTCCTTTATTGCCGCAAGATTCTTGCGGCCAGGTTGTGTAAGGTCGTTCTTTGACGGAAAAATAAAACAAAATATAAAATTAATTGTTTGCTGCTTTCTTGATAGATGCGACAGCTGCTTTCAGCACGCCTAACCCATCAATTTTGCCGTACATTGCTGAATCAATAACTTCTACCGGTTTACCTGGTAACACTTTCTGAATTTCTGGCAGCATATAAGCGATTTGTGGTCCAAGTAATACCAGATCCGCATCCTTGCCTTTTTCAGCAGCCAGAGTTTCAGGCCAGGCTTCGATAATTACAGGCACTTCATACTTCTCTGCCTGCGCCTTCATTTTTGATACCAGCAATGAGGTGGACATCCCGGCAGAACAAAATAGGTAGATACGTCTTTTAGTCATAATAAATTCCTCACGTTGCAACAGCCTGCATGTCTGAAATCAGCACAACCCACGCCTGCAAAAGGGACTGATTGGAAAGTTCTGATTGTTTCTTGTTGAGAGAAGTATACGGCAACACGCAGGCGGGGAATAATATTGTGAGGCCTAAAATTGTCTCTCCTTGACCATCCGTTTTGATACCCTTCACATTTTGGGTAAATAATTCGCGCAAAGAAAAAAGCCCAAACAGAGTTTGGGCTTTACAATTCTTTCACACCAGAAATCAGTCGTAGGCATTCAATGCGCGCTGGCAAAGGGCTGAGCGCACACAATCTTGTTTGCCAAAGCGGACCACACCTACCATCTCATCTTCTTCAAAACGTGCCAGAGCATCACTCAGGCCGGACTGAACACCCCGTGGCAAATCACATTGGGTGATATCGCCATTGACGATGACCGTCACGTTTTCCCCAAGGCGCGTTAAGAACATTTTCATTTGCGCTGCGGTAACATTCTGCGCCTCATCAAGAATAACCACCGCATTTTCGAAGGTACGTCCACGCATATAGGCGAACGGCGCAATCTCTACTTTGCCAATTTCGGGACGCAGACAGTACTGCATAAAAGACGACCCTAAACGTCGCACCAGGATGTCATACACCGGGCGGAAATAAGGTGCGAATTTTTCCGAAATATCCCCGGGTAAGAAGCCGAGATCTTCGTCAGCTTGCAGAACCGGGCGGGTGACAATAATCCTGTCGACATCCTTATGTATCAGGGCCTCAGCGGCTTTCGCCGCACTGATATACGTTTTGCCGCACCCGGCTTCACCGGTGGCGAATATCAGCTGCTTTTTCTCGATGGCGTTAAGATAGTGCTCCTGAGCCTCATTTCGCGCCGCTATCGGTGAGTTATCACGGCAATCTCTTGCCATACCGATAGATTCAACGCCGCTCATCTGCACAAGCGTTGTGACCGATTCCTCTTCGCGCTGTTTATGGCTACGCGAATCCCGTCTCAGCACACGTTTTGCTTCACGACGAGCTTTGATCACTGCTTTCTGTCTTCCCATGGATGGCACCTTACAGTTGGTTTCATTTCCCGCGCCACAGCACAGTGCGCGATTATGTTCACTAACGGATGAGGTTTGGCTTCCTTTTAAGCCATGAACTGCCGGTTGAGAGGGTGCACCAGTTAGACGAATTACGCCGCTTAGCGCATCGTTAATACATTGATTGATTGAGGATTCAGGGTTTTTAGCGGTGAAGATAGCGAAGCCGGAGGAGATGCCTCCGCGCTGGTTTGTGCGGGTAAGATGTTTGTTCAATCGTCCAGTACAGGACCCTACCATTCGCGATCTCCATTGTGATTAAGATTCACAGCCGGGAACTACCGCTCGTGCTTTAATTACATCAAAAATTATCTAAATTGCAACTTTTATTTTACTTTAAATCAACATTCGCGTTTCGTCATTCGCTTATCAAATTTATGACATAAAAATATTACACTTTTATATCAAAGGTATAGTCATAGAGAAATTGAATGAATACCAGGCAGGCAAATTGTTAGCAATTGAAAAATTAGCAGGAGAAGAATTATAGAAAGAGAGGTGTTTGACGTGAGAGTAGAACGCCCTCACCCCGGCCTTCTTTCAAAAAGAAGGTCAGGATGAGAGTCATTCCAAAATGATTAAATCAAGCTTCTAAAAGCCCCTGCCCTAAATAATGCTGCTTATCCACAACACCTGGTAATACAAAGAAGTACCCGCCGCCAATCGGCTTCACGTACTCCTCCAGCGCTTCGCCATTAAGACGTTGCTGCACAGCCAAAAAACCTTTCTCAAGGTCATGCTGGAAGCAGACAAATAACAATCCCATATCCAGTTGCCCGGACTTTGATACGCCCAGCGAATAGCTGTAACCACGGCGCATCATCAGGCTGGACTGCGTCTCTTTGGTGCGCGGGTTCGCCAGACGAATATGAGCATCAAGCGCAATCACATTACCGTCAGGATCGGCTGCATAATCAGGCTCGTCGTGCTCATTCTTCATACCTAGCGGCGCGCCGCTATGTTTATCGCGGCCAAAAATCGTTTGCTGCTCTTTTAGTGGCGTTCGGTCCCAGGACTCAACATGAAACTGAATAATACGCACTGCCTGATAGCTGCCACCTACCGCCCATGCGGGTTCCTGCTGGTCTGCCGTCACCCATACCACATTATCCATCAGCGGCTTATCTTCGCTGTTGGGATTGGCCGTACCATCTTTAAAACCTAACAGGTTGATAGGTGTTTCTTTGCCGCGACTACGCGCTGCGTGGTTAGAGATAAACCCTTCCCGCTTCCAACGCACACTTAGCAAATCTGGCGTGTGTTTGATGATATCTCGCAAGGCATGGATAATCGTGTCGGCGGTATTGGCGCAGATTTGCAGCAATAAATCCCCGTGACACAAGCTGGCATCGAGCGAATCGTTCGCAAAGCGTTCCATCTTTTGCAACTTCTTCGGCATCTGTCCTTTAAGACCATAACGATCGTCGAATAGCGATGTCCCTACAGAGAGCGTGAAAGTCAGGTTATCAGGATAAATCTGCGCACCGAGAATCCCTGAATCCATTGGTGGCATCCGCGGATTAGGGGTATCCGGAGCAGGCCCACCCGTAGTGAGGAAATCGAAACGCGCAGACAGTAACTTGAATAAACGCTCAAGGTCAGCTTTATCACTGGCCAGCACATCAAAGGCAACCAACATCATTGCCGCTTGCTGTGGAGTCAGTACGCCAGCCTGATGCTCACCGTAAAACGGTTGCTTTTCCATGCGTGCATCAGGGGGCAAGGTTCCGGGTGAGGTTTCTTGTTTTGCCGCATGTGCTACCGGGCAACCACCGTTAACAGCAAGGGCGCCACCAAGCGCGCCCAGGCTTTTCAGTAACCGACGGCGCGCCGGAAGATGGCCGCCGTGTTTAGTTTTTTCTTCCATAAAACTTAGTCCAGACCCAGTACGCCACGCAGTTGTGACAAGTCTTCCGCCAGTGCCGTTACTGGCCCTTTCAGCGCATTGCGGTCAGCATCGGACAGTTTGTCGTAAGTCTCGTAACCGTCTTTGGTTTTGTACTTAGCGAGAATAGTGTCAACTTTCTTGAAGTTGGCATCCACTTTTGCCAGCAGCGGAGCGTTGTCTTTAATCAGTAACGGGCGCAGCAAGTTAACAATTTTCTGTGCACCATCGACGTTTGCCTGGAAGTCCCACAGGTCAGTGCGGCTGTAGCGATCTTCTTCGCCACTGATTTTGCTCGCTGCGACTTCTTCAATCAGGCCCGCTGCACCGCCCACAACTTTACTCGGCGGGAATGCCAGCTCAGAAATACGCGTTTGCAGATCCAACACGTCGCTGTTGAGCTGATCGGCATATTTTTCCATGTCTTTGGTGGAGTTATCACCAAACAGCGCTTTTTCCAGACGGTGGAAACCGGTGAATTTCGGATCGTTCGCTTTTTGCTCGTAATCATCTTCGCGGGCATCAATACTACCGTCGAGATCGGAGAACAGTTCAGCAATAGGTTCGATGCGCTCGTAATGCTGGCGAGTCGGCGCATACAGGGATTTAGCTTTTTCGATATCGCCGGCTTTCACAGCGTCAGTAAAGGCTTTTGTACCTTTAACCAATTCTGCAACTTCCGCAGTCACATAAGCTTTGTATTCGGTGATTGGGCCGGCCAGTGCCATCAGGTCGTTTTTCGGTGCACTCTGATCGCCCGCCGCTTTAACGATAAGCTTGCCCTTAGGGTTGCTTAACAGGCCGCAAGTCATGTCGTACTCGCCAGCTTGCAGGTTAGCAGTCATTTTCTGAGAGAAACCAGGTGCGATGTTCTCACGCTCTTCAACTACCATCACCCCTTTCAGGATTTCCCACTCAAGCGCTTTCTGGCTGTTGTTTTGAATGATGAACTGGGTTTTACCGGCGTTAACCGTAATGTTCATCGGTTCGCACTGTTTATCAATCACAGTGACTTTTACCTGAGGAACATCAGCCGCGTGGGCTGTAAAAGCAGTAGAAACAAGAGCAACCAGCGCAACATTCAGCGCCTTAAGACGGAAGTGTGTATTCATGGCCAATCCCTTTCAAACAAAAGTATGTTGTAACTAAGCGACGAAATGCGCCGCAATATTATTAGCGAACGCTATTTGTCGCTTGAGTGTTAATACGTGGTGGAATAAAGAACAGTACCAACGCGGGAACCAGGTAAATAAAGTACATCCCGACTTCACTGACAGTTGGCGTTTCCTGATAACCAAAAATCCCTTCCAACAGCGTTCCGGTAAGAGAATGAGTGGTAAGAACATTACTGAGGTCAAAAGCGATATCCTGGAAGTGATTCCAAAGTCCCGCTTCGTGGAACGCACGAACGGCACCTGCCGCGAGCCCTGCGGCGACCAGCAGAATAAACAGGCTGGTCCATTTGAAGAACACGGCCAGATTCAGGCGGATACCGCCCCAGTAAAGCAGGAAACCAAGAATAATGGCGGTGCCAAGGCCGAGCATCGCGCCCAGCGGCGGCATAATGCCCACATCCTGCTGGAATGCCGCCAGCAGAAAGAATACCGACTCCAGCCCTTCACGGGCGACGGCGAAGAACACCATTAAAATTAGCGCCCAACCGTGGTTGCCTTTGCTGTGTAGCGCTTCGTCGACTTTCTGCTCAAGCTGCCCTTTCACATTGCGCGACACTTTGCGCATCCAGAACACCATCCAGGTCAGAATAAAGACCGCAATGACAGCCACAATGCCTTCAAATAGCTCCTGCTCTTTTTGCGGGAACTCACCGGTGGTTTCATTAATAAAGATGCCCAGGCCTAAGCAAAGTGCAGCCGCCGCCACAACACCAATCCACATCACGCCAATCCACTGGCCGCGTTGAGTACGCTTCAGATAGCTGGCAATCAGGCTAACAATCAGCGCGGCTTCCAGGCCTTCGCGTAACATAATGAGAAACGGCACAAACATTCCTGACACCCCAACTGTGAACCCAGGTCAAAAGACGTAAAGAAAAGTAAACCAGAACGATTGTGATTATCATTACCGCAAAAATAAACACAAGAGGAGAATTTAGTTATTTATGTGCATATGTAAAAAGGGCCGCTATTTGCGGCCCTTGCAGACTAATGGCAAACCTCATACGCCCAAAATATGGACATATAGCACCGGAAAAATAACAAGGAAAATCAATTCATTGATTTTCGGCTGATAACCACAAAGAAGGAAAAATCACACTTTTTCCTTCTTTGTCAGCAATACAAAAGGGCCGCGATTTGCGGCCCTTGCAGGATTATTCAGGTTGTAACTTGGTTGGCGGTGCGGTGTGGTAAATCGCGTCCGCTTCAGCGAAGCGTTTCTGCATTGAGGTACTTGGTGCTTTACCAAGCAGGCTTACCACCACAATGCCGATACTGCCGAAGATAAAGCCTGGGATGATTTCATACAGGCCGAGCCAGCCGAACTGTTTCCAGACGATTACGGTCAGCGCACCGATGATCATGCCAGCCAGCGCGCCATTACGCGTCATTCGTGACCACATTACCGAGAACAGTACAACCGGGCCAAATGCGGCACCGAAGCCTGCCCATGCATAGCTGACCAGACCCAGAACGCGGTTTTCCGGGTTAGCCGCCAGGGCGATGGCGATAAGAGCCACCAGCAACACCATAAAGCGCCCTACCCATACCAGCTCTTTTTGCCCCGCATCTTTACGGAAGAACGCTTTATACAGATCTTCAGTGATTGCACTGGAACAGACCAGCAGCTGGCAGCTTAGCGTAGACATCACCGCAGCTAAAATTGCCGACAACAAAATGCCCGCAATCCATGGGTTAAACAGCAACTGCGCCAGTTCGATGAACACACGCTCGCTATTCTGGTTAACCGCGCCTGCCAGTGATGGATTATTGGAGAAGTAAGCAATGCCAAAGAAGCCCACGGCACACGCACCACCCAGGCACAGAATCATCCACGTCATACTGATGCGACGCGCTTTAATGATGGTGTGATGTGAATCTGCCGCCATGAAGCGCGCAAGAATATGTGGCTGACCAAAGTAGCCCAGACCCCAACCCATCAAAGAGATAATTGCGACGAAGTTCAGCCCTTTGAGCATATCGATATTTTCAATGCTCTTTTGTTTGATAACCATCATCGAATCATCAAACCCGCCAACTGCAATCACCACCATCACCGGCGTTAAAATCAGGGCGAAAATCATCAAACTCGCCTGAACGGTGTCCGTCCAACTTACTGCCAGGAAGCCACCGACAAAGGTATAAATGATAGTTGCCGCAGCCCCCGCCCAGAGCGCGGTTTCGTAGCTCATACCAAAGGTGCTTTCGAACAGGCGCGCCCCAGCCACGATGCCAGACGCACAATAGATAGTGAAGAACAGCAGAATCACTAACGCGGAGATAATACGCAATACACGACTTTTATCTTCAAAACGTCCGGTGAAATAATCAGGCAGTGTCAGTGCGTTGTTGTTCACCTCGGTATGAACACGCAAACGTCCGGCGACCAGTTTCCAGTTGATGTAAGCGCCCACAGTCAGGCCGATGGCAATCCAGCTTTCCGAAATACCGGAAAGGAAGATAGCGCCAGGCAAGCCCATCAGCAGCCAGCCGCTCATGTCGGAAGCGCCCGCTGATAATGCGGTGACCACACTACCCAGGCTGCGACCGCCCAGAATGTAGTCATCAAAGTTTTTGGTTGAACGCCAGGCGATAAACCCAATCAATATCATGCCAAAGATATAGATGAAGAATGTCACCAGCATTGGTGTACTCATGGTCATGCAAGTTCTCCAGATTATTCCGGTGTTACCCGGTATTACCGTGCCGGAACGTAGCTCGGTTTATTTATAGTCATTTCACTTCGCAACAGTTTCCTGCTGGAAGCTTTTTTATTCACAAACGTTTTAACACAACATTCACAATAAATTCACCGTACAAAAAATAGCTTTTTTCGGGAGGTTGCACTCGCTCACGCTTTTGAGCGGTTGCACCTACAAAAAACGTTAACTATGCCCGTTAAATCTTCCTGCTCATGAAGGATTAACCCGCTCACTTTCTAATTTTTGATTTAACAATTCACTCTTTTCCCAGCTTGCTGGCTGGCTCACATTTAACAAGGTTGCACAAAGTTGCAACATGATAGATATTGCCGCATAACTTTTATCAACCCTTCAATATTTACCCGAGTGATAACGGGTATGGGAGTTACTGGCATGGCCACCACCATGGGCGTAAAACTGGACGACGCAACCCGCGAGCGCATTAAAGACGCCGCTTCACGTATTGACCGCACACCACACTGGCTAATTAAACAGGCGATTTTTAATTATCTCGAACGCCTGGAAAATAACGATGAATTACCAGAACTTCCGGCCATGCTGGCTGGTGCCGCGAATGAAAGCGAAGAAGCTGCCCCGCACGTTGAAGAAACACACCAGCCGTTCCTTGATTTTGCAGAACAAATTCTTCCTCAGTCTGTTACTCGCGCAGCTATCACCGCAGCCTGGCGCCGTCCGGAAACCGATGCGGTGCCAATGATTCTGGAACAGGCGCGTTTGCCACTGAATATTGCTGAACAAACTCACAAACTGGCTTACCAACTCGCTGAAAAGCTTCGTAATCAGAAGAGTGCATCAGGCCGGGCGGGCATGGTACAAGGTTTGCTGCAAGAATTCTCACTTTCCTCACAAGAGGGTGTGGCGTTGATGTGTCTGGCCGAAGCGTTACTGCGCATCCCGGACAAAGCCACGCGCGATGCGTTAATCCGCGACAAAATTAGCAACGGCAACTGGCACTCGCATATTGGCCGCAGCCCATCACTGTTTGTGAACGCTGCCACCTGGGGTCTGCTGTTCACCGGCAAACTGGTGTCCACCCACAATGAAGCGAGTCTGTCGACATCCCTGAACCGCATCATCGGTAAAAGCGGTGAGCCATTAATCCGCAAAGGTGTGGATATGGCGATGCGCCTGATGGGCGAGCAGTTTGTAACCGGCGAAACCATTTCCGAAGCGTTGGCTAATGCACGCAAACTCGAGGAGAAAGGTTTCCGCTACTCTTACGATATGCTGGGTGAAGCAGCACTTACTGAAGCCGATGCACAGGCTTACATGGTTTCTTATCAGCAAGCGATTCACGCGATTGGTAAAGCCTCTAACGGGCGTGGCATTTATGAAGGCCCAGGTATTTCCATCAAGCTTTCCGCGCTGCACCCACGTTACAGCCGTGCGCAGTACGATCGCGTAATGGAAGAGTTGTACCCACGCTTGAAATTCCTGACACTGCTGGCGCGCCAGTATGATATCGGCATTAATATCGACGCCGAAGAGGCCGATCGCCTGGAGATCTCTCTCGATCTGCTGGAAAAACTCTGCTTCGAACCTGAATTAGCCGGCTGGAACGGCATTGGTTTCGTGATTCAGGCATACCAAAAACGCTGCCCGTTTGTGATTGATTACCTGGTAGATCTCGCAACCCGCAGCCGTCGCCGCCTGATGATCCGTCTGGTGAAAGGCGCGTACTGGGACAGCGAAATCAAACGCGCCCAGATGGACGGGCTGGAAGGCTACCCGGTTTATACCCGCAAGGTTTACACCGACATCTCTTATCTGGCATGCGCGAAAAAACTGTTGGCAGTACCAAACCTGATTTACCCGCAGTTTGCGACGCACAACGCCCATACACTGGCGGCAATCTACAACCTGGCCGGTCAGAACTACTATCCAGGCCAGTATGAATTCCAGTGCCTGCACGGCATGGGTGAACCACTTTACGATCAAGTGGTGGGTAAAATTGCCGACGGTAAACTCAATCGCCCTTGCCGTATTTATGCACCTGTCGGCACTCACGAAACACTGCTGGCATACCTGGTGCGTCGCCTGTTGGAAAATGGCGCGAATACTTCGTTTGTTAACCGTATTGCCGACAACACGCTACCGCTTGATGAACTGGTTGCCGATCCGGTTACCGCCATTGAAGCAATCGCGGTTAAAGAAGGCCAACTCGGTCTGCCACATCCTAAAATCGCTGTACCGAAAGAGCTGTACGGCGCGAATCGTACCAACTCCAGCGGTCTGGATCTGGCGAACGAACATCGCCTCGCCTCCCTCTCCTCTGCCCTACTTAACAGTGCGGCACAAAAATGGCAGGCGCTGCCGATTCTGGAAAATGCCGTTGCTCCAGGCGATATGGTAGCGGTGAAAAACCCTGCGGAACCGACAGATATCGTGGGCTATACGCGTGAAGCCACTGAAGAAGAAGTTTCACAAGCACTCGTGAGTGCCGTTAACAATGCACCAATTTGGTTCGCCACCCCACCGCAAGAACGCGCTGCAATCCTTGAGCGTGCGGCGGTGATGATGGAAGGCCAGATGCAGAAGCTGATTGGCGTTCTGGTACGTGAAGCCGGTAAAACCTTTAGCAACGCAATTGCCGAAGTGCGTGAAGCCGTGGATTTCCTGCATTATTACGCAGGCCAGGTACGCGATGATTTCGATAACGAAACTCACCGCCCACTTGGCCCGGTCGTTTGCATCAGCCCGTGGAACTTCCCTCTGGCTATCTTTACCGGGCAAATTGCTGCGGCACTCGCAGCCGGTAACAGTGTGCTGGCAAAACCTGCTGAGCAAACCCCGCTGATTGCCGCCCTTGGTATCAATATTCTGCTGGAAGCCGGTGTACCTGCGGGCGTACTGCAACTGCTGCCTGGCCGTGGTGAAACCGTTGGCGCACAGTTAACAGGCGATGCCCGCGTACGTGGCGTGATGTTTACCGGCTCCACAGAAGTGGCTACCTTGCTGCAACGCAACATTGCTGACCGCCTTGATCCACAAGGTCGCCCAACGCCGCTGATTGCCGAAACCGGCGGCCTGAATGCAATGATCGTCGATTCTTCAGCGCTTACCGAACAGGTGGTTGTTGATGTGCTGGCCTCGGCCTTTGATAGCGCAGGCCAACGTTGTTCCGCACTGCGCGTGTTGTGTATCCAGGAAGATGTCGCCGACCACACGCTGCAAATGCTGCGCGGTGCGATGGCGGAATGTCGTATGGGTAACCCTGGCCGCTTAACCACGGACATCGGCCCGGTTATCGACGCCGAAGCAAAAGAGAATATCGAGAAACATATTCAAACGCTGCGCAGTAAAGGCCGCAAAGTATTCCAGGCTGCTCGTGAAAACAGCGTGGATGCGAAAGAGTGGCAGAGCGGTACTTTCGTCGCACCTACATTGATTGAGCTGGAAAGCTTCGATGAGATGCAAAAAGAGGTGTTTGGCCCGGTGCTGCATGTGGTGCGTTATAACCGTAACAACCTGGAAACGCTGATTAACCAAATCAACGCGGCGGGATATGGCCTGACGCTTGGCGTACATACGCGTATTGACGAAACCATTGCTCAGGTCACCTGTTCTGCACACGTAGGGAATATGTACGTCAACCGCAATATGGTTGGTGCGGTCGTCGGTGTGCAGCCATTTGGTGGAGAGGGTTTATCGGGGACAGGCCCGAAAGCTGGTGGCCCACTGTATCTGTATCGCCTGCTGGCAAACCGCCCGGACAACGCGCTGCAAACCACCTTTAACCGCCAGGATGCTGAACTACCGGTGGACTCCACGCTTAAAGCCAGCCTTCAGGAAACTCATCAAGCGTTAGCGCAATGGGCGGTAAAAAAAGGTGAATTGCCTGCTATCTGCGCACGCTTCGCGCAACTGGCGCAAAGCGGTACGTTACGCCAGTTACCGGGGCCAACGGGTGAACGTAACACCTATGCCCTTATGCCGCGTGAGCGAGTATTGTGTATCGCGGATAATGAGCAGGACGTACTGGTGCAACTGGCAGCGGTCACAAGCGTGGGCAGTCGTGCGCTATGGGCTGATGACAAACTGCATCGCGAACTGGCAAAAGCGCTACCGGCTCTGGTACAGAAACATATCGATTTCGCGAAAGAAGATATGTTACTGACCCAGCCGTTTGATGCGGTGATTTATCACGGTGATTCCGACCAGTTACGCGCCCTGTGCGAGAAAGTGGCAGCCCGCGATGGCGCTATTGTTTCCGTACAAGGTTTTGCACGCGGGGAAACCAACCTGCTACTGGAACGTTTATACGTTGAACGTTCGCTAAGTGTAAACACCGCAGCAGCGGGCGGTAACGCCAGTCTGATGACAATCGGCTAAGGTTTCATTAAGCTAAAAAGGCTCCTTACCTGGAGCCTTTTTTATTTAAGGT
>NZ_LXEO01000008.1 GCF_001654865.1 Buttiauxella noackiae ATCC 51607 | reverse complement strand
TTGTTCAATGACCGATGGTTATGACTGCTACCAGAATGCGCTGGCTGAGCGAATAAACGGGATCCTGAAAAATGAGTTTTTACTCTCGCGTCCTGCAGACCTGGCGCAGGCCCGGGAAATGGTAAAAGAATCTGTGGCGATTTATAACCATGAGCGGCCACACCTGGCCCTGAAATACAAAACGCCCGATGATGTTCATCAGGCGTTTTACAGACAGAAAACTGTCAACTTATATCAGGACTAGTCAAGGAGTGATGATGAAACGCCTTTGTTTACTTATTTCTGGTCTGCTTTTAAGTGGTGCAGCACTTGCGGGTGAATGCGATAAAGCAGTAACTCAGATTGATAGCAATGAATGTTACGACGCCTTGTACAAAAAAGACGATGCCGCGCTGAACCAAACCTATAAAAAAGTCATGAAACTGGCCTCGCCTGCGCAACAAAATCTACTGAAGCAAGCTCAGTTAGCATGGCTAAAAGTTCGCGATGCCGACTGCAAATTTCTCGTTTCCGACCCTACTGGTGAAAACGGTGGAACAATCGGGCCAATGATTCATAGCATCTGTCTTTCGGATCGTACCAAAGAGCGCACCGCTTTTCTGGAGTCTCTTACCCATTGTGAGGAAGGCGATCTGAGTTGCCCACTCCCTCCACAACAAAATTAACGCACTCGAATTCCTTCAATAATCATTCGCTGCACGTTTTCCACCGTGCGGCGGAAAAATACTTCATCGTTTAAATTGCTACCCGCCACCGCTTCAACCTGGCTTGCAAAGTCAGCATAGTGTTGCGTGGTGGCCCATAGCATAAAGATCAAATGGTGCGGATCGACCGCCGCCAGCTTTCCGCTCTCAACCCAACCGGCAATGATCGCCGATTTCTCATCAACCAGCGCTTTCAAATCGCCACTCAATTCTTCTTTTAGCAATGGCGCACCTTGCAGCATCTCAAGGCAGAACAGACGCGAGGCTTGCGGGTAATCTCTGGAAACTTCCAGTTTTAGCCGGATGTATTCACCTATCGCCACCAGCGGCTGTAAATCCTCGCGAAACGCACGCAAAGGGGCAAGCCAGATATCAAGGATCTGCTTAAGCACCGCAATGTAGAGCGCTTCTTTGGAAGGGTAGTAATAGAGAAGGTTTGTTTTTGACACATCCGCACGCTCAGCTATCTGTTCAATACTGGTGCCGTGAATGCCAAATTGCGAGAAGAACTCCAGTCCTGCCGCCAGAATAGCCTGCTTTTTCGCCGCTACCGCTTTTGAACGCCGTCCGGTTTCTTTGGTTGCTGCCGCACCTTGTGCCATGCGCCCTCTCATCGTTCTGTTTTGCCCGACAGCATAGCAAAGACCTCGCAATAAGTGCGCGTTGTATGCACCCTGAACGCGCACGAACGCCTGTTTTTTGTGCACTCGTTTTGACCAAGCAGTCTGGTTTTTGCACCATCAAAATAGAAACTAATAATCAACATAATGATAACAAAAGCATTTTCTAACCTGGCATCAGGTTTGCAATATCTCTTTCGAAAATGGCTACCCACTTGAATGAGAGGCCCGTGATGAAAATTGGCGTATTTATCCCTATTGGTAACAACGGCTGGTTAATCTCCACGACTGCGCCGCAATACATGCCCACTTTTGAGCTTAATAAAGCGATTGTGCAAAAAGCGGAATACTACGATTTCGACTTTGCCCTTTCGATGATTAAGCTGCGTGGCTTTGGTGGCAAAACGGAGTTCTGGGATCACAATCTCGAGTCGTTCAGCTTGATGGCCGGCCTTGCAGCGGTGACCTCCAAAATTCAGATCTACGCCACTGCCGCCACGCTGACCTTGCCACCCGCCATTGTGGCGCGGATGGCATCAACCATTGACTCCATCGCGCCGGGGCGTTTTGGCGTCAATCTGGTGACCGGCTGGCAAAAACCAGAATACGAGCAAATGGGGATCTGGCCGGGCGATGAATACTTCGCTCGCCGTTATGACTACCTGTCTGAATACGCCACCGTACTGCGCGATTTATGGGGAACCGGGCAAAGTGATTTAAAAGGCGAGTTCTTCACCATGAACGACTGCCGTTTAAGCCCGCGCCCCGCCCAACCGGTAAAAATGATTTGTGCCGGGCAAAGCGACGCGGGCATGGCCTTCTCTGCCGAATACGCCGACTACAACTTCTGCTTTGGCAAAGGCGTTAACACGCCAACCGCGTTTGCTCCAACTGCCGCACGCATGATGGAAGCGGCTGAGAAAACCGGGCGCGATGTCGGCTCCTACGTGCTGTTTATGATTATCGCCGATGAAACCGACGAAGCCGCCCGCGTAAAATGGGAACACTACAAAGACGGAGCCGATGAAGAAGCTCTGGCATGGCTTACCGAACAGAGCCAGAAAGACACCCGTTCAGGCACCAACACTAACGTACGGCAAATGGCTGACCCCACTTCAGCGGTGAATATCAATATGGGCACATTGGTTGGCTCTTACGCCACGGTCGCCCGCCTGCTGGACGAAGTAGCAAGCGTGCCAGGGGCTGAAGGGGTATTGCTAACCTTTGATGATTTCCTGAGTGGTATTGAAGCCTTTGGTGAAAAAATCCAGCCGCTGATGAAATCGCGCTCGCACCTTTCTCCATCAACCCGCGAGGTGGCGTAATGAAAAACATCACCCTGGAGGCACGCCCGGAAGCCATTACATTCGCAACTGAACAGACGGCACTGATTGTCGTGGATATGCAAAACGCTTATGCAAGTAAAGGCGGCTATCTCGATCTTGCCGGGTTTGATGTTTCGGCAACTAAACCCGTTATTGAAAATATCAAAACCGCCGTTGCAGCTGCACGCGAAGCGGGAATGCTAATTGTCTGGTTCCAGAACGGGTGGGATAGCGATTACGTCGAAGCTGGCGGGCCCGGCTCGCCAAACTTCCACAAATCTAATGCGCTGAAAACTATGCGTAAGCAGCCGGAATTACAAGGAACGCTATTGGCTAAGGGTGGCTGGGACTACCAGCTAGTGGATGAGCTGGTACCGCAGAGCGGCGATATCATTCTGCCAAAGCCTCGTTACAGCGGTTTCTTTAACACTCAACTCGACAGCATTCTGCGTTCACGCGGTATTCGCCACCTGGTATTCACCGGTATCGCCACCAATGTCTGCGTGGAATCAACACTGCGCGACGGTTTTTTCCTTGAATACTTTGGCGTGGTGCTTGCCGATGCCACCCATCAAGCCGGGCCTGCTTTTGCGCAGCAAGCTGCCTTATTCAATATCGAAACCTTCTTTGGTTGGGTGAGTGACGTCGGCACATTTTGCCAGGCGTTGCAGCCACAATCTTTCGCCCGCATTGCCTGATAAGGAATAGCCCATGCCGAAATCCGTAATCATTCCGCCGGGAACGACGACACCCATCGCACCGTTTGTGCCAGGCACTCTCGCTGATGGCGTGGTGTATGTCTCCGGCACATTACCATTCGATAAACAAAATAATGTGGTTCACGTCGGTGATGCCAAAGCCCAGACGCGCCATGTGCTGGAAACCATTAAGTCGGTGATTGAAACCGCAGGTGGCACCATGGACGACATTACCTTTAATCAGATTTTTATTACCGACTGGACGAACTACGCCGCCATCAACGAAGTGTATGCCGAGTTTTTCCCAGGTGATAAGCCTGCACGGTTTTGCATTCAATGTGGTCTGGTGAAACCGGACGCGTTGGTAGAAATCGCAAGCGTCGCGCATATCGGGAAATAGCTTATGCAGATTGAGCTGACTCAAGCGCCCTTCCCCAAAGCCCCGACTTTGCTGCTGATTGCCGGGCTCGGTGGCATGGGCAGTTACTGGCTGCCACAACGTGCGGCACTGGCTGAACACTACCAACTGGTGGTTTATGACCAGCGCGGCACCGGAGTGAATAAGCAACCGCTGCCTAATGATTATTGCCTGCCTGATATGGCGCAGGAAATTCACACCGCCATGCTGCAACAGGGCATTACGCATTACAGCGTGCTTGGTCATGCGCTGGGTGGTCTGGTCGCAATGCAACTGGCGCTTGATTACCCCGCAGCCATTGACAAGCTGGCAATAATCAACGGCTGGTTGCAGCTCAACGCCCATACCCGGCGCTGCTTTGCGGTTCGTGAAACCTTGCTGCAAGACAGCGGCCCCGCCGCCTATTTGCAGGCGCAGCCGCTGTTTCTCTACCCGGCAGACTGGATGGCGGCCAACCAGCCACGCCTTGAAGCCGAAGAAGCGATGCATAACGCGCACTTTCAAGGGCAAGAAAATCTCACACGCCGCCTGAATGCGTTAAAGGCCGCTGACTTTCACGCCACCGCCGCCCGCATCCAGCAACAGGTGCTGGTGATTTGTTCCCGAGACGATCTGCTGGTGCCATGGATCTTTTCTGAAGAACTGCACAACGCATTACCGAACAGTCTGCTGGAAATCATGCCGTGGGGTGGGCACGCCTGCAACGTCACCGCTGCCAGTGATTGTAACCAGCGACTGCTGAGTTTTCTGGTGACCGAACCTACTTACCTCAAGGAAATTATATGAGTCATGCTATTACGTCCGAAGCGCTGGAAACCTTATTTACTGGCGCACATACCCATAGCGCGTGGCTGGATAAACCGGTGAGTGATGAACAACTTGCCGAGATTTATAACCTGCTACGCCTTAACCCGACATCAGCCAACTGTTCGCCTGCCCGCTTTTTGTTTGTGCGCAGTACAGACGCGAAAGTGCGCCTGAAACCCACGCTTTCTGCGGGCAATGTCGAGAAAACCATGACCGCCCCCGTCACTGCGATTGTGGCCTGGGATCCGGCGTTCTTTGAGCTGCTACCAAAACTGTTCCCTTACGCAGATGCCCGCGCCTGGTTTACCTCAAGCCCGGAACTGGCGCAGGAGACCGCCTTTCGCAACAGCTCGATGCAAGCGGCGTATCTGATTTCTGCCTGTCGTGCGCTCGGTTTAGATACCGGGCCAATGTCTGGTTTTGACCGCGAAAAAGTGGATGCCGAGTTTTTTGGCGCAAGCGGCTGGAAAAGTAATTTGCTGGTTAATATTGGCTACGGTGACCCGGCAAAAACCCATTCGCGCTTGCCTCGTTTAGCGTTTGAAGAGGCCTGTGTTCTCGCCTGAGGAGTTGAAGATGGTCGAAAAACAAGCCTTTCGCGATGCGATGTCGTGCCTTGGCGCAGCGGTGAATATCGTCACTACCGATGGTCCTGCCGGACGCGCCGGGTTTACTGCTTCGGCGGTATGTAGCGTAACGGACGAACCACCAACATTGCTGGTATGCCTGAATCGTAGCGCTTCTGTGTGGCCGATTTTTAGCCGCAATCAGGCACTGTGTGTGAACACACTGGCGGCCGGACATGAAGATCTTTCGAATTTATTTGGTGGAAAGACGGCGATGACCGAACGTTTTTCCGCTGCCCGCTGGCGGCACGGTATAACCGGCTGCCCGCAACTGGAAGGCGCACTCGTATCGTTCGACTGCCGGATTAGCCAGGTCGTCAGTGTTGGTACGCATGACATCTTATTTTGTGAATTAGTCGCCCTTGAACGTAACGACGATACCCATGGCCTGGTGTGGTTTGACCGTGGCTACCATCAACTGATGCGGCCTGCCTGTTAGCCGACACGATATCTGCTGGAGATGAATATGGCGAATACCTGGTTTCCACAATGGCGTAAAAAAATGGTGCCAGAAGGTGGCGTGGTGGCTCCGGACGAAACACTTCCCCTCGGCCAGACGCTAGTGATGGGCGTACAACATGCGGTAGCGATGTTTGGTGCCACAGTGCTGATGCCGCTACTGATGGGGCTTGACCCGAATCTGTCGATATTGATGTCGGGTATTGGGACGTTGTTGTTCTTTGTGGTGACTGGCGGACGCGTGCCGAGTTATTTAGGCTCCAGTGCCGCGTTTGTTGGTGTGGTGATAGCCGTTACTGGTTTTAACGGGCAAGGGCTGAATCCACATTTGAGCGTAGCGCTCGGCGGTATTATCGCCTGCGGTTTGGTATATACGCTGATTGGTTTTGTGGTGATGAAAGCCGGAACTCGCTGGATTGAGCGTTTAATGCCACCGGTTGTTACCGGTGCGGTGGTGATGGCTATCGGCCTGAACCTCGCTCCAATCGCGGTGCGCGGCGTTTCAGCCAGCAGTTTTGATAGCTGGATGGCGGTAATGACGGTGTTGTGTATCGGGCTGGTCGCGGTGTTTACCCGCGGGATGATTCAACGCTTGCTGATTCTGATTGGCCTGATCCTCGCCTGCGTCATTTATGCGGTTCTGGCGAATGGATTTGGCTTTGGCAAACCGGTCGATTTCGCACTGTTAAGCTCAGCGGCCTGGTTTGGCATTCCACAAATAACCTCCCCGACATTTAACGCGCAGGCGATGATGTTGATTGCCCCTGTTGCCGTCATTCTGGTGGCTGAAAACCTTGGGCACCTGAAAGCCGTCGCCGGAATGACGGGCAAAAATATGGACCCGTACATCGGCAAAGCCTTTGTTGGCGATGGACTTGCAACGATGCTTTCGGGTTCCGTTGGCGGGAGCGGAGTCACAACCTATGCAGAGAATATCGGTGTAATGGCAGTAACCAAAGTCTATTCAACGCTGGTATTTGTGGCAGCATCAGGGATCGCGATGTTATTGGGCTTTTCACCTAAATTTGGCGCATTAATTCACACCATTCCTGCCCCGGTTATCGGCGGGGCCTCAATCGTGGTATTCGGTTTGATTGCTGTAGCAGGAGCTCGTATCTGGGTGCAGCATAACGTTGATTTAAGCCAGAACGGTAACCTGATTATGGTGGCGGTAACACTGGTTTTGGGCGCCGGAGATTTCGCCTTAACACTGGGTGGTTTCACGCTTGGCGGGATTGGCACGGCAACGTTCGGCGCGATTATATTGAACGCTATTCTGAGCCGTCGCCCACAAATTGTGAGCGATAGTTCAGTGGTTCATCAGGATTCGTGACGTTGCAATTCATTCTCAGGCACCGGTAACGGTGCCTCTTTTTTCTTACGTTTAAGCTTCAATTCACTCACCAGTACGCCAAGTACAATCAACGCACCACCCAACAACGCCAACACCGGTAATCGTTCCCCGGCAATGCGCCCGAAAATCCCCGCCCACACCGGCTCACCGGTATAAATGACCGTAGCGCGTGTTGGCGAAACGCTGCGTTGTGCCCAGTTCATGGTGACCTGAATGATGGCACTGAAAATCCCAAGCCCTAACGCAATCACTAACAAACCAGGAGTAAAGGTTGGCACGCTTTCGCCTGCGGGGATCATGGTGGCAAACGCCACAATCGAGGCGGTAGCAAGCTGAACAATGGTGACACGTTTAATATCCACTTTGCCCGCCCAGGCGCTGATCAGAATAATTTCTGCGGCAATCGCAAGAGCACTTATCAGCGTGATAATTTCACCTGCGCCCAGGGTGAGTGAAGTGTTTTCCGGCCCGGCGAGGAAAACCAGGCCAATAAATGCCAGCACCACACCCACCCAGGACATCACCCCTGGCATTTTCCCGAGGCAAATCCATTGCAGCACTGGCACCAATGGGACATACATCGCTGTAATAAACGCTGATTTACTGCTGGGAATCGTCTGTAAACCCCAGGTCTGCATGCTGTAACCGATGGCGATTGAAACGCCGATAAAAACACCCGCCTTCACTTCAAGCCAGGTCAGACCGCGCAGCGATTTTAGTGATAACAACCCTACGGCAAGCGCGGCAGTCGCAAAACGTAAACCTACAAAAAAGAATGGCCCACTCATGGTCATCGCATATTGCACAGCAAGGAAAGTCCCACCCCAGAACATGGTGATGAGGATCAGAATCGCTTCTTGAGGTTTGACAGAGAGTTGGTAACGACGCAGTAAGGCAGACATGACAGGACCAGGGCGAGATAAGCAAGCCTGATAGTGTGCGATGCGGCAGTGAGCCTTGCAATGGGAGAGATAAAATAAAACCGCCGGTAAAAACCGGCGGCTGGGGTTAGCCTGGCGAGTGACTACTTACTACTACCTTTACCATGACTATTTTTGCCCCCTTTTTGGCCTGCTTCTGAAGCGCGCTGCGGGTCATTCTTAAAATTCCCGCCACTATGCTGGCCACCTTTACGACCTGCTTCTGATGCTCTTTCACGGTCTTCAGCGAAATTACCTGAACCACCACGATGGTTTGCCATTTCTAACCTCCGGATTGGAAATAGTTAAGTCATCATATTGCATTCAGTCAAAGAGGATTCTTTCACCGCGCAGCTTAAGTAACGCTACGTGGAAGTAAGCTTAGTGCAGTCAGGGCAATTGACCAGTTAACCGTAATATCTTGCAACATGTAATCGCCAAAATGGGTGATTTTTTTGCCGCTTAATCCATAAGACTTTCTTATTTTTAATGAAATAGTCACCCTATGAAAATGTGACTTAATGCGACATTTCTTCCAAATCCTCCTGAATAATTCGAACTGCATCGAGGCGGCAAGGGAGTGACAAATTTTTGAACGCAGCCAGTAGCGGCCCCGTAGGGGGAATAATCCCAGGAGCTGACTTTAGTAAGTCACTGAGATGAGTGAGTGCAGCCAACAAAGATGCAGTTTGAAGTATGACGGTGGATTTGCACTCTGGGCCACAGCACATATCTTTAAATGAATGCAGCAAAACGCTGCGACACTGGTAAGGAGTGAGCGAGATGGCTAAAGTTCTGGTGCTTTATTACTCAATGTACGGACACATCGAAACCATGGCACATGCTGTGGCAGAGGGTGCACAGAAAGTAGATGGCGCGGAAGTGACGGTGAAGCGAGTCCCGGAAACCATGTCAGGTGAAGCTTTCTTAAAAGCCGGGGGCAAGACGCAAAATACTCCACAAGCCACACCGCAAGAGCTTGCCGATTATGACGCCATTATTTTTGGCACTCCCACTCGTTTTGGCAATATGTCCGGCCAGATGCGCACATTCCTCGATCAGACCGGTGGTTTATGGGCTTCGGGTGCTTTATACGGCAAGCTTGCCAGCGTGTTTAGTTCAACAGGCACTGGCGGCGGTCAGGAACACACTATTTCATCAACCTGGACAACTCTTGCTCATCACGGAATGGTGATTGTTCCCATCGGCTATGCTGCGCAAGAATTGTTTGATGTCTCTCAGGTTCGTGGCGGGACGCCGTACGGTGCAACAACCATTGCTGGAGCTGATGGTTCGCGTCAGCCAAGCCAGGAAGAGCTTTCCATTGCTCGCTATCAAGGTGAATACGTAGCGGGCCTTGCCGTTAAACTAAATGGTTAAATAATTCTGGAGGAGTACATGCAGAATCAACAATCAAAGGCTCATCATGTAGGCGAATGGGCGAGTTTACGCAACACCTCTCCTGAGATCGCTGAGGCTATTTTTGAAGTGGCTAAATACGACGAGAAAATGGCGGAGAAAATTTGGGAAGACGGCAACGACGAGGTACTGGCGTTGGCATTTGAAAAAACAGATAAAGATTCGCTGTTTTGGGGTGAACAGACGATAGAACGCAGAAACGTTTAGTCTGCTCATGGCTCCCCAGCATCATGCGGGGGAGCCAGTAACTTCTTTACTTCACGCTCTGCGCCAATACTTGCGTAAATTTATCCCACGGACAAAAACCATTGGCATCAGTTGGACAACCATTAAGCTGGAGCGTAACCCGTTGAGGTGGCTGTTGCAGACTTAGTACATCAGCTTTACGCAGCTGTTCAGCACTTTGATAAACGTATTCCACCTTCATCAATTCACGATTGTTATTCGCATCATGCCAGCGCTGGAACATAATTTTCCCGCCAATTGGCGTGCGTTCATATTGCTCAGGCAATTGATAAGGTTTGAAATCCAATGCCGTCAAAAGCGATGCAATATTGGAGTCATGCCCCACCAGCAAGGTGATTTTTGGTCCTTTATTATTTCCCGCCAGCGCTTTCTGAATATATTTAATCAGCGGTACTGCCACATTCTGAGCAACCTGCGGCGAGGTGAATAACGTGTCCTGATAACCATTTTTCAGCTGCGATAACACCTTCCACTGCTGATCCGTTTTGATTTGCCCCCAGGCAACCTGATCCAGTGGGAAACCTTCGTAATATTGCAATGTGAATGCATCGACCAGCGAATTCCCCACTTTTAGTGGGCCACTCACTCCCGGCTCCTCTGAAGCATTAGCAGTGAATTTATCTTTTTCCGCCGTGAGATCGCACTGCTGCTTTTCTTTACAGCTCGGCGAGTCTTTAAAAGCAACTATTTGCTCAAGAAGCTGATAGCTGTCTCCCAGTTTGTACTGCTCACGCTGGGTTTCCATCGCCTTCACGGCTGCTTGCTGGAACTCAGGTGAATCATTAGTAATCACCGGATTAAATGTTGGGTCCATCGTGCCCATTTTCTCCTGATGATGCACTGGTACATCACAACCCGGGAATGCACCTGTGATAAAGAACTGTGCTGTGGCAACGGTGCGCTGCAAACTGTTCGCGTAGGCATAAATGCTTTGCGGCGTTGGGCATTCACCGCTTGTCACTAAGCCCTGCTCCGCAAACCATTCACGCAGATAATGGCCCATATACACTTCCAGCACGCCACCTTTGGTAGTGAGTTGGCCACCAGGCACATCCCACTCCGGCCATGACTGAGCAGTAGACTGTTCCAGTACGCTGCCATTATTGGCAAGAGGCGCGCGCAGATTGTGACGACTCATTAATAAAACCTGTTGAAGCTGATAACCCTGTGGCGCTGTTTCGGCTTGTGCCAACGCAGGAGCGAAGTAAGCCATTGCCAGTAATACCGCGATCGTTTTTTTATTCATCTCTTCATCCTCAAGATGTTATTGCACAATAGTGCCGCATTCAGTTTGGCAGAAAAAACTGACACCGCCTTCCGGGCCGCTCGCAAAACAACGCGATGAATGAAACTACTCAATCCCGGCGAGAGGTTTTATAATAAAACCAATAAAGGCTCTCAGCCTGTGGAGGATTAATGAAACGCAAAAGTATGGAAGGTAACGTCTGCCCGGTTGCCCGTTCACTCGATATCATCGGTGACTGGTGGTCATTGCTTATCGTGCGCGATGCTTTAAACGGCCTGACACGATTTGGTGAGTTCCAGAAAAACCTCGGTATCGCCAAAAACATGCTGACTCAGCGACTCAGGCAACTGGTGGAACAAGGTATTTTGACCGTGCGCCCTGCCACTGACGGCAGCGCCTGGAATGAATATGTATTGACCGAAAAAGGACGAGCGTTGCAAACAGTGCTGGTTGCCCTTGCACAATGGGGAGGTGATTACTTGTTTGATAGCCATGAAAAATGCAGCGTACTTGTTGATGATGAACACCATCAGCCGCTGCGTAAGCTCCAGCTACAAGCGCAGGATGGCCGCACGCTTGCGCCTGATGAGGTGGTTGCACAGCGCCCTGATGTTCTAATGGAGTCAACTTAATGTCGCATGTCGCGGCGATAATCTGACCTACAAAAGCTGTCCGTAGAGTAGCGCCGCGACATCCACTTCCCTTTCATTATTAATTCGTTAACCCGCCAGCAAGCGTTCCTGTCAATGCAGAAATAAAAAAACACCCTCAATATGGTTGCATTATAAAACCAATCAGCCTACTTTTAATTTAGTTTCATTATGAAACCTATAATCAACTTTCACGACGAGGCTTTACCATGACCACTTCCCCTTCTGTTGCAGTCATCACCGGCGCATCTTCAGGTATTGGTGCGATATATGCAGAGCGCTTTGCCGCTCGCGGTTACGACCTGTTATTAGTCGCACGCCGTGAAGAGCGTTTACGTGAACTGGCGAGTAAACTCGAAGCGCTGCATGGCATCACCGTCCAGATTTTACCCGCCAATCTGGCGGCAGAAAGCGGTATTCAGGCTGTTGAAGAAGCGCTGCGCAGTAATGAACGAATCAGTGTGCTGGTCAATAATGCCGGAACCGCGCACCTGGCACCTTTCACCGCGGGAAGCGCTGCGTTACACCAGACGGACATCATGCTGAATATCACCGCGCTAACTCGTCTAAGCCTCGCCGTCCTCGGTCGTTTCCAGGCACAAAATAGCGGCACGCTTATCAACATCGCCTCGGTTGTCTCACTCCACGCCATTGCGGGTAGCGCCGTGTATAGCGGCACCAAAGGCTATGTGCTGAATTTCACGCGCGGTTTGCAGCAAGAGATTGCAGGCAGCAATGTGCGTATTCAGGCGGTATTACCTGCGGTCACCGCAACGGAAATCTGGGAAGTCTCAGGTGTATCAATGGACCATTTGGCCCCGGATTCCATTATGACGGCTGAAAATATGGTTGATGCCGCACTGGCGGGATTGGATCAAGGCGAAGAGGTGACAGTGCCACCACTGCACGATCTGGCATTGTGGGAGGCCTACGAATCAGCACGGCTGGCGATTTTCGCGGCTTCTCGAACTGGAGTTCCTGCTCCCCGATATCAGAAACAATAAGTGTAAAGCGCGGGATTCGTCCCGCTTTTATGCATAATTTTGTAAAAGATGACTTGTTTAATTGAGGTTGTAGTCAGATTGCTATACTTAGTATTAGTAATGACTTATTTCCACTAATGTAATGAAAATGTTTAATTATTCTGCGCTGGGTGCACTCGCTCTGGTTATTATGTTATGGGTTGCAATACTTTTTGATGTTGGCAATATTCTCCATCATATATCTGAAAGCCTGCACTTTATTGAAAAAATGGTGAAAACGGATATTGATTAATTTTCACACTATTCCAGAAGTATTTTCTGTTCATATTTCCCCCGATTTTAAATAGCCCAAAACCAAATGGGGCAGACCTCTGAAAGCTCTGCAGATAATGGCAAAAGCGCACCCCACCAACGACAAACTGTAGTGTCAAAACAGATTATGGTATCGGCCAGACGATGAGTTTTTGACCACCAGCGATTTTTACCTCCCGGATAGCCCCTCGCAATTAATATCACAAACTAAGGTTTTTATAAGGTTGATCCTGTCTTATTAATAAAAATTAATAACGGGAGGTCACATGGCTATTAACCCTGATTTCAATGCGCGAATTAATGATTATTTATCTTGTGACTTCACAACTCACCTCTTCCCAGAGTACACCAGTGATGTTTGCATGATACGCTTCCCGGGTATGCTTTTGTTATTTCCCTACGGCAGGTCATATGAAGCGTAGATTACCTTTTCAGGTAAAACTCTTTTTATCTCTGGTGCTCTTTTCGTGCCTGCTATTGGTTTTGCTGGGCGTGATGTTGTTCCACTTTATGGACCGGCAAATACAGCATGACCTGGGTCAACGTGCGCGCGTCCAGGCCAGTGAAATTGCTCTGATACCGGGGTTGGCAGAAATGGTAGCCACCCGTGACATGGCGGGAATTGCCCGTTTAATCCAGCCGTTACGCAAGCAAAGTGACGCCAGTTATATTGTGATTGGCGATGCCCAGGAACAGCATCTTTACCACTCTGAATCTCCAGAGCGCATTAACCTACCAATGATTGGTGGAGACAACGCCGAAGTTTTGCAAGGTAAAACGATTATCTCTACGCGTAAGGGTGGCATCGGTGTTTCATTGCGCAGCAAGGCCCCCATCTTTAATGCTAAAAACCAAGTGATTGGTATTGTCTCAGTTGGTTATCTCACTTCATATATCGCCAATATTAATGCCTCCAGGCTTTGGCAAGCGGGTCTATATGGCCTGCTGCTATTGATTCTGCTGTTTATCTTTTCATGGATATTCACCCGGAATGTCAAAAAGCAAATGTTCTGGCTGGAGCCAAAAGATATCGCTCTGCTGGTCCTCCAACAAAAAGCGTTGCTCGAAGCAATGTATGAAGGTGTATTTGCCGTTAACGCACAGAAGCAGCTGATATTAATTAACCGTGCCGCACGCGAATTGCTGGATATTCGTCAGCCTGAAAATGCACTACTCGGCAAACCACTGGTAGAAATATTACAAACTCCTGCCACATTTTTTAATCAACATGGCGTGACAGAAAATAACAGCCATCACGATCAAATAACCGTGCTGAATCAACGGCAGGTGATCGTTAACCGTGTCCCGATTGAACTTGAACCAGGAGCAGAAAGTGGTTGGGTTTTTAGCTTTCGCGACAAAAACGACATTAACACGCTCAGTAGCCAATTGAGTCAGGTGAAGCGCTACGCTGACAACCTTCGCATCATGCGCCACGAACAGCTGAACTGGACTGCAACACTCGCCGGTTTATTGCAGATGCAGCGCTATGACGATGCGATGCACTATATACAGGCACAATCCGAAGGTGCACAAAATGTACTGGATTTTGTCTCAGCACGTTTTGCCTCTCCCGCCCTTTGTGGCCTGTTGTTGGGGAAATACGTCAGCGCACGCGAGAAAGGTGTTGAGCTTACATTTGACCCAGCCTGCCAGCTAAGCCAAATTCCCGTGACAATTGGTGAAACCGAACTCATGTCGGTGATTGGCAATTTACTCGATAACGCCGTGGACGCTACGCTGAAAACCCCCACACATTCAGCGCCTGTGGAACTCTATATTTCAGACAGAAATCAGGAACTGGTGATTGAAGTAGCCGACCAGGGCTGCGGTGTGGATGACGAACTAAAACCCCATCTTTTTGAGCAGGGCGTCACCACGAAACCGACAGGCATTCATGAGATGGCAGGCTCAGAGCATGGCATCGGTCTATATCTGGTTGCCAGTTACGTCCATCAGGCTCACGGCAGTATCGAAATCACAGACAATACGCCGCAAGGTACAATATTTTCTGTTTTTATCCCCTTTCCGGTAAGTGTTTGAGCAGGGTATTACCATGAATAACAGCAACTCATTTGATGTCGTCATCGTGGAAGATGAACCCCACCTTGCCGGTTTGCATCGCGATTTTATCGAGCAAAATTTTCATCTGCATGTCGTGGGTATTGCCGCGACACTTGAGCAGGCGCGCTCCCTACTGGAGTTACATCAGCCACGGCTGATATTGCTTGATAACTTTTTGCCAGATGGCCAGGGAGTGGATTTAATCGATAGCCCGTTGCTTAAGAGTTTTGACTGTTCGGTGATTTTCATTACGGCTGCCAGCGACATGCAAACTTGCAGCCAGGCGATGCGCAGCGGCGCGTTTGACTACATCATTAAGCCCGTCTCATTTCACCGCCTGCGCAGTTCGCTTGAGCGCTTTATGCAACTGGTCAAAACGTTGCGTCATGTGAAGACGGTTGATCAGAACGCGCTAGACCGATTGTATAACCTACCCGCCATCAATGCGGCCTCAGCCCCATCCACGAAAGGCATTGAGCCAAACACACTGGAGAAAGTTCAGCGCATTTTTACGAACAGACCTGATATCAGTTGGTCAGTAGAACAGGTGGTGGAAGAAGTCGGAATCAGTAAAACCACGGGGCGCCGTTATCTGGAGTATTGCGTGGAAATGGGCATTATCGGTGTCGAAATGCAATACGGAAATATCGGCCACCCGCGACGGCTGTACCGCAAAATAGATGGATAAGACCTGCGGTTTATCCCACCTTCAACGGTGGGGAAATACATATTTTTTGTAGTCCAGAAAAGCATTCTGTCATGCGACATTGCCGCACGCTTTCACGGTTTTAATGGTGTTAATTGCCTAAAAAAAGCCCCGAATCACAATTCGAGAAGTTAGGAAATATCCCCCCATTGCCTGTCAGATTTCATGCGTTATGTTGATCATTAGTTACTCAAATGCAGCTAAAGGTTAATAATAATGTTAAATAAAATACATCTCTCTGTCATTACTACCGCTGTACTGATCTCTTGTTCCGCAATGTCTGCCCTTCCCCAAGGCTATCCGGCTGACTACCAAAAAGTCATCGATGCTGCGACTAAAGAAGGCAAAGTGGTCATCTACTCAACCACCGACACCAAAGCAGCAGGCCCGTTGATTCAGGGGTTTGAGGCTACATATCCCGGCATTAAAGTTGAATATAACGATATGAACAGTACAGAACTGTATAACCGTTATATCAGCGAACAGGCGGCGGGTGGCACCAGTGGCGATGTGATCTGGAGTTCCTCGATGGACACCGCGCTGAAACTGGCTGTCGACTATGCACAGGAATATAAATCCCCTGAGCAGGGTCAGTTGCCAAAATGGGCTGTGTGGAAAGACAAAGCCTACGGCACAACTTACGAGCCAGTAGTGTTTATCTATAACAAACGTTTGATTCCGGCGAATGAAGTGCCTGATTCCCACACCGCACTGGCAAAACTTATCGCCAGCCAGCCTGATAAATTCAGCAAAAAAGTCACCACGTACGACATTGAGAAATCCGGCCTGGGCTTCATGCTTTCTGTACAGGATTTCAGAGCTGACCCGAATTATTTCAAAACCCTGGCTGATGTCGCTAAAGGCGGCCTCTCTGTGCAGTCCTCTACTGGCACCATGATGGAAAGGGTCTCATCAGGTGAAAACCTGATCGGCTTTAACATTCTGGGTTCCTACGCTGAAGCCCGCGCCAAAACCGATCCTTCACTGGGTATTTCCTATCCGAAGGATTACACCCTGGTGCTGTCCCGCGTGTCGTTTATCAGTCAGCAAGCGCAAAACAGCAATGCCGCGAAACTGTGGCTGGACTACGTACTGTCTGAAAAAGGGCAAAGCATCCTGGCAAATCAGGCAGACATCCCGTCCATCCGTAACGATATCGAGGGCAAAAATGATATCGACGGTATGACGAAAATGTTAGGCAATGCGCTCAAGCCAATCCCTGTGGATGAAACCTTGCTGGAATATCTGCAACAGAAAAAACGCCTGGATTACATCAAAGAGTGGCGTGCTGCCGCATCCAAATAAAACACAAGCGGTGGATGGCGCTTCGCTTATCCACCCTACAAAACCTGCAACGTAGGTCAGATTTACGTTTGCGACAGCCGACATTCAAGACCATTCGTAGGTCGGATAAGTGTTAGTGCCATCCGACATTTAAGGGAAGCCCATGAGTGCATTACTCAGAAAGTGGCAGAGCTTGCCACGCGGCATTGTGGTGTTAATAACCGCGCTGGTTATCTACATACCGCTGTCGTTTATCGTGATACAAAGTTTCCTCTCTGCGCCATTCTTTTCACCGTCAAAAGAGTGGAGCCTTGAATCTTTTGGCTTCATCTTTACCGATCCCGATTTCTACAGGGCACTGAAAAGCGGATTTATTCTCGCCATCGGCCTTGTGGTCATAGCCATCCCTTTGGGGGGAATTCTGGCGTTCCTGATGGTACGCACCGATTTGCCAGGCAGACGTTTGATTGAACCGCTGATCCTGGTGCCTATTTTTGTCTCGCCGATGGTTCTGGGATTTGGCTATGTTGTCGCCGCCGGTCCGGTAGGATTCTTCTCGCTGTGGGCTCAATCCATTCTTGGTTTCGTGCCGTGGAATATCTACGACATGTCGAGCATCGTGGTCATCGCCGGGCTAACACATGTTCCACACGCGTATCTCTACATCTCCTCAGCTCTGCGCAGTGTGGGGTCTGATGTCGAAGAGGCTGCCCGAATATCCGGTGCCTCGCCGTTACAGGTAATGACCGCCGTCAGTCTGCCGATGGTGCGCCCTTCTATTCTGTACGCCACCGTCTTGCTGTTCTTCCTTGGGCTTGAAGTATTCGGTCTGATGCTGGTGCTTGGCGACCCGGAAGGCAACATGGTGCTGGCCACTTACCTGTATCAGTTGACCAATAAACTCGGCACGCCTTCCTATCACCTGATGGCCGCGGTTGCCGTGGTGCTGATTTGCATCACTATCCCGTTGGTGATGTTGCAGCGCCGCCTGATGCGAACCGCGAACCGCTTCGTAACGGTTAAAGGCAAAGCATCACAGGCACGTGCATTGCCGCTGGGGAAATGGCGCTGGGTAGCCGGTGCAGTAGTGGCATTCTGGCTAACTGTTACTATCGGTGTTCCGCTAATCGGCGTGATGTTGCGCGCGTTTATTTCTAACTGGGGCGTAGGTGTATCCCTCTGGGATGAACTGTCGCTTCAAACTTTCCGCACTATCTGGGAGCAGCCGAACCTGCTGCGCGCCATTGTTAACTCGATGGCGATTGGGGTTATTGGTGGCGCTCTGGCTGTTGCCTGTTATCTGTTTATCGGCATCGCTATGCACCGCAAACCAGACAATATTACGCGTTTCCTCGACTACAGCGTACTGGTGCCACGCGCGGTTCCAGGGCTCCTGGCCGGTCTGGCCTTCCTGTGGGTGTTCCTGTTCCTGCCGATGTGGCTCGACAACGCCCTCAAATCCGGCTGGCTTTCCGGGATGCCGTGGTCGCAGTGGTTACGCGATAACCTGGTGGTGTGGCTGCGATCGCTGCGCAGTACCATTTTCAGCGTCTGGCTGGCCTATACCGTTGTATGGATGGCGTACGGCCTACGACTCATTTCCTCAACGCTGCTGCAAGTCGGGCCGGAACTGGAAGAAGCTGCGCGCAGCACCGGTGCCACGCGCGGGCAAATCACTCGCCACGTCACTATTCCGTTATCACGCTACGGCCTGATTGGCTCATGGCTTCTGATGTTCCTGATTTTTGAGCGCGAATATTCAACCGGCGTGTACCTGCTTGCACCGGGGACTGAAACCATCGGCTCAATGCTGGTTTCCCTATGGGCCGCCGGAGCCATTGATATTGTTGCCGCACTCTCGTTTATTAACATCCTGCTGGTGGTGGTAGGTCTGGGGATTGCCCTTCGTTTTGGAGTCAAATTGCATGATTGAATTAACGGTCGAGAACCTGCACTTAACCTACGGCGACAACCCGGTATTAAAGGGTGTTTCCATGAATCTAAAACGCGGCGAAGTGGTCTCTTTGCTCGGGCCATCAGGCAGCGGTAAAACCACATTATTGCGTGCCGTTGCCGGGCTGGAAAAACCCACCCAGGGCACGATTACCATCGGGCAAAACAAAGTTTACGACGGCACGCCGCGCAGCGAGATCCCTGCCGAAGAGCGCAATCTTGGGCTGGTATTCCAGTCGTACGCACTGTGGCCGCACAAAACCGTATTCGAAAACGTGGCCTATCCGCTGAAGCTGCGTAAAGTCGCTGCCGCTGAAATGACTCAACGTGTACAGGATGTGCTGAACCAGCTTGGGCTAGGGCATCTGGATAAGCGCCATCCGCATCAACTTTCTGGTGGTCAGCAACAACGCGTAGCAATTGGCCGAGCGCTGGTCTACAACCCACCGGTGATTCTGCTTGATGAACCGTTATCAAACCTCGATGCCAAATTGCGTGAAGAAGCACGCGTATTTCTGCGCGAGTTGATTATCAAACTCGGTTTGTCGGCCTTGATGGTCACGCACGATCAGAATGAGGCGATGGCAATTTCCGACCGAATTTTGTTGCTCAATAACGGCAAAATCGAACAGCAAGGCACTCCACAGGAAATGTACGGCTCACCAAAAACTCTCTTTACCGCAGAATTCATGGGCAGTAACAACCGCCTGCACGGAAAAGTCACCGAGGTACGTGACGGAAAAGCGCGTATTGAAGGCAAAGACTGGGCGTTGTGGGGACAAGCGGGTGAAGGTGTGCAAAGTGGTCAGGAAGGGACGGCTGTCATCCGCGTGGAACGCGTAGTGCTGGTTGACGGCGCTGGCGAAAACCAACTTGAACTCCCGTTGCTAACCAGCATGTATCTTGGCGATCGCTGGGAATACTTGTTCCGTACTTCAGGCGATGATTTTGTCATTCGCGCCTATGGCAGTAGTGTTCGCGATCCCCAGCATTGCCATCTGGCATTACCTGAGGAACATGTCTGGATTTTCCCTAAATCCTGATGGATGCAGGGAGCCGCGGTTAGCGGCTCCCTGCCCTCATTCGTTCTGTGCCAGTCACGGCTGTATTATCAACAGCAACTTACACATTGCTTTTCATTTCGTTATTGGTTTAAATCAACGCGCAACAATCTCAAGGCGTGACTAATTTATATTTTTCATGATAATTAAAAAATACTTTGTCAAAAAAATGTGAATACAATTAACAATAAAATGCTTTAGATAAACACATCATTACTTAATGAAACTTGTCCATATAAAATAAAACATCCCCAATTATAGGTATATTTATTTTATATACAAATAAGTATTCCTTTTTGGGTACAACAGGAATAAATGTGGAAATAAATCTTTTTCAGGTTTTATCAACGATTGCATTAGCGATCGAAACCAGTGCACCTGAATTGAATGGTCATCATAAAAGGACGGCGTTCATCGCGAATGAGCTGGCTGCTGAGCTCAAATTAGTACCTAAATACCGCGAAGATGTTTTTATTTCTGCATTGCTTCATGATATTGGTGGCCTGGTAAAAAAAGACTATTTAATCGCCATCGACGATCAAGAACCTTATAGCCATGCCCATGCAACCTATGGTGCTGCCATTTTTAAGATGGTTCCTTTACTGGCGGATAAAGCATCAATCATCCTCCATCATCATCGGAAATGGGGTTATGGCCAGGGTGAATATCAGAATGATGAGCGTATTCCCTTCGCCAGCCATATCATCTACCTGGCCGATCGCATCGACATTCAATACCTTAAATTACAAAAAAGCGGGCATGAGTCGCCAGCTGAACGCTGCATTGAATTGATTAAAGAGGAAGTGGAAACACGTTTCCACCCGTTAGTACTGGAAGCATTTCTTCGTCTGGCAAATAAAACCTATTTTTGGTTGGCATTATCCAGACCCTTACCATTAAATCTCTTGAGAATGTATTCACCTATAGCAGATAAAACAATCAATCTCGATGAATTGATGGATTTTGGGTTATTGCTTAATACCATTATTGATATGCACTGTAATTTCACCTGCCGTCACTCACTGCATGTGGGAATTGTTGCCAGATTTCTTGCTGAGAAATGCCACTATTCTGAAGTTGAGTGTAAGAAAATTGAATTGGCAGGCTATCTGCATGATATCGGGAAACTGGCCATTCCGATGAGTCTATTACACAAAGAAGGCAAACTTGATGATGCAGATATCGCGATATTAAAAAGCCACAGTTATCATACTTTTGAGTTGCTTTCATCCATTGACGCTATCACCGATATCGCGCGCTGGGCAGCTCTGCATCATGAGAAACCCAATGGTTATGGTTATCCATTTAGTCTGGCTGGTGACGAAATTGGGCAAGAGTGCCGGATAATTTCGATTGCTGATGTGTTTGTCGCACTGACTGAAAACCGGCCTTATCGCACTGCAATGCCAGCGAAGAGAGTGAGCGAAATCCTTCATCAGGAAGCCGAAAATAACTCCCTTGATAGCAAACTGGTTAATCTGTTGCTGGAACACCGGCAAGAGGTGATGAACATTACTAATAATATGGACTTGATGCATTCTTATTAATGGTAAAAATAGCGCCCATATTCTTAATTGCCAGATATATTCAGCAAGTTTAAATATGGGCGCGTGGAGCATTAGCCCTGCGATTACCGTTTGATTTTAAATTACGTAAATTCCTTAGCGATTCAATATTTCCTGCGGAATGGGTTCGCCATGATACTTTTCGTATATAGCATTTAACTTTCCATTTTTAATATTAGTTTCGATCCACTCATTAAGTTTTTCTTTCAACTCAGGCTGGTTTTTTTGCAGCCCAATCGCCAAATCAAATACAGTCAGCGTCATCTTTGGCTCAAAATTCAGCTTTGGATTCTGTTTTTTTATCTGGTTAACGAGTGTCGCTGACGTTGCAACGGCGTAAGCCTGCCCGCTGACGGCGGCGGTGACCAACGTTGCATCGTCATCATAACGCTGGAGCGTATAACCCTTCTTCATTGCATCTTTGCTTAACATTGAGTCCTGTGTCGTGCCGCGTGTAACCGTGATGGCACGCCCTTTAAGATCGTTCCAGTCACTTATTTTAGTGGCAGCGGGTGCCGCGATGACTGAGCGCAAACCTGCATAGGCTCTGGTGAAATCAATAACCTCTGCTCTCTGAGGCGTGACTGACAGCGTCGATATCACAATATCCGCTTTACCCGTTTGTAAGTTTGGAATTCGGGTTGGCCCCGTGGTTTCGATAAACTTAAGCTTCAAACCCCAGTCCTTGGCCAACAGCTCTGCAGTCTCGACATCAGAACCGACAGGTTTCATTGAGGCATCCAGCATCCCCGATGGCGGAATAGCCATATCCGTTGCGACTCGTAGCTCTCCGCGTTTCTGAATATCCTCGAGCGTGTTTGCCAGGGCAGGTAATGACAAAGAGGCACAGAGCAATGTTGCGAGCAATGCGATGTTTTTTGTAGGGTTCATTGTTATTCTCCTGATTGCGTATAGGGCTAAAACAGTTTTTTCTGTCAAAGATCGTTTGAAACAAACTCCTGCAGCGCCTCAGTAGACGGCGTTTTCAAAATGGCTACCGTGCCGCTTTCATGTACAGTTCCCTGGTGCATAAAAATTACTTTATCGGCAACCCGGCGTGCAAAGTTCATCTCATGGGTCACCATGATCATGGTCATGCCGCTACCGGCCAGCCGCTCAATAACCCGCAACACTTCGCCTGTGAGTTTGGGATCTAACGCAGATGTCACTTCATCGAATAGCATGACTTTCGGTTTCATCGCCAACGAACGGGCAATGGCAGCACGTTGCTGTTGCCCACCTGAAAGCTGTTCCGGATAACTCTCGGCTTTGTCAGCCAGCCCGACCTGCTCAAGTACCGACAGCGCTAATCTTCTGGCTTCTGCTTTCGGCATTTTCTTCACCGACACCGGGCCGAGTGTAATGTTTTGCTCAATCGTCAAATGGGGGAACAGGTTGTAGCTCTGAAACACGATACCCACATCCTGACGCAGCTTACGTAAATCAAGGCGCGGATCTTCGACTTTATGCCCGCAGACCTCGATGCTACCGCCGTCAATAGTTTCCAGGCGGTCAATACAACGAAGTGCAGTGCTTTTTCCTGAGCCGCTGGCACCAATAAGTGCGATGACCTGACCTTGATTAACAGAAAAAGAGACGTCCTTAAGCACCGGGTTAGGGCCGAAGCTCTTTTGCACATTGCTCAATGTAATAATGGACATATTGATTACCTTCAGCGCTTAAGTGATTCGTGGAGTAGCAGGTTGCAATAATTTGGCTTTTTTCTCAGGAGCGCCCCGCTCCAGCCTTCGGCTTAATACAGATACCGGGAAGCAGAGACAGAAATACACAGCTGCAACAATGAGATAAATAATGAAAGGCTCAAAAATAGAGTTGTTAATTAACTGACCTGCGCGAGCCAATTCGACAAACCCGACAACGGATGCCAGCGAAGTGTTTTTGATAATTTGTACAGAGAACCCCACCGTCGGTGGCGTCGCCAGTTTGATGGCCTGTGGCAAAATAACTTTAAACATGCGCTGTGTGCGTGACAGCGCCAGACATTCAGCGGCCTCCCACTGCGCGCGAGGAACAGACTGAATGCATCCCCGCCAAATTTCACCAAGATAAGCGCTGGCATAAATAGTGAGGGAAACGCCCGCAGCCAGCAGTGGTGAGATTGAAAAACCGAGCTGCGGCAAACCGAAATAGATCATAAACATGATGATCAGCAACGGTGTTCCCTGAATCAGCTGAACCCACAGGCTGACCAGTAAACGCAGCGGTCTGACGGGGGCAATACGTCCAAGTGCAATAAGAAAACCCATCAATCCACCGCCGATAAAAGCCATCAGCGATAAATTAATCGTCCATAACGTGCCTTCGAGCAAGAATTGGATATGGGCAAAGTTGAGGGGAATATTCATCTATCAGTCCTCCCTAAATCGTGGTGCCAAGTCGGCGACGGCGAGGAAAAATTGCCAGCCCAAACAACCAAAAGACCAGGCGCATCAGCATAGAAAGTGCAATATAGATGCCTGCCACAATGAAGAAGGTTTCAAAGGGGCGATAAGTCTCTGATTGTATGAAGTTGGCGGTTGCCGTCAGTTCTTCAGCAGAGATTTGCGATGTGACTGAAGAGGCCAGCATTAAAAGAATGAACTGGCTGGTCAGCGATGGATATACACGCTCAATCGCAGGGCGCAGTGCCACATGCCAATATTGCTGCCATTTAGTTAACCCAAGTGTCTCAGCCGCTTCCCACTGCCCCTTATGGATGGATTCAAATCCTGCGCGCATGATTTCAGCTGTATAAGCACCGACGTTTATCGTTAAGGCAATAACGGAGACGGTGAACGCCGTAAATGAAAACCCCAGGCTAGACAGACCGAAGTAAACCAGGAATATCTGCACCAGAAACGGCGTATTGCGGATCGACTCGACGTAGATGGCCGCGACTCTTGCACAAAATACAGATTGAGAACGCCGTGCAATGGCACAGAGCGTACCGATAAGAAAACCGGTCACCGTGGTAACCATGGCAAGTTTCGCAGTTAACAATGCACCGTCGATCAGCAGCTGCCATTGCGAAAAAATTGCAGTGAAATCAAGGACCATTATTTTTCACCTATGTCATTTGGTCAAAGAGTCTGCTGACCGGTTAGACGGTCATAAACCTTGAATAGCGCCTGATTACCATTTGCCCCTTCACCGTATGCCTGTGCGTTTTGATACTGAGTGGCAACCAGCGCGGTGGCGGGAAGTGGTACCGGGTGTTTTTGCGCAGCTTCCAGCACCAGACGAAGATCTTTCATCATCAGGTCAATACGAAAACCAGCCGAAACATCCCCTTCGATCATCGCCGGCCCGAGCTTATCAAGCATCCATGAAGCTGCAGATCCACCGAGCAACACTTCACGCATTTGTGGCAAATCGATATTCCAGGCTCGTGCCAGAGCCAGCGCTTCACAAATAGCCTGAATATTGATACCGCAGATAAGCTGATTGCAGAGTTTGACGGTCTGCCCGGCACCAGATGCCCCAACGTGGTTCAAAGTGGTGCCCATTGCTTTGAGATAAGGAGTGGCTTGTTCAAACCCACCAGCGTCACCGCCGACCATGATGCTCAACGTGCCGTTTTTAGCACCAATTGGGCCTCCGGAAACGGGGGCATCAAGCATAGTGACCCCGACGGCTAATAGTTCCTGGCTTAACTTTCGCGTAGCTTCTGGAGCGATGGTACTCATATCGACAAACAACTTTCCGCGAGGAGGATTGGACAACAACCCGTCGGACCCACGAACAATATCTTCAACCTGGGGTGTATCCGGCAGCATGGAAATGACAATATCGGCGTCGCGGGTTACAGCGCTAATCTCGGAGACAATTTCTACGCCAAACGAGCGCAATGCATCACCGGCACCAGGGATAATGTCAAAAGCGCGTACGGTAAAGCCTGCTTGAGCAAGGTTACGGGCCATTTCCCGCCCCATTACACCTAAACCTAGAAAACCAACGATGCCGGAAATATTGTTATTCATCATCATTCTCCTTGCTGCTAATTAGTTGGATTGCTCAAGCTGGGATAACTTCTCTACGCGACGAATGAAGTCGGCATCCTGGACAAACTCAGCCTCTAAAAAAGCAGCAATGAGATCGCGAGCCAGCCACGGGCCAACAATTTGCGCGCCAATGCACATGACGTTGACGTCATCGTGTTCGACAGACTGATGTGCTGAATGGACGTCATGGCAGACAGCGGCACGAATACCTTTCACCTTATTTGACGCAATCACCGCGCCCACACCGGTACCACACACCAGGATTCCGCGTTTTCCGTTACCCTCACGGACTTTGCTGCATAAAGCGTAAGAAATATCAGGAAAATCCACAGGTTCCGGGTCATGACTACCAATATCTTCGAGTTCATACCCACACTGGCGTAGCCATTGAGAGAGTTCTTGTTTGAGATGAAATCCGGCATGATCGCTACCAATTACTATCTGCATCTGTCTTTCCTTTTGAGTGAGTTTTAGTTTGCAAATGGGGCTCCGCCTACCATGCGAATGGTGGCGCGACGGCGAAAATCGGCCCCAATCTCAAAATGGCGGCCCAGTAATTCATCGGCTTTTTCTTCGTTGCGATCGACGATGGCGGCAAAAATGGCGCGATGGTGATCGATAAGAAACTCTTCAATACCTTCGAGTTGAATAATCTGTTCGCGTCTGTCGAGGTGGGATCGATGCATCAGCACACTGATCGATTGATACATATTGATAAGCGTTGGGGAGCCTGAAGCATTAACGATGGCTTCATGGAAACGAAAATCAGCAAGACCGCCTGATTCAGGAATATGGATGGTATCGACGATATCGCTAAGACATGCGGCCAGGCGGTCGTAATCACTCTGAACAGCCCTGCGGCAGGCAAGGCGCGTTGCCTGGCGTTCAATCGCGATACGTGCCTGCATCACGTCATCAACCACGTTTGGCTGGTGTGCCAGAACAAAGGTGAAAAACTCGCCCAGGATGGAGACATCTGGTTTAGTTACAACCGTCCCCACTCCATGCCGGATTTCTACAGCACCGATCATAGCTAATGCTCTTAGCGCCTCACGTAATACTGGCCGGCTAACCCCAAGCCTTGCAGAGAGGTCGCGTTCAGGCAGCAAACTGTCTCCAGCTTTGAGCTCTCCGGAAAGTAATTGCTCACGCAAAAATTTAACAACCCTGTCGTAGCCGCTGATGTGTTCCGTCTTTTCACGACTGATTTGCATACAATATTACCAGTGGTCTGTAGTGGTAATACCAATGGTAGATATGTTAATGAAATATTAATGTGATGTTGATCATTTTTTAAATTGATCATTATGTGATCAACCTTGCAGATGATTTAAAAAGCGCTGATATCAGAACTGGTGGGTGAAGCGTTGCTGATGAAGGGGTAAGCCTGGAGTGGTAAACGACAGAAACGAAAAAGCCCCAGCTTATTTCTAAGCTGGGGCTAAAATGTTGGTGGAAGCGTAGAGATTCGAACTCTAGAACCCTTTCGGATCGCCGGTTTTCAAGACCGGTGCCTTCAACCACTCGGCCACGCTTCCAACGAGGCGAACTATAAACATACCCAAACTGCATGTAAAGAGCGATTTTGTTCGTTCGCCTGAAAAATCATCAAATCTGGTTTATTTGTTTGAAACATCAACAAATAGAAACGAAAAAGCCCCAGCTTATTTCTAAGCTGGGGCTGAAATGTTGGTGGAAGCGTAGAGATTCGAACTCTAGAACCCTTTCGGATCGCCGGTTTTCAAGACCGGTGCCTTCAACCACTCGGCCACGCTTCCAACGAGGCGAACTATAAACATCCCCATACTTCATGTAAAGCACGATTTTGTTCGTTCGCCTGATTAATCACCAATCCCGTATCGTTTGGGTAAAACTACAACAATTTGATTGGTTTAACAGCAGATATTACCTGTTATTCCCGCCCCACTATCAGTGCTTTTTGATGTACATATCTTTGGTGTAATAGAAGCCAAGATTATTTGGCGCGTACCCACCGACATAAGGTTTCACTAACTGGACTAAAACATAGTGGTAGACCGGAATGGCTGGCACATCTTTCGCCAGCAGGTCTTCGGCTTGCTGATAGAACTTGCCGCGATCTGCAACATTGTCGGCCTTAGCCGCATTATCCAGCGCCTCATCGTAAGCCGCATTACTGAACTTTGAGTTATTCTCGCTATTACCGGTACGGAAGGTATTCAGGAAGGTGGAAGCATCGTCATAATCAGCAATCCACGCATAGCGCACGACGTCAAATGTCCCGTTGTGCATGGTATCGAGCATGGTTTTCCATTCCTGATTTTGCAGCTTCGCTTCAACACCCAGATTTTTGCTCCACATCGAGCTGACTGCAATGGCTATACGCTTGTGATTTTCAGAGGTGTTGTAGAGCAAATTAAAACTCAATGGATGTGATGCATTGAACCCCGCCTCTTCAAGCAGTTTTTTGGCTTCAGTTACACGCTTCTCATGGCTCCAGCTTGCGTACTCAGGGGATTTTATCTCTACACCGCCAATTTTCTTCTGGCTGACCACCCAGGCAGGGATTTGTCCCTGCCCTAACACTTTTTCAGCGATGATGTCTTTATCTAGCGCCATATTCAGTGCCCGGCGTACACGCGGATCATTGAAAGGCGCTTTGGTGGTGTTGAACTCGTAATAATAAGTCGCCAGTTTCGGCGTAACATGAACCTGATCAGGAATGGATTTTTTTAACGAGCCGAACTGTGTTTGCGACAAAGTATAAACAATGTCTATCTCTCCCGCTTTATAGCGATTGATATCCGCAGTTTCAGACGCGATCGGCAAATAAGTCACTTTATTGATAACGGTGTCGCTGTCGTCCCAGTACTGCTTGTTACGCAAGCCAATAACTTTTTCGTTCACCACCCATTGTGAAAGCGTATATGCACCGCTGCTAACGAAATTACCCGGCTGCGTCCACTTATCACCAAATTTCTCAACAACCGATTTATCAACTGGCACCAAAGATGGGTGAGCCAGCATGGCAAGGAAAGCAGCCGTCGGTTGTGTCAGAGTAATTTGTAGCGTATTGGCATCGAGCGCTTTAACACCCAAAGTATCAGAGGCTTGTTTTCCAAGTGCAATATCCGCCGCATTCGCGATATGCATACCACCGAGATAACTCGCATATGGGGAGGCGGTTTTTGGGTCGGCCAGGCGTTGCCAGCTCCAGACTACATCTTCGGCAGTAATCGGCTCACCGTTGGACCATTTAAGGCCAGGGCGAAGATGAAATGTCCAGACGGTGTTGTCTTTCTCTTCCCATTTTTCAGCAAGCCTAGGTTCAATCGAGCCATCGTTGCGCACGGCCACTAGCCCATCAAAGAAGTCACTAATAAGATTGAACTCAACATCACTTTCGACTTTATGAGGATCAAGCGAGGCTGGCTCACTGCCGTTGTTACGTACTAATTCCTGTTTCGTAGCCAGTTCTGTTCCTGCTGGCACATTGGCAGCCCAGACCCCAGAAATTGCACAAGCAACGCCAATAGCGACAAACGATCTGATAATTGTGATGTGGTTATTTGCTTTCATTAAACACGCCTTATTTGAGTTATTAACGACGGTACGGTTAACACTCTTAGCATCCGAAATGATTAAAGCAATAATTTTCAGCTACATATAAGTGAGTTTTATGACAGATATCGAATCTGTGAATTAAATCAGAGCAAGGTAAAGATGGGTAAAAGGGCTTCCTTGCAATAAAGGAGGCTATTATTCTCACTCACCATATACACCTGTAATAAGAGAGAGTTTCTGAATGGATCGCATAATTACTTCCTCGCGTGACCGTTCGTCACTGCTAAGTACCCACAAGGTACTGCGTAATACCTATTTCTTGCTCAGCCTGACGCTGGCGTTCTCTGCGATTACCGCAACCGCAAGCACCGTGTTGATGCTGCCATCTCCAGGTCTGATTCTGACGCTGGTAGGTATGTATGGTCTGATGTTTTTAACTTACCGTCTGGCTGATAAACCGACGGGTATTCTTGCTGCTTTTGCGTTCACCGGCTTCCTGGGTTACATCCTCGGCCCAATGCTTAATTCCTACATCTCTGCCGGTATGGGCGATGTGATTGGTATGGCATTAGGCGGCACAGCGCTGGTGTTCTTTAGCTGCTCGGCTTATGTGCTGACCACCAAAAAAGACATGTCTTTCCTCGGCGGTATGCTGATGGCAGGCGTAGTCGTGGTGTTGGTGGGTATGGTTGCGAACATCTTCCTGCAACTGCCTGCTCTGCACCTGGCAATCAGCGCAGTATTTATTCTGATCTCTTCTGGCGCGATTTTGTTTGAGACCAGCAATATCATCCGTGGTGGCGAAACCAACTACATCCGCGCAACGGTAAGTTTGTATGTTTCTCTATACAACATCTTTATCAGCCTGTTGAGCATCCTGGGCTTCGCAAGCCGCGACTAATCGCTGTTTGTTCCCCATCCAAAGCCTCGCTATCGCGGGGCTTTGTTTTTTCTGATACGCCAAAATTTGCTACACTGCCGCCAGTTTGTCTGGAGCAAAGAATAATTATGTTGATGTTTGAAGGCCGAGAAATAGAAACAGATGCCGATGGCTATCTGAAAAATAGCAAGGAATGGAGCGAGCCGCTTGCCGAAGTTATCGCCGCTAATGAAGGCATTACCCTTGCAGTTGAACACTGGGAAGTAGTGAGATTCGTGCGCGAGTTTTACCTCGAATTTAATACCTCCCCGGCAATTCGAATGCTAGTCAAAGCAATGGCTAACAAATTCGGCGAAGAGAAAGGTAACAGCCGCTATCTGTACCGTTTGTTCCCAAAAGGACCGGCTAAGCAGGCGACAAAAATTGCTGGCCTGCCAAAACCGGTGAAGTGCATTTAGTAGCGAATACTAAAATCAGTCCACTGTTGATCGGGTTGATGCGGCTCCGTCAGTACTTTATCAACCCGAGCGCTGCGCGGCCCTCCTGATTTTAGCCACGCGATAAGTTTATCAACCTGCTGCGCTTCGCCGCAGGCTAATACCTCAACGCTGCCATCATCCATATTACGGGCATAACCGGTTAACCCCAGTTTTAGCCCTTCACGCTGGGTGCTGTAGCGAAACCCAACCCCCTGAACCAGGCCGTGGACCCAGGCAAGTGTGCATACTGTGGCCATAACTTCCTCCGTTTCGGGTTCTTGCGTTGCATTTAACCGGTCTAACCCGGAAAATGGCGCCAAATTCTTAGCAAGAAAGCATAGCAAATTATGAGTGTACGTTTAGTGTTAACCAAAGGGCGCGAAAAATCGTTATTGCGCCGTCATCCGTGGGTGTTTTCTGGTGCTGTTGCACGTATGGAAGGCAAAGCCAACCTCGGTGAAACAATTGATGTTGTTGACAGCAATGGCAAATGGCTGGCACGCGCCGCTTATTCCCCATCTTCGCAAATCCGTGCACGCGTCTGGACTTTCGATGCTAATGAAAGTATCGACATCGATTTCTTCACTCGTCGTTTGCAGCAGGCACAGGTCTGGCGTGAATGGCTCGCCGCTCGTGACGGGCTGGATAGTTATCGTCTGATTGCTGGTGAATCTGATGGTTTGCCCGGTGTGACGATTGACCGCTTCGGCAATTTCCTTGTGCTGCAATTACTTTCCGCTGGTGCTGAATATCAACGCCCTGCGCTGGTTGCTGCTTTGCAAAAGCTCTATCCGGAATGCGCTATTTACGACCGTTCCGATGTTGCGGTGCGTAAGAAAGAAGGAATGGAACTGGCGCAAGGCCCGGTCAGCGGTGAACTGCCACCTGATTTGTTGCCAATCGAAGAACACGGCATGAAGTTGCTGGTCGATATTAAAGGCGGCCATAAAACTGGTTACTACCTTGACCAACGCGATAGCCGCTTTGCGACTCGCCAATATGTGAAAGATAAGCGAGTACTGAACTGTTTCTCATATACCGGTGGTTTCGCGGTTTCCGCACTGATGGGTGGATGTCGCCAGGTTGTCAGTGTTGATACCTCTCAGGATGCCCTGGATGTTGCGAAGCAAAACGTTGAGCTGAACAAACTCGACCTGAGCAAAGCTGAATTCGTGCGTGATGATGTATTCAAACTGCTGCGCAAATACCGCGATCAGGGTGAGAAGTTCGACGTAATCATTATGGATCCACCAAAATTTGTCGAAAATAAGAACCAGCTAATGGGCGCCTGCCGTGGCTACAAAGATATCAACATGCTGGCAATTCAGTTGTTAAATCCGGATGGTATTCTGATGACGTTCTCTTGCTCTGGTTTAATGACGACAGATTTATTCCAGAAAATCATCGCTGATGCCGCCGTAGATGCCGGGCGTGATGTACAATTTATAGAGCAGTTCCGTCAGGCGGCCGATCACCCAGTGATCGCTACCTACCCGGAAGGGCTGTATTTGAAAGGGTTTGCCTGTCGCGTCATGTAACTTGAAAAATGGAATGTTGCCCGCACATTAATGGCAGGTAATGTTTCTCAGGAGGTGACTATGATTGCCAGCAAATTCGGCATAGGCCAGCAAGTACGACACTCTTTGTTGGGTTATCTGGGGGTAGTGGTCGATATCGACCCGGAATACTCTCTGGATGAACCAGCAGAAGATGAACTGGCCGATAACGATGCCCTCCGCAGTGCCCCCTGGTATCATGTAGTGATGGAAGATGATGATGGCCAGGCAGTGCATACCTATCTTGCTGAAGCCCAGTTAAGTGGGGAGTCACAAGACGAGCATCCCGAACAACCGTCGATGGATGAATTGGCGGCTTCGATACGGCAACAGCTTCAGGCACCTCGCCTGCGTAATTAGCAAAAACCCCGCAATCGCGGGGTTTTTTATTATTTAGCCAGTCCTAGTCTTGGTATTTCAATCGCCGGGCATTTATCCATCACCACATTTAATCCGGCATCTTGCGCGAGGACAGCAGCCTGCTCATTAATCACGCCCAACTGCATCCATAACGTTTTGGCGCCGATGGCTATCGCTTCGCGCGCGACTTCCCATGCTGCTTCCGAATTTCTGAACACGTCAACCATATCGACTTTCTTAGGGATGTCTGCAAGTGAGCCATAACCTTGCTGCCCTAGCAGGGTTTTACCCGCCACTTTTGGGGACACCGGGATCACTTCATATCCTTGATCGAGCAAATACGCCATCACCCGATAGCTTGGGCGATCTGGCTTATCACTGGCTCCCACCAGCGCAATTGTTCGGGTGTTTTTTAGAATAGTTTCGATATCAACCTGTTTCATCACTCTCTCCGCAGGGACTCAGTAACTAGAAGTGTATGCCATCCGTTACTGACTCACCATCTTTCCCATACACAGGTAGTAGAGCAATTTTCGGGAATATGTCTATATGTTAATGAACCGCCCATATGAAAAACTTTGAAACATTCAGTAAGGGATGGTCCTATTTAACCTCAGGCAGGAGAAATTGATGAGAACCGTGTTCTTTATCGCACTATGTTGGCTCCTTCTTTTGCCTGGTGAATCGAGGGCGACAACCCTGCGCCTGTCCACCGAGATCGACTTGCTGGTACTGGATGGGAAAAAAGTTTCCAGTTCCTTGCTAAGAGGTGCTGATAGCATTGAGTTGGACAATGGTCCTCATCAGTTAGTCTTTCGTGTGGAAAAAAATATCAGGAGCAACACACGAGATCAGCGTCTTTATATCTCCCCTCCTTTAGTGGTTACTTTTAACACTAAAGAAGTCAGCCAGGTAAATTTCAATATCCCACGTATTGAAAATGATAAAGACAGCGATGAATTTGACCTGGCGCCCAATCTTCAGTTGCTTGATGGTGATGCTGCGGTAATCCCATTGAAAGTGGATATTTTGCCGGTAAAAATCACACCACAGGGAATTGATTACGAACGGGATACTCAGTTTTACAACAAGTCCGGGAAAACTGCGGCGGTAAAAGGGTTCGCTACGATGATGGCTGACGATAGCGAACTACTCTCGAAAACATCTGAACTCGACACTCCCCCTCGTCAATCCGATACATTAATCGAGCAGCGCCTCAGATATTGGTTTCTACAAGCAGATAAACCTACCCGCGACCGTTTCTTGCAATGGGCAAAAGATAATCCAACGCAATAATTGACTTCCAAATCCTGCATTTTTGACACCCTTCTCTTGCAGCATCAGTGGCTTCCAGTAAGCTGTAGCCAATATAAATCAATCAGGATTAACCAATGGAATTAACGACCCGCACCCTGGCGGAAAAAAAACATATTGCGCTGGTTGCGCATGATCACTGCAAAGATGCGTTATTGAAATGGGTTGAGCGCCATAAAGCCAATCTTTCTCATCATGTATTGTACGCAACCGGCACCACTGGAAATCTCATCCAGCGCGGCAGTGGCCTGGATGTCAACGCCATGTTAAGCGGCCCTATGGGCGGCGATCAGCAAGTCGGTGCTTTGATTTCCGAAGGGAAAATTGATGTGCTGATTTTCTTCTGGGACCCGCTTAATGCAGTTCCACACGATCCTGACGTTAAAGCATTGCTACGTCTGGCAACTGTGTGGAACATACCTGTTGCAACTAACTTATCAACCGCCGATTTTATTATTCAGTCGCCGGGTTTTAATCAGGCAGTTGAAATTTTAATCCCCGATTACGCACGTTATCTGGCAGAACGACTGAAGTAATTACGGTCGATTTGCTGCGGGCACGCCAAGATTTTTCAGGATATCGACAAAACTGGACGGTTCCTGTTTGTTGAATAAAAGCCAGACTCGATGACGTGCCCGCGTCATCGCCACATACAATAATCGCCTTTCTTCAGCATCTGGATAATCTTCCGGCTGCGGCAACAATGCCTCTTCCATTACCGATTCTCGCGCCAGTGCCGGGAAACCATCTTTCCCCTGCTGCAGCCCAAGCACTACAACATAGTCAGCCTGCTGCCCTTTGCTGGCATGAATAGTCATAAAATCAATGGCGAGCTTTGGCCAGCGTGTTGCGGCCTTTTCCAGAATCGCAGGGCGTAAGTGATGGTAACGGGACAAAACGAGAATACGCTGCTCCGGTTTCACATATCCGCTCATCTTATCCAGCAGGGCTTCAAGCTGATCATCAGCCAACAATGTAACGGATTTTTTATCGCCTTTAGACAGACTATTTAATGGCTTAGCTAATTGATGCGGATTTTGCTGTACAAATAGATTCGCTATTTCACCTATGCGATCATTGAAGCGGTAAGTGGTATCTAATGCGCACTGGTCTGCATCACCAAAATGGTGAGCAAAGGCGGTTGTTAGCGACATTTCTGCACCACTGAATCGATAAATTGCCTGCCAGTCATCACCCACCGCATATAACGAAGTATGCGAGTTTTGTTTTCTAAGTGCCGCAAGAAGCGCTGCACGCTGTGGCGAGATGTCCTGAAATTCATCCACTAAAATATGCTTCCACGGACTAATAAATCGCCCCTTTTCCAGCACATTAATAGCCTGATGAATCAAGCCCGAAAAATCGACTGCGTCTTCCGCTTTCAGCGCTGTTTTCCAGCTTTTCAGTAAAGGGGCCATCAGCTTGACGCGTTTGGCAAAGAGATCGCGGATTTCGTCAGGCGCTGCGGCAATCATTTCTGCCTGCGAACCCCCATGCATACGCATTAACCCCAACCAGCGATCTAAACGGCTTGCCAGACGTTTAGCTAATCGTTCATCTTTCCAGTATTCACCTTCTGGCACTTCCCATTGCAACTCATCTCGTAACCATTCCCGCCAGCCTTTTGCCTGTGCTTTTTTCTCACCACACTGCTGTTGCCAGCTTTCAATTAGCAATTGGTGGCGTGCCGTGGTGTCGGATTCCAGCTCGCTAACCCGTGGCACTTTTTTGCTTCCTTGCTGAATAATATGCAGAGCAAGAGCATGAAACGTACGCGCGGAAATAGCATCGGTATTCAGGCGTTCAGCAATTCGCTGATCCATCTCCTGCGCGGCTTTGCGCCCAAATGCCAGCAACAGGATTTGATCTTCACTGGCTTCGCCACGTTGTAATAGCCAACCGGCACGAGCAACCAGAATGGAAGTTTTGCCACTCCCCGCCCCCGCGAGCACTAATAGTGAATCTTCGCCATTGACGACGGCACGAGCCTGCGAAGGATTCAGCGGAGAACTTTCGATGCGCTGGAAAAAGTCAGCATATTTTTCCAGCATATGGTTGGTAAAAGCGGTATTGCGCTGATGGCGTCGCGTATCACCTTGTTCAAGCCAGGCTTTACAATGAAACCAAAGCTCGCGGCAATTTTCGAATTCATCAAGCCGTGCTAATGGCAGCGGTAGCGCTGAAAACGCAGCGCGAACATTTTGCTGTAGCGCCTGCATATCACTGCGTTTGAACCATTTCTCTTGCTGCACCCTGCGCGTTATTTCGGCATATTGCTGTTGTAGCACCTGAGCTGCCACTTCGCTCATTTCAGTGCTCCAGTTCTGCCAGCGTTCGTTCAGGTGATGATAGAAGTGCTGCGTTTCACTCCATTCCGTACCATGCAAACGCACGACTTTATCATCGGGTAAGACAAATTCCAGTTCGCCCCAAACCAGCCCGCGCTTGCAATTGATTGCGATTAACTGATTGAATGGAATAAGGTATTCATGACGATCGCCCTTTACCTCTACACCCGCAGTCAGTAATCTCACCCGATTGTAGGGATGTTGTGCTAAATGTTTGCCAAGGGAGGTCGCTTTCAATTCCATTACGCTTTGCCTGATCCAAAAAATGGTTGTGGTTAAGTTTACTCGCCGAAGGAATGACGCTCCAGGGTAAAAACGCGTTACAATTGCTGTGGTTATTCATTTATCTATATTCATGCCAACAAAGAGTGATTATGCGTACAGTCCTTAATGTATTGAACTTTGTACTGGGTGGTTTTCTCACCACTCTCTCTTGGTTGCTGGCCACTCTCGTCAGTATCATTTTTATTTTCACTCTCCCACTGACTCGTTCCTGCTGGGAGATAACTAAACTTTCGTTCGTTCCGTACGGCAACGAAGCTGTTCATGTTGATGAACTCAATCCACAGGGTAAAAGTGCCATCCTGAATACCGGCGGTACGCTGCTAAATATTCTCTGGCTGGTGTTTTTCGGCTGGTGGCTCTGTGTGCTTCATATCTGCACCGGGATTGCGCAGTGCATCACTATTATCGGCATTCCTGTAGGAATCGCTAACTTCAAGATAGCCGCGATTGCACTTTGGCCCGTTGGTCGCCGTGTTGTTTCTGTAGAAACTGCCCAGGCTGCACGTGAAGCTAATGCACGACGTCGTTTCCAGTAAAATTTGACAAGAATAGTGAGTATTAATGCTTAGCCCAATTCTGCGCCGCTATACCTGGAACAGCACCTGGCTCTATAACTTACGTATTTTCATTGCGCTTACGGGCACCGCTGCCTTCCCATGGTGGTTGGGCGAGGTCAAACTCACTATTCCGTTGACGCTCGGCGTTGTTGCGGCAGCTCTTGCAGATTTAGATGACCGTCTCGCCGGACGTTTACGTAATCTTCTGATTACTCTAATTAGTTTCTTCATCGCTTCCGCATCGGTGGAGCTGTTATATCCATGGCCCGTGCTGTTTGGTATCGGGCTAATGGTTTCCACGAGCGGGTTCATTCTTCTGGGTGGGTTAGGTCAGCGTTACGCCACTATCGCTTTTGGGGCGCTGCTTATCGCCATCTATACTATGCTCGGCATTTCTTTGTACGATCACTGGTATCAGCAACCCATTTTGCTGCTGGCAGGTGCCATCTGGTACAACTTACTAACACTTGCCGGACATCTTGTATTCCCGATTCGACCGCTTCAGGATAACCTGGCACGCTGTTATGAAAGCCTCGCACGTTATCTCGAAGTCAAAGCAACACTCTTCGACCCCGATATCGAAGAAGAAAGCCAGGCACCAATGCTTGAACTTGCGATGGCGAATAGCCAGCTTGTGACAGTTTTGAATCAAACCAAAGGATCGTTGCTGACGCGTTTACGCGGAGATCGTGGGCAGCGAGGCACTCGGCGGACTCTGCACTACTATTTTGTCGCACAGGATATTCACGAGCGGGCCAGCTCTTCTCACATCCAGTACCAGGCACTGCGCGATAAGTTTCGCTACAGCGACATCATGTTTCGCTTTCAACGCCTGTTAACCATGCAATCTCAAGCCTGTTTGCAGCTTTCACGTTCCGTTTTATTACGCGTGAAATATCAACATGACCCACGGTTCGAGCGGGCGTTTACCCATCTTGATGCCGCCATTGAGAGATTAAAAACGGATCAATATCTGGCAAGTGAGTTAAAAGCACTTGGCTTTCTGGTGAGTAATTTGCGCGCCATCGATGCTCAGTTAGCAACTATTGAGTCTGAACAAGCGCTCGCCGCTCCGCACAGCGATATAGAAAACCGCCTGTTAGATGATCGCTTAACTGGATTTGGTGATATGTGGCAGCGATTAAGACGCAATTTGACACCAGAATCTGCGTTATTCCGCCATGCGGTGCGCATGTCTGTTGTGTTGTGCGTCGGCTATATGTTTATTCAATTCACCGGGTTAAAACATGGCTACTGGATATTATTGACCAGCCTCTTCGTTTGCCAGCCTAACTACAGCGCTACTCGCCGACGCCTGGCTTTGCGTATTATCGGTACGTTGGTGGGCGTGGCCGTCGGGCTTCCCGTATTGTTCTTTGTGCCATCAATTGAAGGACAGCTTGTTTTAATTGTGATTACTGGTGTGCTCTTCTTTGCTTTTCGCAACGTGCAATATGCGCACGCCACCATGTTCATCACCTTGCTGGTATTGCTCTGTTTCAACCTGTTGGGCGAAGGGTTTGAAGTCGCAATGCCACGTATCTTTGATACCTTATTAGGATGTGCCATCGCCTGGGCCGCCGTAAGTTTCATCTGGCCTGACTGGCGTTTTCGCAGATTACCATTAGTGGTTGAGCGTGCATTTAACGCTAACTGCCGTTATCTGGACGCAATTCTTGAGCAATACCACCAGGGCCGTGACAATCGGCTGGAGTATCGTATTGCACGCCGGGATGCACATAACAAAGATGCTGAACTGGCTTCAGTTGTGTCTAATATGTCGTCTGAACCGCGTGTTTCACCGGAGATGCGGGAAACAGCCTTTCGCTTATTGTGCCTGAATCATACCTTCAATAGTTATATCTCAGCGTTAGGTGCACATCGTGAAAGACTGACCAACGAGGATATTTTACTACTGCTTGATGATGCGGTGTGCTACGTCGACGATGCACTTCATCACCTACCAACGGATGAAGAACGAGTTCAAAAGGCACTTCAGGGACTATCTGAACGCATAACCACACTTGAACCGCAACCAGACTCCAAAGAGCCACTTGTGCTTCAGCAGATTGGTCTGCTGGTTGCGCTATTACCAGAGATATCGCGCCTTCAACAACTTGTGTCACAACAACACGATTAACGCCTTTGGCGTTGCTCGTAATGATGTCCCCACTCGACCAACTCCTGGCGCGTTGCCGCCGGGAGTGCCGCCTCGTGAATTCCGCAAATAGCACCAGCTAATGCCAGCAATACCTGCACGCCAAGTCCTTTCTTAACACCCCTGAGCTTTATCCAGGAGCGCTTTGCGCCGTAGGCATGAAGGGTGCGCACATCAGCAATACCCACTTCCCACAGCATCATTTCCAGACTGTGCGTTAAATTAGGTAAATCTTTGAGTCTTTGCTGAGCACGCTGGCGGGATTTTTCGCGCCGGGCACTGAATAGAGCATCCATTGACAGTTGCACTAGCTTTTCCCGATCGCTCCACAACCCCTCATCAACGCGGTAATAATTGAGTTCGATAGTACGTCCACGTTTATTGTAAAGCAGTGGTTGTGAGGCTCGTTTAACAAAATAGACTTCCGTTTGTTCGCATGCTCGCAAATAGAGCTCCCCTTCAGAAACCATGGCAAATACAACGTTTTCTACCGTTAGGCTATATCCTCCAAATAGCGATCGGCAGCCAATCTCTCCTAGTGGAGATAAGTATTCTTTGGATTGATGAATCCTTGCATATGATTTATTTTTCATGAATATATCCCTAAATATCATGTAGTAACGCAGCATCACGGTTTATTACCACTCCCCGTAATACGAAAATAAGTAACCTAATCACTCACGGCAATCACATTCTCACTTTCCGTGGAATTACATGATGAAATTGCGAGACACTTTCCGAAATTTAGATTGATCTTTATCCAAACAGGCATTACTGTATATTCATACAGTAACCCATCAGGCGGGATTAACTATGCATTCACATAACGTTCTAACTCAGGTTGCCACTGTTCCCAATACTGTGCCTTCTGTGGCCCAGTCATCAGCAGGTAGCACAATTAAAGGGTTGATCAGTGAAGTGATCTACAGCGAAGATCAGCCATGGGTTACACAGCTGGTTTTATTGCCACTACTTCAACAGCTTGGGCAACAGTCACGCTGGCAGCTGTGGCTAACACCACAGCAGAAATTAAGTCGTCAGTGGGTACAATCAGCAGGTCTGCCGCTGGCAAAAGTTATGCAGGTAAGCCAGTTAGATCCACTTTTCACCGTAGATGCTATGGTAAAAGCGTTGCAGACAGGAAATTACAGTGTTGTTATCGGTTGGTTACCCAAAGAATTGACCGATGAAGAGCATTTGCAACTGTCATCTGCCGCCGAAATGGGGAATGCGATCGGCTTCATTATGCGTCCAACCCGTATCTCGGAAACAGGGTGTCGACCACGAAGTGAGCTAAAAATTCATTCTAGTTTGTATCATTAAGTAAATTTAAGAGAATTCCTGGAACTTTTTATGAACTCTTGACAATTCATTGTGAATTATCAAGAATCCGCGTCCCAAGCCGCTCCAGGCGGCCTTCCAGCAAATCTTTAGAGTGTGAATTACGCGCAAAGATGTTAGAAAATGTGTATACAAGTCGTTTTTTTTCATATGCCTGACGGACTTCACACTTGTAAGTTTTAAACTACGTTGTAGACTTTAGCTCGCCAGGGTTGCTCTTCATAACACCGATTGATCGGTAGAGTAACAAGTGAGCATAAACTCGGGCGAAGGATTTAACCCTGGGCTTTAGAGCGATTTTAAAGCTCATGGCCTTTTTGGATGATAATGAGGCGCAAAAAATGAAAAAGACAGCTATCGCGATTGCAGTGGCACTGGCTGGCTTCGCTACCGTAGCGCAGGCCGCACCGAAAGATAACACCTGGTATGCAGGTGGTAAATTGGGTTGGTCCCAATTCCACGACACCGGTTTCTCTAACCAGAACGGCTATGATAGCGGCATCGGTAATGGCCCAACTCACGAAAGCCAACTGGGTGCTGGTGCGTTCGGTGGTTACCAGGTTAACCCGTACGTTGGTTTTGAAATGGGTTATGACTGGTTAGGTCGTATGCCATATAAAGGCAGCGTAGAAAACGGTGCTTTCAAAGCGCAAGGCGTTCAATTGACCGCTAAACTGGGCTACCCAATCACTGACGATCTGGACATCTACACTCGTCTGGGTGGTATGGTATGGCGTGCAGATTCTACAGCTGTGAATGCTGCTGGTAACCGTGTAAGCGATCACGACACTGGTGTATCTCCACTGGCTGCTGGTGGTGTTGAGTGGGCAGTTACCCGCGATATCGCTACCCGTCTGGAATATCAGTGGACTAACAACATCGGTGACGCTGCTACCGTTGGTACTCGTCCAGACAACGGCATGTTGAGCCTGGGTGTTTCTTACCGTTTCGGTCAGGGCGAAGTTGCAGCACCAGTTGTAGCTCCAGCTCCAGCTCCAGCTCCAGAAGTACAGACCAAGCACTTCACTCTGAAGTCTGATGTTCTGTTCAACTTCAACAAAGCAACTCTGAAACCAGAAGGTCAGCAGGCACTGGATCAGCTGTATACTCAGCTGAGCAACCTCGACCCGAAAGATGGTTCTGTTGTAGTTCTGGGCTTCACCGACCGTATCGGTTCTGACCAGTACAACCAGAAACTGTCTGACAAACGTGCGCAGTCTGTTGTTGATTACCTGATCTCTAAAGGTATCCCAGCTAACAAGATCTCCCCACGCGGTATGGGCGAATCTAACCCAGTTACTGGCAACACCTGTGATAACGTAGCTCCTAAAGCTAAACTGATTGATTGCCTGGCTCCAGATCGTCGCGTAGAGATCGAAGTTAAAGGTATCAAAGACGTTGTAACTCAGCCTGCGGCATAAGTTACCGTTATAAAAAAACCCCGCCCAGGCGGGGTTTTTTGTTTTTATTCTTGGGAGAATACACAGAACAGAACAACAGAACTCTGCGTCAATACAATCGACTATCTACTCTTTGCCTAGCAAAGCCTGGAGATCCTGTTTGAGTGATGACATCTGACTGGCGTATTGCTCTTTACGCTCAGCATCTTCAATCAACTGCACAATAGTTTCTGAAAGTGTGCATCCTCGTCGGTGAGCAAGCCCTGCTAACCGCTGCCAAACCAAATATTCAAGGTCGATGGACTTCTTGCGCGTATGTTGATGCTCAGCATTAAAGTGCCGTTTACGTCGCGCGCGGATAGTTTGCTTCATACGATTATGAAGATCTGGATTCATATGTTTCTCTATCCAGCTCAACACATGCACAGGTTCATTTTCGAAGCGTAAAAGTTCATCAACGGCTTCTTTCGCCGCACTAGCTTCGATATAGCGTGTAATTAATTCGCCTTCGCGGTGTTTTTTGACCAGATACTTCCACTTCCAGCCGCTCTCGAGATTTTCCAACTGTTGATATTTCATTGCGATCTCAGTGTGACCGTGTAACTCATTTCAGAATAACAGTTTTTTTTATTTTCGCTTACCTGAAAAATGAAAGCTGTGAGCTAAGTAAACTTGCCGCTCCGCATAAACCGTGTGCTACCTCCCCTATTCTTGTATAATCGCGCCTTTGACATCTAATTAATAAATAGCGACTTTGACGACTAATCGACTTGAATGGCGTGCTCTTGTACCTGATACCGAAAGTTATCAGGAAATTTTCGCACAGCCTTATGATTCCGAAACAGCCCCTTTCTCCGCTGTGCAACCCCGTCTGTCTTACGGACTGGTGCAGCTCAGCCAACCGGTAGCCTCGGCCGATCTGATGCTGGTAAAAGCTGCTGAAGAAGCCGAATACCTCAATCTTATTACCGAAGCGGCTCGCGAATGCTGGTCACAAGACAAGGCTTTGACGGGTGGCCATTATCTAGTAGAAGGCAGTCACGTAACGTTACGCCCGGCCGAGTCAGCAGAAGACAATTTTGCAGGGCTATCCGAGGTGGTCGCTGCCGACTGGATTGAAGCAGAGCAACTGTTTGGCTGCGTGCGTCAGTTTGCCGGCGAAGTTACCCTGACTCCTGGCCTGGTTCATAGGGCCAACGGTGGTATTCTGGTGCTGTCATTGCGTAGTGTGTTAGCACAACCGCTATTGTGGCTACGCCTGAAGCAAATGGTCATTCAGGGTCGCTTCGACTGGATTTCACCTGACGAAACACGTCCTCTTCCAATTAATATTCCTTCGTTACCATTGAGCCTGAAACTGGTTCTGGTTGGCGAGCGCGAATCGCTGGCAGACTTCCAGGATATGGAACCTGAGCTAGCGACTTCAGCGATTTATAGCGAATTTGAAGAAAACCTGCAGATTGCCTCTGCTGACGACATGGCGTTGTGGTGTCAATGGATTTACGCGGTTGCTAAATCCAAAACACTCCCAGCCCCTGCTACCGATGCATGGCCTGTGTTAATCCGTGAAGCCGTGCGTTATACCGGCGACCAGGAAACACTGCCGCTATGCCCATCATGGATTAGCCGTCAGCTGCGCGAAGTAGCAGCATTTACTGAAGAAGAAAGCTTTGGTGCTGAAGAACTGACGCAAATGTTGGCACAACGTGAGTGGCGTGAAGGTTATCTTGCTGAACGCATGCAGGATGAAATTCTGCTTGAGCAGATCCTCATCGAAACTGAAGGTGAAATGGTCGGGCAGATCAATGCACTTTCGGTAATTGAATTCCCAGGCCATCCTCGCGCATTCGGTGAACCTTCCCGTATCAGCTGTGTTGTTCATGTCGGCGATGGTGAATTTACTGACGTTGAGCGCAAAGCAGAGTTAGGCGGCAATATTCATGCAAAAGGCATGATGATCATGCAGGCATTTTTAATGTCTGAATTGCAACTTGACCAGCAAATTCCCTTCTCTGCATCTCTGACTTTTGAACAGTCTTACAGTGAAGTAGATGGTGATAGCGCCTCAATGGCTGAACTGTGCGCATTAATCAGTGCGCTAGCAAATGTACCGATTTATCAGCATATAGCGGTGACAGGCTCCGTAGACCAGTTTGGTCGAGTGCAACCGGTAGGCGGCCTGAATGAGAAGATCGAAGGTTTCTTCCGAATTTGCCAACAACGCGAGTTTACCGGCAAACAAGGCGTGATTATCCCGGTTGCCAACGTGCGTCACCTTTGTCTGCACCAGGATGTTCTGGATGCCGTAGAACAGGGCCAGTTCACTATTTGGGCCATCGATGATGTCACTGATGCACTACCCTTATTAACAAATCTGCCCTGGGATGGCGAAGGGCAAAATACGCTCATGCGTGCGGTACAAGAGCGAATCGCTCAGGCATCTGCGCAAGATATTCGGCACCGCTATCCATGGCCACTGCGTTGGCTCAATTGGTTCAATCAAAACTGATCGGACTTGTTGAGCGTACACGTGTTAGCTAACATGCGTGCTTCATTACAATAAGGCTTACTGTAAACATGGTAGATAAACGCGAATCCTATACAAAAGAAGATCTCCTTGCCTCTGGTCGTGGCGAACTGTTTGGTGCTGAAGGCCCACGTTTGCCTGCGCCATCCATGCTGATGATGGACCGCGTCGTCAAGATGACCGAAGACGGTGGTAACTTCGATAAAGGTTACGTTGAAGCAGAATTAGATATTAATCCTGACCTGTGGTTCTTCGGTTGCCACTTTATTGGCGATCCAGTTATGCCTGGTTGCCTGGGTCTGGATGCGATGTGGCAGCTGGTAGGTTTTTACCTCGGCTGGTTAGGCGGTGAAGGTAAAGGTCGTGCACTGGGCGTGGGTGAAGTTAAACTCGCGGGACAGATCCTGCCTACAGCGAAGAAAGTCACCTACCGTATTCACTTCAAACGCGTTATCAATCGCCGCCTGATTATGGGCCTGGCTGATGGTGAAGTGCTGGTTGACGGCCGTGTAATTTACACCGCTACCGATCTGAAAGTGGGTCTATTCAAAGACACCACCGCTTTCTAAGCTCTCAATACCGTCATTCATACCCGCTAGCTTTCAAGTTGCAGGTGGGCGGAAAGAGAGCCTATCCCGATGAGCTTACTCAAGTAAGTGATTCGGGGGGCGCGTGAGCGAGCCAACATAGAAGCCGCGCGAAGTATGAAGGGTATAAACGCGAAACCTCCGCAATGCGGAGGTTTCTTTTCTTAAAGAGACAGTGATTACGCGGTAACCGCCCTGTCTTCCATGGCTTCTCGCCAGCCTCCCATCCAGTACGACCTTTGATTCAGTGTCTGATAGGGACACATCTCTTTGGAGCGTCCGACGATACCTGCTTGATAACCACGTTGATGAGCCCGTTCCAGGCGATCTCGTTTTTGTCTCTTCATGCCTCGTTTCCCTCATTTCTATATAATCTGGTGGAAAGAAAACAGTGGCCACAAAACGTGCAACCACATATAAGCAATAACTCCTAAAGACTCTATCGTCAATGCGCAAAATTCACGCCAATGTCATAAATGTGAGCTACAAGAGTTTTGTTTTGCACAAAAAGTGTGAGAACGCGTGGGTAACAAATTAATGCCAAAAGAAAAGCTGCGTTCCGCTTTGCAGGCGAATGACGCAGCTTTTTTGTGCTACTGAGGTGATTAGTTAAAGCGTGTCAGCTCACCAGCGATACTTTTCGCTTCTTGCTGCCAGGCCTGTGCTAAGGTTTTCACCATGGCATCGTAACCATCAGCTTCTTGCTTCAGCTCAACGTGGAACGGACGTTTAATCAATTGCCCCTGATGCTTGAGCAGCCACTCGCCACTTACAATCACTTTCCCGTCATAACGTCCGTGAAAACCGGTCACGTTAACATTCAGAGTATCCTGATCGTTGCCTAGTGGTTGTGATGCCACAACCCAACCAGGTAACGCACTACTCAGATTGCTTACAAGAGTGTTACGCAATTGCTGATCCAACGGACTTGCCCACAAGTTGCTGGAAGCAATGACGTACTGCACCTCACTGGTCTGATAAACCACGCCATTGCCGGCGAGATAATCAGGAACCGCAACCTGCTCTACCCACAATAAATGGGTTCCAGGCTGGCTCGCAGCCTGCATAGCAGGTGCGGAGCTTTGAGGTAGCTGGTAATAGGTCTTTCCATTATCGGTGCTGCTACAGGCCGTTAGAGCCAATGCAGCAAAGAGCGGGAGCCATTTTTTCATTCTTTCGCCCTCTTCGGCTGGGGATCTTTTTTATCCTTCGCTTCAAAGACCAGCGAATTGCTCTTATCGTTCAACGTGCGCAGTACAGGCTGCAATTCACGCAGAACCTGATCAAGACGCTGCATATCGGCCACCATCTTGTTGTAGGCCGCAGAACCCGGCTGGAAGCCCTGCATACTACGATTAAGTTCACGCAGTGTTGACTGCATATCTTCAGGCAACGATTGCATCGACTTATTCGCGGTAATCTTATTCAGATTATCGAGCGTCTGCTGCAAACGCTTCATGGTTCGCTGACTTTCAGCAAGCGAATTGGTGGTTTGTTCAATCATCGGATTGAGCGGCAAGTTATTAATCTTATCCAGTGTCTCCAGCAAGCGTTGTTGGATTTGTGCCAGACCACCGCTCATGGTTGGGATAATCGGATAACCACCAAAAGTCGGTAAATCGGTAACAGGTGGAGCTTTAGGATTGAAATCAAGATCGATGAACAACGCTCCTGTCACCAGGCTGCCCGTTTTCATTGAAGCCCGTAAACCACGCTTGATAAGCGCAGCCATATTTTCCTGAATACGAACATCGTCTCCAATGAGATTTTGCAAACGTTCTGGCTCCAGACGAATCAAAACAGGAATACGGAAATCATCATTAATTTTTTGACGCATACCTGGCGTAAAGAATGGCACCTTCGCTACGGTTCCCAATCGAATGCCGCGGAACTCAACTGGTGCTCCTGGTTGCAGGCCACGCACTGAATCTTTAAAGAACATCAGGTAATCAATGTGATCGGTATACAGAGAATCCTGAATACTTTTCTGATCATCGAAGAGATTAAACTCGCTACCCGGTTTCGCAGGTTTACCAAGCTCCCAACCTTCTGGTACGTCAAAACTTACACCGCCACTAAACAGCGTTGTAAGAGAACCCATTTCTACGCGCATACCTTGTGAAGACATATCAACGGCAATGCCACTGTCTTTCCAGAAGCGTACGTTACTGGTCACCAGGCGATCGTTCGGCGCACTGATGAATAACTGATAACTGATGCTACGTTTCGCCGGATCAAAGGTGCTCGTTTCAACTGAACCGACTCTATAGCCACGGAACAACACCGGGTCACCAGGAGAGAGCTGCCCTGCTTTATTACTGTCGAGGGTAATGCGAATACCTTTAGCATCAGGTGGTGCCAGTGGAGGAGCATCCAGCAAATCGTATTTAGTGGATTGAGACCCCTTGCTGCCCGGTTGCAGTTCGATATAAGCACCGGAGAGCAGAGTACCAAGCCCGGAAATACCTTCACGCCCAACTTGCGGCTTCACGACCCAAAAGACTGTGTCATTATGCAGAAGTTTTTCCATCCCGGAGTTCAGCCGGGCTGTAATTTCGACATGTAGCAAATCGTCTGACAACACCGCGCTTTCCACCACACCCACATTAACGCTGCGGCTTTTAATCATGGTTTTCCCACCTTCAATGCCTTCAGCATTAGTGGTAATCAGCGTGACTTCAGGCCCTTGATGACTGTAGTGATAAAATAAGATCCACGCGCCGATTAGCACGGTTACGATAGGGAAAATCCATACCGGGGACCAATTTTTCACCTTTGCTACTTTTGCTTCCCCGCTTTTATTTTCCATGCTCAGACGACTCCTCATGAGTTGAATCCGGTGCGCGATCCCAGGACAAGCGAGGGTCAAAGGTCATCGCTGCAAACATTGTCAAAATCACTACTAATGCAAACATCACGGCACCAATCGCGGGGTAGATACTCATCAATCCTCCCATACGCACCAGGGCCGACAATACCGCTATAACGAACACATCGATCATTGACCAGCGTCCGACAAATTCGACCACCTCATAGATCAAATGCATTCTTTCACTGTCACGTTGCCCGTGGCCTTTAGCATCCCAGCACAACCAGGCAATCGCCAACATTTTAAGGGTCGGAACCAAAATACTGGCGATGAAAATAACCCCAGCAACCGGGTAAGAGCCTTCGCTCCACAACAAGATAACCCCGGCAATAATCGTCGACGGGATTTTACTGCCCAGTACTTCGGTTATCATGATGGGCAATATATTTGCGGGTAGGTAAAGCATAATTGAAGTCAGCAGCAGAGCGAGTGTCCATTGCAAGCTATGACGGCGACGAACGTACCCTTTGGTTTCGCAGCGCGGACAAACTTCCTGATCCTCTGGCACGATTGCTGTGCAGCATGAACAAGAACGCAACCCCTGACGAAGCCCCGATACACCGACTTTAAGCGGTACCGAAATCTCCGGCTCAGGCGCAATATCATCCCACAGCCAGCGGCGATCTACGCACTGAAAAGCCCTGAGTTGCAACACACAGAATAAGCACCACGGAATAAAACTGCTCCCGACGCCAATATCGCCGTAAGCCATTAATTTGACGAAGCTCACCAGAACGCCCGCAAGAAAAATTTCCGCCATGCCCCATGACTTTAGCTGGAACAGGATACGTGCCAGGCGCTTTTTAAACGTCAGTGGTAATGCCACCTGGTTAACCAATAACAAAATCGTGATTAAACAGAACGTAGGTACCGCCTGCACAAAGACCATAAAGAAGGTGCCAAGGCTTGCGTAGTCTTCGTTGAACATGACGCCTGGTATTTCAAGCAGCGAAACTTCACTGCTGAGTCCTGCTACTTTCATGTTGATAAAGGGAAATAGGTTGGCAAGCAGCAACATAAACAGAGCGGCCAGCGCATAAGCTGTAGGACGTTGACGTGGCGAGGACCACTGAGTGAGAAGTGTTGTACCGCAACGTGGACAGACGGCCTTATGGCCGTCCTCCAATACCGGTAGCGCAACCAGTAAGTCACATTGCGAGCATAATATGTGTGAACGATGGTGATGCGTGGCACACATATCGTGTCTCCTTGTGTTACGCGCCGTTTTTCAGAGCTTCAAGATATTCCCAACGTTCAAAAGCCTCTTCCAGTGCTTTTTCGGCTGCGGTCAGGTCGCTCAATGTTTTTTGTGTGACGTCGTGTGGCTGGTTAAAGAACTCAGCATCTCCCACCTTCGCCTGGATAGCTTCCAGTTCCGCCTCAAGTTGTTCAAGACGTTGTGGTAATTGCTCTAATTCACGTTGCAAGTTATAGCTTAGCTTGCTACTTGCCCGTTTAACAACTTCAGCCTTAGCAGGCTGGTTGTTTTGCGCCTTATCTGCCACAGAGTGGCGCAAAGTTTGCGCAGATGCCTGTTGGCCTTTTGCGTCATGATAACCACCGACGTAACGACCAATCTTACCTTCGCCTTCAAAAATCCAGCATTCGGTAACAGTATTGTCGACAAATTGACGATCGTGGCTCACCAACATAACCGTGCCCTGGTAACCATCAATCAACTCTTCAAGTAATTCGAGCGTTTCGACATCCAGGTCATTCGTCGGTTCATCGAGAATCATCAAGTTGCTTGGTTTTAGGAATAACTTCGCCAGTAAAAGACGGTTACGCTCACCACCAGACAACGCACGAACAGGGGTCATGGCACGTTTAGGATGGAACAAGAAGTCCTGCAAGTAACCCAGCACATGGCGCGGCTTGCCGTTTACCATCACCTCTTGTTTACCTTCCGCCAGGTTGTCCATTACCGTGCGATCAGGATCGAGCTCCGCGCGGTGCTGGTCAAAGTACGCCACTTCAAGCTTGGTACCGCAATGCACGCGCCCGCTATCTGCTTTCAACTGATCTAACATCAGTTTCAACAATGTGGTTTTGCCACAGCCGTTTGGCCCCACCAGCGCGATTTTGTCGCTGCGCTGCACCTGCGCTGAGAAGTCCGACACCAGGTTTTTGTTAGCGATTCGGTAAAACACGTTTTCCATTTCAAAGACGATCTTGCCGGAACGCGCCGCTTCGCCAACTTGCATTTTGGCGCTACCCAACACTTCACGACGAGCACTACGTTCGTTACGCATTGCTTTCAAGGCACGCACACGGCCTTCATTACGCGTACGGCGTGCTTTAATACCCTGACGGATCCACACTTCTTCTTGAGCAAGTTTGCGATCAAATTCGGCATTTTGCAGATCTTCAACACGCAGAGCTTCTTCTTTTGCCAGCAGATACTGATCGTAATCGCCAGGGTAAGAGACCAGTTTGCCGCGATCAAGATCGACGATACGCGTCGCCATATTGCGAATAAATGAACGGTCGTGCGAGATAAAGATAATGCTGCCCTGGAACTCTTTCAGGAAACCTTCCAGCCAGTCGATAGCTTCGATATCCAGGTGGTTGGTTGGTTCATCAAGCAACAGAACGCGCGGAGAGCTCACCAGAGCACGGCCCAGTGCCGCTTTACGCAACCAGCCGCCAGAAAGTGCTGAAAGTTCAGTATCCGCTTCCAGGCCTAATTGTTCGAGCACCTCATTGATGCGGCTATCCAGTTGCCAGAGGTTCTGGTGATCCAAAATCTCCTGGATACGCGCCATTTCATTCAGGTTTTTATCGCTCGGGTCAGTCATCACTTTATGGGAAATATCGTGATACGCCTTGAGGTACTCGGCCTGCTCTTCCACGCCTTCAGCAACGAAGTCGTAAACTGTTCCCGCAACATTACGCGGTGGATCTTGTTGCAAACGCGCGACAATCAAATCCTGCTCGTAAACCATGCGCCCATCATCCAGCGGCACTTCACGGTTGAGGATTTTCATCAGGGTGGATTTACCTGCACCGTTACGGCCAACCAGACAGACGCGTTCGTTTTCTTCGATATGGAGTTCGGTGTTATCTAACAACGGTGCGTCGCTAAACGACAACCAGGCACCGTGCATACTAATTAATGACATGACAATTAATCCTTGGCTACGTGAGTAACGAGCCAGCAGTTATGAATTTGGCGATTACGGGCAAAATCTTGTGACAACGTTTTCTGCGTGATTTCCTGAGCGCTCAAGCCCAGATTAGCCAGCCCGTCAAAATCCATTTTGAAGCCGCGTTTATTGTTGGAGAACATAATGGTGCCGCCCTGGCGCAACAGACGCTTAAGGTCTTTCATCAGCACGATGTGGTCACGCTGGACATCAAAAGATTCTTCCATACGTTTTGAGTTTGAGAACGTCGGTGGATCGATAAAAATCAGATCAAACTGTTCATCAGTTTCACGCAACCAGCCCAGACAATCAGCCTGAATCAGGCGGTGTGCACGGCCACTCAAGCCGTTAAGACGCAAGTTACGCTCAGCCCACTCCAGGTAAGTACGAGACATATCGACGGTAGTCGTCGTTTTAGCGCCACCTAACCCTGCGTGAACTGTCGCGCTGCCGGTATAAGCAAACAGGTTAAGGAAATCTTTCCCTTTGCTCATTTTGCCCAGCATTTGGCGTGCAATACGGTGGTCGAGGAACAAACCGGTATCAAGGTAGTCAGTCAGGTTAACCCACAGACGAGCGTTATATTCGCTCACTTCCATAAAGTCGCCCTTCTCATCCATTTTCTGATACTGGCTTTTCCCTTTCTGACGCTCACGGGTTTTCAGAATCAGACGGTTGGATGGTAATTCCAGTACAGACATTGTTGCAGCAATCACATCAAACAGACGCTGACGCGCTTTGTTGGCATCAATCGTTTTCGGCGGCGCATATTCCTGAACCACAACCCACTCGCCGTAGCGGTCAACAGCTACGTTATAGTCTGGCAAATCAGCATCGTAAATTCGGTAGCATTCGATGCCTTCCTGGCGCGCCCATTTATCGAGTTTTTTAATATTTTTGCGCAGTCGGTTCGCGTAATCGTCAGCAATCTGGCCTGATACCACACCGCTGCTGGTCGCAGATAACTGATAGTTTTTCTGTACGCAATCCAGCGGGCCATTTTTCGCTTTAAACTGACGTTCGGCACGTAGTTGCAGGCAGCTTAGCAAATCCGGAGAGGCGCTAAACAGCGATAAATTCCAGCCGCCAAAATGGTTTTTCATATTGCGGCCAAGCAGACTGTGCAACGCAATCAGCGCAGGCTCACTGTCCAGACGCTCGCCGTATGGCGGGTTACTGACAACTGTACCAACCGGGCCTTCTGGCAGCGGATTGGTCAATTTAGCCACGTCTTTGACTTCATAGCTTATGATATCGCCCAGACCCGCACGACGGGTGTTGGCACGGGCGCGTTCGATAACGCGTGAATCGTTATCCGAACCATAGAAGCGCGAAGTGTATTCGCCAAGACCTTTGCGAGCGCGAACCTGTGCTTCAGTGGTGATCTCTTTCCACAAATCAACATCGTGATTTGCCCAGCCGAGGAATCCCCAATGCTTACGATGCAAGCCCGGCGCACGATCGGTGGCGATCATCGCAGCTTCAATCAGCAACGTACCGGAACCACACATTGGATCGAGCAGCGGTGTACCCGGCTGCCAGCCTGAGCGCATAACAATAGCGGATGCCAACGTTTCCTTAATAGGAGCCGCACCGGTGCTGTCGCGGTAGCCGCGCTGATGCAGGCCTTCGCCACTCAAATCCAGCGCAATACTGGCAGTGTCTTTATTCAGCCAGACGTTAATGCGCAAATCAGGCTGTTCACGTTCAACGTTCGGGCGCGGTAGATTTTTACGGGTGAAGGAGTCAACAATCGCATCCTTCACTTTTAGCGCGCCGTATTGGCTATTACGGATAACGTCATTCAGACCACTGAAATGCACCGCAAAGGTCGCATCCGGGCCAAACAGCGCAGGCCAGTCGATAGTCTGTACGCCCAGATACAAATCCAGGTCGCTATAAACACTGCATTCATTCAATGGCAGCAAAATGCGGGACGCAAGGCGGCTCCACATCAAGCTTTGATAGAGCAGACGTGAGTCCCCCTGGTAATGTACGCCGCCCTGAACCACCTGGCATGCTTGCGCACCAAGGCCCTCCAGTTCAGTTTTTAATAGCTCTTCAAGCCCACGCGCCGTACTGGCAAACAGAGAATTCATATCGTCACTTAATCAGGTATAAAAAGAAAATTGTGGCGCATTATAGCCAATCCGCCACGCATGTCATAAAGTTGGCCTCTTATATTCTCTTTTTCTTCATTTATGCAAGGAGCGCGTGCGTATCATGATCACCCTATCCCAGCTTTATATTCACCCGGTGAAATCGATGCGTGGCCTTGCGCTCTCCCATGCACAGGCAACAACCAGCGGTTTAGCTTTTGACCGCATCTTTATGGTGACAGAACCTGACGGCACTTTTATTACCGCACGTCAGTTCCCGCAGATGGTGCTATTTACTCCGGCCATTATTCACGACGGTCTATTTTTGAGCGCACCGGACGGCAGTTCCGCCACAATACGCTTTAGCGATTTCCAGCCGGAGGCTGCACCCACAGAAGTCTGGGGAAACCATTTCACCGCGCAAATTGCGCCAGATGAAATTAATCAATGGCTGAGTGGTTTCTTCTCACGCCCGGTACAACTGCGCTGGTTAGGTGAAAGTTTAACGCGCCGTGTTAAACGCCATGAAGAGGTGCCGCTCTCTTTTGCTGACGGTTTCCCATTCTTGCTGGCTAATGAAGCCTCACTGCGCGATTTGCAAAACCGCTGCCCTGCAAGTGTCAAAATGACGCAATTCCGCCCTAATATCGTGGTCACTGGCGCGCATGCATGGGCAGAAGATAGCTGGCAAGTGGTGCGTATTGGTGGCGTTACTTTTGATGTGGCAAAACCATGCAGCCGTTGCATTTTTACCACCGTCAGCCCGGAGCGGGGCCGTAAACATCCGAGTGGTGAGCCGCTGGCGACATTACAAAAGTTCCGCACCGCACTGGATAATGGTGATGTCGATTTCGGCCAAAATCTGATTGCCCGCAATAGCGGAGTGATTCGTGTAGGTGATGAGCTCGAAGTACTGGCAACTAAACCTGCGAAGGTTTATGGCGCTGGGGTGACCGAAGAAACTCTTGAACCTTTTGAACAGCAAGAAAGCATGGTGGCAATCGGCTGGCAGGGCCAACGATTTCGCGGTAACAACCAACAAATTTTGCTGGAGCAACTCGAACAACAAGGAATTCGCGTGCCCTATTCTTGTCGAGCCGGAATTTGTGGCAGTTGCCGGATAAAGTTAGTCAGTGGGGAAGTCAAAGCGTTGAAGAAAAATGCTATCAATGATGATGGCACAATCCTTTGCTGTAGTTGTATTCCTGCAGGAGATGTAGAGTTAGCGGGTAATTAAACCGCCTGATCAAGGTTAAGGGCGTTACTTATTGGTTGCGGCCTTAATCTGTCATTCATCACTTTAATCGCATCACCGAGCTGCATGGTACGGCCAGCAAGTTGCAAGCCTGGCTGTGCTAATAAACAGAGCGCAGCGTTATCCCCCGTTTCTACCACCAGCAGATTCACCTGCTGCATATCGTCGCTTAACCACACACAGGCAGCATCGCCCGGTATTGGCTGCCAGCATTCCCCATGAGAGAGAAAGTGCCAGCTTTTTGGCATTTGCGGCTTAAGATAACGAATTGCTACGAGTGCATTTAACACCAGTTCAGCACGCTGTTCTTTACTTAATACCAGGTCACGACATTTTTCTTCAAAAGAGAAAAATAGAGCTGCATCATCGACACAAAATCCTGTGTTTTCAAAGGCATCGGGAGTAAGCATTTTACGAGGGAAACGCGAACGGAAAAGCATGCCATTGGCTAAATCGAGCATCATACGATCATGCTCCTCATCATAATACCAACGCCAATTATCGTCCGGTTTAATCCGCATAATTATTTGCCCTTATCCCCATATTCCTGCGATTAGAAATATCCTTATCACCGCTTCGTAAATGAACACATTAATAAAAGACTAATATGTTCAAATTAGCAACATTGATGGAATATAAAACAACCAGGGCTGAAAATAAAGCCCCGGTTGTCCGAAAGTAAATACTTAGAGACCTGAAACGATTTCTTTAATCAGAGGTGGGCCTTTAAATATGAACCCGGAATATATTTGTACTAAAGAGGCACCCGCTGCCATTTTCTCACGAGCAGCAATCAATGAATCAATACCGCCTACCCCAATAATCGGCAAGCGACCATTTAATTCTTGCGACAAGCGGCGAATAATTTCTGTGCTTTTTAGTTGAACCGGACGGCCACTTAAGCCACCCATTTCATCGCAATATTTCATGCCCTGAACCAGGCTGCGATCCAATGTCGTATTGGTGGCAATTACCCCATCAATATTATGGCGAACCAAACTATCAGCCACCTGGATCAATTCTTCTTCAGAAAGATCCGGCGCGATCTTCACCGCCACAGGCACATATTTATGGTGCAATTCCTGAAGCGCTTGCTGCTTATTTTTGATTGCAGTTAACAGATCATCCAGCGCATCGCCGTATTGCAGCGTGCGTAATCCAGGGGTATTTGGTGATGAAATATTAATCGCTATATAACCCGCGTATGGATAAATTTTATCCATGCAGATCAAATAGTCATCTTTCCCTTGTTCAACTGGAGTGTCTTTATTCTTACCAATATTGATACCAAGTACCCCATCAAAATGGGATTTTTTGACATTCTCAACCAGGTTATCAACACCGTGGTTATTGAAACCCATACGGTTAATTAATCCTTCAGCCTCTACCAGACGAAAGATTCTTGGCTTGTCATTTCCAGGCTGTGGGCGAGGCGTTACTGTGCCAATTTCAATGGAGCCAAAGCCCATTGCACCCAACGCATCAATGCACTCACCATTTTTGTCCAAGCCTGCCGCCAGGCCTAATGGGTTCTTAAAGGTCAATCCCATACAAGTGACAGGTTTCGACGGCACGTTTTGCCGCACCAGCCATTCGAGAGGTGTACCTGTTACACGACGCAATTGCTGGAATGTCACTTCATGAGCGCGCTCTGGATCGAGCTTGAATAGGGCTTTACGAACGAAGGGGTAGTACATGAACTCTCCTGGATTCCCGGTATGCAAACCGGGGCCGTATTATCGTTGATAACGTGAGTGAATGGAATTGACCTGCGACAAAAAAGGCTGAATCAGCGCAATCGTTTACCTTTCTCTCTGTTGTTATGCGTTTTTTAGCAAATGTTTTCCATATAAATCATTTAGTGGAATAACAGTTCTGCGCGAATATCACACTCAATTGTTATCAATGTTACTTAAAAGCAAACAATTAGTTATAAGGAAACGATATGCGTGTGATTACCCTTGCTGGAAGCCCGCGCTTCCCATCCCGTTCTAGTGCACTGCTGGAATATGCCCGCGAAAAACTGAGCGCTCTGGATATCGAGGTGTGTCACTGGCATCTACAGAATTTCGCGCCTGAAGATTTGCTCTACGCCCGTTTCGATAGCCCGGCTCTTCTGGCGTTAATAGAACAATTAGAGCAGGCCGATGGCGTGATCATCGCAACACCTGTTTATAAAGCTTCATTTTCTGGCGCTCTGAAAACGCTGCTCGACCTATTGCCTGAGCGCGCTCTGGATAAAAAAGTCGTTCTGCCTTTAGCCACCGGCGGCACGGTGGCGCACATGCTGGCAGTCGATTACGCACTTAAGCCTGTCCTTAATGCGCTAAAAGCACAGGAAATTCTGCATGGTGTGTTTGCCGATGACAGCCAGATTGCGGATTACCAGCACAAACCAGTGTTCAGTAATAACTTACAACAACGCCTCGATAACTCGTTGGAAACCTTCTGGCAGGCTTTGCACCGCCGGGATTTCATTGTCTCCTCCCCTTTTAAGACGCAAGGAGTTGCTCATGTTTAACTTTCTGAAACGAACCGCTCCCTGGCTTGCACTCGCAGGAACATTAAGCCTGAGCGCTACACTTCACGCGGCTGAAACCGGGCCTGAGCAGCTACGCATTGGTTATCAAAAAGGCTCGGTCAGCATGGTGCTGGCGAAAAGCCATCAGCTGCTGGAAAAAGAGTACCCGAATACAAAATTCCAGTGGATTGAGTTCCCGGCTGGCCCACAAATGCTCGAAGCGCTGAACATCGGCAGTATCGATCTGGGCAGCACCGGTGATATTCCGCCAATCTTCGCGCAGGCAGCAGGTGCCGATCTTGTGTATGTCGGTTCAGAACCGGCAAAACCGAAAGCCGAAGTGATTCTGGTGCCGGAAAACAGTCCGATAAAAACAGTCGCGGAACTCAAAGGCCATAAAATCGCTTTCCAAAAAGGTTCCAGTTCCCACAATCTGGTATTAAGAGCGCTACAAAAAGCCGGCCTGAAATTTACCGATGTCCAGCCTGCATACTTAACGCCGGCCGATGCCCGGGCGGCGTTCCAGCAGGGCAACGTTGATGCCTGGGCGATTTGGGACCCGTACTACTCCGCAGCATTGCTCAATGGCGGAGTGCGCGTTTTAACCGATGGCACCGAGCTTAATCAAACCGGTTCCTTCTATCTCGCTTCTCGTCCATATGCCGAGAAAAATGGCGCTTTCCTGCAACACGTTTTGAAAACCTTTAGCGATGCCGATGCGTTGACCCGTAGCCAGCGTGATGCAAGCGTTGCGCTGCTGGCAAAAACCATGGGCCTGCCGGAAAACGTAATTGCCACCTATTTCGATCATCGTCCACCAACGGTGATTACACCTGTCAGCGCCGAGACTGCGGCAAAACAACAGCAAACCGCAGATCTGTTTTATGACAACCACTTAGTGCCTAAGAAAGTCGATATTCGCACCCGCATCTGGCAACCAACTGAAGGAAATAAATCATGAGCTTAAATTTATTCTGGTTTTTACCTACCCACGGCGACGGCCACTACTTAGGCAGTAACGATGCAGCACGCCCGGTTGATCACGGTTACCTGCAACAGATTGCACAGGCTGCGGACAGACTTGGCTTTACCGGTGTACTGATCCCAACGGGCCGCTCTTGTGAAGATGCATGGCTGGTTGCCGCATCTATGATTCCCGTGACGCAGCGTTTGAAATTTCTGGTCGCACTGCGCCCAAGTGTGACCTCCCCAACCGTGGCTGCACGTCAGGCTGCAACGCTCGACCGACTTTCCAACGGGCGTGCTTTATTTAACCTGGTTACCGGTAGCGACCCGGAAGAGTTAGCCGCAGACGGCGTGTTCCTCAATCATCAGGAACGTTACGAAGCCTCCGCAGAATTTACCCATATCTGGCGTCGCTTACTGGAAGGCGAAACGGTGGATCACGAAGGCAAACACATTCAGGTTAAAGGGGCAAAACTGTTGTTCCCGCCGGTGCAACAGCCTCGCCCACCGCTCTATTTTGGTGGGTCATCAGATGTGGCGCAGGATTTGGCCGCCGAACAAGTGGATCTCTATCTCACCTGGGGCGAACCACCGCATTTAGTGAAAGAAAAAATTGAGCAAGTCCGTGCGAAAGCCGCAGCTCATGGTCGCACAGTACGTTTCGGTATTCGCTTACATGTGATTGTGCGTGAAACCAACGAAGAAGCGTGGGATGCCGCTAATCGCCTGATTTCTCAACTTGATGATGAAACCATCGCAAAAGCGCAGGCCGCATTTGCGCGCACCGATTCCGTCGGCCAGCACCGCATGGCGGCGTTGCACGGCGGCAAACGCGATAACCTGGAAATTAGCCCGAATCTGTGGGCAGGAGTTGGCCTTGTGCGTGGCGGGGCGGGTACTGCGTTGGTAGGCGATGGTCCCACCGTTGCGGAGCGCATCAACGAATACGCAGCGCTCGGAATCGACAGCTTTATTCTCTCGGGTTATCCGCATCTGGAAGAGGCTTATCGCGTTGGGGAGTTACTGTTCCCACATCTTGATGTCGCGATTCCACAAATTCCACAGCCGCGCCTGGTTCATGAAAGGGGCGAAGTGGTAGCCAATGACTTTATCCCGCGCAAAGTGGCGCAAAGCTAAGGAGCAGCCAATGACCCCTTCAACGCACAAACTGTTACTGAGGCTGGCACCGTGGATTCTGCCGGTTGCGGTTATCGCAATCTGGCAACTTTCTTCTAGCGCAGGCTGGCTCTCATCGCGCATCCTCCCTTCTCCGGAAGGGGTGGTGATTGCATTCTGGAACCTTTCTGCCAGCGGTGAATTATGGCAACACCTGGCTATCAGCTCATGGCGTGCGGTGATTGGTTTTAGTATTGGCGGTTCTCTGGGGTTAGTACTTGGGTTGATAAGCGGCCTGTCTCGCTGGGGAGAGCGTCTGCTCGACAGCTCCATTCAGATGCTGCGCAACGTTCCGCATCTTGCACTGATCCCGCTGGTGATTTTGTGGTTCGGTATTGATGAATCGGCGAAGATTTTCCTGGTGGCACTCGGCACGCTGTTCCCGATTTACATCAATACCTGGCACGGCATCCGTAATATCGACCAGGGTTTGCTGGAGATGGCACGTAGCTATGGGCTGTCGGGCTTTAGCCTGTTCGCTCAGGTGATTCTGCCCGGTGCACTGCCTTCGATTATGGTCGGTATCCGTTTTGCACTCGGCCTGATGTGGCTGACCTTAATCGTGGCAGAAACCATTTCTGCTAACTCAGGAATAGGTTATCTGGCGATGAATGCGCGCGAGTTTCTGCAAACAGATGTCGTTGTCGTCGCCATCATTCTTTACGCCCTGCTCGGCAAACTCGCTGACATCAGCGCGCAATTACTCGAACGTGTCTGGCTGCGCTGGCATCCGGCGTATCAGTTGCAGGAGGAGAACGCATGAATACCGCCCGCTTAAACCAGGGGACTCCCCTGCTCCTTAACAGCGTGACCAAACGCTACGGTAATAAAACGATTCTTGATGAGCTGGAGTTACATATTCCTGCCGGGCAGTTTGTTGCCGTAGTTGGGCGCAGCGGTGGAGGAAAAAGTACCCTTTTACGTTTATTGGCAGGGTTGGAAAATGCCAACGGTGGCTCGCTGATTGCCGGAAACGCCCCGCTACGTGAAAGCCAGGATGAAACACGGTTAATGTTCCAGGATGCTCGCCTGCTGCCGTGGAAATCGGTGATTAACAATGTTGGCCTGGGGCTGAAAGGAAACTGGAAAGAATCGGCGATGAAAGCGCTGGAAGCTGTTGGGCTTGCCAATCGCGCGACCGAATGGCCGGCCGCCCTGTCCGGCGGCCAGAAACAACGCGTGGCGCTGGCTCGGGCGCTCATTCATCGCCCACGCCTGCTATTGCTGGATGAACCGTTGGGTGCACTAGATGCCCTGACGCGTATCGAAATGCAGGAGTTGATTGTCTCTTTGTGGCAGGAACATGGCTTTACGGTATTGCTGGTGACACACGATGTCAGCGAAGCCGTCGCAATGGCGGATCGAGTGTTACTGATTGAAGAAGGAAAGATCGGTTTGGATCTGACGGTTGATTTGCCACGTCCCCGTAAGCTCGGGTCTGTGCGGCTGGCAGAACTGGAAGCTCAGGTATTAGAGCGTGTGATGAAACGACAGGTTATAGAAGAACCGGAACGCGTGGTGCGCACCGGTTAGTAAAGTGTGCCCTCTTCCTGTTAACTCCGATAAAGAGAAAACAGGATAGAGGGCATTTGCATTACGCTAATGCTTTAGAAATCTTCTCGAACAGATCGCCAGACAAATTCTCCAGCCCTTTCAGCTGTTCCAGCGCCGCACGCATCATTTCCTGACGTTTTGCATCGTATCGTTTCAGACGAATCAATGGCTCAATCAGGCGTGACGCAACCTGCGGGTTACGGTGGTTCAATTCGCTGAGCATTTCCACCATAAACTGATAGCCGCTACCATTAAGTGCGTGGAACGTAGCCGGGTTACCTGCAGCAAACGCGCCAATCAGGGAACGTACACGGTTCGGGTTGCCCATGCTAAACGAACGATGGTTCAACAACTCACGTACTTTGCTTAATGTATCTGCTGCCGGGCTGGTGGCCTGCAAGATAAACCATTTATCCATCACCAGACCGTCCTGATGCCATTTCTCATCAAATGCGGCAAGCAGTTCTGCACGGCACGGCAATTGCGCAGCAACAGATGCAGATAAAGCGGCAATAGAGTCCGTCATATTATCAGCACCTTCGAACTGCCTACGCACCAGTTGCTCAGCAAGCTGTTGCTCGCCAAAGGCCAGGTAACGCAGGCAAGTATTACGCAGCGCACGCTTGCCGATATCCGCATGTTCAACGCGATAAGCATCGAGTTTGTTGGCGTTGTAAACTGCCAGGAATTCATCCGCCAGTTCTTTTGCCAGCGTGCGGGTTAACGCTTCATGCACTGCGGCAATCGCCTGAGGATCGATTTTCTGGAACAGCTCGGCAATTTCATTCTGTGAAGGCAGCGTCAGAATTTCTGCGGCCAGAGCCGGGTCGATTTTCTCATCCAGCAAAATGGCGCGGAACGCATCAGCAACATGCAGTGGCAGCGACAACGGCTGCCCCTGCTGACTGCGGTTGACGTTCAGCTTGATGTAAGTTGCCAGCAAGCTTTGTGCAGCATCCCAGCGGGAAAAATCATTACGCGCATGGCGCATAAGGAACGTCAGTTGCTGGTCGCTCCATTTGTATTCCAGTTTCACTGGTGCTGAGAACTCACGCAGCAGAGACGGAACCGGTTGGAAATAGACCTTATCAAAGACAAATGTCTGCTCTGCCTGGGTCACATTCAGCACGTGGTGAATCGGGTGACCATTTTTCTGCAGCGGGATCACTTTGCCTTCGTTGTCATACAGTTCGATGTCGAACGGTATATGTAACGGATGTTTTTCCTGCTGCTCAGCAGTTGGCGGCGTGGTTTGGCTGATGGTCAGTGTATACAGCTCGTTTTCCGGGTCATAGTCATCATGCACGGTCACCACTGGCGTACCCGCCTGGCTGTACCAGCGGCGGAAATGAGACAGGTCAACGTTTGATGCATCTTCCATCGCCTGCACGAAATCATCACAGGTTGCCGCGCTGCCGTCATGACGCTCAAAGTAAAGTTGCATCCCTTTCTGGAAATTCTCTTCACCCAGCAAGGTGTGCAGCATACGGATAACTTCTGAACCCTTCTCGTACACCGTCAGGGTGTAGAAGTTGTTCATTTCGATAACTTTATCCGGGCGAATCGGGTGCGCCATCGGGCTTGCGTCTTCAGCAAACTGTGCGGCACGCATGGTACGCACGTTTTGAATACGGTTTACCGCGCGTGAACCGAGGTCAGAACTAAATTCTTGATCGCGGAAAACAGTCAGCCCTTCTTTCAGGCTTAACTGGAACCAGTCGCGGCAAGTGACGCGGTTGCCGGTCCAGTTATGGAAATATTCGTGGCCAATCACGCGCTCGATATCGAGGTAGTCTTTATCCGTCGCCGTTTCGGCTCGTGCCAGCACATATTTGGAGTTAAAGACATTAAGGCCTTTATTCTCCATCGCGCCCATATTGAAGAAGTCCACGGCGACAATCATGTAGATGTCGAGGTCGTACTCAAGGCCAAAACGAGTTTCATCCCATGCCATGGACGCTTTCAGAGAGGTCATCGCCCAGCTTGCGCGGTCAAGATTACCGCGATCAACAAACAGTTCCAGTGCTACATCACGGCCTGAACGCGTTTTGAAGGTATCACGCAGGACATCGAAATCACCTGCCACCAAAGCAAACAGGTAGCATGGTTTCGGGAATGGATCCTGCCATTGTACCCAATGGCGGCCGTTATCCAGTTCGCCTTCGGCAATGCGGTTGCCGTTAGATAAAAGGAAAGGATATTTGGATTTATCAGCAATGATTTTGGTGGTGAAGCGCGCCAGAACGTCTGGTCGGTCGAGATACCAGGTAATGTGGCGGAAACCTTCGGCTTCACACTGAGTGCAAAGCGCATCGCCTGAAAGATAAAGCCCTTCAAGCGCGGTATTGGTTGCCGGGCTGATTTCGTTAACGATGGTCAGCGTAAAGGCTTCTGGCAGCGCTTCAATGATCAACGCGCCCTCTTCCTGACGGTAATGCTCCCAGGCGGCACCGTTCACATCAATTGAAACAAGCGTCAGATCTTCACCATCAAGACGCAACGGCGCACCAGCGGCGCCCTGGCGGGTAATCTGGCTAATAGCAGTGACCAGGGTTTTTGTGGCATCAAGGTCAAAGGTCAAATCGATATCGGTAATCGTGTAATCCGGCGCGCGGTAGTCGTGGCGGTATTTGGCTTGTGGCTGTTGTGTCATAAAAAACCTTATACATCATCGGTAAGTTTGCGAAGTTCAGTCTATTCCTGTTGCCCTAATGTTGCCACGCAGAATCTTCATCTTTTCTGGGCTTTTCACATGAATTGCTACATTTTTATAACATGCGGCACGAATTGCCATCGACCATCACGAAATGTTCGTTATAACCTAAATAATTCGAGTGGTGGGTAGGTGCAGCCAACCCCCCACAGCTCGAAGAATGACGGTTATATTGTGATCCGGGTTTAATAAACAGATAATCAGGGTATACTCCTGCGTCTTTTATCTGCTTAGCCCTTGATGGAAACGCTCCTGTGAGAGGATGCTGCAACGCGCCATGACACGACACGCTTCCCCGATTTTGCAAACGCTTCTGGATACTGACGCCTATAAGCTTCATATGCAGCAGGCTGTTTTCCACCGTTATCACGATGTGAGCGTCGCGGCCGAGTTCCGTTGCCGCGGTGACGATCTGCTGGGCATTTATGCAGATGACATCCGTGAACAGGTTGATTTAATGCAGCACCTCGCGCTTAGCGATGAGGAGTTCACCTTCCTGGAAAGTCTGCCGTTCTTTAAAGCAGATTATCTCTCGTGGCTGCGCACCTTCCGCTACGACCCCACGACTGTGCACATCAGCAATAACAACGGCCATTTAGACATTCGTCTGACCGGCTCGTGGCTGGAAGTGATTATGTGGGAAGTCCCCTTGTTGGCCGTGATCAGTGAAGTGGTGCATCAGCACCGCTCACCAGGCGTAACACCGCAAATGGCGCTGGAGAGCCTGGAAAGTAAACTGCTTCAATTCAAAGAACTGACAGCAGATATCGACCTTTCCTCATTCCGTCTGATGGATTTTGGTACGCGCCGCCGCTTTTCGCGTGAAGTGCAAGAGGCTATCGTCAGCCGTCTGCAACAAGAAACGTGGTTTGTGGGCACCAGCAATTACGATCTGGCTCACCGCCTGGATTTGACCCCAATGGGGACTCAGGCACATGAATGGTTCCAGGCACATCAGCAAATCAGCCCGACACTGGCCAACAGCCAACGTGCAGCACTTCAGGCATGGCTTGACGAATACCCTGACAAACTCGGTATCGCATTAACCGATTGCATCACCATGGATGCCTTCTTACGCGACTTTGACCTCTCGTTTGCCAGCCTGTACCAGGGATTGCGTCACGACTCAGGGGATCCGGTCGAATGGGGTGAAAAAGCTATCGCCCATTATCAAAAACTGGGTATCGATCCTAAAACCAAAGTGCTGGTGTTCTCTGATAATTTGGATTTACCAAAAGCTATTGAGTTGTATCGCCACTTCGCTGCGCGCATCAATTTAAGTTTTGGTATCGGTACGCGCCTGACCTGCGATATTCCACAGGTGAAGCCGCTTAATATTGTTATCAAGCTGGTGGAGTGTAATGGCAAGCCAGTGGCTAAACTTTCGGATAGCCCGGGTAAAACCATTTGCCACGATAAAGCATTCGTTCGCGCGCTGCGTAAAGCCTTCGATTTGCCGCAAGTTAAAAAAGCCAGTTAGTCCTGATAAAACCCATAAACGATATTCAACTTGTTTATGGGTTCCTTTCTTTATTGTATTTCTTCATCTGATATACCCAAAAGATTTCGAGCTGTGGGAAGGCGGCAAACGAAAAAATCCCCAGGTGCTTACATTAGTAAGTGACTGAGGTGAGCGAGAGCAGCTAACGCACCTGCAACTTGAAAGATTAAGGGTATATTGATTTTTCTGCTTGTCAGTCGGCTCGCGACAGGTAACATAGATAACCCCCCGTTGTGGGTAATTTATTTTTGTCATTGACCATTTAATAGAGAGAAAAATATGAGCGTTGTGCCTGTAGCCGACGTACTCCAGGGCCGTGTAGCCGTTGACCAAGAAGTCACCGTGCGCGGATGGGTGCGTACTCGTAGAGATTCAAAAGCTGGTATCTCCTTCCTCGCCGTCTATGACGGTTCCTGCTTCTCTCCTGTACAGGCCGTCATTAATAATTCTCTGCCTAATTACAATGATGACGTACTGCGCCTGACAACGGGTTGCTCCGTTGTTGTAACCGGTAAAGTTGTTGAGTCTCTCGGTCAGGGCCAGAGCTTTGAAATCCAGGCAACTGAAGTTGAAGTGACCGGTTGGGTTGACGATCCTGATACATACCCGATGGCAGCTAAACGCCACAGTATTGAGTATCTGCGTGAAGTTGCTCACCTGCGCCCGCGCACCAACATGATTGGTGCTGTTGCACGCGTTCGTCATACTCTGGCTCAGGCGCTACACCGTTTCTTCCATGAGCAAGGTTATTTCTGGGTTTCTACGCCATTGATTACAGCCTCAGACACCGAAGGTGCGGGCGAAATGTTCCGCGTTTCAACGCTGGATATGGAAAACCTACCACGTACCGACGCTGGCAAAGTCGATTTCGATAAAGACTTCTTTGGTAAAGAAGCATTCCTGACCGTATCTGGTCAGTTGAACGGCGAAACCTATGCGTGTGCTCTTTCTAAGGTTTATACCTTCGGCCCAACCTTCCGTGCTGAAAACTCCAACACCAGCCGTCACCTGGCTGAGTTCTGGATGCTGGAGCCTGAAGTCGCTTTCGCAAATCTTGACGACGTAGCGGGTCTCGCAGAAGCCATGCTGAAATATGTCTTCAAAGCGGTGCTTGATGAGCGCATGGATGACATGGAGTTCTTCGCAGAGCGCGTGGATAAAGATGCAGTGGAACGTTTACAGCGTTTCATCAACGCCGATTTTGCACAGGTTGATTACACCGACGCTGTTACAATTCTCGAGAATTGTGGCCAGAAATTCGAAAACCCAGTTTATTGGGGCGTTGACCTCTCTTCCGAACATGAACGTTACCTTGCTGAGCAACACTTCAAAGCACCGGTTGTTGTGAAGAACTATCCGAAAGATATTAAAGCGTTCTATATGCGCCTTAACGAAGACGGTAAGACCGTTGCAGCGATGGACGTGTTAGCTCCAGGCATCGGTGAGATCATTGGTGGTTCTCAGCGTGAAGAGCGTCTGGATGTGCTGGATGCGCGTATGGCGGAGATGGGGCTGAATAAAGAAGACTACTGGTGGTACCGCGACCTGCGTCGTTACGGTACCGTTCCGCATTCTGGCTTCGGTCTTGGTTTTGAGCGTCTGATTGCCTATGTAACTGGTGTTCAGAACGTTCGTGACGTGATTCCATTCCCACGTACACCACGTAATGCGAACTTCTAAGCAGTCATTTTTCTAAGGCCAGCGTTGCTGGCCTTTTTTCTGTCTGCCGTATAAACGTCTTTTTTCTTCAACGAAAGTTAAACAAACGTCAATTTCAACCCCATCCTGCAACTCCCCAGTTACGAATTGTGTCCGCGAAATAAACAATCACAAAACACCCCCTATTTCCGCTTGCTTCCTGCTTCGGTTAGTTGACTTAGCACATTCGGATAAATTTCACTCAGATGTCTGGACATCTAAAAATCACTCAAAGATTGTACAAATGTAAGCAAAAAATTAAGAAGATTTGCTGTTATGCAAATTAAACATAAGTAATTCATATATATAGGATTAGAAAGGTGGTTTTTTAAACGAAGCGGTCAGGAAGTTTGAGATAGTTCACAAAGTTCAATAAAATACACATTTAGTTACACATACTTTCTTCTTGTAACTAACTCTCGATGTTTGTAGCACTTTCAGGCTAGCGAAACGGTTTCATGGATGGAAAGATGCCTGACAGATACAGAAAGACACCAAACTCTCATCAATAGTTCCGTACAGAATTATTGACGGCAGTGGCAGGTGTCACAAAAAAACCAATGAGGGTAATAAATAATGATGAAGCGCAATATTCTGGCAGTGGTTATCCCTGCTCTGCTGGTAGCCGGTGCAGCTAACGCTGCAGAAATCTATAACAAAAACGGCAACAAACTGGACTTCTACGGTAAAGCTGTTGGTGAACACGTCTGGACTACTAACGGTAACACCAGCAACGAAGACACCACTTACGCTCGTATCGGCTTCAAGGGCGAAACTCAGATCAATGACCAACTGACCGGCTATGGTCAGTGGGAATACAACATGGACGCCTCTAATGCGGAAGGCGCCCAGGGTACTAAAACCCGTCTGGCATTCGCTGGTCTGAAAATGGGTGATGCAGGTTCCTTCGACTACGGTCGTAACTACGGCGCAATCTACGACGTAGAATCTGCGACAGATATGCTGGTTGAGTGGGGTGGTGACGGCTGGAACTACACCGACAACTTCATGACTGGTCGTACTAACGGTGTTGCTACTTACCGTAACTCTGATTTCTTCGGTCTGGTTGACGGCCTGGCATTCGCAGTACAGTACCAGGGTAAAAACGAATCCTCTACCCGTAGCGTGTTCAAACAGAACGGCGACGGCGTTAGCACCTCTGTATCTTATGACCTGGGCGAAGGTTTCGGCCTGTCTGCTGGTTATGCGAACTCTAACCGTACCGTTGATCAGAAAGCTAACGGCACTGGTGACAAAGCTGAAGCATGGGCAACTTCTGCTAAGTATGATGCAAACAACCTGTACGCAGCAGTTATGTATTCCCAGACGTACAATATGACGCCAGAAAGCCGTATTAACGATACTGATGCTGCTTTCTTCGCTAACAAAACTCAGAACCTGGAAGCGGTTGTTCAGTACCAATTTGACTTCGGTCTGCGCCCATCTGTTGGCTATGTACAGTCCAAAGGTAAAGATCTGGAATCACGCGCTGGCTTCAGCGGCGGCGATGCTGACCTGACCAAATACGTAGAAGTGGGTACTTGGTACTACTTCAACAAAAACATGAACGTATACGCAGCGTATAAGTTCAACCTGCTGGATGACAACGATTACGCTAAAGCGACCGGTCTGGCTACAGACGACCAGGCAGCTGTTGGTATCGTTTACCAGTTCTAATTATCCAGCAACTTAGTTGCAAGGATGGTTTAAAAACAGGGCTTCGGCCCTGTTTTTTTATGCCTGAAAAGCTGAAAAAATTAACTTGTGACGGGAGCTGTTTCTTTTTGTTGCAAACGGTTGGCATTTGCTAAAACAGCAGTTAACCTGAGAGCGTTACTCCCTCGATATCACAATGGAAACCCGTCATGTTTGAGAACATTACCGCTGCTCCTGCTGATCCAATTCTTGGTTTGGCCGATCTGTTTCGCGCCGATGACCGTCCGACTAAAATTAACCTCGGTATTGGTGTTTATAAGGATGAAACGGGTAAAACTCCGGTTTTGACCTGTGTAAAAAAAGCGGAACTTTATCTGCTGGAAAATGAGAACACCAAAAACTACCTCGGCATCGACGGTATTCCAGAGTTTGGCCGTTGCACACAGGAATTGCTGTTCGGGAAAGATAACGCTCTTAGTGCAAACAAGCGCGCTCGCACAGCACAGACTCCTGGCGGTACTGGTGCACTGCGCGTTGCTGCTGATTTCCTCGCTAAAAACACTAACACCCAACGTGTATGGGTAAGCAACCCTAGCTGGCCGAACCACAAAAGTGTATTTAACTCCGCCGGTCTGGAAGTGTGCGAATATGATTACTACGACGCGCAGAATCACGCTCTGAATTTCGACGGACTGATCAACAGCCTGCAAGCAGCGCAAGCAGGCGACGTAGTCTTGTTCCACGGTTGCTGCCATAACCCAACCGGTATCGACCCAACAGCTGAGCAGTGGCAGGTCCTGGCTGAGATGTCACTGGCTAAAGGCTGGTTACCGCTGTTTGACTTTGCATACCAGGGCTTTGCCCGTGGTCTCGAAGAAGATGCAGAAGGCCTGCGTATCTTCGCAGCAAGCCATCAAGAGCTGATTGTGGCTAGTTCCTATTCCAAGAACTTCGGCCTCTACAATGAGCGTGTAGGTGCCTGTACGCTGGTTGCTGCTGATGCAGACACCGTTGACCGTGCATTCAGCCAGATGAAATCTGTGATTCGTGCTAACTACTCAAACCCACCAGCTCACGGCGCGTCGGTTGTAGCCACAATTCTTAGCAACGATGCCCTGCGTACTCTCTGGGAACAAGAGCTGTCTGACATGCGTCAGCGTATTCAGCGTATGCGCCACCTGTTTGTGAATACTCTGCAAGAGAAAGGCGCTAACCGCGATTTCAGCTTCATTATCAACCAGAACGGCATGTTCTCGTTCAGTGGCCTGACCAAAGAGCAGGTACTGCGTTTACGTGAAGAGTTTGGTGTTTATGCAGTAGCATCCGGACGTGTAAACGTAGCAGGTATGACGCCAGACAACATGGCGCCACTGTGCGAAGCGATTGTCGCTGTACTGTAATTAAGTTATCGACAAAAAAAGAGCCGCATTAAATTAATAATGCGGCTCTTTTTATTTCTCCGACCTGATTTACCAGACCGGTAATTCGTCTTGCAAGAAGGGATTGTGCAGGCGTTCGTAACCGAGCGTTGACAATGGTCCATGGCCTGGAATAAACGTAACATCATCGCCCAATGGCAATAGCTTACGTTTAATTGAGTCAATGAGTGCTGCATGATTACCCTGAGGGAAATCGCTACGCCCTACCCCACCTTTGAAAATCACATCGCCGGAAATCAGTAACCGGGACAGAGCATCAAAGAAAACAACGTGGCCAGGTGTATGGCCCGGGCAATGCAGAACCTGTAAGGAGACATTCCCTACCGACACCGCGTCGCCTTCGTTCAGCCAGCGATCAGGCGTCAGCGGCAAACACTCTTCGAGTCCAAACATTTGGCTTTGTGCAGGTAAACCCTGCAACCAGAATTCGTCTTCTTTTTCCGGCCCAACTACAGGAACACCGTAGTGTTCAGCCAGCTCAGCAGCCGCTCCAACATGATCAAGATGGCCGTGAGTTAACAGGATCTGCGTAATTGTCACGCCTTTCGCAGTCACTTGCTGTTTGATCTTTTCGGCTTCACCCCCAGGATCAACCAATGCTGCCTGCTGAGTTTCTTCGCACCAAATGAGAGAACAGTTTTGGCCGAATGCGGTGACCGGAATAATGTGATAGTTCATGATGCTCCAATACCGGCAACGCTCGCCGGATTCCGTTGTTTTACCAGTGCCTTAGTGGCCCGGTATCAATATGCACAAAGTTGCTGCTTGGGTAGTATCCTACACCACCAGCGCGCATTGATAATGCTGCTTTGCGAACATTGCTTAACGAAATCCCTTCAATATGGAAATCCATTGCCTGGCCTTTGGTGTGATAGCTCTTTTTAGCTACACCTCGGCTGTGAGCACGTAACTCATTGTTCGTGTCCAGGGAGCGATAACCAGATACCAGTTGCACCGGTTTGTTGGTTCCTAACAAACCCTGCAAGCGGTACAACTGATCGAATAATTTAGGATCGATGGATTTGATTTTATTCGCGCGATAATCACGGAAGAAATGATTAAGTCTTGCTAATTCATCCTGAATATAGCCTTTACCATCGAAAAATTCAGCCTTCAATGACTCCCCAGTATGCAGGTTATTAAGAGTCAGAATGCGTGGGCGCGGTGTTGATAGCATTGCAAACGCTTGTGTTGGTAACAGCGAGGCACCTAAAGCCACACCACCCAACGCCAGCAGCTTGCGGCGGTTTGCGTCAAATTTGTCCATGATGTCCAGGTCTACAGATAAAAAACGATCGAATAATATGCACTTTGGGCGCACTGCTCCGCACCTTAACCGCCAAAACAAAGCGAGTCAAGGCGTGCAAAACCCAGTAAAACCGGGCCCTGCAGAGGACCCGGAAGGATTAAGCAATTATTACGACCGCTAATTCATTAGAATTACTGCATTTAGCGTATTAATAGTTCAGCTTTTGAAAGGATTTGTGCGCCCGATCGCGCGGTAAGATCATAATTGTAAATATCTGTACGGTACTGCGTACGCCCATCGTCACCGACAAATGCGGTCAGGTAATAGAGACTCACCGGGATGGTCTGCCGAATGTTCACGTATTTCGTATTGCCATCTTTCAATTGACTCGAAATACGGGCATCGTTCCAGCCTGCGTCTTGCAGCAACATGTTTGCCAGCTCAGAGGCTTTGTTGACTCGTACACAGCCAGAACTCAACGCTCGCGCATCTTTCTGGAACAAGTTGTGGTTTGGCGTGTCATGCAAATAGATAGCGTCAGAACTCGGCATATTAAACTTGTAACGCCCTAACGAGTTCTGGACCCCAGGTTTTTGCTGGAAGCGGAAAGGCAAGTTGCTGGCAGTAATAGTTTCCCAATCGACATGCCATGGGTCGATTGCTTCTGCATTATTACTCCAACCGCGTAGTACGCTGTAACCATGCCTGTCGAGATAGCCTGGGTCCTGGCGTACTTTTGGCAAAATATCGTTGCGCGCAAGTGTTGGTGGGACATTCCACGGCGGGTTAACGACCACATTATTAAGCGCACTGCTCATCATTGGCGTTTTGCGATCTGGCCGCCCAACGATTACGCGCGAAGCTAATACTTCACTGCCGTTAAGGTAATAGCTCAGAGAATAATTAGGGATATTTACCATAATGCCGGTATCAAGTTTCTTCGGCAATAAACGTAAACGCTGAATGTTTAGGGCTACCAGCGAAGCTCGTTGTTGCGGTGTGACATTCAGCCAGTCGCGGGTTGATTGCCCGATAGAACCATCAACACCCAAACCTTGCCACTTCTGGAAACGTTTTACACCTTCAACCAGCTCTTTGCTGTAGGCACTTCGAACAGCTGGGGTTGATTTCTTTTTCTTCCCAGCCACTGCATCTGGTATCTGTTGCATGGTTTGCTCGCCGTCTAATTGAATAGCTGACGGGCTGACAGCAACCGCTGTCTTAGAAACATTGTCGCGTTCAGGTAATGGAATCGAAGGTTCAGCCTGCAACATACCGGTGCGTGCGAGTATTTCCCGTAGCGCTGGCACATCATTGCTCCACTGACCGGGGCGCAGAGTTTCAGCGCTGGTCAATTGAGGCCATGGACGCGAGTCACTGAGTAAGTGTACCAACGACTGGTGCAACTTAGCGTATTGCGGATGCTGAGGGGCTAGCGTTTCAACAAAACTGACTAGCGTCCCTTGATCTACTGCCACTTGCCATTGGTTAATAACGGAAATCGGTGGAGTTTGCAGCTTGTAAGGCTTAGCACTGTACAACCAGCGATTGCCTTCCGTCGGGATGCCATAGACAAATTGCAAATAACCCATCATCGCATCAGACAATACAATATCGCGCGATAGCCCCGTGACAGCCGGATCGGTAAGCAACTCGACCCAGGTAGTAAACTGTGGTTGGATGCCAGAAATGGCAACTTCAGCAAGTTGCTGCTGGAAGGCCTTCACGGCATCGCGATTCTCCCACATCGGTTTCATCTCGCGGGCCGCATAAAATGCGGACAACGCATTCAGATAAACCGGAGTGTAGCCCGCAGGTAAATGCGCCACGAGCTGAGAACGGCTTTGTGCGGCAGACATGCCGGTAGAATTTAGCGGTAACACTCCTACCATGGTAGCGGTAGCAGCAGATTGCGGTAATGGTTGGTCTGGCGTGCTGGTTGGTTCAATGCTCACAGCAGAGCTGTCAGAAGGAACGACCGCTGGCTCATCGGCCTGCGCCATAAACAGTGGAGCGAAACTCAGTGCCAGCCCGTAACCGAGCGCTGACAGCTTAAAACCGTGCAATTTTGTTAGCAACATCCCTTGCCCCCTGTTTATACCTGTTTTTACATCACCCAGCTTTTGTCGCTGGGTTTTAATAATCAGTATATAAACAGCGAATAGTATTTGCCCGTATAAATGTAAATAAAATTAAAGATTAAGAATTCTTAGAAAAGAAAACGCGGGCCGTAGCCCGCGATTTTTATGACGCATCTATTGTGCCGAGAACCGGCTCAGGAAGCGGCGGCGCAAAGCCTCTGAGACCTACAACATGGACGTGCTCATGGTTCTGAACAACCTTACGTACCAGCTTGTAAGTGGTGCCTTTTTCCGGACTAATGTTCTCAGGTGCAGCAATGATCAGTTGCATTTCAAGTCGCTCACACAGCTCAAACAGTGTAGCAATTGACTTCGCATCCAGTCGTGCCGCCTCATCGAGGAACAGTAAACGGCATGGGGAGATATCTTTACCACGCAGTCGGCGTGACTCTTCTTCCCAGCTTTGAACGACCATTACCAGAATTGACATACCGGTACCGATAGCTTCACCTGTCGACAATGCGCCACTTTCCGCACGCAACCAGCCATCTGAACCACGGTTTACTTCAACTTCCATTTCCAGGTAGTTGCGGTAATCGAGCAGCTCTTCCCCAATAGTTTGTGGTGTGCGCTGGCCCATATCAATTTGCGGATTCAGGCGTTGATACAGTTTCGCTAATGCTTCCGAGAAGCTCAGGCGATTGCTATTAAACAGATCCTGATGCTGTTCATGTTGTTCCGACAGCACATTCAGCAATGTCGCATGCGTTTCACGAACGTTCACATTTAAACGCACGCTGTTTACCTGGCCAAAGGAGACGCTTTGCAATCCTTGGTTAAGCATGCGGATGCGGTTCTGTTCGCGCTGAATCGTCTTGCGAATGATGTTCGCCGCACTACGTGAACTGATTGCCAGTTTTTGCTCACGAGAGGTCAACTCTTCCGTGAGACGGCTCAGCTCAATTTCCATCTGCTCGATGGCTTCAACAGGATCATCGGTACGGATAATATCCTGACGAATGCGTTCGCGCAGATGCTGATAAACCGCGACAAAGAACTGAATTTTGCGCTCAGGTCGTTTTGGATCTTCTGACATACGAAGCACATCGCGCAGATGTTCGTTATCCGCTACAGCAAGGCGCAAGGCACCCAATGCTTTATCCGAGATTGAACGCAGCTCATCGCCGGTGACATAGGCCAGCTCACGACGGTGCAAACGACGCTCTACGCCGTTTTCTTTCACCATGCGCATCACGGCACACCAGCCTGCTTTCGCAGTAACAACATGCTCACGCATTTCGAAATAGCTGCGCTCTAGTTGCTTGAGCTTGCGGGTCAGGTTGCTCATTTCTGCTTCACACATGGTCAGCGCTTTTTCGAGCTGATTACGGCGTGAGCGGTTGTTACTCAAAGCAGTGTGCAATTCGTCCCGGCGGGCGCGGGCGCGTTCTTCTGCACCGATATCAGCACGAACGCCTATATCCTGCAGCTCTTTATGTAGATCGGTTAGCAGCTCTTTTTTGGTATCAAAGGAGCTTTTCAACGACGCCATTAACTGGCTGAACTGACTCAGCTGCTGGGCATGGCTACGCAGTGCCTCACGCGAACGGGTACGCTCAGCTTCAGCATGCTCCAGGCGGTTACGCAATTTTTCATTCAAATCGCTATTGCCATCGAGCATAGCGGCTGAGTCAGAGTAACCAAAGTGCGCACGACGTTGCACCACTTCGGTCAACGCGAACGCCTGCTGGCGTGCATCACGCTGAACCTGTTGTGCGTACTGATAATCTTCTTTTAGCTGTTCGAACTGCTCAGGGTCACTTTGCAACACCGAAGCCACAGCTTCGAGCTTAGCCAGTTGATTACCGAACTGATGGAGGAAACGCGCGGCTTCATCGGCTTCATCCAGACGTTCGCGAATTTCGTCACAACGATCGGCCAGCGTTTCGTCATTGAGCAAACTGATGCGAGGCAACAGGCGGTTAAGTTGATCAACCCCTTCTTTAGCCTGTTCAAATTGCTGACGCTGTTGCTGATTGTCATTTTCGTGGTTGCTGATAGCGCGTTCAACTTCACCACGACGAGTATTGAGCTGACGAATTTCCACTTCTGGATCATCATCAAATGCCACACCCAAATGTTGTCCAATAAAGCGGCTAAATGCCTGGTGCAAACGCTGAGATTTCTGAACATCGAACGACAGTGTGGCAAAACGCTCCGCCAGGGTTTCACGCTCAGCATGGAGGTTTTCAAGGCGATTCTCACGTGCTGCGCGGCCAAACAGAGGCAACACCGGCAAACGAGAATAACGCCACTGGCGCTCTGCCGTTTTTACCAGAACGGCAGCATTCAACTCTTCGACGGTAAACACGCTGTCATCGAAGGAAGATGGGTCTCCTTCAATCAGATATAGGTCTTCCGGACAATCTTCAAGATTATCCAGTTGATCGCGAACCAGTGACAAATCTGGAACCACAATCGCGTGACGTGATGGGCCGTACAACGCAGAGAAGTACGGTGCGTCATCAATGCTAATGTCGTCATAAATCTCTGACAACAACACGCCGCCAAAACGTTCAGCCAGGGCATTTAAACGTGGGTCTTCAGCACCACCTGGTTGGCTAAGGCGTTCGATTTCCTCGTCAATGGCCCGTTTGCGCGCTCCCACTTCATCACGTTCAACCGTGACTTCACGCTCACGCTCAAGCAGTTGCTGCATGTATTCAGTAACTTGCTGGCTACTTTCAAACTGCTCATGACTCTGCTCGCACAACTGGGTAAGGCTGGTTTGTGCGGAAAGCCAGATTGGCGCACGCTGCTGGAGGCGTTTGATGCGCGCTTGAATTTGCTCTTGTTCCTGGCGTAAATTTGCACGCTGATCGCTGGCATCAGAAACACGTTGCTGCAATGTCTCGATGCGTTCAGAAAGTTCTTCGTGCAACACTTCCAGATCTTCAGGATCAAAGTGTTTGCCCTGACGCTTGCAGAACTCAGCAAACATACGTTCGGCTTCTTGCTGTTCACGCAGGCGTTGTTCAAGTTCATTAAGGCGTGCTCTGAGCGGCTGAACTTGTTCCATCAGGTGGCGCTGGTTATTGCTGTCACGCAGTAATTCACGTGCAACATTCCAGGCGTCACTACGGCTCACCGGACCATTAATAGCGGTGACTAGCTGATAAGCATGCTCAAACTGGCTATGCGCCGTTTGTGCCACACTCATCTTCTGCTCAAGTGTCAGCAGTTTTTCGGTTGTTTCCTGTTCTTTCGCCTGGAAGGTTTCAAGCCACTCTTCCGCACTGTCAGCAGTCAAATCTGGCAAGTGACAAAGTGCGCGCGCACGTTCAAGTGCTTGCAATGCTTGCTGGTATTGAATAGCACGCGTCTGTTGTACATCGAGTGCTTGTTGGTAGTCGGCCAGCTGGCTTTTCAGCTCATCGACTTCCAGCTCTGCGGCTTCTGCGCGAGCTTCGTTCTCTTCTTGCTGCTCTGATGCTTCGGCAACGATTTCATTTTGTTCTTCGAGGCGCATTTGCAGTTCGTCGAGGTCAGCTTCATAACGCTCGATTTTTTCCTGCTGGCGAATCGCCGTTTGCACCAAGTTCAGGTGATCGCTGGCCGCCTGATAATCAGTTTCCAGATCCCCTTCCGCACCGCTATGTTCTGCAAGCTCGCGGGCCATTTCGACATGTTTATATTGCTCCGCAGCCAGTTGCTTACGGCTGGTCAATAATTCACGACGGAATTCGAGCGCTTTATCCAGATGGATACGACGTTCATTGGCGTGGCGCATGTAATCAGCAGCTACATAGTTAGTCGCTTCAGAAATCAAATGCTTAAACAGATCACGGTCTGACTGGGTGACGCGAATCGCTTCAAGCGTCATACGGTTTTCACGCAAAGCCGCTTCCATATCCTGGAAAGCTTTACGCACACCGCCGTTTTCTGGCAACAGATAGTCGCGCAGTGAACGAGTAATAGCGCTGGAAATCCCGCCGTATAGCGAGGCTTCGATAAGACGGTAGTACTTACTACGGTCGGAAGCACTGCGCAGACGACGTGCAACAATGCCCAAATCGAACATCAACGAGTGGTAATCGGTAATCGAGTTGAACTGTTTAAATTGAACGCCTTCGATGGCTTCCACTTTATCTTTCAGTTCTTGCAAGCTCAGTACGCGAGCCTGACGCTCATTTAATGTTTCCGTTAACAACTGAGTTGGCTGAATGGAAGACGGTAAACCTTGAATCGCAAACGGTTTGATGTCGACTTTGCGATCACGTCCGGCCACTTGTTGCAGGCGCACACCTACCACAACACGCTGATTACGTGAGTTGACCACATCCAACAAGGAGTAGCAGACACCCGCTTTTAATTTGCCGTGCAGACCTTTGTCACGTGAACCTGATGTCGCTCCCGCTTCAGTAGTGTTACGGAAGTGCAACAGGGTTAAGTCGGGGATTAGCGCGGTTACGAACGCCGCCATAGTAGTGGATTTACCGGCACCATTACCGCCAGAAAGCGTGGTCACCAGTTCATCTAAATCAAAAGTACGCGCGAAGAAACCGTTCCAGTTAATCAGCGTTAGTGAGCGAAACTTACCGCGTTCAATCATTCCTGTTCATCCTCCGCGTTATCTGAAGCCAATTGCGACTCTTCAGTTTCATCATTGAGTTGCAAACGAGTTTCTACCGGCATCGCTTCACCATCACGGATCATGCGGAGTTGCGCTTCACGCGCATCGTCGCCAGCACGTACGTCTGCACCAAAGCGGAATACTGATTCGGTAATGCGGAATTTGCTGCTGTCATGGCCCATAAACCAGATCATGCCAAGACGGCGTAAACGCGTTAATGAGGCACGGACTTTCTCTTGCAGCTTTTGACGGTCAAGATCTGAGCCAGTAGAACGGTTGTTTACCAGCTTAAGTAGCTTGCTTTCATCCGCAAGCGTCAACAGCTCATCGTACAGCTCGGCCTGTGTGAAAATACCTTCGTTCGCCAACCGTTCTGGACTGAGATAGAGGTAACAGAGAATCTTACCTACCATCATGTCCAACTCAGACAGTACTGAGCGCGGGATCAGCGTGGTGGAGCGTGGGCGCAAATAGAAGAAACCTTCAGGCGCTCGAATCAACTCCACATTATAACGGGTATAGAACTCTTCCAGTTCATCCTGGAAGTCCATCAAATAAGCATGATTATCCAGTTCATCGAGCCCGACATGGCGACCTGCGCGCAGTTGGCTATCGAGTGCCGGAAATAACGGATTGGCCAACGCCTGTGCCAGTTTTACTGGCATCACTTTTTCAATATTTGTTGATGACATGCGCCTGTACCTTGGCTCCGTAATCGTTAATTGCCTGCCACTGTGGCGGCAAGCCAGTAAAGTCTGCTTCAGCCACACCCAGACGTACCGCCTGGTCGACTACGATTCTCGCCACATCAAAATGGCGTGCGCGTGGGTATTGCGCCAGATAGTCCCGCATGACAATGCCCAAATCTAGTGGCACTTGTCTGGTTTTATAGACCTGGAGGGCAGCTTCAATCATGGCGGCAAGTTGTTCGCGGATTTCATTGAACTCTTCGAATTCCAAATCGCTTGGCAGTTCGCCCATCACCTCATCGTCACGCAACGTCATTTCTTCATCGCGCATATCCAGCAGACGATCGGCATTAGCGTAGGTCAGAGCCCATGGCGCATCGAAATAGTTTTGAACCGAGACACGCAGACGTTGCGCAAAGACGCGATTTTTATCCATATCGATAGCGGTACGAATGAATTTATGAACATGGCGGTCATAGCCAATCCACAGGTCGATAGCCTGCTGGCCCCAACTGACGATACGGTCGAGTTTGCTTTGCAGATCAAACACCAGACGGTCAACAAAGTGCAGATCATCGCGCCCCAGAATCGAATCCTGAATACGTAATAAATTTGCCTGCAATTTATCGCCCGCAGCTTCCAGGGTGTCCTGTAACTCACGTAACGTACCCGATGTTTCGGACAACAGCATTTCGCAACTAGAGATGGCTGCACGCCAGTCTTTGTTCAGCAGCTGTGCAATATCATCTTTAACCTGTTGCTGGTGTTCATCCATGATGCGCTGCGTGAGATCGATACTGTCAAAAATCTCGGCGACGGAATATTTTAATGGCGCGAACACGTTGCGATGCCAGTGGAATTCATCACCACCTTCATCTGCTGAGTCGGCAGCACGTTTCAATTCACCAGCAACTATCGATAGCTGCATAGATAAACGCAACGTTGAAAACTCACGCTGGCGAATGTAGTAATCGGTAATGCCGATACCGAGAGGCGTCAGGCGATAAATTGCATTGCCTTCATTGATTTCACTGACGAAACGGTTGATCAAACGCTGGCGCACCATGTCATTGATGGCGTTATTGGCACGAACGTTAATTGTTTCGCTGGTTTGATCAAAGCCTTCGCTCACGTAACGGAAAGCGTCAATCAGCTCACCTTCACTCATTTCGCCATCTAGCCGCTCACCGTTTAAGGTCGCGATCGCCAACAGAAACGTCAGACGTTCTGTAGGTAGCGAAATCGAATAGTCATTTTTCCTGGCCCAGGCAACCAGCTCCGGCACTGTCTGGGAAACATCACTCATAATTTTTCCTTGGCTCAAGCGGCTTGATTGCTGTCACGTGGATATAGCGGCCGAGGCTAACAAAAGGTTCCTGGCGGCAATAACGCGTTTCCAGTTCAAGCAAATTCTCAAAACCATCGTGTTGTTTATGCTTATCGCGCAAGTAATCGTGGAATACTCGCACACCGGTTTTACCGGTAATCTGCCAGCCAATTTGCTCCAGCCAGTGATAGACCTGTTCTGGCTGTAGCGGATTGTCAGGCGAAAGCGTTTTCCGTTTGTTCTTTTTCATACCCTGAAGAACATATTCAAAGTTGCCGACAAACATGTTCCGCATCAGCAAGCCGTTAGCATTGTAGAACATCAGGGATAAGGCACCGCCGGGTGCAAGGCAATCCCATAGTGTTTTGAGTACGGCTTGCGGATCTACGACCCATTCCAGCACCGCGTGAAACAATATCAGATCAACCGGTTTTTCCAAATGTTGGCCAATATCCTGAGCAGAGGAATGTACGAAATGCATGTTGCCGCTCACACCTTTCTCATCAGCCAGAGCTTGAGCACGAGAAATCATCTGTGCAGAAACATCACAAAGCAGAACTTCATGGCCCCGCTCAGCAAGACCACACGCAGTTTGCCCTTCGCCACCACCCGCATCCAGAACGCGGATTTTTTCAGGCATAGTTGCCAGCAAAGCATCAAGGTCTTGCCATAAGATGGCCTGGCGGAGCTGCCCTTTGGTTGTACCGTAAATGTTGCGTGAGAACTTCTCAGCAATATCATCAAAATTGCGGTCACGCACGGGTACGGCTCCATGAGGGAAAAGGGTTCATACGAGAAAGTGGGTATTTTGGCACAGCTGCGCCAGGAATGAACCCGTCTGGTGTAATATCACCAGCGTTTGCCTACTATATGGCTAAAAAGGACCCATAATTCATGCTTTTTATCCTGAAAAAATTTATCGGCGGGCTGCTGCTGCCCCTCCCTTTTTTATTATTGATGATGGGGGTAGCACTTTGCTTGTTGTGGTTCACTCGTTGGCAAAAAAGCGCCAAAGCGCTATTAAGCGTGAGTTGGTTAGTTTTGCTGCTGATTAGCCTACAACCGGTGGCCGATAAAATGCTCAAGCCCATCGAGGACACCTACCCAACATGGCGTGGCAGCGAAAAAGTGGACTACATTGTGGTACTCGGTGGCGGCTATACATGGAACCCTGATTGGGCACCAAGTTCCAATCTCATCAGCAATAGTTTGCCTCGGCTGGCCGAAGGGGTACGCTTATGGCAGGCAAATCCTGGGGCAAAAATTATCTTCACGGGCGCAAGAGCAATGACCAACCCGGTGAGTACTGCTGAGGCGGGAGCGAGAGTTGCTGAAAGTTTAGGTGTCCCGCGCTCGCAAATCATTACCCTTGATGAACCAAAAGACACTGAAGAAGAAGCCGCTGCGGTAGCAAAAACGATTGGCCAGCAACCATTCTTATTAGTGACTTCTGCTTCTCATCTGCCACGGGCGATGATTTTCTTCCGCAATGCCGGTTTGCACCCTATTCCAGCCCCCGCTAACCAACTGGCCATCGAATCACCGCTGAATCCTTGGGAGCGCATAATTCCATCGCCAATTTGGTTAATGCATAGCGACCGGGTTGGCTACGAAACCCTCGGCCGCATCTGGCAGTGGTTGAAAGGTCCGTCAGGCGATCCAGGGAAGTAAGTTTTTTGCAGCCACATCGAAGGCGGGTCGATTAAGTCGGCCCGTCTGTAATAACTGCGCTACACCATCCCACAGAATATACAACCACCGTCGCCATAGAAATGACTCCGCAACCGGAGCTCGTTGTAAGTAGTGCCACATCAGGCTTTCAGACTGACCAGGTTCAAACAGACGGAATATTTCATATTCACGCGGCGCCCAAAGCGTTATTCCGGGATTGACCATTGCCAGAAGCTGATCGCTGCGCCCATCTTTTAACATACTGCGAAGCGTAAAGTTGCCATGCACCAGTACACAGTTGTCGTTAAAATCTTCGAATAAACGGGGCAAACATTCGCGGGTGCGGAACAAAATGCGCCTGTCTTGCATCGTCAGGCCATTATTGGGGTATTGATTGATGGTTGCCCACAATGTTTCTACATGCTGCCGATACCATGAAGGCCAGATATTTTCTTGTGTGCTATCGACGTTACCGACACACCCACGGCTATCGACACGATGCCATGCAAGAAGCCCTTCAACAATTTGATCTTTTAGATGCTCCCAGCGATCGGGTGTGCGGGTTGGCGCTTCGACGGGAACCCCCCGTAAACGCTCCATTAATAATACGTCTGGCCCCGGCGTCTCGTCATGTGTCACCACGCCGTAAACCACAGGCATGCGAATCGTTCCGGAACGCGTTAGCATGGACATTTTCCAGGCTAGCTGAGCGGCGAGACCTGGAGTACTAAAACTTTTAGCCAGCAATGACATCGCATTGCCGTCACTGTCATACAGCGACCACAAGGTGCTATTTGGCTGTTCATTGATACATTCAATCCGGCTTAGTTTTTCACCCAGCAGATGACTCAACTCCTTGCGTAGTAACTCCATGACTCATTACCCCTTACAACACTGGTGTTTTTATAATGAGCTTGAAGGCAGAGGTTGTCATCACTCTCAGATCAATATGCCTTCAGATAGTAAAAAACCGGCGCTAAGCACCGGTTTTTTTCTAAGCATTGATAACTGAGGATTAAATCATCGCTTGTCGCACACGCTCTAAATCTTCTGGTGTATCAACACCAATACTCGGGACTTCTTTCGCAACCGCAACATGGATTTTTTCACCATTCCACAGTACGCGCAGCTGTTCGAGCATTTCGATTTGCTCAAGCTGGCTTGGCTCCCAGGTCACGTAGCGACGGATGAAACCTGCGCGGTAGCCGTAGATACCAATGTGGCGTAAAAGGGAATCACCGATCTGTTCACGCGATTGTGCAAAGCGGTCTCTGTGCCATGGAATGGTCGCACGAGAGAAATAGAGGGCGTAGCCCTGCGCGTCCATCACCACTTTTACTGCATTCGGGTTAAACGCTTCTTCAGCAGAATCGATTGGCACAGCAAGCGTTGCCATACCCGCCTCGCTGTTCGCAAGATTGCTGGCAACCTGGCTGATGATCGCTGGAGGGATCATTGGCTCATCACCTTGCACATTCACAATCACGGTGTCATCGCTAAAACCACATTTTTCAATCACTTCAGCAAGACGCTCAGTGCCAGACTGATGATCAGCGCGAGTCATACAAACTTCGCCGCCGGCAGCTTCCACTGCACGAGCCACATCCTCATGATCGGTTGCCACAATGATACGTTCAGCACCCGATTCGCGAGCACGTTCCATAACGTGAACGACCATCGGTTTGCCATTGATATCTTTAAGCGGTTTACCCGGTAAGCGTGTAGAGGCATAGCGGGCAGGGATTATTGCCACAAAACTCATGGATTTTTCTCGTCAGAAGTCAGAACTCGAGCTTCAGTCTCCAGCAGCACCGGAATACCATCGCGCAGAGGAAACGCCAGATGATCAGGTTTGCAGATAAGCTCCTGCTTTTCCTGATTAAAGTAGAGCTTGCCGTTACAAACCGGACAAGCAATGATTTCAAGTAATCGATGATCCATGGTTACTCCAGAATGGCTGCCATCAAAGGCAGCAGAATAACATAACTTACTCGCTCTCCGGGCTAATTTCCCAGCCTTCACCCCATGATGCCGTTAACGTGGCGGGAATATTCCCGAAGCGAATCAAGGTTGCACCCTGCCAGCGGGCAAAATCGGTTAGTGCCTTGTGCAAGCCGTTAATCAATGACGGCTCAGCCTTAATACCTTCTTCAAGATACAGACTGATAATTTCTAATAAGTTACTTTTGCGATGCATTTTTGCATCAACTCTTCCCACCAGCACTCCTTGATGCAGCAACGGAAGAACGAAATAACCGTATTTACGTTTCTGAGCAGGGGTATAACATTCCAGTCGATAAGAAAAGTTAAAAAGTTCTTCAGCACGTTTACGATCCCAGACCACCGGATCAAACGGTGACAGCACCGCACTGTAGGTCGCTCGCAAGGTGTTTTTCTCAGCCTTTTCCAGCAATGGCCATTGGTCGCAATGCAACCACATCTCGCCAATACTCTCGACATTAACAGGAATAACGATGCCTTTTTCCTGCCATTGGGCCAGCAATGGCTTAATTGAGACATTCTTCAGACGATAATAATCTGCCAGCCACTCAGCGCGAAAAATGCCAAGGCTACGAGCGCTGTTCTCCAGCATTTGCTGTTCGGCATCTGCCTGATGAATCAGATGTAACTTGTCATCCCAGTGCGGCAGTACGCGTGAGGTCAGATCGTAAACACGTTGAAAATTGCGACGCTCAATCACCATCACCTTGCCTGCGGTAAACAAGCCTTCAAGATGTTTTTTATGCGGTTTCCATTCCCACCAGCCACTGGAACCTTTTCGTGGATGCTCAAAATCAGCGGAGCGCACCGGACCATTGCTCTCGATATGCGTTAAGAGTTTTTCGATCTCTTCGGCGTGCTCAATCATCCATTCAGGACGATATTTCCAGCCCATTTTTTCAGGGTTGAGCATCCGGTGGCGGATTAGCGAAAAGTCTTTTCTCGGTAGGAAGCACGCTTCATGTGCCCAATACTCCATTAAATCGCCCTTGAGCAAAGCATCATCTAGCCAGGTTTGCGGGTAATTACCTAATCGGCTGAACAGCACCAGATAAGGGCTGCGCGCAACGATATTGATGGTATCAATTTGTAGAAGGGACATACGGGAGATGGCGGCAACAATATCAGCAGGTTTAGCACGGCGACGAGGCTTTACTAATAAGCCTTGCGCCGCAAGGTGAAGATTGCGGGCTGCACGTAAAGTCAGTTGCGGTACGGACATGAAGAAATCCTGTCGTCAGCAAACTCGAATTCTGGTGCGATAACCTAAAGTTAGCGCACCAGCGCCAATAGTGATTGCAATAACTCGTTGGCCTGCGGTTGCGCCAGGTGTGCATCGACGGGCAAATACCACCAGTTTTCATGGCCCGTAACGAAAACACGGCACTTCACAGCATCTTTTTCAGTCATCAACAGGGCTTGCCCCGGCTGGACTAATTTAGCCACATCACTTTCACTCAGAGCCTGATGGTCTGCGAGGCTAACCGTATTAACTGGAGTTACGCCACATTGCTGCAAAGTAGCAAAAAAACGGGGGGGATGGCCAATTCCTGCCATAGCAACCACGTTTTGCAACATGCGCGCAGGCCGGTGTTCACCGGTAAGCAAATTAACCGCATCGCCCGGGCGCAGCGTCATGGCTATTTCACCAGCCTGAACATTGCCACCATTGGTGATAATTGCGTCGACAGAAGCCAGTCGCCCTGTTCTCTCACGCATTGGGCCAGCTGGAAGCCACCAGCCGTTGCCAAATCGCCGGACACCATCAATGACAACAATTTCTTTATCGCGCCCGAGAGCGTAATGCTGCAAACCGTCATCTGTAATAATCAGCTGCGGATGTACTTTTTCAACGAGCATTTGCACAGCATCACTTCGACGAGGCGCAACCGCCACAGCAGCGCCAGTGCGTTGATAAATAAGTACGGGTTCGTCGCCTGCCTGCATCGTCGTCGTGTTCTGGTCAAGCAACAGCGGATAATGCTCAGATTTACCGCCGTAACCTCGAGAAACAACACCAACGCGAACTCCGCGCTGCTGTAGCTGTTCGACAAGCCAGATAACAACCGGCGTTTTACCGTTACCACCAGCAGTCAGGTTACCCACGACCACCACAGGTACCGGCGCACGCCAGGTTTTTTTTATACCTAATCGGTAACTAAGACGAATAGCACCACTCACCAGACCATAAAGCCAGGAGAGCGGTAAGAGCAAAAGGTAGAGAGGAGATTTCCCCGACCAAATGCGTTCTATCATTGCCCGAATTGCATCCTGTGCAGTTGCGCGTAAACACCGCGATGCTCAATCAGTTCTGCATGTGGACCACGTTCCACGATACGGCCATCTTCAACAACCACGATTTCATCCGCCTGTTCAATGGTTGATAAGCGGTGAGCAATTACCAGCGAGGTACGGTTCTTCTGTAGTTCATCAAGTGCCGCCTGAATGGCACGTTCAGATTCCGTATCCAACGCAGATGTCGCTTCATCCAGAATCAGGATTGGGCTGTCACGCAATAACGCACGAGCAATGGCAATACGCTGGCGCTGACCACCTGAAAGCAGCACGCCATTTTCACCGATGATTGTATCAAGGCCGTTTTCCATCTTATTGATGAAATCCATGGCGTAGGCCATGCGCGCGGCATTCTCTATATCACTACGGCTGTACTGTTCAGTACGCGCGTAAGCAATGTTGTTGGCAATCGTGTCATTGAACAAATGGACGTTTTGCGAAACGAGAGCAACCTGATTACGCAAAGAAGACAAAGTGTATTCACGAATATCCACGCCATCAATGGTAATGCTACCTTCGTCAATATCGTAAAAACGCGTCATCAGGCTGGCGATCGTTGATTTACCAGAGCCGGAACGCCCTACCAATGCCACTGTTTTGCCAGCAGGAATGGTCAGGTCGATTTTACGCAGCGCTGGTATTTCGCGGCCAGGATAGGTAAAGGTCACGTCACGGAATTCAACATCCCCTTTCGCACGTTCAATTACGCGAGTTCCTTCGTCTTTCTCTTGCTCTGAATCGAGGATAGAGAACAAAGTCTGACATGCCGCCATACCGCGCTGGAACTGAGCATTGACGTTAGTCAGCGATTTCAGTGGACGCATCAGTGCAATCATGGAAGAGAACACAACGGTGATGGTACCAGCGGTTAACGTTTCCATGACACTCGGGAAGCTTGCCGCGTAAATGACGAAAGCCAGAGCCAGAGAGGCTATGAGCTGAATAATCGGGTCAGAAATAGACGAGGCAGATACTAGTTTCATACCCTGGCGACGCATACGGTTACTGACTTTGTTGAAGCGCTCGGTTTCCACTTCCTGACCGCCAAAGATCAACACCTCTTTGTGACCTTTCAGCATCTGCTCAGCACTGGTCGTTACCTGCCCCATGGTGTTTTGCATGTTTTTGCTGATATTACGGAAACGCTTGGAAACCATGCGAATCGCAAAGGAAACGATAGGTGCCAGAACTATCAGAATCAGCGAAAGCTGCCAGCTATACCAGAACATCAGCACAAACAGGCCAATGATGGAGGCGCCTTCGCGTACTACCGTTATCAGAGCACTAGATGAGGATGAAGCAACTTGTTCAGAGTCATAGGTAATGCGCGAAAGCAGTGTACCCGTAGACTGTTGGTCAAAGAACGAAACCGGCATTCCCATCATATGGCTGAACAAGCGACGACGCATGTTCATTACTACCTGCCCTGAAACCCAGGAAATGCAGTAGCTTGAGACATAGCTTGTGATACCGCGCATCACCATAAGCCCGATGACAACCAGTGGCATCCATAACAAAACAGATTTATCCGTTTTACCAAAACCATCATCCAGTAACGGTTTGAGCAGCGATAGCATAAACGTATCGCTGGCTGCGTTGAGGATTAACGCAATCCCAGCCACGATCAGACCAGCTTTAAAAGGCGCAATCATCGGCCATAGACGGCGGAAGGTCTGCAATGTGGAGAGATCTTTATCGTTCTGCATTAAGTCGAACCAGCATTTGATGAAATAGCCGCATATTCTACCCATTATCCCGGGATACACCAAACCACTGATGATACCAACGGGGTGAAATTTGTGCTCTGAAGCTATTGATTTGCCATTTATCACTATTTATATCGATAGTGAGTTGGCCCGATTGCGCTGTGTCATACCATTTGTACCCCTGCAACTGGTAGCGTTGAACTACTTTTGCGGAGGGCAAATGCCAGGCGTTATAGCGCGATGAAGAAGAAAATGCAGCACTTCCAGCGACAGCACGCAACAAAGGTGCACTCGAAGATGTCCGGCTGCCGTGATGAGGGACTTGAATAATATCAGCATGTAAGGTTCCCCATCGCCCCTTCAGCATAGCTAATTCCGCTTCAGCTTCCACATCTCCGGTTAATAAAATACGAACGTTACCGTCACTGACCATCACAACGCATGAGCCGTTATTACCTTTCATCAGAGGCTGTGCGGGAGGCCACTTCACGGTAAATTCCAAACCCTGCCATTGCCAACGATCCCCTTGAAAACAAGAATGATGCCCTTCCCAGAGCAATGGGCTGCGAATTTTTAGTGTTGGCCATTCACGTTGCAAACTAAGCAAACCGCCACGGTGATCCAGATGCTCATGGCTAATAATTGCTTGTTCGAGAGATAAATGGTGCCAGCGCAGCCAGGGGATGATCACTTGTTGAGCAGCATCGCCGCCAGGCCAGGCATTTCCTGCATCATACAGAAAGACTTTCCCATGGCGGACAATAGCAATCGCCAATCCATGCCCAATATCCAGCATATTCACTTGCCATGAGTTGTCTTTCTTCTCAGCCCGTATTACTGGGGTGGACAAAGACAACATCAGAACAATTACCGATAGACATGAACTACGCCACAGGGATAAACGATGGATAATGACAGCGAGCCAACCACTCAAGCTAAGAGCCTGAAAACGCTTATCGACCTCTAGCCAACCATCGGGCAATAAAGATAGTGCGGTAAAAAGAAGAGTCAGCGAACGGTCAACACTCCACCAGATATATTCTCCGAGCCACGGAGTCGACGTAAAAACGAGTGCTACCAATATTAGAGGAACCACAACAAACGAAATGAGCGGGACCGCCAATAAGTTCGCAAGCAAGGCGCTAACGCTGATGCCATGAAAGATTAAAACTTGTAGTGGCAACAACAAAATCATAATGCCAATTTGCAGATGTATTAGCGCTAATGGGTACCGATAAAACCATTTCGCAGTTGCAATATATCGAGGAAGCGGCATCCACTGATACCAGAAAATAAGTGCCGCAACAGCCAGTACCGATAACCAGAAACTGTCAGATAAAACGGTCAAAGGATCATAAATAAGGATACAGGTAATGCAACAAAGCCAGACTTCCCAACCCGACCAATTCCGGCCCTGTAATCGCAAAAATAGCCATATAACAACGCCAATCAATGCTCTCACTGCCGGAGGATTTCCTCCTGCAAGCCAGGTGTAAATCCCAGCAGCAAGTACACTTGCGAATAACGGCATTCGGAAATAAATTCTGTGGGCTGGAAAAGCCAATTGCAGTAAACGACCCATTAACCAGCCAATCATCGCTGCCAGTGAAATATGCATCCCAGAAATAGCCATCAGATGTGCTGTTCCACTTTGGCGCAGCATATTTTTTTGCTCGTCACTCACCCCATAACGTTCACCAAACGCCAGTGCAAGAATAACTCCTTGATAGGGTAACGCCTGGGTTGCAGTTTCAACGACAGATAACCACTGGGCACGTAAGCTACACCGCTGCGTAATGCGCTGGGCTGAAATAATACGTGCACTTAATGGTTGGTGCTGTGCAAGAGCATAACGCTGACTATCGAAGCCTCCTTCGTTGAGTTGCCCATGCACAGGGCGAAGATAGACTTTCATGCGCCAGCGTTGCCCAGCACAGACACTATCTGGTAAATAACTACTCTGACTCCTGATACCTAAAGCTGGGAAAACAATTCTCCCAGCCATCGAAACTATCTGCATTTCATGATCTTGCTTGCCATCACTACGATTAATGACGGCTTCGACCACAACAGGTTTACCCGTCCATCCCTCAACGGGGATCAAGATTTCTCTCGCAGAAAATAATGCCCAGCTACAACAAAGCATGCTCAATGCGAGATAACGTGCCAATGGGTGACGAATGAGTGCGACACCCAATGCAGCCATGAACAATATTGCAATGGCTCGCAACCCTGGAATAACGGGCAACCACAGCAGAGGTAGAGTACCAATAATTGCACTACAACATAGCCCGATAAGATTCCTCACAGCGCCTCCTTGTTGCAGGCAGTCTGAGGTATCCTGGCATTTGCGTCAGCCTGGGTTTATTGATTTCACGAGAAGGTTTCCACAGATTTTATGCGATTTGAAAATGGGCTTAATATTTTTGCGAGGAGACTCGGAAATATAAATTTCAGACATAAAAAAACGGCACCCGAAGGTGCCGCTCTTAAGAATCAAATCCGAAGATTTAATTGCCGTAAATGTTGGCGCGGTCACGTAATTCTTTACCTGGTTTAAAGTGTGGAACGTATTTGCCTTCCAGATCCACTTTGTCGCCAGTTTTAGGGTTACGTCCGGTGCGAGGTGCGCGATAGTGTAAGGAAAAACTGCCGAAACCCCGGATTTCTATACGCTCACCTTGGGCGAGAGTAGAGGCCATATGCTCCAGCATCTCTTTAACTGCATCTTCTACAGCTTTCGCCGGGATGTGAGATTGCTGAGTTGCAAGTCTTTCTATCAATTCTGACTTGGTCATGATTCCTCCGGTTTCCTTTCAGGAAAATTAACTTACAGCTATCAATCGAACAAGGGCGGCCGTAGCCGCCCTGATTTAGTGCTCGGGCGATTACTCGCCTTTAGCTGCTTTGAATGCTTCAGCCATTGCGTTAGAGAAGTTCGGTGCATCTTCCTGTTTGTTGTTAACAGTAGCGATTGCATCTTTCTCGTCAGCTTCGTCCTTAGCACGAACAGACAGGCTTACAACACGGTTTTTACGGTCAACGCCGGTGAATTTAGCTTCAACGTCGTCGCCTACGCTCAGAACCAGAGTTGCATCTTCAACGCGGTCACGGGAAGCTTCAGAAGCACGCAGGTAGCCTTCTACGCCATCTGCTAATTCAACTGTAGCACCTTTCGCGTCAACTGCTGTTACTTTACCAGTAACGATAGTACCTTTCTTGTTCAGTGCAACGTAGTTGTTGAACGGATCTTCTGCGAGTTGTTTAACACCCAGGGAGATACGCTCACGTTCTGCGTCAACTTGCAGAACCACAGCCGCGATTTCGTCGCCTTTCTTATATTCACGAACTGCTTCTTCGCCTGCAACGTTCCAGGAGATATCAGACAGGTGAACCAGGCCGTCGATGCCACCGTCCAGGCCGATGAAGATACCGAAGTCAGTGATAGACTTGATTTTACCTTCAACGCGGTCGCCCTTGTTGTGGGTTTCAGCGAACAGCTGCCATGGGTTAGATTTGCACTGCTTCAGACCCAGGGAGATACGACGACGTTCTTCGTCGATATCCAGAACCATAACTTCCACTACATCACCAACGTTAACAACTTTGGATGGGTGGATGTTTTTGTTGGTCCAATCCATTTCGGAAACGTGAACCAGACCTTCAACGCCTTCTTCGATTTCTACGAAGCAGCCGTAATCAGTCAGGTTAGTCACGCGACCAGTCAGTTTGGTACCTTCTGGATAACGCTTAGCGATTGCGACCCATGGATCTTCGCCCAGTTGTTTCAGACCCAGAGACACACGAGTACGCTCACGGTCGAACTTCAGTACTTTAACGGTAATTTCATCGCCAACATTCACGATTTCGCTTGGATGCTTAACGCGTTTCCATGCCATATCAGTGATGTGCAGCAGGCCGTCAACGCCGCCCAGATCAACGAATGCACCGTAGTCAGTGAGGTTCTTAACGATACCTTTAACTTCCATGCCTTCTTGCAGGTTTTCCAGCAGTTGATCACGTTCTGCGCTGTTTTCGGATTCGATAACTGCACGACGAGAAACAACAACGTTGTTACGCTTCTGGTCCAGCTTGATGACTTTGAACTCAAGCTCTTTGCCTTCCAGGTGCAGAGTGTCACGTACCGGACGAACATCTACCAGTGAACCAGGCAGGAACGCACGAATACCGTTCAGCTCTACAGTGAAGCCACCCTTAACTTTGCCGTTGATGATACCGACCACAGTTTCAGCTTCTTCGTAAGCTTTTTCCAGCGTGATCCAAGCTTCGTGACGCTTAGCTTTTTCACGGGACAGCAGAGTTTCGCCAAAGCCATCTTCAACAGCGTCCAGAGCAACATCAACTTCGTCACCAACCTGGATTTCCAGTTCGCCAGCAGCATTTTTGAACTGCTCTACAGGAATTGCAGACTCAGATTTCAGACCAGCGTCAACCAGTACGATATCTTTGTCGATAGCAACTACTACGCCACGAACGATGGAACCCGGACGGGTTTCGATTGTTTTCAGGGATTCTTCAAAGAGTTGAGCGAAAGATTCAGTCATGTTGTTAATCTTCAAGGTTCTTTTGTTTAACGTCCATTTAGCATCCCGCCGAATGGGGTTGTTTCACATACCCCGCCATTGGCTCCATGCCGACAGGGTTTAGGTTACAGGGGTAAGAAACTTACCCGATATGTCAGGATACCATTATGGCAATATCATGACAAATATGACAAAACAGACACCAGCACAATATTGACTATTGTGCTGGTGTTAAAATCTTCTGCGCATAGGTCAGCGCTTGTTTGATGACTTCGTCAATGGACATGCTGGTTGAATCCAGCACCAACGCATCTGCGGCTGGCACTAACGGTGCTACTGCACGGTTACGGTCACGATCATCACGTTCTTTAATTTCTGCCAAAAGGCGCTCAAAGTTAACACTAAAGCCCTTTTCCTGCAACTGCAGCATACGCCTGTGAGCGCGCTCTTCAGATGAGGCATCAAGGAAGATTTTTACCGGCGCGTCAGGGAAAACGACGGTTCCCATATCACGGCCATCAGCAATCAGGCCAGGGGCCTCTCTGAACGCGCGCTGGCGGCGTAATAACGCTTCTCGTACACGAGGAAAAGCGGCGACTTGAGACGCTGCATTGGCGACATCCTGAGTACGAATCTCCGCGCTGACATCCTCACCCTCAAGGATAACTTCCAGATTGCCATTACTCGCGACAAAGCGCACATCCAGATGTGCAGCCAGTGGAACCAGCGCATCTTCAGAAGTCACATCAACCTGGTGATGCAGGGCCGCTAAAGCAAGAACTCGATAAATTGCACCAGAATCAAGTAGATGCCATTGCAATGCTTCCGCCATGGCCTTACACAGCGTACCTTTACCTGCGCCGCTTGGGCCATCAATCGTTATTACCGGGGCGGGTGCCGTCATCGTACTCTCCTCTCGCTGGAATTGCGGACCTAAAATATCAACGCCGCATATTATACGCCGCCAGATTACTGACCGTTACCTTTCCTGCCAATTATCGTAGTTAATGAGGCTGAGTGTAGAAGAATTGCGCAACTTACGTTAAAAAGCCTGGAAAAACAGCAGCAATAGATACAGATGATGTGATATCAGAAGGGAAAATTTGTTGAAATCAGCTCCGCCACATTGTGTGGTCGGAGCTGATATTCATCTATTAAGCCGGGGTGCTAATACGTGCTAACTGCTCGAAATAGTCCGGGAAAGTTTTCGCGGTACATTTAGGGTCAAGGATAGTTACAGGTGTGTCGGACAACGCCACTAGCGAAAAACACATCGCCATACGGTGGTCGTTATAGGTGCCGATTTCAGCAACCTGTAGCTGAGCTGGCGGAGTCACGGAAATGTAATCTTCCCCCTCTTCCACCACGGCTCCAACTTTACGTAATTCTGTTGCCATCGCGCTCAGGCGGTCAGTCTCTTTCACACGCCAGTTATAGATATTGCGCAGTGTCGTGGTGCCTTTAGCGAACAAGGCCGCTGTCGCAATGGTCATCGCAGCATCCGGAATATGGTTCATATCCATATCAATGGCGTTAAGTTCCCCGCGTTCGCAAGAGATGAAATCATCGCCCCAGGTAATTTTTGCACCCATTTTTTCCAGCACATCAGCAAAGCGGATATCGCCTTGTACGCTGTTGCGACCAATACCCGTGACTTTTACCGTGCCGCCTTTGATTGCACCAGCTGCCAGGAAGTAAGAAGCGGAAGATGCATCGCCTTCTACCAGATAAGCACCCGGTGAGGTGTACTGCTGGCCGCCACGAATAACAAAGCTGCGGTAATCACGATTTTCGACGTCAACGCCAAATGTTTTCATCAGGTGTAAGGTAATATCGATATACGGCTTTGATACCAGCTCACCTTTTATAGTGATTTCGGTGTCATTTGCCGCCAGTGGCGCAGTCATTAAAAGCGCCGTCAGAAACTGGCTGGAAACACTACCATCAACCGAAACCTGGCCGCCGCTAAAGCCACCACGCAAACGTAGCGGTGGGTAATTTTCCTGCTCCAGATATTCGATCTGAGCGCCACCCTGGCGTAATGCATCAACCAGATGGCCAATTGGGCGTTCTTTCATGCGCGGTTCGCCCGTCAACACGATATTGTTGCTGCCCAGACACAGTGCAGCTGCCAGTGGGCGCATCGCCGTACCCGCATTCCCTAAGAACAATTCCAGCTCGCCTGACGCTTGCAGTGGGCCACCCATACCAGTCACTTCGCAACGTGTGCGGTCAGTAGAGAGCGTATAGCTCACGCCAAGTGCTTTCAGCGCGTTAAGCATATGACGCACATCGTCGCTATCCAGCAAATTAGTCAGTTCGGTGGTGCCATTAGCCAGCGCAGCCAGCAAAAGAGCTCTGTTAGAGACACTTTTTGAACCAGGAAGATTAATCGTGCCGTCGACAAGGGCGATGGGTTGTAACGTCAGGGATTCCAGCATGGGGAAAATACTCTCAACTCAAACAGAATAAAAACCCCGCGAAACAGGTCGCGGGGAGAATAACAACGAACAGCGATTAACCGTGGCGACGTTCGAAGTCGACCATAAAGTTGGTTAACGCTTGTACACCTTCAAGCGGCATCGCATTGTAGATGGATGCGCGCATTCCACCCACTACGCGGTGGCCCTTCAGTGCATGCAGACCTGCGGCAAACGACTCTTCCAGGAACACTTTATCAAGGGCACTGTCAGCTAACTGGAACGGCACATTCATACGTGAACGGTTAGCCGCAGCCACATCGTTACGGTAGAAGTCGCTTTTATCAATAACACCATATAACAACTCAGCTTTTGCTTTGTTGATTTTGTCCATTACTTCAACGCCGCCCTGCTCTTTCAGCCATTTGAAGACCAGGCCGGAAAGGTACCATGCGAACGTTGGCGGGGTGTTAAACATGGAGTCATTTTCGTTAAGCACGGTGTAGTCAAGAATTGACGGGCACGCTTTATGCGCCTTGCCGAGCAAATCTTCACGCACAATAACCAACGTCAAACCCGCAGGGCCGATGTTTTTCTGCGCACCAGCGTAAACAACACCAAACCGGCTGATATCCATCGGGTGCGACAAAATAGAGGATGAGTAGTCAGCAACCACAACTTTATCACCGAAATCTGGCGTTTCATGAGTCGCGATACCGTCAATAGTTTCGTTCGGGCAGTAATGCAAGTAGGCACTATTTTCAGAAACCTGCCACTCGCTCATCGGTTTGATGGCACGCAGGCCATCGATGGTGACTTTGGCATCAATAACATTCGGAGTGCAGTATTTATGCGCTTCTTTTACTGCGCTGCTCGCCCAGTAACCACCATCAACATAATCAGCGGTAGTTTTGTCGCCCAGCAGGTTTAACGGTACACCAGCAAATTGGCCGCGACCACCGCCGTGACAGAACAATACTTTGTAGTTTGAGGGGATTTGCAGCAGATCACGAAAATCTTTTTCAGCTTCTTCAGCGACCTCAATAAACTCTTTACCACGGTGGCTAATCTCCATTACGGAGGTGCCTAAACCTTGCCAGTCGCAAAGTTCAAGTTGCGCACGACGAAGCACTTCAGCCGGCAGCATTGCCGGGCCGGAACTAAAATTGTATACCTGAGCCATTTCCCCTCACCACGCTTAGAGCAATAAGTTTTATCACGCTATCGGTTTTATCACTCAGATGCAGAGGCTGCAACGGTTAATCAGACATGGCTTGGTAATGTGCGCAAAATCACACAACATAATCAACCAGTCGCTGAATTAAACACCCGATAACCACCCGTCAGGTGACTCGTGTTGCCGTGCTGGCTTTGACCCATTGATGATGTTTACAGCGTGGACAAATAATTTTTGTTCCCGCGTTTAACGTCAGCACTTCACTACATCGAATGCAGGCGTAATCCCCATCCTGCGGAACCACCTCGAAACGCTCGCTACAATACTCAGGCAATATAGATAAACCCGGCCTGACCAAATCATCGGGGAAGTAATAGACGCTAATCTGCCCGTTGGTTTCTAATATTGCCAGCCGAACCTGCCCCAAATGTTCTACACCATGCAGGCGTAGTTCCATGAAGAACTCAAATTCGGTCATGTTTTGAGCCTGCATTTTTTCCCAGGCAAACTCACCTTCTTCTATTATTACCGCAGGTTTTCCTTCCATCAGATTTTCGAGTTTTTCACTGTGGCTCATCAACCACATCGCCAAACGATATAAGCAAGCGAGCGTCATAAATACGACGAAGACAGGCAGCATCGGCACATCGTCATAAAACGCCACATCACCTGCCGCTGAGCCAAGAGTCAGAATTATCAACACTTCAAACAACGACATCTGCCTTACGCCACGCCGCCCGGTTATCTTTAAAAACAAGAACACGAGTACAAAGGTGTAAAGGCTACGAAAAGCCACTTCCCACAGAAAATCTAAAGGGACTTTGTCTAGCGCCATCCGCTGGAGATCAAAGGTCTTCATTTATACCGCCATAACAGTAGGTTACTGACAGTAAGCATAGACTGTTATGCTAAGGCCGCCTGCGTGCTGCTGACGATGGCGTCAGTCTGCTAAAACCCGTATCATTGCGCGCTTTGCGTACGACAAAAGTGAAACCTCATGACTCAAACCTTTATTCCTGGCAAAGATGCCGCTCTGGAAGATTCCATCGCTCGCTTTCAGACCAAACTCGCCGATCTTGGCTTTAATATAGAAGAAGCCTCCTGGTTAAACCCTGTACCGAACGTCTGGTCCGTACATATCCGTGATAAAGACAGCGCGCTGTGCTTTACCAATGGTAAAGGCGCAACTAAAAAAGCCGCTTTAGCTTCAGCGCTGGGTGAATATTTCGAACGTCTGTCGACCAACTATTTCTTTGCTGATTTCTGGTTGGGCAAAACCATCGCTAATGGCCCGTTTGTGCATTATCCAAACGAGAAATGGTTCCCAATCCCAGAAGATGAGCAATTGCCGGAAGGCATTCTGGACTCACGTCTGCGCGCGTTTTACGACCCTGAAAACGAAGTCACCGCAGGTATGCTTATCGACCTGCAATCAGGTAATGAAGAACGCGGTATCTGTGCGCTGCCATTCACCCGCCAGTCCGATCAAGAAACCGTATATATCCCGATGAACATCATCGGCAATCTGTACGTTTCAAATGGGATGTCCGCAGGGAACACCGCGAACGAAGCTCGCGTACAAGCGCTCTCAGAAGTCTTCGAACGTCACATTAAAAATCGCATTATCGCAGAAAGCATCAGCCTGCCAGAAATCCCACAGGAAGTGCTGGCTCGGTATCCGGGCGTGGTTGAGTCAATTGCAACGCTTGAAGCTGAAGGTTTCCCAATCTTCGCGTATGACGGTTCATTAGGCGGTAAATATCCGGTTATCTGCGTGGTGTTGTTCAACCCGGCAAATGGCACCTGCTTCGCTTCGTTTGGTGCGCACCCTGATTTTGGCGTTGCGCTGGAACGTACCGTGACAGAACTACTGCAAGGCCGTGGCCTGAAAGATCTGGATGTCTTCACTCCACCAACTTTTGACGACGAAGAAGTGGCAGAGCATGCCAATCTCGAAACTCACTTTATCGACTCCAGCGGCCTGATCTCCTGGGATATGTTCAAGCAAGATGCTGACTATCCATTTGTTGACTGGAGCTTCTCCGGCACAACAGAAGAAGAGTTCGCCACGTTGATGGCAATCTTTGATGCAGAAGACCAGGAAGTCTACATCGCTGACTACCAGCATCTGGATGTTTACGCTTGCCGCATCATCGTTCCAGGCATGTCCGATATTTATCCGGCGGAAGACCTGCTACTCGCAAACAACAATATGGGCTATCACCTGCGCGATACAATTCTGGCTCTGCCAGGTAGCGAGTGGGAGAAGCAAGATTATCTGGACCTGATTTCTCAGTTAGATGAAGAAGGCCACGATGACTTCACTCGTGTACGTGAATTGCTGGGTCTTGCCACAGGTAAAGATAACGGTTGGTACACGCTGCGTATTGGTGAATTGAAAGCCATGCTGGCTCTGGCTGGCGGTGATACCGAGCAGGCGCTGATCTGGACTGAATGGACGATGGAGTTCAATGCGTCTATTTTCAGCGCCGAGCGTGCTAACTATTACCGTTGCCTGCAAACGTTACTGCTGCTGGCAATGGAAGAAGACCGCCAGCCATTGCAATACCTGAATGCCTTCGTACGCATGTACGGCGCAGAAACGGTTGAAGCCGCAAGTGCAGCCCTGAGTGGAGAAGCTGCATTCTATGGGCTACAAGCTGTAGATAGCGATTTGAAAGCCTTCCCTGCACATCAGGCGCTATTGAACGCATATGAAAAATTGCAACGCGCAAAGGTTGCGTTCTGGAAATAAAGTAACAAAAAGAAACTCAAAGGTGCGTAAACCATAATGTTTACGCTATATTACGGGGCGATTTTTATTGCCCCGTGTTTTTATTGGCCGCGTAATAATTTCACTTGTGACTCAATGGTTAAATATTGGTGAAATATTATTAAATTAAATTACAAATACTGTTGCCAAATTATTGAAATACTCCATTCTAATTAATCAAACAGAAAAGCTTCGAGGTTAAATATCAAATTACATTATAAAATTTAAACTTTATTTTTATCACAATAATCAATAAGTTGAACTGAAAATTAGGTAAACACCTGCTTTTTTCAGGCCTATAAGCTTGGCGAGATATGATCCATATCAAATTTTACTCTATAATGCTTTGTTAGTATCTCGTCGCCGAATTAAATAAGAGAGAGTTAGTGTGAAAGCTGACAACCCTTTTGATCTATTGCTCCCAGCTGCTATGGCGAAAGTTGCCGAAGATGCTGGCGTCTATAAAGCAACAAAACACCCGCTAACCACGTTTTATTTAGCGATAACTGCGGGTATGTTCATCTCGATTGCCTTTGTCTTTTACATCACGGCTACCACCGGTACCGCAACAATTCCGTTTGGTATTGCAAAATTGATTGGCGGTACATGCTTCTCCTTAGGGCTTATCCTGTGTGTCATCTGCGGTGCAGACCTTTTCACTTCTACAGTGTTAATCGTTGTTGCTAAAGCCAGTGGACGTATCACCTGGGGTCAGCTAGCCAAAAACTGGATCAACGTCTACGTTGGCAACCTGGTTGGCGCACTGCTCTTTGTGGTGCTGATTTGGCTATCAGGTATGTATATGACAGCAAACGGTGCGTGGGGTCTGAATGTGCTACAAACTGCAGACCATAAAATGCACCACACCTTTATTGAAGCTGTGTGCCTGGGTATTTTGGCTAACCTGATGGTCTGTCTGGCTGTCTGGATGAGCTACTCAGGTCGCAGTTTGATGGACAAGATGTTTGCTATGATCCTCCCGGTCGCCATGTTTGTCGCTAGTGGTTTTGAGCACAGTATCGCAAACATGTTCATGATCCCTATGGGTATCGTAGTACGCAACTTTGCAAGCCCGGAATTCTGGACCGCAGTTGGGTCGTCTCCGGACAATTTCACACACTTGACCGTGTTGAACTTCATCACTGATAACTTAATCCCCGTGACAATCGGGAACATCATCGGTGGTGGTTTACTGGTTGGGTTGACGTACTGGGTAATTTATCTGCGCGGTGGTGATAAGCACTAAGTGCTAACCATTGTGTAGGGAATAAGAAATCCACATTAGAAGGTAGGTGTTAAATGTCCGAGCTTAATGAGAAGTTAGCCACAGCCTGGGAAGGTTTTGCCAAAGGCGACTGGCAGAATGAAGTCAACGTGCGTGACTTTATTCAGAAAAACTACACCCCTTACGAGGGTGACGAGTCCTTCCTGGCAGGTGCTACTGAAGCAACTACCACTTTGTGGGACAGCGTCATGGAAGGCGTTAAACAGGAAAACCGCACTCACGCGCCTGTTGACTTCGACACTGACCTCGCATCCACCATCACCTCTCATGATGCTGGTTACATCAACAAGTCCCTCGAAACTATCGTGGGTCTGCAGACTGATGCTCCTCTGAAACGTGCAATTATTCCGTTCGGTGGCATCAAAATGGTTGAAGGTTCTTGCAAAGTATACGGTCGTGAACTTGACCCAATGCTTAAAAAGATCTTCACCGAATACCGTAAAACCCACAACCAGGGTGTGTTTGACGTTTATACCAAAGACATCCTGAACTGCCGTAAGTCAGGCGTAATCACCGGTCTGCCGGATGCTTACGGTCGTGGTCGTATCATCGGTGACTACCGTCGCGTTGCGCTGTACGGTATCGACTTCCTGATGAAAGACAAATTTGCTCAGTTCAATTCTCTGCAGACCAAACTGGAAAACGGCGAAGATCTGGAAGCAACTATTCGTCTGCGCGAAGAAATCTCTGAGCAACACCGTGCTCTGGGTCAGATCAAAGAAATGGCTGCTAAATATGGCTGCGATATCTCTGGTCCTGCTAAAAATGCTCAAGAAGCTATTCAGTGGACTTACTTCGGCTACCTGGCTGCAGTTAAATCTCAGAACGGCGCTGCAATGTCCTTCGGTCGCGTATCCACCTTCCTGGATGCATTCATCGAACGTGATCTGAAAGCAGGCAAAATTACTGAGCTTGAAGCACAGGAAATGATTGACCACCTGGTCATGAAACTGCGTATGGTTCGCTTCCTGCGTACCCCTGAGTATGATGAGCTGTTCTCTGGTGACCCAATCTGGGCGACCGAATCTATCGCCGGTATGGGTGTAGATGGCCGTACTCTGGTTACTAAATCTAGCTTCCGTTTCCTGAACACCCTGTACACCATGGGGCCGTCTCCGGAGCCGAACATCACTATTCTGTGGTCTGAAAAACTGCCACTGAACTTCAAGAAGTTCGCAGCTAAAGTTTCCATCGATACTTCTTCTCTGCAATACGAGAATGATGATCTGATGCGCCCTGACTTCAACAACGACGACTACGCTATTGCTTGTTGCGTAAGCCCAATGGTTGTTGGTAAGCAAATGCAGTTCTTCGGTGCTCGTGCTAACCTCGCGAAAACCATGCTGTATGCAATCAACGGCGGCGTTGATGAAAAACTGAAACTGCAGATCGGTCCTAAAGAAGCACCAATCATGGCTGATGTTCTGGACTACGATAACGTTCTGGATCGTCTTGACCACTTCATGGACTGGTTGGCTAAACAGTACGTCACTGCGCTGAACATCATCCACTACATGCATGATAAGTACAGCTACGAAGCATCTCTGATGGCTCTGCATGACCGTGACGTTGTTCGCACCATGGCTTGTGGTATCGCGGGTCTGTCTGTTGCAGCTGACTCCCTGTCTGCAATCAAATACGCGAAAGTTAAACCTGTTCGTGACGAAGACGGCCTGGCTGTAGACTTCGAAATCGAAGGCGAATACCCAATGTTCGGTAACAACGATTCTCGCGTAGATGATATCGCTGTTGACCTGGTAGAACGTTTCATGAAGAAAATTCAGAAACTGACTACTTACCGTAACGCTATCCCGACTCAGTCTGTTCTGACCATCACCTCTAACGTGGTTTATGGTAAGAAAACTGGTAACACCCCAGACGGTCGTCGCGCTGGCGCTCCATTCGGTCCAGGTGCTAACCCAATGCACGGTCGTGACCAGAAAGGTGCTGTTGCCTCTCTGACTTCCGTTGCTAAACTGCCGTTTGCTTACGCTAAAGATGGTATCTCTTACACCTTCTCTATCGTTCCTAACGCACTGGGTAAAGACGACGAAGTTCGTAAAACTAACCTCGCGGGTCTAATGGATGGTTATTTCCACCACGAAGCGTCCATCGAAGGTGGTCAACACCTGAACGTGAACGTAATGAACCGTGAAATGCTGCTGGATGCGATGGAACACCCTGAGAAATATCCTCAGCTGACCATTCGTGTTTCTGGTTACGCTGTACGTTTTAACTCCCTGACTAAAGAACAACAGCAGGACGTTATTACCCGTACCTTCACTCAAACCATGTAATTTCCGGTTTGTCTGAAAAGGCGTAGAATAAAGGCTCTCCTTATGGGGGGCCTTTTCTTATGTATACCCGTTAGCATTCGAGTTGCAGGTAGGCGGCCAGGGAGTGAATCCCCAGGAGCTTACTTAAGTAAGTGACTGGAGTGAGGGAGTGCAGCCAACACCCCTGCAGCTTGAAGGATGACGGGTATATGAACCGATTTTGCAAGATAACTGCTACGGTTAAGTTATCTCGCAAAATTGATTCGACGCGGCAAGGATTTTATTCGACCGCGCTCAACCTGGTTCTTGCTTAAAAGCATGAACCAATACTGGAGAGAACACCGCAATGTCAGTAATTGGCCGAATTCATTCCTTTGAATCCTGCGGTACCGTGGATGGTCCCGGTATTCGTTTTATCACCTTCTTCCAGGGCTGCCTGATGCGCTGCCTGTATTGCCATAACCGTGATACATGGGACACACACGGCGGCAAAGAAATTACCGTTGAAGAACTGATGAAAGAAGTGGTGACCTATCGCCACTTTATGAACGCATCTGGTGGTGGTGTAACAGCCTCAGGCGGCGAAGCTATGCTACAAGCGGAATTTGTGCGTGACTGGTTCCGTGCCTGCCGCAAAGAAGGTATTCATACCTGTCTTGATACCAATGGATTTGTGCGCCGCTATGATCCGGTAGTCGACGAATTGTTGGAAGTGACCGATCTGGTGATGCTCGATTTAAAACAGATGAACGATGAAATTCACCAGAATCTGGTGGGTGTTTCTAACCATCGTACTCTGGAATTTGCACGCTATCTGAAAGATAAAAACGTTAACGTCTGGATTCGTTATGTTGTCGTACCTGGTTGGTCTGACGATGATGATTCCGCGCATCGCCTTGGCGAATTTACCCGTGATATGGGCAACGTCGAGAAAATTGAGCTATTGCCTTACCACGAACTGGGCAAGCACAAATGGGTAGCGATGGGCGAAGAGTACAAACTTGATGGCGTACATCCACCGAAGAAAGAGACTATGGAACGCGTAAAAAGCATTCTGGAACAGTATGGTCACAAGGTGATGTACTAAGTTTTAGATTGCAGTATCGTCGCTCTGTGCAACAAGCCCCTCCACACCGAGGGGCTTTTTTGTATTTCAATATCAGGCGTGGGCAATGGGTGTTGAATGGGGGCCCGCTTTACGCAGCAGCATCAGTAAGTAGATAAATGCGACGCCAGCTATCATTACGAACAGCAAGTTATCCGAGAAACTTTGCATCAGCATTGAGGTAAACGTTGGACCAAGCAAACTACCTACGGTATAGCTGAGTAACAGAGCCTGGTTCATTGCTACCAGCTGATGATGTTCAACTTTCTCACAGGCCCATGCCATCGCCACGGGATAAAGTGTAAAACCGGCAGCTCCCAGCACAAACAATGTAGGCCCCATCGCCGCATTACTTAGCATTGCCATGCAACCAAGTATCACAATAAATACCTGAACACGTAGCACCAGTAAACGGCCAAAGCGATCGGCCAGGCGCCCTACCGGCCACTGCCCGACAATACCGGCACTGACCATCACCGCCATCCAGAAACCAATACCGGCATCGCTCACACCTTTATGGTTCAAATACAGCGGCATTAATACGTATAACGAACCGAGAACAATCCCTGAAATAATACAACCGTTTACGCCAAGGCGCGCATGGCGCAGACGCAACATTGGCCAGACAGGCGTTGCTTCCTGGTTTTCATTGCGATCATTCACTATGCGGGTAAACAGCAGCGGAAGGATCGCAGTCAGAATAAGTGCGGTCACCCATGGTAATACGCTGGCTAAATCCGTTGGCATCTTGCTTATCATCAATTGCCCCAGTACGGTGCCAACGTAATAAACCATCATGTAGGCCGCCAGCAAGCGCCCGCAGTTGTGGGAAGTGCCGCTACACATCAGCGCGCTTTCAACCACCACCCAAATCATCGCGCAGCCGATACCCGCTACAAAGCGCCACATCATCCAGCTCCAGAAGCCGGTCATCAGCCCCAAACCTGCACAACCCGCTGCAAAAATCAGCGAGGCAAGATAGTAGCTACGGTTAAACCCCTGACGCTTTATTAGCCACCCGGTCAGCAAAGTACCCGCCAGGTTTCCGGTAAAGTACGACGACCCCACCATCCCGACTTGCCAGGTTGGAAGATTTTCGTGAGCTAACCAAAGCGGGACCAGAGTATTTAAAACCGCTATCGCCAGGGTCAAAAGCATCAGACCACAGAGCAAAAGCATCACTGGCCGGGTATAGGTGGACATGTAGAAACCGCGAGGAAGAGAATAATTTGTGCGCATCATGCCACTGGGAAAATGATTGTCAATCCAGTGCTAGCGGGGCCTGGCACGATTTGAAAACTGTCGATTTGAAAAACTTATCTTACTTGTGAGCAAAGCATATAGACGAAATGCTATCTCTCTGTTTTTGATAGGATCAGGTATTAGGAATCGAAGCGGGTTGGATGAAAAATTTCATGGTCAATCGGATGATATTTTTTTATCCGAAAAGACTAAATGCGCCCTAAAGCGCATTTAGTCGCTTGGTCTACTAACTTGCGATAGCCATACCAACCGTCATATGAAGACCGTAGAACACACCACGGCCAATCAGTTCACCAACAATAATCAGCACGAAAGCGAATGTCAGAACTGCAGGGTTTGCCTGGCGACCTTTTAGTTGCGGGATAATCCAACAAGCTAATGCAAGTGCCAGCACCAGCAAGCGCCATGACATTAATGCACCGTATTGAGAAACCAGTGTTGATGCCTGAGTAATTGAGCTGTGGATTGTTGCTAAATCCATACCCTGCAACATCATAACCACGCTGCTTATTACAACAGCCAGCAATGAAATTGCCGGGAGAAGGCGCATTCCCCACCCCGTTACGCCTGCAACGCTCAGCAATAAGTAACCAAGCAGTGGGCCACCAATAAACATTGTCAGGAAGAAACTCAACGGTGTATAGGCGCTATACCATGTTGGTACGGTGTCAATCAGGTAAACCTTGCACATCATCCAGACAAAGAACACGCCCAGAATCATCGTCAACACCATCCAGATTTTACCCAGTGCCTGCGGCATTTTGCCCAGCACGGTAATCAGCCACCAGAAACCGCCTACCGCAAAGAAGACTGAGCCACTGGCTATCTCATTACTTAATGCTGATTCCCCAATGCGATTAAGCGAGTTGAAGGCGCGTAACGGTGAACCGAGATGCAGTACTGAGGCCATAAAACCAATTCCCATCAGCACCCACAGCACGATCATCGTCCAGTGCACACGCTTTTGCTGTGCACGGTCAGAAACACCTGTCAGCAACGCTAACGCCATGACGATAAAACCGCCTGCGACACATTGCCCTAAAACCGTAAAGACCATCAGCGGCCATTCATGCCATCCGTTACCCATCTCACACCTCCTTCGGGTTTGCCAGATAGCCGGTTTTATCCCCACAAGGGCGGCTGTTGGCGTTAGGTTTAATGACAATATTTGGCTTCGTGAAATGCGCTGATGGTAGCGGTGCAATAGCCGCTTGCTCGCCATACTTCTTACGCAGTTCGTCAATAGGAGCCATATCCAATGCACGAAGCGGGCAAGATTCGACACAAATAGGTTTCTTACCTTCGGCAATACGCGAGTAACAGCCGTCGCATTTCGTCATATGGCCTTTTTCTGCGTTGTACTGAGGTGCGCCATATGGACAAGCCATGTGGCAATAGCGGCAGCCAATGCAAACATCTTCGTTTACCACGACAAATCCGTCCTCACGCTTATGCATTGCGCCACTTGGACAAACCTTCGTGCAAGCTGGATCTTCACAGTGGTTACAGGCAATCGACAAATAGTAGGCAAATACGTTTTGCTGCCAGACCCCGTTGTCTTGATGCCAGTCACCACCGGCATATTCATAAATACGACGGAAGCTGACGTCCGGGCCTAAATTTTTGTAATCTTTACAAGCCAGCTCGCAGGTCTTACAACCAGTGCAGCGGCTGGAGTCTATATAAAATCCGTATTGGGTTGTCATCAGCTATTCCTTACGCCTTCTCGACCTGGACAAGGTTACTGTGGGATGGGTTGCCTTTTGCAAGTGGCGACGGCCGCTGCGTGGTTAACACGTTAATGCTACCCGAGTGGTCAACTTTATTGGCATCCGGGCTATACCATGCCCCTTCCCCCATCGCGACAACGCCAGGTATTATGCGTGGAGTCACTTTTGCGTTGATTTGAACTTCCCCACGTCCATTGAAGATGCGCACTGTGTCACCGTTCTTAATCCCACGTTGCTGCGCATCAATGGGATTGATCCACATTTCCTGGCGGCAGGCAGCTTTCAACACATCCACATTGCCGTAGGTTGAGTGAGTACGCGCTTTGTAGTGGAAACCGGTCATCTGCAATGGCCATTTCTCGGCAAGCGGGTCACCAAAGTTTTCAAAACCGGCGCTGTAGACTGGAAGCGGATCGATGACATCTCCTTCATCAAGTTGCCAGGTGGCTGCAATTTCGGCTAACTGTTCAGAATAGATTTCAATTTTCCCTGATGGTGTCGTCAATGGATTCGCCACAGGATCTTCACGGAAAGCTTTATACGCCACGTGATGGCCTTCAGGATCACGCTGCTTGAAGATGCCAACCTTTCGGAATTCATCAAAGCTCGGTAGGCCAGGAATCGCTTCCTGAGACTGTTGATAGAGATGACGCATCCAGCCTTCTTGCGTGCGTCCTTCAGTGAACTGTTGCTCAACACCCATGCGTTTTGCCAGTTCAGTAGTCATCTCGTAAATGGTTTTGCACTCAAAACGCGGTTTGATCGCCTGATCGGCAAAAATTACATAAGCCATGTTGCCGCATGACGCATCGAGACAGAAATCCATCTGCTCAGAAGCGGTGCAGTCAGGCAGCAAAATGTCAGCGTATTTAGCTGATGACGTCATGTGGTTATCGATCACCACAATCATTTCGCATTTCTTGTCGTCTTGCAGGATATCGTGGGTACGGTTAATTTCTGAATGCTGGTTAATCAGACAGTTACTGGCGTAGTTCCAGACCATTTTAATTGGCACATCGAGCTTATCTTTCCCGCGCACACCATCTCGAGTGGCGGTCATTTCAGGGCCGCGTTCGATGGCATCTGTCCAAAGGAACATTGAAATACTGGCCTGCACTGGGTTTTTCAACGTCGGCATGCGAACAAATGGCAGGCTGTATGAACCTTCCCGCGCACCACTGTTGCCACCGTGAACCCCTACGTTGCCGGTCAGAATCGACAACATCGCGATGGCGCGGGAAACCAGCTCACCATTTGAGTGGCGCTGCGGCCCCCAGCCCTGGCTGATAAATGCCGGCTTCGCCGTGGCGATTTCACGAGCAAGTTTAATGATGCGATCGGCTGGAATACCAGTAATTTGGGCCGCCCATTGGGGCGTTTTTGCCTTGCCATCAGCCCCTTCACCAAGAATATAAGCCTTGTAATGCCCGTTTGCTGGAGCCGTTTTTGGAAGGGTTTTTTCGTCGTAACCGACACAATATTTATCAAGGAATGGCTGATCAACCAGATTTTCAGTGATCATTACCCATGCTAAAGCTGAGATAAGGGCGGTATCAGTACCAGGACGAATAGGAATCCATTCATCTTCACGGCCTGCGCCGGTATCGGTGTAACGTGGATCGATGATAATCATGCGAGCATTAGATTTCTCGCGCGCTTGTTCAAGATAGTAAGTCACCCCGCCGCCGCTCATACGCGTTTCACCAGGGTTATTGCCAAACAGCACGACTAATTTGCTGTTTTCAATATCAGATGGGCTATTGCCATCCGCCCAGCCACCGTAGGTATAGTTCAGGCCAGCAGCGATTTGCGCAGTTGAATAGTCGCCATAATGGTTCAGATAACCACCACAGCAGTTCATCAGGCGGGCGATTAATGTTGAACCCGGCGGCCAGGAACGGGTCATCGTGCCACCCAGCGTACCGGTGCCGTAGTTCAGGTAAATGGCTTCGTTACCGTACTCTTTGATGATGCCTTTCATGCTGTTAGCGATGGTGTCGTAGGCTTCATCCCAACTGATGCGCTCAAATTTCCCTTCTCCACGTGCACCAACACGCTTCATTGGATATTTCAGACGATCGGCATTATAGACACGACGACGCATTGAGCGGCCACGCAGGCAGGCACGAACCTGATGCAACCCTTCATAATTGTCATCACCGGTATTGTCTGTCTCAACGTATTTTACTTCACCGTCCACCACATGCATCCGAAGTGGGCAACGGCTGCCGCAGTTTACTGTACAGGCGCTCCAGATAACTTTTTCAGCAGCGCTTTCGGTATCAGAGGCGGTCTGTGCAAAAGCCAGGCGGCTAAAGGGAAGTGTTAATGCTCCACTCGCAGCAGCAAGTCCACCGATAGCAGTGGTTTGCACCAGCTTACGGCGACTCACTTGTGCGGTAAGGACCGCATTAGAAGTTTTCTCTTTCATAATGACCCACTTGTTTAGTGCTCACATTTAAACAAGCTGGCAACGGTTACTGACTAAATTGCGGCACGCGTATCCATTGCTCAGCCCAAAAGAGAAAGGAGTGTTTTTGGTTTATGTCTGGGCCAAAATTGTCAGTCCAGTTACATCATGTAACCTGAAACCATCAAATGATAAGGACCCTGAACGAATTGTATTAATAATCACCACTCTCTTTCCGGGAGGGATAATACTCATATAGGGGTATTTGTTATTGTCTGGTGTCAATAAAGGCAGATTATCTGTGGTAATGAGAATGTTTACGGCATAAAAAAAGCGCCCGCAGGCGCTTTTCAAGAATAAAGCAGCACTAATACATTAGCCGATGAACTCGAGCCCTTTCATGTACGGACGCAGCACTTCAGGAACTTCGATTCGGCCATCAGCCTGCTGATAGTTTTCCAGCACCGCAACCAGAGTACGGCCTACAGCCAGACCAGAACCGTTCAGCGTATGCACCAGACGGGTTTTCTTGTCTGCTTTGCTACGGCAACGAGCCTGTAGACGACGTGCCTGGAAATCCCACATGTTCGAACAAGAAGAGATTTCACGGTAAGTGTCCTGCGCCGGCAACCAGACTTCAAGATCGTAGGTTTTAGCCGAGCCGAAACCGATATCGCCACTGCACAGCAGCACTTTACGATATGGTAGACCCAATAATTGCAGCACTTTCTCTGCGTGTCCCGTCAGTTCTTCCAGTGCATCCATAGAATCTTCAGGGCGTACAATCTGAACCATTTCTACTTTATCGAACTGGTGCTGACGAATCAGGCCACGGGTGTCACGACCGTAAGAACCCGCTTCGGAACGGAAGCATGGGGTATGTGCGGTCATTTTCAGCGGCAGAGTATCTTCATCGAGAATTTCATCACGCACCAGGTTGGTCAACGGCACTTCTGCGGTTGGGATCAATGCGTAGTTGCTGGCATCGGCTTCTTCTTCCAGCGGACGAGTATGGAACAAGTCACCAGCAAATTTAGGCAATTGGCCTGTACCATAAAGCGTGTCGTGGTTTACCAGGTACGGAACATAGTTCTCAATATAACCATGCTGCTCAGTATGCAGGTCAAGCATAAACTGGCTCAGGGCGCGGTGCAGACGGGCAATTTGCCCTTGCATCACAACGAAACGGGAACCGGTCAGTTTAACTGCAGAAGCGAAATCCAGGCCTTTAGCCATTTCGCCCAGCGTCACGTGGTCACGCACTTCAAAATCGAATTTACGCGGCTCACCCCAACGGCTGACTTCAACGTTCTCACTGTCGTCTTTACCCATCGGCACGCAATCGTCCGGGATGTTAGGCAACGTCAGCGCGATGTCGCGGATCTCTTCAAGCAGGACATCAAGTTCAGTTTTCGCTGCATCCAGCTCTTCACCCAACTGGTTGACTTGCAAACGCAACGGCTCGATGTCTTCCCCACGAGCTTTCGCCTGGCCAATGGATTTCGATCGCGAGTTACGCTCAGCCTGCAGATTTTCAGTTTTTACCTGCAATACTTTACGACGCTCTTCGAGAGAGCGCAGCGTTTCTACATCCAGCTTGAAGCCTCGGCGTGCCAGTTTTTCAGCGACTGCGTCTGGCTCTGTACGCAGTAGATTGGGATCGAGCATGCTTATCCTGTGCTTATCGAATTAAATGAAGGGGATAGCGGTCACAGCCTGCAACCGCAATGATAGTCTTGCTAACCTTACCGCAACGCCTGAATTATCGGTAGCGTTTTGTCGGGCTATTTTGATCCTGTTCAGCAAGCCAGGCGAGCTTTTCACCAATCTTGCCTTCAAGACCTCTGTTTGTCGGCTGATAATAACGTGTTTGTGCCATTTCCTGCGGGAAGTAAACTTCTCCGGAAGCATAAGCATTGGGTTCATCATGAGCGTAGCGATACTCCTGACCATACCCCATTTCTTTCATCAATTTGGTTGGGGCATTACGTAAATGAACCGGAACGTCATAATCCGGACGCTCACGAGCATCCGCCATTGCGGCTTTGAATGCAGTGTAAACCGCATTACTTTTAGGTGCGCAGGCTAAATAAACAATGGCCTGAGCAATTGCACGTTCGCCTTCTGCCGGGCCGACACGGGTAAAGCAGTCCCACGCAGAAATAGCAACCTGCATCCCACGAGGATCGGCATTTCCCACATCTTCGGACGCGATCGCAAGCAAACGTCTGGCTACGTATAACGGATCGCCACCGGCGGTGATAATACGCGCATACCAGTACAGAGCTGCATCAGGTGATGAGCCACGCACCGATTTGTGTAACGCAGAAATAAGATCGTAAAAACGGTCGCCTTTATTATCAAAGCGAGCACTGCGTTCCCCAGCAATTTCAGTTAACAGAGCAATTTGTAGAACACGCTGACCGCTGGCATCGATTTCGGCCATATCAGCCATCATTTCCAGCGTGTTCAATGCGCGCCGTGCGTCCCCATTGACTAGTTCTGCGATTGCAAGACGCGTGTCATCAGGCAGGACGATATTTTGCCCACCGTAGCCGCGCGCAGCATCATTCATCGCCTGGTCGAGAACTTTCTCAATATCTTCAGTGGTGAGCGATTTGAGCAAGTAAACGCGAGCGCGCGACAACAGTGCCGAATTGAGCTCGAATGAGGGATTTTCAGTAGTTGCGCCAATAAACGTAATCGTGCCGTCTTCAATGTGCGGCAAAAAAGCATCTTGCTGGCTTTTGTTGAAGCGATGGACTTCGTCGACAAACAGAATTGTGCGCCGCCCGGCATTGCGATTCTGGCGTGCGCGCTCTATGGCTTCGCGGATTTCTTTGACACCTGAAGTGACAGCCGAAATGCGTTCTACATCCGCGTCAGCATAGTGAGCAATTACTTCAGCCAATGTCGTTTTGCCCGTGCCCGGCGGCCCCCATAAAATCATTGAATGGAGATGCCCCGCTTCTATCGCTTTTGGAAGCGGTTTGCCCGGTGCGAGTAGATGTTGTTGGCCGATATATTGCGCGAGATTTTCTGGCCGCATACGCGCGGCCAGAGGTTTGAAGGTATTCTCAGAAAAATCGAGCGACAGGTTGCTCACTCATACCTCTACTTACGTTGGTCGTCCACCGTCACGCCTTTAGGCGGGGTAAACGTAAACTTACTCATATCCACCGCGCCATTCTGCTGCGTTTTCAGTGCATAGCTGCTGCGTTGATCGTCTTGCTCAATCGCACTGAACTGATGGATAGTCCCGTCGTTCCCGACGTTTATGGTGAACTGTTTAAGGTTCCCAGCGCTGGTTTTTGGCGTCAGAACAAAATCGTCGCCGCTTTGTTTGATGTTGTATTGCTGCCAGTCACTGCTTTGGTTGCGCGCAATCAGCATAAACGGGGTATTACCGGTCGCATCTTTCAGCCAAGTTGCACTAACTTGCTCAACAAACGGATTGTAGAACCACAATGTTTTGCCATCAGAAACCAGAATGCTTTCATCTGGCTGAGTCATATGCCAGTTGAACAAATTCGGACGTTTAACCCACAAATCACCCTGACCTTCCTGGACTGCGGCACCGCTGCCATCAGTCACTTTCTGAGTAAAACTCGCGTGGAAGCTGCTGACTTTGTCCAGACGAGCTTTCAGATCACCTGCGGCGTCTGCCCAGGCAGCGGTTGCAGTCAGAGCAGCCAACAAAGCACAAGTAATAGCGATTTTTTTCATTATGATTCCTTAAAATTCATGCGCCACAAAGCGACTGCGCTGTGGTATTTCTGCTGCCCACTCTAGTCGAGAGTTATTCTGTAGCAACAGAAGAATAAGCTGATTTTCCGGTAATTTACCCTTCTTTGCAAAGGAGCCGTAACGACGGCTCTTTTGCTTAGAATTATTCAAATGGCGGTGGCGCAAGCACTTCGCGGTTACCATTATGCCCTTGCGGACTCACGATACCCTGCGCTTCCATTTGTTCAACAATTCGGGCTGCACGGTTATAGCCGATGCGGAACTGACGCTGAACTCCGGAAATAGACGCTTTACGTTTTTCGACTACAAAAGCGACTGCTTGATCAAATAGCGGATCGAGTTCTTCATCACCGTCAAGACCACCACCTGTACCGCCTTCACTTTCGTTATCGGAAGTAATGCCAGTGATGTATTGTGGGCGACCACGCGCTTTCCAGTCCTGAACGACAGCATGGACTTCCTGGTCACGAACAAACGCACCATGGACACGAACCGGCAAAGTAGAGTTTGGTCCGGAATAAAGCATGTCACCCATGCCCAGCAGAGACTCAGCACCAGCCTGATCGAGGATGGTACGGGAGTCAATTTTGCTCGATACCGTAAACGCCACACGCGTTGGGATGTTGGCTTTAATCAAGCCTGTAATCACATCTACCGATGGACGCTGAGTAGCTAAAACTAAGTGAATGCCTGCAGCACGCGCTTTCTGCGCCAGGCGAGCGATCAACTCTTCAACTTTCTTACCGACCGTCATCATCAGGTCGGCAAACTCATCCACCAGCACGACGATATACGGCAGTTTCTCAAGCATTGGATGGGAAACTTCCATACTGTCGCCCGGCTTCCAGAATGGATCTGGGATTGGGCGGCCCATGCGTTCAGCTTCCAACACGCGTTCGTTGTAACCCGCCAGATTTCGCACGCCTAACGCGGACATCAGCTTGTAACGACGTTCCATTTCGTTAACGCTCCAGCGCAATGCATTGGCAGCATCTTTCATATCTGTTACGACTTCAGTTAACAGATGTGGAATGCCTTCATACACTGACAACTCAAGCATTTTCGGGTCGATCATAATAAAGCGCACATCGTCAGGAGTGGCTTTATACAACATGCTAAGGATCATGGCGTTTACGCCAACGGACTTTCCGGAACCAGTTGTACCGGCTACCAGCAGGTGCGGCATTTTTGCAAGATCAGCAATAACCGGTTCGCCACCTATATCTTTACCTAATACCACTGTCAGTGGCGAAGTGCTTTCACGGAATTTGGCACAATCCAGCACTTCGCGCAGGTATACGGTTTGGCGCTTTTTATTTGGTAATTCCAGGCCCACATACGGTTTACCCGGGATAACTTCGACAACACGCACGGCCACTGTCGACAACGAACGAGCAAGGTCGCGAGACAAGTTAGAAATACGCGCGGCTTTAACTCCAGGCGCTAAATCAAGCTCAAATCGTGTAATTACCGGACCCGGCGAGTAATCCACCACATCGGCTTTAATGCGGTAATCCGCAAGGCGGGCTTCAACCAGACGCGCCATTTGCTCAAGAGCAAAAGTATCTATTGGTTCAACTTCCGCAGGTGGAGAGGTCAGCAAATCCAAAGACGGCAACGGCGTGGTTGGGCGCTGCAACGGACGGTCATCACCATTACGCATCAGGAAAGGATGGATCAAGCTTTCTTTTATCGATGGGGTGGCAACTGGTGCAGGTGTCGGTTGTTGTTGCACATGCGGCTGTGGAACTGCCTGCCAATTTTGCGGTTGCTGCACAGGAACTGGTTCTTCAACGTGACCCGGCGTAAACAATGGCTCACTTGGTCCATCATTCACTAACGTTTTCATTGGTGAGAAATCAAAATCATCCAATGAGAACGGCACATTATTTGGCTGTTGCTGATTCGGCTGCTGCTGGGGTTCTGAATAACGCTGTTGCTGTTGTGCAGCAAACTGGCGGGCTAATTCAGCCTGCTCGGCCTCATCTTCGTCTTGCTGCAAAGAGTCGTCTTCATACTCTTCACCATAACGCTGCTGCTGTTGAGCCGCAAACTGGCGAGCAAGTTCATGCTGTTCCATTTCTTGTGCATCGTCGGCATAGTCGTCTTCAATATCCATGCCATTCTGGCGACGCGCTTCCTCTTCAGCCATACGCTGAGACGGCAACTTAATTCCGTAAGAGGCAAGTTCACGACGAGTCGGCACGCGTACACGATTCGGACGTGGTAGCTGTGGGCCAATCCCCTCTTTAACCTGAGGGCGTGGCGCATCGCTGGCAATACTGAATACCGGACTAAACGCAGCCACGGCACCCGCAGCTTTCGCTGCATCTTTAACACCTTGCGGAACAGATGGAGCCGCTACGATCGGAACCTCCGGCACAACGCCAGAGAAGCCCTGAGGTATAGCTGGCGCTTCAGAACGTGAAGAATCCGGCACTGATGTAGATGCAAATGCCGGGGAACTGTCATACCCATAAGGATCGGGTTTCGGTTCATTAACCGGCTGATACCAGGCCGCCAGTTGTTCACGTTCACGAGCACGTTTGGCTTCGACTTCTTCAAAATGATAGATCGGTGGACGAACGGCCGGCTTTATCTCTTCAACAGGTTCAGGCTCAGCAATTGGTTGAACGGGTGTTGGATCGTAATAAACTGGCTGAACAGGAGCTGGTTCAACAACAGGCTGAACCATTTCTGGTTCAGACCAATGGCTGGTCACCTGTTGCGAGTTGTATTGTTCCGCTGCTCGAGGCGCATGGTAACTTTCAGGTGTCGGTGCAAGCACCGGATCAGGAGTCACCGTTGTCGGTGCAGGTTCCCAGGCGATTGCCGGAGTCTCCACCACTTCCGGCGCAGGCGTGGCTACAGGAGATACGGTACCCGTTGGCATCACTGGAGCGGCATAAGCAGGGTTCGCCATTGCGGCAGCAGCAGCGACTGGCGCGACAATAGACTGTCCGTGTAATAGCGGATCGTACTCATCGCTTTCTGGCAACGTTGCTTTGTTACCAGAGAAGAGCACGTCATCTTCCGGGAGTGTGGCTTTATTTGGCGAGAACAAAACATCATCCTCGGCATCATCCATTCTTTTGCCAGAAAATAGCGCCGAGTCTGTTTTGCGTGCATTTGGATTGGCGAATTTCTCTGAGATACGCTGCTTGCGAGCCAATGCCCCACGTAAAATACGCGCACGACGAGACTCACGCTTTTCTACTGCTGGTGCGTGTTCTTCATCATGTTCTTCTTCGTAGTCATAATCATCGTCCTGCCAGGTGTTATCTCGGCGAGTGCGGTTGCTGGCAAATGTCAGCACGCTCAAAGTTGCACTACCAATTTTCTCAGCAATACCGACCCAGGACCAACCAGTAAACAACGTTAGACCTGCCGCCCACACGCACAACAGAGCAATAGTACCGCCACTGCTGTTAAGCAATGGCATCATGGCAGTGCTCAGCAAACTACCGATCACCCCGCCGGAGGCAAAATACCAAATATCATCGGCGTTAATCGCAGCAAGGCCGCAGGCGGTAAGTACCATGGCCAATACGCCTATAAGGCGTAAGGAAACGGCAAAATAATCAATAAATTCTTCGTTATCCCGATTGCGGAAAGTAAACCAACACGCACCGATAATGATAACCGGAATGGTGTAGGCCATTACGCCAAAAATAAACAGCAGCGTATCGGCCAACCACGCACCCGGCATCCCACCTAAATTATGAATAGGTTCGTGCCATGCGGTTTGTGACCAACTGGGATCGGAAGGATTAAAACTAAGCAGCGCTACCATCAAATAGACGGCAAAAATGGCAACAAGGAGGAGTAAGGCCTCTAATGCCCGACGCCCGCTGCTGAGTTTCCTCAATGTAACTTCTTTTTCTTCGGTGTATTCCTGGCTCAAGTAAGACTCTCCAGGTCCTTAATAAATATGGAGAGCCACAGTGCCGGGCATTCCCGGCACTGTGGCTGTATGAATGACCAGGAGTGTAACCAAAATACGCAGATTTTGCACCTGGCCCGTGTTAACGGGTCTTAATAACCAGACGATTGCTCTGTTTGACCTCTTCCATGACCACATAGGTACGGGTATCGTTCACACCCGGCAGTCGCAACAAGGTCTCGCCTAGTAATTTGCGGTACGCAGACATATCAGGCACACGAGTCTTCAACAAATAGTCGAAATCACCGGATACCAAATGACACTCTTGAATTTCTTCAAGTTTTTGCACTGCGGCGTTAAATTGCTCAAACACATCTGGCGCGCCACGATTCAGAGTAATCTCAACAAAAACCAGAAGTGATGCATCCAGATAATGCGGGTTCAACAGAGCGGTATAGCCCTGAATGAAACCCTGTCGTTCCAGACGACGCACGCGCTCAAGGCACGGAGTCGGTGAAAGCCCAACACGCTTCGAAAGCTCGACGTTGGAAATACGCCCATCCTTCTGTAGCTCATTAAGAATGTTACGATCGATGCGGTCGAGATCTTTGCCAGGGCGCTTCTTACTATCTACCATTATTATTGTCTCTCTGTGTTCCTTCCTTCACCTGCCATAACCCGGTCAACGTCACTGTTCCGGGTGTACGTGAGAAGACCGGTGCCCAACGGCTGCCATCGACATCACTCATGGCGTCTGTCCACGCCATGAGTAGATTTCAATAACCCGGTAAAATTGCATCAGGTATGCGTGATTATTTTACTGCTCTCATACCAAATGTTTTTCTTCCTCGAATGTTTTCGCAAATGCTTAGCGGATTGTCAAAGCAAAACATCGAAATTTAGTGGAACGTGCCATATATCCGGGGCAGTTGATGATTATTCATCACTTTACCTGCGTGACTAATTACCCTATTTAGACGGATTTTTATGCGTTTTATATGCGTTCAGCAATGGCTGATTGAGTTGAGCTATTGCACATATAGTTAACAAAATCGTTGCACCCTTTTTTTAACCCGCCAAATTCCCTACAATCCCTCGATTGTCTGCCAACGAACAATGAGGATCTCATGGGCACCGCTAAACACAGTAAATTGCTAATTCTTGGCTCCGGCCCTGCGGGCTACACCGCAGCAGTCTACGCGGCGCGCGCCAACCTCAAGCCCGTTTTAATTACCGGGATGGAAAAAGGTGGCCAATTGACCACTACGACCGAAGTCGAGAACTGGCCGGGTGATCCAAATGACCTGACTGGCCCCGCTCTGATGGAGCGCATGCACGAACACGCAACTAAATTCGAAACCGAAATTCTGTTCGATCACATTTCTAAAGTTGATCTCCAGAATCGTCCATTCCGTCTGACGGGTGACAGTGGTGAATACACGTGTGATGCGTTGATCATCGCAACCGGCGCTTCAGCACGTTACCTGGGGCTGCCTTCAGAAGAGGCATTTAAAGGCCGTGGCGTTTCCGCCTGCGCTACCTGCGATGGTTTCTTCTACCGCAATCAAAAAGTTGCAGTCATCGGCGGCGGTAACACCGCAGTTGAAGAAGCGCTTTATCTGGCAAACATTGCCTCTGAAGTGCATTTGATTCACCGCCGCGACAGCTTCCGTGCGGAGAAAATCCTTATTAATCGCCTGATGGATAAGGTGAAGAACGGTAATATCGTACTTCACACTAACCGCACGCTGGATGAAGTCACTGGCGATCAAATGGGTGTTAGTGGTTTGCGTCTGCGCGATGCGCATAACACTGACCAGACGGAAGAGTTAGAAGTTGCAGGGCTGTTTGTTGCTATCGGCCACAGCCCGAACACTGGGATTTTTGACGGTCAGCTAGAGCTGGAGAATGGTTACATCAAAGTGCAGTCCGGTATCCACGGTAATGCCACGCAAACCAGCATACCTGGTGTATTTGCCGCAGGTGATGTTATGGACCATATCTACCGCCAGGCAATTACCTCTGCAGGCACAGGATGTATGGCTGCATTAGATGCTGAGCGTTACCTGGACGGACTCGCCGAACAGAATAAGTAACTCTCGTAATCCATAGCGACAATTTGAAGATACGTAAAGGCGACTGAATAAGTCGCCTTTCTTTTGCCTGCGTTGTAACATTGCCCGCAAATTTTGCCTGATAATTCATCATTTACCTGCACTGGCAACCATGAATAAAACCCGTCAAAAAGAACTTAGCCGCTGGCTAAAAACACAAAGTATTATCTCGCGCCGCTGGCTGGGGCTTTCCCGTTTTTTGGGTTTGGTCAGTGGGCTATTAATCGTTGCTCAGGCCTGGATTTTAGCCAGGATGTTGCAGCATATGATTATGGAAAACATACCGCGTGAAGCTTTGCTTCTGCTGTTCGTTATCCTGATTCTGATTTTTGTATTACGAGCCTGGGTCGTATGGCTGCGAGAAAAAGTCGGTTTCTACGCCGGGCTTCATATTCGGCAGGAAATACGCCGTAAAGTGCTCGACCGCGTGCATGAAGCCGGTCCTGCCTCAATTCAGGGTAAACCTGTCGGCAGTTGGGCAACGCTGGTTCTCGAACAGATTGAAGATATGCACGATTATTACGCCCGTTACCTGCCACAGATGTCGCTTGCGGTGATGGTTCCGGTACTGATTTTAATCGTAATTTTCCCATCCAACTGGGTCGCTGCGTTGATTTTGCTTTGCACCGCACCGCTTATCCCGCTGTTTATGGCGATGGTAGGTATGGGGGCTGCAGATGCGAACCGCCGTAACTTCCAGGCGCTTGCACGACTGAGCGGACATTTCCTTGACCGCCTACGTGGTATGGAAACACTTCGCTTGTTTAACCGTGGTAGCGCGGAAACAGAAAATATCCGTGTTGCTTCGCAGGATTTCCGCCAGCGTACTATGGAAGTTTTACGCCTTGCGTTCCTCTCATCCGGCGTACTGGAGTTCTTCGCCTCACTTTCAATCGCGGTGGTTGCGGTTTACTTCGGCTTCTCCTATCTGGGCGAACTTAACTTCGGCCATTACAGCACCGGCGTGACTCTGTTTGCTGGTTTTCTGGCCCTGATTCTCGCTCCTGAGTTTTTCCAACCGCTACGCGATTTAGGCACTTTCTATCACGCTAAAGCACAAGCCGTAGGTGCAGCTGATAGCCTGATGACATTCCTCGATGCACCATTGCAGGAACGTAAAAAAGGCAGTGCACAATTTAATTGCAACGAACCTATCTGCATTGAAGCGCGTGATTTAGTTATCCTGTCGACCGAAGAAAAAGTTCTCGCAGGGCCTCTGAACTTCACTCTTTCAGGCAACCAACGCGTCGTTTTGGTTGGGCAAAGTGGTGCGGGTAAAAGCTCACTGCTCAATGTGTTATCTGGCTTTTTACCTTATCAAGGGCAGTTGCTGGTCAACGGTATTGAGCTTTCAGAGCTTGAACCTAAATGGTGGCGCGAACAACTCAGTTGGGTTGGGCAAAACCCACAACTTCCGGCTCCAACCATCCGCGAAAACGTGCTGTTGAGTGCCCCAGATGCGAGCTCTGAACAATTAGCTACCGCACTGGAAAAAGCCTCTGTCAGCGAATTCCTGCCGTTGTTACCGCAAGGTATTGATACACCTCTTGGCGAAGCTGCTGCACGCTTATCGGTCGGCCAGGCACAACGTGTCGCCGTAGCACGCGCCTTATTGATGCCATGCGGATTGTTACTGCTGGATGAACCAGCCGCAAGCCTGGACGCTCACAGCGAGCAGCGAGTAATGGATGCTTTAAGTGACGCTTCCCGTCAACAAACGACGTTAATGGTAACGCACCAGTTGGACTACATCAGCGGCTGGGACGAGGTGTGGGTGATGCGTGATGGTCGTATCGTGCAGCAAGGAGATTACGCAACGCTTGCCTCTCAGGAAGGCCCGTTTGCCACGTTACTGGCTCATCGCCAGGAGGAGATTTAATGCGCGCTTTACTACCCTACCTGGCGCTTTATTGTCGCCATAAATGGCTGCTGACGCTTGGCGTGGTGCTGGCAATTATCACGCTACTGGCAAGTATTGGGCTTCTGACGCTTTCGGGCTGGTTCCTGTCAGCCTCGGCCGTTGTCGGCGTAGCGGGCATTTATAGTTTTAACTATATGCTGCCTGCCGCTGGTGTGCGTGGTGGTGCAATTACGCGTACCGCAGGGCGTTACTTTGAACGTCTGGTCAGCCATGATGCGACGTTCCGCGTGCTTCAACATTTGCGCGTCTCCACTTTTAGCAAACTGCTTCCGCTCTCCCCTGCCGGACTGGCACGCTTTCGTCAGGGCGAATTACTTAATCGCCTGGTTGCTGATGTCGACACCCTTGACCATCTTTACCTGCGCGTGATTTCTCCGATGGTTGGCGCGTTTGTCGTGATCGTCGTGGTGACCTTCGGTTTAAGCTGGCTCGATGTAGAGTTGGCGCTTACGCTCGGCGCTATCTTACTGGCGACGTTAGTGTTGTTACCGCCGGTGTTTTATTTCGCTGGAAAATCAACCGGTGAGGCAATCACTGTCCAACGTGGACAATACCGTCAGCAACTCACAGCATGGCTACAGGGCCACGCAGAGTTAACCATTTTTGGCGCTACCCAGCGTTATCGCCAGCAACTCGAAGCGACTGAAGATCGCTGGCAAGAAGCACAGCGCCGCCAGGCTGAGCTTACGGCTCTCTCGCAAGCCGTGATGCTGCTTATTAGCGGCGCGGCAGTAATATTGATGCTGTGGATGGCTGCGGCGGGTGTTGGCGGGAATACCACACCTGGCGCGCTTATCGCGTTGTTTGTGTTCTGTGCCCTTGCCTCTTTCGAAGCCCTGGCTCCGGTCACCGGTGCGTTTCAACATCTGGGCCAGGTGATTACCTCGGCACTGCGCGTTACGGAAATCACTAGCCAAAAACCAGAAGTGGTGTTCACTGAGCAACCTCATGCCGTTCCTGAACGCGTAGCGCTGGATATCAACAATCTGAGCTTTGCTTATCCTGACCAGTCGCAGATGGCGTTACGCGGTATCTCGCTTAAAGTCGATGCAGGACAACATGTCGCGATTCTGGGGCGCACTGGCTGTGGGAAATCCACTCTACTCCAGTTACTTACTCGCGCCTGGGAACCACACCACGGCGAAATTCGTATTAATGGCGAAGCCTTAAGTCAATTTGATGAAACGGCTTTGCGTGCTGCCACGAGCGTCGTATCACAACGTGTACATCTGTTTAGCGCCACATTGCGCGATAACTTACTGCTTGCAGCTCCGCAGGCCAGCGATGAACAACTCAGCAGTATCCTGACCCGCGTTGGTCTTGAGAAGTTATTAGAAGATGCTGGTCTCAATAGCTGGCTTGGTGAAGGTGGCCGACAGCTGTCTGGCGGCGAGTTACGTCGACTGGCGATTGCACGTGCGTTATTACACGATGCCCCTCTGTTCTTATTGGACGAACCAACTGAGGGTCTGGATGCTGAAACAGAGCGCCAGATACTTGATTTGCTGGCCGAAGTGACCAAAGAAAAGACCGTGCTGATGGTTACCCATCGCCTGCGTGGACTCGCTAATTTCGACAGCATAATTGTGATGGACAACGGGCAAATTATTGAGCAAGGTAATCACCCAGATTTAATGGCCAGCGGTGGGCGTTATTATCATTTCCACCAGCGTTTGTAGGCTGTGTAATTGGTCTATTATCAATATTTACTGCCCCCTGGAGTTTGGACGTCATGCGCCTTATTCAGCTTTCCCGTGACTCAATCGCCTTCCCCTCACCGGAAGGCGCGTTGCGTGAACCTAATGGGTTACTGGCGCTCGGGGGAGACTTAAGCCCGGCTCGTTTGCTGATGGCTTATCAGCGCGGCATCTTTCCATGGTTCTCCCCTGGTGACCCCATTTTATGGTGGTCGCCAGACCCGCGCGCGGTGCTTTTTCCGGATCAGTTTCACCTTAGTCGCAGCATGAAGCGTTTTCACCGCAACTCCCCATATCGGGTGACCCTGAATCATGCTTTCGAGCGTGTGATCAGCGAGTGCGCTGACGATCGCGACGAAGGAACCTGGATTACCCCTGAAATCATCGACGCCTATAAACGGCTTCATGAATTAGGCCACGCCCATTCGATTGAAGTCTGGGAAGATAAAGAATTGGTTGGCGGAGTATATGGTGTTGCACAAGGATCTCTGTTTTGTGGTGAATCCATGTTCAGCCGCAGGGAAAATGCTTCAAAAACGGCGCTGCTGGTCTTCTGCCAACACTTTCTCAGTTATGGTGGCAAGCTGATTGATTGCCAGGTGCTAAATGCCCATACCGCATCATTGGGAGCGATTGAAATTCCTCGTCGTGAATATCTGGAGCATTTGTCTACTTTTCGTCCGCAGCATCTTGCATCTTATTGCTGGGTGCCACAAATACTGTCGTAACGATAATGTTTACGGCACATTACTGTTAAGAGTGTTATAATTAGCCCCGCAGAGTGAGCTCTGCTCATTACCCCGCCGCCGTTTGGGATTAGCTTTAACAGGGATCGCCCATCGTTTATCTCTTCGCAGCCCTCATCGTAAGCGCCAACAGTGCAGCTTTTGAGTGGGTTTTGGGTAATGCGCAAATTGCACTTTCGCTGGTGATTTCACCAACAATTCTTTACATGATACGTGAACTTGGGCATTATCTTGCCGGTTCAAAACTATGGTAGTGATACCCTCGAGGATTAGATGGCCAAAGAAGACAATATTGAAATGCAGGGTACCGTTCTTGATACGTTACCTAACACCATGTTCCGCGTTGAGCTGGAAAACGGGCACGTGGTAACCGCTCATATCTCCGGTAAAATGCGTAAAAACTATATCCGCATCCTGACGGGTGACAAAGTCACTGTAGAGCTGACCCCGTACGACCTGAGCAAAGGCCGCATTGTCTTCCGTAGTCGCTGATAGTTTTATTTAACGCTGCGTGATAAACAGGCGGCGTAAACAATTTAATAATAGAAAGGCCAGGTCAATGACCTGGCCTTTTTTTATACCCGTAATACTTTGGGTATATATTTAAAATTAATGAGCAGCTTCCGGTTTATGTTTCTGCGCACTATGGAAATTATAAATCAGTTTCTGATTCTCTTTATCCAGTGCCACCGTTACCTGTCCACCATCCACCAGTGAACCAAATAATAGCTCGTTAGCGAGTGGTTTTTTCAGGTTGTCCTGAATAACACGTGTCATGGGACGAGCACCCATCGCACGGTCATAGCCTTTTTCTGCCAGCCAATCGCGTGCTTCCTGGCTCACTTCCAGAGACACCCCTTTCTGATCCAGCTGCACCTGAAGTTCAACGATAAATTTGTCGACCACCTGGTGGATCACATCTGTAGACAGATGGTTGAACCAAATAATGTTATCCAGACGGTTACGGAATTCCGGGGTAAAGATCTTCTTGATCTCTTCCATCGCGTCGGTGCTGTTGTCCTGACGAATCAGGCCAATAGACTTACGCTCGGTTTCACGCACACCGGCGTTGGTGGTCATGACCAGAATCACGTTACGGAAATCGGCTTTGCGCCCGTTGTTATCGGTCAGCGTGCCGTTATCCATTACTTGTAATAACAAGTTAAAGACATCCGGGTGCGCTTTTTCGATTTCATCGAGCAACAACACAGAGTGAGGATGTTTAATCACTGCATCCGTCAGCAGGCCGCCCTGGTCGAAACCAACGTAACCTGGAGGTGCGCCAATCAAACGGCTCACTGTGTGGCGTTCCATGTATTCCGACATATCAAAACGCAACAGCTCAATGCCCAGCGATTTCGCCAACTGAACGGTGACTTCCGTTTTGCCGACGCCCGTTGGCCCGGCAAACAGGAATGAACCCACAGGCTTGTGATCATGGCCCAATCCAGCACGGCTCATTTTGATGGCTTCGGTTAATGCCTCAATGGCTTTATCCTGGCCAAACACCAGCATTTTCAGACGATCGTCAAGGCTTCTGAGCGTATCGCGATCGCTTGCTGAAACACTCTTCTCCGGGATACGTGCAATACGTGCAACCACGGTTTCGATGTCAGCAACATTCACGGTTTTCTTACGCTTGCTCACCGGCATCAGACGGCTGCGGGCACCCGCTTCGTCGATAACGTCAATAGCTTTATCTGGCAGGTGGCGGTCATTGATGTATTTCACCGCCAGCTCCACCGCCGCACGAATCGCTTTCGCGGTATAACGTACGTCATGGTGCGCTTCGTATTTCGGTTTCAGGCCGTTAATAATCTGAACGGTTTCTTCAACGCTTGGCTCAGTAATATCAATTTTCTGGAAGCGACGCGCCAGAGCACGGTCTTTCTCAAAGATATTGCTGAATTCCTGGTAAGTGGTTGAACCGATAACACGGATCTTACCACTCGACAGCAGCGGCTTGATCAAGTTTGCGGCATCAACTTGCCCACCCGACGCGGCACCTGCACCGATAATGGTATGAATTTCATCAATAAACAGGATGCTGTTCTGATCCTGCTCAAGCTGTTTAAGCAGCGCTTTGAAACGTTTCTCAAAGTCACCGCGATATTTAGTGCCCGCCAGCAGCGAACCAATATCCAGCGCGTAAATAGTGCAATCAGCAATCACTTCCGGAACGTCACCCTGCACGATACGCCAGGCAAGACCTTCAGCAATCGCCGTTTTACCTACGCCTGATTCACCCACTAACAGCGGGTTGTTCTTACGGCGACGGCACAGAACCTGAATGGCGCGCTCAAGCTCTTTCTCGCGGCCAATCAGCGGATCGATCCCTCCCACACGTGCAAGCTGGTTGAGATTGGTGGTGAAGTTTTCCATACGTTCCTCCCCGCCTGCTTGCTCTTCATTGACCGGATTTTCTGCACCCGGTGCCTGATTAGGTTCGTCTTTACGTGTACCGTGAGAGATGAAGTTCACCACATCAAGTCGGCTGACTTCATGTTTACGCAGCAGGTACGCTGCCTGGGATTCCTGCTCGCTAAAGATAGCCACCAGCACATTTGCGCCTGTGACTTCACTGCGACCAGAAGACTGGACGTGGAACACCGCACGTTGCAGCACGCGCTGGAAGCTAAGCGTAGGTTGAGTATCTCGCTCTTCTTCACTGGCTGGCAGAACCGGTGTGGTTTGTTCGATGAAGGCCTCGAGTTCCTGTCGCAGCGCCACCAGATCTACGCTACACGCTTCCAGCGCTTCGCGAGCCGATGGGTTACTGAGCAAAGCCAGTAACAGATGCTCGACAGTCATAAACTCATGTCGGTGCTCGCGCGCTCTGGCGAAAGCCATATTTAAACTGAGTTCCAGTTCTTGATTGAGCATAGGCACCTCCCCCAAATTTTGCCTTCTTCAGGCTTTTTCTAGCGTACACAGCAGCGGATGCTCATGCTCCCTTGCATACTGGTTCACTAACGCGACTTTGGTTTCTGCTACTTCTGCAGTAAAAATGCCACAGATAGCTTTACCCTGATAGTGCACAGTGAGCATCAATTGCGTTGCACGTTCTACATCATAAGAAAAGAACTTTTGCAGCACGTCAATAACAAATTCCATCGGCGTGTAGTCATCGTTCATTAACATAACTTTATACATCGATGGTGGTTTCAGCGCTTCGCGCAGTTTGTCACCCACCAGCTGGTCGAAATCCAACCAATCGTTCGTCTTACCCATTGCAAATTGTCATCATGTTTAATCGCCCATTGTCATTAAGGCGAAGCCCATAGGTTGAGTGTAATACGCTTTTAGTTAACGTGACTCATCGTGTTTAAAAGGGACAGCAATTGACAATAGAGAGCTCTGTCACATTAATCACAATAGCGTTAACTGCTTCAAATTTTTGATTCATTTTCAATCGATCACCCCCGTGCAACGCTTGACGACATGGTTAAATTATCTACATTGTACAAGCGTGAGTTGGCGAGGTTTTGAACAGCCCGCCCTCACCCACCGGTTCATTCCATCTCACTTATAAGATTTTCGAAGGATGTAGAAGCATGGAGACGGGTACAGTTAAATGGTTCAATAACGCCAAAGGGTTCGGTTTTATCTGCCCTGAAGGCGGCGGCGAAGATATCTTCGCTCATTACTCCACCATTCAGATGGATGGTTACAGAACGCTTAAAGCCGGGCAAACAGTCAGGTTTGATGTACATCAGGGGCCAAAAGGCAATCACGCTAGCTTGATTGTGCCTCTGGAGCTCGAAGCTGCGGTCGCCTGACCCTTTGTTTCATTGTGTACATCCCTAAATCAAAATGCCAGCTTGTACGCTGGCATTTTTATAACCAAACGTAATACCAAAGATGAAAATTATTCACGCGCCAGCGCATCAATCGGGTTCAATCTTGCGGCATTTCTCGCCGGCAACCAGCCAAAAATAATTCCCGTCGCAGTCGAACAAGCAAATGCGGTTAACAACGCCATGGGTGAAAAACCGATTTCCCAGCCCGGCAAAACCAGTTGCAATGTGAAGGCAATAAGCAGAGATAGCGAGATCCCCAACGCACCGCCAACCAGACACACCAGCACCGCCTCAATCAGAAACTGCTGCAATACATCGCTTGCCCTGGCGCCAACTGCCATGCGAATACCGATCTCTTTAGTACGCTCCGTTACTGACACCAGCATGATGTTCATCACGCCAATCCCACCCACCAACAACGAAATTACCGCCACCAAAGTCAGGAACATCTGAAGAGTACGTGTGGTCTTTTCCGCCGTTTTCAACAGGCCATCCATGTTGTAGGTGAAGAAATCTTTCTTACCATGGCGTAACTGCAACAAGCGATTGAGCTGTTGTTCGGCCTCGTGGCTATTGTAGCCTTCTTTGACACGCACCGTGATGGAATTCAGCCAGCTTTGCCCCATAACGCGCCCAGCCATAGTGTTATACGGCAGCCAGACACGCAGAATTTTACTGCTGCCAAACATCGACTGCTTCTCCTGCGCCACACCAATCACTGTTGCGGGCATATTCCCCACTAATATAATTTCGCCAACAACTTTGGCTTTATCAGGAAATAGCTGGCGTTTGGTGTTTCTATCAAGCACGACAACCTGCGCACGCCCTGCCAACTGTTCTTCATTAAAGGTATTACCTTCGCTAAAAGTCATGCCATAGACGTTAAAATATTGGCTACTGACACCGTTCACGCTGGCGGCAGCATCAACGTTGCCATAGCGTAAGCGTAAGTTGCTCGAAAGAGCAGGCGTGGCGGAACTGACCCATGGTTGTTGGCTGATGGCTGCCAGGTCGTCGTATTTCAGCGCTTGCTGATACTGTGGATCATCATCACCAAAATCTTTACCGGGATAGATATCAATCGTATTGGTACCTATCGAGCGAATATCCTGTAACACCATCTGTTTTGCCGCATCACCGACGATGACAATCGATACCACAGAAGCTATACCGATAATAATCCCAAGCATGGTCAACAGCGTGCGCATTTTATTCGCCGCCAACGCAAGCCAGGCCATGGTAAATGCTTCGCGGAAACTACTGAGTGTTTGCTGAAATGCCGAGTAAGTCGGCTGGATTTTCACTTCTTTCGGCACACCGGGTTGCTGCGCCAGTGAAGGCGGGTTACTGATAATTTCGCCGTCACGAATTTCAATAACACGCTGCGCCTGAGCCGCAATACTCGGGTCGTGGGTCACGATGATGACCGTATGCCCCTGCTCGCACAGTTGTTTGAGCGTCGCCATCACCTCTTCACCAGAGTGACTATCCAGCGCGCCGGTTGGTTCATCAGCAAGAATCACCTGGCCGCCATTCATCAACGCTCGGGCAATACTGACGCGCTGCTGCTGGCCACCGGAAAGCTGCGAAGGGAGATAATCAACACGGTCTGTCAGCCCGAGGCGCATCAGCAATGCACGCGCACGTTGCTGGCGATAAACCCGTGCCGTACCTGCATACACCGCGGGTACTTCGACGTTTTGCGTCGCATTCAGGTGTGAAAGCAAATGGTAGCGCTGGAAGATAAAACCAAAGTGCTCACGCCGCAGCGTGGCGAGTGCGTCACTATCGAGCAGAGCGATATCCTGCCCGGCAACTTTGTAACTGCCACTGCTGGGTTTATCGAGGCAGCCAAGAATATTCATCAGCGTGGATTTGCCAGAGCCTGACGCCCCGACAATCGCCACCATCTCACCCGCTTCAATAGCGATATTGATGCCTTTAAGCACTTCAACTTGTTCGTCTCCCGACGGATAGCTACGGCGAATATCCCGTAGCTCAAGCAGTGCTGTCATGGTGCACTCCCGGCAGTGCTTTTCCCAATCACTACTTCTTCGCCTTCGGTGAGGCCTGTAGCAACTTGCGCCTGAGTGTCATTACGCATACCGATGGTAATTTCACGGTCGCGAGTTTCACCGTTGCGTAAAACCGAAACTTTATAACGGTTATCACCAACCGGCTCACCCAGAGCTGCAAGCGGTATGGTTAACACATCTTTCACACCACCGAGTTGAATATGCACCTGTGCGGTCATTTCCAGACGCAGCACACCTTTCGGGTTCGGGACTTCAAAACGTGCGTTATAAAATATCGCGTCGTTAACTTTAACCGGCGTGGGCAAAATATCGATTAACACACCTTCATAGCGCGTCAACGGATCGCCAAGCACCGTAAACCATGCTTTTTGGCCGGGCTTCAGGTGAATGACGTCCGCTTCAGAAACTTGGGCTTTCACCAGCATCGTGCTGAGATCGGCAAGCGTCAGAATGTTCGGCGCTTGCTGAGCCGCAATTACCGTCTGGCCTTGTTTAGTGGTGATTTCAGTGACTTCACCGGCCATCGGTGCCACGATCTGCGTGTAATCAAGGTTAGTTTTTGCGGTGTCTAATGAAGCCTGATTACGTTTGATTTGTGCATCAATGGTGCCGATTTGTGCCTGCCTGACTTCCAGATCGGTTACGGCAGTATCCAGATCCTGTTGCGAAACAGCCTGCGTTTTTGCCAGCGCCCGTTGGCGATTTAACGTCACCTGCGCAAGTTTTGCCTGCGCTACAGCCTGGCGTCGCTGCGCTCGCAACTCCATCAGCGTAGCCTCAACTTCTTTGATCTGGTTTTGCGCCTGTTCGGGATCGATAACCCCCAACAGCTGATCTTTTTTCACTTTATCGCCAATATTCACCGACAGCGTTTTTAGCTGCCCGCTGACCTGCGCACCCACGTCAACTTTACGCAACGCATCCAGCTTGCCGGTCGCCAGCACGCTTTGTTGCAGCTCGCCTTTGCGCACAATCATGGTCTGATAAACCGGCGCTGGCGCGTTGAGAAATTGCCAAAGCCAGACGCCCAACAGCAGAATCAACAGGCCCAGAAGCCAATAACGTTTTTTTATTTTTCCCTTGAGTCTCATAGGTATCCTGCAAACAAACTGGCTAATTAAATAAAGTCTCAACAAAAATAGCGAGCCTTCGGTTCTCCGGCCGCTGATTGAACATTCATTGAACTTATGGGTGGTGAAATTACATCATTCTTTATCAATCAGGTTTCAATCATGTCGCCAATTACCGTAGACGAACTTATTTCAGCACCGCAACTCAGTGGCTGGCAGCTGTTTCTTTGTCTGGCAAAGGGACAATGGACGCCTGGCAGCGCGTGGAAAAACCCGTCTTACCGGCGCAAGTTTGTCCTGCGATCGCTCGTTAACCCGTTGGCTACGGCGCACTTACTAAGCGATTTATCCCATCAGCCCTGGCTTGAAAAGCTACTTAGCGTGCAGCCTGGTTTACCCTGTCGCATCCATCGCCCTTATTTAACAACGAATTTTAACCGCAAGGCGGTGGTGAATGCATTGTCTTTCCACTACAACGAGCTGACCCATGCTCTGCCTGTAACCCTACTACAGCAGCACTTTTCAGAAAAAGGGGCGCTCCTGGCAACCATAACGGGTAAAGATGAATGCTTCTACTACCTGAATTTTTGCGCCATCGCCAATCTCGACAAAGAAGGTGAAGCGACATTGACGTTCACCCGTCAGGACGGGATTGCGCTTGCTGGATTAACCTTCACTTTGTGCCAGTATCAGGGCCAAAAGACACTTTTTATCGGCGGATTGCAGGGAGCCCAAAGCGACGTGCCCCATGAATATATCCAGGTCGCCACGAAAGCCTGTCACGGATTGTTCCCAAAACGCCTGGTTCTTGAAGCTGCCTGCCAACTGGCACGCCATTTGGAAGCGAAAAGAATCCTTGCGGTCAGCAATAGCTCGCATATCTATCGCTCGTGGCGTTACGCGAAAAAGAAGAAAGATAAAATCCATGCCGATTACGATAGCTTCTGGCAATCGATGAGTGGTGAGTTATTACCAGAAGGTTTCTTTAATATGCCTTTGAGCGTGGCTCGCAAACCCCTTGAGGATATCGCCAGCAAAAAACGCGCTGAGTATCGCCGCCGCTACAGTTTACTCGACGAGATGATGGCGCAAATTGAGCAGCAGTTTTAAGCAACTGCCGGGCTAATCAGCCCGGCCACGCGCAAGCCAAAGCACCCGTGAGAACATTTTACGTAGCAATGACGGCACTGACTCAACACCACGCCTACCCGCCTCCATCGCAACTTCAATTGCCAGGTCGGGTTTAGAAGAACGATGAATAGCTTTTACAATCACGCGCCGCATATTCATCGGCACATTTTCGGGAAGTTGCGCCACGCGATGGAAAACATCAGCAAACCCCTGGCGATACATGAAATGCTCCATGTCCATCGCAGGTAGCGTCGTCAGATGATCGCGCTCCTGGTCACGATCATTTTCCAGAATGCCACGCACCACGGAGGCATATTTTTTACCGGCTTCATCACCATCAACCAATACATGCCATTCAATGCCCATACGCCGCGCAAACTTAATTAGTGGCCGCAGGCCGGACTGCGCAAACTCGATGACTTTCACCCCTTCGGCATCGAAATGGTGCCCGCACTGGCGCGCCAGTTCGTTCATCACCCACACCTCCGTTTCCCCCTCGACTAACAACCAGCAGCGAGCAAACAGCGATGAGGCCCGATTGAAACGGATATGAAATGCGATACGACGACTGTCTTCGGCATTCATCCCGCCAGGGCCGAGCCGCCAGGCGGCAACTTTTGAGGATTCACGCACCAGACGACAGACATTCTCAACGGGCGTGAGTGATAACAGTTCACCAGAATTGGTGGTGGTGATTTTTTGTAGCGGCAGCAGATTTAATAAATGCCAGGCCACTGACAGCATAATGGGATGCAGACGTGTTTCAGGATCTTCCACCAGCAACAGCGGGCGGGCATCTTTATCAAGCGCCACGCTTCCTTTTGCTTGCAGAAGTGTTGAAAACATTCCCAATAAGATCATGCGATGAGCACGACTATTGGGTTTATCTATCATACGGTTGATGACATCCAGATAACGCCAGCTACGTTGCTCATCATGCGAACGGCGTCGTAACAAACGCTGATGGGCCGTAGCACCTTGCTCTGAAAAATAGTGTTCAAGCAATTGCACCATAGCCGAAAGCCCCTGGCGCAACTGTGCATCGGTGAGATTTTGCGGACGAGACACCAGTTCACGAGCAAGGAAATCAAGCTGGCGGGCCGTCATTTCAGTTTCTGGCATTACCGGGATGCTGTCGTTGCGTAGGCGGCGCATAAATCGCGCGTCACGCAAGCGTAACACGGGGTTGAGACGGATAATTTGCCTGGCAAGCGTATCAATATCATCAAGCTCAACGGAGTGGCCGTTGTTATCAAGGAAGCTGCGTAGCGTCAGAATCGAACCATCTGCTGCAAGCTCACCGACCAGACGATACATGATGCGATGGAAACCATCATTCCCTTCGGCCCAAACAGGCTCCAGTGAGCGGTAACGCCGCCCGAGATGGTGGCCAGGTGCTGTTTCCCGAAAGGTCAGCACAATGTGTAAATGGTGTTCCCGGCCTTGAAGGTCTCCCGGAGGAAAATAGAAATCATCACGACTGAAGTGATAGAGAGTTTCATGCGGTGACAACAACAAAGTGAGCGCATCCAGCAGGCTGGATTTACCCCATGCGTTTTCGCCAATCAACACGTTATTTTGCTCAAGCATTAACGATAGACGGTTAATACCCCTGAATCCGACAATCTCTACACGCTCGAGAAACATAATCCCTCCAGATTGGTTAATGCTTTCCTTTAGCTTCCGCATCTGACTGTATAGCTCGAGTATATACTCTTCATACTCGAGGCGGCAGGTTAGCTTCGTGCGTTATTTATCGTGTAGCAGGCGGCGATGACCTTTTCCATATTTCTTTTATTTAATACTAAAAGGATTAATTCTTCGCTTAATTCTCTGTTGTTTCACAGCAATGTCATAAAGTGCTTTTAATCTAAGACAACTCTTATTTCTTGAAAAACTCTTCTATACTTCCACCGTGTTACCTTTGAAAGGAATGCCATCTCATTGCCCTACATCAAATTTTTAGGATTTAATAGGGTAGTTCTGAATTACAGAACTCATTAATATCACTGCTCTTTTATTATTAACGTTACATCACTACTGGTTGTAACAAACAATAATCGGGTAGGTGCGGTTATTTGCCTCGCCCGTGATTCATCTTTATGAAATTGCAGAGGTGGTTATGTTCAGGAAATTAGCGGCAGAATTCTTTGGCACATTCTGGTTGGTATTCGGTGGTTGTGGGAGTGCGGTACTGGCTGCGGCATATCCTGAATTGGGGATTGGTTTTGTCGGTGTGGCATTAGCATTTGGTTTAACCGTATTAACTATGGCTTATGCAGTAGGTCATATTTCTGGCGGCCACTTTAACCCAGCAGTCACTTTGGGCTTGTGGGCTGGCGGTCGTTTCCCGGCTAAAGATGTTATTGGCTATATTGTGGCGCAAGTCATTGGCGGTATTGTTGCAGCCGGTATTCTTTATTTGGTTGCCAGCGGTAAAAGTGGCTTTGATGCAGCGGCAAGCGGTTTTGCCTCCAATGGCTATGGCGAACATTCACCAGACCATTATTCCATGCTGTCAGCAATCATTATTGAAATTGTTTTGACTTGTGGCTTCTTGATTGTGATTCATGGCGCAACTGATAAGTTTGCACCAGCGGGCTTTGCACCTATCGCTATTGGCCTTGCGTTAACTTTGATTCACCTGATTAGTATTCCAGTCACCAATACCTCTGTGAACCCGGCACGTAGTACTGCCGTTGCTATCTTCCAGGGCGGTTGGGCATTACAACAATTGTGGCTGTTCTGGGTGATGCCAATCATTGGCGGTATCCTGGGTGGCGTTATCTACCGGACATTGCTGGAAAAACGTAACTGATTTGATTCCAGGGTCACCGGCTGCAATTTGGCTGGTGGCGCTGTATTTACCTGCCCTGCCCCAAATCCTAAACCTGCATAAAAATCCTTTTTTTTCGTAGCTTTACTCATTCTCTTTCTTTGGGTAGTGTGACATACGTCGTTACTTCTATCGCAAGGATTTTCCGCACCATGTTTTCGGGATTGTTAATTATCTTAGTGCCGCTGATTATCGGTTATCTGATTCCTCTGAAACAAACCAGTCTGTTAAAGCTCATTAATCGCCTATTGAGCTGGATTGTGTATGTCATTTTATTTTTCATGGGCATCAGCCTCGCATTTCTCGATAACCTGGCAAGTAACCTGCTAGCAATCCTTCATTACGCCGCGGTCACCGTTGTGGTGTTATTGCTCTGCAATGCTGCTGCACTGCTTTGGCTTGAGCGTTCCATTCCATGGCGACACAATCATGAACAAGAAAAACTCCCTTCACGAATTGCGATGGCGCTGGAATCACTAAAACTATGTTTCGTGGTGGTAGCGGGTTTTCTGCTTGGCCTGACTGGCTGGACAATTCTGCATCACGCGACCGACGCCAGCGAATACACACTGATATTCCTGTTGCTGCTGGTAGGTATCCAACTGCGTAATAGCGGTATGACGTTAAAGCAGATTGTACTTAATCGGCGCGGGATGATCGTGGCAGTTGTCGTGGCACTCAGCTCACTTGCTGGTGGTGTTATAAATGCCTTTATTCTCGACCTGCCGATTAAGACAGGTTTAGCGATGGCATCAGGATTCGGCTGGTATTCACTGTCGGGTATTTTGATGACGGAATCCTACGGGCCAGTCATTGGCAGTGCGGCATTCTTTAACGATCTGGCGCGCGAGCTCATTGCCATCATGTTAATTCCCGGATTGGTACGCCGTAGCCGCTCAACCGCTCTCGGCTTGTCTGGCGCAACGTCAATGGACTTTACCCTTCCTGTGCTGCAACGCAGCGGTGGGCTGGAAATTGTTCCGGCGGCGATTGTTCACGGGTTCATTCTCAGCTTGCTGACACCTCTGCTAATGGCATTTTTCGCTTCCTGATACCTCGTTGGCGGTAGGCTCCTGCCGCCAAAATTGCGCTATATCAATATCCATTTAAGTTGCATAAAAAATCTCTTTTCCCCGCGCGACACTGAGCATAACCTTAAACATGTATATTAAATATAACTTTAAAAGGTACGATCATGTTTTGTGTGCAATGTGAACAAACAATCCGCACCCCAGCGGGCAACGGCTGCTCTTACGCGCAGGGTATGTGTGGCAAAACTGCCGAAACTTCAGATCTCCAGGATCTGCTGATTGCTTCGCTGCAAGGGCTGTCTGCATGGGCCATTGCCGCACGTGAAGTTGGCATTATCGACCATGAAGTTGATAGCTTTGCGCCACGCGCTTTCTTCTCTACTTTGACCAACGTTAACTTCGACTCCCCGCGCATCGTCGGTTACGCGCAGGAAGCAATCGCCCTGCGTGAAAGCTTGAAAGCTCGCGCCCTGGCAGTTAACGCCGACATTACTGTGGCTAACCCAATGGCCGATCTGCAATTGGTCAGCAATGATTTAGGCGACCTGCAACGTCAGGCTGGTGAATTCGCGCCAAACCGCGACAAAGCAGAAATTGGTGAAGATATTCTTGGCCTGCGTCTGCTGTGCCTGTACGGCCTGAAAGGCGCTGCGGCGTACATGGAACACGCACACGTTCTGGGTCAGTACGACAACGACGTCTACGCTCAATACCACAAAATTATGGCATGGCTGGGTACCTGGCCTGCAGACATGGGCGCACTGCTTGAGTGCTCCATGGAAATCGGCCAGATGAACTTCAAAGTGATGAGCATTCTGGATCACGGCGAAACCGAGAAATACGGTCACCCAACTCCGACCCAGGTTAACGTGCGTCCAGTTGCGGGCAAATGTGTATTGATTTCCGGTCACGACCTTAAAGATCTGTTCCACCTGCTGGAACAAACCGAAGGGACAGGCGTAAATGTCTACACCCACGGTGAAATGCTGCCAGCACACGGCTATCCAGAACTGCGTAAATTCAAACACCTGGTCGGTAACTACGGCAGCGGCTGGCAGAACCAACAGACCGAGTTCGCACGTTTCCCTGGTCCAATAGTGATGACTTCAAACTGCATCATCAACCCAGAAGTGGGTTCTTATGCAGACCGTATCTGGACGCGCAGCATTGTTGGCTGGCCGGGCGTTAGCCACCTCGAAGGCGATGATTTCACATCAGTCATCACCCAGGCGCAGCAAATGGCAGGCTTCCCGTACAGCGAAATCGAACACCTGATCACCGTAGGTTTCGGTCGTCAGACTCTGCTGGGCGCAGCTGACACCCTGATTGACCTGGTAAGCCGTGAAAAACTGCGTCACATCTTCCTGGTTGGCGGCTGTGATGGCGAACGCGGTGAGCGTAGCTACTTCACTGATTTCGCGACCAGCGTTCCAGAAGATTGCCTGATCCTGACTCTGGCTTGTGGTAAATACCGCTTCAACAAACTGGACTTCGGCAACATCGAAGGTCTGCCACGTTTGGTCGATGCAGGTCAATGTAACGACTCTTACTCTGCAATCATTTTGGCCGTGACTCTTGCCGAGAAACTCGGTTGTGGCGTAAACGACCTGCCGCTGAGCCTGGTTCTGTCCTGGTTTGAGCAGAAAGCGATTGTTGTTCTGCTGACCCTGCTGTCTCTGGGCGTGACCAATATCGTGACAGGCCCAACTGCACCAGGTTTCCTGACACCAAATCTGCTGGCTATCCTCAACGAGAAATTTGGCCTGCGCGCCATCACCACCGTTGAAGAAGACATCAAACAGCTGATGGGTGCATAAGGAGAAACCATGACTATGCCAACGCCAATGTGCCCGTATCGTATGCAGGTACATCATATTCATCAGGAAACGCCGGATGTCTGGACGCTGTCGTTAATCAATCACGACTTCTATCCATACAAAGCTGGGCAGTATGCACTGGTGAGTATTCGTAACAGTGATGAAACGCTGCGCGCGTACACAATTTCTTCCACCCCGGGAATCAGCCCGTTCGTTACGCTGACTATCCGTCGTATCGAGAATGGCGTTGGTTCTGGTTGGTTGACCAATGAAGTAAAAGTCGGCGATTACCTGTGGCTGTCTGAAGGCCAGGGGGAATTCACTTGCGAAAATCTGACAACGGACCGCTATTTGTTGATGGCGGCAGGTTGTGGCGTAACACCGATTATGTCGATGCGCCGCTGGCTGGCAAAACACCGCCCACAGGCTGATGTTCAGGTGATTTTCAACGTGCGCTCACCGGAAGATGTCATCTTTGCCGAAGAGTGGCGCGACTACCCGGTCACGCTGGTTGCTGAAAACAATGCAACGCACGGTTTCATTGCTGGCCGCCTGAGTCGCCAGATTCTTGAAGCCGTTCCGGATATTGCTTCTCGCACCGTGATGACTTGCGGCCCGGCTCCGTACATGGAGATGGTGGAAAAAGAAGTGAAAGCGCTCGGTGTTACCGATTTCTATCACGAAAAATTCTTCACTCCTGTCGCGGCACCAGTAAATAGCGGTTTGAAATTTACCACACTGAAACCTATGCGTGAGTTCTATGCCCCGGTAGGTAGCACTCTGCTGGCAGCGATGGAAAGCAATAGCGTTCCGGTCAATGCTGCGTGCCGTGCAGGTGTATGTGGTAGTTGCAAAACCAAAATTGAATCCGGGGATTACACCGTAAGCAGCACGATGACACTGACCGAAGCAGAAATCGCGAACGGCTATGTGCTGGCTTGTTCGTGCCACCCGCAAGGGGATTTGGTTCTCGCTTGATCTAAAACATGCCGCCCAGTTCCTGGGTGGCACTTTCTGCCCTCCTCCTCTCATTTCATTGACTAAGCTTGTTTACGATAACTGAATCGTGACAAGGAAAATCGATGAAACAGACAGTAGCCGCTTATCTGGCAAAAACCCTCGAAAGTGCTGGAGTAAAACGAATTTGGGGTGTCACTGGCGATTCCCTGAATGGGCTAAGTGACAGCCTCAACCGGATGGGCACCATTCAATGGATGCCGACACGTCATGAAGAAGTAGCCGCTTTTGCCGCGGGTGCTGAAGCCCATCTTTCTGGTGAACTGGCGGTGTGCGCAGGTTCATGTGGACCGGGAAATCTCCATTTAATTAACGGTTTATTCGATTGCCACCGTAACCGCGTGCCGGTGCTGGCGATTGCCGCTCATATTCCTTCCAGCGAAATCGGTAGCGGTTATTTTCAGGAGACGCACCCCGAAGAGTTGTTCCGCGAATGCAGCCATTATTGTGAGCTGGTGTCATCCCCGGAACAAATTCCCCAGGTTCTTGCGATTGCAATGCGTAAAGCGGTATTAAACAGAGGCGTTTCGGTCGTCGTTTTACCCGGTGACGTGGCGCTTAAACCCGCTCCGGAAACCGCCAGCACGCACTGGTATCCCGCACCACAGCCAGTGATTATTCCACCGCACGACGAGCTGAAAAAACTGGCACAGCTATTACGTTACAATGACAATATCGCGCTCATGTGCGGCAGCGGTTGTGCTGGCGCGCATGAAGAACTGGTGCAGTTTGCCGCCACGCTTAAAGCGCCGATTGTTCACGCGTTACGTGGTAAAGAACACATTGAATACGATAATCCTTATGATGTTGGCATGACCGGACTAATTGGTTTTTCGTCGGGCTTCCATACCATGATGAACGCCGACACGCTGATCCTGCTCGGCACCCAATTCCCCTATCGCGCCTTCTACCCGACCGATGCGAAGATCATTCAGATTGATATCAACCCCGGCAGCATCGGCGCGCACAGTAAAGTGGATATGGCACTGGTCGGCGATATCAAAGCGACACTTGCGGCGCTCATTCCACTTCTTGAAGAAAAAACCGACCGCAGTTTCCTCGATAAAGCGCTGGATAATTACCGTGAAGCCCGAGAAAGCCTGGACGAACTGGCTAAGCCCGGCGATAGCGACGTTATTCATCCGCAATATGTCGCGCAGCAAATTAGCCAGTACGCTGATGAAGATGCCATTTTCACCTGTGACGTCGGTACACCTACCGTTTGGGCTGCTCGATATCTGAAAATGAACGGCAAACGCAGACTGATTGGTTCGTTTACCCATGGTTCTATGGCCAACGCCATGCCACAAGCACTGGGCGCAAAAGCGACCGCACCAGAGCGGCAGGTTATCGCCATGTGCGGTGACGGTGGCTTCAGTATGCTGATGGGGGATTTTCTTTCCGTCGTTCAGATGAAGCTGCCGATCAAAATTGTGGTGTTTAACAACAGCGTACTGGGCTTTGTGGCAATGGAAATGAAAGCCGGTGGCTACCTGACAGACGGCACAGAATTACACGATACCAACTTTGCCAATATCGCCACCGCATGCGGCATCACGGGTATTCGAGTGGAAAAAGCTGCCGACCTTGATAGCGCTCTGCAACGCGCGATGAGCATCAACGGCCCGGTGTTAGTTGACGTTGTGGTCGCTAAAGATGAGTTAGCCATTCCGCCGCAAATCAAGCTGGAACAGGCCAAAGGGTTCAGCCTGTATATGCTGCGCGCCATCATCAGCGGACGTGGCGATGAGGTTATCGAACTGGCGAAAACCAACTGGTTCCGGTAAAACAGAGGTTTATTATGGATAAAAACAAGGATTCACCGTGATTGATTTGCGCAGCGACACCGTAACCCGCCCGGGCGATGAAATGCTCAAACGTATGATGGCCGCACCAACCGGCGACGACGTTTACGGTGATGACCCAACGGTCAACGAACTCCAGGATTACGCCGCTAAAATCAGCGGCAAAGAAGCAGCGCTGTTTCTGCCAACCGGCACCCAGGCAAACCTGGTGGCGCTGCTGAGTCATTGCGAGCGCGGCGAAGAGTATATTGTCGGGCAACTTGCCCACAACTATCTCTACGAAGCAGGCGGTGCCGCGGTTTTAGGCAGTATTCAGCCGCAGCCAATTGATGCAAACCCAGACGGTTCGCTCCCGCTCGATAAAGTGGCCGCGAAAATCAAACCTGACGATATCCACTTTGCGCGCACCAAATTACTTAGCCTTGAAAACACTCATAACGGCAAAGTTTTACCGCGTGAGTATTTGAAGCAGGCCTGGGAATTTAGCCGCAATCACAACCTGGCTTTGCATGTTGACGGCGCGCGTATTTTTAACGCCGTCGTGGAGTATGGCTGCACACTTGAAGAAGTCGTGCGTTACTGCGATACCTTCACGATTTGCCTCTCTAAAGGACTGGGGACGCCTGTCGGTTCACTGTTAGTCGGCAGCCACGAGTACATCAAACGTGCGACACGCTGGCGTAAAATGGTCGGCGGCGGTATGCGCCAGGCCGGTATTCTGGCAGCAGCAGGTTTATACGCACTTCAGAATAACGTCCAGCGTCTCAAAGAAGACCACGACAACGCCCATTGGCTGGCTGGTGAATTGCGTGAAATCGGTGTTGATGTCTCTCGTCAGGACACCAATATGGTGTTTGTACGCGTGCCGGTTGAACAAGCGGAAAGCCTCGGTAAATTCATGAAAGAACGTGGTGTTTTGATGAGTGCAGGCCCGGTAACTCGCCTGGTGATTCACCTTGATGTGAACCGTGAACAGTTGGCCGAGGTGGTTTCTCACTGGCAGACTTTTTTACAGCGCTAAACAGAGGTCACGGACGATGACACAGCCACAAAACATTCTGGTGCTCGGTGCCAGCGGCTATATAGGCCAACATCTGGTGCCAAAGCTTGCCGCTGCCGGGCATCATGTTACTGCTGCCGCAAGGCGTGTAGAGTGGCTGGAAAAGCAACCCTGGCCTGGTGTCATTTGCCGACATGTTGATTTACAGTGGCCGGGAACGCTTCCCGCATTGCTGGAAAACATCGATACACTTTACTACCTGGTACATAGCATGGGTGACGGTGCTGATTTCGTTGCCCATGAACGCCAGGCTGCACTCAATTTACGTGATGCGCTACGAGAACATCCTGTAAAACAGCTAATCTTTCTGAGTTCACTGCAAGCCGCTGAAGGTGACGGTGATTCCGCACACCTTCGTGCTCGCCAACTCACCGCCGATATTCTGCGTGATGCCGGGGTTCCGGTCACTGAGGTTCGGGCTGGTATTATTGTCGGCGCAGGTTCTGCCGCTTTCGAAGTCATGCGCGATATGGTTTATAACCTACCAGTACTCACCCCTCCACGCTGGGTACGCTCACGCACCACACCAATCGCCCTCGAAAATTTGCTGCATTATTTAACTGAATTGCTCAATCATCCATCACAGGAAAATCGTGTTTTCGAAGCCGCGGGCCCGGAAGTACTGAGCTATCAGCAGCAGTTCGAGCGCTTTATGGCAATTAGCGGTAAACGTCGCCCTCTTATCCCCATTCCGTTGCCGACCAGTTGGATCTCAGTATGGTTCCTGAACATGATCACTTCGGTGCCACCAACGATTGCCAAAGCGCTGATCCAGGGGTTGAAGCACGATCTGCTTGCCGACGATCGTGACCTTCGCAGGTTGATCCCGCAAAAACTTCTCACTTTTGACGATGCTGTGCGCGCAACGCTTGAAGATGAACACAAACTCGCGAATTCACAGGACTGGGGTTATGACGCCCAGGCATTTGCCCGTTGGAGACCAGAGTATGGCTACTTCCCAAAACAGGCAGGTTGCACGCTAAAAACGAGCGCTGAGCTGGCAGATTTGTGGCAGGTCGTTAATCAGATAGGTGGGAAAGAGGGATATTTCTTCGGCAATATTTTGTGGAAAACCCGTGGCTATATGGATCTGTTGGTCGGTCACAGGCTGGCAAAAGGACGTCCGGAGCGGGAGATGCTCGAAGTCGGCGACCTCGTCGATAGTTGGAAAGTGATTATTGTTGAGCCGCAAAAAGAGCTGACGCTGTTATTTGGTATGAAAGCACCAGGGCTGGGGCGACTTTCTTTCACGCTACGTGACCACGGTGAGTATCGAACCCTGGATGTTCGCGCCTGGTGGCACCCCCATGGAACCGCAGGTTTATTCTACTGGTTGATGATGATCCCCGCGCATCTGTTCATTTTTCGGGGTATGGCCCGCCGGATTTGCCAACTTTCCGAACATTTGTCACATAAAGTCTGTTAACTCCTCCTAATCTTTGGCTTTCCCCATTGCAAGCGCTGCCATTTCACGGAAAAATGCGCAGCGTAAATCTCAATTATCATGAGTTGGTCGACATGAAGGTACTGGTAACGGGCGCCACCAGCGGTTTAGGCCGAAACGCGGTCGAATTTCTTCGCGCAAAAGGCATCAGCGTTCGGGCAACTGGTCGTAATGAGGCCATGGGTAAACTGCTGGAAAAAATGGGTGCAGAGTTTGTTCATGCAGACCTGACAGATCTGGTTTCTTCACAAGCCAAATTGATGCTGGCCGATGTAGATACGCTCTGGCACTGTTCAAGCTTCACCTCTCCGTGGGGAACTCAGGAAGCCTTTGATCTCGCTAACGTCCGCGCCACTCGCCGTTTGGGTGAATGGGCCGTTGCCTGGGGCGTGCGCAACTTCGTGCATATCTCCTCGCCGTCGCTCTATTTTGATTACCATCACCATCGCAATATCAGTGAAGAGTTTCGTCCGGTGCGTTTTGCTAACGAATTTGCTCGAAGCAAAGCCGCCAGCGAAGAAGTGATTCAACTGTTAGCGCAGTCAAACCCGCATACACGTTTCACGATTCTGCGCCCGCAAAGCTTATTTGGCCCACATGATAAAGTCTTTTTCCCACGCCTGGTGCAGATGATGCGCCACTATGGCAGCGTGCTGTTGCCACGCGGTGGCGAGGCGATGGTGGATATGACTTATATCGAAAATGCGGTGCATGCGATGTGGCTTGCCACACAGTGCGAAACGCAGCCATCAGGCCGGGCATACAACATCACTAATATGGAAGCTCGCCCGCTACGCGTTATCGTGCAGAAATTGATTGATGAGTTAGAGATCAAATGCCGGATTCGTTCTGTGCCCTACCCTATGCTGGATGTGATTGCCCGCAGCATGGAACGCCTGGGTAGCAAATCAGCAAAAGAACCGGTGCTGACTCACTATGGTGTGTCTAAGCTGAATTTTGATTTAACGCTGGATACAACTCGTGCGGAAACAGAGTTAGGTTACCAGCCGATTGTCACACTTGATGAAGGCATTCGACGCACAGCCCTTTGGTTACGTGACCACGGAACGCTGCACCGCTAATCAGACCCGCATCCTTCAAACCGCAGGGGTGTTAACTGCAGTTTGAAGGATGGCACGTTTACCCCTGCCCGTATTTCTCCAGCAATGCTTCTGCGATGGCTTCAGTTTGCGCATCCGGCAGGCCCGAATATTCTTTTGGCCGGAAGTGCATCTGGAAAGCCTGAATCACTCTTTTTTGCTGCTCCGACGACATTTCAGGTGTTACCTGATAGCCATAACGAGATAGCAAATCGAGCAGACCTCGCTTATCTACAGGCTGGTATGGGCCTCGACCATTCAGATAAAAGGCCACTCTGTTGGCGTCCGGCCAGGCACCCACGCCCTGTTGCGCCAGTTGCTGCCACGGGAATAGTGGGCCAGGATCAACTTTACGCTGCGGGGCAATATCCGCATGCGCTACCACATTTTGCGGCTGGATTTGATAACGCGCGATGATCACTTTCGCCAATTTCTCCAGCACCGAGATCTGCGCCGGGTTGAACGGATAAAACTGCTTTACGCGGCCCTGCCGCGTAAAACCTTTATTCTCAAGCTCAATACCAATCGACGTATCGTTAATTCGCGTCGCGCCACGCCAGAAGCTCACCCCGGCATGCCAGGCTAACTCACTCTCAGGCACCAGTTGCCAGATAACCGGTTTACCGCTGGAAGTCGGTGGTGTATCGGGGATCAAGTAGTGGGAACTGACATTTTGTTCAGTCAACGTGGATAACGAACCGGCAAAGTCATCTGCCGTGTAGTGAATAACCAACACTTTCACACGTGGCCAGGCAGCTCGCGCAGTGTGGCTGGTGTCGACTTTAAAATCGCCTTTGTCGACAACGGTTTTTTCAGCAACTTCAGGCTTGCTGGCACACCCAGCAAGCAAAAGCGTGATTAAAAATGCAGCCAGATGACCTTTCATCGACGCGTTTTCACCGCGGTGCCGGTGACGCTCACCATCAACATGCTGCCATCTTTGCCCACCGTTTCGTAGTCGATATCAATACCCACCACAGCGTTAGCACCCAGGCTTTCCGCCTGCTCCTGCAATTCTCTAAACGCTATCTCACGCGCTTTGCGCAGCTCTTTTTCATAGGCACCAGAACGGCCACCAACGATATCGCGAACGCCAGCAAAAAAATCACGGAAAATATTGGCACCCAGAATCGCCTCCCCAGTCACCACGCCACAATATTCCGTGATGCTCTGCCCTTCAAGGGTAGGGGTTGTTGTAAATTGCATAAGCTTCTCCTCTCTTTGTATCAACATCTTAGCGCACAAACCCGCCACGCATTTTGACAGCGATACGCTATGCTAAGTTAGTCCTCCTGAGAAGATAAGGAAATAAAAATGCGCAGCTCAGTTTTGGTTCTTCTTCCGTGCGCGATGTTACTCACGGCTTGTACCACCAGTGTCCCTCCCGCTTTTAAAGATATTGGCACTCGCAGCGGCCCTTGCATTGATGGTGGCCCGGATAGCGTGGCGCAACAGTTTTACGATTACCAAATAAACCATAAAACGCAGGGCAGCAGTGCGATTACCGGCTTACGTCCTTATATGAGTGACGCGTTGGCACAGCAAATGCAAAAAGCCAGCACGTCACCGAACGCGCAGAATGAGTTTATGCGAAGCAATATGTTTACCAGCAATGCCGATGGCGCCGACAGTGCAGAAGTAGCCTCCGCATCAACCATTCTTAATAATGATGCGCGCAATATTCCGCTGCGTGTAAAACTCACGAAAGGTAGTCAGAGCTGGCAGGACGAAGTGCTGATGATTCGTGAAGGCCAATGTTGGGCTGTCGATGACGTGCGTTACTTAGGCGAGAACAGCCATGCGCCTTCAGGAAGCCTGCGTCAGGCGATAGAAACAAACTAATATTTACATTATCCATCAGGCGGGAAAGGTAACCCTTGTAAATAGTCTGGAATTTTTGAATAACTCCGACATTTATTCTTACCTCCCTCCCGCCCCGCTATATTGTGCTAACTTTAATGCATGGGAGTAGTTATTTTTAGGTTTTAACGCACAAAGATTGCATAACTATTCTGTTAAAGGTACCCTTTGCGGCTTCAATTGCTATTCAACTTATGCGCATGAGTATTCAACTAAACGGCATTAATTGTTTTTATGGCGCTCATCAGGCGCTGTTCGATATCACCCTTAGTTGCCCACAGGGCGAAACGCTGGTGCTGCTTGGTCCAAGTGGCGCAGGTAAAAGCTCGCTTCTGCGCGTACTCAATCTGCTTGAGATGCCGCGCTCCGGGCAACTCACCATTGCAGACAACCATTTTGACTTTGCAAAAGCGCCTGGCGATAAAGCCATTCGTGAATTACGTCGCAACGTTGGCATGGTGTTCCAGCAATACAATCTTTGGCCTCATCTCACCGTGCTGCAAAACCTGATGGAAGCGCCGTGTCGTGTCCTGGGTATCAGTAAAGATGAAGCACGTATTCGTGCCGACAAACTGCTTGAGCGTTTACGCCTGAAACCTTATCAGGACCGTTTCCCGCTCCACCTTTCTGGCGGTCAGCAGCAGCGTGTCGCGATTGCACGAGCATTGATGATGGAACCACAGATTCTGCTGTTTGATGAACCCACTGCAGCACTGGACCCGGAAATCACCGCGCAAATCGTCAGCATTATTCGTGAGTTGGCTGAAACCAACATCACTCAGGTCATTGTTACCCACGAAGTGGAAGTTGCGCGTAAAACCGCAAGCCGTGTGGTGTATATGGAAAATGGCCACATCGTTGAACAAGGTGATGCGAGTTGCTTCGCAAAACCACAGACCGAAGCGTTTAAATTCTATCTGTCACACTGATGTATCCGGGAAAATAACCATGAAAAAAGTTCTGCTTGCCACATTATTAGCCAGCCTGAGCCTTTCCGCGACGGCTGCACAAACTATTCGTTTTGCTATGGAGGCGTCTTATCCTCCGTTTGAATCAATGGATGCCAGCAACAAAATCGTTGGTTTTGATGTCGATTTGGCCAACGCCCTGTGTAAAGAGATCGACGCGACCTGTACTTTCAGCAACCAGGCATTTGATAGCCTGATCCCAAGCCTGAAGTTCCGTCGTATCGACGCGGTGATCTCTGGTATGGATATCACCCCAGAGCGTGAAAAACAGGTCCTGTTCAGCAGCCCGTATTATGAAAACTCTGCGCTGTTTGTCGGCCAGAAAGGCAAAGTTGCTGATATTGCTGCGTTGAAAGGTAAGAAAGTGGGGATGCAGAATGGCTCCACGCATCAGAAATTCATCATGGATAAACATCCGGAAATCACCACCGTTCCTTACGACAGCTACATGAATGCCAAGCTGGATATGGAAAACGGTCGTATTGACGCGGTATTTGGTGACACTGCTGTGGTAACCGAATGGCTGAAAGCCGATCCGAAACTGGCCGCAATTGGCGATAAAGTGACGGATAAAGACTACTTCGGTACCGGTCTGGGCATCGCTGTTCGTCAGGGCAACACTGACCTGCAAGCGAAGTTCAACACTGCGCTGGAAAAAGTGAAGCAAGATGGTACCTACAAAACCATCTACGAAAAATGGTTCCAGAAGTAATCTGAATGAACGAATTGTTTACTTTAGCGAGCGCCGCCGGGATGACCGTCGGCCTTGCCGTTTGTGCGCTAATCATCGGCCTGGCTCTGGCGATGATTTTTGCCGTATGGGAGTCTGCGAAATGGCGTCCAGTAGCCTGGCTGGGTTCAGCGTTGGTTACGGTGTTACGCGGTCTGCCTGAAATTCTGGTGGTGCTGTTTATTTACTTCGGCGCCTCGCAATTACTGCTGATTCTCTCAGATGGTTTTGCACTCAACCTCGGTTTTGTACAAATCCCCATTCAATTACAAATTGAGAATTTCGATGTCAGCCCGTTCCTGTGCGGTGTGATTGCCCTTTCCCTGCTCTACTCGGCTTATGCATCACAAACTTTGCGTGGCGCACTTAAAGCCGTGCCAGTTGGGCAATGGGAATCTGGCCAGGCATTAGGCATGTCGAAAGCAGCCATTTTCTTCCGCCTGGTGATGCCGCAAATGTGGCGCCATGCGCTGCCGGGTTTAGGTAATCAGTGGCTGGTATTGCTCAAAGATACCGCATTGGTGTCACTGATTAGCGTTAACGATTTGATGCTACAGACTAAGAGTATCGCCACTCGTACTCAGGAGCCGTTTACCTGGTATGTGGTTGCTGCCGCGATCTACCTCGTGATCACCCTCATAAGCCAGTATGTTCTCAAACGTATTGACCAGAGAGCGACTCGTTTTGAACGGAGACCCGGCTGATGCTTGAGTATTTACCAGAGCTTTTTAAAGGCCTGCATACCAGCCTGACACTCACCGCGGCATCTATTGTGGTCGCGTTGATTTTATCGCTGCTTTTCACCATCGTTCTGACGCTGAAAACACCGGTACTGGTTTACGTGGTGCGCGCCTATATCACTCTGTTTACCGGCACGCCTTTGCTGGTGCAAATCTTCCTGATTTATTATGGCCCAGGTCAGTTCCCGTCCATTCAGAACTACCCCGTTCTGTGGCATCTACTTTCTGAGCCATGGCTATGTGCATTGATTGCGCTGTCGTTGAACAGTGCGGCATACACTACGCAGCTATTTTACGGAGCAATCCGCGCCATTCCTGAAGGCCAGTGGCAGTCATGTGATGCATTAGGGATGAGCAAGAAAGATACGCTAGCCATTTTGCTTCCTTATGCATTTAAACGCGCACTTTCTTCTTATTCGAATGAAGTGGTTTTGGTGTTTAAAAGTACTTCTCTTGCGTACACCATTACGCTGATGGAAGTGATGGGCCACGGGCAACTTCTGTACGGTCGCACATACGATGTGATGGTGTTCGGTGCTGCAGGCCTGGTTTATCTGGTGGTGAACGGGCTATTAACGTTGTTGATGCGTGTGATAGAACGCCGTGCACTGGCATTTGAACGCCGTAATTAAGTTGTAATAAGTCAGTCAAATCAGGCGGGGATCTCCCCGCCTTTTTTACGCCCCGAAAAATATAATTATACATTTTTATTGCATACAAATTCACTTAATGGCATGCTTTTTTGACGCCGGGAAACGGTGAATACAATAAAACATGACAGACGGGAGCAATACACATGAAGAAGTTTATTTTGGCCGCCATGTTCGCAACAGCCGCATTTAACGTGGTTGCTGCCGACAAAATCAACTTTGGTTCTTCGGCCACTTATCCGCCATTTGAATCACTTGATGCCAACAATCAGATTGTCGGTTTCGATATCGATTTGGCTAAAGCTTTATGCAAACAAATGCAGGCAGAGTGCACATTCACTAACCATGCATTTGACAGCCTTATTCCGTCGCTGAAATTCCGTAAATACGACGCAGTCATTTCTGGTATGGACATCACGCCTGAGCGTAGTAAACAAGTTTCTTTCACCACGCCGTATTACGCTAACTCAGCAGTCGTTATTGCCAAAAAAGGCGCATTCAAATCCTTTGAAGAGCTGAAAGGCAAACGTATTGGTATGGAAAATGGGACCACGCATCAAAAATATCTCCAGGACAAACATCCGGAAATAAAAACCGTCTCTTACGATAGCTACCAGAATGCGATTATCGATCTGAAAAATGGCCGTATTGATGGGGTATTTGGTGATACAGCAGTAGTGAACGAGTGGCTAAAAACAAACCCGCAATTAGGCACAGTTGGCGAGCATGTTACTGATGCAGAATACTTTGGCACAGGTTTGGGTATTGCAGTTCGTCCTGACAACCAGGCTCTGTTGACCAAACTCAATACCGCACTGGCGGCGATTAAAGCTGACGGGACTTATAAAAAGATTAGCGAGCAGTGGTTCCCGCAGTAATAATTTTAAGCCCGCAATTTATTTGCGGGCCTTCTGATGTGGTAAGTAACTACTAACAAACTAGCATTACTGCTCACCCACCAAACGATCAATCACAGGATTGATCTTATACTCTGTCCCTCTCCACTTCATAAGAGATAATCCCCCACCAGCCCTTAAATGGAAATTTGCGGATGCAATCATCACGCCTTCACGATTAATAGTAAAATCAGCCGAAGATAAATAAGGCACAATATCCCAGGTTCGATACGCCACATAATTCATGATATAGCGGCAATTATCAGGGCGGGTTGTAGAGAATACTTCAGAATTTATATGATGATATTGTAACCTTTGTTGCACGACTGCCAACAAGTCGGTTACTTTTACAGCATCATTTTTTTGAATACATATACGATCAATCAATTCTGTTTTAGGTAACGGGCTTACTTTTACTGACGTACAGCCGACCAGGCCGAGTGCTACCAACGGCAAAACTATTATTTTTTTCACGGTTTTTATCTATAGGTAATTCGAGAAAAAATTATCTCACAGTACCTTTTAATAAAAATTGACAAAACTACGCCTTATTACGGATTAGCAATGCCAAAACTTCGTAATGTGCCGTATGCGGGAACATATCGAATAACTGCACGCGTTCGACCCGATATTCCGCCAATGAAGAAATATCCCGCGCCATAGTCTGCGCATTACAACTTGAATAGATAATGTATTTCGGGGCCATGTTATTAAGGAAATAACAGAGCGCCTGGCCAATACCGCGTCTTGGCGGGTTCACTAACACTAGGTCAGGGATATCCTGTTGCTCAGTCGCAAATTTTGTGGAATCAAGCGCCTGGAAGTGAATATCCGTTAACCCTATTTTTGCTGCGGACTGACGTGCGCAGGCAATGGCTTCAGGGGCAATCTCAATCCCGGTCAATTTCATATCGGGTGTCGCACAATGCAGGCCAAACCCGCCTACTCCACAGAACAAATCCCACATATGTTTGACGGGCAATTCGCGAACCCACTCACGCGCAGTCGCATACAGCGAGGCGGCAACCGTTGGGTTTGTTTGGAAGAAACTTTGCGGGCGGATATACAACGGCACGCCGTTAAACTGTTCTTCCAGTGCCTGTTGTTCGGTCAGCGGGATTTCTTGCTCTCCTTCCATAATCGCCATATGTACTGGCTGAATATTGGCAGAAATCACTTTTAACTGTGGCAATTGTTGCACTAACCACGGCAATGCCGCACGAAGTTGTTCCAGTTTGGCTTCAGAACGCAAAACAAAGCGCAGCATCATGCCACCATCTTTCTGGCTTTCAGTCAGCAACAGGTATTTCAACTCACCACGCTTACGGGAGACGCTATAAGGCGTCAAACCCGCACGAGCGATAAAAGGCTTCAGTACGGCAAAAACCTTCTGGAATGAGGCAGGATAAAGCGGGCACTCCGTTAGATCCTCAGGAGTACCGTCACGATGCAACATTCCCAATAACGGTTTTTCTACGCTGCCGCTGACCACCATTTTGGCTTTATTGCGGAATGCCTGTTCAGGACCACTCATCGGCTCACGCCAGTCATGCACCGCAATGCCCTCCAGCAGGTACTGAAGTTCGTTCATTTTGGCGGTGAGCTGTTCGGAAATCGGCTGTTCGATCCACTGACAAGAGCGGCAGCGATTAGCCTGATAGAGCGCGCAATGCATAATTAAGTCCTGAAAACCGGGGGCACAGATTGTAGCACTACGCGGTTATTGAAGTTTAAAAAAAAGCCGACTCCGCGAGGGGATAAACAGCAGAAATAGCACTAACAAATCGGGAAGTTTTTGCGTCATCAACGAACGGAAAATTTCACGTTTTGATTCACCAGGGATACTGAATAGCTCAGGGTAGCCCCAACCAAGCGACGCCGCCCACAGATAGGCAACTGCAATGACCTGCGTGGCAAGAAATACCCAGCGTCCCCAATTGCGCCCTTTCATAATGACAAACGCACAACGTAACTCAATACACAGCATCACCAGACTACCGAGAAAAATTAGCGTCAGGTTCCACGTTTGCACACTACGATGAACAAAATCAATAACGCCCCGAACCCCGAGCATGTTGAAAAGCAACATAAGATCGAGCATCCGGGTTGAAAGAATAGCAATTGCCGCCACCAGCACTAAAGTGGGAGCGTTCAATTTGGCTTGTGTTTGACTTCGTTTACTGAAAATTTCCGCAAACCTCGTGTTCCATACGACACAGTGCCGCGTCTGACGCGGCACTGTGGGAATTATCGCTGCAGATTTTAAGTTGCAAGGGTGCTGGCTGCAACCCGTATTATCTAAGCGGTGTGCCTTGCCCGTTGGATATCGCGCAGACGCTGCTTTTCTGCCCTGGCCATAAACCACCAGGCGATTAAACCGATAACCCCGACAACGCCCAAAATTATAGACGCCAAAGCGTTAATTTCAGGATTCACCCCCATTCTTACGCTTGAGAAGACCAGCATCGGCAATGTTGTCGCACCAGGCCCTGAGACAAAACTGGCAATCACCAAATCGTCGAGCGATAACGTAAAGGCTAACAGCCAGCCGGAGATAATCGCCGGAGCAATCATTGGCACGGTTATCACAAAGAAAACCTTCAGCGGCGTTGCCCCTAAATCCATCGCGGCTTCTTCAATGGAGTGATCCAGTTCTCTTAAACGCGAGCTGATCACCACCGAAACATACGCGGTACAAAACGTGACGTGCGCAAGCCAGATAGTCAACATGCCGCGATCGCTTGGCCAGCCAATGGCGTGCCCTAGCGCCACAAACAGCAATAGCAGCGAAAGCCCGGTGATCACATCCGGCATAACTAGCGGCGCGGTGAGCATAAAGGCAAAGCCCGTCGAGCCACGGAATTTACCAAAACGCACCATCACCACTGCCGCAATTGTTCCAAGAATCACTGCCGCCGTGGCCGCTGCCGCCGCTATGGTCAAACTCAACCCGACGGCGCTCATCATTGCTGAGTCCTGGAACAACTCAACATACCAACGCGTTGACCATCCTGCCCATACCGTCACCAGTTTTGAGCTGTTAAACGAGTAGATCACCAGCATTAGCATAGGTGCATAGAGGAAAGTGAAACCAATCACCAAAATCAAAATGCGCCACGGTGAACGCACTACCGGTAAATTATTCATGCATGGTCCCCCGCCGTTCTATTCTGGTATTTGTGGAACCACATAATCGGCACAATCAGCAGAATCAGCATGGTTATCGCTACTGCGGACGCAACCGGCCAATCGCGGTTATTGAAGAATTCCTGCCACAATACGCGACCAATCATGATGCTATCTGGCCCTCCAAGCAGTTCAGGAATAACAAACTCACCTACCGCCGGGATAAAGACCAGCATCGAACCCGCAATAATGCCGCCTTTAGTCAGTGGCACGATGACGCTGAAGAACGTTTTCAGAGGGCGCGCACCTAAATCCAATGAGGCTTCCACCAAAGAATAATCGAGTCGTGTCAACGCGGTATAAATCGGCAACACCATAAATGGCAGGTAGGCATAAACGATACCGATATAAACTGCCAGATTGGTATGCAGAATCACCAGCGGTTGATCGATAACGCCTAACCACATCAGTACATTGTTCAGGACTCCGTTATTTTTCAGAATCCCCATCCACGCGTAAACGCGGATCAAGAACGACGTCCATGAAGGTAAAATAACCAGTAACAACAGAATATTACGGGTTGATGGCTTACTGTGGGCCACCGCCCATGCTAATGGATACCCCATTAACAAACAGCAAATAGTGGAAATACCCGCCACTTGCAACGATTGCAAATAGGCTTCGGCATAAAGCGGATCGTCGGTTAACTGGAGATAGTTTGCCAGGTTAAGCACAAACGTTATCTGATCATCAGCCCAGGTTATCAGGTCAGTATAAGGCGGAATGGATCGTGCCATTTCTGCAAAACTTATCTTGAAAACAATCAAGAACGGCAGCATAAACAGCAATATAAGCCACACATAGGGCAAAGCGATCACCAGCTTGCGGCCATGGCGCATTTGCATTTTTGCCAGCCACAATTTAAAACCGCTTGCCGGTGGCTCGGCCGGGCGTTCAGTTATCGTGCTCATTTCGCCCCCTTAAACCGTGAGAACCACACAACTTTCGGCATCCCAACACAGACGAATTTCATCGCCCCATGTCGGCATCCCTTTCCGATTACGGTGCTCGTTTTGTAATTGCGCGCTGATCATCTGGCCGCTTTTCAGGCGCACATGATAAATCGACAGATCGCCAAGATAAGCAATGTGCACCACTTCTCCGACCGCGAAGTTGTAACCATCGGCCGGCGGCTCGTCGCAAAGCATCACTTTTTCCGGACGCAAAGCAACATACACCGGAACACCGTCGACAACGGAAATATCAGGATCAACTTTTAGGGGGTGCACAAGACCAGGGCTATCAATCACCAGACCATCGTCCTGACGATCTTTTAGCAAACCTTCAAAGACGTTTACCGAGCCGATAAATTCAGCGCTGTAGCGCGTCGCCGGGTATTCATAAACTTCTTCTGGTTCGCCGATTTGTTCAAACTTGCCGCGATTCATAATCGCGATGCGCCCCGCCATGGTCATCGCCTCTTCCTGGTCGTGCGTTACCATGACGCAGGTCGCACCCACTCGCTCCAGGATGTCCACCACTTCGAGTTGCATACGGTCGCGCAGTTTTTTATCCAGCGCGCCCATCGGTTCATCAAGCAGCAATAATTTTGGTCGTTTCGCCAGGCTACGCGCCAAAGCGACGCGCTGGCGCTGCCCGCCCGAAAGCTGGTGCGGTTTACGTTTGGCGTACTCCTGCATATGCACTAGCGTTAGCATTTCTTGCACACGCTGGGCTATTTCATTTTTCGGCAATTTATCTTGCTTGAGTCCAAACGCAATGTTTTGTTCCACCGTCATATGCGGGAAAAGAGCATAGGACTGGAACATCATGTTGATTGGGCGCTGATATGGCGGCACATGCGACAAATCCACGCCATCGAGCACGATTTGGCCTGCGCTCGGCTGTTCAAAACCCGCCAGCATGCGCAGCAAAGTGGATTTACCACAGCCGGATGGCCCTAGCAGCGCAAAAATTTCGCCTTTATAAATCGTCAGATTAACATCATCAACGGCGTGCTGGCCGTCAAAGGACTTGGTGAGGTTGCGAACTTCAAGCAGCGGCGTGAGCGCTTTGCGAGTTTTCGCTTGCGGACGAGGGGTTGCGTCGTTCAATTATGTTGCTCTCCGGCAAAAACAAAATAGAGGTACGGCCCGGTTGCCGTACTAATGACGGACAGAAGATTTAAGGTTTCTGTCCGTGTTGGAGCGCATGCACTATTTCGGTGCGCCACTGTGTTGCAAATCTAATTAGATAACACTTATACCCAAAATAATTCGAGTTGCAGGAAGGCGACCAGGCCGTAAGTCCCCAGGAACATAGATAACTATGTGACTGGGGCGCACGGGTGCAGTCAACGCATCTGCAGCTTGAAGTATGACGGGTATTATTTCCCAGTTTTAACTTTAGTCCAGGCGCGGGTAATCACACGGTCAACTTTTGGCGATTGCACACCCTGGGTGAACAATTTGGCACGCACATCCGCTGGCGGATAAATTCCCGGGTTATCACGAATTTCAGCATTCAACAGCGGAAGCGACTCTTTATTCGCATTCGCGTAATAAACGTGATTACTGATATTCGCAACCACGTCTGGTCGCATCAGATAGTTCAGGAACTGATACGCTTCGTCTTTATTTTTCGCATCAGCCGTCATCGCGAACATATCGAAGTAAACCATCGCGCCTTCTTTAGGAATGGTATAAGCAATATTCACGCCATTTTTTGCTTCTTTGGCACGGTTAGCCGCCTGGAGAATATCGCCGGACCAGCCAATCGCTACGCAGATGTCGCCGTTAGCCAGATCGTTGATGTATTGGGATGAGTGGAAATAGCGGATCGACGGGCGCAGTTTTAGCAGAAGATCGTTGGCCGTCTCGGTGTAATCTTTCGGATCGGTGCTGTTAGGATCTTTGCCCAGATAATGCAGCACGCTGGCATAAACCTCGCTTGGCGCATCAAGGAAGGACACACCGCAGCTTTTCAACTTCTCAAGGTTTTCTGGTTTAAGAATCAGATCCCAGCTATTTACCGGCGCATCTTTGCCCAGTGCCGCTTTGACTTTATCGACGTTGTAGCCAATCCCCGTCGTCACCATCATGTAGGGAATGCCGTATTTATTGTCGTGGTCGTTATGCGCCACCAACTTGAGCATTTCCGGATCGAGGTTTTTATAATTCGGCAGTTTGCTCTTATCAAGAGGCTGGAAAATACCGGCCTGAGCCTGGCGCTCAAGGAATTGGGAAGATGGGACGACAAGATCATAGCCCGTGCTGCCCGCCATCAACTTTCCTTCCAACACTTCGTTGGAGTCGAAAACGTCATAAACCACTTTAATGCCGGTTTCTTTAGTGAAGTTTTCCAGCGTGTCTGGAGCGATATAATCTGACCAGTTATAAACGTGCAGCGTCTTTTGTTCGGCGGCAAACGTCGTGGCAGAAACCGCCATCAACAAACCCGCCACCATACCCGACAACAGTTTTTTACGTTGGGCGAACATATTTCATTCCTTCTGAATAAAGGGTAAATCTCGCTTTCGCGAGCATAATTTACTCAATCAAACTTTTACGCATTTCATTCCCGCATTTGTTGCATGCAAGAATCATGCATCTCTATTCAAACTGCAGTAAAAAGGAAGGAATTTCCCCTGCAGGCGTTGCACGCTTTTATATCCAAAATAATTCGAGTTGCGGCCAGGCGACAAGGGAGCAAATCCCCAGGAGCTTACTTGAGTAAGTGACTGGGGTTTGTGAGTGCAGTCAACACCCTTGCGGCTCGAAGTATGAAGAATTAAGCGTCTTGCAAGAATAACTGTAGCCAGACTTAGCCACTATAGCCCAGGCAAAAAAGTGGGCTTTATCAATTTTTTAACAATTAAATAGCTATGCTGTGTCCCGGAACGGGCAATATCGGCGTGAATCATGCTGGATGGGGAGGATTAAGGCAGAATAAAAAATTGCGAAGCGCAGCGGTTTTGGTCGCCGCTGCGGTTAAGAATGAAACGATTAATGCAGAAAGTGGGTTTGAATAATGGTGCCTTCTTGCTCTTCTTCTCCTTCAGAGATGTAGAGCAACTGGTTTGCGCAGGCTTCCAGAATAACCATGGAGATCTGTTCTTCGCTTTGTTTAACAAAAGCGGCGAACTGTTCGCGGGTAATGCCTACCGATGCCTGGAGTGACTGGCAAACCACAAGCTTAGGTAAATTATCATCCTGAATATCCAAAAACGCTTTCACCGTCAGTGAACTGGCGTTAATCGACGAAAGATCGGATGCCAATGGCAGTAAAGCAGATGGCTTTACTTCGGCCAACGCTGAAAACAAGACGATATCGTCGACCAGATCGATTTTCGCATCATAGACACCATCGAAATTCTGCATATGCGGCAGATGGAGCGCCTGGCAAGTATCGCACTCGAAGATGGTCACACCGATTTCGTCCAGCCAGCGGCGTAAGATGTCCAGAGTAGGGACAACGAGTGAATCCATAAATGCCGTAGCCTCTTTAAGGGGGTAAATGAGTCGCGCCATAGCTTACGCAAAAATGACGCTTCATACTATTATTATGCGCCCATAAGCAATGATGCTAGCGGTTAGCCACCCGTTTTCAGGCAATAGCCTGGCTGCGCTTGCTGCTCAATCCATTGGATCATTAATGTCGCGATATCGACTCCACTTGTCTTTTCAATGCCTTCAAGACCGGGTGACGCATTAACTTCCATCACCAATGGCCCACGTTCAGCACGTAAAATATCCACCCCAGCCACGTCCAGACCCAGCGTCGCCGCTGCATGTAAGGCAATTTCCCGCTCACGTTCCGTAATTGAGACCTGATTCGCCACGCCACCACGGTGCAAGTTGGAGCGGAAATCTCCCGGTTTCGCCTGGCGTTCAATTGCGGCAACGACTTTATTCCCCACCACCAGGCAACGTATGTCCCTGCCCTGCGCCTCTTTTATATATTCTTGCACCAGAATATGAGCATTCAGGCCACGAAATGCGTCTATTACACTTTCCGCCGCCTGGCGCGTTTCAGCTAACACCACGCCAATTCCCTGAGTGCCTTCCACCAGTTTCACCACTAGTGGTGCCCCTCCAACCATGTCAATTAAATCGCTGGTGTCATCTGGAGAGTGAGCAAAGCCTGTAACTGGCAGGTCAATGCCCTGACGCGCCATTAATTGCAACGATCGCAACTTGTCCCGCGCGCGCGTAATGGCAACAGATTCGTTGAGCGGGTAACTACCAAGCATCTCAAACTGGCGCAACACCGCCGTGCCGTAGAACGTTATCGCAGAGCCGATACGTGGAATAACCGCATCGTAATGAGGAAGCTGACGGCCTTTATAGTGCACTGATGGTGCAGAAGGATTGATGTTCATGTAACAAGAAAGGGGATCAATAATTTCGACTGCATGACCACGGCGAGACGCCGCTTCACGTAGGCGTTTACAAGAATAAAGCGTTCCATCCCGGGATAAAATGGCGATTTTCACCCTGCACCTCAGCGTTTCCAGTCCAATAATGACAGCGCAACTATCATATCACTGCCATCTGGTTTCAACGAACGGGCAATGTGTCTGGCGACTGCTTTAACACGTCGATTAAGTGACGCGTCGTAGATGCCAGATGATGCGGATCGTACACCACATAAAGATCTGCCGGGATCGCTTTTGTCAGCGGACGGAAGGTGACACCCGGCCAACTCATCTGCGCATAACTATCGGCCATGATAGTCAGCCCCATACCGATACTCACCAGCGCCAGTACGGTTTGCGGCTCAACCGCTTCTCTGACTATTCGCGGCGAAAATCCCGCTTCACGGCAAACGCCTTGCAAAAAGGTCCAGTCGGAATGCACGGCTGTCATGGTGACAAAGGCTTCGTGGCGTAACTGCTCAATATCAATAGCAGATTGTTTCGTCAGCGGATGTTTTTCTGGCAAAGCAACGAGGAACGTAGCCTCATGTAGTTTTTCACTTCGTAGACCCGGGGGAGGATTGGTTTCCATGCGCCAGATACCTGCGTCAATTTCGTGACGCTCAATTAAGGAGATCTGATCGCCCGGCGACTTCTCGCGAAACAGGATATCAATGGCAGGAAAATCAGCGATAAACTGTTGTAATCCAAGACGTAATCCACCCCAAATCGCTGTACCAACAATGCCCAGATGAATGCGCCCACCTTCACCACGGCCAATTTGTTCTACCCGGGCCAATGCAAGGTTTGCGCTGTCGAGCAATCGTCGGGTCTCCTCAAGCAAGATTTCCCCTGCGTGAGTCAGGGCCACGCTGCGAGAATGGCGTATAAACAAAACGGTGCCGAGCTGTGATTCCAGCTCTTTGATATGAAAACTCAGTGGTGGCTGAGACATATTGAGCCGTGCAGCAGCTTTGCCAAAATGCAGCTCTTCCGCCACGGCCTGGAAATAACGCAGAAGTTTTAAATCGGTGCGGTAAGTTCGCTGTGAAATAGTCATGGGGCTCCCTTTGCTGGCAGCCCCATACGTTATCACTCCTGCTGCTCGCTGTAATCCAGCCGACTGTTAATGTGCGACCGGTGCCGAAGCCTTGAGTGTTGGGTTGTGGCGATACTGGAAACTAAAGTGGAAGATAACCGCCAGCACTAACGCATATCCGGCAAACACCAACCAAATTGTGGTCCAGTCTTTAACGCCATCAACGCTGAAGTAGTCCACGACATATCCGCTGAGAATTGCGCCGAGGTAGGCACCAATTCCGTTGACCATCGTCATAAACAGCCCCTGAGCGCTGGCACGAATACGAGAATCCACTTCTTGTTCTACAAACACAGAACCAGAGATATTGAAGAAATCGAATGCACAGCCGTACACCACCATGGAAAGCAGCAGTAATACAAAACCAAACGCTGACGGGTCACCCCAGGCAAACAGTGCAAAACGCAGCACCCAGGCCACCATACTCATCAACATCACCTGCTTAATACCAAAGCGGCGCAGGAAGAACGGAATGGTGAGGATAAATGCCACTTCAGACATCTGAGAAACAGATAACAAAATCGATGGATACTGCACGACAAAGCTATTTGCAAACTCAGGTTGGCGGGAAAAATCATGCAAAAATGGGTTACCAAAGGTATTGGTTATCTGTAATACCGCACCTAACAACATGGCGAATAAGAAGAAAACAGCCATGCGCGGATTCTTGAACAACACAAAAGCATCAAGCCCCAGGCGGCTTACCCAAGTACGAGAGATCCCACCTTTCACCACGGGAATGGTTGGCAAAGTTAGTGAGTAGAGGGCCAGCGCTAATGACGCTCCAGCTGCGATATAAAGCTGAGTATTGCTAAGTTCAAATCGCATCAGGCTCACTGTCCACATTGCCGCAATAAAACCAATAGTGCCGAAGACGCGGATCGGTGGGAAATGGCTGACAGTATCCAGCCCTGCTTTTTCGAGGCTGGCATAAGAAATAGTATTCGACAGTGCGATTGTTGGCATAAACGCCATCGCGTTGCCCAACATAACCCAGAACATTAATCCTGGCTGATTAATGCTGGCCGCCCAGGCCAGCATTAGCGCACACACCAGGTGGCACAGAGCATAGACACGATTCGCAGGCAGCCATTTATCGGCAATAATGCCGACAATCCCCGGCATTAATAGCGCAGCAATACCCTTGGTGCTATACACCATACCAACATCAGCCCCTCGGAATCCGAGGGTATTAATCATGTATGAACCCAGCGTGACCAGCCAGGCTCCCCAAATGAAGTACTGCAAAAACAACATGATTTTCAAGCGAGGTTTAATCGCCATAGTGTTAATAGCCATGTGTTTTACCCGGTGTGTTGGAAGTGCCTTAGGCAAGCTTGCCCAGGAAACCGCAAATCAGATTGATAAAGTTCTGGCGCGATAGTGCCGCTGCAGCCAGTGTTTGCGCGTGGGAGAGCTGCACACTTCCAAGGCCTTCAGCAAGGTTAGTAATTGCCGAAACAGCAACAACTTTCAGGCCGCAATGGCGCGCACTGATCACCTCAGGCACCACTGACATACCCACCACATCACCACCGATAATTTGCATCATGCGAATTTCTGCTGCTGTTTCAAAGTTCGGACCAGGGTAAGAAACAAACACGCCCTCAGTCAGCGGGAAGCCCTGCTCTTTTGCCACGCTTTGCAAAACACCACGGTAATCCGCGTCATAAGCATTCGCCAGCGAGAAAAAGCGCTCACCAAAACGGTCATCGTTCGGGCCAACCATCGGCGTGCCAGGCATGGTGTTGATATGGTCGTTCAGCGCCACCAGTTGACCAGGGCCGACTTCAGGGCGTAATGAACCAGCGGCATTAGTTGAGAAAAGAATTTCGCAACCAAGTAGTTTGAATGTACGAATAGCGTTAGTCATCACTGACATACCGCGCCCTTCGTAGAAGTGACCGCGACCCTTCATGCAAGCAACGGGTATGCCCGCAAGCGTTCCAACCACCAGCTCACCCGCATGGCCGTGTACCGTGCTTACCGGGAAACCAGGCAGTTCATCATAGGGAAACACAACCGGTTGTTCGATTTTCTCAGCCAGTTCACCGAGCCCAGACCCCAGAATAAAAGCCACGCGTGGCACAAGCCCGTTAATACGTGAACGAATAATGTCTGCGGCGTAAAACGGGGAATTATCAAGTGTTGTCATCGGCATCGGGAGTTCCTTATCAGAAGGTCGAAATAACAGAGTTAAAATCCTGGAACTGTTATACCGACTGATAAGTACCTTCAACCAATACCGTTTAGGCGGGTGATTGATAGTGAAAATGTATTGATTGGCGGTGACGAGCATCACCGCAAGCCGTTCTATCTCACTGCCCAACCTTGCTTATGCAAATAATCGAGAATGAAAGGACGGTTTTCTTTAATGATGGTGCGACGAATATGGTCGCTCCATGTGTCGCGGCGCGTGTTGCTGTCACGCGAGAGATAATACTGCGCCATCTCCTCATCGTACTGAGCCAGAACATTTTCATTTACTGGTTGATAGCTGTTCTCATGCATCAGCATCGCGGCGGGCATACGCGGTTTGATACCGTGATCTTCATCAGGCCAGCCCAGACACAAACCAAACAACGGCAGAACGTGTTTTGGCAAAGCCAGTAATTCTGTTACCGCTTCAATACCGTTACGAATACCACCAATGTAAACACCGCCTAACCCCAATGACTCGGCCGCGGTAAACGCATTTTGCGCAAGCATTGCCGTATCCACAACGCCAAGCAACAACTGCTCTGCCAGGCCGAGTTGTGCTTCAGGGCAAATCTGCAAATGGCGGTTAAAGTCAGCGCAAAATACCCAAAACTCGGCCGCTTGCGCCACATGCTGCTGACCACCCGTCAACGGAACCAGCTGCTCACGCAAAGCCTTATCGGTAATACGAATAATCGACGTGCATTGTAAAAAGCTAGAACTCGAGGCCGCCTGGGCGCTGGCAACAATTGCTGCACGCTGCTCGTCTGTAATCGGCTCGTCGGTGAAACGACGAATGGAACGGTGTGAACGCAGCAGATCAATGGTCGGCGTCATCGCGTTTATCCTTTGGCTTGTCTGAATGAGATTTATCGAGTGGGGCCTGGCCTTTGGTCAGCAGCGGCGCAACGTTTTGAGCCATCGCCCAAACCATAAATGCAGCCGCCGGGAGCATCAGCGCAATGCCTAAAAATACCATGATGATAGCTGCAGTGGCATTCCCAAAGGGTGCGGGTAAAGTCACGTAGCCGTTCAGGGAAAGATATGAGAGCAGTAAAAAAGCGATACCGATAACTTCGAGGATTAACACAGGTTTCGGTAACGCACCGAGTGAACGCATCCACTTGTCTCCAGAAGTAATTATCGGCTTAGTATATCCTGGTTATCGGCGGTTCTGTCCGCGTAATATAGGCCAGGAATATCAGACTAACAGGCAAGACCTTCTTTCCATTCTCAACAGTTAGCGGCATTATAGTTGCCATTCGCCGGCTCGTTCGGCCACAAAAAATAAAGGAGATTCCATGTTTGCAGTAATCTTTGGTCGCCCAGGCTGCCCATATTGTGTTCGTGCTAAAGAGTTGGCTGAGAAATTGACCGCTGAGCGTGATGACTTCAACTTCCGTTATGTTGATATTCATGCTGAAGGTATCAGCAAAGCCGATCTGGAAAAAACGGTTGGTAAACCAGTTGAAACCGTACCGCAGATTTTCCTCGACCAGAAACACATTGGCGGTTGCACTGATTTTGAAGCGTACGCTAAAGAACATCTGAGCTTATTCCAGAACGCGGAATAAACCTCAAACTAAAAAAACCGGCTCCGTTATTTAAACCGAGCCGGTTTTTTTATCGCCGCTGACGGCGGAGCACACTACGTACAAATAAGTAGCACAATGCTCCAAGAGCACACCAAAACACAGCACTAAACATCCACGCCATTTCTTGCCAGAACGTTCGCGTTGGCGACAACCAAAAATGAATGATTAACAGACAAAATGGTGAAGCCAGCACGGCGCCCATCAGCGGTTTGATCACTCGGCCATGGCGTGAAAACACGCTAGCGATGACACCCGGCAGGATAAAAAATAACAACCCCCACTCCGAATGCCTGTCACCCGGGTAGCTGCTGGCAGCACTTAGTTTCTGCGAGAGAAATACGCCAACAAACAACACGAAGCAGCAAATGACTCCAAACCAACGTTGTCCACGCATGAACACACATCCTCCTGACGATCGCTTGTATCAAACTTAAATTTTCAGTTCCGCACGCAGAACCTTGCCCCAGTCAGATAGAGTCTCAGCAATCCCTGCTAAAAAAATAGATAGTGTAATTAGCACAATATTCTTACTAGCCGTAAAACTTCATAAAGATTAAACTAACGGCTATTATCAGGTCTGCGCACTGGATATTTTAATGCAATAAAAATACATTAAATTGCGTCGTAATTAGTAGAAACCCTAACGCAAAAAACCATTTCTTTCAACAAGTTACTAGTAAACAAGAAGTTATCCTTCGTGAATATAAACGTCGCAGATTTGTTAAGCGGGAATTACATCCTGTTATTATTTGTTGTTCTGACCTTAGGTTTATGCCTGGGTAAATTACGCCTCGGACCAGTCCAACTGGGTAATTCCATTGGTGTTTTAGTAGTCTCTTTATTGCTCGGCCAACAACATTTTTCCATTAACACAGATGCCCTAAATCTGGGTTTTATGTTGTTCATTTTTTGTGTCGGCGTGGAAGCTGGGCCAAACTTTTTTTCAATTTTCTTCCGCGATGGCAAGAATTATTTGATGCTGGCGCTGGTGATGGTGGGAAGCGCTATGTTGCTTGCCTTAGGATTGGGGAAACTCTTTGGCTGGGATATTGGCCTCACGGCGGGGATGCTCGCAGGCTCAATGACCTCAACACCAGTGTTGGTCGGTGCAGGTGATACCTTGCGACATTCGGGAGCCGCCGGCGCCCAATTAGCCACCTCGCTCGATAACCTGAGCCTTGGCTACGCACTAACCTATCTTATTGGTCTGGTCAGCCTGATTGTTGGCGCACGTTATTTGCCAAAACTTCAGCACCAGGATTTGCAAACCAGCGCGCAACAAATCGCCCGCGAACGTGGCTTGGACACCGATGCCGCACGTAAAGTCTACCTTCCTGTCATTCGCGCCTATCGCGTAGGTTCTGAGTTGGTCGCCTGGGCTGATGGTAAAAACCTGCGTGAGCTGGGCATTTATCGCCAGACCGGTTGCTACATCGAACGTATCCGCCGCAACGGCATTCTGGCAAACCCGGATGGTGACGCTGTGCTGCAAAAGGGTGATGAAATCGCCCTGGTGGGCTACCCGGATGCACATTCACGTCTTGATCCCAGCTTCCGTAACGGCAAAGAAGTGTTCGACCGCGATCTGCTGGACATGCGCATCGTGACCGAAGAAATCGTGGTGAAAAACCACAACGCCGTGGGCCGCCGCCTGGGGCAATTAAAGCTGACCGACCACGGCTGCTTCCTGAACCGTGTTATCCGCAGCCAGATCGAAATGCCTATTGATGACAACATCGTACTCAACAAAGGCGACGTTTTGCAGGTGAGCGGTGATGCCCGCCGCGTGAAAACGGTGGCAGAGCGTATCGGCTTTATTTCGATTCACAGCCAGATTACCGACCTGCTCGCCTTCTGCGCCTTCTTCATCATTGGCCTGATGATCGGCATGATCACCTTCCAGTTCAGCTCGTTCAGTTTTGGCGTCGGCAACGCCGCTGGCCTGCTGTTCGCCGGTATCATGCTGGGCTTCCTGCGAGCCAACCATCCTACTTTCGGCTATATCCCGCAAGGGGCACTGAATATGGTGAAAGAATTCGGCCTGATGGTATTTATGGCTGGCGTCGGACTAAGCGCCGGTAGCGGCATTGGCAACGGCTTAGGTGCCGTTGGCGGGCAAATGTTGATTGCTGGACTTATCGTAAGCCTGGTGCCCGTCGTTATCTGCTTCCTGTTTGGTGCATATGTTTTACGTATGAACCGCGCATTGCTATTTGGGGCAATGATGGGTGCACGTACCTGCGCACCAGCGATGGAAATCATCAGCGACACTGCACGCAGCAACATTCCGGCCCTTGGATACGCCGGGACTTACGCTATCGCTAACGTGTTGTTAACACTGGCGGGGACGCTTATCGTAATAATATGGCCCGGTTTGTGATCGGTGCCGCAGACAAAGAAAAAACATTTTTTTATGACAGTGCGAACTTTTTGCCCGGGGCAAAGTCTTAATTAGTGCCACTGCTTTTCTTTGATGTCCCCAATTTGTGGAGCCCATCAACCCCGCCTCTTTGGTTCAAGGTTGATGGGTTTTTTATTGCCTGAAATTTGAGTTCTCTGTTAAATCAGAAAGTTAAATACCCCTCCTAAAACCAACACGCCATCACCTGAACCAATATCTGTACATCGTCCATAATTTTGAGTAGTGCGGTTTGGTGAAGAGGAATACCCAATGTTACTTAAAGACAAAGTAGCTGTAATCTTCGGTGGTAGCGGTGCCATCGGCGGCGCTGTGGCGCATGTGATGGCGCGCGAAGGTGCGCATATATTTCTTGGTGCGCGTAACCAGGAAAAACTGGACCGGGTTGCTGATGATATCCGCGTAGCGGGAGGAAGCGTCGAAACATTCAATATCGACGTACTCGATGAACAGTCCACAATTGAGCGAACTGCGCAGTTGGCCCAGCAGACCGGTGGCTTTGATGTGGTGATAAACACTACCGGTTTTGTGCATGACCAGGGAAAGAGTGTTATTGAATTATCCCTGGCAGAGTTCAGGCAGGGATTTGACCCGTTCCTCACCGCGCAATTCAATATTTCAAAAGCTGTCGCTCCATATATGGGCGGTGAACGCGCGGGAACCATCCTGACGGTTGTCGCTCCTGCAGGCGTAATGGCGATTCCGGGTCACTCCGGCCATATTGTCGGCTGCGCGGGTATTGAAGCATTTGTTAAAGCTCTCGCCTGCGAACTTGCTCCCAAAAACATTCGCGTTATCTGCGTGCGTTCACATGCGCTTGTCGGCGCTGTTCAGGCCGGTTCCTACACTAATGAAGTGTTCGCTTCTAAGGCGCAAGCAATGGGGTTAACCGTGGAGCAGTGGGTGGGGGGTGCGGCGCAAAGCACCATGTTGAAACGCCTGCCAACGCTTTCACAAGTAGCCGAACTTATGGCATTTCTGGCGTCAGATCATGCAGGTGCAATGACGGCAACGGTGGTCAACATGACTGCGGGTACAACAACGATATAACGGGTTTAAATTCAAACCTTAGCCTACAATTTTCGCCAGCATTCTTCTGAGGTCTTCACGACTTAACGGATTCCTGTCGGTCACATAATGTAGCGTCATACCTTCGATAAAAGCATCCAACGCGCGCGCGGTAATCGGGTCAAAGAAGGCTTCCAATACTTGTTGGCTACGGCACATCCAGTCCTGCATGATGATTTTTAGCGCTGGGTTGCGGTTGGCGTAAGCGTAAAGCTGATACATCACTTGCATATTGTACGATGTGGCGATTTTCTCCCCGCAAATCATCTCGACTATCGCCTCACAGGCTTCGTCACGATCACGCGCTTTTTCCATACGGGCGCGGTAATCGTCTGACATCTGATATGCAAACTGCGTGAACGCTTCGCTCAGTAGCGATTCTATACCATCGAAATAATAGGTCATTGACCCTAACGAAACGTCCGCCGCATCGGCAATTTTACGGTGGGTAATATGGCTAATCCCGTGTTCTACCAGCATATCCAGCGTGGCTTGCAAAATACGCTCTCGCCGGTCTGGATCGTTGCGCCTTGGGGCTTTGCTCATCTGTTTCGCTCACTTATAACTGACTAAAAGAGTTTACCAGGCAATATGTACAAATGTACACAAACTTGCTAGTGTAATTTGTATTCACCGCCAACCGGTATATCCATGTCAGCCGTCATTCCTAACCGCAAAGCCACTCAACTTCGCACCTGGGCGCTGTTCGCCTTCTTCTTTCTGCCGGGCCTGGTTATGGCCTCCTGGGCTACTCGTACTCCAGCCATTCGTGACACGTTAAGTGTTTCGACAGCGGGTATGGGGATTGTGCTGTTTGGGCTGTCGGTGGGCTCGATGAGCGGAATTTTATGCTCCGGCTGGCTGGTCAAGCGTTTTGGTACGCGCAATATCATCCGCAGTGGGATGACATTAATGGTAACCGGCATGTTGGTAATGGGCGTTGCACTATTCCTTTCTTCACCCGTTTTATTCGCGCTGGGCCTGGCCATTTTGGGTGCCGGGCTTGGGTCTTCGGAAGTGGCGATGAACGTCGAAGGTGCCATTGTTGAAGGGTTGCTGAAAAAGACCGTGCTACCGATGATGCATGGTTTCTATAGCCTCGGCACCCTTGTAGGTGCGGGTATCGGTATGAGTTTAACCGCCTTCAATTTCAGCGCTTATGGGCACTTATTAGTGATTGGCCTCCTCGTCATTACACCAATTGTTATTGCTATTACTGCCATTCCGCATGGAGTAGGTAAGAGCGACAAAGGGGCAGATGCAGAAAACCCACACGAGCCTCACCCACCCTTTTATAAAGATCTCCAGTTGATATTAATCGGCACTATTGTGCTGGCGATGGCGTTTGCCGAAGGCTCCGCGAATGACTGGCTGCCGCTTTTGATGGTTGATGGCCATGGTTTTAACCCAACATCTGGCTCGATGATATATGTCGGCTTTACTCTGGGCATGACAGTTGGGCGCTTTACAGGCGGCTGGTTTATTGACCGTTATAGTCGCGTCACGGTAGTGCGTGCCTGCGCGTTGATGGGCATTTTGGGTATTGGTCTAATCATCTTTGTTGATAACGCCTTTGTGGCGGGTATTTCTGTCATTTTGTGGGGATTGGGCACCTCGCTCGGTTTCCCATTAACCATTTCGGCCGCAGGCGATACTGGCCCAGATCCGGCGACTCGCGTAAGTGTGGTTGCTGCATCGGGTTATATTGCATTCCTGGTAGGGCCACCTCTGCTTGGCTTCCTCGGTGAACATTACGGCCTGCGCCTTGCCATGTTAGTGGTATTAAGTTTGATGGTTGTCGCAGCGCTAATCGCGAAAGCCGTCGCAAAACCTACAGACCTTGTTACTGACTCGCTTGAAGGGAGAGTTCGATGAGTGTGAAATTAATTGCCGTCGACATGGATGGTACGTTCCTTAACGATAACAAAGAGTACAACCGTGCACGCTTTGCAGAACTTTATGCACAGATGAAAGAGCAAGGGATTCGTTTTGTGGTCGCCAGTGGTAACCAATATTTCCAACTCATTTCATTTTTCCCGGAGATTGCCCACGAGATCTCGTTCGTTGCCGATAATGGCGGTTGGGTAGTGAGTGAAGAAAAAGACACCTTCAATGGCGAGCTAACAAAGCAGCAATTCAACACGGTTATTGATCACCTGCTGACACTGCCACATGTGGATATCATCGCCTGTGGCAAGCGTAACGGCTATACCCTGAAAAGCTATGACGACGCCTTTATCACTATGGCGCGTAGCTACTATCACCGCCTGGAGCTGGTAGAAAATTTCTCGAATCTGGACGATATTTTCTTCAAGTTCGCGTTGAATCTGCCAGACAGCCTGTTAGATGACACTATGACTTCCCTGTCAGAAATTCTCGACGGTGTTATGGTCCCGGTCACCAGCGGTCACGGCTCAATTGACCTGATTCTTCCTGGCATTCATAAAGCCAACGGTTTGCGGATATTGCAGGAAAAATGGGGTATTGATGACAGTGAAGTTGTGACCTTTGGTGATGGTGGTAACGATATAGAAATGCTGCGCCAGGCCAAATATGGTTTTGCAATGGCAAATGCCCCTGAAAAAATCAAACAAATCGCGTCTTATCAGGCCGGGCATTGCAACCAGCAAGGTGTGCTGGATGTGATTGAAAAAGTTTTGAAGAAAGAAGCACCGTTTAACGCGTGATACAAAGCGAGGGGCGGTAAAGCCCCTCTCCTTTTTCATTCTACAGTTGTTTTAGCAGCACCAGCAGACCGTAACCTACCACAGCCGCCCACAACAGCATCGGCAATGAATAGTAGTGAAAGCGTATCCAGATACGTCGATCGTTAGCCATGCGCAGAGCTATCAGATTTGCCAGCGACCCCGGCAGCAGACCAAAACCGCCAATGTTTACCGCAAAAGCGAGCAACGCCGAGGCTGGAATATAATTGAGCAGTAAAATAGTCGATGGAACATTGCTAATGAATTGCGATAAACCAATGCCCAGTGCAAACAACCCGCCGTTTGAAAGCTGATTAATCCCCGCCAGTGCATGCTGTAACACCGGTAGCTGCGTTATCAGGTAAACGTCGATAAACATCACCATAAACACCAGCAGCAAACTCCAGTCGATACTCAGCAGCACCCGGTGCGCCAATAACAAAAACCCCACCGCCACCAGGGCCAGCCCCCAGACCTCCTGCTTTAACTCCAATGAAACAATAAATACAACGTAAAGTGCCACGCAGCTCAGCACTAATCGCGGCTGCCACTCATGGCGTTTATCGTGAGTCTGATAGATAAGCTTTTTATTGGGGAAGCAGAACCAGCACAACACAAGCAAACTGGCCGTTAGCGCCAGCGCCAGCGGAGCCATTTGCCAGGTGAATTCGCCAAACGATAAACCCGACCGCCCCCACAGCAAAATATTCTGCGGGTTTCCAATTGGTGTGAGCAGCGACCCGGCATTCACCGCCAGGGCTTCAAATATGATGAGCCGACTAATCGGTATCGCACATAGTTTCTTCAGCGTAATGGTCAACGGAACAATAATAAACAGCGCGACATCGTTGGTCAGAAACGTAGAAAGCAGAGCCGCTGCGCTGACCAAAAACATCGCCAGGGTTCGTTCGTTATCAAAACGCTTCACCATGCGACGGCCCAGCACATCGAAATAACCGCTCAGTTCCACGCCTTTGGTTAACATCATTAAACCTGCGAGCGTAATGATGGTGTGCCAATCGATAGCATGGACCCAACGCTTCGGCTGAAATGGCGCAACAAAACTCAACGCCAGACCGACAAGCAGCAATAGATGAAGAAAACGATCGCGAGCAAACGGGCGAACCAGATTGAGCAACATTACTGCGTGAATCCTCGCTTCTCACTAAACAGGCGAAATGCTTCCAGCGTCTCTTCACTAACGTGGTGCTCAACACCTTCGGCGTCAATCCTTGCAGTTTCTGCACTAATACCCAGTGCGAGGAAAAAGTTTTCGACGATCTGATGACGTTCACGACTCATTTGCGCCAGTTTCTCCCCTTCCGGAGTCAGAAACACACCGCGCCACGGAATTTGTTCAATAAGCCCAACCGAGGCCAGCCTTTTTAACATTTTTGCAACTGTTGGTTGGGAGACACCAAGACGCGCGGCCATATCAACCTGGCGGACTTCGCCGACCTCGCGAATCAAATCAGAAATCAGCTCAACATAATCATCAATTAACTCACGGCGATGCGCTTCCCGCACCTGCCTGAAGCCTTCTACATGCTCTTCAACATTTACCAACGGCATCACTTTCTGTTTGTTTTTTTGGCCCGGAGTACGGCTCATGATGCTTCCTCTAACAGTGGCACGGCATCGTCCAATGACGACATTTGGCCCCATTGTAAACCAGCATCACGTAAGCACAAAAATTTAACGAATTAGCAATAGCTATACAATATAGCCTATGCTATATCTGTATGTAATGCAGTCAGCCTTTAAAGGATCTAAGGGCAGCAGATGTTAAGAGGAGGAAAAAATGAACGAATTTAAGAGGTGTATGAGCGTGTTTACACATTCCCCGTTTCAAGTGCGGCTGATGCTGCTCAATATGTTGTGTGATTGGGTTTCCGGGAAACCACAGCAGGGCGAAAAACCGAAGTCATAGGCAGTCGCCCTGCCTTCTTCTCCTTCAGTCTCTCTGAATAATTTCTTTCGCCTGTTTGTAATTCTTCATTTAAATAGAATCAATGAAAATCTCGCGTTTTCGAGCATTAACCCTGGCATTTGTCGGATTTGTTACCTGCTTCGCAAAACACATTTCGCTTATCAGTTGATCTTCTTATCGTACCGCTCTATCTTCTTGCAGCCCTGAACATGAAGCGGCCCGTAGATGCGGTCCAGTTTCCTTTCTTTTCCGTCTGTCAGGCAGGTTCTTACCCTCGTCGCCAGGGTTTTCGCATGGCGTTTAGTAGATCTCGATAAACATGAATTTAACGGTTAAAGATACCCTGACGACCCGCGCAATTGCGCTCAATCCGTGGACTGGCTTTTATTTCCTGCAGTCATTACTGATTAACTTCGCACTCGGTTATGAATTTAGCATTCTCTATGCCGTGGCATTTAGTTGCGTATTAATGCTGCTGTGGCGCAGCGCACCCAAATTACAAAAAGGTTTGCTGGCGATTTGCAGCCTGATTGCTGCAATGTATTTCCCTTTTGGCCAGGCCTACGGCTCGCCGAACTTTAATACTCTGCTTGCCCTGCATTCGACCAACTTTGAAGAATCCACGGAATTGATGACTATCTTCCCGTGGTATAGCTATTTGGTGTCGTTATTTATTCTGGTGCTCGGTGTTATCGCCGTGCGTCGCAAAGTTACGCCGAAAAAAAGAGCATGGTGCCATTTCGACAGTTTATGTCTGGTGATAAGCGTGGTCTGCTTCTTTGTCGCGCCAGTACAGAACCTGGCTTACGGTGGTGTATTTAAAATCAAAGACTCTGGTTATCCAGTGTTCCGCTTTGTTAAAGATGTGGTGGTTAACAACCAGGAAGTCATTGACGAACAAACCCGCATGCAGGCCTTCTCACAAATGAAGGACACCTGGAATGTGCTGGCGGTAAAACCGAAGTATCACACTTATGTTGTGGTCATTGGTGAAAGCGCGCGCCGCGATGCATTAGGTGCATTTGGTGGCCATTGGGATAACACGCCGTTTGCAAGCCAGGTGAAGGGGAATATCTTCATGGATTATGTGTCGGCCAGTGGTTCAACACAGAAATCGCTGGGCATGACGCTTAACCGTGTCATTGATGGCAAACCGCAATATCAGGACAACATTATTACGCTGGCAAACCGCGCTGGTTTCCAGACCTGGTGGTTCTCAAACCAGGGGCAAATTGGTGAATACGATACGGCCATTGCCAGCATCGCCAAGCGCGCTGATGAAGTACAGTTCCTGAAGAGTGGAGATTTTGAAGCGGATAAAAATACCCGTGACGAAGCACTGCTTAAAATGACGGCACAAGTATTTGCTACCCCACGCACTACTCCGCAATTGATTGTGTTGCATTTGATGGGTTCTCATCCCCAGGCTTGCGACCGCACTCAAGGTAAATATAAAGATTTCATTCAGTCGAAAGAAACCTCTTGTTATATCTACAGCATGACGCAAACCGATGACTTGCTAAAACAGCTCTATCAACAGCTGCAAAATAGTGGTGACAGTTTCTCGATGGTTTACTTCTCCGATCACGGTCTTGCCATTAAAGAACGCGGCACCAAGGTGCAATATCTGGCGCATGATGATGAGTTCCAGCAAAACTTCCAGGTACCATTTATGGTGCTATCAAGTGATGATAAAGAACATCGCCAGATAAAGGCGCGGCGTTCAGCGAACGATTTCCTGAATTTCTTCTCGGCATGGACTGGGATAAAAACCAAAGAGCTAACGCCGAAGTACAAATTCATTTCTGAGCAGAATGCGGGGCCTGTCTACATCACCAACTTTAAGCTTAAGAAGGTGGACTATACTCATTTGCAGACGGATGTGTTTGAAACTAAGACTCGCTGATGACTCAATGTTCAGCCTTCAAAATTGGGATTAGCGTTAGCGACATTCCACATTATTGAAGCAAAAAAAATCCGCCACTATGGGCGGATTTTTATTTTCACTGGTTAAAGTGAAATTAGAAGCGGTAACCCACGCCTGCGATCCAGGTGCCAACATCAACGTTACGGATGCGGCTCTGCTCGTAGGAAACGTCCAGAGCAACGTTTTCCATTGGGTTAAACTGCATACCTGCGCCGTAGGAGAAACCGTAGTCGCTAGAAGATGCTTTATCTGAAACATCAGTTGCCTGGTTTTTACCGTAACCAACACCGACTACACCGTAGATGCTTGCCCAGTCGTTGATGCGGAAAGCAGGACCAGCAGTGATGCCGTAGTATTGTGCTTTGTCATAAACGCCATCTTCACTGCGGTTTTTCTCGGTGTAAGTGAAAGAACCGATGTAACCCAGTGGGGTGTCGTTTTCATAACGGTATTTCAGGTTAAAACCGCCAGCTTTGTTAGCAACGCCCTGCATATCGCTCTGTGCGTAGCCACCAGTTACGGTGCTAGTTGCTGCAGATGCGGTACCAACGGAAACAGCCAGAACACAAGCCAGTGCTGAAAGACATGCAATTTTTTTCATAATCCACCTCAAATGTGCTTCAAGTAACTTCTAAGTTTTTAATATATCAAAATTGTGTAAGAAACTCTGCGACATTTACGTTGTCTAACGATTCCTTTCCTGTAACAGAACATTTCCATTACATCGTAGTCCCTTCAATTTGCAGCGCTTTTAACCAAAAGCGCGCTAATTATTGGCATGAATCACAACATCGTCATCCAGATAATTCTTAAACTTATCTGAACAAAAATTATGCATTCAGGCCGTTATGGTACTGCATCAGCAAATTATTTTTTTCAATGAATTCTCAACCAGCCATAACTTATTCATTTACACTGGGGTTACTTTTATTTTCTTGACCGAATTAGACACTGACTGACAGGAAGCAGGATGCCGCTATCGCCACGTAAAACCCCAGTTTGGTTACCCATTGTCGTTCTTTTAATTGCTATGACCTCAATTCAAAGTGGCGCTTCACTTGCGAAATCGTTGTTCCCGTTAGTGGGTGCTCCAGGGGTGACAGCACTGCGTTTGGCGTTGGGTACACTAATTTTGGTTGTGATTTTCAAACCATGGCGTTTGCGATTTAAAGCAGAGCAACGTTTCCCCTTGCTGATGTACGGTCTGGCTTTAGGTGGAATGAACTACCTGTTCTATTTGTCGATTCAGACTGTTCCCTTGGGTATCGCCGTCGCCCTGGAGTTCACCGGCCCGCTTGCCGTAGCGTTGTTTGCATCGCGCCGTGCCGTTGATTTTGTCTGGGTCATTCTGGCGGTACTCGGTTTGTGGTTCCTATTGCCGCTGGGTCAGTCGATTTCGAGTGTCGATTTAGCCGGTGCCGCCTTCGCATTGGGTGCGGGTGGCTGTTGGGCAATTTACATTCTATTTGGCCAAAAAGCGGGAGCCGACCATGGCCCGGCAACAGTAGCTTTCGGCTCGCTAATTGCTGCAGTGATTTTTGTCCCTATTGGGGCATGGCAGGCAGGTGAAGCGCTCTGGCATTGGTCATTGATACCACTGGGCTTGGGTGTGGCAATTTTATCAACAGCATTGCCCTACTCGCTGGAAATGATCGCCCTGACTCGTTTACCTACACGCACCTTTGGTACGTTAATGAGCATGGAACCAGGGCTTGCAGCTTTGTCGGGTATGTTGTTCCTCGGTGAGCATCTGACACTTGTGCAATGGCTGGCATTACTGTCAATTATTGCAGCTTCCATCGGTTCAACTCTCACAATCAAACGCGAAGCTCAGATTACCAGCGTTGACGTAAATTAATTCCCCATATTATTTACCGTGGTTATTGTGACCACGGTAAATATTCTCCCACGATCAAGTATTTATATTTAGACTTATTCTTAGATACAAACAGAAATTATTCCCATTCAATAACCACGCTTTGTTTATTTCCGTCATGCCTCACAATAATAAATTTAAAATCCATTACTAACAATTAGTTACTAAAATCCATCTTGAACCTGCTATTTATCTGATAGGTTTTATCTACTCCGTCACATGCTAAATCCGGTGCTATACTTATTTCCGGTAATTCATTGGACATAACATCAAGAGGACGAAAGATTATGACTACCGCTAAACTGGTAAAAACCAAATCTACCAACCTACTGCATACCCGTAATGATGTTGCAGACAGCGAAAAGAAAGCTACCGTTGAGCTGCTTAATCGCCAGGTCATTCAGTTCATTGATTTGTCGTTAATTACCAAGCAAGCGCACTGGAACATGCGTGGCGCAAACTTTATTGCCGTTCATGAAATGCTCGACGGCTTCCGTACAGCACTGACAGACCACCTTGATACCATGGCAGAACGCGCTGTTCAGCTCGGTGGCGTTGCACTGGGTACCACACAGGTCATTAACAGCAAAACTCCGCTGAAAAGCTATCCGTTGGATATTCACAACGTGCAAGATCACCTGAAAGAGTTGGCGGACCGTTACGCAATTGTGGCAAACGATGTGCGTAAGGCAATCAGCGAAGCGAAGGACGAAGATACCGCCGATATCCTGACTGCTGCTTCTCGAGACCTTGATAAGTTCCTGTGGTTTATCGAGTCAAATATCGAATAATTGCTAGCAATTTGTTACTTCATCCTCCCTTTTTAGGGAGGATAGTTGCACTATTTTAGCGCATGAAATTGTTTATCCCTGCCGCATAAGTTACTCATTTGTAATAATCACTTCACACAATCGTTAACAGACGATTGTTTTGCCGCCTTAATATGCGGTAAAACTACACTTCGCCCTCTTGCAATACACCACGCACCATAACTGGGCACCATAACAGTGCATAGCAACCCGCTTGCAACCAATATTGTGCAATGTTACATATTCACATCCTTGCAAAACAGTAGGTTGAAAACCTGGCATGATTTTTCCATGTTGCGGCTTACTGATGCAGGGGACTGCCCCATGGATAAACAAGGAAATGCTATGAAGTCGATTTTGAAAGTTTCACTGGCTGCACTGACCCTGGCTTTTGCGGTTTCTTCCCACGCCGCTGATAAGAAACTGGTCGTTGCGACCGACACCGCATTCGTTCCTTTCGAATTTAAACAAGGCGACAAATACGTCGGTTTTGATATCGATTTATGGGATGCCGTAGCAAAAGAATTAAAACTGGATTACACCCTCAAGCCAATGGATTTCAGCGGCATCATTCCTGCGCTGCAAACTAAAAACATTGACCTGGCACTGGCGGGTATCACCATCACCGAAGAACGTAAAAAAGCGATCGAATTCTCTGACGGCTATTACAAAAGTGGTCTGTTAGTGATGGTTAAAGCTGACAACGACTCAGTAAAAAGCGTGAAAGATCTCGACGGTAAAGTGGTTGCGGTTAAGAGCGGCACCGGTTCTGTTGATTACGCGAAAGCCAACATCAAAACTAAAGACCTGCGTCAGTTCCCGAACATCGACAACGCATACATGGAACTGGGCACCAACCGTGCTGATGCAGTTCTGCACGACACACCAAACATCCTGTATTTCATCAAAACTGCAGGTCAGGGCAAGTTCAAAGCTGTTGGTGACTCTCTGGAAGCACAGCAATACGGTATCGCCTTCCCTAAAGGTAGCGATGATCTGCGCGTGAAAGTGAACGGCGCACTGAAAACGTTGAAAGAGAACGGCAAGTACAACGAAATCTACAAAAAATGGTTCGGCACTGAGCCAAAATAATAATTCTAAAGTTTTATGAGTGACTCAGGGGCGACCATTTTCGCCCCTGCTATTTTTGAACCACGGTACTTAATAGGAATAAAATCATGGAGTTCGACTGGAGTGCCATTTGGCCTGCAATCCCGCTTTTGATTGAAGGCGCCAAAATGACTTTGCTGATTTCGGTCATCGGGTTGTTTGGCGGTCTGATAATTGGTCTGGTCGCCGGTTTCGCCCGTACTTACGGCGGCTGGATTGCCAACCACATCGCATTGGTATTTATTGAAGTGATTCGCGGTACGCCGATTGTCGTACAGGTGATGTTTATTTACTTCGCTTTGCCAATGGCGATCCCTGACCTGCGCATTGATCCGTTCAGCGCCGCCGTCGTCACCATTATGATCAACTCCGGTGCTTATATTGCGGAAATTACCCGTGGTGCGGTGCTGTCGATTCATAAAGGTTTTCAGGAAGCGGGTTTGGCCCTCGGCCTGTCTAAACGTGAAACCATTCGCCATGTGATTATGCCGCTGGCGCTGCGCCGTATGCTGCCGCCATTGGGTAACCAGTGGATTATCAGCATTAAAGATACCTCGCTGTTCATCGTTATTGGTGTGGCTGAGCTGACCCGTCAAGGGCAAGAAATCATTGCAGGGAACTTCCGTGCGCTGGAGATCTGGAGCGCCGTTGCGGTCTTCTATCTGATTATTACTTTGGTGCTGAGCTTCGTGCTTCGTCGCCTTGAAAGAAGGATGAAAATCCTATGATTGAATTTAAAAATGTCTCTAAGCACTTTGGTAAAACCCAGGTGCTGCACAATATCGATCTCAACATCAAACAAGGTGAAGTGGTCGTCATTATCGGGCCGTCTGGCTCCGGTAAATCTACACTGCTGCGTTGCATCAACAAACTTGAAGACATTACCAGCGGTGACCTGTTTGTTGATGGGCTGAAGGTCAACGATCCGAAAGTTGATGAGCGCCTGATCCGTCAGGAAGCGGGAATGGTGTTTCAACAGTTCTACCTGTTCCCACACCTGACTGCGCTTGAAAACGTCGCCTTTGGCCCGATTCGGGTACGTGGCTTAAGCAAAGATACCGCCGATAAACTGGCGAAAGAGTTGCTGGCAAAAGTGGGCCTTGCTGAGCGTGCGCATCACTACCCATCAGAGCTTTCCGGTGGCCAGCAGCAACGTGTAGCGATTGCTCGCGCGCTGGCGGTTAAGCCAAAAATGATGCTGTTCGATGAGCCAACCTCAGCCCTTGACCCTGAACTTCGCCATGAAGTGCTGAAGGTTATGCAGGATCTGGCTGAAGAAGGTATGACGATGGTTATTGTGACTCACGAAGTGGGATTTGCCGCCAAAGTTGCCTCGCGCCTGATCTTCATTGATAAAGGCCGCATCGCTGAGGATGGCAATCCGCAAGAGCTGATTGATAACCCACCAAGCCAGCGCTTGCAGGAATTCTTGCAACACGTTTCCTGAGTATTACTCTCACCCTACCCCTCTCCCTCAGGAGAGGGCCGGGCTGAGAGGCAACCCTCCAGATAATTCCTGTTTTCCCAACCACAAACACCCGCGCTCTATACTTATTCCTTTGTCTGACTTTTCAGTTCGGAGGAACGCCGTGCCGCTACTCTTGCTACTGCTGTGCATGTTTAGCTTTCAAACGCAGGCCGTCACTCTACCGGCTGCGGCAGTTGCCGCATCTGCCCAACAGAATACGACCACTCCGCCCGCAGAACCCAATCTCGAAGAAAAAAAGAAGGCCTATAGTGCCCTGGCCGATGTGCTTGATAACTCGCAGTCGCGTGATGAACTGATTGGGCAATTGCGCAAAGTGGCCGCCACACCGCCGCCTGAACCGGTGCCTGCTATCGTTCCGCCAGAACAATTAAGTGAAGACAAAACGGTTCTCGAAAATGTGACCGATGTAAGCCGCCACTACGGCGGTGAGCTGGCCCAGCGTTTTGCCCAACTGCACCGCAATATTACCGGTGCTCCACACAAGGCCTTCAATCAACAAACTTTTTATAATGCACTGACGCATTTTACGATGCTCGTCGTAAGCGTTTTTGCCTTCTACCTGGTGATCCGCGCCTGCATGACGCCCATCTGGGCACGTATGGGCAAGTGGGGGCGTAAAAAGAATCGCGACCGATCGAGTTGGTTTCATCTGCCGATGATGATTATCGGTGCGTTTATCATTGATTTGTTATTGCTGGCATTAACCATTTTCGTCGGGCAGATCTTTAGCGACATAATGAACTCAGGCAACCGCACTATCGCTCGCCAGCAAGGGCTATTTCTGAATGCCTTCGCGCTGATTGAATTCTTCAAAGCCATCCTGCGTTTAATTTTCTGCCCTCGATTTCCTGACCTACGCCCATTTCCGGTGCCCGATCAAAGTGCGCACTACTGGAACCTCCGCCTTGCGGGGCTAAGTAGCTTGATTGGTTACGGTATTTTGGTTGCAGTACCAATTATTTCTAATCAGGTAAACGTGCAGGTGGGCGCGATTGTCAATGTGGTGATTATGCTCTGCATCACCCTTTGGGCTCTGTATCTGATTTTCCATAACAAACGCCAGATTCAACAAAGTCTGATTCAATTAGCCGATCGCTCAATGGCGTTTTTCAGCCTGTTTATTCGTGCTTTTGCACTGGTCTGGCACTGGCTGGCGAGCATCTATTTCGTAGTGTTGTTTTTCTTTTCGCTCTTCGATCCGGGAAACAGTCTGAAATGGATGATGGCGGCGTCTGTGCATAGCCTGGCGATTATTGGCATCGCGGCATTTATCTCGGGCATGCTGTCGCGCTGGCTTGCGAAAACCATCACCCTTTCACAGCAGGTACAGCGCAACTATCCTGAACTGCAAAAACGCCTTAATGGCTGGATCTCCGCCGCTCTGAAACTGGCGCGAATTATGACAGTATGCGTGGCAGTAATGCTGCTATTAAACGCCTGGGGGCTGTTTGATATGTGGGCGTGGATTTCCAACGATGCCGGTGAGAAAACTATCGATATTATTATCCGCATCGTGTTAATTCTGCTGTTCTCAGCCGTAGGCTGGACTTTGCTGGCAAGTCTGATTGAAAACCGCCTGGCATCAGATATTCACGGTCGCCCGCTGCCCAGTGCCCGTACCCGCACTCTGCTGACACTGTTCCGCAACGCTCTGGCGGTAGTTATCAGCACCATCACTATCATGATTTTGCTTTCAGAAATTGGAGTGAATATCGCCCCATTACTGGCTGGGGCTGGCGCACTGGGTTTAGCCATTAGTTTCGGCGCGCAAACCCTGGTGAAAGATATTATTACCGGCGTCTTTATTCAGTTTGAAAATGGAATGAATACCGGTGATTTAGTCACCATCGGACCAATTACCGGTTCCGTTGAACGCATGTCCATTCGTTCAGTAGGCGTGCGCCAGGATACCGGTGCTTATCACATCATTCCGTGGTCATCGATCACTACCTTTGCCAACTTTGTACGAGGCATTGGTTCGTTTGTCGCCAATTACGACGTGGATCGGCAGGAGGATGTTGATAAGGCCAATCGTATTCTGAGAGAGGCTGTAGATGAACTGATGGAACAGGATGATATTCGCAAGCTAGTGATTGGTGAGCCGTCGTTTGCCGGGATTGTCGGCCTAACCAACCAGGCCTTTACCGTGCGCGTATCATTCACCACCCAACCTTTAAAACAGTGGTCGGTGCGATTTGCATTAGATGGGATGGTGAAGAAACACTTTGACGCGGCGGGGATTCGCCCGCCGGTACAAACCGTGCAGGTTATGCAGCCCGGCAGCGATACCACTCAGGCGCTTCAGGAGTCACAGGCAGCAGCGGGGGCACTGCCACCTGCCAATCCCACTATCTGACTATTTGTAACGCGTAGCGGCCCAACGAGCGAGTTGTGCGTCATTCATAAAGGTCCAGGCGATGAAGCGGCTCTGCTTCTGACCCTGGGCCATCTCTTTCTTCACGACTTTCTCAACGCCAGCTTCCTGCAATGCGCGGTAAATCAGAGGCAAATTCTCACCACGAGAAACTAATGAGGTAAACCATTGCACCTGACGGCCAAACTCTTTGCTTTCATTAACCATCTGAGTGACAAAGGCAACTTCGCCACCTTCACACCACAACTCTTGTTCACGACCACCAAAGTTCAACGCACCATTTTTATCCTGGCCGAGGTTTACGCGTTTACGTTCACTACCGCTGCGCGCAGCCTGTGCAGAGTCGTGGAACGGAGGGTTGCAAAGTGTGGCATCAAACATCTCATTTTTATGAATCACACCAGGCAGAATCGCGGTTGGCGTTTTCTGACGACGCAGCCGAATCAGACGAGAGAGCCCTGGATTAGCATCGATAATCGCCGTGGCGCTGCGCATTGCTTCAGGGTCCACATCGGTGCCGGTAAAGCGCCAGCCGTATTCGTGCTGGCCAATCAGTGGATAAATACAGTTCGCACCAACGCCTACATCCAACACCGAAGCCTGAGATGGCACCACACCGCCGTTACCTTCAGCCAATAAATCGGCCAGATGGTGAATGTAATCAGCACGGCCCGGTACCGGTGGGCAAAGAAAACCGTCTGGAATACTCCACTCTTTTACGCCATAGAAGTGCGCAAGCAGCGCCCTATTCAGCGCTTTCACCGCCATAGGATCGGCAAAATCAACCGTGGTATCGCCATGCGGGCCAGGTCGTAAAAATGCGCTCAATTCCGGGCTGCTTTGCGTCAGAGCAGGGAAATCATAACGGTTACGATGGCGGTTGCGAGGGTGCAGACCCGGTTTAGTGGTGTCAGGGGTTTTCATTGCGGCTTCTCCTTGTGTGGGCGCGTAAGATACTCTGTGAACCCTGCGGGGTAAATACGCCGCGTGATTTTCGCCTGAGATAAATCAACATAAGGTGCGCTATGTCTAAACGCTATTACTACGAACCTGCCGATGGGCACGGTTTGCCACATGATCCGCTTAACGCCATTATCGGCCCACGCCCTATTGGCTGGATTGCTTCATATAACCAGCAGGGGGCACGCAATCTGGCACCCTACAGTTTCTTTAACTGTTTTAATTATCGCCCACCGATTATCGGTTTCGCCAGTAGCGGCTGGAAAGACAGCGTACGCAACATTGTTGAGACTAAAGAGTTCGTCTGGAATCTCACCACCCGTGAACTGGCTGAACAGATGAATGAAACTTCAGCCTCAATACCGCACGGTGAAGATGAGTTTCTCCGCGCAGGGTTAACCGCCGTTACAGGGCGTAAAGTCAAAGCAAGCCTCGTTGCGGAAAGCCCGGTCAACTTTGAATGCCGTTTGTCGCAGTGCATTCAGCTCACGGCTGCCGACGGTACGGCGATTGATACTTGGCTGGTGCTAGGTGAAGTGGTCGCGGTTCATATTGATGAATCACTGCTAAAAGATGGCATTTACCAGACGGCGCTGGCAAAACCGGTACTGCGAGCGGGCGGGCCATCAGCTTATTACACGATAGATGAGACTTACCGCTTCGATATGATTCGCCCTGACGCACGATAAAATCAGCAAAATCATAAGCCTGTATCTCACTGATCTGTAAGTATTTCGTCAAGTTTTGTCGTTCAAAAAATAAGCACAAGTCCATCAGTTTTTTGCGGCTATTGTTTATCACATAACACCTACACTTTTAGTGCTGATGGTTTTTTAATCGGCCCCCAAAAGCGATGAGGATGTGATTATGAAAAAATTTCTGTATTTTTCTGCGGTTGTCACCCTTGCGGCATTACCATTCGCAACCATGGCAGCCCAGGAATTGTCTGCGGGAAACACCGGTCAACTCCGCCCCGCAGGAACAGTCACTGTCACCGGTGCAAGCAATCTTGACGATCTACAAACCAAGCTTGGAGAAAAAGCGAAAGAAGAAGGGGCAAAAGGCTTTGTTGTTAACTCAGCTAGCGGTCAAAACAAAATGTTTGGTAGCGCAACTATTTATAAATAGCCCCAACAGGTTGACTCCCGGGGTATCAATGATAACGGTTTCCTTTTTGGAGACCGTTATTTTATTATTTCTTATAAATTGTAATTATTTCCACAATTAATAAACGTAGTAATTCCGAGCTATTCAATCGATTATTCCTTCCATTTCCACCTCTAATAATCATGTAAATTCGCTTGTGAAATTGAAATCACTTCTAAAATAAAAAAATAAAGTGAGCGAGGACACAAAAAACAATAAAGCCGCCCCGGTTAAATAAAAAATGTGAGGTAGGAACATTATGGTTATCGGACAAATATCATAAGCTGTTATACAGCAATGTTTGACTCTACTCGTTTCTTAACATTTTGCAGGGAGCAAAATCCATGAATCTTTTCACTCTACCTCGCCAATTACTTTGCGCTTCACTCATCACACTGTGTGCTACAGGCGCAAATGCTGCAGATAAGATAACCTTAAAACTGGCTCACAACCTGGAACGCAGCCATGTGGTACACCAGGCTTTTGAAGAACTTGCCAAAGAGGTACAACAACTTTCCGACGGTAATATGCGTATTCGTATTTATCCGAGCAGCCAGATGGGAAGTGCCAGAGAAACCCTGGAACTTTTGCAAAATGGCGCACTGAATATGACCAAAGGTTCTGCCAGTGATTTAGAATCTTTCGACAATACTTACGCTATTTATAATTTACCTTACTTATTTAAAGACCAGGCCCATTTTAACCGCGTGGTATTTGGTGAAGTAGGTAAAGAAATTATGGATTCAACAAAAGATAAAGGTTTCTTTGCTATTTCCGCTTATGTTGCAGGCACTCGTAGTTTCTATGCAAAAAAACCTATTACCAAACCTGAAGATTTAAAAGGGCTTAAAATTCGTGTCCAGGCAAGCCCCACTACACTCAAAATGGTTGAACTGATGGGCGGCTCGCCAACACCTATTTCATTTGGTGAAGTCTATACCGCCATGCAGCAAGGCGTGGTAGATGGCGCAGAAAATAACGTACCGTCATGGGTTCAGACTCGTCATATTGAAATTGCCAAAGTGTTCTCTGAAGATGAACACACCTCCATTCCTGACTTCCTTGTTATCTCGACTAAAACCTGGGCCAAACTCTCGCCCGAGCAGCAACAAATCTTGATTAGCGCCGCGAAAAACTCCGAAGCCTACCAGCAGAAACTGTGGGAAAAAGTCGATGCCGATTCGCGTGCCCAGGCAAAAGCAATGGGTGCAACTATCGTGAGCGTTGATAAAGCTCCATTCCGTGCTGCAGTAAAACCGCTTTATGACGACTTTGCTAAAGATCCAAAACAGGCAGCTTTGCTGGCTAAATTCGAAAACGCTGCTCAATGATTTTGGCGTTGTAGAGTAGGTATCTGCGGGTGAAGCAATTTCACCCGCTCAGGAACAGTTAATTTTCTCAGGTATGTAAAAATGATACTTAAGCCCATAAAGCTTGCGGTAGACCGGACTATTGCCACTTTTTCGGTGTTGGTGATGATCGCTCTGGTTCTGTGCGTGGTGTGGCAAGTTTTCAGCCGCTATGTACTCAACCAACCCAGCACACTCACAGATGAACTGGCGCGTTTTCTGATGATATGGGTCGGTCTATTGGGTGCATCATATACGGTAGGTGCACAACGTCACCTTTCGATTGATTTTCTTGCCATGATGTTGCCGGACAACAAAAAGCCACTGCTTGGCATTCTCATCAATGCATTGATTCTTCTGTTTTCAGGGATGGTTATCGTCAATGGAGGGTTGAAGCTTATTGAAAAAACATTAGCCACTGCACAGCTCTCTGCGGCACTACAAATCCCGATGGGATATGTCTATATCGTGCTGCCGTTAAGTGGAGCAATCATGATGTTTTATTCACTCTATTTTATCCTGACTGATGCTCAGTCATTAATCAGCAAAGAGGGTCAATAATGGAAACGTATATCGCCCTCACCTTATTTGGCGCCTTCTTCGTTCTGGTGTTTATCGGGGTTCCTATCTCATTTGCAATTGGGATCGCCACCGTCAGCTCAATGCTAATCATGTTCCCATGGGATGTCGCTATCATCACCGTTTCCCAGCGTCTGGCGAACGGGCTGGATAACTTCGCGTTGCTGGCCATTCCATTCTTTATCTTTGCCGGAACCCTGATGAACAGCGGGGGAATAGCTATACGCTTAATTAATCTGGCGCAGATTATGGTTGGTCGTATTCCGGGTTCATTGGGCCACGTTAACGTACTGGCAAACATGATGTTTGGTTCTATTTCCGGTTCAGCTGTTGCAGCTGCTGCTGCCGTTGGCGGCACGCTTTCGCCAATTCAAAACAAAGAGGGTTACGATCCGGCATTCTCGACTGCGGTTAACGTGTCATCCTGCATTACCGGGCTACTGATCCCACCGTCTAACGTTCTGATTGTCTTTTCACTCACTGCGGGTGGCGTATCGGTCGCTTCGCTGTTTATGGCCGGTTATTTGCCTGGCATATTAATGGGCCTGTCGATCATGCTGGTCTGCTGGATTATTTCCAAACGACGCGGTTACCCTGTATCAGCACGCCCTACCTGCGCGATGGCGGCAAAAGCGTTTCTTGATGCGCTGCCAAGTTTATTGCTGGTGATTATCGTCATGGGTGGGATTCTGGGCGGGGTATTTACTGCAACAGAAGCATCGGCAATCGCTGTGGTTTACACCTTTGTGCTTTCGGTTCTTATTTACCGTGAAGTGAAATGGCGCGATTTACCAAAACTCATCCTTGATTCCGTCGTCACGACATCAATTGTACTGTTACTAATTGGCTTTTCCGTTGGCATGTCCTGGGCAATGACCAACGCCGATATTCCGTACATGATTAGCGACACGTTAATGGGCATTTCAGATAATCCACTGATTATTCTGCTGCTTATCAACATCGTCCTGCTGATTGTCGGCATCTTTATGGACATGACTCCCGCGGTATTGATTTTCACACCAATCTTCCTGCCGATTGCCCAGGAGTTGGGTATGGACCCGGTTCATTTCGGCATCATGATGGTGGCAAACCTTTGTGTCGGCCTGTTGACGCCGCCGGTGGGTAGTGCGCTGTTTGTTGGCTGCTCCATCACTGGAGTTAAAATTCAGAACCTTATCAAACCACTGTTACCCTTCTACGCAGCCCTATTCGTCTCATTAATGATGATTACCTACATCCCGGAAATTTCCCTGTTTATTCCTAAACTTCTGGGATTGATGTAAACCCTAAATAAAAAACGGCTTTCGGGCCGTTTTTTATTTCTTCATTCGTAAAAAGAACGCGCAAGCGATTGCAGGCCAGACCTGTTCTATCTTATGAAAAAAAGTAGCAAAAGATGCGAAAAGCGAAGCGGGATCTGTGTCACAAAAATACGGATGATAATTCGCGTGCTAATCATTACTCATTTCAATGAGTTACATTAGCTTCAAAAATTTTGAATAAGGTGGTCAATTCTATTCGATTTATTATTCTGCTTAAAAGTGTGACCATAATCACATCGACGGAACAACGTCACCTTAAACAGAATAACCTGCGAGAATTAATTATGAAAACCATCAAATATGCTGTAGCAGCCATCGCCCTTTCTACTCTTTCTTTCGGTGCTTTCGCTGCACAATCCATCAACCCATCTGAAGCTCAGAACTTAAATAAAGTGGGTGTGGTTTCAGCGGTTGGTGCAACAACTCTGGATGGACTGGAAGCCAAACTGGCTGCAAAAGCACAAGAAGCTGGTGCAAGTGCGTATTCCATCACTTCAGCTAACACTAACGGCAAGATGAGCGGCACTGCGGTTATCTACAAGTAGTTACACGTCATACTTCAAGTTGCAGACGCGTTGATTGCAACTGGAATTATTTTGTGTAGCCCGAGCAATACCTGATACACCCTCATTTTGGAGCTCTGCTCCACCCTGTTTGACTCTGTTATAACCCTTGTTGCCCGCGACCATTTATCGCGGGCTTTTTTTGTCATTTTTCCGTCAAACTGCCGTTAATCAGAAGACCTGATTAACGCGGGCTAAACCTTCCTCATATGTCAAAGCTTCCCCCGTTGCGACAAGACAACATGCCATCTGTGTTTTTAATGACTGCGGTACGGGTTCAACACCTGCAACGCAACGCTCAATCCAGCGGGCGGTCACTTCCGGATCTTTTCCAACAGGCAGAACCACTTCCTTGTCGCTGACTTCCGTCTGGCGCTCACTCACTACACGCGAGCCGAAGCTGTCGATAAGTGTAATCTGTGGGCAGCGTTGCGGATTCGCGTACACTTCCCCTTCGGTTCCATGCATCAGCAAGCCACGGCCGCCAATATCGGCAAAGAATTTTGCGACTTTCGGGACATATTCAGGATGGGAAACACTGGCAAGACGCAATGCGGCATCTTCTTCAAATGGGGTCGCCAGTTTGGCAAGTGTGTGCGCGCTGTTACGAACCCCCATACGCCAGCGCATTGCGAGCTGATCTTCCATCGGAGGGCAAAGCGCACTGACAGGAATATAAACCGGGTGATGGGATTCCAGTTTGGCTTGCGCCTGACCCGCATGTAACGTTGGTTCAATGCCCATCAGTGTAAAAATGGTTTCCGTTAATACACGCGTTGGATCGTGACTAACCCCATGCACAACCACCGGAAATCCAAGGCGATTAAGCAAGATAGCTAGCAATGGCGTGAGGTTCGCTTGTTTGCGAGCACCATTGTAAGAGGGGATAACAATTGGCATCGGTTTGTTGGCTGGAGGCGTAAGAGAAATCATGTGGTGCTTCATCGCGTCATAGAAACCGAGCATTTCCGCCTCGCCTTCCCCTTTGATTCGCAATGCAATCAGTACCCCACCCAACTCCAGTTCTGGTACTTCACCTCTGAGCATGTGGGCATATAAGCCACGAGCGGTGTCAAAATCCAGATCGCGAGCATGGTTCTTACCGCGCCCGACTTCTTTAATGATCTTACGGTAATCCACTCAGATTCTCCTTTCTATTTCTTGCTCACACGTTTGCGCCGTACCGTCTTTTTCGGCGTGGTATCAATCAGTTTAGCTGCTGACGCCTCGGGTTGGCTGATTGGAAACACCGGTAACGCACCCAGTAAACGTTGACCATAATTTTTGGTCAACAGGCGGCGGTCATAAATCACTACCTCACCATAACAGCCATGACTACGAATTAAACGCCCAACTTGTTGAATAAGATTAAATGATGCACTTGGTAAGCTCTGCACTTCAAAAGGATAGCGTTTCAGGGTTTTTAACCATTCACCCTCAGTGAGCACCACTGGGCTGTCGATAGGCGGGAAAGCGATTTTATGGATATGTACCTGACTGAGTAAATCACCCTTTAAATCAAGCCCTTCAGCAAAAGATTGTAAACCAACCAGCACGCTGGTTTCGCCCTGCTCGACGCGTTTACGGTGCAGCTCCACCAGCCTGTAACGTGGCATATCCCCTTGCACCAGTAATGTCAGGCGCAAATCGGTGACATGCGTCAGGAATACCTGCATTGCACGGTTGCTGGCAAATAGCACCAGCATGCCTTTATGCTCACCTTTTGCCAGTTCAGCACGGAAAAATGCCGCCATTTCAGCCAAATGTTGAGCTTCGTTTTCCATGGTCGGCTCAACCGTTAACTGCGGAATCACCAGTTTCCCTTGCTCGACATGGTTGAATGGCGAGTCCAGCGCAATAAATCTGTCACCCGCATCTTCATCCAACCCACTCATCTCTTGCAGACGGTCGAATTTATTCAGCGAGCGCAACGTTGCGGAAGTCACAATCACATGCGGAACGTTGCGCCAGACCAGTTTTTCTAACTGATCACACACACGAATTCCCACACAATGGAAATACAGATGCGGCTGCCCTTCGCGGATTTCACGCGTCACCCATTTCGACACAGGCGCTCCCGATGCCTGCTCCATTGCTGAAAGCCGCCACAGTTTGCTCTGCGTTTCGAAATAGCCTAACGCACGGTTCATGTGCAAAAGTGAGCGGTGCAAACGTACAATATCGTGTGTTCCGGTTTTTTCACCGAGATCGTTCAGCAAGGCCTCAGACAGACTGCGCAATCCTTCCATCAGCTTCGCCAGTCGCTTGCAAATCACCATGATTTCTTCGGGCAGAATGCCCATTTCAAAGCGATGTTCAGCTTCATGCTCGCCGGGTAACCACAACGAAACGATGTTGCTAAACGAACTCAGCAGTTCATGAATTTCATCGCAATGATTGGTCAGGCGTTCAGGATTCGTCAGTGGTGGCGGGCTTTTCGGGCGGAACTGAGCCATGCAGGTTTCGACCAGTTTGGTGAACAGATCAAACTGCAAGCGGCTGTAACCGGGGGTGACCTCGGCGCTCATTTCCAGCGCATCGCGAGCCACATCCGGCAGATGGTGGCCTTCATCTAAAATCAGCAACAGGTTTTTTGCTTCCGGTAGAACCGCGTCACTTTCCATCGCGGCCATGACCAGCGCGTGGTTGGCGACCACCACTTCAGCATCGTCTATTTCACGTCGCGCCACAAAGAACGGACATTCACGATACCAGTGGCAATTACGCCCCAGGCAACTTGCTTTATCAGTGCTCAGGCGCCGCCAGAGATCATCATCAATATTTTGCGAAGTGTGGTCACGTAACCCATCCCATTTGTAGGCATCTAGATCGGTCTTCAGTTTTACGCAACGCTGCTGTTCATCTTTGCTGGTTGGCGCCATTTCATCTTCGAGAAATGCCAGCAGATCGCCCTGTGAGGCATTGTCCGTCGCAAGGGCTGCAAGGTTGCGCGGGCAAACGTAACGCCCACGACCAAATGCTGCGGTAAATTTCAGGTCGGGAATAATTTTGCGCAACAGCGGCAAATCTTTGCTGAAGATTTGATCCTGAAGAGCAACGTTCGCGGTGCTGACTACCAGCGTTTTTTGCTCGCCGCGTGCAATAGCGATACCGGGGATCAGGTATGAAAGCGTTTTTCCCACGCCAGTTGGAGCCTCAATCGCCAGATGACGCCCTGCTTCACCCGCGAGCGTTTTCGCCACTTCGGCAATCATTTGCCGTTGCGGAGAGCGCGGAATAAAGTCTGGGATCTGCTGCTGTAGCGCCTTATACCAGGCGGCGATTTGCTCTTTTTGAGCGGAGGACAAGGCCATAAAAACCACTTTTACTGTATAAACAGCCACTATTGTCCCACTTTTTAAAGCCAGGCTGTATTGTTTTTTCGCAACCACTGTGAGCAAGCCTTGACTCATGACAAGGCGGTCTGCGGCGTACCTTCTCTATAATCGAGCCCGTTTATCCTCCACTGGTATCAAAAAATGGATTATCAACTTAATTTAGACTGGCCTGAATTCTTAGAAAAATACTGGCAAAAAAAGCCGGTCATCTTAAAAAATGCGTTTCCTGATTTTGTCGATCCGATTACTCCGGATGAATTAGCCGGTCTTGCCATGGAAGCAGAGGTGGATAGCCGACTGGTCAGCCATACTAATGGTCAATGGCAGGCCGCCAACGGTCCTTTCGAGCATTTTGACAACCTCGGTGATACTGGTTGGTCATTGCTGGCGCAAGCCGTTAACCACTGGCATGCACCATCTGCTGAACTGGTGCGCCCGTTCCGCGTATTGCCAGACTGGCGTTTAGACGATCTGATGATCTCTTTCTCCGTACCTGGCGGCGGTGTTGGACCCCATATCGATCAATACGATGTGTTTATTATTCAGGGAATGGGTAGCCGTCGCTGGCGCGTGGGTGACAAACTGCCAATGCGCCAGTTCTGCCCACATCCTGCGTTGTTGCATGTTGATCCGTTCGAGCCAATCATTGATCAAGACCTGGAACGTGGCGATATTCTGTATATTCCACCGGGCTTCCCACATGATGGTTTCACTCACGAAACTGCACTCAACTATTCCGTCGGTTTCCGTGGGCCAAATGGCCGTGATTTGATCAGTAGTTTTGCTGATTACGCGTTGGAAAACGATCTGGGTGGTGAGCACTACAGCGATCCTGACTTAACCGTTCGCGAACATCCTGGCAAAGTTGAAGGCTACGAACTTAATCGCCTGCGTGACATGATGATGGAAGTCATCAGCCAGCCGGAAGATTTCAAGCAGTGGTTCGGCCGCTTTGTTACCACACCGCGCCACGAACTGGATGTTGCCCCCGCAGAGCCGCCATATCAGCAAGATGAAATCCTTGATGCGTTAATGGGTGGCGAAAACCTGACACGTCTGAGCGGTTTACGCGTGCTGAATGTTGACGGTGAGTTCTTCGTCAATAGCGAAGCAATGGAAGCGCCTGTCCCGGCAGCAGCGGATGCATTGTGCCGTTACACCACCCTTGGTCAAACAGAACTCGGCGACGCGTTAGAGAATCCGGAATTTGTTAACGTACTGACTGAGCTGGTTAATCAGGGCTACTGGTATTTCGACGACTAAATCTGATCCAATGACTTAACGACAGATCTATACCTTAGATAATTCGAGTTGAATCAAGGCAGTAAGATAGTGAGTCCCGATGAGCTTACATCAGTAAGTGATTCGGGCGAGTGAACGCAGTTAGCAAAGATGCGGCTTGAAGTATGAAGGGTATATGCCCAAAATAATTCGAGTTGCATCGCGGCGGCAAGAAAACGAGTCCCGATGAACTTACATCAGTAAGTGATTCGGGCGAGTGAACGCTGTCAGCAAAGATGCGGTTTGAAGTATGAAGGGTATATACCCAAAACAATTCGAGTTGCATCGCGGCGGCAAGAAAACGAGTCCCGATGAGCTTACATCAGTAAGTGATTCGGGCGAGTGAACGCAGCCAACAAAGATGCGTCTTGAAGTATGAAGGGTATATACCCAAAATAATTCGAGTTGCATCGCGGCGGCAAGAAAACGAGTCCCGATGAGCTTACATCAGTAAGTGATTCGGGCGAGTGAACGCAGTCAGCAAAGATGCGTCTTGAAGTATGAAGGGTATAAATAGTTCACCAAAATTATCGCCACTGACTACATTTATACGGGGGCTTCCCGAGCAGATTGTGGGGATAACATGGCGCTTTATACCATCGGTGAAGTGGCTGTGCTTTGCGATATTAACCCCGTGACGTTGCGTGCCTGGCAACGACGTTATGGGTTATTAAAACCTCAGCGCACGGATGGCGGGCATCGCTTGTTTGACGATGACGACATCGAACGTATCCGTGAAATCAAACGCTGGATTGAAAACGGCGTTCAGGTCGGCAAGGTGAAAGCCTTATTGGGCTGCGAGCTTCAGGATCTGGAAAGCGGCTGGCGTGAGCGCCAGGAACTGCTGCTCCACCATTTGCAAAGCGGCAGCCCGAACCGATTACGTACCTGGATGGCTGACATTGGCCGTGATTATCCCGCAGAAACCCTCGTTCACCAGCTTTACACTCCCCTTCGCCGCCGCCTGCAATGCCATCAAGTCACATTGAACACCCTGCTTAGCCTACTGGACGGCGCACTGATCAACTACATTGCGCTATGCCTCGCGTCGGCGCGTAAACGCAGCGGAAAAGATGCGTTATTGGTGGGTTGGGACACGCCGGATACCACGCGCTTGTGGATGGCTGCATGGATGGCAATCCAGCAAGGTTGGCGTATTGATGTTCTGGCCCATCCGCTCCATCAACTGCGACCTGAGCTTTTTGCTCATCAGACATTGCTGGTGTGGTGTGGCGATACACCGACCACCCATCAGCTCGACCAACTGGAGCTTTGGCGCTGTGCAGGACTGCAAATTTTCCCACTGATGAGCAACGGGCAGTCGACCGAACGCGCATAAGGCAAAGTTAATAGTTCATTAACAAGCCCGCTTCATCTTATAATCGCCTGCGTAACGTATGGAGCGGACATAAAGATGAAACTAAGTAAAATAGCCTTGGTGGGCGGCATGCTGGTAATGGCTATCGGCGGAATTGGCGGCGTGATGCTGATGGGTTATATCGTCATCCTTCATAACGCGTGATGTAGCGCAAAAGACGTTCAAACAGGCGGTCAATAACAATTGCCGCCATCGCGACCAGCACAGCCCCCTGAATAACATAGGCGGTGTTAAAACCGCTCAAGCCAATGATTATCGGCGAGCCTAAAGTGCTGGCACCAACGGTTGATGCAATCGCCGCAGTCCCGATATTAATAATCACCGAAGTGCGAATCCCTGCCAGAATCACCGGTGCTGCCAGTGGCAACTCAACTTTTCTCAACATCTGCCAGCGGCTCATACCGGCGCCCAACGCAATCTCTTTGGTTGCTTCCGGCACTGAGCCAATTCCAGCCAGTGTTCCCTGTAAAATAGGCAGCAAGCCGTATAGCACCAGGGCGATAATCGCAGGCTGCTGGCCAAACCCCATCACCGGCACGGCTATCGCCAACACCGCTACGGGCGGGAATGTTTGCCCGGCGGCAGCGATGGTTTCAACCAGAGATCGAAATTCCAGCCCCGCAGGCCGCGTCACTGCAATGCCAAGCCCCATACCAATAACAATCGCCACTACGCTTGAAACCCCAACCAGCATGAAGTGCTTTAACGCCAGCGCAATAAAACTATCTTGTTGATAAAGCGGCCTTTCCAGTTCTGGAAACAGCCAACTGAACAATGAGCTACTGTATGGCATCACCACCAGCAGTGCGATAAAGAGAGCAATCAACCACAGTAACGGATCACGTAACAGGCGCATTTTCACCTCGTAGCTCTTCACCGCGCACTAAATCACTAAAATGCAGTACGCCACAGGGTTCGCCTTGCTGATTTACTACCGGCAACTGTTGGCACTGGCGGTCAACAAACAGCGATAGTGCCTCACGCAGAGTGATCGTTTCACTGATCGGTTCGCCCTCTAAACGTTCCTGTGTTCGTACGCGATCTGCAACCTGGCGCAACGATAACAAGCGCACACCTGACTCGCTGCGACCAAAGAAGTCACGTACAAAATCTGTCGCCGGGTGAGTTAACAACTCCAGCGGCGTACCTTGCTGAATCACCTTTCCCCCATCCATTAACACAATGCGGTCAGCAAGCGTCAGCGCTTCGTCGATATCATGCGTAACCAGCACAATGGTGCGTCCAAGCAGTTGGTGGATGCGAATAATCTCTTGCTGAAGCGCGCCGCGTGTTACCGGGTCTAACGCCCCAAACGGCTCATCCATCAGTAGCACTTCCGGGTCGGCCGCCAGCGCCCGCGCGACACCCACACGTTGTTGTTGTCCGCCTGAAAGTTGATGTGGGTAACGGTCACGAAATTGCTCAGCTTCCAGACCGAGCAAAGCAAGCAATTCGTCAATACGCGAACTGATACGTGCTTTCGGCCATTTGAGCAGTTGCGGAACGGTGGCAATGTTCTGCGCAACGCTCCAGTGAGGGAACAACCCAATAGACTGAATCGCGTACCCCATACGGCGGCGTAGCGCTTTAGGGTCAAAATTGCGGATCTCTTCTCCGGCGAAGCGAATGCGCCCGGTATCATGTTCTACCAGGCGGTTAATCATTTTCAGCGTGGTGGATTTCCCGGAACCGGAAGTGCCAATCAGTACCGTAAATTCGCCTTCCTTGATGTTAAGCGTCAACTCACTTACAGCGGCTTCGCCCTGGAAGAACTTGCTGACATTTTCAAATTCGATCATGGCTGTTTTTCCTCAAGTAATGAGATAAACAGTTTAAAAAGCGCGTCGAGAATAACTGCCAGTGCAATAACCGGGATCACACCGAGCAAGACTAAATCCAACGCACTACTGAGTAAGCCCTGGAAGATAATCGCCCCAAAGCCACCAGCACCAATCAGCGCTGCAATCACCGTCATACCAATGGTTTGCACGCAAACTACGCGTAGACTGCGTAGCAAGACTGGCAATGCCAGCGGCACTTCGGCCTGCCAGAAAATCTGCCAGCGCGACATCCCCATACCCTCGGCACTTTCAATAATATTGCGTGGAACGTGCTGCAAACCTGCGACAACACCGCGCACCAATGGCAGCAAAGCGTATAACACCAGTGCGATGAGTGCTGGAGCCACACCAATCCCGCTCACTCCTAGCGAGCCGAGCCACGGAACTAACTTCACAAGTCCTGCCAGAGGCGCAATTAATAGCCCGAACAGTGCCACCGAGGGCACAGTTTGAATGACATTGAGCACCGAGAACACCGAAGACTGCCAGGCCGGACGGGCATAGCAAAACACGCCCAACGGCACGCCGATTAACAGCGCGGGGAACAACGTGCCCAGCAGCAAAGCAAGATGTCGAGTCAACGCGTCATCAAACACATCCTGCCGGTTGGCATACTCTTTAAGCAGTGAAAGGTCGGAAAAAAAGCCGCTCCACAGCAGAGCTATCGGTATGAGCCAGACCTGCATATTGAGCAGTAAACGCCAGAGCGCATTGGTTGTCAGGCGGTTGATGGTATCGGCACAAAGCAGAAGGCACAGAGTTAAAGATAGCCATAATCCGCTACCAGGAGACGTTCGCGCAAGCGTACTCCCTTGCGCAGCAAATTGTGAAGCGGTGTGCCCCATCATCCACAACATGGCGATAAACAACAGCTCGCCCGTAATAAACGTCAGTATCAATGACAGTCGCCGGGAAGGTGCCAGAGTCAGGCATGCCAGAATAAGTACTGGAAGAGAGAGAATCAGACCAACATGTTCAGGAAGCCGGCTAAGCGCGATAGATTCCCCGGAAACCAGGCGGTTGGGTGCAAAGTTGATAAATGGCAAAACTGCGCCTGCTACCACCAGTAAAACCACCAGCAGTAACAGGACGCGATTATGAATTTTGAGCAAACAGACATCCTGTAATTGTTGTCTTGCCGGATGACGCTTGCGCTTATCCGACCTACTTCAACCTTTAGTGTGGATTAGCGTAAGCGGCATCCACCACAAGATCAGCGACCTACTTCACGAAGCCTTTTTGCTTCAGGTAATCAGCAGCCACTTTTTTAGCATCCAGGCCTTCAACTGCAATGCTGGCGTTAAGCTGCTGCAGGGTTTTCTCATCAAGGGAGGCAAACACCGGTTTTAACCACTCGCCCATTTGAGGATAAGCCTTGAGCACACTTTCACGCACCACCGGCGTTGGAGCATAAATCGGCTGCACGCCTTTCGGGTCGCTTAACGTTTGCAAACCCAGTGCTGCCACCGGGCCGTCTGTGCCATAGGCCATTGCCGCATTCACACCTGAGGTTTGCTGAGCAGCAGCTTTAATCGTAACAGCGGTATCACCACCGGCTAGAGACAGCAACTGTGGCTGTTCGAGTTTAAAACCATAGGCTTTTTCAAAGGCCGGAAGCGCATCGGAGCGTTCGATAAATTCAGCGGAAGCCGCAAGTTTGAATTCACCGCCTTTTTTCAAATAAGCGCTGAGATCATCAAGCGAGGTGAGTTTGTTTTTTTCGGCCAGATCTTTGCGCACCGCGATGGTCCAGGTATTGTTGGCCGGCGCAGGCGTTAGCCACACCAGATGATTTTTTTCAGCATCAAGCTTTTTGACTTTCTCATAACCCTGCCGGGCGTTTTTCCAGGCTGCGTCTTTTTCATCTTTAAAGAAAAATGCCCCGTTACCGGTATATTCCGGGTAAATATCCAGCTCACCCGCAGTAATCGCCCCACGGACAACCGGCGTAGTGCCTAGCTGCACTTTATTCACAGTTTTGACGCCGTGGCTGTCCAGTACCTGCAAAATGATATTGCCAAGCAGTGAGCCTTCGGTATCAATTTTTGAACCCACTTTCACCGGTTCCGCAGCTTGTGCTCCTGCGGCCAGCAAGACTAATCCCGCCATGCTCCAACGCGCTGATACGTTCATGTGCTTCCTCACTGTTTTTCTTTGCTTAAAAATCATGGAGTCGCAAAAGTTTAGTCGAGAATTGGCAGGTTGGTGGAGCGAGGTGGTGAGAATTGGAAAAGAGCCGGAAAACCGGCTCTTTATGGGAGGTGTGACCAGAGAATTACTTCAGCTCAAACTCACCCTGCTTCACGCGAGCGGAATCCAGGCCGATAAACACATTAAACTTGCCAGGCTCGGCAACATGTTTCATCTGTGCATTCCAGAATTTCAATGCTTCTACGTCAATCGGGAAAGTCACAGTCTGCGTTTCACCTGGTTTGAGTGAGACTTTCTTAAAGCCTTTCAGCTCCTTGACCGGGCGGCTCATCGATGCGGTGACATCCTGCAAATACATCTGCACCACCGTTTCTCCTTCGCGATCACCAGTGTTTTTCACCTCAACAGAAGCCTCAACTTTGCCGTCTGCTTTCATAGTTGGTGCAGACATTTTCACGTCAGACACGGTAAAGGTGGTGTAACTCAGGCCGTAACCGAATGGATACAGTGGGCCGTTGGCTTCATCAAAGTAGCGAGATGTATATTTGTTTGGTTTTTCCGGGTTGTACGGGCGACCAGTGTTCAGGTGACTGTAGTACGTTGGAATCTGCCCGACAGAGCGCGGGAAGGACATCGGCAATTTGCCTGACGGGTTGTAATCGCCAAACAGGATGTCGGCCACCGCATTACCGCCTTCAGTGCCGCTATACCAGGCTTCCAGCAGCGCATCAGCCTGTTGGTCTTCTTTGACCAGCGCCAGTGGACGGCCATTCATCAGCACCAGCACCAACGGTTTACCGGTCGCTTTCAACGCGGCAATTAAATCACGCTGACTTTGTGGCAGCACCAGATCGGTACGGCTTGAGGCTTCGTGCGCCATGCCTTGCGCTTCACCAACAACAGCAACAACAACATCAGCAGATTTCGCAGTATTAACCGCTTCATCGATCATCGCCTGTGCAGAACGGGTATCAACCGTAACGGCTGGCTCGTACTGGTTGAGGAACTCAACGATGCCTTTTTCATCAGTGACGTTAGCACCTTTGGCAACCACGATTTTGGCTTTGTCACCTACAGCACTTTTGATGCCCTGAAGTACGGTGATGGTTTGATCGGCTACACCAGCAGCTGACCAACTCCCCATCATGTCACGTTTGCTATCAGCCAGCGGGCCAACCACGGCGATAGTGCCAGATTTTTTCAGTGGCAATACATCCAGGCGGTTTTTCAGCAACACCATGCTTTCACGTGCCACTTCGCGAGCTTCTTTACGGTGCAGACGGCTTTCAGCGTTGGTATCTTGCGGGTCGGATTCTTTCGGCCCTAAGTGGCTGTACGGGTCATTAAACAAGCCCATATCGTATTTCACGTTGAGCACATGGCGCGCGGCATCATCGAGTTCAGCCATGGGTACAGCACCACTTTTCACCAGCTCCGGTAAGTATTTGCTGTAGTACTCATCGCTCATACTCATGTTGATGCCAGAGTTCAATGCTACGCGCACCGCATCTTTCGGATCGCTCGCCACACCATGTTTAATCAGCTCTTTAATGGCACCGTGGTCAGAAATGGTAATGCCTTTAAATTTCCACTCATCACGTAGAAGATCTTTAAGCAGCCACGAGTCGGAAGATGCCGGAGTGCCGTTAAGGGAGTTGAGTGCCACCATCACACCACCGCTGCCAGCATCCAGTGCGGCTTTGTATGGCGGCATATAATCGTTGAACAAGCGCTGCGGGCTCATATCAACGGTGTTGTACTCTTTGCCGCCTTCCACTGCGCCATATGCCGCGAAATGCTTCACGCTGGTCATGACTGAGTAACGGTCTGCCGGGCTTTTACCCTGCATCGCTTCAACCATGGTACGACCCATAATTGACGTTAAATAAGTATCCTCACCAAAACCTTCGGAGACGCGGCCCCAACGTGGATCGCGCGACACATCCACCATAGGTGCCCATGTCATGTTCAGGCCATCGTCTGCTGCTTCATAAGCAGACACGCGGCCCACCGTTTTCACGGCGTCCAGATTGAACGAAGAGGCTAAACCGAGGCTGATTGGGAACACCGTACGTTGACCGTGGACCACATCGTAAGCAAAGAATAATGGAATTTTCAGGCGGCTAAGATCCATCACCTGGTCTTGCATAGTACGAATGTCATGACGAGTCACGGTATTGAATATCGCCCCGACTTGCCCATCCTTGATCATCTCGCGAATGGCTTCTTTCGGGTTATCTGGTCCAACACTGATTAAGCGCAACTGGCCGATTTTCTCATCGGTGGTCATTTTCTTCAGCAAATCAGTGACGAATGCGTCACGCGCTTCCGGTGTTAACGGGTGTGGGCCAAACATTTCGTTAGCCAGCGCGGGTTGCAGCGCAAGGCTAACTGCAATACTTACAGAACAGAGCCATTTCATCGACATTACTCTCTTGCTCAAGCCGCCACATAGGGCCGCACGAAGTGATAAGACGTGCAGTGTGCCACAAGGTTACTGCTGTAAGAAGAGTCGCCTCGGTGTTAAATGCTGATTTTCCGAGCGTTTCAGACGATTCATTACCAATTTGCGAGCTATGCTTGAAGACGTCACTATTTTCCCAAGGAGTGGATCAATGTCTAACCCATTTATTACTGAACTAAACCGTCTGGTTGGCAGCCAACATGTCTTAACCGATGCGGCTAAAACCGCGCGTTACCGTAAAGGTTTTCGTTCCGGCCAGGGCGATGCGCTAGCGGTCGTTTTCCCCGGGACGTTACTAGAGTTATGGCGTGTTTTGAGCGCATGCGTCAGCACCGACAAAATTATTCTGATGCAGGCCGCAAATACCGGTCTGACGGAAGGTTCAACGCCAAATGGCAACGATTACGACCGTGAAATTGTCATTATCAGCACCCTACGTCTGGATAAATTGCAGCTGTTAGATGGCGGAAAACAGGTGTTGGCCTTCCCTGGAAGCACCCTGTATCAACTGGAAAAAGCCCTAAAACCATTGGGTCGTGAGCCTCATTCGGTGATTGGCTCATCGTGCATTGGCGCATCGGTGATTGGTGGGATTTGTAATAATTCCGGTGGTTCTCTGGTCAAACGTGGCCCGGCATATACCGAAATGGCGCTATACGCCCGCATTGATGAGCAAGGAAAATTAACGTTGGTGAACCATCTGGGTATCGATCTGGGTGTGACGCCGGAACAGATCCTTGGCAAGCTCGATGACGAGCGCGTGAAACCTGAAAATGTGCTCCATGACCAGCGTCAGGCCTCCGATAAGGATTACGCTGAGCGTGTACGTGATGTAGATGCTGATACCCCATCGCGCTTTAACGCCGACCCAAGCCGCCTGTTTGAAGCCTCTGGCTGCGCCGGAAAGCTTGCGGTATTCGCCGTGCGCCTCGACACTTTTGTGGCAGAAAAACAAAACGAAGTGTTCTACATCGGCACCAATAAACCGGAAGTGCTTACCGAAATCCGCCGCCATATCCTGGCGAATTTTGAAAACCTGCCGGTGGCGGGCGAATACATGCACCGCGATATTTACGATATTGCCGAAGTGTATGGCAAAGACACCTTCATGATGATCGACAAACTCGGCACCGATAAAATGCCGCTGTTCTTTACCCTGAAAGGCCGTACCGATGCGTGGATTGAAAAAGTCCCGTTTGTAAAACCCCACTTCACCGATCGCGTATTACAACGCCTGAGCGGCTGGAGCCCAGGCCACTTACCACCACGTATGAAAGAATGGCGTGGTAAATACGAACACCATCTGCTGTTGAAAATGTCTGGCGAAGGGATTAGTGAGGCCCGTAACTGGCTTGAGAGCTATTTCCAGCAGGCAGAAGGTGGCTTTTTCGTTTGTACACCAACCGAAGGGGCGAAAGCCTTTTTACACCGTTTTGCAGCGGCCGGTGCGGCAGTGCGTTATCACGCCGTACATGCCAACGAAGTGGAGGATATTCTGGCGCTCGATATTGCCCTGCGTCGTAATGACCAGCAGTGGTTCGAGCAATTACCGCCAGAAATCAGCAGCCAAATCAGCCACAGCCTCTATTACGGCCACTTTATGTGCCATGTTTTCCATCAGGATTACATTGTTAAGAAAGGGGTTGATGTCCATGCGTTGAAAGAGCAAATGCTTGAATTATTGCGTACTCGTGGGGCGCAATATCCGGCAGAACATAATGTCGGACATTTGTATGAAGCACCAGAAAGCTTAAAACAATTTTATAAGGCGAATGACCCGACTAATAGCATGAACCCAGGGATTGGAAAAACTACGAAGCACAAATGGTGGGAAGAGCAGGCTTGTAGCCATACGCATCACCACGATCCCCATTAAGTAGAACTGTCAACTGCCAGAACCCGGGCTATTTTTCGCTTATTTTTCGTACTAAATTAAAATGCGACAAGTGGTGTGACCTCACGCCACTTTGATTTTTTACGTACAGGAGCGAGAAATGTCAGTCCTTGAAACAATGCCGTCCGCTCGGATACAGGTTCGTGATGCCACAAGCGATGATATTCCCTCAATCACTGCCATTTATGAATGGCACGTCCTGCACGGCAGGGGATCTTTTGAGGAATCACCACCCACGCTCAGCCAAATGGCAGAACGTTTACAAGCCATACGCAAGCAGGAACTCCCCTGGCTGGTCGCACTGTATAGCGGAATTGTGGTGGGTTATTGCTACGCAACCGTTTATCGCCCTCGCCCGGCGTATCGTTTCACAATCGAGGATTCGGTGTATATCGACGCCAGCATGACCGGACAAGGTATTGGGCGCGAACTGTTAAGCCATCTTATAGAGCGTTGTGAAAACGGGCCATGGCGGCAAATGGTGGCGGTCATTGGCGATGGCGAAAACAATACCGGTTCATGTCGCTTGCACAGCCAACTCGGTTTCGAGGTGGTCGGTCAATTACGTAGTGTGGGGTTTAAGCTTGGCGGGTGGCGGGATACGATAATTATGCAGCGTCCGCTCAATGAAGGCGATTGGACGCTGCCGTAATCCCCTTCAAACTCCAGTCTGCAACTCGAATTTAGGGGATTGTTCAATAATATTAGTCGTCGAGCGCGTTGCCCTGAGTACTATTACTCGCCATCTGCGCAGCTTTTTGCTTTTTATACGCTAATGCCGAGCCTGGAACTGGGGTCACCTTGCCGGTTTCCAGGAAAGAACGCAGACGGTTTGCATCCGCAAAATGGGTATATTTCCCGAACGCATCCAGTACCACCAGTGCCACCGGGCGATTGTTAATCATGGTGCGCATCACTAAACAATGTCCCGCATTGTTAGTAAAGCCGGTTTTAGTCAGCTGGATATTCCATTTATTGTTGTAAACCAAATGGTTGGTATTACGGAACGGCAGCGTGTACGGCGGATTACTGAAAGTAGCCATATCTTCTTTGGTGGTGCTCAACTGGCCGAGCATCGGATATTGCTTGGAGGCAATCAGCAGCTTAGACAAGTCACGTGCCGTAGAAACGTTGTGAATCGAAAGCCCTGTCGGCTCAACATAACGTGTATGAGTCATCCCGAGGGATTTCGCTTTAGCATTCATGGCGCGAATAAATGCGTTATAGCCACCAGGATAATGGTGCGCAAGGCTCGCTGCCGCACGGTTTTCTGAAGACATTAATGCTAATAGCATCATGTCTTTACGGTCAATTTTACTATTCAGGCGCACGCGGGAATAAATTCCTTTCATTTCCGGCGTTTGGCTAATATCGACACTCAGCACTTCATCCATCGGTAACTTCGCATCAAGCACCACCATTGCTGTCATCAATTTGGTAATTGAGGCAATCGGGCGTACCAGATCAGGATGGCTGGAATAGAGAACTTTATTGGTTTGCAGATCGACGATCATGGCACTGCCAGAGGCGATCTCTTGCCCGGTACTGACCTGTTGTACGGTGGTTTTATTCGCGGCCTGGGAAGCGAATGGTACGGCAATCATCAGCGCAAGGCTGAGCAACGATAGACGGATTTTTGTCGACATGGTGACACTTCTGTAAGTATTCAGGTATACCCTTCGTCTTTCAAATTGCAGGTGTGTTGGCTAGTTTCACTCACCAAAATCACTTAGTTGACCAAGCTCATTGGGCTTCGCTTTTTTACCACCTTCCTGCAACAGGAAAGCCATTAGATATATGTAATGGCCCATCAAATCTATTCACTATTCGTATGAATAGATGAGGCGCCAGCATAATACGCTGACGCCCCTGAAAACTGCCACTATTGATTCGTAAATAAGTATCAAAATAGGCGGTAACCATAACCCCAAAGAATAACGCTCAGGGCTAACAATACCTCAAGGACCAGCACGCCAATTGCGAGTGTTGAGCTGGAAAAGCTCATCCCCTCTTCTTTGTTAATGCCAAGGAACTCAGGTACACCTACGTACAACAGGTATCCGGTATAAATAAGGGCGGTGGCCCCAACCAGCACGCATAACCACACCAATGGATACAATGCGACTAAGCCACTGATGAACAGCGGAGTTGCTACGTAACCGGCAAACACCATGCAACGAGCAAGCGACGGGCGATGCGGGTAGTTGCGCGCCATCCACCAGATGACCCGCCCCATGACGGCGACACCAGCCAACATCAGTGCATAAAACAGTACGCCTAAATAGAATCCGGTAAACATCGACAATTGAACGAAGGTGCCATCACCAAAATTCCAGCCAATTTGGGTTGTGCCAATAAAAGCACAGATAACCGGAATGGCCGCCATGATTAATACATGGTGAGTGTAGTGATGTGTTACCGTTTCGTTCTCGCGTTTAATGTCCTGCATTTCACGATTAGGATGGGAAAAAAGCCCCCAGACATGACTCATAACGCCTCCTGACATGCCAAAAAAACCGATTGAGCACAATCAAAGTATAATGCACAGCGGCTTGATTGTTTTTTAATCACCCGAAATTATCTGCATGCCGCAAATAGCAGAATTTATGCCGCCACGTTGACGAAACGGCAAAAGCGTCATATTTAATTGACACCGCCCAATAGTGCTTTATCAGGACAACTCCCCAATGTAATTCCGTAGCCAATAAGCCTGTATCGACACGATGACTTTGTTATTTCTCAACACTGTTGAGAAATGTGTACTTATTGGATTATTACGGAAATCACCATGCTAAAAGCACTATGCCAGGCCCTGGCTGAAAAGCCGTGGCTGCGACTTCTTGGGCTCTCTTTCGTTGTTTCATCTATTGGAAATGGCATAACTTACATTGTCATTTTCAGTGAACTCATTCGCCTGTCAGCGCCAGCAACCTCACTCGCCCTCGCCTACGTTCTTTCAACCGTTCCAGGTTTAATTGGCAGCAAAATAGGCGAGCGTTACTGCCAGAGAACAAACCCCTACCAGATTCTAATAGTGGGAGAATGTTTAGGGATGTTGGGTCTTCTTGCACCATTTAGCGCCGTGATGACGGGTTCTATTCCGCTATTTCTCATTGCCCAGACTGCTTCAGCCTTCACTATCGGTATGACATTCCCGGCAATGAGTAAGATTTTCAAAACGGGACTGAGCGAGAAAGAACTGCCGGTTGCCACTACGCTCGAAACCATCATTTTCGCCTGTTATGTGATTTTTGGCGTTTGTCTGGGTCTGCTGCTGTTGGGGCATATCAGCGTAATGTCATTACTGGTTCTCGATGCTTCAAGCTTTGTCATCGCACTCATATTGCTGAGATTGTCGCGGTCACGTTTCGCGAAAAACTTCATTCAAGTTTCACCCTCGCAAGCGCGCATTAGTTGGCGAACATTGTCAGGCGCACAGCGGCGTGGAATTTTACTTTTGCCACTGCTGGCGTTAACTGCAGCCCCTGCCATGGCACTGCTACCCGCACTGGTTCCTCCAACATTTTCAGGATCTGAGGCGCAAAACATGGCTCTGGCGCTACTTTTTGTCCGCAGTCTCGGGCAGTTAGCAGGGCCTTTACTCTTAAATCCTGAGAAATTTGAGAAAAACAGCAACAGCAATCTGTTGATGGTCAGTTGTCTTTTCGCCTTTATTACCTGCTACGGGTTAGTCCCCTTTTCACCGTCAAAATATCTGGCGCTGGCGTTTATTTTTATGGCTCACTTATTCTCAAACGTGGTGTTTTCACTGGCGATTTATACCATCCTGAAGAAGTTTGATGAGGTTCATATCTCAGCTGCAATGGCAAAAAGTTATCGGTTACAGATGGTGGTAACTGCATTGGTTTCCATAGGCGCGGGTTACGGTGCTCAGTACTTTGGCGTGGTGTTTTCACTGTATTTATTCAGCGGAACAGGGTTTGTATTGATAGTGATGCTTTCTTTAGGCGAGCGTTGGCTTAAACAAAAGCCGGTGAATTTCCGACCTGAGCAGCAGTAAGGAAGACAACACCCAGAAGCGTCGTAACAACCGCTATACTGATGTTGTAGAAGAACAAGGAGTTACATCATACATCGTGGATATTAATAATCTGATTGAGCATTACGGCTACGCCGCACTGGTTGTGGGTAGCATGGCGGAAGGGGAAACAATTACGCTGCTGGGCGGCGTGGTGGCACACCAGGGGCTGCTCAAATTCCCGCTGGTGGTGCTGTCTGTGGCGCTTGGGGGCATGATTGGCGATCAACTGCTGTATCTGGTTGGCAGGCGTTTTGGTGGTTCAATTTCGGAGCGTTTTAAAAAGCATCAAAAGAAGATCACTAAGGCTAAGAAGCTGATAAACCGCCACCCTTACTGGTTTGTGATAGGTTCGCGCTTTATGTACGGTTTTCGTGTGATTGGGCCGATTTTAATCGGAGCCAGCCGCCTGCCCCCGAAAATATTCCTGCCTCTTAACATCATAGGCGCATTAATTTGGGCAACGCTTTTCACCACGCTAGGTTATGTGGGCGGTGAGGTTGTTGGCCCGTGGCTGCATAACCTGGACCAACATATTAAGCACTGGATTTGGTTGCTCGGCGTGGTCGCCTTAGTGTGGCTGGTGCGATTGTGGTTTAAACACCGCGAGAGCCGGGAGCAAGACTAATCTTTCGGTTTGAAATGCGGGTTGGCAAACATAAAACCGCCGTCGACGATAAACGATTGCCCGGTGGTATAGCTGGCGCTTTCTGAACAAAGCCACGCGACCAGGCTGGCTATTTCCTCGGTATCCCCCGCTCTCCCTAGTGGGATTTCCGGGATTTTGCTCCCCGCACCGTCACCTTCTTTCATGTCGTTCATCGGCGTGGCGACAGCCCCAGGAGCGACGGCATTGACCAGGATTTTATGGTGCACAAGCTCCATGGCCATCGATTTAGTTAATCCACCCAATGCGTGTTTTGCCGCAGTATAAGCACATGCTTCAGGAAGCGGCGTGTGCTCGTGAACAGACGTGATATTCACGATTCGCCCGCCCTCACCTTGCGAAACCATCGCGCGAGCCACTTTTTGTGAGCAGAGAAATGCGCCGTCCACATCGACAGTAAAAAGTTTACGCCACTCTTCGAGTGTGACATCAAGGAAAGGATTTTTGCTCATTGCCCCCGCATTATTCACCAGCGCATCAACACGCCCGAAACGGCTAATAAGTTCATCAATGCCTGCTGCTCCGTCCGGGAGATTGGCTAAATCAAGCTGCACAGTTTCGGCTCGTCGCCCAAAACCTCTTACCTGGTCTGCCGTTTCTTGCGCGCCCTGTTCATCGGAGTGCCAGGTGATACCCACGTCATAGCCCTGCTGCGCGAGAAGCAGGGCACATTTTTTGCCAATTCCTGAATCCGACGCCGTGACGATAACGACTTTGTTAGCCTTAGACATCACCACCTCCAGACTACTTTTTGACCTGTAGGTAATTATAGAAGGTGGCGAAAAAGATGTGTCCGTTACGCAGTTCCCGCCCGGTAACCACCGCCTAATGCAGAGACTAACTGCACATCAGCGTTCAGCCACTGGCCGTGGAGCTCAATAGCTTTTGCCTGTTCTGACAAATCTGGCAGTGTTGCGGCACTCATTCTGGCACTCGAAATAAGACCCGCTTTATAACGCGCCGTGGCGAGAGTTTTCAGTTTTTGCGTACCTTTCAAAATAGTGAGTTGATGCTCATTTTCCGCGGCAACCGCATTTAGCTGGCTGGCCGCTTTCGTCACATCATTTACCGCTCCAACCACGGCTTTGTTATAGCTGGCAATTGACAAATTACTTTCTGCTCGCACGATATCGAGATTGGCATTGAGTCGGCCACTATCAAAGATAGGCAGCGTGAAGCCCCCGATCACCCCCATTTGCTGAGCGGAACCACGGAACAAATCACTTAAATGCAACGCATCGTTTTGCAGGAAGGCGCCCAGGTTAACGTCTGGATAAAATGCTGCTTTGGCAGCCTCAACACTGCTCAATGAAGATTCGATGTACCAGTGTGCTTCCTGGAGATCGGGACGGCGAGCCAGCAGTTCGTAACCTATATGGTCTGGCATACGGCTTTTCACTTCCGGCAGCAGTGCGGGTTTAATATTTTCGGCTGCATGAGCGTCGCCAGTAATGGCGGCGAGTTGCGCTTTAGCCATATTGATACGCCCGTCGATATCATCGATTTGCTGCTGGGTTTTCACGAAATCGATATTGTTTTCCACGCCATCAACCGATGAATTTATCCCCTCGTCGTACAGCTTAAGCTCAACATCAACGATACTTTTCTGAGCCGCCAGCGTTTGCTGTTTCACATCTTTTAGTGCCAGCAGAGTCTGCATATCCCAATATAAACGCACCACATTTGCCGAAATAACCTGTTTCGCCTGGGCCATTTCTGCCTGTTTCGCCCTCATGACACCCACTTTAGCTTCAACTTCCGAGCGGTTCTTACCCCATAAATCCAGATCCCAACTGGCGGTCAGCCCAAAAGTACCGTTGGTGTAGTACGGGCCAGTAGTGCCCGCTGCCGGGTCTGTCAGGGCAAACGGCCCCATAACCCCCTCCTGGGACATTTTCTGGCGCTCAATATTGGCCGAGAAATCCATCTGCGGCCCGTCGCTTGCCTCCTGCATTTGCGTCTGAGCCTGGGCAAGCTTAATGCGTTGTTGCACAACGGCGAGATCCGGTGAGTCTTTGAGTGCGCGTTCTACAAGCCTGTCTATTTGACTATCGTGGTAACCCCGCCACCAATCACTACCCGGCCAGCCGTGAGCCAGCTCAGGCGGAAGTTTGGTATCAAGCTGCTGTGGAGGTGTTTTTTGAGCCAGAGGCGCATCGTCATTGTGCATTGGCGCACAGCCAGACAAAACGATCATGAACGCGACACCAGCCGCCGCGAGAGGGAAACGTGAGGAAGTCATAATTAGCCACAGAGTAATAGAAAGGGCTCAAGTTACGCATTCCGGGACTAAAAAGTTTAGGTAACAGTGGCAATACACATGGGGTAAATAAGGGTTACAACTTGAAATTAATTCACGGAAATTATTATTAACATACTAAATATAACCATGATTACTATATTCTCTTCAGGCACTGTCCTCTTCTTTAACCATAAGGCGTCTGTGGCAGTCTCCAGGCTCGAGTTTTTTCCCCTGAGTTGAACGCACTTCTAGTGGCAAAATGGTTTGTTCAAGCTCGTTATCCAGCAACACAGAGTGCGTCTCTCCTTTTTCGAACATGTAACGCTCACCCCACTGGCGCATAGCAATAACGATAGGAAAGACGGAACGGCCGCATTCTGTGAGTACATATTCTTTATAAGCACTACCGTCTGAGGCTGGACATATCTCTAGCACCCCAAGTTCGACCAAATGCTTCAACCGCGCAGCCAGAATATTTTTGGCCAGACCCAGGTTTTTCTGAAACTCGCTGAAACGGCGAACATCGTCAAATGCTTCACGAATTATCATCAAACACCATCGCTCGCCAATCGCCTCTAAAGTCCTTGCGACAGGGCATTCGCTACCTGTGAGTGATTCCTGTTTAGCCATCTGAGCTTCCTTTTAATCTGCGTACTTATCTATCGAGAGCATAATCGCAAAATAAACTGGTTGCAAAAAAAAACCACCACTGATAAAAACGATTAACCTGGTTGCTAAAAGAAACCACAATTCCACTGGAAATTAATGATGAATACGAAACCAGTCGTTAAAGAAGAAAGAGCAGCCCCGCTTGTTGTTACACAAACAGAAGATAGTAATCAAAACCAGACACAGGCTGCCCCTTTGTTAACACCGGGTCTCACCCTTCTCTTTTCATTGACGTCTGCACTTGCCGTCGCGAATGTTTATTTCGCGCAGCCTCTTCTCGAATCTATGGCAAAAAGCCTCAACGTACAGTCAGCTGCAATCGGTATGGTTGTGACAATGACTCAGATTGGATATGGAGCAGGCCTGCTTTTTATCGTTCCCCTTGGCGATATCGTTAATCGTAAATATCTCGTCATTACCCAACTCATGCTTTTAGCGACAGCATTGTTCATTGCTGGTTTCTCTCAGAACTGGGCAACATTTCTTGGAGCGATGGTTTTTGTCGGGCTTATGGCAGTGGTCGTTCAGATAATGGTGGCCTATACGGCTTCGCTGGCGGCGGCGCACCAGAGAGGAAAAGCCATCGGTACTGTGACAAGTGGCGTAGTACTGGGCATTCTCCTGGCTCGTTTTACATCAGGTGTTATCGCTGATCTTGCGGGGTGGCGTGCCGTGTATCTCAGCTCAGCCTGCCTCATGCTAATGATGGCTGGCGTACTTTACAAAGCAATCCCCTCTTCCCCACAGCCCCTGATGAAGAGTTCTTATTGGGTACTTTTGAAGTCAGTACTCATGCTATTTATAACCGAACCAACCTTAAGAGCCAGAGGGATATTTGCCCTGCTTATTTTTGCCGCTTTCAGCGTATTGTGGACATCCATGGTCTTACCGTTAAGCGCGCAATCGCTCTCACATACACAGATAGGGATGTTTGGTCTGGCAGGTATTGCGGGGGCATTAGCTGCGTCAAAAGCCGGGAAGTGGGCCGATCGGGGCATGGGGCAACGTACTACAGGCTTATCACTAGCCCTATTACTCCTTTCCTGGTTACCCATCGCATTCGCAGAAACATCACTTGTACTGCTAATTATCGGCGTCATCGTTCTGGATTTCGCCGTACAAGCAGTCCACGTGACAAACCAGAGCCTTATATTTTCTGCAAGACCTAATGCACACAGCAGCCTGGTCGGGGCCTATATGTGCTTTTATTCGTTGGGCAGCGCACTGGGAGCCATTGCCTCAACCCAGTTCTACTCACTTTGGGGTTGGGGGGCAGTATGCGCGTTAGGTGCGGGAATCAGTGCGGCAGCTTTGCTTTTCTGGTTATATTCACATCAAGAATGAAATCACATCCAGGTTGGTGACTTTTCTATAGGTATACTTTGGGCAGTTCAGCGTCTCACTATCAGGTTGTTCATACTGGTTTCTACGTGCAGGCAACCTGCCAATTATGGTTTTGCGAACAGGAGTTGCAATGACACAAAATATCTATGATAACCCCGCATTTTTTGAAGGATACGCCACGCTCGACCGCTCAATTAAAGGGCTGGATGGCGCACCGGAATGGTCAAGCATGCAAAAGCTGCTTCCTCCGCTCAAGGGAAAAACAGTCGTGGATTTAGGCTGCGGCTATGGCTGGTTTTGCCGCTACGCCCGTGACCAGGGAGCAGCGAATGTGCTCGGGCTCGATGTATCAGTGAAAATGCTGGAAAAGGCGCAAGAGATGACAACCGACGCAGGTATTGAATATCGCCGTGAAGATCTCGAGCAGTTGCAGCTTGAAGCGCAAAGCGTTGATCTGTTCTACAGCTCACTGGCACTGCATTATCTGGAAAATATTCCCGCGCTTTTTGCCACGCTTTATCAGACTCTGGTACCTGGCGGCATGCTGGTATTCTCTGCAGAACATCCTATTTATACCGCACCGCTACAGCAGGGCTGGCTGTCTGACCCGAACGGGCAAAAATCCTGGCCGGTGAATCACTACCAGCAAGAAGGCGAGCGCATCAGTAACTGGTTTGCCGACTGTGTTAAAAAGCAGCATCGCAAGCTTTCAAGCTGGATAAACGCTCTTATCACCAGCGGATTTGTCCTCGAGAAACTTGATGAGTGGGGGCCAGGTGCTGAGCAGATCGCGCAAAACACGGCACTTGATGAAGAAAAAGAGCGCCCGATGATTTTCCTGCTCGCCGCACGTAAACCCCTAATCTAACAACCTTCAATTTATCTTAGTTTCCACTTTCGGGGAGGCAACTCCCCGCGTTTGTGCTTATCCTTGCCTATACTCTTTAAACACGAGTCATAAAATAGGAAGCATTGATGAAAATTATTCTATGGGCAGTTTTGATTATCTTTATTATTGGCTTACTGGTCGTGACTGGCGTGTTTAAAATGATTTTCTGATATCTGCGGGTGCCACTCTGGTGGCACCCCTTTGTTTTTACCCTCCTTCGATTTAAATCCCCCTGCACTTGCGAACCCTGGTGGCGAAGCATTATTATCACTCCAATTGATTGGAGAAATAATGACTATCAAAGAAAGTGATTTTCGCAAAATTGACCTCAACCTGCTGATTGCCTTTGCGGTGTTATTTCGCGAACAAAGCGTCTCTTTGGCGGCTGACAAGCTGCATCTGGGACAGCCTGCGGTGAGCGGCTCGCTTGCTCGCCTACGAGAGATGTTCGACGACCCACTATTTATTCGTAGCGGGCACCGTATGCAACCTACCTCACGAGCGACTGAACTGCATAGCGAACTGATGCCGCTGCTTGAACAATTGCAAAGCGCACTGTTCCAACAGGCACAGTTCAATCCTGCAAATGCAAAAGCAACAGTTACCATCGGCATGACAGACTGGGTAGAGATGTGGTTAATGCCGCAACTTCTTCCTGCATTGCGTGAAGAGGCTCCCGGTGTACGCCTTAATGTGGTGGCAAGCGATCCTTTCACTGATTCACAACGTCTGGAAGGTGGCGAGCTGGATATGATCATCAGCGTGGCGAATCAGTCCGCGCGCTGGATGGAGCGTGAACAGTTGAGTGCAATGGAGTTTGTCACTCTCTGGAATCCCACTCAGCTACAGCTCGAGGCGCCACTAAGTGCTGAAACATATGCCGCGCAGCAACATGTCCTGGTGAGCTACCGTGAAGCCTCCAGCAGCCACATCGACACATTGTTAGCCAGGCAGGGTCTAAAACGTGAGATTAGCTACACCACGCCACACTTCTCCGCATTACCGGGTTTGCTAAGCATGATGCCCGTCCTTGCGACCGTGCCGCAGGGGCTTTGTGAAAGTTGGCAGAAAACATGGGGATTACGTAGCAGCCCTGTTCCGCTGGAGATGATCCCGTTTGATGTGGCATTGCTATGGCATCAACGCCATAACAGTGACGCGGCGCTGATGTGGGTTCGTGGGTTTATTAAGCGGTTGGTGGGTTAAGGTTATTTAAAATAAAATGCCATCCGCCAAATGTCGGATGGCGCAAGTTTATTCGACCGACTTCAGACTCGCCCCATTACTGGCAATCACTTCTTTATACCAATTGAAGCTTTTCTTACGGCGGCGCTCAAGGGTGCCGTTGCCCTGGTCGTCGCGATCGACATAGATAAAGCCGTAGCGCTTTGATAACTCTGCTTTCGATGCACTCACCAGGTCAATTGGCCCCCAGCAGGTGTAGCCCAGCACTTCAACACCATCTTCAATCGCTTCGCGCACCTGCACCAGGTGGTCGTTGAGGTAGCTGATACGGTAGTCATCATGCACCGTGCCATCGGCTTCGAGCTTGTCTTTAGCACCAAGGCCGTTTTCAACAATAAACAGGGGTTTCTGATAACGATCCCACAGCTTGTTGAGCAAGATACGCAAGCCAACTGGGTCAATTTGCCAACCCCACTCGGAACTCGGCAGGTGCGGGTTGGGCACCATATTGAGGATATTGCCACGCGCCTTCTCATTGAGAGCTTCATCAGAAGTGACACAACCCGTCATGTAATAGCTAAACGAAATAAAGTCGATTGTGGTTTTCAACGCTTCGCGGTCGCTATCTGAGATCTCAAGCTTAATGCCGTTGTCGCGGAAGTAACGCAGCATATAGCCTGGATATTCACCCCGGCACTGCACATCACCAAAGAACAACCAGTTGCGGTTTTCCTGCATGGTTTCGAGCACGTCTTCTGGCTTGCAGCTTAGCGGATAAACCAGGCCACCAAGTAGCATGTTACCGATACGCGCATCCGGAATGATTTCGTGGCAGGCTTTTACGGCCAACGCACTGGCGACCAGTTGATGGTGAATCGCCTGATAAATATCTGTCTTACTGCTGCTCTCACTTAGCCCAACGCCAGTCATTGGCGCATGCAGCGACATGTTGATTTCGTTAAACGTCAGCCACAGCTTCACTTTATTTTTATAACGCGTAAAGACGGTGCGGGCGTAACGTTCAAAGAAGGTGATGACTTCACGATTGCCCCAACCGCCATAATTTTTCACCAGTCCCCACGGCATTTCGTAGTGGGACAGCGTCACCATTGGCGTGATGTTATGTTGCGCCAATTCATCAAACAAACGGTCGTAATAGGCAAGGCCCGCTTCATTTGGCTGAGTTTCGTCCCCTTGTGGGAAAATACGCGTCCATGCAATGGAGACTCGCAGGCAGCTAAAGCCCATTTCAGCAAACAGTGCGATATCCTCTGGATAGCGGTGGTAGAAATCAATGGCGACGTCTTTAATGCCAAAATCCCCAGGTTTACGTTCGGCAACATCACCAAATACGCCATGCGGCTGAACGTCGGACGTTGAAATCCCCTTCCCGTCTTCCTGCCACGCGCCTTCTACCTGATTGGCGGCAATTGCCCCGCCCCACAAAAACTTCTCAGGAAATGCTTTCATCTACTTCTCCTTAATGTTGAACCGTCAGGAACGGCATGCCCGAATCAATCGAATGGTTATTGGTCAAACGTGTCACTGCTGAGTATTCATCGCTATTGCTGATAATCACTGGCGTCGCCAGATCGTATCCGGCATCCAGGATGGCCTGCCTGTCGAATTCAATGAGCAGGTCGCCTGGCTTAATTTTGTCCCCCACTTTCACATGGGTAGTGAAGTGCTGACCGTTCAGTTTTACCGTATCAATACCAATGTGAATGAGAACTTCAATGCCGCTATTGCTAAGCAAGCCAATGGCATGGCGAGTCTGGAATAACGAGGCTACCTCGCCATAGAAAGGTGCGATAACTTTGCCAGTGAGTGGGATGATTGCCGCCCCCTCACCGAGTAAACCACTGGCGAAGGTGGAATCAGGGACCTGATCCATCGCCAGAACGGTGCCGCTCATTGGTGCAAGAATGTCGTTCTCACTCGTGCTCGTCGCAACCTTCCGTGTGGTTTCGCTGCGCGGTAATCCCGCAAAATAGGTCAGCCCGCAAGCCAGCACCAAAGCCACAAACATCCCAATAACCGCGCCCCACACGCTGGCATCAATACCGCCTGGCGGAATCATTTGCGCGATGGTGAAGATATTGGCAAAGCCAAATGAGTAGACGTTACTGTGGCTGAGTCCAACGATGGCACCACCAAACGCCCCTGCTACACAGCCGAAAATAAACGGACGACGATTCGGCAGTGTGACGCCATAAACTGCGGGTTCAGTGATACCAAATATCCCGGCACTCACCGCTGAACCCGCCAGCATTTTCAGGCGGGTATCACGGGTTCGCAGGAAGACGCCGAGACAGGCGCCAACCTGCCCCATAATCGCCGGCAGCAGCAGCGGCAACAGTGTGTCGTGCCCAAATACCGATAAATTGTTAATCATCAGCGGCACCATGCCCCAGTGCAGGCCGAAGATCACGCACACCTGCCAGATAGCCCCCATCACGGCACCAGCAAGCCAGGGAGCAAAGGCGTAAATAGCCTGATATCCATGCGCCAGCATCTGGCTAAGCCAGGTTGCCGCCGGACCAATCAACAGGAAAGTCAACGGTACGGTAATCGCGAGGCAAAACAGTGGAGTAAAGAAATTACGTACCGCAGAAGGCAGCAGTTTGTTGCCCTGCTTTTCCACCCAACAACTTACCCATGCTGCAAAAATAATGGGGATAACCGATGAGCTGTAGTTAATGAAAGTAATAGGTATGCCGAGGAAATATTCAGTGGCAGCGCCCGCATCTAATGCCTGCATCACCACCGGGTGGGTTAACGCGCCACCAATGGCCATGGTAATAAATGGATTTCCGCCAAATTTCTTGCCTGCGGTATAACCGAGGACCAGCGGGAAGAAATAAAACAGTGCGTCGCTTGCCGCAAACCACAGCTTGTAAGTACCGCTATCGGTCGCCAACCAGCCGAACACCACCGCCATAGCCAGTAAGCCTTTGAGAATACCGGAGGCCGCCATCACGCCAATAAACGGGGTGAAAACTGCCGAGACAATATCAATCAACCGGCTGAGCAGAGTCACTTTTTCGCCCGATACCTGTTCTTGTTGGGTCGTATCTTCTGTAATCCCCGCCTCAGCGCATACAGCGTTGTAAACATCATGGACGTGGTTACCAATCACCACCTGGAACTGACCGCCACTTTCCACCACCATAATCACATCAGGATTCTTTTTGAGCGCCTCAGCAGCGGCTTTTTTCTGGTCTTTTAACTTAAAACGCAGCCGTGTAGCGCAATGCACCAGGCTTGCTATATTCTCGCGCCCACCAACATGGGTCAGAATGTCTCTGGCAACCTCTTGATATCCCATAATGCTTTCCTTTCACCTTTCGGCACGTGTGTCTTGAGTAAAAAAAAACCTGAGACCAGCCTCCCGTCAAGGGAAGCCAGTACTCAGGTTTTGCCTGCCGCAGCAGTAACAATCCGTTTTTATCGCACGTCTACGACGCGCCTTTATGAAACTTTAAGACTCTCTTTACGCACTCGCTCAATGTGAATTGCGAGAAACATAATTTCTTCCGTCGTCAGTTCGCGCTGATATTCAGTCACCAGATGACGGCTAATTTTTTCAGCGCAGCGCCAGGCGTGGGGATAATTATCTTTCACCGCCGCATGGAGCGTTAAGTCATCATCTGCCACCACGTTGCGACTTAGCATCCGCTGGGCGAAAAACTTAAGATGCGTAACAAAGCGCTGATAACTCAAACTATCTTCGTCATACTCAAACCGTAGCTGATACTTTACGATTTGCAAAATCTCCTGCATGACCCGCGTAACATGCATCACTTCCGGCATTTCACTGTTTAGCTGCGCAGTGACCAGATGCAGCGCGATAAACCCGGCCTCATCTTCAGCGAGCTGCACATTAAGCCGTTTTCCAATCAGCTCTACGGCTTCCTGACCCAGCAGAAACTCTTTGGGGTAAAGGCGCTTAATTTCCCAAAGCAGCACGTTACGGATTGTCACCCCTTTCTTATGCCGCTCAATGGCAAAATGGCAGTGGTCGGTCAGCGTGATATAGAGGCTATCTTGTAACTTGCCCAATTTCTGGCGCGAAAACTCGATAATACGATCGCAGGTCGTCATTACTTCCAGCGGGATTTGGCTTAACAGCTCTCCTAAACGCGCTACCAGTTCATCGCTTTTCAGGGCAAACACTTTCTCGATCTTGTCGTTTTCCAGAGTGTCGCCAATATGCTTCTGAAAACCCAGACCCCGCCCCATAACCACTTGTTCACGTCCGTGTTCGTCAAGAATCACCACAACATTGTTATTGAGTATTTTGGCGATTTTCATCAGTACCCCAGAAACAAAAAAACCTGACATCCGGCAGGAGCCAGAAAATCAGGTTTTGCCTGCCGCAGCAGTAACAATCCAACAACGACACTCTATCAGCTTCGAAACATCACTCAAATGAATGAATTGAAAATCGTGACGAAGATCGCGGCTTAACCTGCCGGGTGACAAATCACCCGGGCGATGTCCGCAGAATGCTTGAGTGTACGAATCTCAGTAAACAAGTCCGTTGCTTCAACATATTCTTTACGCAAGTAACCCAGCCACTGTTTGATACGCGCAACGTGATACATACCGGTATCGCCCTGTTTTTCCAGCTGGCTATATTTTTGCAGAAGTTTTACTACTTCCGGCCATGGCATACGTGGCTCGTTGTATTTGATCACGCGGCTTAAATTGGGAATATTCAGCGCACCTCGGCCAATCATCACGGCATCACAGCCCGTTGCCGCCATGCAATCTTGTGCACTTTGCCAGTCCCAGATTTCGCCATTGGCAATCACCGGGATCGATAACCGCCTGCGGATTTCACCAATCGCCGCCCAGTTAATACGTTCGGCTTTGTAGCCATCTTCTTTGGTGCGCCCATGAACGACAAGTTCGGTGGCACCCGCCTGCTGCACCGCATCAGCAATTTCAAACTGCCGTGCGTCGCTGTCCCAACCGAGTCGAATTTTAACGGTGACGGGTAAGTGCGCAGGTACGGCTTCACGCATCGCTTTCGCACCACGGTAAACCAGGTCGGGGTCTTTGAGCAGTGTAGCGCCACCACCACTGCCATTCACCAGTTTGGATGGGCAGCCGCAGTTAAGATCAACGCCCCAGGAACCCAGCTCCACCGCACGCGCAGCGTTTTCAGCCAGCCATTGCGGATGTTGCCCCAGGAGTTGAATACGAACTAACGTACCGGAGGATGTACGACTCGCCTGATGAAGTTCAGGGCAAAGTTTATGGAAGGATTTTGCCGGCAAAAGCTGGTCGACCACGCGCAAGAACTCGGTGATACACAAGTCGTAGTCATTAACCTCTGTCAGCAGTTCACGAACCAGTGAGTCGAGAACCCCTTCCATCGGCGCGAGTAGTACACGCATAGCGTTTTTCCGGTAAAAAAAGAGGCGCTATGTTAGCGCCTCTGTTTGAGTTGGCAAAGCCTAATTAATTATGCTGATGCAGGCTTACGAGCTGGGCGGCGACGGGCATTGCTACCAGCTGGTTTAGCGGCACCATCAGCCTGTGGGCGTGATGGACGACGCGGAGCGCTGCTGCGATCGGATGATGCACCGCCATTGCCGCCACGACGTTGACCCTGACCACCGCCGTTGCCACGACCGCCGCCACGCTGCTGCTGGCGACCGTTCACGATAGGTTCGGCAGGAATCGACGGGTCGACTTCATAACCAGGAATCGCCATACGCGGTACTTCACGCTTGAGCACACGTTCGATGTCGCGCAACAGTTTGTGTTCATCAACACAAACTAAAGACAACGCTTCGCCAGTTGCTGCTGCACGGCCAGTACGGCCAATACGGTGCACGTAATCTTCCGGCACGTTTGGCAGTTCGTAGTTCACAACATGTGGCAGTTCTTCGATATCAAGACCACGCGCGGCAATGTCAGTTGCCACCAGCACACGAATGCCACCGTTTTTGAAGTCAGCCAATGCACGAGTACGCGCACCCTGGCTCTTGTTACCGTGGATAGCCGCAGCAGTGATGCCGTCTTTACCCAACTGTTCTGCCAGGTGGTTGGCGCCATGCTTGGTACGAGTAAACACCAGCACTTGCTGCCAGTTACCTTCACCAATCATCTGTGACAGCAGTTCTCTTTTACGTTTCTTATCTACGAAATGAACGTGTTGAGTCACTTGCTCTGAAGCGGTGTTGCGGCGCGCCACGGAAACTTCTTCCGGATTGTGCAGCAACTTCTCAGCCAGACCTTTAATGTCGTCAGAGAAGGTCGCAGAGAACAGCAGGTTCTGGCGGCGCGCAGGCAATTTAGCCAGCACACGACGGATATCGTGGATAAAGCCCATATCCAGCATACGGTCGGCTTCATCCAGCACCAGGATTTCTACCTGATCGAGTTTCACAGCGTTCTGGTGTTCCAGATCTAACAGACGGCCAGGTGTCGCCACCAGTACATCTACACCGCTGCGCAGTTTCATCATCTGCGGGTTAATGCTCACGCCGCCGAAAACCACCAGCGAACGGATATCTAAATACTTGCTGTAGTCACGCACATTTTCGCCAATCTGAGCGGCAAGCTCACGAGTTGGGGTCAGGATGAGCGCACGAACCGGGCGACGACCTTTGGCATGCGGTTGTTTGTCTACCAGGCGCTGCAAGAGCGGCAAGGTAAAGCCTGCTGTTTTGCCAGTACCGGTTTGGGCACTAGCCATCAGGTCACGACCTGCTAAGACGACCGGGATCGCCTGGCGTTGAATAGGGGTAGGCTCACGATAGCCCTGCTCTTCCACTGCACGCAGAATATCGGCGTTCAGGCCGAGAGAATCAAAAGACATAGGTACTCCAGAATCGCCCTGACCGCGAGGTGCGGTGTAGTTTCCAGGGGTTCATATGACGCCAGTCATTCTGGCGCGAGAGAGGGGCACAAACCACGGTGCCGTAAGCCGCGCAGTGTAACAGGTTTTGTGACTCTGCGCACAAATTCTATTTTTCGACGCAATCACAAGATAATTGTTGGGAACTGGACACCTGGGTTTCAGGCGCCTACTCTTAATCAATCGATTGATTAACTTTTTTAAGAGGTCGGTATGAATGCAACACCGACGCCTGCAACTTCCCGCGGTGAACAGGCAAAAAATACGCTGATTGCTTCCGCTATCGCCCAGTTTGGTGAGTATGGTCTACATGCCACCACTCGCGATATTGCCGCCCTTGCCGGGCAAAATATTGCTGCCATCACCTACTATTTTGGTTCAAAAGAAGAGTTGTATATGGCATCCGCGCAATGGATAGCCGACTTTATCACGCAAAATTTCAAGCCTCATGTCGAACGAGCCGAGGCTATTCTCAACCAGCAACAACCCGATAAATCACAAATTCGCGAGCTCATTCATACCGCTTGTGAACACATGATTGTCCTGCTGACCGCCGATGAAACGCTGAACCTCAGCAAGTTTATTTCCCGCGAACAGCTCTCGCCAACTCCCGCTTACCAACTGATTCACGATCAAGTGATTGCGCCGATGCATACGCATCTGACATGCCTGGTCGGGCGATATACCGGGCGCCATCCGGATGATACCGAAACAATTCTCCATACCCATGCGCTGCTTGGACAAATACTGGCTTTTCGACTCGGGCGAGAAACCATTCTTTTGCGCGCCGGCTGGCCGACGTTTGATAAAGAGAACGTGAAACAAATCAGCGATGTGGTACGCAGCCATATCGATTTCATTTTGCAGGGGTTATCAATGGAACGAGGAAATGCCAGCAATGAAAAGTAAAAAGCCGATAATTATCGTGGCGCTGGTGGCGCTTATCGCGGCGGGACTTGGCGGTTGGTACTGGTACAAAAGCCAGCAAGACCAGGGCCTGACATTGTATGGAAACGTGGATATTCGCACCGTTAATTTGAGCTTCCGCGTCGGCGGGCGTCTTGCGGCGTTACAGGTTGACGAAGGTGATGTAATCAAAGCGGGAGAAACGCTGGGCGAGCTGGATCAAGGGCCGTATCAAAATGCGCTTCTTCAGGCACAGGCAAATGCCGCAGCGGCGCAGGCAAAATTTGATTTGATCATCGCCGGTTACCGTGACGAAGAAATCGCTCAGGCCGCAGCGCAGGTAAACCAGGCCCAGGCCGCTTTTGATTACGCGCAGAACTTTTATCAGCGCCAGCAAGGTTTGTGGGCACGCCGCGTGATTTCTGCCAACGAACTGGAAAATGCCCGCTCATCGAGCGACCAGGCGAAAGCGACGCTGAAAGCCGCGCGCGATAAGTTAAGCCAGTATCGTACCGGTAACCGCCCACAGGAAATTGCCCAGGCCCAAGCCAGCTTGCAACAGGCGAAAGCCCAGCTTGCTCAGGCGCAACTGGATTTACAAGACACCACACTGATCGCGCCGTCTGACGGCACGCTGCTGACCCGCGCGGTTGAACCTGGCACCATGTTGAACGCCGGAAGTACCGTGTTTACCCTCTCCCTCACCCGCCCGGTTTGGGTACGTGCTTACGTCAACGAGGTGAGTCTGAATCAGGCAAAACCAGGTACAGAACTGCTGGTTTACACCGATGGTCGCCCGGATAAGCCGTATCACGGCAAGATTGGCTTTGTCTCCCCAACCGCAGAGTTCACCCCGAAAACGGTCGAAACACCTGACTTACGCACCGACCTGGTTTATCGCCTGCGAATTATCGTCACCGATGCCGACGACGCGCTGCGCCAGGGAATGCCGGTCACCGTGAAATTCAATGACGAGAAAGCGCATGAGTAGCCAGGACGGTATCATTCGCCTGCAAGGGCTAATGAAGCAGTTCCCCGGCCAGGAAAAACCGGCTGTGGCACGCCTTGAGTGTGAGATTCATACCGGTTCAGTGACAGGTTTGGTCGGTCCGGATGGCGCGGGGAAAACCACGCTGATGCGCATGCTGGCGGGGCTGTTAAAACCAAGCGAAGGGAATGCCAACGTCATCGGGCTTGATCCCATAGAAGATGACCGTGCGTTACATGCGGTTCTGGGATACATGCCGCAAAAGTTTGGCCTGTATGAAGATTTAACCGTGATGGAAAACCTGACGCTGTACGCCGATTTACGTGGTGTGACCGGGGAGGAACGCGAAAAAACTTTTAAGCGGCTGCTGGAATTTACCGCGCTCGGCCCGTTTACCACCCGCCTTGCCGGGAAACTCTCCGGTGGGATGAAGCAGAAACTCGGCCTCGCCTGCACACTTGTCGGCCAGCCAAAAGTGCTATTGCTTGATGAACCCGGCGTTGGCGTCGATCCGATTTCGCGCCGTGAATTGTGGCAAATGGTGCATGAACTGGCAGGCGACGGCATGCTGATTCTTTGGAGTACCTCGTACCTCGACGAAGCCGAACAATGCCGCGACGTGCTACTGATGAACGAAGGCGAACTGTTGTATCACGGTGCCCCTAAAGAACTGACGCAGCAAATGGCTGGGCGCTCACTGCTGGTAACTCATAGTGATGAGAACAACCGCAAGTTGCTGCAACGTGCGCTGAAATTGCCGCAGGTCAGCGACGGTGTGATTCAGGGCCGTTCGGTGCGCCTGATACTCGCCAAAGACGCCTCTGTTGAAGAACTCACCCAGGCGCTGAATGTGTCGCCAGAAAATATTTCACAAACCGAACCACGCTTTGAAGATGCGTTTATCGACCTGCTAGGCGGCGCGGCAACCCAGGAATCTCCACTGGGGAAAATTCTGCACACTGTAGAAGGGAAGCCAGGGGAAACCGTTATCAAAGCCGAATCACTAACCAAAAAATTCGGTGATTTTGCAGCCACCGATAACGTTGATTTTACCGTCCAGCGCGGGGAGATTTTTGGTCTGTTAGGGCCAAATGGTGCCGGGAAATCCACTACTTTTAAAATGATGTGTGGCCTGCTGGTACCCACCTCCGGCAAAGCTCTGGTGCTGGATATGGACTTGAAAACCAGCTCAGGAAAAGCTCGCCAGCATCTTGGCTATATGGCACAGAAATTTTCGTTATACGGCAACCTTACCGTAGAACAAAACCTGCGATTTTTCTCCGGCGTCTATGGTCTGCGCGGCAAAGCTCAGGAGGAGAAAATTAACCGTATGAGTGAAGCTTTCAGCCTAAAACCAATCATGAACAGCTCAACAGATGCGCTCCCCCTGGGCTTTAAGCAGCGCCTGGCGCTGGCCTGTTCGCTGATGCACGAGCCAGATATTTTGTTTCTTGATGAGCCAACATCGGGCGTTGACCCGATCACCCGCCGTGAGTTCTGGCTGCATATCAATAGCATGGTGGAGAAAGGCGTGACCGTTATGGTGACCACGCACTTTATGGATGAAGCCGAATACTGTGACCGCATCGGGCTGGTTTATCGCGGTAAGTTAATAGCCAGCGGCACGCCGGATGACCTGAAAGAACAAGCCGCCGACGACGAGCAAACTGACCCGACTATGGAGCAGGCATTTATTACGCTTATCCATCAGTGGGATAAGGAGCACGAAAATGCGCGAACATAACCAAGCCGTTTCCTGGCGGCGCGTACGTGCTCTGTGCGTGAAAGAAACACGCCAGATCGTGCGCGACCCAAGCAGTTGGTTGATTGCGGTGGTTATCCCACTGTTGCTGCTGTTTATCTTTGGCTATGGCATCAACCTCGACTCCAGCCGTCTACGCGTTGGCGTGCTGCTGGAGCAGCAAAGCGAGGAAGCTCTGGATTTCGCCCATACCATTACAGCCTCCCCCTACATCGACCCGACCATCAGCGATAACCGCCAGCACCTGATTCAACTGATGCAGGCGGGGAAAATTCGCGGGCTGGTCGTTATCCCTACTGATTTTGCACAAAATATGGCACGAACCGGGGCCACCGCGCCGGTGCAGGTGATAACCGATGGCAGCGAACCCAATACCGCCAACTTCGTGCAGGGTTACATGGAGGGGATTTGGCAAATCTGGCAACAACAGCGCGCAGAAGACCGGGGTGAAAAGTTTGAGCCGTTAATTGACGTGCAACTACGTTATTGGTTTAACCCGGCGGCCATTAGCCAGCATTTTATTATTCCGGGAGCCATTACCATCATCATGACGGTGATTGGTGCGATCCTGACCTCACTGGTCGTCGCGCGCGAATGGGAACGCGGCACCATGGAAGCGCTACTCTCCACCCAGGTGACACGCACTGAACTACTGCTGTGCAAACTGCTGCCTTATTACGTGCTGGGTATGCTGGCAATGTTGCTGTGCATGTTGGTGTCGGTGTTTATTCTTGGCGTGCCTTATCGCGGTTCGCTGCTGATTTTGTTCTTTATCACCAGCCTGTTTTTACTCAGCACACTCGGTATGGGGCTACTGATTTCAACCATCACCCGCAACCAGTTTAACGCAGCCCAGGTGGCGCTAAACGCCGCGTTTCTGCCGTCGATTATGCTGTCGGGTTTTATCTTCCAGATTGACAGCATGCCCGCGATTATCCGCGCGGTGACCTATATCATTCCGGCGCGCTATTTCGTCAGTACGCTGCAAAGCCTGTTTCTGGCGGGGAATATCACAACCGTGTTAATCATCAACGTGCTGTTTTTAATTGGCTCAGCGGTGATGTTTATCGGCCTGACGGCACTGAAAACCAAACGTCGTCTTGATTAGGCACAACTGGCTAAAGGCGTAATAGTTGCGGTCAGTTTGGGCGCGGACAGCGCGGAGGAACCGGGCGTACATGAAGTACGTGAGGATTCCGAGCACTGCCCAAACCCAAAATGGCAAAAAAATAGCCTGTTAATGGGGAACGACATGTTTTATCGACTCTGGACACTGATCCGCAAAGAACTGCAATCCCTGCTGCGCGAACCGCAAACGCGCGCGATTTTAATTCTGCCTGTGGTGTTGCAGGTAGTTCTGTTTCCGTTTGCCGCCACGCTTGAAGTCACGAATGCGACCATTGCCATTTATAACGAAGATAACGGCAGCCACTCCGTTGAACTGACTCAGCGCTTTGCGCGCGCTAAAGCGTTTAGTCATGTCCTGCTGCTGAAAAGCCCGCAGGAGATCCAGCCGACAATTGATAACCAAAAGGCACTGCTTTTGATTCGCTTCCCGGCCGAGTTTTCACGTGATATTGCCAGCCAGCAGCAAGCCAAACTGCAAATTATTCTCGATGGGCGTAACTCCAATAGCGCACAGATTGCGGCAAATTATCTGCAACAGATCGTCAAGAATTACCAGCAGGAACTGGTATCCGGGCAGCCAAAACCGAATAACAGCGAACTGGTGGTCCGCAACTGGTACAACCCAAATCTGGATTACAAATGGTTCGTGGTGCCGTCGCTGATTGCAATGATAACCACCATCGGCGTGATGATTGTGACCTCGCTTTCCGTAGCGCGTGAGCGTGAACAAGGCACCCTTGATCAACTTCTGGTTTCCCCACTCGCAACCTGGCAAATTTTTGTCGGCAAAGCGGTGCCTGCGCAAATTGTAGCGCTTGGCCAGGCAACTATCGTGCTGGCTGTTGGGATATGGGGTTATCACATTCCGTTTTCCGGCTCGCTACTACTGTTTTACTTCACGATGCTGATATACGGTTTGTCGCTGGTGGGGTTTGGTTTGCTTATCTCGTCTCTGTGTTCAACACAGCAGCAGGCGTTTATCGGGGTATTTGTCTTTATGATGCCAGCGATTTTACTGTCGGGTTATGTGTCGCCCGTCGAGAATATGCCAGTGTGGTTGCAGAATCTGACATGGGTAAATCCAATACGGCATTTCACCGATATCACTAAACAGATTTATTTGAAGAACGCGAGTTTTGACATTGTGTGGGGAAGTGTGTGGCCACTATTGGTGATAGCGGTCACAACGGGTTCAGCGGCGTATTGGATGTTTCGGCGCAAAATCGCCTGATGCCCGACGTACTTCAAGTTGCCTGTGCGTTGGTATCCTTGCTCACCCCAGTCACTTACTCAAGTAAGTGACTGGGGACTCACTGCGTTACCGCCTTCCTGCAACTCGAATAACTTTGGGCATATCTTTAACCAGCAGTGAATAAATAATCGGCCCGGCAATCATTGCCAGGCCTGCGCCTGCCAGCAGGAATTTGTTTTCGACCACGCGTGACAACAGCCACAGCACAATCATCGCATTGCCGAAATACCAGGTGGTAGTCAGCTCTTCAAGAAAATCACCAATGTCACGTAACCGCCCGCTGCGCACACGCTGCAGGGCGAACATTAAAATTACTGTTGCTGCATAGAGCAAACATAAGCCAATGCCGACCGGTATGAGGGAGGCAGTTTTCCAGCCAACGAGCAGTAAACAAAGCACAGAAAGATGCAGCATTATCTGCCAGCAACTTAGGCCTGTTGTCACTTGTACGCGTTGTTGCCATTTCATTATTTCTCTCCTGGCCGCTATTTCTTGTCATTCAGAGTACCGCAGTATGCGGAAAATTCTGTAACCCGGCACCTATTTGTGACAGAGACTACACTTTATTTTCATCAGGATGTTAACAATGCCGGGAGAAGCATGAGTAATAAGACTCAGCACTTATCCTTTAAAGTGCTCACAATTAATACACACAAAGGTTTTACCGCACTCAACCGGCGTTTCATTTTGCCTGAGTTGCGTGATGCAGTACGTGCAGTTTCTGCTGACATTGTCTGTTTGCAGGAGGTAATGGGTGCTCATGAAGCCCACTCTGTGCACGTTGATAACTGGCCAGATACCAGCCACTACGAATATCTGGCTGATACAATGTGGAGCGATTTTGCCTACGGGCGCAATGCGGTTTATCCCGAAGGTCATCACGGCAATGCCGTCTTGTCTCGCTTTCCTATTAGTCATTTTGAAAATCGCGATATCTCGGTAGAAGGCCACGAAAAACGCGGCATGCTGCACTGCCAGATAAACCTACCGGGAGCCAATATTCGTGCGCATGTCATTTGTGTGCATCTTGGTTTGCATGACGCTCATCGTAAGGCTCAGCTCAATCTGCTCTGCCAACTGGTAAATGAGCTTCCTGAAGGTGAGCCTGTCATAGTGGCTGGCGACTTTAACGACTGGCAGCAACGCGCTAACCGGCAATTAAAGCAAACCGGATTAGATGAAGTATTTACTCGCGCATCTGGCCGCCCGGCGCGCACCTTCCCTGCCCGCTTTCCGCTGCTTCGCCTCGATAGAATTTATGTGAAAAATGCGTCCGCGAGTGCACCAACAGCGCTGCCATTGCGGCAGTGGCGACATCTCTCCGACCATGCGCCATTAGCCGTGGAGATTCATATATGAAAAATAATTGGCGTGACGGGAACCGAATTACATTACTCGAAAACGGTGACCAGTTTTTCCCGGCGGTATTTAAAGCCATCGAAAATGCACGCAGCAAAGTGATTCTCGAGACATTCATCTGGTTTGAAGATGATGTCGGAAAGCAATTACATGAAGTTTTGCTTAATGCTGCCCGTCGCGGTGTGAGTGTCGAAGTCTTGCTTGATGGCTATGGTTCACCAGATTTAAGCGATGATTTTGTCAACCAACTGACTACCGCCGGAGTGATGTTCCGCTATTACGATCCGCGCCCGTTGGTGTTTGGCATGCGTACTAATTTGTTCCGCCGTATGCACCGCAAAATCGTGGTGGTGGATGGCATCGTTGCATTTGTCGGCGGTATTAACTATTCCGCAGAACAGATGAGTGATTACGGCCCTGAGGCGAAGCAAGATTATTCGGCCAAAGTTGAAGGGCCAGTGGTGGATGATATTTACCAGTACGTGATTTCTAACCTGCCCGGCCACGAAGATAAACGCCACTGGTGGCGACGCCGCCGTAATCTGGCGCAAGAAAACCTGACGCCCGGTGAAGCGCAAGCGTTGTTTGTCTGGCGTGACAACAACCAGCACCGCGATGATATCGAACGTTATTACCTGAAAATGCTCAGTAAAGCGAAGCGAGAAGTGATTATTGCCAATGCCTATTTCTTCCCTGGCTACAGGCTGCTTCATGCAATGCGTACTGCATCTCGCCGTGGTGTATCCGTGAAATTGATTGTGCAGGGCGAGCCTGATATGCCGATTGTCAAAGTCGGTGCACGCCTGCTGTACAACTACTTAGTGCGTTCCGGAGTGAAAATCTATGAATATCACCGCCGCCCGCTGCACGGCAAAGTCGCCATCATGGATGACCATTGGGCAACGGTCGGCTCCAGCAATCTTGACCCGCTGAGTTTGTCGCTAAATCTTGAAGCGAATTTGATTATTCACGACCGCACATTCAATGACACTCTGCGTGCCAATCTAACCGGGTTGATTGCCAAAGATTGTCACCCGGTTGTTGAGTCGATGCTGCCAAAACGCACCTGGTGGAATTTGGGTAAGAGCGTGCTGGCGTTCCACTTCTTACGCCACTTCCCGGCGATGGTCGGCTGGTTGCCTGCGCATACACCAAAACTTGCGCAAGTGATGCCGCCCGCGCAGCCGCATATGGAAACGCAGGATCGGGTTGAGACAGATAATCCGGGGGTGAAATACTGATGTCGCACTCGCATCCAAAATGGCGCAAAGCAAAGAAGATACTCACCTGGCTGTTTTTCATCGCTGTGATCGTGCTGCTGACGGTGTATGCAACGAAGGTTGACTGGGAGGAGGTGTGGAAGGTTATCCGCAACTACAACCGCCTCGCACTGTTTAGCGCAGTCGGCCTGGTTATTTTGAGCTACCTGATTTATGGCTGTTATGATTTATTGGCACGATCGTATTGCGGGCATAAACTGGCAAAGCGCCAGGTGATGTTAGTGTCGTTTATCTGTTATGCCTTTAACTTAACGCTGAGTACCTGGGTTGGCGGCATTGGCATGCGCTATCGGCTCTATTCTCGGCTTGGCCTGCCCAGTGCCACCATCACACGTATTTTTTCGTTAAGTATTTCCACTAACTGGCTCGGCTATATTCTGCTGGCAGGTATGATTTTTACCGTCGGCGTGGTGCAACTGCCAGAGCACTGGTATATCGATGAGACGACGCTGCGGATTTTAGGTGCCGTTCTACTGGCGATTATCGCGGTGTATCTGTGGTTCTGCGCCTTTGCTAAACATCGCCATATGACGATAAAAGGCCAGCGTCTGGTGCTCCCATCCTTTAAGTTTGCTCTGTTGCAATTAGCAATTTCGGGCGGCAACTGGATGGTTATGGGCGCGATTATCTGGCTGTTGCTGGGTCAGGATGTGAATTACTTCTTCGTATTAGGCGTACTTTTGGTCAGCAGTATTGCCGGGGTGATTGTGCATATTCCTGCCGGGATCGGTGTGCTAGAGGCGGTGTTTATCGCACTACTGGCAGGGGAGCATGTAAGCAACGGTACTATTATCGCCGCCTTGATTGCCTATCGAATGCTCTATTTTATCGCCCCACTGCTGCTGGCGATTATTTGCTATTTAGGGCTTGAGAGTCGGGCGAAGAAGATGCGAGTGAAGAACGAGAAGAATATTCAGGAGAGTTCGTAACAATCAGGGTGGATGTCGCTTACGCTAATCCACCCTATATAAATCGAAATTAACGGCGGTTGCCGAAAATACGCAACAACATCAAGAACAAGTTGATGAAGTCGAGATACAAGGTCAATGCGCCAAGAATGGAATATTTGCGCATGGTTTGCGTATCACGGGTATCAATTTGCTCACCGATGTTTTTCAGCTTCTGGGTGTCATAGGCTGTCAGACCAACAAACACAATCACGCCGATATATGTTACAGCCCACATCAGCGCCGTGCTTTTCAGCCACATGTTCACCAGTGAAGCCAACACAATACCGATCAGCGCCATAAACAGCATATTGCCAAAACCGCTGAGATCACGCTTGGTAGTATAACCGTACAGGCTCATGGCCCCGAACATCCCGCCTGCGACAACGAAGGTGCTGGCGATGGACGAGTAGGTGTAGACAATAAAAATACTGGAAAGCGTCAGGCCCGTTAATGCCGAATAGAGCATGAACAAGCTGGTTGCCATACCCGCGCTGAGCTTATGCACCATGCCCGAGAGCACAAACACTAAACCCAACTGCACGATGATAAGCCCGAAGAAAGTGATTTTACTGGAAAAGACGAATTCCATTACGGCTGGCGTATTCGCAGCATACCAGGCGACAAATGCCGTCAGTAACAGGCCGCAGGTCATCCAGCCGTAAACTTGTGCCATATATGCCTGCAAACCGGTACGGGCCTGCTGCACGATGGTGTCATTGGAACGTGGGAATCGATCCATGATGCTTCCTTAAGTGAATTACGTTGACCGAATTTCAGGCTTGCCAGCCTGTACCTTAAGATTAACACAACTGCGCGAAGGTGCCTGTTACCAGCGTTTGGCCGCCTGCTTATCGCTTTCGCGTGATTCGACCCAACGGTCGCCTTCTGCAGTGGCTTCACGCTTCCAGAACGGAGCACGAGTTTTCAGATAATCCATGATGAATTGCGCAGACTCAAATGCCGAACTACGGTGTGCACCGGTGACCCCGACAAAAACGATTTCATCACCTGGCCACAATTCACCGATGCGGTGAATCACACTTACTCGTTGCAGTGGCCAGCGAAGACGAGCTTCTTCGATAATTTCAGCCAGCGCTTTTTCCGTCATGCCCGGATAGTGTTCGAGGGTTAACGCACTCACGCTATCACCAAGATTGTGGTTACGCACTTTGCCGGTAAAGGTCACAACTGCACCGTCTTCATCACACTGCGAGAGCCACTGATATTCATCACCAACGTTGAAATTTTCATGGCTTACGCGGATTCGGGTGTTTTCCATTTCAACCTCCGGTCACTGGTGGGAAGAAAGCGACTTCATCACCGTCGGTAAGTGGATGGTCGAAACTCACCAGCGTCTGGTTTACGGCGGCCAGCAATTTCCCGGACTCCAGAGCCAACGCCCAACGATCGCTTTTGGCTGCAAGGCTCTCGCGTAACTGTTCGACATCGCTAAAAGTGGCATCCAGTTGCAGTTGGTCACAATCGACTAATTCACGCACCTGGGCAAAAAACAGGACCTTAATCATTGCTCTCTACCTTAAAGTCGCCAGACTTGCCGCCACTTTTTGCCAGCAAACGCACCGGGCCAATCACCATATCTTTTTGCACGGCTTTGCACATATCGTAGATGGTTAACGCCGCGACTGATGCTGCGGTCAGGGCTTCCATTTCAACACCGGTTTTACCCGTCAAACGGCATACAGATTCAATGCGCACGCGGTTATGTTCAGGCTCAGCGGCTAAATTTACTTCGACTTTACTGAGCATTAGCGGGTGGCAGAGCGGAATCAAATCCCAGGTGCGCTTTGCAGCCTGAATTCCGGCAATACGCGCCGTGGCAAATACATCACCTTTGTGATGGCTGCCTTCAATAATCATGGCAAGCGTTGTAGCTTCCATCGTGATAAATGCTTCCGCACGCGCCTCGCGCACGGTTTCTGCCTTGGCGGAAACATCAACCATGTGCGCTTCGCCTTGCGCATTAATATGAGTCAGTTGCGACATAGTTTATTTCTTGAGATGTGGGTGGAAATTACAAGGGCGCACGCGGGCATCCAGTTGTGGCTGAATGATATTTTCCCATGCGGTATGGCATGCTTTGGTTGAACCTGGCATAGCAAAAATCAGCGTACGGTTCGCGATGCCAGCCAGCGCGCGCGATTGCAGCGTTGATGTGCCGATCTCTTCAAAAGAGAGCATACGGAACACTTCACCAAAACCTTCGATTTCGCGATCAAACAGCGGTAGTAACGCTTCTGGAGCCTGGTCACCATCGGTAAAACCAGTACCACCGTTAATCAACACCACCTGAACTTCATCATCAGCAATCCACTGGGAAACCTGGGCACGAATCGCGTAACGGTTTTCTTTCACAATAGCTTTGGCAACCACGTGGTGGCCCGCATCTGTTGCCGCCTCACGCAGATAATGGCCGGAGGTATCGTCTTCTTCGCCACGACGGCTTGAGACGGTCAGAATGGCAATATGTACCGGGATAAATTCGTTACTTATCTGGCTCATTGTTATCTTCCTTTTTATACCCAAATCATTGGGATACAGCGAATTTTAGCCGCCGATATAAGACAGGTTTTGAGTGATGCCGGTATCACCGTCATGCAGGAAATGGGTCTGTTTCTTGTGCGTTAAAGCTTCAGCAATGCGCGCCTCAAGCTCGTCGATTTGCCCGTCATCCGCCAGCAAATCCCGCAATGAAATACCCTGTTCACCAAACAAACACAGATGCAAATTGCCGACCGACGACACGCGTAGGCGGTTGCAAGTGGCACAGAAGTCTTTTTCATACGGCATGATCAAGCCAATTTCACCCGCGTAATCCGGGTGACAAAAGACCTGTGCCGGGCCGTCGCTGCGGCTGCGAAGCTGGTGAATCCAGCCGCGAGCCAGAAGCTGGTCGCGAATGGTTTTGCCAGAAATGTGGTGTTTACGGAACAAATCGCCGCCGTCGCCGGTTTCCATCAGCTCAATAAAACGCAGTTGGATTGGACGGGGTTTGATCCACGCAAGGAAGGTGTCGAGTTCGTGGTGGTTAACATCGCGCATCAGCACGGCATTCACTTTTACGCGTTCAAAACCGGCGCTGAAAGCGGCATCAATACCATCCATTACCTGGCGGAATTTATCCTGCCCGGTAATGGCCTGGAACTGGCGGGCATCGAGGCTATCGACGCTGACATTCACAGCGGTCAACCCTGCATCGCGCCATTGCTGCACATCACGCGCAAGGCGATAGCCGTTCGTTGTCACGGCAATCTGGCGAATACCTGGGTTTTCACGCACCGCGGCGATTATGTCAGTGAAGTCTTTACGCAAAGAGGGTTCACCACCTGTCAGGCGTACTTTTTCAGTACCCAGGGCGGCAAAAGCGCGGGTAACACGGCGAATTTCATCGACGTTGAGGAAACTTTTGTTTGCCACGCCATAAGGCTTGTAGCCATCAGGCAGGCAATAGTTGCAACGGAAATTGCAAACATCGGTAATAGACAGACGCAGGTAAAAAAACTTACGTGCGAATGCATCGGTAAGCTGAGTAGCCATGTACACCTTCCAAATTCGGGAGATGCAGTCATTTCTTTCTGCACCCTGGTGACTCAAGGTCACGGCCAAAGCACCGTATCTTTCGACTTAGGTCCATAGGCTTAGTGTGTTTAGAGCGATAGTAGCGCGTGGGGAAGTTATTCGCCATAGCAGCTTTCGCTATATAAATCTATATATAACGAGCTAATCGTTCAATTTCGCCACAGACTACGCGAAAAGTGAACTTTTGCTTTGATATACATCATTAACCTCCGAGGCTGAATCGTATTCTGCACTCTTTTGCGCTACCTTATTTCGATAGTTCGTCATAAGGAATAGTTATGCGCAATCGTACGTTTGCGGATTTAGACCGGGTGGTCGCCCTTGGTGGTGGGCACGGTCTGGGCAGGGTTATGTCATCTCTGTCCTCTCTAGGTTCACGCTTAACCGGCATTGTAACTACAACCGATAACGGCGGTTCCACAGGTCGTATCAGGCGCTCTGAGGGAGGCATCGCCTGGGGTGATATGCGCAACTGTTTAAATCAGTTAATTACTGAACAAAGCGTTGCTTCGTCTATGTTTGAGTACCGTTTTGGCGGCAATGGTGAACTTTCCGGGCATAACCTCGGAAACTTGATGTTAAAGGCATTGGATCACCTGAGCGTGAGGCCTTTAGAAGCCATTAATTTAATTCGTAACCTGCTAAAAGTGGATGCATTTCTCATCCCGATGTCTGAACACCCTGTGGATTTGATGGCAACAGACGCAGATGGCCATTTTATTTATGGTGAGGTGGATATTGACCAACTCTCCTCGCCGCCGCAGGAGTTATCACTTTATCCCAAGGCGCACGCTACTCGCGAAGCGGTGCAGGCCATTGCCGAAGCGGATTTGATTCTGATTGGCCCAGGTAGTTTTTACACCAGCCTGATGCCGATACTGCTGCTTGAGGATATGGATCAAGCACTGCGCCGCACTCCTGCGCCAGTGGTTTTTATCGGTAATTTGGGTAAAGAGTTGAGCACCGCCGCAGCCAGTTTGTCGCTTGGGCAAACTTTAGACATCATGGAACAGCGCGTCGGGAAACGTATTATCGATGCGGTGGTGGTTGGCCCGCAGGTTGATGTGTCTGAAATTACCGACCGTGTGGTGATTCAGGAACCGCTGGAAGCTCGCGATATTCGTTACCGCCATGACCGGCACCTCCTTCGCCAGGCGCTGGAGAAAGCGCTTCAGCAATTGGGGTAGCGTTTTGTCGGGTGTCGCTTGCGCTAACCCGACCTACAAAACCGTTTTTCGTAGGGCGGATTAGCGTAAGCGACATCCGCCACTGTGAAGTGAACTACGAAGTCGCGATGAACAATTGCCGCAACTGATGGAGTTGGTCACGGATCTGAGCGGCCTCTTCAAATTCCAGATTTTGCGCATGCTCCAGCATCTTCCCTTCCAACTGGTGAATTTTTTGCTGCAAAGCTTTTGGCGTTAGAATGATTTCATCATCTTCAATCACGCTGCGCGCTTTACTCTTCATCCGGCCTTTGGTTTTCGCCATTCCTTCACCAAGCTGAAGGATATCCACAACCTTTTTATTCAACCCTTGCGGAGTAATACCGTTTTCTTCGTTATAGCGCTGTTGCTTCTCACGGCGACGTTCTGTTTCACCGATAGCCTTAGCCATTGACGGTGTGATTTTGTCGCCATACAGAATCGCTTTACCATTGATATTACGTGCCGCACGGCCAATAGTCTGAATCAGTGAACGCTCAGAACGCAGGAAACCCTCTTTATCGGCATCCAGAATCGCCACCAGCGACACTTCAGGCATATCCAACCCTTCACGAAGCAAGTTGATGCCCACCAGCACATCGAACTCGCCAAGTCGTAAATCACGGATGATTTCCATACGCTCAACGGTATCGATATCTGAGTGCAGGTAACGCACCCGCTCACCATGCTCTTCCAGGTATTCCGTCAAATCTTCGGCCATGCGTTTAGTCAGCGTCGTGACCAACACGCGTTCGTTAACTTCAACGCGCTTGCGAATTTCAGAGAGCAGATCGTCAACCTGAGTACCGACCGGACGAACTTCGATAACCGGGTCCAACAAGCCGGTAGGCCTGACAACCTGATCAACAACATCGCCGCCAGACTTTTCTAGCTCATAATTGCTCGGCGTTGCCGAAACATAAATGGTTTGCGGTGCCAGCGCTTCAAACTCTTCAAATCTCAGCGGGCGGTTATCAAGTGCTGATGGCAAACGGAAGCCATACTCCACAAGTGTTTCCTTGCGCGAACGGTCACCTTTGTACATACCGCCGATTTGCGGAATTGTTACGTGAGATTCATCAACAATTAGCAAGCCATCTGCTGGTAGGTAATCGAAAAGCGTAGGGGGTGGCTCGCCAGGGCCGCGACCAGAGAGGAATCGCGAGTAGTTTTCTACCCCTGAGCAGTAACCAAGTTCATTCATCATCTCTAAGTCGAACTGAGTACGTTGCGTCAGGCGCTGTTCTTCAAGCAGTTTATTGTTTGCCAACAGAACCTTGCGGCGGTCTGCCAGCTCAACTTTGATCTCTTCCATGGCTTGCAGAATACGTTCACGCGGTGTGACGTAGTGCGATTTGGGATAGACAGTGAAGCGCTGAATAGTTTGGTCAATTTGACCGGTCAGCGGGTCAAACAGCGACAGCCGTTCTACTTCTTCATCGAAGAGTTCTACGCGTAAGGCGAGATCGTCTGATTCAGCCGGGAAGATATCAACCACTTCACCGCGCACGCGGAAAGTGCCGCGCTGGAATGCCTGATCGTTACGGGTATATTGCAGCTCCGTCAGGCGGCGCAGAATTGATCGCTGATCGATAATCATCCCTTTGGTCAGATGCAGCATCATCTTCAGATAAAGGTCCGGGTCACCCAGACCGTAAATCGCTGAGACTGACGCCACCACGATAACATCTCGTCTTTCGAGCAACGCTTTGGTCGCAGACAGACGCATCTGCTCGATGTGCTCGTTAACCGAAGAGTCCTTCTCGATAAATGTATCGGAACTTGGGACGTAAGCTTCTGGTTGGTAGTAGTCATAATAAGAGACGAAGAATTCTACCGCGTTATCCGGAAAGAACTCTTTCATCTCACCATACAACTGCGCGGCCAGCGTTTTATTAGGAGCCAGCACCATAGTGGGGCGTTGCAAATCTGCAATCACATTCGCCACGGTAAATGTTTTGCCAGAGCCGGTTACACCAAGCAACGTCTGATGAGCAAGCCCATCCTGTAACCCCTCTTCAAGGCGGCGAATAGCTTCCGGCTGGTCGCCAGAAGGTTTGAATGCTGAATTTAATTTGAACGCTTTACTCATGAAGAGGCTACCTGATGAAGAAACGAGCGGGCCGGAGGATAATTTTACTCGGCACAGAAAATTTTGCCAGAAAATAATACTGGATGAAAAACCAGTTCCTCACTGCCGAGTTTATGATACTTACCCTCTTTAACGTCTGGTTTGCCGGTAAAATACTCAACTCACAGATATTTCAGCTGACCAAAATGGTTATCCCCAGATTTTTTTACCTTTTAACATTTGTCAAGCTGTGTCATAAAAGCGTAAGGAACATTCGTGGCACTTTTATTGCAACGATTGATTTTATTCAACTAGTTGATTTAGAAATGTTATTTAGGAAAGTCTGGTTTCGCGCCAATTCATGCGCAACCCGCGCCCGCTCTCGCTTACCGCAAGTTTTCTAACTCTAATGCACATGGTTATCCACAGGAATAGTGGATAACTGCTCTCAGCCCTTTTGCAGCGCACACCGCAAAAAACCATAAATTCTCTGTGCCAGGGCCCAAAAATATTTTTCTTCATTATTTTTACCCTTTTTGGACTGGTCTGAAGCCAGCCAGTTCTTATGATCCTGCTCACGAATTGCGCATTTGTATGGAGCAGTCGTCTGGAGTTGCACCAAACACACCAAAGACGAGGCACCGACAAAGTGCATTCTGTTTTTCGAGTCGTAGAAGCCGAAGGTTTATTCAACCATTTTCATGAGGCTTTTCTCAAAGTTGCATTGTTCTGGGCAGTAAACGGGTTAATGGCAAGGTAATTGCAAAGTTTGTAACTCTTGCTTCGTGTTGCAGAAGCAGCCTGGGTCGTTAACCCTGCCAGAAGGAGTATGTCGATGTTGAGCCTCCGTGCTGTTAATCAGTTTTATGGTGAAAGCCACATACTGTGGAATCTGGATCTTGAGTTGGCGCCTGGAGAGTGCACCTGTGTTTTTGGCGCGCCGGGGATGGGAAAAACAACGCTGGTAAACTGCATTACGGGTTACTTACCCGTACAAAGTGGCACTATGACCTGGCTCGAGGCAGGTCACCCACCACAGGATCTTCTCACCCAACCTATAGAAGGCCGAGCCGCATTGGGAATGAGTTATGTCGCGCAGGACCGGCGAATATTCTCCCAACTAAGCGTTGAGGAAAACCTGCAAATTGCGCTACTGGCTGCCCGCGTGGGTTCCCGTAGCATTCCAGGCATGATTTATGAACTTTTCCCTGAACTCTACAGCTTAAGACACATGCGCGGTGGCGAGCTAACAAGCGATCTTCAGCAGCAACTGGCATTGGCAAGAGCCCTGGTGACAGAACCAAAACTATTGATTCTTGATGAGCCCACTTTTGGCAGCGGCCAACGTTTTATCAATGAGCTGGGCAATATTATCCACCGTCTGAGTCGTGATTTTGGCCTCACAATACTGCTGGTAGAACAGCGCTTGTCGTTCATTCGCCGTGTGGCGGACCGTTTCTGCTTGCTACACCGGGGCCGTAATGTAGCTCAGGGAAATGTCGCGCTTCTGGATGACAAGCTGGTATCCAGTTGGATAGATCTATGATTGTTCCTCAAACGGCGGCATGAACAGCCTCTCAGGTTCTGCCGTCACAACTTACCAAGTTGCTTTTGCATATTTCTATCGAGGTCGGCGAGCTCCCGTTGTAAGTTGCATTGCCGGGTTACAGCAGATAATTCCACCAGCGGCAAAGGTACTTTTGAAACACCAGCTTCACGCATCCAACGCAGCACCGGTTCCAAATGCCAGATAGCGGTTTTACCGTCGTGTACTGGTTGCGGAAAAGCCTCACGGCTTACCATCACTTTGCGAATATACTGCCGGGAAAAACCAAGCAGCTCAGCAATATCGGTTAGCCCAACCAGATCTGGCATCACTTCTACCAACGTGGTGCCTGGAATAATACGTTTTACATCCTGAATAGCTGAAACAACGGCGAGTTTCGCAGCCGATGCTTCGCGGATGAAATTCAGTGCAATTCGCCCTGTGACACCTACACCAACCAGCGCGTCATCGCAACCTTGCGCACCCAAAGCTTCGACCCATTGCTCTGGATTCTGGCCATTTTCTGGCAGGGTGAAAATCAACGTGAAGCTAAATTCTGACATATTCTGCTCCTTGAAAATTAATGCCTGATGGAAGGTGGCGAGCCTTGCTGGCTACAGTTATCGACGACACGACGTATCTGCCTTGCATGGTTATAAGCACTGCGCGGTGTGCTCCAGATGCAGCTAATGCAAAACTCACCGCAACGGCAGGCTTTGTCGTTCCACGGACAATACATTTTCCCCCAGCAATGTGCCCCACCCGGCCGCACTTGCCAGCCCTGACATTCGGCATAACTTAATGCTGCTTCAATGTCCTTATTGGGGTGTATGCGCCGCTTCATAAAACCTCCTGTCCATACTCGCAAATAAGTTGTCATATGACAACTGGAAATTGAGAAACAATTTACCTGCGAACTATTTTTCTTCAAGGAGAAGATCTGAGAATTAGCGATATCTGGAAGAACGCCCGCAAGAATTATCGGGCGTTGCAAAAATGAACTGTGGATTTACGAGTTACAGCGAAAGAAGGGAAATATCCAGGTGGCGGCCTGCCGAAGTTTGTTCGTCGATATGCGGATAGAACGGGATCTCACCTAACATAGGGGCTTTTAAAACATCACGTAACGTTGCGAGATACTCAGCATGGCGCTTCCCGGTAGGTTGAACATCATTGGCAATCCAGCCCGCCAGGCGCAAGCCTGCATTTTGCACGGCATGCGCCGTTAGCATGGCATGATTGATACAGCCAAGTTTTACCCCCACGACCAAAATCACTGGCAACTGCTCTTGTATTGCCCAATCAGCAAAAGTGGTCGTTGCTGAAAGAGGTGTAAACCAGCCGCCCGCCCCTTCAACCTGTACCCAGTCGGCCTGAGAAGCGAGCGCTTCAAGACCTGCTGACATCTGCGAAAATTCGATGGGTTGCAGTGCTTCCGCACTAACGATATGCGGTGATGTAGGCTCTAAAAATGCAAATGGGTTTACCTGGGCATAGCTTAATTTGACGTTACTGTTGCGCTGCAGAGCAAGCGCATCACTGTTACGAATACCCTGAGCGGTCATTTCACTGCCAGAGGCAACGGGCTTATATCCTGCAGTACGGTAACCCGCATCTCCTGCGGCCTGCAGCAAAGCACAACTGGCAACGGTTTTACCCACTTCCGTATCCGTTCCGGTTACAAACCATTTTTTAATCACGTTCAATCACTCCACAAACAAGTTGCCACGTCAGAGGGAATTGGCCCCGTTTCTGCGGCCAGGCAAGGCTTAATTTTTGCAATTGTTGGCGAGTCATCAACGATGCTTTACGCCCATCATGAAGGTGCGTTGCACCAATGCCTTTTAGCGATTGCATGGCACTCAATACGCTTTCGTAAGACTGGCTAATTTCATGAATTTTTAGAGAGCAGCACCACCCTTCACACGCGCCCTGAATCTGTTCAAACGTCATAAATCGGTTGGCATGAGATCGTTCATCAACCACCTGCCAGGCGGTATGCAGCTCGCATATTGAATCTGCCGCAAGCGTGGTAAATGCCACGCAACCGCCTGGGCGAGTGACACGGTAAAGCTCACTTAAGCCGCTGCGTAAATCGCTGCACCACTGCACCGCCAGGTTACTCCATGCGAGATCGACCTGCTGGTCTGCAAGGTTGATGGCTTCAATATCGCCTTCGAGATAGTTATCAGCTGACCCCTGAAGTGCAGCGTGGTTCAGCATCGCCGGGGAAAGATCCAGAGCCGTGACATGGCAGCCTTTTTCACGCCAGGCGCGGCTATACCAACCCGTACCGCATCCGGCATCTAACACGTCGCTGATATTACGGCCTTCAAGCATTCCCATCAGCAAGCCCCCGCTGGTGCGTTGCAATTCGGCGTGGCTGTCGTAGGTGTTTGCCGCACGGCCAAATGCAGCGGCAATAGCCGCTTTATCAACGAGTCGCGTCATACAGCGCCTCCAAAAGCTTGTCGATGTCTTCACGGGTGTGACTGGCAGTGAGCGTCACACGCAACCGCGCCGTACCCGCTGGCACCGTAGGTGGACGAATCGCTGTTAGCCAGAATCCGCGTTCGCGTAAGGTCGCAGCAAGGTTCAGTGCAGGCTGATTTCCCCCTACGATCAATGGCTGGATGGCAGTTTGTGAGGCCATTAATTGCAACGGTAGTTGTGCTGATCCTGCGCGGAAATGGGCAATATTGGCGTGTAATTGAGTACGCCGGGAATCTTCACTGCGGATAACATTCAACGCCGCCGACAGTGCACACGCCTGTGCAGGTGGCATTGCGGTGCTGTAGATAAGATGTCGGGCCGATTGCAGCAAATAATCAGCCATCGATTCGCTACACAATACAGCGGCACCACTCGCACCAAATGCCTTGCCGAACGTTACGACAAGCAAATCTGGTTTAACATGTTGCTGATAGCAACTGCCACGCCCCTCTTCACCAATCACGCCAATGCCATGGGCGTCGTCAACCATCAACAAGCCTTGTGCTTCGCGGGTAGCCTGCGCAATTTCAGCCAACGGTGCGGCATCACCGTCCATGCTGAAAATACCTTCGGTAATGACCAGTTGTTGACCGTCAGTTTGCGAGGCCAACAGCGTTTGCAACGATGCGATATCGTTGTGAGCAAAACGACGTAACTGCGCCGGGCTGTGCATTGCTGCTTCCAGAAGTGAAGCATGGCTAAGTTTATCAGCAACAATTCGGTCTGATTTTTCTGTCAGTGCAGCAATCAGTGCCTGGTTTGCCGCGAAACCTGAAATAAACAGTAATGCACGCGGATAACCCAGCCAGTCAGCTAACTGCTGTTCAAATCGCTGATGGGCTTCGTGATACCCGGTGACATGCCCGGAACCACCACTTCCAATTCCATAAATCTCAGCACCCTGTTGCCAGGCATTCACCACTTCAGCATGGTGGCTGATTCCCAGATAATCGTTACTGGAAAAATTCAGATAACGGGTATCGTTTTGGATAAGATAGCGCCCGCTACCTTGTTGGTTGGCCTGCCTGGTGCGAAAACTGTCGCTTGCCCGCCGCCAGGCAAGCGCACTATCAATGCGTTGCTGCCAGGTCATACAGCCGCCGCGTTGTAGTAATTCTCCGTATCCGCGTTGAGCAATTGATCGGTCAGTTGTTGTTGCTGCTCGTTGTCGCCTGCATGAGTGGTTGTTTGCTGTGGATTAAGCCCGAGTTTACGGAACAATTGCAGGTCTTTATCTTCTTCCGGGTTTGGCGTAGTCAGTAGTTTGCAGCCATAGAAAATCGAGTTTGCACCAGCCATAAAGCACATGGCCTGAGTTTGCTCGCTCATCTGTTCACGCCCGGCAGAAAGCCGCACGAAAGAGGTCGGCATCATGATACGAGCAACAGCAATAGTGCGAATAAAATCAAACGCATCGACGTCTTCGTTATCGGCCATCGGGGTGCCTTTCACTTTCACCAGCATGTTGATTGGCACGCTTTCTGGCGGCGTTGGTAAATTGGCTAATTGCAGCAGCAATCCGGCACGATCGGTCACCGTTTCCCCCAAACCAACAATCCCACCGGAGCAAACTTTAATCCCGGCATCACGTACTTTATCGAGCGTGTCGAGGCGTTCCTGATAGGTACGCGTGGTGATGATATTGCCGTAGAATTCTGGTGAGGTGTCGAGGTTATGGTTGTAGTAATCAAGCCCTGCCGCCGCCAGGCGTTGTGCCTGCGTATCGGTTAATGTGCCGAGCGTCATACAGGTTTCAAGCCCCATTTCGCGCACGCCCTGCACCATTTGTTCAAGGTACGGCATATCGCGATCGTTAGGGTTTTTCCACGCGGCCCCCATGCAGAAACGAGTAGAACCCGCATTTAACGCTTTGCGTGCCGAGTCCAACACTTGCTCAACTTCCATCAGACGTTCTGAAGCCAGCCCGGTTTTGTATCGCGCGCTTTGCGGGCAATATTTACAGTCTTCCGGGCATGCGCCGGTTTTGATCGACAGCAGCGTACTGACCTGAACGTGGCGGGGATCGAAGTGCTGACGATGCACCTTTTGTGCTTCAAACATCAGTTCGAGGAAAGGTTTTTCAAATAAAGCAGTGACCTGCGACATTGACCAGCGTGCGTGGTGAGCCATGGGGCATCTCCAAAAAGGGTGTTGTTAGCCATTGATTGACGTTATACTTGTAAACCTAAATCTTTTTCAAATGGTTTACAAGTCACCCTATGACCCCTGCTGATTTAGCGTTCGACCAGCAACATATCTGGCACCCTTACACCTCCATGACTGAACCACTACCGGTTTATCCGGTTGTGGCGGCAACAGGCTGCGAACTACAACTTGCTGATGGTAAAGCCCTTGTTGACGGGATGTCGTCCTGGTGGGCGGCAATTCATGGCTACAATCACCCACGCTTAAATCAGGCAATGAAAGACCAGATTGACCAGATGTCGCACGTCATGTTTGGTGGTATCACCCATCCACCAGCAGTGGCGCTATGTCGTAAACTGGTCGCCATGACGCCAGAAAATCTCGAATGCGTATTTCTTGCAGACTCAGGTTCTGTTGCCGTTGAAGTCGCAATGAAAATGGCATTGCAGTACTGGCACGCTAAAGGCGAACCTCGCCAGCGCTTCCTCACTTTCCGCCACGGTTATCACGGCGATACGTTTGGTGCGATGTCGGTGTGCGATCCGGATAATTCGATGCATAGCCTGTGGCAAGGTTACCTGCCTGAGCACCTGTTTGCTCCCGCGCCAAATTGCCGTTTTGACGATGAATGGGATGAGATGGACATCGTGCCATTCGCACGTTTAATGGCCGCTCATCGCCAGGAAATTGCAGCAGTTATCCTTGAGCCGATTGTTCAGGGGGCTGGCGGTATGCGGTTCTATCACCCGGAATGGCTAAAGCGCATTCGCCGCATGTGCGACCGCGAAGGGATTTTGCTGATTGCCGATGAGATTGCGACCGGCTTTGGCCGTACGGGTAAGCTGTTTGCCTGTGAACACGCGGGAATTTCACCAGATATTATGTGCCTTGGCAAAGCGCTGACGGGCGGCACTATGACTCTTTCCGCAACGCTCACCACCCGCCTGGTGGCAGAAACCATTAGCGACGGCGAGGCCGGATGCTTTATGCATGGGCCGACGTTTATGGGCAACCCACTAGCCTGTGCTGTTGCCACCGAAAGCCTTGCGTTGCTGGAGGAAGGCCACTGGCAGCAGCAAGTCAAAGCTCTTGAGGGGCAGTTGCAGGAAGGGCTGGAGCCTTTACGCGACTGTGAGCAAGTGGCGGATGTACGCGTGCTCGGCGCCATTGGCGTGGTAGAAACTCATCTACCGGTAGATATGGCAACCCTTCAGGCATTCTTTGTTGAACAAGGTGTCTGGATTCGTCCGTTTGGACGCCTGATTTACCTGATGCCGCCATACGTTATTAGCCCTGAACAACTGGGTAAATTGATTCAAGCTGTGGCGTGTGCGGTGCAAAATCCGACATTTTTCAGAAGCTGAGCATCAGCAAGCCTCTCCGGTATGCACTACACTTCGAGGATCTTTTCACGTCCCCAACAGGGAGATTCAGATGAAAATCCTCATGGTTTTAACCTCGCACAATCAGCTCGGCAACACCGGCAAACCCACAGGCTTTTGGCTTGAGGAGTTTGCCGCGCCGTATTATGTCTTTCACGATGCCGGGTTGAAAATCACTCTCGCTTCACCAAAAGGCGGGCAACCTCCGCTTGATCCCAAAAGTGATGAACCGGATGCACAAACCGATGACACGCGCCGTTTTCGCAGCGACAGCGCCGCACAAGAACTATTAGCCAACACCGAAAAACTTGAAAACATCCATGCCGATGATTATGACGCAGTGTTTTATCCTGGTGGTCACGGGCCATTATGGGATCTCGCGGAAGATCCACATTCCATTAAATTGATTGAGCAATTTTGGGCCGCAGGCAAACCCGTTGCGGCGGTGTGCCATGCCCCCGGAGTGTTGCGCAAAGTGACAAAACCTGACGGCTCACCATTGGTCAAAGGCAAACGGGTAACCGGATTTACCAATAGTGAAGAAGAGGGTGTAGGTTTAACCGCAATAGTGCCCTTCCTGGTAGAAGATGAGCTGAAAAAAGCAGGTGGCTTATTTGAGCGCACCGACGACTGGGGCGAGTACGCAGTAGTCGACGGGCATTTAGTTACCGGGCAAAATCCAGCTTCTTCGACAGTTGCTGCCGAAGAGTTACTAAAATTACTGAATATTTAAACGCAAGGAGCTGAGATGAAACTGGTCAGTCAGGATTTCAAAGATGGGGGTAAACTCCCATGGCGTCAGGTACTTAATGGTATGGGTTACGATGGCGATAATATTTCGCCGCATTTGGCGTGGGATGACGTTCCTACAGGAACCAAAAGCTTTGTCGTGACCAGTTACGATCCTGACGCACCGTCCGGTTCAGGTTGGTGGCATTGGGTCGTAATCAATCTACCAGCCGATACGCGCGTTCTGCCACAAGGTGCAGGTTCAGGCCTGGCTGAACTGCCAGAACCGGCCATGGAGACATTCACCGACTTTGGCAAACCGGGCTATGGTGGTGCAGCACCACCGAAAGGTGAAGTACACCGCTATATTTTCACGGTTCATGCGCTTGATGTTGAAAAACTAGATGTAGCGGAGAGTGCATCCGGCGCAATGGTGGGTTACAACGTCCATTTCCATTCATTAGGCAGCGCCTCTATTACCGCTATGTTCAATTAATCCCATCTTTCTGAAGCCGATTTGCACAATCGGCTTCCCGTTTCGTTTTTACATACGAGTAGCATTTATTGTAATTCTATAATGATAATAATTCTCATTTAAGTTGATTTTTATCACTACTCATGATAAAATAGCTATTATGATGAATAACTTATGAGAGGATCTTTTGTGTTTTAATTTTCCCCATCCAGATTTTTTGCCACCGCTAACTAAGGAACGTAAAAAGCTGGTCAATATCCTAAAATCCACGGGACTAACCCTAACAACTTCCCGGATTCACCTTTTGCACTACCTGACACAAACCACAATCCCACTCACCGCTTTTGACCTATCGAAATTGGTGGGTGCGCCCCTTTCGACCATTCACCGCAACTTATCGACCCTGGCCGACTTTCGGGTTGTGGATTACATCGTTGACCGTTCGGGCGTTTGCCGTTGGTTCCTAGTGAACACCGAACGCGCTAACTTTTGTCCGACCTGCAACCAAGCATTCAACGTCGTCTACTGACACTCAATAAAATAACCGTAAAACGGTACGACTGACGCACACAACCAGCGCCAGCACATTGCTACGCCTATTTATTACCGCTACGGAGAACGACATGGCAACGAAGAGAAATATGCAAAATCAAATTGCCCCAGAATTACAAATCTATCTCGACAAGATCGCAGCAAAGTACCAACCAAACGATGAGGTTTTAAAGCGCCACATGGATAATGCAGAAGCCCGCTATAACAAGTATCAGAACTTTGGAGACATTCCTGTGCGGCTGGTGGAAAAACTTCAGTCCCTAATCCTCGACGGCTGGCGCTATAGCACGACGAATCCCCAACCGGTAATGTCCAATACATCGATGCTATCGGTCACCCTTCAAAAACCGGATTCGTTGGTTGCTCAGGAACTCGAAACCCTTCGGGCTAATATATCTGAGAAGTACCACACCGAACTCTTTAACGCGATGGAGGCAGAGATTGACATACTTATATCCGAAGCGGCAGAGGATGCTAAACGCAAAGCAGATGAACAGGTTGCCACCGATCAATTAGCAATGAGAAAACAGCTTCGCAACCTGTTAACCGGGGCGATAGTATGAGTAACACGGCACGGGGATGTAAATGCCTTGACAGCACTATCGACCCGGAAGCTCTGGCAAGAGCTATAGCCGCAGCGCGAAGGCTCAGGGAGGCAGATCCAGAACGTTATAAATCAATCCCCGCCCGAGAGGAGAAAGGACCATGAAAATCTATGACATCACTATACCAAGTAGTGTTGCCGAGTGGCTGACGGACACACGGGGAAACATGCCGCTGCCTGTTTTTGTACGCCGCCTGCTCACCGAGATCGCCAGTACACCAACAGACCATACTGACCTTATCAATGCTATTTTTAACACCTCAGTGGAGGATACATGCAGAACCAGACAGCAAACGACCTGACCAAAGACCGCGCCGCAAACGATGTTGATGTTTACGATAGCGAGTTGGAAGAAACTAAGAAATTACATGCCCAAAATTTTGCTAATCACATGAAAAACAAGGGTTTTATTTACTTAAATTCTTCGCAGGGTCCAGAGCTTTACAGCATTGAGACTAAGAGAACATACCACTACCATGCGGAGTACAATTTATTTATTCAATGGTACAAAAAGCAGTCTGATGCAAACGTGAAGCCTAATCTGGCAATGGTTCATGAAACTCTTGCCCAGCGTCTAAAGTTTGTTTCCGGTAAGACCTTCGCGCCGGGTAAAGCGGTTCCGCTAATCTATGAAGCTGATGGTGTGCCAGTGCTCAATACATGGCAGCCATACGAACCAGAAGCTGAAGCCATGCCAGATGCGGATCTTTCGCTGTGGCTTGAGTATCTGGAGCGACTCTTCCCTGTAGTTCAGGAGCGCCATACCGTTTGCCAGTGGCTGGGGCATATGTTCCAGCACCCTGAAGAAAAGCCAAGCTGGCATCTGATGCTGACAAGCGACACCGGAACCGGGAAAGGTTTCCTGTTCAATCAGATTTTATACCCATTGCTGAACAAGCAGGCATCACTGCTTAATTCCTATGAAAAGCTGACCGGGAAGTTTAGCTCCGTGCTTTCGTCCAGCCTACTGGTCTTCCTGGATGACTGCCAGTCAATGTCGAAAACTTTGCAAACACAGCTTAAGTCGCTACTGACCGAACGACGACAGCAGATTGAAGAAAAATACGCCCAGGCGCAGATGATTGATACCTGTACCCGCTTTATTCTCGCCAGTAACGAGAAGCGCCCCCTAAAACTGGATGCTAACGAACGGCGTTGGTATGCAGTCAGCTACCTTGAGCACCAACAGGATCGCGAAGATACCACGCAATTTATTGACCGCCTGGATAAATGGTTGCAGGAGCAAGGGAATCTTGACGCGCTTTACTTCTGGTTTCAGCAATATGACCTGGCTGGCTTTAACCCGAACCGCTGCGAACATACAGCGACGTTAACAAGCATGATAGAGCAATCACGATCGATGCTGGATATTGAGTTGACCGACTGGCTGGAATCCAACAAGGTTTTCAAAATGGATATGCTGAAAAACGTATTCAATGAAAGCCCTGATAAGGTTAAGCGCAAGCTGGAAGAACTGGGCTACCGTCAGGCGAGAATCTATACCAACGGGCAGAACGTAGACCGTTCCCGCTACTGGTTCCCACGGAACTGGAAACCAAAACAGGCGGCGCAGTGGATAGAAAATTTACAGACTGGCTGCGATGTCAGATCGACACCATTTTAAAGAGGGCTTAACTGCCCCCTTTCTTTTTCTAAGGCAAAAAATCCCACCCTGAAGCATTAAAGCCCTAGTTAATCCCACGCACCATAAATTTTATTTCCATTATTATCAATATTTTAAATTATTAACCCCCTAAATCCCAATAATCCCATTAACCTTTTACATACAACGTTAGTTACTGTGACGCACGTTAGTAAGGCACGAAGGAAAGGTATAGCCGCATATGCAAATCCTGACGTGAAACGTCAATTTCTGCTGTTAGGCTAATTCGTTTAACAGGGTTATCTTCCATCAGCCAGCGTCACTCGCACATAAAAATTCGGGCTGGCATTCTCAATGACGAAGGTGCCAAGCGCTACCATTTGGTGATTGGCTACGGCGGCAGTCGCAGGATTTTCTCATATTTAACCCTCAAATAACGGGCAAAATAAAGCCCCGCACACATGCGAGGCTCATTGATAGAATATGGTAGTGGGCTTACTTACAGCATCTCAGCCAGTTCCTTTTTGATACGGTAGAACGTAGCGCGACTGATACCCGCAGCTTTCATAATAAGGGCTGGCTTAACCTTCTGTGCCAGCATTTCATGTACCGTCTCACGGGCTTGCATATCCTTTTCTTTCCCGGTGTACAAACCAGCCTCTTTTGCTTTCTCAATCCCCTGAGCCTGACGCTTGCGGCGTGTCTCGTAGTCTTGCCTCGCCATCGTAGCAAGGATGTCGATCAGCATATCGTTTACGGCGCGAAGAATCCCGCTGGTAAGGTCGCTTCCAGCCATTTCAACCATCTGCCAACTGGTCGGTAAATCCATTGAAATGATTACTAACCCTTTCTTCTTCAATGCAGCTTTGAGTTCAGCCCATTCTTTATGTTGCAGACGGCTAAGGCGATCGATTGCTTCAATCAATAGTAGGTCGCCGGGTTGTGCATCATCTAGCAGGCTCATAAGCTCCACGCGATCCAGCTTTGCACCACTGGCGTTCTCGATATACTCCCCGGCAATCTGCCAATTTTTGTCCGCTACGAACTCACGCAGACTTACCAAGGCGCGGTCTGCATGTTGACCTTCTGTTGATGCGCGACAATAAATACGGACATTTGCCATGTGAGTCTCATTTAAATATATAAACAATACTCAAATAATACATCATGCATTTTTATAGTCAATAGAGTGTCATGAAACCCTAGTGAGACTTTGTATCTCAGTCTATATCAGGTATACCCAAACGAGACGACAGGATATTCGTTACATACCACTTTATCCCGTGTACATGGATAACAACGAAGTTTCTGAGTGTCGGCTAAAAGTTAATAGCCGACTTTGCCAATAACTGTTTCTGCGGATAACTCGGAGAGGGGTTAAAGTTTGTCCGATAGGGGCTATGTTATTGCCGCGAGTCTACATATTATCGTTTTAGGCTTCTTTAAACAGTAACTTTCCAATCCACCAAATTGATTGACCAAAATTGGATATTAGCTGCTCACCTTGCCTCAAATATGAATTGTTGTCATCAATACCCGCCAGCTTTAATGCATCCCCGATTTTGGAACTAGTAGGATGAGCATCGCCTACTCGCATATCGTATGCCCCAGCAATGGAGCCAAATACCTTTCGAGCATTGTCGGCTCCAACTTTTTGAGCCAGCACGTCCTCAAGGAGTTTATTTGAACCCAGTTTATCTTTGTTCGGGTGTGTCGAAAGTTTACGAAGTTCGCGTACGTCCAACCGATCAGTAAAAATACGTACAAGCTCTTTAGCTAACCTCAAAAGAGACGCCTGATCCTTGCTTGCGAAGCGGGATATGTGCTTCATAGCCTCAGCGCGATTAATGTCATGAGTGAAAAGCGGAACGTCGAAAACCTCGCGAAAGCCACCCTCGAGCATATCTATTACTTCGAAAAAAAGCTCCTCCACAGCGTGGGTAGATGCTGGTTGAGTTTTCACCTGAGAGTCCAATAACTCGCTTGAAACTTTCCCATCGGGAACAACATTATGGGCAGCCCAAATGTGTTGCTCCCAAGCGGGAAGGCGAGCTACGTCATAAGCGTAAATGGTGATTAAATCAGAAGAGTTTATACCGAAGTGGATCGAATATCCGGAAGTAGAAATGATGCACCCAGTTTCTGCTGTATACCACTTAAGTGAAAACCCTCGGAGATCAAGAAGCTCGTTAACAATGCTGGATCGAAACCACAACCATCTTCCAATATCTTCATTATTTAATTCGGCAGATGCCAAACGTGTTCCGTCGGTTTCGACTATGAACTGAGGTAGGCTCTTTTCTGAATCACCTCTTACGCGCGTACTAATTCCTTGGTGTTCTATCCACTCGTCTCGCCAGAATTCTCCCTCTACTCGAACACCTTCATAGCCACCTTTGCGCCCTTGAGATTTTTCATAATCGGTGTTTTTGTCAGTTTCTGGCCCCATCACGGGTGCATCTTCATCTTCGTCTATGTCAGTTCTCCATGTACGGAACATAGCCCAACTACCACCAAAAACATCATTTATTTCGCGAATCAGTAGCTCGTATCGACCACCATCACGCTGTTCTTGATGGCTATCTAAATTTTCATATTGGCTAGTTTCAAGAGAGGCTACATTTTCCACTCTTTGACGGTAGTAAGACAGTCGTAACGATAGATTCCTAGCAGCTAAGTAATCGAGCAAGTATTCTCTCTTTATTTCGATAAGACGTTGCTCACCTTTTTCATCGAGAACTTCACGAGCGACAACTACAAAATTTTCTTCAGGTCTGACCCATTGTTCTCCCTCTTTTATGAGACGAAGTGCTGCAATAAGGTCAGGATTGAGTATCCATTGTCTGCCTCCGACTACTGGCTGAGGCATTTCCAAAACTAAGTGAACACCGATCGGGTCTTTGTCGTTATACTCATATTCATCAATAGCAGAATAGTATCCATCCGTGTAGGCGTAAGGGGCGATCGTTGTGCTAATCCCGATGTCACCCCAGCTTAATCTTTCGGCGACTTCACGATTCTCTGGTGGGAACGCAACTGACCCACATCCAAAGAACTCATTCATGTAACCTATATACTTAACGTTTCCTTGCTCATTATCTGACGATGCTCTCAAAGGAATCCAAGTTGATTTAGAAAAAGTACGGCGAGTCTCTTTCTGTTGAAGAATCCAATCTTTATCCATGCGCCAATAACCCCCCCTTGGCATAACTGATTAATCAAATTTGCTGCGCTCGGCTTAAGTAGTGCACGATGCCTGATATCCAAATGCCGTTGAGTACGATGTTCTCAACAACAAACTGCATCTGCATAGACGAGCAGTGCCATAAAAATGTTATATCCCCGATTTTTCCCACGAGCAAGTATTGGAACCTAAAGCAGCTCAACGTCGTGATCTCCCTGATATTTCCAGAAGATCATGTACAACTTTCTGGAATGATGCATATCTGCCTGACAGATCAGACATTGCACCGATGATATTTTTCACATTTGAGGTAAATAGGATGGGGATATGTTGGAATTTCTGCGCTGGGGGGAAATGAGGCGACAAAAAGCCGCCTCATGGGATGCTTAGCGGAAGTCTTTCAGTGCATACTTGTGCGTCACATTATCAGCGTCAGCATATAGTTCGGTGATAATTAGATCCGAACCCTTAACGGTGAAGGCTACGCTGTACCCAACATTACCTGTCCCACGCCAGCGGTTCGTGCTTTGGCCTGTTTCAGTCCATATAACGCTATCGTCAGACAATTTGCAGTCATATGAATACTTCTCGCCATCTAAACGACGCTTGTAGGTAAGCCGATATACTCCTTCTTGCTTCGTTGTTGCTGCTTTGATATCACCCAGCATAGGGCTAAACAACGAAGCAATTGTAGCCTTACATACCTGAGAAGCTGAAAACGGTTTTGTATCTGCTGGGGCCATATTTACAGGCACTGCTGCTTTAACTTTTGCAACATCAGGCGATACGAAAGGCTGGCTTGTCGGCGTACTACTGCTGGCAACATCATTTGAATGATATGAGCTGTCTGAGCTACTACTGCCGCCACTGCAACCTTTGATGACAGCAAAGACTACAATACCTATAAAAATAAAACCGCGCACTGGTGAATCATATGGCTTCTTGACTCCACAACCAGGACAAACCCTAGCTTTGGACGAAACTTGCTGACCACACTCCTTGCAAGACTTCATTGCCATGATTACTTTTCCTTAGTCGTCAACTTCCACACTGTAGCGCCCGCCCTTGTCTTTAATTGTGTACTGATATACGTCATCACAGAACACAGTGACCGAGCCACCAAAAGCCGCAGGGTAAACACCATTCACTTTGTCACATTGATAGCCTGCGTTACGAACCACAGCCTGACTTTCAGTTTTAAGTTGAGGTGATCCATCATCGGCATATGCATTGCCCGTACTCAGTGCCAGAGCTAACAAAAGTAACTTCTTCAAAACCTTCTCCTTAACACAGCCAACTCATCATTTTCGGTAAGATACTCTAACCGCTTTAATAAATAAAATCGATCTTATCGATCATTTTTATCGATCGATTGATGTGATAATATCCTAGATTATGTTTGTGCAAAGTACCTGAAAAATTGGGACAATAGAGGAATGAGAGGTTACTTACCGGTGTTATTTAGCGGGCTGATGTTGACGTTTAGCGCCGATGCAGGGTGGATCACGATGAGCAACCCAGAACAGTCAACTACCGAAAACGGGCAAACGCTATGCGTTTACAGCAATAGCATTTTCAGCTTCGTCTATAAAGCAAAGTCGAAGCGCTGCCCATATAGCAAGACATTCAACACAGAGAACTCTGAGTGAAAATCGTACTAGCCTGTATAGGAAAATTGATTTTTTTGCGGAGTCAATTGCGATACAACCTGCGGCACAATATAAACCGCAGCGCTGTAGATGTTCGGATGTATTGCGGCAAGTTGCTGCTAAAAGATCGGCTCCAAGAATATATCTCTACGAGCGTTAAGAGTCGCCTGCTGAACACTAACATTTGGGTAGTTTTTAGCAAGCTCAAGGATAGATGCTAATTTAGCCATATCAAATTGAGGCCCTAAAATAATTGATTTCAACTCAAGGGGATGAAATCGGAAGTCACTGTACAAACCAGCATCCTCGGTTCTTTTGTAAGATGAAACCCGCCATTCGTGCTCATATGCCCATGCAGTTGTTTTAATGTATGTGATTTTATCGTTTAAATATTTAACCCCACTGCCATCCTCTAAAAAAAGCAGTTCCGCCATACCCTCAGCACTGTAAGTGAGTGGTTTTTCATCCGTATAATCGATTGGTTTCGCTCTCAGCCAAGCACTTTCCAGCTCATCTTCACATGCAAACTCCAAAGCTATTCCAGTGTATTGAAGAGCATAATGATTCCACATTGGCAATATTAGAGGGCTTTCAGAAAGGCACAATATTCTTCTACCTTCCAACTGAACTCGCCATAACTCTTTAAGTTCATTAATAGCAACTGATGCGCCTGCACCAACAGGGGGGTTGGCAACGAAATTTGCAAAATCAGCAATTTGTTCGGGAGTAAGTCCTTGAGGGAATGCTCTCTGAAAGAGTTCGAGCAATCCTCTTAGTCGCAAATTGATCCCATTGAAATTATCTCTTGGATTCTTAAGCTCAGTAACTAATTTTTGAGCAAGAGCCCTACTAATGTGCTCTTCATTTATATCAGGAAGCAGTTCTCTTGGAACATCAAATGGATCATTAAATATAATAGGTGAACTCCACCGTAAACTTGTGTTAGCCAGTACAATCTTCGCTGTATCAAATGGCATATATTTAAAAAAAGATCTACGTTCATGAAGGCGATTGATTGATCTCATTGACAACCTCATATCGAGAAGCGCTTGTTTAACGACCAGCTTCGCAGGCCTGTTCCAAATTTATGCTCATCGTTGAGCAAAAAAATCTTTCCCATTTAAGGGTGGGATCTTTAACTGTTCCGCAATTGCATCAATTTTCCGTCTAAGGGACTTTTCCGCATCGAGAAGTTTAATAATCACTTTTGCATCTGCTTTTGTGCGTGCCTTCAATTCTAAAGGGGCGCCGTTTTCATCCAAAGCACCTTTAAAAACCCCGACATCTTTAGCGATACTGCCATTGACTTCATGCTTAATCCCGTTAGCGATAAAATACTCTCCATTTGGCAAGCAGAAAATCGCGATAATCGATTTATCCTCTCGCTTCGCAACTGCAATATGCTGAATCGTCCTCCGCACTATCTCCCGAACTTTCAACCTTATGGGATGAGTTATATCCGTTAATACTTCTGACCTAAGCAATTCAATTATATCTGTTATTCTACTTCCGACATCATCTTGCTCAGCCAGTAACAACTGGTTATTCCCATTATCAATATCCAAAAGAAGGCAGCTCTTTTGTTGCTCTAACTCTTGGATTTTTTCGACCAATGTTATGAGCGGGCCAGTACCCAAAGAGATTGCTTCGGTAAAATAAGCAAGATCTCTATCTATTTTTTGAAGCCTCAGTCTTCTTGCATCCTGATCGTGATTTAATGCTTCAGTGTCTACAACACGGCTGTTACCCATCTCATAATCAAAAGCTGCATACATAAGAGCATAAAAAGCAGCATGTTCTATGGGCGCACCTGCCACACTCCAAAAGGAACATCCGTCCTCAGCCTGGTTCCGAGCTTGCCCGCAACAATAACGAATCTTACCCTCCATGAGATAGAACGACATAGCACCTCCGCAGTTCGCACAGCGGAGCATATTCATACCTGAAAGTAATGCGATACGCTCTCGATCTTCAGATTGTGTAATTCGATTATTTCTAACTGAGTCTTGCAGCCTTGCAAATTCCGTCTCTGTACACACTGCTGGATAGTATTTCGCCAAAGTGTGCTTAACTCCACGTACAGTGATTACATATTCACCCGTTAGAGCCTTGCTGCGGCGCATGTACTCAAGTTTTCGAACCGACCATGTACGAGATATTTTCTTTGACCAACCAGAAGGGGCGGGATACTTTTCACGATCTCTGTTAAGCATCTTTGCAATACGATAGGAACCGTGCCCATCAAGAAACAATCGAATGACTTCTCTGGCGATATCAAAGTAAATTGGATGTGGTTTTGGTGATTCGTTTTGTAGGCCACTATCATCAATCCACCAAGGGCAATTCCCTGCACTTTTAATATTAACCGGAAGCCCCTGTTTATGACTTTCGAGAAGTTTGTTAACGTGACCAATCACGCGAGCCGATTTAGTACGACTTTCCTCGTTTGCTCGCATGAACATCATGATTGAAAACATCAAGTCAGCAGGATTTAGATTGACGCTTTCTCTTGTATATACCTTGTTGTCCATACCTGTAACAATCGTCAGACCGAGATTTAGTAATCTGAGAAAAAGCTCGTTTGCGTTTGTTACATCATCACGGGATAAGCGGTCTAAGTTTTCTACATATAACCATGAGTCTGCTGGAATACTCTTGCTCTCGACTTCCTTTATAAAATGCCCCAAAGCCGCAGTTGAGCGTATATTTTTTCCGCGAAATGCAGATACTCCACGATCAAAAATCTCTGTATACTCAAGCCCCTTTAGGATGGCAAACTCTTGAGCTTTTTTCGTTTGTCGTGCCTGCGAACTTCCTAAGCTTTGCTTTGCGGAACTCCAGCGAATGTACGAATACAGTTTGGTCATAATGCTTCCCTTACCTATGGTAGGAAAATAGTATAACTCATAAGTATTTTACGTTTCGGCTTCCCGTTTCGCTCAACTTAGTATAAAAAAGCAGGCTTTCAGATCCCCTTTTAAATTTGCACTGCAAGGAGCAACCCTTGAACACTTTCTCTGTTTCTCGTCGGGCAGCTGTGCTCGCTTTTGCTGTAGCGCTATCGGCTTGTAGTTCAACACCGCCAGAAGATAAACCGTCCACGCAAGTGGCACCAGGCACCCAATCTCGTCCAGTTTTATCGTCCGATGAAGCCCAGAACTTTGTTCAGGCACGTTACTTCTCATCCAAAAATAAAAACGAAGCCCCTTGGGCGCCGTCATCTATTCGTATTCCGCAGCAACCTGACTTTGTTGTTGGTGCTGCCGGTGGCGCAGGTGTGACCCATACGTCTGTCCAGGCTGCCGTTGATGCAGCCATCATGAAACATAGCAACACCCGCCAATACATCGCTATTGAGCCAGGTGAATATGTTGGCACCGTTTATATTCCGGCTGCTTCTGGCAGCGTAACGCTGTACGGCACCACTGATAATGCAAGTGATGTGAAAATCACTATGCCACTGGATTCTGAAATCGATGCGAATACCTGGCGTCGTGCCGTTAACCCAGGTGGTAAATATATGCCAGGTAAACCCGCCTGGTACATGTTTGATAGCTGCCAGAATAAGCGTACTGCCACTGTAGGTATTATGTGTTCTGCTGCTGTCTGGTCTCAGAACAGCGGCTTGCAGATGCAAAACCTGACTATCGCTAACACTTTAGGTGACAGCGTAGATGCTGGTAATCATCAGGCTGTAGCACTGCGTACTGATGGCGATAAAGTACAGCTGAACAATGTTCACCTGCTGGGCCGCCAGAACACCTTCTTCGTTACTAACAGCGATGTACAAAACCGCCTGTTAAATGACCGCCAGACACGTACGTTAGTGACTAACAGCTACATTGAAGGTGATGTGGATGTGGTTGCAGGTCGTGGTGCTGTGGTGTTCGAAAATACCGACTTCCGCCTGGTTAACAGCCGCACAAAAGAAGGCACCGTATTTGCGCCAGCTACACTGCCGAATATTTATTACGGTTTCCTGGCCATCAACAGCCGCTTCACTGCAGCTGGCGATAACGTCGCCCAACTGGGTCGCGCCTGGGATGTGGAAGCAAGTGAAAATGGTTATACCGCAGGCCAGACATCTAACGGCCAGGTTGTTATCCGTGACAGCGTGATTAACGAAGGTTTTAACAGTGCAAAACCCTGGGGTGATGCCGCTGGTTCTAAGCGTCCGTTTACCGGCAATATCGGTACTAAAGGCGAGAAAGGCGAAATCCAACGCGATTTGAATGATGCGAATGCTAACCGTCTATGGGAGTTCAACAACCGTGGCGTGGGTAGCACAGTGGTTGCTGAGTAAAATTAATCGTTTTGCCTGAAATAAAAAACCTCGCCATCGCGAGC
>NZ_LXEO01000007.1 GCF_001654865.1 Buttiauxella noackiae ATCC 51607 | reverse complement strand
CGGCATTGCGCCATCGCGAGGTTTTTTTATGCCTAATCATCAAATGATTAGTGTGCGTTTACGACCACCCACATCGGCCCCTGGCCGACTGCATAACGGCCTTTCTTTTCCAGTAAACCTTGTTCACCAGTAATTTGATAAACCGCGATGTGATGCGATTTCTGACCTGCGGCAATCAGGTATTTACCGCTGTGGTCAATATTGAAGCCACGCGGTTGCGTTTCAGTAGGCTGATAGCCTTCCACTGCAATAACGCTGCCATCTTCTGAGACGCTAAATACCGTGATGATGCTGGCAGTACGGTCACAGGTGTAGAGATGACAACCATCAGGTGTAATGTGAATATCTGCGCCCCAGCGAGTATCGGAGAAGCCCGGAGGCATCATATCGAGCGTCTGCACACATTCAATTTTGCCGTTGGCGTTTTTCAGCTCCCAGACATCAACAGAACCATTAAGCTCATTGACACAGTATGCGTAATTTTGATTTGGATGGAACGCCATGTGACGCGGGCCAGCGCCTTCCACGGTGGTCACCTCTGCCGGAGTCTGCGCAACCAGATGGCCATCGTCAGACAAAGTAAACTGGCAAATGCGATCTTGTTTCAGTGCCGGAACCCAAAGTGTGCGGTTGTCCGGGGTGATATTGGCTGAGTGGCAACCTTCCAGCCCTTCAATCACATCAACAACTTCACCTGGCAGGCCATCGTTGGCAAGACTAACAACGCTTACGCTGCCTGAATTATAAGAAGCGCTGAACAGGAAACGGCCCTGATGGTCGGTAGAAATGTGCGTTGGGCTGCCAGGGATTGCCGTGACACCCGCCTCGGTGAGTGAGCCATCATCTGGTGTAATACGATAGGCGATAACGCGAAACTCAGGGCGCACACCCACATACAGGTAACGTTTGTCAGGACTGATAACCATTGGCTGAACCTGGCCTGGTACATCAACGACCTGCACAAGCGTAAGCTCACCACCAGGGTTAAGCTGCCAGACGTGAATTTGCTGGCTTTCCGGGCTGGCGGTATAGACTGTTTGTTTCATGAAATCTCTCTCCTCCCAACGTCTTGAGTAATAATCATAAGGGTAGTGCGTTGTCTACGTTCAGTCACCCAAATCACTTACTTGAGTAAGCTCATCGGAATTCCTTCACTTGCTGCCTTCCTGCATCTCGAAGTATCTTGGGTGTAACATCGGCACAGGCCCTATGATTCTGAATTTGACTGGAACCCTAAATGACTTATCGCGTAATCGCCCTTGATCTTGACGGCACATTGCTGACACCGCAAAAAACCATTCTTCCTGAATCACTGACAGCTTTACAACGCGCACGTGACGCAGGCTTCAAAGTTGTCATCGTGACGGGCCGTCATCACGTTGCCATCCATCCTTTTTATCAGGCACTGACCCTGGATACACCTGCAATTTGCTGTAATGGCACTTATTTGTATGATTATCATGCGAAAAAGGTGCTTGAGTCCGATCCATTACAACCTCAGCAAGCAAATCAGTTAATTGACTTACTGGATACCCACAACGTTCATGGGCTGATGTATGTTGATGACGCCATGCTGTATCAAGAGCCTACCGGCCACGTTTTGCGTGCCGAAAACTGGGCGAAATCGTTACCTGAATCGCAGCGTCCTGTTTTCCGCCATGTTAATTCACTGCGCGAAGCGGCTTACGACGTTGATGCAATCTGGAAATTTGCCCTTACCGATGAAGACACGGTGAAACTGCAAAACTTTACTCAGGTCGTTGAGCAGCAGCTTGGCCTGACGTGCGAGTGGTCATGGCATGATCAGGTCGATGTGGCACAAAGCGGCAACAGTAAAGGTAATCGCCTGGCGAAGTGGGTTGAATCACAAGGTTTATCAATGAATCAGGTGATGGCATTTGGCGATAACTTTAACGATCTGAGCATGCTGGAAAGCGCAGGCCTGGGTGTTGCAATGGGTAACGCCGATGACGCAATTAAAGCACGCGCAGATTTGGTGATCGGCACTAACCTGGAGACAGGCATTGCCAAGACGATTTATAAGTATTTGCTGTAGCCGTCAGAAAACGGTGGATGGCGCTAACCGCTTATCCCCCTACAAAACCCGGCTCGTAGGTCGGATTAGCGTTAGCGACATCCGACCTAATTTTTTACGCGGTTATTGAAACACTCTTAATTTGCGCGTATAGCCACTGACCCGGTTTTATCTTTAACTCATCCCGCGCCCACGGGCTAATTCTCGCCCAAAGTGTTCTTGAACCCACTTCCAGCTGCACTTCAACCTGCCCTTCATCGTCGTAGCACTGTGCAACCCTGGCACGCAACACGTTACGAATACTGCTGTTTACCGGCGGCTGGAGAATCAATGAAACGTCTGACGCCTGAATGCGAATGCGCAATGATGACTGCAGTGGGCTTTCCAGTTTATTCACCCATAAATGCTGATCGCCGAGCGCCAGTGCCGTCATAGCGTAATGTGGATGGTGTTCCAGCACCGTCACTTTCAGCACGCTACTTTGCTGCTCTTTTGGCAGCCATGGGTGCATAACGCTGCTCCCCCATACCTCCTCCAGATTGCCAAACGATTTCACTTCGCCGCCATCGAGCACCAGCACTTTATCCGCCAGATGCAGGATCTCTTCCAGCGAGTGGCTGACATATAGCATCGGAATGTTAATTTCACGCGCCAGGCGTTGCAGATACGGCAGCAATTCGCGCTTACGCGGGATATCCAGCGAGGCTAACGGCTCATCTAACAGTAACAGTTCAGGAGACGTCAAAAGAGCGCGGCCAATTGCTACACGCTGTTTTTCACCACCTGACAAACTCCAGGGGAAGCGTTCCAGTAAAGGTTCAATACCCAGTAAAGCGACTAATTTATCAAACTGCCCGGCGGCACTTCTTGGCATACCGTATTTCAGATTTCCACGTACACGGTAGTGCGGGAACAAACGCGCATCCTGAAACACATAACCAATGCGGCGTTTTTCAGGCGCCAGGAAACGCTTGTTTTCAGCATCACTTAATACGCGATCGTTCAGTACAATTCGCCCTTGCTGCGGATGCGTCAGGCCACTTATCGCGTTAATCAGCGAAGTCTTTCCTGCACCTGAAACGCCAAATACCGCAGTAATCCCCTGCCCTGGCAAGGTTTCGTTGATCGCCAGACGATGATCACCCAACGTCTGAACAAAGTTTAGCTCCAGCATTACAGTGCCCCTATCCGTTTACGGCTCTGGCGCGCTAACCATTCAGCCACCAGCAAAGACACCAGTGCCAGTACGATAGAAATCACGCACAATCGTGCGGCTGCACTTTCGCCACCTGGCGTTTGAATCAGGGTATACATTGCCGAAGGAATAGTACGAGTTTCACCCGGAATATTGGAAACGAAGGTAATTGTGGCGCCGAATTCACCAAGTGAACGGGCAAATGCCAGCACCGTTCCGGCAATAATGCCGGGTAATGTCAGAGGGAGCGTGATGGTACAAAACACTCGCCAGCGCCCGGCACCTAATGTGCGCGCAGCCTGTTCGAGTTTCATATCCACACCTTCGAGCGCAAGGCGAATTGCTCGCACCATCAGTGGGAAGGACATCACCGCCGCGGCGAGCACCGCCCCGCGCCAGCTGAAGGCAAAAGTTATCCCGAAAACATCATATATCCACGCACCAATCACGCCACGTCTACCCATCGCAATCAGCAATAAATAACCAACGACTACGGGGGGAAGCACTAATGGAAGATGGATAATACTGTCGAGTAAGGCTTTACCCGGGAACCGGCATCGCACCAGTACCCAGGCAAAGAAGATCCCAAAAGGAAGACTAAATAGCACCGCAAGAGTGGAAACTTTCAGGCTCAGCAGAACTGCCTGCAATTCGGGATCGGTCAATATCATTTGATTGTCGTAAATCCGTAACGTTGGAAGATAGCTGCTGCTTCCGGTCCTTTCAGATAAGTGTAAAACGCGCTAACTGTTGGATTGTCGTGGCCTTTCACAATAGCAATTGGGTATTCCACTTTCTTGTGCGAATCTTCAGGGAAAGTACCCACTACTTTCACGCCTTTGCTGGCAACGGCGTCAGAGCCGTAAACGATACCCAGTGGTGCTTCATCACGTTCAACCAGCGCCAGTGCGCCACGCACGTCTTCTGCCGGAGCCAATTTCGGTGATAGCGTATCCCACGCACCTAATTTTTGCAGTGCTTCTTTAGCGTAAATGCCAGCAGGAACATGGTCAGGATCGCCTACTGCAAGACGGCCACCTTTCAGTAATGAGGCCCAATCGGTTTTTGCGTTGATGGTCACATCACCAATTTTACTGGCTTTCGGTGCTACAACCACAAGGCTGTTGCCAAGCAACGTTTCACGGGTATCAGTTTTGATAGCATCTTTGCTTACCGCATAATCCATCCATTTCTGGTCAGCAGAAATGAATAAATCAGCAGGAGCACCTGCTTCAATCTGGCGGGCAAGCGTTGAAGATGAAGCGAAAGACGATGCGATTTCGACGCTCTTACCTTTCTGATACTGCGTCGCAATATCCTGCATCGCATTAGTTAAGGATGCTGCTGCGAAAACGGTAACTTTGCTGTTATCGGCAAATGCCTGCGCGGATATTGTGACGCTCAACGCCGCACCTAATGCCAGACGGATCCACTGCTTAGACATATTTATCTCCATTGCATTTCGTTATGTATTACATAATATAACGATGCTAAGGGGTAAATTACAGAACTTAAAGGTGGTAAGTTCGGATAATTTCCTCATTGTACGTTTCAGCACTGCCATTCCTACAGCAAAAATATTGTCGCAAGCCCAAGAAAAATAAAGAAACCACCCGTGTCGGTGATGGCGGTAATCAGTACGCTCGAGCCGACTGCAGGGTCTTTTCCCAAACGCATCATGATCATCGGGATTAGCACGCCCATTAGCGATGCAACCAGAAGATTGAGGACCATCGCAAGTGTCATCACACCGCCCAACGCGAGGTCGTCGTAGAGCAGCCAGGTGACGCATCCCATGACACCGCCCCAGATAATTCCGTTAAACAAGGCCACGCCCAGTTCACGCAATACCAAAAAGGAGAAGTTTCCCGGCTGGATATGTTGCAGCGCCAGCGCCCGCACAATCATGGTAATGGTTTGGTTACCGGTATTACCGCCGATACCTGCAACTATCGGCATCAAAGAAGCCAGTGCAACCAACTGAGAAATGGTGTGTTCAAACAGCCCGATAACGCGTGAGGCGATAAACGCGGTGCACAAATTTATTGCCAGCCACGCCCAGCGCGCTTTAACCGCTTTACTAACCGGAGCAAACACATCTTCTTCTGCGCTCAAGCCACCCATACGGCGCAAATCGTTGTCGGTTTCTTCGTAAACCACATCAACGATCTCATCAATCGTCAGGCGGCCAATGAGTTTGCCGCTGCTATCAATAACCGCCGCACTGACTAAGTCATCGCGTTCAAATGTGCGCGCAGCAACTTCGTCGTTGTCTTCCGGAGCAAAACAGGTTGGGTTGTCGTCCATTACGCTCATGACCAGCGTCTGCGGAGCATGCAGTAAGATGGTGGTTAACCCCAGCTCACCAAGCAGCGTTTTATCCCGCGTGGTGACAAAAACTTTATCGGTGTTTTGCGGCACTTTGCCACGTAAACGTAGGAATCGCTGTACCACCGCAAGCGTCACATCCGCCCGCACGGTGATAACTTCGAAATCCATAATCGCACCAACACTGTGCTTTTCGTAGCGCAGCACTTGCCTGACACGGGCGCGTTGTTCCTGTGGCATGGTTGCCAACAAACGCCCCATCAAGTCGCGCGGCAGATATTGCGCAAGGTAAATCTGGTCGTCTATATCCAGCGGACGAATGATATTGAGCAGCGCTTTATCGCTCATCCCTTCAATCAGGTCATCCCAGACGGTTTCCGAGGCTTCAATTAATATCTTGCCGCGCTGATCATCTTTGATCAGACGCCATAACGCATGGCGTTCTTCCGTGGGCAGAGCTTCCAATACATCAGCAAGATCGGCTGCGGGGAGTCTTGCCACCAGCGTGGCTATCTCCGAAATATCCTGCTCGGGAGTATGGGCATCGGGTTGCGGCAACCTGCCCAGAATGCCTGTGGCAACGGCTTTATTGGTTAATAGAATCTGGAGGATGCGGGCTCGGTCTTGCGCACGTTGTTTTGTGCTGTACTTTGGAGTGACAGACATCTGGCAATATTCCCTGAGAACGACGAGCTAAGTTATAGCCTGTCGGGGCACATATAACCAGATTTTGTCGGGTGGATAAGCAGCTAGCGTTATCCACCCTTGCCGTCGAAGATGTCGGGGGCGCTGCGCTTGCCCGACCTACGAAGAAAATTAGTGACCGGTTCTGGCGACCACATCTCGTGAAGCATGTTCGCGTTCATGTCCCGTCAACTCACTCAACTGGCCCTGTCGCATTTCCAGCAACCGGTCAGCATGAACAAAATAGTGATCGTCATGGCTGATGGCGAAAATGGTTTTGCCCATTTGCTGCATTAGCGGCAACAAGGTCTGATAAAATTCGCGGCGGAAATGCGGGTCCTGGTCTGCGGCCCATTCATCTAACAAGATAATGTCGCGCTCTTCCGCTAACGCCAGTAGTAAGGCCACGCGTTTTTTCTGTCCTTTCGACAGTTTCAAATTGAGAATAGTGCCGTTTTCCAGCTCCAGCTTGTTGCTCATTTTCAGGCGTTCAAGCCATTGAGCAACCAACTCTGGGTTAGCCTGCTCACCCTGTGGTCCGAGCAAGCGGTCAAACAACCATACATCTGTAAACACCGCAGAAAACAACTTGCGATAATCGTCCTGATTACTGGCATCAATCTTTTTACCATCCAGATAAATGCCGCCGGATACTGGCTGATAAAGCCCGGTCAGCAACATCGCCAGGGTCGATTTTCCGCTACCGTTGCCGCCAATGAGGAACAGTAATTCGCCACGTTCAATTTTGAGATTCAGCGGCCCCACGGAGAAGCTGTTGTCACCGTACTGGAACACCACATCGCGCATTTCGAGAGTTTGCCATTGGACAGGTTCAAGGCTTCGCGGGAATGCAGCATCGTATGGCGCGAGCTGGAATTTATTCAATTTGTTGAATGCCACCTGAGCGGTCAGCAATGTCGGCAACGCACCAACCGCCGAAAGCATAGGGGTACGTAAAAATAGCAGCGTCAAAGAAAACGTGGCGGCGACATTGGTATCAGACCAACCGAGGCTGTTCGCCATCCAGAACACCAGCCCTATTACGCCAAGCATCATAATGTTCGACCAGTTCACCGCACTCAGGTGGAAGGTATCTGCACGAATGATATGACTGCGGTAATCGTTAGCGTGGGGGATATAGGTATCCTCAAAGACACGTTCGGCACGTTCACGGTTTAACGCCAGCTCTTTACGCCCTTCAATCACGGTCTGGTAATCGTTGTAAAGCTGATCTTCAATTTCACGCAACTGCGCCAGGTGCTTGTAAACCCGCGCCACCAGCACATAGCCGCCGTAGATGGTTACCGCGACCCAAATCGCCGTGACACCCAGCATTTTTGGCGATAACCACGCCAGATACGCCGCTGAACCAAAGGTGAGAATAATCCCCTGCACCAGTTCCGGCAGACGCACAAAGGCAATGGTAATGTTGCGCACATCACTGGTTAACCCCGCCAGCAGTGCCGCATTACCCAGTTGTTCAACCCGTTCAACGTGCGTATCCATCAGACGCTTAATAAACTCACTGCGCAGACGGAACACAAAATGGTGGCCAAGCGTGGTCAGCGCAAGCTGTGAGCCTAATGTCACCGCCATTAACAGCAGTAACAGGCCAAGAAATTCGGGTAGTACCGAAAGGGAGATATCGGGCGTTTCTATCAGCCGCAAATTAATAAAGGCAATTAATCCGATACCTAACGCCGCGCTAAGCAGGCTTAATGCCATTACAGTCAAAAAAGGCCAGCGATACTGCCGGTAAACCACACGCAAAAGTTCCATCAATCACTACCCAAAATCGAAAACAGCGAGCAGTTTAAACGGCAATGACTGTACAGCAAGAATAATTCTTATTTATATTCGTGTTAACGGGTGTGGCGGAAAGTGAGATTGTAGCGAAACTCGTCAGTAGCAGGATGATGGCCCGGTTTAAGCGGTAAAATACCATGATAAAACAGCCTTGATGGTCCGCCCCAAACCACGACATCACCATGTTCAAGCATCACTCTTTTCAGCGGGTCATTACGCTTGAGCCCACCAAATTGAAACACGGCCGGTAACCCAAGCGACACCGAAACAATGGGCTGTTGCAGATTTAGCTCATCTTTATCCTGATGGAGTGAAAGCTTAGCTCCCGGCGCGTAGCGGTTAATCAGGCAGGCATCGGGATTAAAATCAGGATAACCGGCAGCCTTTGAGGCGGCATCGGATAACTGGCGAAAAACAGTCGGTATCGCAGGCCAGTGTTGTGACGTTAGCGGGTCAATCGGGGAATAGAGGTAGCCGTGAGTGTTAGTGGTCCAGCCAACTTCGCCGCAGTTGGTCATCGCCACCGACATCGTGTAGCCGCCTGGCGTGACCATCTGGCGAAATGGAGAAAGTGCAGCCACCGCCTCAATTTGCGCAATAAGCAGCCGTGCATCAGCGCTGGCAAAGCGGCGCAAAATAACTGCGCCATCTGCCAGTGGTTCTAGCCACGGTGCTTCATCGGCAAATAAATCGAGCATCACTCCCCCTGCTGTTCAGCTTCAATGTTAAGAAGCTGGCGTTTACGTTCAACACCCCAACGGTAACCAGAAAGCGCACCGTCATTACGCACAACACGGTGGCATGGAATAATCACCGCCAGTTTGTTTGCGGCGCATGCTCCGGCCACTGCACGTACCGCATGCGGCTTGCCGATGCGTTCGGCAATGTCACGATAGCTCGCAGTCTGCCCGGCAGGAATATCACGCAACGCCTGCCAGACTTGCTGCTGAAATGCGGTGCCCTGAATATCCAAAGGCAAATTAAACTGCTGGCCTGGACGTTCCAGCAAACTCACCACCTGCACGACATTTTGCGCAAATAGTTCGTCACCGGCCATTAACGCAGAGTGCGGGAACAGCGTTTCCAGTTCAGCAATCAGCGTTTTGTCCTCGTTACCTAACAGTATGGCGCAAATACCTCGCTCACTCTGTGCAACCAGAAACGCCCCCAAACGACAGGACCCCACCACAAATTGAATCACGGTGCGCTCCCCACCCTGACGGTATTGTTTCGCCGTCATCCCCAGGACTTTATCAGCCTGCTGGTAATAGTTGCTTCCTGACTGAAAACCGGCGTCGAAAACAGCCCGTGTGACAGGCTCCCCCTGGGCCAGTTGCTCACGTAAGCGTTTTGCGCGCAACGCCTTTTGCCACGCATGGGGCGTTAGCCCAGTGACTTGTTTAAACAGACGATGAAAATGGAACGGGCTCATTGCCACTTGCGAAGCTAAGTCGGCAAGGACAATTGACTCGTTGCTGGCTTCAAGGATTCGACAAGCCTGGGTGATGCGGGCAATACGTTGTTGTGCAGGCGCTAGTTTGTCTGGCTGGCAACGTTTGCACGGACGAAAACCGGCATCAACGGCGGCGTCAACACTTTCAAAGAACAGCACATTTTTACGTAACGGATGGCGCGCGCTGCAAGAAGGATGGCAGCAGATGCCGGTGGTTTTAACCGCAAAGACAAACTGCCCATCAGCGCGACTATCACGGGTTTCCACAGCCTGCCAGCGGCTTTCATCGTTGGCTTTATCAAAAAAATGACTCATGACTGGCTCCTGTATTTTGCTGTCATGGTATGACTTTGACAGTTTAAGGACGCAGAGAAACCCGCAATCTTGCTTTCTAATTTTACTCGCTAAGTAAGAAGGTTTTAAACTGAGGCGACATCCAGGTTGTAAAACTATCGCCCTCTTTGGTTATTAAATAAACCGCCAGCCCCTCTTTTTCTGCCACCTGTTTGGCTTTTTCAGTTCCAAGTACCATCAAACCCGTATCCCAACCGTCTGCTTCCATTGCCGTTGGCGAAATCACCGTCGCGGAAACTAATTTATGCTGAATCGGTTGACCTGTTTGTGGGTCAATCACATGGGACAAACGCTTGCCATCCAGTTCGTAATAATTGCGATAGCTGCCTGAGGTGCTTATCCCGTGTCCATTGAGATCAACCACCGCCTGTACCGCATTTTCACGATCGGTAGGCTTCTGAATCGCCACTCTCCAGGCCTTATCATCAGGATTAGTACCCCGAGTAACCACCGCGCCACCAACGGAAACCAAATAACGGCTGATACCATTTTGTTCCATTAAACGCGCCAGATGATCGGCAGCATAACCCTCACCCATCGTGGAAAGATCAACATACAAACCTACAAGATCTTTCTGTAACCACTGTTTCCCGGCCTGGTTTATCACAGTGAGATGATGCAAACCGGTCAGCGCTTTCGCAGCATCAATTTGCGCCTGGTTAGGCGTTTTTATCGGTTGTTTATCTGGGCCAAATCCCCATAGATTCACCAGCGGGCCGACGGTAATATCCATCGCGCCATCCGTCTTCGCACCAATGCGCAAAGCCATGGTCACAATATCGCTCATTGCTTCAGCGACGGGATAAGGTTCCGTCGAAGAAGACTGGTTAAAGCGCGATAAAGCAGAATCTTTTTTATAGGTCGATAGCAGACGATCGTCACCATCTAGCTGTGCCTGAATTTTTTCCCGCAGCTCAGCCTGTCTCGCATTGTCCACACCTGCGAGACTTGCACGCCAGTATGTCCCCATGGTTTTACCTTCCAGCACCATGCCTGTATTAACTTTTGTTGCTGGGTTATCACAGCCTGCCAAAGCACCCAAAACTATGGCAAACAGGCCATAGCGTAATAATCGTAAGTCCATTGTTTCTCTCTCCAGTTTGAGCGCAAAAGGGTACACCAAGTGGCAAAGAATTGGATTAAAAGTGAAGGATTGTTGAGAGTCCAGACGTAAAAAAGGCGCCCTGAGGCGCCTTTTACAACGAACACTGCGAAAGCAGGAATTAGAACTGGTAAACCAGACCAACACCTACGATATCGTCAGTATTAACGCCGGCATCACGAGTGAAGTTGTTGTCGTCCAGCAGGTTGATTTTGTAATCAACATAGGTGGACATGTTTTTGTTGAAGTAGTAAGTCGCGCCAACATCAACGTATTTAACCAGATCCTGGTCGCCGTAACCTTCAATGTCTTTACCTTTAGACTGCAGGTAAGCAACAGATGGACGCAGACCGAAGTCGAACTGGTACTGAGCTACAACTTCGAAGTTCTGTGCTTTGTTTGCAAAGCCAGAAACCAGTGAGTCACCGCCACCGAAACGAGTCGCGTTATAGGTTTGGGTGTACTGAGCTGCCAGATAGATGTTGTTAGCGTCATATTTCATGCCGCCGCTGTAAGTTTCAGCACGATCGCCGTCACCCAGGTATGCATCGCTGTTCTGGTCAGTTGTACGCTTGGAGCTAGAAATCGCTGAACCAATGCTGAACCCTTCACCCAGATCATAAGTCAGGGAACCGCCTACGCCGTCGCCATTTTGTTTCAGAGCGCCACGGCCGTTAGCTGTAGAGCCTTCTCCGGAAACGCTGCCGTTTTTACCCTGATACTGCAGAGCAAAGTTCAGGCCGTCAACCAGACCGAAGAAATCGGTGTTACGGTAAGTTGCAACGCCGTTTGCACGGGATTGCAGGAAGTTATCAGAACCATAAGTGTCGCCGCCAAATTCTGGCAAAACGTCGGTCCATGAAGTTACGTCGTATACAACGCCGTAGTTACGACCATAGTCGAACGAACCATAGTCAGCAACACGAATACCTGCGAAACCGACACGAGTCCACGCCTGATCGCTGCTACCTTCAGTGTTGTTAGCCTGAACGTTGTATTCCCACTGGCCGTAACCGGTCAGTTGGTCATTAATCTGAGTTTCGCCTTTGAAACCGATACGAACGTATGACTGGTCACCATTTTGACCATCATTGTCAGAAAAGTAATGTAAGCCATCTACTTTACCGTACAGATCTAATTTGTTGCCATCTTTGTTATAAATTTCGGCCGCATGAGCGGTGCCTGCTACCAGCAATGCTGGAACCAGGAGGGACAGTACTTTAACTTTCATGTTATTAACCCTCTGTTATATGCCTTTTTATATGCCACTGCTTACTGATTAATTTACTAATCAGTCGGCTAACCCATTCTCCAAAACAAATACAGATTAATCCAATCCGAATATGATACTAAAACCATAGAGATGTTTCATTTGTCTATATAGGTGTTTCAGAATGTAAATATGAGGGAACTTTTTTAGGCACAAAAAGACAATGATATAAGCACTAATCGTCAAAAAAAATAAAATAATTAATAAAATCATAGCGATGAATTAAATCATTACACGTAGCACTGAATGATAAAACACACTCAAAATTTATATATAAAATAACTCCCGCTATCATCATTAACTTTATTTATTACCGTCATTCAGCTTTGAATGTCTGTTTACACTTATTTGGACCGGATGCTTGCATCCGGTTTTTTTTACGTTTCTTTACGTAACTTTAATCATTTTGTGCTACTCCCCTCAAAAAATAACGCCTATTAATAAATTGCCGCTTCGCTTACAGAGAAATCTCACCTCTCATGCGGGAATTTTCTCAAAAAAGAAAACCTAAATAGACAATCATTTCATATTAAATAATTGTACAAATGAAATTTATTTGTACAAAAATACCGCGAAAAGTTGGCTAAAATACACTCTGGTTAATGGCATTATTTCGGCTAATTATCAACAACCTGGAAATGTGACGATTTCGAATTATACTCGTTGAGTTTTAAGACACAGACGATGACGCCAACGCCTGTTGCAGGTATTCTTGATCTGATGTGTTGGTTTTCTTACTAACAGCTATAACGCCTGCTGGCATGCCTTGCAGAGCAGTGGATTTTTTTACGTGGCGAATGCTCGCCGGGTTGCGCGCTAACAATGAGTCAGTCAGACGGTATGATCCCTAATAAATTTTCGCTTATTCCCGGCAATATCACGCGCTTTTTCCTGCTATTGATAGTCGTGCTACTGGTTGCCATGGGTGTCATGGTGCAAAGTGCCGTCAACACCTGGCTCAAGGATAAAAGCTATCAGATTGTCGACATCACCCACGCGCTTCACAAAAGGGTTGATACCTATCGTTACGCAACCTGGCAAATTTATGACAACATCGCCGTTTCAACGGCGCCAGCAAGCGACGGCCTGCAAGAAACGCGTCTACGTCAGGATGTGTATTATTTAGAGAAACCACGTCGTAAAACCGAAGCCCTCATCTTTGGCTCGCACGACAGCTCAACACTGGATATGACACAACGTATCTCTACTTATCTTGATACCTTGTGGGGTGCTGAAAACAGCCCGTGGTCGATGTACTATTTAAATGGCCAGGATAACAGCATGATCCTGGTCTCTACCTTGCCACTTAAAGATCTTTCTTCCGGTCTCAAAGAAAGCGGCGTCGGTTCCATAGTCGATTCACGCCGCGCTGAAATGCTTCAGCAAGCAAACGCACTTGATGAGCGTGAAAGCTTCTCTCAGCTACGCCATCTGGCGTGGCAAAACGGTTATTACTTTACCCTGCGAACAACCTTTAACCAGCCTGGTCACCTGGCAACGGTCGTAGCGTTTGATTTACCCATCAACGATTTGATTCCACCAGGGATGTCACTAGACAGCTTCCGTCTGGAAAATAACGATGCTCCAATGGCAGCTAACGGTATAGAAAAAGAAGATCCGGATAGCATCTCCATTAATTTTAATGGTGCGAAAATTGAAATAGCGTCCCCGCTTGCTACAACCCATATGCGGCTGGTCTGGCAGGTTCCTCTCGGCACCCTACTGATGGACACCTTGCAAAATATTATATTACCTCTGCTACTCAATATCGGCCTGCTGGCGCTGGCGCTGTTCGGCTTCACCACTTTCCGCCAACAGGCAGCCCGTCCTGTAGAGACACAGAACGGCAACGGCGAATTACAAATTTTACGTGCACTCAACGAAGAGATTGTCTCGCAATTGCCACTGGGCCTGTTGGTACATGACCTGGATTCAAATCGCACAGTCATCAGCAATAAAATTGCCGACCATTTGTTGCCACACCTTAATCTGCAAAACATCATTGCGATGGCCGATCAGCATCAGGGTGTGATTCAGGCAACAATCAATAATGAACTGTATGAAATTCGCCAGTTTCGCAGCCAGATTGCGCCACGCACGCAGATATTTGTGATTCGCGACCAGGACCGCGAAATTCTGGTTAACAAAAAGCTCAAGCAAGCTCAGCGTTTATATGAAAAAAACCAGCAGGGACGAATTACGTTCATGCAGAACATTGGGGAAGCGCTACAGCTACCGGTGAAAAATATCGCCGAACATGCCAGTGAACTAAATACTCCGCAGGGGCACGCAATTGCCAATGAAGCCCAAAGCATCGTGCGCCTGGTGGATGAGATTCAGTTGCTCAACATGCTGGAAACCGATACCTGGAAAACGAATGCAACGCTGTTCGCAATCCAGCCATTGATTGATGAAGTTGCACTGGAAATGTTGCCTATTATCAAGCGTAAAGGTTTGCAGCTGCTGATCAACAACCATTTGGCGGCAGATGAAGAGCGTCACGGTGACCGCGAAGCACTACGTAAAGTGCTCCAGTTATTGCTGCATTATTCCGTAACGACGACCCAAATTGGCAAAATCACCCTGGATATTACTGAAGAAGAGTCTGGGCCGGACCGTCTACTATTCCGTATTTTGGATACCGGTGAAGGTATCAGTAGTGGTGAAGTCGATAATCTCCACTTCCCTTTCCTCAACGCAACCAGTGAAGATCGTTACGGGCGTGCTAATGGATTAACATTCTATTTATGCGACCAGCTTTCACGCAAACTCGGGGGGCATCTGAATATCAAGACCCGTGAGGAAATTGGTACACGCTACAATTTGCATATCAAAATGACAGCCGAACCACAGCATGAAGAGCAGGAAGAGAAACTGCTCGATGATGTAGTGGCGATGATTGATATCACCTCCAGTGAGGTCCGAAATATTGTCACTCGCCTGCTGGAAAACTGGGGTGCGCAGTGCATCACTCCGGATGAAAGACTGGCTAGTCAAGAGTTTGATATCTTCCTGACAGATAATCCGTCTAATCTTACATCTTCGGGTTTGCTTTTAAGCGATGATGAGAACGGAATGCGGAAGCTAGGCCCAGGCCAGTTCCGAGTTAACTTTAATATCAGTAATGCCATGCAGGATGCGGTGCTGCAGCTGATAGAAGAGCAACTGGCGCAAGAAGGTATTTCAGAATCACCGCTGGGTGGCGATGAAAATGCACAACTTCATGCCAGCGGCTATTACGCACTGTTTGTCGACACAGTACCGGAAGATGTTAGGAGATTGTATACTGAATCTGCGGCGCACGATTTCGCAGCATTAGCGCAAACAGCTCACCGCTTGAAGGGAGTGTTTGCAATGCTCAATCTGGTACCCGGCAAACAGTTATGTGAAACGTTAGAGCATCACATTCGTGAAAGTGATGCTACCAACATACAAAAATATACCAGCGATATTGACGCTTACGTCAAGAGTTTGCTGTAGCAAGGTAGCCTATTACATGAACAGTATGAACGTAATTATTGCCGACGACCATCCGATTGTCCTGTTCGGCATTCGTAAATCACTCGAGCAGATCGAGTGGGTGAATGTTGTCGGTGAGTTTGAAGATTCCACAGCGCTTATCAATAACCTGCCAAAACTTGATGCTCACGTTTTGATAACCGATCTTTCAATGCCTGGCGACAAATACGGCGACGGCATTACGCTTATCAAGTACATCAAACGTCACTTCCCTGACATTTCAATCATCGTTCTGACGATGAATAACAACCCAGCTATTTTGAGCGCTGTGTTAGAACTGGATATCGAAGGAATTGTGCTTAAGCAAGGCGCGCCAACTGATTTACCAAAAGCGCTGGCTGCCCTGCAGAAAGGCAAAAAATTCACACCGGAAAGCGTATCTCGCCTGCTGGAAAAAATCAGCGCGGGTGGGTACGGTGACAAACGCTTGTCTCCAAAAGAGAGCGAAGTTTTGCGTCTGTTTGCCGAAGGTTTCCTGGTGACTGAGATTGCTCGCAAACTGAACCGCAGTATCAAAACCATCAGTAGCCAGAAGAAATCAGCCATGATGAAACTGGGCGTGGAAAATGACATTGCGTTGCTGAACTATCTTTCGTCGGTAAGTCTGTCCCCGGCCGACAAAGACTAACCATACCCGCCATACTTCACGTTGTAGGGGTGTTGGCTGCATTCGCTCACCCCAGTCACTTACTTGAGTAAGTTCCTGGGGATGAGTTATTTAACTGCCTACCTGCAACTTGAATTATTTAGGATAAATATTTTATCCCTTATAACTCCCTGGTCTTCCTCACCCTTGCCGCATAAAGATCGACCGTCGTTTTAAGAATATCCAGCGTTACTGGTTTCGACAGGCAGCTATCCATTCCCGACTCAATACAGCGTTGTTTCTCTTCTGCAAGCGCATTTGCCGTCACCCCCACTACAGGCAAAGTCAAACCGAGCTGACGAATCCGTTGTGTCAGGCGATAACCATCCATATTCGGCATGTTGACGTCGCTGAGCACAATATCAATGTGATTTTTACTCAACACATTCAGTGCATCGACACCGTCGTTCGCCGTTTTACATTGATAGCCCAACGATCCTAGCTGATCTGCCAGCAAACGTCGGTTGATAGGGTGATCATCGACGACAAGAATCATCATATCGTCATTTTTTTCATTACTGTCAGCGGCTACCGGTTGGGTAGAATCCGCCCCTGGCAGATTAACCGTAATGCTATAAATGCGCCCAAGGAGCAGCAACAAATCATGGGGTGCGGCAAGGCTATGTAACCAGCAACCCGGCGAGGCTTCAATTGGGATTCCGATATGTCGACGGCAGAAGATAATGGCGGCGCGCCCTTCCCAGGCTTTTTCCAGCTCATCATCGGTTATCAAGATATCGTCGTTATCAGGCAGCTGGCCCTGATACTGCCGAACATCGATTTGGTTACGAGTAAGTACAGACTCGAGATATTTACTCAACGAAGCATTACGCACCGCCAGCCAGCAGCGTTTATTAACCAACCCTTCAACCTGGGATTGCTCGGCGTATTTTGCAGCGTATAAAGGAATACGGATTGTAAACTGGCTCCCCATCCCCACTTCAGTATCTACGGCAATATCGCCATCCATCATGCTAATTAGCTTCTCGCAGATAGCCAGTCCAAGCCCTGTGCCCTGGAAGTTATGCTGCACGCCTGTGCCCACCTGGAAGAATGGGTCAAATAAGCGAGTGACTTCTTTTGCCGGGATACCTACGCCGGTATCACGCACACGCCAGGAGAGGTAATCCCCTTCCACACTGACGTGCAGAACAATGCAGCCAATATCGGTAAATTTGATGGCGTTACTGAGTAAGTTAGAAATGACCTGTTGCAAACGCATTGGGTCACCTTGCAGCGTCAGCGGCACATCCGGTTCGATAAAACAGTACAGTCCGAGCTGTTTACGCACCACCAACGGCAGATAGTTTGCGGTGATATGGCTCATCACTTCGCGTGGTGAGAACTCATGCGGCTCTATTTTTAACTGCTCGGATTCAATTTTCGAGAAATCGAGAATATCGCTGATGATTTTCAGCAACAGGCTCGATGAGTTATTCATCGCCGTTACCAGGCGATCTACCCCTTTCGGTAGCTCTTTAGTCTGCAATAAATCCAGGTTACCGATAATGCCGTAGAGCGGCGTACGCAGTTCGTGACTCACGGTGGCTAAGAACATGGATTTTGACTGGCTCGCCTGCTCAGAGGCTTGTGCCATTTCCTGGAGCGACTCTTCCATCTTGACGCGCGCACTGACATCCACCAGCACACAAATCGCCACGTTTTCATTCCGGTAACGCGAATGGACAAAGCTAATCTGCAAGTTGGTATGGCTACTGGTCAGCACATCGACAAAATTAACCTGCTGGCCACAGATAATTTGTGTTAACCGTTGTCGGTCTTCATGGGTCAGCATGTTGAGATAATTGTGCGCCAGCTCATTACTCAGAATGTTTGTCCCATCCTGAGTACGTAAAATACAGATACCGACCGGCGCTGAGGCCACAATTTTACGGTTGAACTGCTCGTGCTCTTCGAGACGCAGGGCATCATTTTCCGCAGGAATAAAGATCCGTTTTTCATACATACGCGCCAGAGTAAACAGCAAGCCCCCCACTAGGATATTCAGCAGCACCGCATTGAGAATCAGCATGCGAATGCGTTCAAGCACCATATCCACAGGTACGGAGTACACCACGCTCATCGATGACGGCGGCAGGTTTTTCTTGAGAATAAATTGCTTATATCCGGCGGTATAGCCAAACCAGGAACGTTCCTGAAGCCATTTTTCATCAGGCTGAATATTTGCTTCCGGGCCTGTCAGTGAAATCAATGGATGGCTATTTTCATCGAGAATCGTTACGCCAATTGGCATTGAACCTGGTGACAGGAAGTTCTCCATGCGGATGGTTTGCTCAACACCCAGCAGAGCCTGCAAGCGGTTAGCCAGATACACAGGCGTAAGAGTATAGAAATACCCGACCCCAGGGCGCGACCCCTGACCAATCCAGTAAATACTATTGCTGCGCTCATCTTGTGGTGCATTGCGATATTTCATGATGCGCTCATGCAATGTTTTCAACGCTTTTTCACGCTCAAGGGGCATTTCGCGCAGGCCGAAATCCGCCATACACAGATTGTCACCGCCAATCAAAAAGACGCGATTAAGATCGTAGGCTGCAGAGAAATTGTCTCGCCAGTAGCGCAAGAACCACGCCAGTGATTGCAAAGAAGAGCGCCAGGTTGAGCTGACAGCTGAACAGTCCGAGTCCGGGAACAACGGCATGAAACTCGGTGGGTCGACTCTGTTGTCATCATTTTCCACGGACGGCAACACGCCATTAGCGGCGGTCAGACGATTTTCCGCAATGTACTTGAGCTCTTTCACCACATCAGACGTACGCTGGATATAACGCTGTGCCTGGTCAAAGCTGATATTAAATTCCTGGCGAATTTCTGCCTCTTTTTCATGTAGGGCATTCATGATGTAGAACACCGAAAAGAGCGCAATCAGCAGCCAAAGCAATAAAGCCAGTGCCCGAAACAGGTAGCGGGAAACTTTTAGTGTGGTGCGAAAGGAGACAAGATATTTCAAATTGAGCCTGGTCGTGGAAATTGCAAAACTTTAGATGCCGTTAAGGTAGCCGCAAAAATGGCAGCCCGCAACGGCAAAGGGAGTAAGGTTTTTCGCGATTAATACCTGCAATTTGCCGTGACGGCTGTCTGCATCTATCGGATCGCGAGGTACTACGATCAGAATTTTTCGATAACTTTGAAATGCATCAACACTAATGTCATATCCGGAGAGAACAGATCGTACTCTTCAAAAAAGCGTTTATGCTCGTTGCGCCAGTACGCCAGCGTGCGGTCACCTTCACCTTCTGCCAGAGCGTGGGCTTCATCCACCTGTTCAAAAGTCGTCATTTCCGTCGTGGTCAGTTCAATCGCGCAAACCGGCTTATTCTTGCCATCAACCACCACAAAAACATCGCCAGGCTGGGCAATGCCCTCGCCATCCAGGTTAGCGCAGGTGGCTGTTTTCACGCCATCGAGCACTAATTTAGCCAGTTCATCAGCCTGTTTTTCGGTATCACCAAACGCCCAGCGTTCTACATCTTCATACTTCTCAGGAATAGCCATTGAGTTACCTTATGAGTTAAACCAAGCCTAACTTGATATTAAAATAAAAAACGCCCGATGCAATAAATGCATCGGGCGTTATGAGTCATATCAAACAACAAAATTCAGATTATTCGTCTGCTTCGTCGTCTGCTTCATCAGAAGCGTTGTCATCTACGTCTGCTTCTGGTGCGATTTCGTCATCACCTTCCGCAACTGAGCCGTCGATGGCATCCAGTTCTTCTTCATCAACCGGTTCTGCAACACGTTGCAGGCCCACCACGTTTTCATCATCCGCAGTACGGATAAGGATAACGCCCTGGGTGTTACGGCCAACGACACTCACTTCAGAAACGCGAGTACGTACCAGAGTCCCTGCATCGGTAATCATCATAATCTGGTCGGTATCTTCAACCTGTACCGCGCCAACGACGCTGCCGTTACGCTCGGTGACTTTGATGGAGATAACGCCCTGAGTTGCACGTGACTTCGTCGGATACTCATCAGCCGCGGTACGTTTACCATAACCATTCTGCGTCACGGTCAGGATAGAACCTTCACCGCGTGGAATGATCAGGGAAACCACTTTGTCTTCACCCGCAAGCTTAATACCACGAACACCTGTTGCAGTACGGCCCATGGTACGAACGGCGTCTTCTTTGAAGCGCACCACTTTACCCGCAGCCGAGAACAGCATGGCTTCGTTGCTACCGTCGGTCAAATCAACACCAATCAGCTCGTCACCTTCGTTCAGGTTAACAGCGATGATGCCCGCTGAACGTGGGCGGCTGAAGTCGGTCAACGCAGTTTTCTTCACGGTACCGCTTGCGGTCGCCATAAATACGTTAACGCCTTCGGCATATTCACGAACCGGCAGAATAGCGGTAATACGTTCGTTCGCTTCCAGTGGCAACAGGTTAACAATTGGACGGCCACGCGCACCACGGCTCGCTTCCGGCAACTGATAAACCTTCATCCAATACAGGCGACCACGGCTGGAGAACAGCAGAATGGTATCGTGGGTATTGGCAACCAACAGGCGGTCGATAAAGTCTTCTTCTTTAATACGTGCTGCGGATTTACCTTTACCACCACGACGTTGTGCTTCGTAGTCGGTCAGCGGCTGATATTTCACATAGCCCTGATGGGACAGCGTCACAACCACATCTTCGCGGTTGATCAGATCTTCAATGTTGATATCAGAGGTATTCGCGGTGATCTCGGTGCGACGCTTGTCGCCAAACTGATCGCGCATGGCAACCAGCTCTTCGGTGATCACTTCCATCAGACGTTCAGCGCTGCCCAAAATGTGCAGCAACTCAGCAATCTGTTCCAACAACTCTTTGTATTCGTCGAGCAGTTTTTCATGCTCAAGGCCGGTCAGTTTCTGCAAACGCAGATCCAGAATTGCCTGAGCTTGTTGTTCGGTCAGGAAATATTGACCATCGCGAATACCGAACTCTGGTTCCAGCCACTCAGGACGCGCAGCATCATCACCGGCACGTTCCAGCATGGCAGAAACGTTGCCCAGAGCCCATGAACGGGCAATCAGGCCAGCTTTCGCTTCGGCGGCATTTGGAGAATGACGAATCAGCTCGATAATCGGGTCGATGTTCGCAAGCGCAATCGCCAGACCTTCGAGGATGTGTGCACGGTCGCGTGCTTTACGCAGTTCGAAAATAGTACGACGAGTCACAACTTCACGGCGGTGACGCACGAACGCAGAAAGAATGTCTTTCAGGTTCATGATCTTCGGTTGGCCCTGGTGCAGCGCAACCATGTTGATACCGAAAGAAGTTTGCAGTTGAGTCTGAGAATAAAGATTATTCAGAACCACTTCGCCCACTGCATCGCGTTTAATTTCGATAACAATGCGCATACCGTCTTTATCGGACTCATCACGCAGAGCGCTAATGCCCTCAACGCGTTTGTCTTTCACCAGTTCAGCGATTTTCTCAATCAGGCGAGCTTTGTTTACCTGGTATGGAATTTCATGAACGATGATGGTCTCACGACCTGTTTTCGCATCTGCTTCAACTTCTGCACGGGCGCGAATGTAAATCTTGCCACGACCAGTGCGATACGCTTCTTCAATGCCACGACGGCCATTGATGATAGCGGCAGTTGGGAAGTCCGGGCCTGGGATGTGTTCCATTAACCCTTCAACGGTAATGTCTTCGTCTTCAATAAACGCCAGGCAGCCGTTGATAACTTCAGTGATGTTATGAGGCGGGATGTTAGTTGCCATACCTACTGCGATACCGGATGAACCGTTAACCAGCAAGTTAGGAATTTTGGTCGGCATAACATCAGGAATGCGCTCGGTTCCGTCGTAGTTATCGACGAAATCTACCGTGTCTTTTTCGAGATCGGCCATCAGTTCGTGAGCGATTTTCGACATACGGATTTCCGTATAACGCATCGCCGCGGCGGAGTCACCGTCCACAGAACCAAAGTTACCCTGGCCATCTACCAACATGTAACGCAATGAGAATGGCTGCGCCATACGCACGATAGTGTCATAGACAGCGGTATCACCATGAGGGTGATATTTACCGATTACGTCACCAACAACACGGGCGGATTTTTTGTACGCTTTATTCCAGTCATTGCCCAATACGTTCATGGCGTAAAGTACGCGACGGTGTACCGGCTTGAGTCCATCGCGGACATCTGGCAGTGCGCGGCCGACAATAACCGACATCGCGTAATCCAGATATGAGCTCTTTAGCTCTTCCTCAATGTTGACCGGTGTAATTTCTCTGGCAAGGTCGCTCATGTATCCGCTATCCCTCTACTGTGTCCCGGATTCAAAGGTCGCAAATTATAACACAATCGCCCTACTTTGGGGAAACCACAACATGGTTGCCGAATGGTTTATTCACAGACATTGACTGATATACTCCCGCCACGAAACGAACAAGGAGTGAGTAGCCCCATGAATGCCGAAAACCAGCCGGTTATCCAGAACGTCGACCATGATGAAATCGCCAAATTCGAAGCCGTAGCCTCACGCTGGTGGGATCTTGAAGGCGAATTTAAGCCTCTGCACCGCATCAACCCGCTGCGTTTGGGTTATATCAGTCAACGCGCAGAGGGGTTATTTGGCAAAACGGTGCTTGATGTCGGCTGTGGCGGTGGGATTCTTGCAGAGAGCATGGCGCGCGAAGGTGCCAATGTGACCGGGCTGGATATGGGTTTCGAACCATTACAGGTTGCTAAGCTCCATGCGCTGGAAAGCGGTATCAAGGTTGACTACGTCCAGGAAACCGTTGAGCAGCACGCGGAAAAATTTGCCGGGAAATATGACGTGGTGACCTGTATGGAAATGCTGGAGCATGTGCCGGATCCGAAATCAGTCGTGACTGCCTGTGCGAAATTGGTAAAACCAGGTGGTCACGTCTTTTTCTCCACCTTAAACCGGAATGGTAAATCCTGGCTGATGGCGGTGGTCGGTGCAGAGTACATCCTGCGCATGGTGCCAAAAGGTACACACGACATTAAAAAATTCATCAAGCCTGCGGAATTACTGGCCTGGGTGGATGAGACTCAACTGCGCGAACGTCACATGACCGGGTTACATTTCAACCCGCTGACCAATACCTTCAAACTCGCGCCAGGCGTTGATGTTAACTATATGCTGCACACCGAGAGCTAACTGAACAGCTTTTCATAAAATAAATCTATATACCCTAAATAATTCGAGTTGTGGGTAGGCGGCAAGGGAGCTTACCCCCGGGAGCTTACTAAAGTAAGTGACTGGGGTAAGTGAGAGCAGCCAACACCCCCACAGCTTGAAGTATGACGGGTATAAATTGCGCGGTATCAAGTTGCGCACTTACCCATTAAGTTTAAGAAATCAGCACTCGATCAAAAATATCATTTTTTTTGCATCCCATTGACAATTGTCACAGGCCTTATGTGACGTGGACTTAGCGAAATTCCGCTTGTCACAACCTTAAATCCGTCTCGAAATCAATACTTGTTCTCAGCCGATTAGTTACTAGAATACTCACCATATAGTGATCAAGTAATCCATAACCCCCTACATATAGTATTTATCCACAAGGTTAGCCACTAGAGGCCAACTGTGGATAAACGGGGCATTTTTCATTTCACGGACAGGTACAAACGCACATGAATCAGAGTCTGCTGGTTACAAAACGTGACGGTCGCACTGAGCGTATCGATCTGGATAAAATCCATCGAGTTCTGGATTGGGCCGCCGAAGGCTTAAATAACGTATCCGTATCACAGGTTGAACTGCGCTCGCACATCCAGTTTTATGACGGCATCAAAACCTCTGACATTCATGAAACCATCATCAAAGCAGCTGCCGATTTAATCTCTCGCGAAGCGCCTGATTACCAGTACCTGGCTGCACGCCTGGCTGTGTTCCATCTGCGCAAAAAAGCTTACGGTGAGTTCGAGCCGCCAAAGCTCTATAACCATGTCGTGAAAATGGTTGAGATGGGCAAATACGATCAACATCTGCTGGAAGACTACACGGAAGAAGAGTTCAAGCAGATGGACGATTATCTCGACCATGATCGTGATATGAGCTTCTCTTACGCGGCTGTTAAACAGCTCGAAGGCAAATACCTGGTACAGAACCGTGTGACCGGCGAAATCTACGAAAGCGCACAGTTCCTCTATATTCTGGTAGCCGCCTGCCTGTTCTCTGGCTACCCGCGCGAAACCCGTCTGAGCTACGTGAAGCGTTTTTACGATGCGGTTTCTACCTTCAAAATTTCTCTGCCTACGCCGATTATGTCTGGCGTGCGCACCCCAACTCGCCAGTTCAGCTCTTGCGTACTGATCGAGTGCGGCGACAGCCTGGACTCCATCAACGCCACTTCCAGCGCCATTGTGAAATACGTCTCCCAACGCGCAGGCATCGGCATCAACGCCGGTCGTATCCGTGCGTTGGGTAGCCCAATTCGCGGTGGTGAAGCGTTCCACACCGGTTGTATCCCGTTCTACAAACACTTCCAGACCGCAGTGAAATCCTGCTCTCAGGGCGGCGTACGTGGCGGTGCTGCGACACTGTTCTACCCAATGTGGCACCTGGAAGTTGAAAGCCTGCTGGTACTGAAAAACAACCGTGGTGTTGAAGGCAACCGCGTACGTCACATGGATTACGGCGTGCAGATCAACAAGCTGATGTACACCCGTTTGTTGAAAGGCGAAGACATCACACTGTTCAGCCCGTCTGACGTCCCAGGTCTTTACGATGCGTTCTTTGCTGACCAGGAAAAATTCGAGCAGCTGTATACCAAATACGAAAAAGACGACAGCATCCGTAAGCAACGCGTGAAAGCCGTTGAACTGTTCTCGCTAATGATGCAGGAACGCGCGTCTACTGGCCGTATCTACATTCAGAACGTTGACCACTGCAACACCCATAGCCCGTTTGACCCGGCTATCGCGCCAGTTCGCCAGTCCAACCTGTGCCTGGAAATCGCGCTGCCGACCAAACCAATGAATGACATCAACGACGAAGACGGTGAAATTGCACTGTGTACGCTGTCTGCATTCAACCTGGGTGCTATCGAAAGTCTGGATGAGCTGGAAGAGCTGGCAATTCTGGCGGTACGTGCGCTGGATGCCCTGTTGGATTACCAGGACTACCCAATCATTGCCGCTAAACGCGGTGCGATGGGCCGTCGTACTCTGGGCGTTGGTGTGATTAACTTCGCTTACTACCTGGCGAAGAATGGCGTTCGTTACTCCGACGGCAGCGCCAATAACCTGACGCACAAAACCTTCGAAGCGATTCAATATTACCTGCTGAAAGCATCGAACGAGCTGGCGAAAGAGCAAGGCCCATGCCTGTGGTTCAACGAAACCACCTATGCGAAAGGCATTCTGCCAATCGACACGTACAAGAAAGACCTGGATGTCATCAGCAACGAGCCGCTACATCTGGACTGGGAAACGCTTCGTGAGTCGATTAAAACTCACGGCCTGCGTAACTCCACGCTCTCTGCGTTGATGCCATCTGAAACCTCTTCGCAGATTTCTAACGCCACCAATGGTATCGAGCCACCGCGCGGCCATATCAGCATTAAAGCGTCGAAAGACGGTATCCTGCGCCAGGTTGTGCCGGATTACGAAACACTGAAAGACAACTATGAGCTGCTATGGGATCTGCCAAATAACGACGGTTACCTGCAATTAGTGGGTCTGATGCAGAAATTTATCGACCAGTCGATCTCTGCAAACACCAACTATGACCCAACGCGCTTCCCGTCTGGTAAAGTGCCGATGCAGCAGTTGCTGAAAGATTTGCTCACCGCCTATAAATTCGGTGTTAAAACGCTTTACTATCAGAACACCCGCGACGGTGCGGAAGATGCGCAAGACGACCTGGCGCCTTCAATCCAGGACGATGGCTGCGAAAGCGGCGCATGTAAAATCTAACTTAAAATCCCCTCACTTTGCTGAGGGGATTTTTTCGACGCATGACAGGATTTAACCCTATGGCTTACACCACTTTTTCACAGACGAAAAACGATCAGCTTGCAGAACCGATGTTCTTTGGCCAGCCGGTGAACGTGGCACGCTACGATCAGCAAAAATATGACATCTTCGAAAAGCTGATTGAAAAGCAACTCTCCTTCTTCTGGCGCCCGGAAGAAGTGGACGTTTCCCGCGACCGTATCGATTATCAGGCGCTGCCCGATCACGAAAAACACATCTTCATCAGCAATCTGAAATACCAGACCCTGCTGGACTCCATTCAGGGCCGCAGCCCTAACGTTGCTCTGCTGCCGCTTATCTCTATTCCTGAGCTGGAAACCTGGGTCGAAACGTGGGCGTTTTCCGAAACTATCCACTCGCGCTCTTACACCCATATCATCCGTAATATCGTTAACGATCCGGCGATTGTGTTTGACGATATCGTCACTAACCAGGAAATCTTAAAGCGCGCAAAAGATATCTCCGGTTATTACGACCGACTGATTGAAATGACCAGCTACTGGCATCTGCTGGGCGAAGGCACGCACAACGTCAACGGCAAAACCGTGACCGTAAACCTGCGAGCACTCAAGCGCCAACTCTATTTATGCCTGATGAGCGTTAACGCGCTGGAAGCGATTCGCTTCTATGTCAGCTTTGCCTGCTCCTTCGCTTTCGCCGAACGCGAACTGATGGAAGGCAATGCTAAAATCATCAAGCTGATTGCCCGTGACGAAGCGCTGCATCTGACAGGCACGCAGCACATGCTAAACCTGATGCGCTCTGGTGAAGACGATCCTGAAATGGCAGAAATCGCCCTGGAATGCCGCCAGGAGTGCTACGACCTGTTCGTACTGGCCGCCGAGCAAGAAAAAGAGTGGGCAAGCTACCTGTTCCGTGACGGTTCGATGATCGGACTGAACAAAGATATTCTCTGCCAGTATGTTGATTACATTACCAACATCCGTATGCAGGCAGTCGGTCTGGACCTGCCATTTAAAACGCGTTCTAACCCAATCCCATGGATCAACGCCTGGCTTGTGTCTGACAACGTGCAGGTTGCACCGCAAGAAGTGGAAGTGAGTTCTTATCTGGTCGGGCAGATTGATTCAAACGTTAATACCGACGATTTAAGCGATTTTCAGCTGTAAATTATGAGCCGCATTACGCTACGAATCACCGGAGCACAGCTCCTGTGTGAAGAAGAACATCCTTCCCTGTTGGCGACTCTGGAATCTCACCAGGTCGCCGTAGAATATCAGTGTCGAGAAGGTTACTGCGGCTCCTGCCGTACCCGCTTGATTGCGGGCGAAGTGAAGTGGCTTACCGAACCGCTGGCGTTTATCCAGCCCGGTGAAATATTGCCTTGCTGCTGCCAGGCACACGGCGATATTGAGATTGAGATGTAAAAAAACCTCCTGCTGGAGGTTTCAGATTGCTGACAAAGGATGATGAACGGATTTTGTAGGGTGGATAAGCGTTAGCGTCATCCACCATTTTCGCCAGTTTTGTCGGATGACGCTGCGCTTATCCGACCTACGAAAAGATTTGTCATTCGTCTCAAACCTCCTGCTGGAGGTTTTTTTATGCGTACTGATTTGTTAATTACGCACGGATCACATCCACAACATTAACCCAGCCATGCTCTGCGGCAACATCCCAGCCGTTAAGCCAGCGACGCAGCATATTTAATGCCATCATCGCGCAGACTTCCTGACGTGTACGCAGGGCGTAGCGGGTCACACTGAATTTGACTTGCAGCCCATAAGTGCCTTTTGGCGTGTGTAGAGCAAAGTTAAGCTGCTCGTCATCCAGGCTTCCCACCACCAGCGCAACAGCGCTACCAGCTTGCAGTGCGAACGCTTTAGCACGCCCGGTCAATTGCGCCAGTGTTTCAGGACGAGACGATAAGACTTCACTGTTCCCCAGCGGCGCTTGCACGCTGGCAAGCTGCAAGCAGAGCAGCCCGGCGGTGAATTGCTCACTGACTGCAATATTGAGCGACTGTGCTCTCAGGCGTTCGGCAAGTTGCGCAGGTAAACCTTCTGTTCCTTCAAAAATGGCACTTTCACCGGCAACACGCTGCACTTGCGGCCATACGGCTTCCATCGCCTGGCGTTGGCTTGCCGGGCCGGTCAATTTTAATTCGATAATCGGCATTGATGAGCGATAGCCCATTACCGCGCCTTCCGGTAACGGAATCGGCTCAAGACTTTGAGCTAACTCGCTTTCGGAACGCCCGAAAGTGGTAAGACGCAGGCAAACTGGCGGCTCTGGCAGCACAAAGCGCTCACGCAAACGCGGCATGATTTGTTGCTCGACCATCACCTTAAATTCGGAAGGAACACCGGGAGTGAAAAACATCAGACAGCGGTTGAGCTGTAGAGCAAAGCCACAGGCTGTACCAACCGGGTTATCAACCATTTCACTGGTCGCAGGGATTAATGCCTGCTTGCGATTGCTCGGTGCCATTTCACGCCCGCGCTCGGCGAAGAAACGCTCCATATGCGCAAGCCATTCCTGATGCATTACCAGTTCCACACCTGCGGCAGTGGCGGCAGCCAGTGCACTGAGGTCGTCACTGGTTGGCCCAAGGCCACCATTTACAATCAGAACATCCGCCTGCTCGCTGCGCTCTTTAAGCACCGCGATTAAATCTTCAAGACTGTCGCCCACCGTATTGCGGCGCGACATCGGTAAACCCTGGTTAAAAAAGTAATCAGCAAGCCAGGCTGCGTTAGTGTCAATAATTTGACCGTGCAGCACTTCGTCGCCGGTAGACAGCATTTCCACTTTTATCATCGTTGTACTCCGCGGGAAGATAACGATTTACTATAACTCAAGCAGGATAGATTGGGCTGAAATGAATAGGCCGCGACAGAATGTCGCAGCCTGAAAAGATTAGAATCTTGCGCTTACGCCGACATATGGGCCATCAGCGATGGTGTTATTACGATCGCCATCTTTACCATCAACACCAATGTAACGGTAACCTGCTTCAACGCTAATCGGGCGCATGATTGTCCAACGCGCACCGCCGCTTGCTTCTTGATAGTTTTTCACGCCGCTGGACAGTGAATCCGGGGAGTAATAGTAATCACCAAACACGGTGAAGCTTTCGAAAATAGGCCAGCTCAGACCACCGCCTACTGCAACCGCATAGCCTTCTTTGCTGTCGTTCGGGTTCAGATAAACACCGCGCCCGCCAACCGTTGCCATCATTGGCCCCAATGGAACATTCAGACCTAAGCCAAGACCGACAATATCGCCATCGTCATCGTTGTGCGCATAGTTGCCGTTGATAGCAATACCTGAGGATTCGGTACCAAAACCTACGCCAACGTTAGTATATTTTTCACCCGCCTCACCACTAACACTGATTGCGCTTGCCGATGCAGATACGAGTGCCAAACCGGCAACGCCAGCCATTAATAATTTGTTCATGCTTTCAATCCTGAGCAGAAAAAGGGATATCCCTGAAAAGCGCCGATTCTACCGCCCCGATTGATGTAAGCAATGTATCAGGAATACTTTTCGTCATTCCTTTGTAAGAAAATGAAAAAAAAGTATTTCACGGCGCCTTAAGTGCCCAAAAGTTTAATTCTCACCAACAACCCACCAGCTGCTGAACGCAGCAATTCAGGCCGTGTACGATGATAACGCGCAATATCATTAACCAGCGCAAGCCCAATCCCCGCTCCACTTTGCTCAGCACTGTTATCTAAACGATGGAATGGCATCAGCGCATGGCGAACCTGGCCACTCTCAATACCCGGGCCGTTATCTTCAATTTCCAGCCAGACAATTTGCGATTCATCACGGGTGACACGAATAGTCACAATACCGTTCTCTGGCGTGTATTTCAGCGCATTATCCAGCAGATTCATGCACATCTCCCCCAGCAGCAACGGCTCGCCGGTTATCAAGGCCGCTGATAAGCCTTCATAGCCCAAATCGATATTTTTACTTCTCGCCTGCGCCATACAGGAGAAACAACACGCCTGGGCGATTTTCACTAAATCCACCGCCTCCATCGTTTGCCCTTCAGACTGGTCCAGGCGACTAAGCCGCGAAAGTTGTAATAACCGCTCGGTTAAATGGATGGTGTTATCCAGCGTGACTTGCATCGCCTCCAGACTTTCACGCCACTGCATCGGATCGGGGCTACTGAGTGCTACTGACGCCTGCGTTTTTAGCACCGTGAGGGGTGTACGCAGTTGGTGGGAAGCATCGGCACTGAACCGGGACTGCCTGGTAACCAGGCCACGTAGCCTATCGATATAGCGGTTAAATGAAACTATCAATAAGCGGGTTTCCGACCAGGGCAATAAATCAGGTAGCGGGTTGAGATCGCCAGGATCACGGCGCACCATCAGCACTGAAAGTTGGCGCATCGGTTTTAGCACACGTCTTAATAATAGCCAGGCGAGCGTCAGGGTCAGCAGCACCAGGCCCCCTTGAGTCAGGGTCGCAGACATCAACAAACGAACCGCAAGTGCGTGCCGTGACTGAACGGTTTCGGCAACAATAATTTGTGCCATCCCGTTTACCCCACCTTCATTGACGGGCTGAAGCAGGCGCGCAACACGCAATGCCTGTCCCCGGTATGTGGCGTTATAGAACCACGCCAGCGCGGGATAGAGATCGGTGCCGGGGGTATTTTTTGGCATATCGGGTAAGTCGTCGTAACCCGATATGACATTGCCCTGGGTATCTGTGACTTTGTAATACAACCGGTCGTTCATATTGCGCTCGAAACTATCGAGTACGACCCACGGCACATCCACTGCGAGCTTACCGTCATGCACCACCAGCTGTTCCGCCACAGTGCGTGTCGAGGCCAGTAATGTACGGTCGTAGGCCTGAGTGGCAGCATTCATCGCGCTTAAATAGCCGCTCACTGCCGATAAGCCCCACAAAATAAATAATGGTAACCCCAGGAAAAGCAGCAATTGTCCGAATAAAGATTGCGGTTTAATGGCTCGCATCACTGCACTCCAGCACATAGCCGAGCCCGCGTAGCGTGGTTATCTGAACATTGCTGGTGATTAATTTTTTCCGCAACCGGTGAATATAAAGTTCGATGCTTTCCGGGCTGGCGTCGTCGCTCAAACTAAACACCTGTTCAAACAGCTGCTGCTTGGGAACCGGACGCGTACGGCGGTACATCAATACCGTCAGGATCGCGTGTTCTCGTGGAGTTAATGCCAGCGGTTTGTTATCCAACAGGAAATAACCCTCATCGTGAAAAGCGAGTTGCCCCAGCTGTTGTTGCTCATGGATTTGCCCCTCGCTACGTCGCACCAGCGCCCGCAGCCGTGCATCGAGCTCCTCGAGCTCAAAAGGCTTTGGCAGATAGTCATCAGCCCCCGTATTCAACCCTTTAACACGATCGCTCACCGTACTGTGTGCTGTTAGCAGCAGTACCGGCAATATCTGCCCGCGTTTACGCAAACGCTGTAAAACCTCCAGACCATCCATTCTCGGCATCCCGATATCCATTACTGCGACCGCATAGCGTTCGTTTTGTAATAGATGATCGGCAGCCTGACCATCAAACACACAATCCACCGCAAAGCCCGCTTGTATCAGGGCTTTCTCCAGCCAGTGAGCCAGCTCACGGTTATCTTCCGCCAGTAAGAGACGCATATCACATCCTGTAAAGTTTCTGCCGTCCTGAAAGGTAAATGAAAGGTTATTGCTTTAACAATCACGCAACGAAGCAGCTGTAATGCGCTTCACATAATGCGAAACATCTACCGCCTTTTTGACGTGAGGATGAATAAAAAATGAAACGTACCCTACTCTCTGGTTTTATTGCTTCAGCTTTTTTATTAACCGCTTTCAGTACTCTGGCAGCAGAAGTCCCCTCCCGCACCGAGTGTATCGCCCCGGCCAAACCTGGCGGTGGTTTTGACCTGACGTGCAAATTGATTCAGGTCAGCCTGCAAGAAACGGGCGTACTTGAAAAACCAATGCGCGTTACCTACATGCCAGGCGGCGTCGGCGCTGTGGCTTACAACGCAATTGTTGCTCAGCGCCCTGCGGAAGCAGGCACTGTTGTCGCCTTCTCCGGTGGATCTTTGCTGAACCTATCGCAAGGTAAATTTGGTCGTTATGGCGTGGATGATGTGCGCTGGCTGGCAAGTGTTGGCACCGATTACGGCATGATTGCCGTGCGTGCTGATTCACCGTGGAAGGATCTGAAATCACTGTTAGCGGCGATGGAAAAAGATCCTAATAGCGTGGTGATTGGTGCTGGCGCATCCATCGGCAGCCAGGACTGGATGAAGACTGCCTTGCTTGCGCAAAAAGCTAACGTCGATCCACACAAAATGCGTTACGTCGCTTTTGAAGGTGGTGGCGAACCGGTAACGGCGCTGATGGGTAATCACGTTCAGGTAGTTTCAGGCGATCTTAGCGAAATGGTGCCTTATATCAGCGGTGACAAACTGCGTGTATTGGCAGTGTTTGCTAACGAACGTTTACCTGGTGAACTGGCACAAATCCCTACCGCAAAAGAGCAAGGTTATGATCTGGTGTGGCCGATAATCCGCGGCTTCTACGTCGGCCCGAAAGTGAGCGATGCGGAATACCATTGGTGGGTCGAAACCTTCAACAAACTCCAACAAACCGACGATTTTAAAAAGCAGCGTGATCTGCGTGGCCTGTTCGAATTCAACATGACTGGCAAAGAGCTGGATAATTATGTGAAGAAACAGGTCACTGATTATCGCGAGCAAGCCAAAGCATTTGGCCTTGCTAAGTAACAGGAGGCGATGATGAGCGATCGTATTTTTGCCGGGATCTGGATTGTTCTGTGTATTGGTGGCCTGTTTATCGGCTGGCAAATTCAGAGCGAATACAGTTATGAACCAGTCGGGCCGCGCCCGTTTCCTTTAACCATTATCGGTCTGATGTTGATGTGCGCGGTGTTGTTGATACTGCGTCATCCCGACGTGGTGGAGTGGCCGCACCGCCAGACGCTGCAACGCTTACTGATTATGGTCGCAACCCTTGCACTGTACGCATGGGCATTCGAATGGCTCGGTTTTCCTCTCGCAACGACGCTCCTCACCGCCTGTTTCGGTTTGCTGTTTGGCGCGACAATTCCGGCAGCATTAATTTCCGGGGTGGTGATGGGGGGCGTGTTGTTCTACTCCTTTGACCGTCTGTTGGATGTGACCCTTCCTCTCGGTGTTTGGCTGAGTTGACCTATGATCTAGCCCCTTTAGTTTTCGAGGTGTAGGCAGGCGGCAAACTTACGCATCTGCAACTTGAAAGCTGGCGGGGTGAACGGAGTACTTATGGATACCTGGTTCTATCTCTCGCAAGGTTTTGCCGTTGCTCTGACGCCGGAAAACCTAATGATCGCCCTGATTGGTTGCTTTGTCGGCACCATTGTTGGGCTGCTGCCTGGCCTCGGCCCGATTAATGGCGTGGCGATTTTACTGCCGCTGGCCTTCGCACTTAAATTACCGCCGGAGTCAGCATTAATTCTGCTGGCAACGGTTTATATCGGTTGTGAATACGGAGGACGCATCTCATCGATACTGCTTAACGTTCCGGGGGATGCGGCCGCCATTATGACCGCACTCGATGGTTATCCGATGGCGAAGCAGGGTCGTGGTGGCGTGGCGTTATCTATTTCCGCCGTAAGTTCGTTTATTGGCTCCCTACTGGCAATTATTGGCATCATTCTTTTTGCACCCGCACTGGCGCAATGGTCGCTAGCGTTTGGACCTGCTGAATACTTTGCATTGATGGTCTTTGCCATTGCCTGCCTCGGTAGCATGATGGCGCAAAATCCGCTGAAGTCGTTTCTTGCAGCACTGATTGGTCTGGGTCTTGCCACCGTCGGAGTGGATGCCAACACCGGGGTATATCGCTTCACATTCGATAGCGTTCACCTCTCCGACGGTGTGCAATTTATTGTGGTTGTAATTGGTCTGTTCTCAGTTTCAGAAATTCTGTTAATGCTGGAAAGCACCAGCAGCGGACAAGTATTGGTGCGTAAAACCGGGCGCATGATGTTTAGCATGAAGGAGGCCGCGCACTGTACCGGAGCCGCTTTACGCTCATCCGTTATCGGTTTCTTTGTCGGGATTTTGCCGGGTGCGGGTGCCACCATCGCCAGTGCCATTGCATATATGACCGAGAAGAAGATAAGCGGTAATAGCGACACGTTTGGTAAAGGTGATATTCGTGGCGTTGCAGCACCGGAAGCGGCAAATAACGCCTCTGCCTGCGGCTCGTTTATCCCAATGTTAACGCTCGGCGTGCCGGGTTCTGGCACCACGGCGGTGATGATGGGCGCGCTAACGCTCTATAACATTACGCCTGGGCCTGCGATGTTTACCGAGCAGCCGGATATTGTTTGGGGTTTGATTGCTTCGCTGCTGATTGCCAACGTGATGCTGCTTATCATGAACATCCCATTAATCGGCTTCTTTACCAAGATGTTGAGCATTCCGTTGTGGTTCCTGGTGCCAGCCATTGCCGCGGTTTCTGCGGTTGGCGTTTACGCAGTACATAGTACGACCTTCGATTTGCTATTGATGGTCGGGCTGGGTGTACTGGGTTATATCCTGCGCAAAATGCACTTCCCAATGTCACCATTAATTCTGGGTTTCGTCCTGGGTGAAATGTTGGAGCAAAACCTGCGCCGCGCGCTGTCAATCAGCAACGGCGGGTTGAGCATTCTGTGGGAGAGTGGTGTAGCGAAAGGTCTGCTGATTATGGCCGTAACGGTGATTATCGTACCACCGGTTCTGCGCATGATTCGCCGGCAGCGGAATAAATCAGCCTTAGAATCGGGCATGTAGTCGGATTAGCGCAAGCGACATCCGACCCTAAAACGAGCCGGTGGCATTAAATTTTAGCCACCTGCTTTACCCATAACGTTAACTGCATCCGCGAAATCTTAATCCCGCCCTGCCTGAGCTCATCAGGCAGGCGCAACCAACGTACCGGCTGCTGAAAACGGGCTACTTTTCCCGGCAACCACTCTGAAAGTAGCGACAGGTCAAATTCCTCGTCGGCTTCAACCACCGCCACCGGGCGCTGGCCAAATTCAACATCATCGATTGGCACGACATAAACCTGTTTCACCGCGGGATGAGCGGCGATCACGTGCTCAACTTCTTCCGGCTGGATCCCTTCCCCTCCGCTGAAAAACAGATTATCGAGGCGGCCAATCAACGTTAGACGTTGCCCATTCAGAACACCGCGATCGCGGGTGGCAAACCAGCCCTCGGAATTAACCAGCGGTACGACAACACCCGCTTTCCAGTAGCCTGATGCCAGACTATCGGCCCGAATCCACACTTCCTGATCAACGATTTTCACTTCGCGGCCCGGCAGAGCTTCACCCACATCAGGCAACCCATCAGCACGTTTGGCGCACACCGTCGAAGCCAACTCCGTTAACCCGTAACCACACCAGCAATTGATGCCTTTTTCCTGCGCCGCTTGCGTGAGTTCAACGGGAATTGCAGCACCACCCAATAACACTTCACGCAATGCTTGCGGTGGAGATTGCTCAAGCATTCGCCACAGCTGAGTCGGCACCAGCGATGCATGCGTGCAGCCTTCCAGCGCATCGCTCAAAGGATGTAAATCACGCACTACCATGCATCCACCCGCCAACAGCCAACGCCACAAAATGCCCTGGCCGGAGACATGGAACAGAGGCAGTGATAACAACCAGCGGTCATTCGCACCGTAGTTCATCACCGCCAACACACCTGAGGCACTGGCAAGATGGGCACCACTGGTATGAACTGCCGCTTTGGGTAACCCCGTAGAACCGGAAGTCAGCGTCATTGATGCAAACCTTGCAGGCTGCCACTCAACCTGGAAACGTTCGCTTTCCAGCAGAGTTAACGGGTTGATATCGGCAACGGTAAGCGGCGCATCAAAGGTCAATGCATGGCTGATAGTCAGATCCGGGAGTAACTGTTCGAGCACAGATTCAGGCAACTGGGGATTTAGCGGCAATACACGCGCCCCACATTGCAGCAACGCAAGCAGTGCGAAAACTATTTCTGGGCTGTTTTTCGCACGCAACACAACGCCTTGCCCTTCAAGCACCCCCTGCTGACGGAAGCCGCCTGCCAACGCATCAACGCGCTGGCATAGCTCGCGCCAGTTCAGGCTTTCATGGCCTAACGTGAGTGCCGGTTGGTCACCACGAATTTGTGCCCAATGCTGCCAGGGGAAATCTTGAAAACTCATAACACTTGCTCAAGAGATTCCAGCGGCCAGCACGGTAGTGTACTGCCTGGCCATTCGCGCACCAATTGCGCCTGCATCAACGAAAGCGTATCAAGCCCTGGCAACGTTTGCGGCGTCAGCCACGCGGCAATTCGCGCCAGTTGTGTTAAGCCGAGGCTCGATTCAATCGAAGAACTGATAACCGCCGTCAATCCAAGAGCATGAGCCTGTTCCACCTGTTGACGCACTTTCTCAAGACTACCGGTCAAGGTCGGCTTGATAACCACAGCATTTAAGCCAGGCTCGGCGACAAACTCAAAATCCGGCTCACGCAGGCTTTCATCCCAGGCGATCGCAATCCCCGTCTCACGGGCAAACTCGCGAGATTGCTCACGGGTTTTGCACGGCTCTTCGATAAATGCGATGCGCGGTCGGAAATCAGGGTTGACGTATTTGGCGAACTGCTGCGCTTTGAGCGGTGTCCAGCCACGGTTGGCATCAAGACGCAGACGCAAATCAGGCATCGCTTCGAGCAACAAGTTGACCACCATCCCATCACGCACCGCTTCATACAAACCCACTTTCACCTTAGCGATTTTCTCGCCAGGAATAGCAGCCAGCATGGCAAATAGTTCGTCCGGGTCACCGGTGCACAGTGGTGCCGCGCGGTAATCCGCCGCCTGAGGCAATTCACCGCTGATTTCGGCCAGCGCACAACTCAGGCCAAATGCCACAGACGGCATTTCTGGCAGAGCGATTTCTGCGCCCGTTTGCCAGGCTTGCAGCCAGGTTTGTGCCGCGCTCAGGGCGTCATCGACAGTTTCTACGCTAAAACCAGGCAACGGCGAGATCTCACCGAAGCCCTGTTTTTTGCCGTCTGTCAGACGCACCAGGAGCCCATCGCGTGTTTTCAGGCGCCGCTCGCGCAGCACCACACCTGCATCCATCGGCACCTGAAAGCGCCATAATTTGGCACAACGCATTATGGATTCCGTTTAAATTTGCTGAAGTCCGGCTGGCGTTTTTGGTTGAACGCATTGCGGCCTTCCTGACCTTCTTCGGTCATGTAGAACAGCATGGTGGCGTTGCCAGCCAGTTCTTGTAAACCAGCCTGACCATCGCAGTCGGCATTCAGCGCAGCCTTCAGGCAACGCAGCGCCATTGGGCTGTTTTGCAGCATTTCACGACACCAGCGCACGGTCTCTTTTTCCAGATCGGCATTCGGCACAACAGTGTTCACCAGGCCCATATCCAGCGCTTCTTTCGCATCGTACTGGCGACACAGGAACCAGATTTCACGCGCTTTTTTCTGGCCGACAATACGCGCCATGTAAGAAGCACCCCAGCCGCCATCGAACGAACCGACTTTCGGGCCTGTCTGGCCGAAGACTGCGTTTTCGGCAGCAATTGTCAGATCGCACATCATATGCAGCACATGACCACCGCCGATGGAATAACCGGCCACCATCGCCACCACTGGTTTTGGACAGGTGCGAATCTGACGCTGGAAATCCAGCACGTTCAGGTGATGGGTGCCACTTGCGTCCTGGTAGCCGCCGTAATCGCCGCGTACTTTTTGATCGCCACCTGCGCAGAAGGCTTTTTCGCCTTCGCCAGTCAGGATAATGGTGCCAATGTTGTCATCGTAACGGGCATCCGCCAGCGCGTTAATCATCTCTTTTACGGTCAACGGGCGGAATGCGTTACGCACTTCAGGACGGTTAATCGTGATTTTAGCGATACCGTCAGCTGATTTGTGATAGCGAATATCGGTGTAACCTTCCGAGCAATCCTGCCATTCAACTGGCGCGTACAGCATTTCTTCATCTGGATAAATCATGGTGTTTCCTCGATAGGTTTTCGCAATAAATTGAGCAGGCAGGCCGTGAAAGCAATCGGGTTTTCCCGATGTGCATTATGGCCTGCGGCAGTAATAAGGTGCGGTGACAATTCCAGGCTAGTTGCCACGGTGCGGAATTTTTCATCCCGTTCACCGCAAAGATAGTAAAAAGGCAACGGCAATTGCTTGAGCATAGCCTTTAAATCTGGCTGGTTACCCAGAGAGGTCGCCTCAAGCATTGCGGCAAGGCTCTGGGCATTATTCTGGCTGCGTTGCGCAATAAGCGAAGCACGTTGCTGATCATTGAGCGACTGAAAAACAGCTTGATGATACCAATCGTCCAGCACCACTTTTAGCGGTTGTGTACGCAACCGCTGCGCCCATTGTTGGTCGCTGCTTTTTCTGTCCTGGCAAGCATTCTCATCCGTAAGTCCAGGATGGCTCCCCTCAACAATCAAACCACGCAAACCGGTATTCTCACCCTGACAAGCATGGTACATCGCCACTCGTCCGCCAAGGGAGTAGCCAATCAGCCAATATCTTAGGATGTTGTAACTAAGAAGCGTTTTTCGCAGTAATTTATCGACTTGTACAAAGCCTTCAGCCGTAATATCGGCTGATTTCCCATGCCCGGGCAAGTCGATGAAGAGTTGCGGCCAATCGATGAAATATTCACTGAAAGATTCCCACTCCTTCCGGTTGCCTAAAAAGCCGTGCAGCCAGACCAGGCACGGCAAGTTGGCATCTCGGCCTTCATGAAAAACAGCATCCAGAATCATGCCTGACTCACCTGCGCCAGCAAATGCTGCAAGGTTTGCGCACCGTCCGTTTCACCAACGGTGAGTTCGATGATAGTCGCATGAGGAGAACGCCAGGCATGGGTCACTGCTTCCTGCAACTCATCCCAGCTTGTCGGATTGTTGTAGGAGAGGCTAAACATCGCTGCTGCATGGGCAAAAGTGACGTTTTGCGGCATGGTATAGAAGCGTTCGCGTTCGTCTGCCGGCGTTGGCAACAGCGAGAATATTTGCCCGCCATTATTATTCACGATAAGCAAAACGAAAGGGGCGGAAACCTGGCGTAATAATGCCAGTGAGTTGATGTCGTAAAGTGCCGAGAGATCGCCAACAATCGCCAGCGTCGAACGGGCGGTGGCTCGTTGCACGCCAGCAGCTGTTGAAAGGAGGCCGTCGATACCGCTTGCACCGCGATTGCTAAATACCGGATAGCCAGCTGGCAATTGTGCGAAAGCATCTACCAGACGAACAATCAGGCTATTGCCGACAAACAACTGCCCAGCTTCCGGTAACAATTCAGCAAGGCGCGCCGCAACCTGGGCTTCGCCAAATTCAAGAGTGCCCTTTTTCACCGCCTGCTGGGCGATTTTTGCAAGCGTAGTTAATTTCTCATCCCACGCCACGCGCTTTTCAGCGGGGTGAGCTTCCAGCCATTGTGTAATATCGCAACACAAGCGACGGCCACGATGATTCGCGGGATCAAGCCGGCCTGGCAGGTTATCCACCAGCCAATACTCTTCAGGCTCACAGGTTGTTTGCCATTGCAGGACGCGTTTTCCGGTCAGGCTACTGCCAAACTGAATAATAATTTGCGCTTCGGCAAGTTCGGTTACCGCCTGGCTGTTGCTCAGCCATAAATCTGCACATGGCAACGGCTGACCAGTTTGCGATAACACATCGCCTATTAACGGCCAGCCGAGCATTTTCGCCCATGCGGCGACCTGTTTTCCTTCTTCAGAATTCAACCGCCCTGCAACCACAACGCCGCGTTTTTGCCGCCAGAAGAACCAGTCACGCTGTTTAAGCACCTCCTGCGCCAGGCCCGTGCGTAACCAGGGTTTATCGCCTTGCCACCAGTCGCCCAATGCCTGTTGCCAGCTCATGCCTGTTTCATCAGGTTCACCATACAGCGGCTCGGCGAATGGGCAATTGATGTGAACCGCACCAGCCATCTGCTGACCTAGCGCATTATCGATAGTCGAAACCAACCAGCGCGCAGGAATATCCTGTGTTGGACGAGGTAAATTAATCGATTGAGTAGGATGGGAGCTAAAAATCCCAGGCTGGCGAATCGCCTGATTGGCGCCGCAATCAATAAGTTCCGGTGGACGATCGGCAGTAAGTACCACCAGTTTTTCACCCGTCAAACCGGCTTCAATAATGGCCGGGTAGAGGTTGGCGACCGCTGTACCCGAAGTCACAATAATAGCGACCGGAGCCTGGCTTGCTTTTGCCAGACCTAATGCCAGATGCCCTAAACCACGTTCGTCAAAATGTGTATGACAAATAAAAGCCCGATTTTCAGCGGCCCCAAGGGTCAGAGGTGTTGAACGCGAACCGGGAGCGATGCAGACGTGGCGCACGCCGTGGCGAGTCAGCGCTTCAAGGATTACCGTAGCCCAACGGCGGTTAAACGAGCTTATCGACATGATTTAGTCCTGAGTCAATTTTGCTGACTCATTATAATTATTGCTGGAACGGTTATTTTGATATGGGTCGGTAATACCCTTCAAACTGCATTTTTGTTGGCAATGCTCGCTTCGCGAAATACTTAAAAATGCAGTTCGAATTATTTTGGGCATCAATCAGAACGTTGATGTTGTTAGCAACGTTCGTAACCCAGCGGCTTTATTTTCTATTTCCTGCCATTCTTCCGCCGCATCAGAACCAGCGACAATTCCAGCTCCGGCGTATAAACGCACCATATTATTGATGACTTTTGCCGAGCGTAAAGCAACGCAGAACTCACTCTGCCGCTGCGAGATATAGCCCGCCGAACCCGCATACCATTCACGCTCAAACGGTTCATTATTGGCGATAAACCCACGCGCCACATCACGCGGCAACCCGGCTACAGCGGCAGTAGGCTGCAACATTGCAAGGCATACAGCATCATCAGGTTGAGCCAGATCGGTCCAGATGCAACGGCGCAAATGTTGCACCTTTCTCAGACGCACCACCTGCGGCGGCAATACATCAATAGCCCCCACCGTTTTTTGTAAACGCTGGCAAATATCTTCAACGACCAGCATATTTTCTCGTTGATTTTTATCGTCTTTAAGTAACCACTGCCCCAAAGACCAGGCTCGATGATCGTCGGGATGGTTAGCGACAGTTCCGGCTAGCGCTTCGGTACGTAAAGCGGTATCAATGCGCCGCCACAAGCGTTCCGGGCTTGAACCAAGGAACGCATGACTGCCATCAAAAACCATCAGAAAATGATAGCAATTCAGGTTCACCCGGCGACTGGCCGCCATAAAACCGGCTGCGGAAACCGCGGTAGTAAATTGCAGATCGGTGGCTCTGGCCAGTACAACTTTATCAAGTTTATGCTGCTCAATTGCTGTAGTGGCAAGGTCAACCAGATGATTCCATTCTGGTTGTGTTGGAATATGTTGCTCCCCAACGCAATTTAAACGCTGCAATGGCAATTGTTTTGCAGGGAGAATTTGTTCGAGGAATTGAAGAGCGGCCCGCGCATCATTTTGCAGAGAGGTTTCGCTATAAATATTAAGGAAGAGAAAAGCATCCCCACCGATACGCCGCCATTCAAGGCGTGGGAGAAATAAAAAACTGCTGGTGGGTGAGAATGCATTCACGCCAGTAATGCGAACAGCTGGTTGGTCCGCATAGTCATCAATAAATACCCTCGCCGCATCCAACGTATCGAACTGGCGCACCGCACCGAGAGCGGCAATTTCGTCATCGCCATTACGCTGTTGCCAGTAAAACTGGGGATAAAGACGTTGGCTAGTCAGCCATGCGAGTGCATCAGAGGCATCACTCAGGGTGACAGCACAAGATAATTGCTGTAAACCCGGCGCATCCGCAAATTCTGCGTTCAATGCAAGCTGTAACTGTTGCAGCGCGACGACAACTGAATTCACGTTTACCTCACCTTCCCTGAAAAACTCGTGATTATACGTGGTCATGGTGGCAAAAAAAAATCCCACCCAATGGGTAAGATTTCTTTTAATCGGCACACCTTGAGACGATGTGCCGATATGGCTCTAGCGTCTGGCTAATAAAAGCCCTAACACCAGACCCGCTGCTGCCCCAACCCCAATTCCTTGCCATGGTTTTTCACGCACATAATCATCAGCGCGATAAACGGCTTTTTTTGCACGATAGTAATAATTGTCCGACGCACTACTAACCCGGGCTTTGACTTCGCTGAGCGCAGCTTCTGCGCGTGCTTTCAGCTCAATGTATTTTTGGTCAGCAGGGTCGCCTGAAGAACGCAGCACTTCTTCTAACGTTTCACTTAGCAGAGTTAAATCATCATCAAGACGAGATTCATACGGTTGCATCACTATTCTCCGTGTTTAAAAAATACTCGTCCGCTAACTATAGACAACGCTAATGCTTTTTACCTGGCGATTAATCTGTCATTAACGATTCGCCATGCCTATGTGGGGAATTCCGTCTTCGTCATATACGTCCGTAACTGGAGCAAACCCGAAGTGGGCATAGAACGATTGCAAATGAGCCTGAGCGCCTAAATAGACTGTTTTTTCTGGCCAAAACTGCTGGCACGAAGCCATCGCCTGTTCCATCAGCTGGTAGCCAAGTTTTTCGCCGCGCACGCTTTTATCGACAATGACACGACCAATCACCACCGGTTCAAACTCACTTTCGCTTTTCAGTATGCGGGCGTAGGCCACCAGCTTACCGCCCTGCCAGCCAAGAATATGGCGGTTCTCACCGACTAAATCGTCACCATCAATGTCCTGGTAGGGGCAATTCTGCTCGACGACAAATACTTCATTACGCAATGCCAGAAGCGTGTAGAGATCGGTCACGCTCAATTCTGAATGGTGTAAATCTTGCCAAATCAACATGCTGTGCTCCAGTGATTACGAGGATTAGGTCATCTTCACACATTTTGCGCGATAAATAATAGTCCAGGGACAATTGTTCATCGGCTGACACAAATCAAATAAATAATTCATCATGTGAATATGTCTGTGCTTATTAATACATTTAAGTATATTAATCCATATTGTTGATAGCCAATTTTATAAAACCGTCTAAAACGGTCAGTCTTCGTGGATGTTATTTATATGTTAAGTAAAATACGCCAATTTATTCCTTTGGGAATATGTGTATTGATTGTGGCTGTAGCCAATGTTTTATTCTCTCCAGTACATGTAATGTTTCAAAGATTAATCATATTTGTGTTGTTAATGTTGTCGCTTGGTTTAATTAAAAATAGATCTCTTCGTTTATTCGTGGCCCTCTTACCAGTATTGATGGTGGCATGGGATATCACACTGACTTTCTATGCTCGGGGGACCTTTGGCTCAGCTTTTAGCTATGGCTTTGCTATGAGCGTTCTGGATAGTGACACTCAGGAAATCAGCGCGATGCTGTGGCTGTACCAAAAATACTGCTTTGGTTTTCTGGCTCTGGTTATTTTGTTATTACGCAGCGTGGTGACTATTCCAACATTTAGCGGTAAATGGCTGGCAAAATCTCCGCTATATTTATTAATCCTGTTGATACTCAGTAATATTGTGCAAGCGACGGCTCATAATATTAAGAAAAATAGCCAGGGGAGTATTACTGCCCGGGTGATTAACTACTTACCAATAAGTAATGTTAAATATTTTCTTCAGGCATGGAGCGACCAGCTCTTAATTAAACAGATTGCGAGTCAAATTCCCGATTATTCATTGCAAACACATGAAACCGGTATTGATACTTATGTGTTGGTGATCGGGGAATCTGCGCGCAGCGAAAATATGAGTATCTATGGCTACCCGCAGCCCACCACGCCACAATTAGAAGCCGAGCGCAACCATCTTTTATTATGGAATCATGCCATTAGCGGCGCACCTATCACAATTACCGCTGTACCGCTGGCGATCACGGCCGATACTGTGAAAGACCATAATATCCAGCACTATTCGGACAATATTATTAATCTGGCGAATCAAGCAGGTTTTGATACATCGTGGTTTAGTAAGCAAGGGATGCTTGGCGATTACAATAATGCGATTACGGGTATTGCGATGAATGCCGCCCATAAACATTGGGTTAACGATGGTTTTGATGATGCTCTGTTACCTGATTTGCGTAAAGCGTTAAACCATCAAGGTAAACAGCTTATTGTGCTACATATTTATGGCAGCCATGAACCGGAATGCACACGTTTTCCTGCCACTGATGCCCCCTTTACTCAGCAAGGTGATGGTATTGATGCCTGTTATGACAACTCAATCCACTTCACTGATAAATTACTCGGTAATATTTTCTCTCTATTGAAAGACAGGCGAGCCTCTGTCGCTTATTTTTCCGATCATGCGCTGGAGCGCGAACCGACACAAAACGTGGTTTATCATCACGGAGGGGTAAAACCAAGCCAACACGCTTTTGAAGTGCCAATGTTTATCTGGTACAGCCCACTGGTTAATAACCCGGATACCGGAACGGTAGAGGATATTTATTCAACGGTGAATAACGACAAAATATTGCGCAGCTGGATGGGAATTTCGCAACCAGGAGACAAGCCTGAAGAAACGGTGCAACACATCGCTAACCGATTGGCAGGAAAAGCCCCCGTAATGGATACCACCAATCAAATTTATAACTGGAGAGAGTTGACACATTAGCTCGCGACCATAACGCGTAAAAAAGCCCCATCAGTTGTGAACTGATGGGGCTTTAATGTTTGTATCCGTAGTGATGACTTCTCAGCAAGCTTAGTAAAAATCGGCGGATGCGGCTTCAGCCTGAGCCATCCAAACCGGTTTTTCACTGGTTTTAGACCAGACGCGGTGCAGGTAGCTGTAAAAACGGGCGCGATCTTTCCAGAACAGCATCACTGGCAAAGCCAGAAGACCTGCTACAACAACAAATGTGCGACGCAGGATGACCTGATGCAATGGATAGTCTTTATATAGAGTCATAGGCTTCTCCCTTAAATTGTGACCGGTAGCAAAAACCGGGAAATTGGAACTTGTTATCTGACCAAAATAGTATCGCATTGGCTGAAACTTTACTACTCATCCGACCACTAAAGAGCGATTTTTGCCACTAATTTACATTCCTGCCCGTAATTAAGTTACAAAATAGTTAAATAAATACTAATCATTAGTTAATCAATGGTTTTATACCCAAGCCACTTAGGGATGTAGCCTGGCTGCATCATGAAGGGCGACGGGTATATGGCATTTTTATACTTTTTTTACATCCCACCTGCAGACTTTTACGACTTCTTTGCACCAAAACTTTCACACTCACTGTAATTCCTTAAGTGTCGAGGTGGACTGTGAGTGCAGGACTGATTGTTGGCGTGGTGCTCGTTTTTGCGCTGTTGGCTTATTTGATTTATGCCCTGATTAACGCGGAGGCATTCTGATGGCCGCATCCGGATTTTTATTAATAGCCAGTTTCTTGCTGGTGCTTTTCGCGCTGGCAAAACCGCTGGGAAGCGTGCTTGCGCGATTAATTGAAGGTGAACCGCTGCCGGGCGTTGGCCGTATTGAATCGATGATGTGGAAAGTGCTGGGAAGCGAAACGGCTGAAATGAGCTGGAAACGCTATCTTGCCGCGATCCTGACATTCAACGTTTTAGGTCTGCTACTGCTTTTCGTCATATTAATGACGCAAGGGAGTTTGCCGCTTAACCCACAACAATTACCTGGCCTTTCCTGGCATCTGGCTTTAAACACCGCTGTCAGCTTTGTCTCCAATACCAATTGGCAATCCTACAGCGGCGAAACCACGCTAAGTTATTTCAGCCAGATAGTTGGCTTAACTGTGCAAAACTTCCTTTCCGCGGCAACGGGTATCGCCGTGGTGTTTGCGCTGATTCGCGCATTTTCTCGCCACAGCGCAACTACCCTTGGTAACGCCTGGGTCGATTTAACTCGCATCACATTTTACATCCTACTGCCGATTTCACTCTTGATTGCACTGTTCTTTGTTAGCCAGGGAACCTTGCAGAACATCGCCGCATATCAACCATTTACCTCGCTTGAAGGCGTGCAGCATGTCTTGCCGATGGGGCCGGTGGCTTCGCAAGAAGCCATCAAAATGCTCGGCACCAACGGCGGCGGTTTCTTTAACGCTAACTCCTCTCATCCGTTCGAGAACCCAACGGCGTTGACCAACTTTGTGCAAATGTTGGCGATCTTCCTAATCCCAAGCGCTCTGTGTTTTGCCTTTGGTGAAGCAGTAGGTGATAAACGCCAGGGACGCGCCATTTTATGGGCGATGGGTATCATTTTTGTTATCTGCGTTGGGGTGGTGATGTGGGCAGAAACACAAGGGAACCCTCATTTCATGCAGCTTGGCGCTGATAGCAATATCAATATGGAAGGTAAAGAGAGCCGGTTTGGGATCCTCGCCACCAGCTTGTTTTCTGTGGTGACTACCGCCGCGTCCTGCGGTGCGGTCAACGCAATGCATGACTCCTTCACAGCATTAGGCGGCATGATCCCTATGTGGCTGATGCAGATTGGTGAAGTGGTGTTCGGCGGCGTCGGATCCGGGCTGTACGGCATGTTGTTGTTCGTCTTGCTCACCGTGTTTATCGCCGGGCTGATGATTGGCCGCACACCGGAATATCTGGGTAAAAAAATAGACGTCGCAGAGATGAAAATGACTGCAATGGCGATCCTTGTCACCCCAACGTTAGTACTCCTCGGTACCGCCCTTGCGATGATGACAGAGGCTGGTCGTGCCGGAATATTTAACCCAGGTATCCACGGCTTTAGTGAAGTGCTTTACGCCGTCTCATCTGCCGCTAATAACAACGGTAGCGCATTTGCTGGGCTTAGCGCCAACACGCCTTTCTGGAACGTGCTTCTGGCGGTGTGCATGTGGTTCGGGCGCTTCGCTGTGATTGTGCCGGTGCTGGCGATTGCCGGAACGCTTGTCACTAAAAAATCGCAAACCGCAGGTGTAGGTACTCTGCCCACTCACGGCCCGTTGTTTATCGGCCTGCTGATTGGCACCGTATTGTTAGTCGGCGCACTGACCTTTATTCCCGCCCTCGCATTAGGCCCGGTTGCGGAACACCTTTCCTTCGTGAATTTGTGATTAAGAGGCTTCCATGAGTCGCAAGCAACAGGCGCTATTTGAACCATCGCTGATTCGTCAGGCGCTAATAGATTCCTTTAAAAAACTTAACCCGCAGGTGCAATGGCGTAACCCAGTGATGTTTATCGTCTGGGTAGGTAGCGTGATGACTACGGTTCTGGCGATTGCCATGTTCAGTGGCAAACTTCATGGCGACGCACTGTTTACCTTAGCCATCAGCATCTGGCTGTGGTTTACCGTACTGTTCGCAAACTTTGCCGAAGCACTGGCAGAAGGCCGTAGCAAGGCGCAAGCCAATAGTCTGAAAGGCGTTAAGAAAACCAGTTGGGCACGCAAACTGCGCGCTCCGCAGCATGACGCAGCAATGGACCACGTCCCCGCTGCTGATTTACGTAAAGGCGACATTGTGCTGGTGGAAGCGGGGGATATTATCCCGTGCGATGGCGAAGTGCTGGAAGGCGGCGCGTCGGTAGATGAGAGTGCGATTACCGGCGAATCCGCGCCGGTGATTCGTGAATCTGGTGGTGACTTTGCCTCTGTCACCGGTGGGACGCGCATTCTTTCCGACTGGCTGGTGATTCAGTGCAGCGTAAACCCAGGCGAAACCTTCCTCGACCGCATGATTGCGATGGTGGAAAGTGCACAGCGCCGCAAAACCCCGAACGAAATCGCGCTCACTATTCTGCTGGTGGCGTTGACGATTGTCTTTTTACTGGCAACCGCCACGCTCTGGCCTTTCTCGCAGTATGGCGGCGTGGCGGTCAGCGTCACGGTGCTGATTGCCCTGCTGGTTTGCCTGATCCCAACCACTATCGGCGGGCTGCTTTCCGCAATTGGCGTTGCGGGGATGAGCCGCATGCTGGGCGCGAACGTGATTGCCACCAGCGGGCGTGCCGTGGAAGCGGCGGGTGATGTCGATGTTTTGCTGTTGGATAAAACCGGCACCATCACGCTGGGTAATCGCCAGGCCTCCGAGTTTTTACCCGCTCCGGGGATTGAAGAAAAAACGCTGGCCGATGCCGCTCAGCTTTCTTCGCTTGCCGATGAAACGCCGGAAGGCCGTAGCATCGTGGTGCTGGCAAAACAGCGCTTCAACCTGCGCGAACGCGACGTACAAAACCTGCATGCCACATTTGTGCCGTTTACCGCGCAAACCCGCATGAGCGGGATCAACATTCAGGATCGCATGATCCGCAAAGGCTCTGTCGATGCAATTCGCCGCCACGTTGAAGCGAACGGTGGACATTTCCCGCCGCAGGTGGAGACGCTTGTAGAAGGCGTGGCACGTACAGGCGGAACACCGCTGGTGGTGGCAGAAGGTGCGAATGTACTCGGTGTTATCGCCCTAAAGGATATCGTGAAAGGCGGCATTAAAGAGCGCTTTGCACAATTGCGCCAAATGGGGATTAAAACGGTGATGATCACCGGGGATAACCGTCTGACAGCAGCAGCTATTGCTGCCGAAGCGGGTGTTGATGATTTTCTCGCGGAAGCGACACCGGAAGCCAAACTGGCGCTAATTCGCCAGTATCAGGCAGAAGGTCGTTTAGTAGCGATGACTGGCGACGGCACCAACGATGCCCCAGCGCTTGCGCAGGCAGACGTGGCGGTTGCCATGAACTCCGGTACGCAAGCGGCGAAAGAAGCGGGCAACATGGTGGACCTGGATTCCAACCCTACCAAGCTGATTGAAGTTGTGCACATCGGCAAACAGATGCTGATGACGCGTGGCTCGCTGACCACGTTCAGTATTGCCAACGACGTGGCGAAGTATTTCGCGATTATCCCCGCCGCGTTTGCCGCCACTTACCCGCAACTTAATGCGTTGAACGTGATGCACCTGCACTCCCCTGCTTCGGCCATTTTAAGTGCGGTTATTTTTAATGCGCTGATCATTATCTTCCTGATCCCACTGGCACTGCGGGGCGTGAGTTACAAACCGTTAAGTGCTGCGGCGATGTTACGTCGCAACCTGTGGATTTACGGTCTGGGCGGATTAATTGTGCCGTTCATTGGTATTAAAGCTATCGATCTGTTCCTGACCGTATGTGGCCTGGTTTAAGAGGAAAAACAAATGTCTACCTTACGTCCCGCTATACTGTTACTGATTTTGCTAACCCTGATTACAGGGGGGTTGTACCCGCTAATGACAACACTGCTTGCCCAGTGGTGGTTCCCGGCACAAGCCAATGGCTCGTTGATTATTGATACTAATGTAGTGCGCGGCTCAAGCCTGATTGGGCAAAACTTTACCGAGGCGAAGTATTTACAAGGCCGCCCTTCTGCTACGGCAGAAACCCCATATAATCCAATGGCCTCAGGCGGTAGCAATCTGGCTGGTAGCAATCCGGAATTGGATAAAGCGATCACCGAACGTGTGGCGGCGTTACGCGCGGCGAATCCGCAGGCGAACCCTGCCGTTCCTGTCGAACTGGTTACCGCCTCTGCCAGCGGCCTGGACGGGCAAATTTCGCCACAGGCAGCGGACTGGCAAATCCCGCGTATTGCGGCGGCTCGCAATCTGCCGGTTGAACAAATCCAACGGCTGATAGCCGAAAGCACCACGCAACCGCTGGTGAGTTTTATAGGCAAACCGGTCGTCAATGTGTTGCTGGTTAATCAGGCGCTGGATGCACTTCAGGCTCCATAAAAAACTGTCGGATGACGCTGCGCTTATCCGACCTACCCGGCCAGAAATGGTTTTGTGGAGTATATAAGCGCAGCGTCATCTACCAAAATGCCAGGGATTATTTGTTATGACAGAGGAACCACTGCGCCCCAATCCAGATAAGTTGCTGGAGCAGGTCAATCGCCCTACTCGTGGGAAGCTGAAAATCTTTTTCGGCGCCTGCGCGGGCGTGGGGAAAACCTATGCCATGCTCCAGGAAGCCCAGCGCCTGCGAGCACAAGGGCTCAGTATTCTGATTGGCGTGGTGGAAACTCACGGGCGTAAAGAGACGGCTGCATTGCTTGACGGGCTGGATCTGCTGCCCGCCAGGCGCACACACCATCGTGGACGCTGGGTTCATGAGTTCGACCTCGACGCAGCCCTGGCGCGTAACCCGGCGCTGATTTTGATGGACGAACTGGCGCACAGCAATGCGCCTGGCTCTCGTCACCCTAAGCGTTGGCAGGATGTGGAAGAGTTGCTCGACGCCGGTATTGATGTGTTCACCACCGTCAATGTGCAGCATCTTGAAAGCCTCAACGATATTGTCGGTGGCGTGACGGGTATTCAGGTACGAGAAACAGTACCAGACCCTATTTTTGATGCCGCAGATGAGATTGTACTGGTCGACTTGCCACCCGATGATTTACGGCAGCGCCTGCATGAAGGCAAAGTTTATATCGCAGGCCAGGCCGAGCGCGCCATTGAACACTTCTTCCGTAAAGGGAATTTGATTGCACTACGCGAACTGGCGCTGCGCCGCACCGCCGATCGCGTTGACGACCAAATGCGGGCATGGCGCGATAATCAGGGTGAAGAGAAAGTCTGGCACACGCGTGATGCCATTTTGTTGTGTATCGGCCACAGTTCTGGCAATGAGAAGCTGGTTCGTACCGCCGCACGCCTGGCAGCAAAACTAGGTAGCATCTGGCATGCTGTGTATGTCGAAACACCACAGCTTCACCGTTTACCTGAACATCAACGTCGCGCTATTTTAGCTTCGCTTCGCCTCGCTCAAGAGTTGGGGGCAGAGACCACCACACTTGCCGATCCGGCAGAAGATAAAGCGATTTTGCGTTACGCGCGCGAGCACAATCTTGGCAAGATTATTATCGGCAGGCGCACCACACGCCGCTTCTGGAGCCGGGAATCCTTTGCCGACCGTTTAGCCCGCCGTGCCCCGGATCTCGATTTAGTGATCGTCGCCCTCGACGATAAACCCACGTCAGCTTCGCCATCTGCCCATGACACGCGCAGCTTTGCGGAAAAATGGCGCGTGCAGTTGCGCGGCTGCGGGGTAGCGATTGCTCTGTGTGCCATCACAACGTTTATTGCCAATCAGTGGCTGATGAACTTCGATGCCGCCAACCTGGTAATGCTCTATTTGCTGGGTGTCGTTATCGTCGCATTATTCTACGGGCGCTGGCCTTCGGTGCTGGCAACTGTGATTAGCGTTCTTAGTTTTGATCTCTTTTTTATTGCTCCACATGGCACGCTGGCGGTTTCTGATATTCAGTACCTGCTAACATTCGCCGTGATGTTAACGGTCGGCCTCGTTATCGGTAATCTCACCGCGGGTGTGCGCTACCAGGCGCGAATTGCCCGTTATCGCGAACAGCGCACTCGTCATCTTTATGAGATGTCGAAAGCTCTCGCAGCAGAACGCACTCCGCAAGCTATTGCAGCCACCAGCGAGCTGTTTATCAATAACAGTTTCAACGCCCGCGCACAGTTGTTGCTGCCCAACGAAAATGGCGAATTAGAGCGGGTGAATGCAAGGGGCGAACCACAAAACTGGGACGAAGCGATTGCGCGCTGGAGCTTTGATAAAGGCCAGCCGGCCGGTGCCGGGACAGATACGCTGCCCGGTGTGCCGTATCAAATTCTGCCGCTAAAAACGTCGCAAAGAACGCTCGGGTTGTTAATTGTTGAACCCAGTAATTTGCGCCAGTTGATGATCCCCGAGCAACAACGTCTGCTGGAAACTTTTACGCTACTTGCGGCTACCGCACTGGATCGCTTATTGCTGACAGCAAGTGAAGAGCAAGCCAGGCTTTCCAGCGAACGCGAGCAAGTACGCAATTCGTTACTCGCAGCACTTTCACACGACTTGCGCACGCCACTGACGGTGCTGTTTGGTCAGGCAGAAATTCTGACGTTAGATCTGGCCTCTGAAGGTTCGAAACACGCTCCACAAGCCAACGATATTCGCCAGCACGTCCTTAACACCACGCGCCTGGTGAACAACTTACTGGATATGGCGCGTATTCAGTCCGGCGGGTTTAATCTGCGCAAAGAGTGGTTAACGCTCGAAGAAGTGGTGGGCAGCGCACTGAAGATGCTGGAACCGAGTTTGGGTGGACGGCATATTGCGCTGGATTTACCTGATCCACTGATGCTGATTCATGTCGATGGCCCGCTGTTTGAACGTGTGCTGATAAACTTGCTGGAAAATGCGGCGAAATACGCAGGCCTCCAGGCAAACATAGGCATCCGCGCGCAAGCATTGGCTGATAAACTCGATCTTGAAGTCTGGGATAGTGGCCCTGGCATTCCGGCTGGGCAAGAGCAGAAGATTTTTGATAAATTTTCCCGGGGCAACAAAGAGTCAGCCATCCCTGGTGTCGGATTGGGTCTGGCAATTTGCCGGGCGATTGTCGAAGTTCACGATGGGAAAATTGTTGCAGCCAACCGACCAGAAGGCGGAGCCTGTTTCCATGTTATTTTACCTCTGCCCCCACAACCTGAACTGGCTGAAATGAACGAGGTTATGTGATATCAGTTCTGATTATTGAAGATGAAAAAGAGATCCGTCGTTTTCTGCGCACCGCGCTGGAAGCCGAATCGCTGCGCGTACATGAAGCAGAGACATTGCAACGCGGTTTGCTGGAAGCCGCCACGCGCAAACCCGATTTAGTCATTCTCGATCTCGGTTTGCCCGATGGTGACGGTATTGATTTTATCCGCGATTTTCGCCAATGGAGCCAGACGCCGATTGTGGTGCTTTCCGCGCGTAGCGACGAACAAGTAAAGATTGATGCACTGGACGCCGGAGCCGATGACTATCTCAGCAAACCGTTCGGCATTGGTGAATTACAAGCGCGTCTGCGCGTGGTGCTGCGCCGCCATGCAAGCCTCGCCCAGCCCGATCCGGTTTATCAGTTTTCTAATATCACCGTTGATCTCGCGAACCGCCGCATTACCCGAGAAGGCACGGAAATCCATCTCACACCGATCGAATTTCGGCTGCTTGCCACCCTTATCAATAACCATGGAAAAGTTCTGACTCAGCGTCAGTTGTTAAACCAGGTCTGGGGACCAAACGCTGTGGAGCACAGCCATTATTTGCGGATTTATATGGGCCATTTACGCCAGAAGCTGGAAAACGACCCGGCGCGCCCGACGCATTTGCTGACCGAAACGGGGATTGGGTATCGGTTTATGTTGTAGATTCGGCAAACAAAAAAGGCGCCTTGCGGCACCTTTTTCAATTCTACGAATTACTTCGCGTTTTTCAGCACTTCGCTGACAATTTCTACCGCTTCTTTCTCAATTTGCAGGCGATGTTCCGCACCTAAGAAACTTTCACAGTAAATTTTGTACGCATCTTCCGTACCGGAAGGACGGGCTGCAAACCAACCGTTTTCGGTCATCACTTTCAGGCCGCCGATTGATGCACCATTACCCGGAGCTGCCGTTAAGCGTGCGGTGATAGGATCACCCGCCAGGGTACTTGCGCTAACCATTTCCGGGGAAAGTTTAGAAAGTGCCACTTTCTGCGCAGAGGTAGCAGAGGCTTGTAGACGGTTGTAGCTTGGCGCGCCGAAGCGAGCAGCCAGTTCATCATAATGTTGTTGCGGGTTTTTACCGGTCACTGCGGTAATTTCTGCCGCCAACAGGCACATGATGATACCGTCTTTATCAGTCGACCACGGTGTACCGTCAAAGCGCAGGAATGAAGCCCCAGCACTTTCTTCGCCGCCAAAGCCGAAGCTTCCGTCAAACAAACCATCGACAAACCATTTGAAACCAACCGGTACTTCTACCAGTTTACGGCCCAAATCGTTCACAACACGGTCAATCATCGCAGAAGAAACCAGTGTTTTACCCACGGCCACATCTTTGCCCCACTGCGGGCGATGCTGGAACAGATAGTTAATCGCAACAGCAAGATAATGATTTGGGTTCATCAGGCCAGCAGGTGTGACGATACCGTGGCGGTCGTAATCCGGGTCATTGGCAAATGCCAGGTCGAATTTATCACGCAGTGCCAGCAATCCGGCCATTGCACACTCGGATGAGCAATCCATACGAATAGCGCCATCTTTATCAAGGTGCATAAAGCGGAAAGTTTGATCGACATGATCGTTAACAATCGTCAAATCAAGATTGTAGTGCTTCGCGATGCGCTGCCAGTATTCGATGCCAGAGCCACCGAGCGGATCAACACCCAGTTTTAGGCCTGCTTTCTGGATGGCGGCCATATCAACGATATCCACCAGCCCTTCAATAAACGGCTGCACCAAATCTTGCTCTTGCACGTGGCCGCTTGCCCAGGCTTGATCAAGAGAAATGCGTTTTACGTCTTTCAGACCCGCAGCCAGCAAGGCATTTGCGCGATCTTCAACAACTTTTGTGACATTAGTATCAGCCGGGCCACCATTTGGTGGATTGTATTTGATACCACCATCATCAGGTGGGTTGTGGGAAGGCGTAATAACGATGCCGTCTGCCTGCGCACCGCCATTTTTGTTATGCGTCAGAATGGCGTGAGAAATGGCCGGCGTTGGCGTGTAGCCATTTGCCTGCTGCACAATGACATCCACACCGTTCGCTGCCAGCACTTCCAGTACGGAGATAAACGCAGGTTCAGACAGCGCATGGGTATCTTTACCCACGTAGCACGGCCCGGTAATGCCATTTTTTGCACGATCTTCTGCAATCGCCTGAGCAATTGCCAGAATGTGAGGCTCGTTGAAGTTGTGACGGGCCGCACTACCACGGTGACCGGATGTACCGAACTTCACCGCGTGTTCGCTATTCCCCACTTCAGGCTTCAGTACATAATACTGGGCCGTCAATTGGGCTACGTTAATCAAATCGCTCTGTTGTGCCGGTTGTCCTGCACGAGGGTGGTTAGCCATTGGCCTTTCCTTCTGACGCGAGGTGTTAAATTGTGCCGCAAACCTTTTCAATCAATTCCGCCGGGAACTGCATTGATTGCATGATGTGTTCGATCATGCTGCATTTACGACCAGTATTGGTGTTAGTTATAACCCAGTATGGCGTTCCTGGAACATGCTTAGGCTTGGTCTGGTTTCCATTTTGCAGCAACGTCTGTTCATTACCTGCAAAATAGACACGTGTACGACCATGCAGCGATTCAGTCGCTTCACCAAAAGCTTGAGCATCAAGTGTATAAAGAGTTGAAAGCACCATCATAAAACGGTTAACCGCTTTCTTTTGCTCCGCATATTCATCAGACAGCAGTAATTCACGAACCGCACGAACGCGATCGCGTGCTTTATTTACGGGTCTGGCTTCCGGAGCAGGTGTAGCAGCAGTTGCCGCCGTCTGACCGGTAGTTGCTGTTGTAGCTGGAGTTTGGCCGGCGGTAAATTTCAACATGCGCCGTAAAATATCGGACGCGCTTTCACCAATGTGCTGCGTGTGGCTGGCAATATAGCGATAGAGCTCGTCATCAACTTCAATTGTTTTCATCTTAATCCAGTGCGATATCTTTTCTGAATGCAAGTAATTGGGATTATAAGGACAAATCCCAACCTCGGGTAGCGCCAGGCTTTTGTCACACCACAAAGTCAGACTAAACTGGAAATTTGCGGCACTAAGGCTGAATGCCGTTATGATACCCTAACCACACGAAGTAAAAAAAAAGAACTTTGCCATGAAATTGAATGCTCGCCTGCAAACTGCACAACAATCGACTAGTAATTCCCCCATCGTCCTTATTCACGGTCTTTTTGGTAGCCTTGATAACCTGGGCGTGCTGGCCCGTGACCTTGGGCAGGATCATACGTTGCTGCAAATCGATCTTCGCAACCACGGTTTATCACCACGAAGCGCTGAGATGAACTACCCCGCAATGGCGCAGGATGTGGTCGAAACGCTCGATGAATTTGGCTTTGAGAAAGCGATTATTATTGGCCATTCAATGGGTGGAAAGGTGGCAATGGCACTGACTGCCATTGCTCCTGAACGTATTGATAAATTAGTGCTGATTGATATCGCGCCAGTGGATTATCAGGTTCGTCGCCATGACGAGATTTTCGCAGCGATTAATGCGGTTAGCGCAGCTGATGTTAAAACTCGCCAGCAGGCCGCGACCGTGATGCGCGAGCATCTTGATGAAGAAGGTGTCATTCAGTTCTTGTTGAAATCCTTTGCCGATGGCGAATGGAAATTCAACGTGCCGGTGCTGTGGGAGCAATATGAGCATATTGTCGGCTGGGAAAACATTCCCGCATGGAACGAACCGGCGCTATTTATTCGCGGCGGCGCATCTCCTTATGTTGATGAATCACATCGTAGCCAACTGCTTTCCCAGTTTCCTCAGGCACGTGCTCATGTGGTTGCCGGTGCCGGACACTGGGTTCACGCAGAAAAACCTGATGCTGTTTTGCGCGCAATCCATCGTTTTATCGACACAACAACGACAAACTGATTAAAAACAAACCGACTGGCCGCAAGATGTGGCTAACGCGTTGGCGCGCAAGCCATGCTGATGTATGATTGCGCGCTAAAATGCGCCAGAGCACCCCGCTCCGTGCCACCTGAATTCCCTGTCAGTAGTCTAATCATGGCAAAAGAACAAACGGACCGTACTACATTAGATCTGTTCGCGGACGAGCGTCGCCCGGGGCGACCAAAAACCAATCCGCTAACGCGTGATGAGCAATTGCGTATCAATAAACGCAACCAACTCAAGCGCGATAAAGTACGCGGCCTGAAGCGAGTGGAGCTAAAGCTCAATAACGATGCGGTAGATGCTCTCAATCAGTTGGCTGAAGCGCGCAATATCAGTCGTAGTGAATTGATTGAAGAGATGCTGCTCGAACAACTGAAGCAACATCTCAGTTAGTTTTAATGCTGCTTCCCTGTTAGATTTTGCAGACTGTGCACTACAGGGTCATAGCAGTTTCCGCACTGTGATGTGTTCTGCTATGATTGCCCTATCTGTGGCTAAATAGCAGCCACCATACCATTAAGTATCAAGAGGTTATTTTACTCATGGCAATCGTAGGCATTTTTTTCGGCAGCGACACCGGTAACACCGAAAATATCGCGAAAATGATTCAAAAACAGCTCGGTAAGGATGTTGCTGAGGTGCATGACATTGCTAAGAGCAGCAAAGAAGACCTGGAAGGCTTCGACATTCTGCTTCTCGGCATTCCAACGTGGTACTACGGCGAAGCGCAGTGCGACTGGGATGATTTCTTCCCAACTCTGGAAGAAGTTGATTTCAATGGCAAACTGGTTGCCCTGTTCGGCTGTGGCGACCAGGAAGACTATGCAGAATACTTCTGTGACGCATTAGGTACTATCCGTGACATCATTGAGCCGCGTGGTGCAGCTATCGTCGGTCACTGGCCAACGGCGGGTTACCATTTCGAAGCGTCTAAAGGTCTTGCAGACGATGACCACTTTGTTGGGCTGGCAATTGACGAAGACCGTCAACCAGAACTGACTGCTGAACGTGTTCAGAAGTGGGTTAAACAAGTTTCTGAAGAACTAAACCTGGCTGATATCATCAACGCCTGATTCCAGATGCGGCACAACTATTAGGTTGCGCCGCATTGATAGTTATTTCCGATTAAAATAATTGCTACAAATTTTTAACTTTTCAGTTTGTCCCTGTACAATGAACTCCTGACAAAATAGCTAACAAGGCCATCAAATCGCGACTCAACCGCCATTTCTTAGCTTGATTATGCATAATACTTGCGGTTCCCATTTAGAAGTGGCAGTTCTATAATGAGACGCATTCATCTTAACGCTCACCCTGAGTCCGAGCGAATCGTTAAGCAACAGGACAATTTCCGCATGACTGACAATAATACCGCATTAAAGAAGGCCGGCCTGAAAGTCACGCTTCCGCGATTAAAAATCCTTGAAGTGTTGCAAGGGCCGGTGAACCATCACGTCAGTGCGGAAGACTTATATAAACGTCTGATTGATATGGGCGAAGAGATTGGTCTCGCCACAGTTTATCGTGTATTAAACCAGTTTGATGATGCAGGCATTGTGACTCGTCATAACTTCGAAGGCGGCAAATCCGTATTCGAACTGACGCAACAGCATCACCATGACCACCTGATTTGCCTGGACTGCGGCAAAGTTATTGAATTCAGTGATGATTCAATCGAAGCCCGCCAGCGCGAAATCGCATCACGTCATGGTATTCGTCTGACTAACCACAGCCTGTACCTGTACGGTCATTGCGCTGAAGGTGATTGCCGTACCGACGAAAACGCGCACGAAATCAGCGAAAAGTAATCTGCATAGCCTGACATCCCTGGCCCGGATGTCACCTATAAAAAAACCGGTGAGACAATTCACCGGTTTTTTTATTGCCCAAATAAGGTAACTATTTGTTGTTTGCGCGGATTTCCTGCCAGATTTTATCGCATTTAGCTTTAACCGCCTGGTCATTACCCGTTTGTGTTGCCTGAATGCAGTTCTGGTAATCCAGTGTGCGAACGGTTTCTTTCTTCGCAAACTCTTGATGCTCTTTTTCCTGACCCAGTACATTCAGCACGCTTTGGCAGGCCTGGATTTTATCAGGGTTACCTTCTGCAGTGTTAATGCAGGCACTATATGCTTGTTTCAGCTTTGAATCTTCCGGAGCAGTTTTAGGTTGTTGCTGTGCACATGCACTCAAACCTAACGCCATCACCACAGTCAGAATGATTTTTTTCATGCTTGATATCCTTAAGAAAACCGGGCGTTTTCACGCCCGGATTCGAATCAGAAGATGGTGAACGGTGCGATGACGATGAATTTCACGTCGCGCTCATCCTGGAAGATGTTGCCGTAACCACCGCCCCAGCTTGGGATGTCTGAATGGTTGTCATACTGAGTGAAGTGCAGTTTGAACAGAGTACCTTTCGCACGGCCATCCTGAACGGTATACAACGCATCAAGGCTGTAGGCAGATTCTTTCAGGCGATTATCAGCATCGTAGTAACCGTCAGTGGTTGGTTTAGAGCTTGGTTTTGCATCCCATGCGTACACATAAGAAGCACCCACTGCCCAACCTGCCAGATTCCAGTTGCTCAGGTCATACATCGCGCCAGCAAATACTGCTTTTTCACCGTTGGCGTTGAAGTCAGAGCGGTTATCCCACCACACATCAAGACGACCGTTTGAAGATGCATAAGTTGGGGTCATACGCTGCAGGAAGTAACCTTGTTGGCCATCGGCTTTAACAATAGTTCCTTCAAGACGCAAATCAACCTGGCCCACTCGGTATCCGAGAGTCAGAGCTTGTAACCATGCTGTGCCGTCGTACAGATCGTTAACGCTGCCATCAGAAACTTTGTCACGCGTGCCGTAGAACTGGTAGCTGGTTGTTAACGGGCTGCCGGCGATATCAAATTTGTAGCTTGCTTTGGTGAAGTACTGATCAACGTAGCCTTCAGCCTGCCCAAATGCCGCTTCGAGAATGAAATCATTTTTGAAGTCATATTTCGCGCCAAGAGAGTGTAAATATTCAACTTTGGTGTTTTTGTCGTTCTGATAGAACTTGTCCATTTCCAGGTGCCATGGAGCTTTGTACTCGTTGGTCCACATGTAGGAGAAGCTCAACGCACCAGAATCGCCGTAGTCAAAGTTTGCACCGGCTTCAGCGCCCTGATAAGTACCAGGCATGAAGCTCCAGTGCGGTGCGAGCAAGGTTTGCCCGGTTGGCTGAATGTAACCGCCACGCGCCCAAACTGGACCGTATTTAAATTTAGCGGCTGCTTTATAGAGGCTAATGCCGCTTTTATCGCCTGAATAATCTTCGTCGTAAGCTTTGTTTACAGAGGAAAATGCGATTTCGTTCGGGTGACCGCTGTCGCCATTTTCTGCCATTTCGATAGCAGTAAAGGCCGCGATATCGAGACCGAACATGTCAGCGGCGAAACCAGACTGGAAGTCAAGGTTGGCGTTCCAGGTAGAGTGCGCAAGGTTAGTTTCATATTTATCAGTCGTAACATCTTTACGGTCACGCTCACGTTGCCAGTAATAAACACCACCGGTCAGAGTCGAGTCATCAATAAAACCTGCGGCACTTGCCTGAGGGATGACTACAAGTCCTGAAAGAGCCGTGACACCTGCAATTGCAAGCGCCAGTGCACTACGTTTGCCACTAAACGTACGCATATATTATTCCTCTTTGACGTATCAATAATCGCCGGACGTTAAAAGACGCCTTATGGCGAAAAAAAGTAAAAATGCCTAACGGCTAAAGCGGTTATGAATATTTGCCCGCATTACTGCTGCCCTTAAGACTATTTTTCGCGACGCGAATTATCAATGACTTTGTAAGAGTTCATTCCGATATTATGACAGAGAGCACATAATTTATGAGTATTTGTAACAAACAACGACACTAGGATTTTATCTTGATAATTAAGATTTATAAAATACAAAGCTCTATATGAGAGCGCTCACATTATAAAAAGAAGAGTTTTTAATGTTCCGAGGTTGACCATAAAAAGTAGACAGTAAGAAGTGTAAATAACATTAATTCGCAACGCGAATGTGAAGATATTTTTAAGCAAATGATTATAAAGCGAAAAAAAACGCCGCAATTTGCGGCGTTTTTGTCAGATATTGACTTAGGGAAAAGGAACTACTCGCCCATTTTCGCCCAGGTATCACGCAAGCCAACGGTGCGGTTAAATACCAGTTTGTCAGCAGTTGCATAACGGCTATCCAGGCAGAAATAACCTTCGCGCTCGAACTGGTACGCTTTGCCTTTTTCGGCATTTTGCAGGCTTGGCTCAACGAAACCTTGCTTGATCACCAGAGATTCTGGGTTAATCGTCGCCAGGAAGTCTTCTGCAGCCCCTGGGTTGGCAACGCTGAACAGACGGTCGTAAAGGCGAATTTCAACCGGCAGTGCGTGCTCTGCGCTTACCCAGTGGATAACGCCTTTCACTTTGCGGCCATCAGCCGGGTCTTTGCTTAATGTGTCCGGATCGTAGGAGCAATGCAGCACGGTGATATTACCTGCTTCATCTTTCTCAACGCGATCGGCTTTAATCACATATGCATTGCGCAGGCGCACTTCTTTGCCCAGCACCAGACGCTTGTACTGTTTGTTGGCTTCTTCACGGAAGTCAGCACGATCGATGTAGATCTCACGGCTAAACGGTACCTGGCGGCTGCCCATTTCAGGCTTATTCGGATGATTAGGCATAGTCACCATTTCAACTTCGCCCTGCGGGAAGTTTTCGATGATCACTTTCACCGGATCGAGTACTGCCATCGCACGCGGCGCGTTCTCGTTCAGGTCATCACGAATACAGGATTCCAGCGAAGCCATTTCAACGGTGTTGTCTTGCTTAGTCACACCAATGCGCTTACAGAACTCACGAATTGAAGCGGCCGTATAACCACGGCGACGCAGACCAGAAATAGTCGGCATACGTGGGTCATCCCAACCTTCTACAACCTTCTCTGTCACCAGCAGGTTCAGCTTGCGCTTAGACATGATGGAGTATTCAAGATTCAGGCGAGAAAACTCGTACTGACGCGGATGCGCAGGAATAGTGATGTTATCCAACACCCAATCGTACAGACGACGGTTGTCCTGGAATTCCAGCGTACACAGGGAGTGCGTAATGCCTTCTAACGCATCGGAAATGCAGTGAGTGAAGTCGTACATCGGGTAGATGCACCACTTGTTACCGGTCTGGTGGTGCTCGGCAAATTTAATACGATAAATAACCGGATCACGCATTACGATGAACGGTGATGCCATGTCAATTTTCGCACGCAGGCACGCAGTCCCTTCAGCGAACTCGCCATTACGCATCTTCTCGAACAGCGCAAGGTTCTCTTCAACCGTACGGTCGCGATATGGGCTGTTTTTCCCAGGCGAGGTCAGTGAGCCGCGATATTCACGGATCTGCTCTGGAGTCAGTTCATCAACATACGCCAGACCTTTATTGATAAGTTCAACGGCATAGTTAAACAACTGATCAAAATAGTCGGAAGAGTAACGCACGTTGCCTGACCAATGAAAACCAAGCCATTCAACGTCGTGCTTAATGGAATCTACGAATTCGATGTCTTCTTTTGCTGGATTGGTGTCATCGAAACGCAGGTTGCATTGCCCTTGATAATCTTGCGCGATACCAAAGTTCAGGCAGATGGATTTTGCATGACCGATATGCAGATAACCATTTGGCTCTGGTGGAAAACGGGTGCAAATACTGTCGTGCTTACCATTGGCCAAATCTTCATCAATAATCTGGCGAATAAAGTTAGTTGGGCGGACTTCTGCCTCACTCATCGCGGGTTCCTCTATGCAAAAACTTTAGTTATCCGCACATGATCTTATAAGCAAGCGTCGGAAACAACCTTTAGTTGCATAAATAAGGATATCGGGGAGGAGTGACAGATGGGTATAAAAAAGCGGCTGGAGAAAAAACTCTCCAGCCGCTAAAGGCACAATCTATGACTCAGGAGCGATTATTTGCCTTTAATTTCGTACAGAGGTGTTTGCCCTGCAACAACAGAACCTTGCGCCTGGAGTACCAGACCGCTGTAGTCGTCGATGTTGCTACAAACTACTGGACTAATCATGGAGCGGGCGTTCGCATTCAGGAAATCAAGATCCATTTCCAGAATCGGCTGGCCTGCGACCACTTCAGCACCCTCTTCTACCAGACGAGTAAAGCCCTGGCCGTTCAATGCAACAGTATCAATGCCCATATGGACAACGATCTCAGCACCTTTCTCGGTTTCCAGACAGAACGCATGGTTGGTATTAAAGATTTTTACGATAGTACCGGCAGCTGGCGCGACAACTGTTTTTCCAGTTGGCTTAACAGCAACACCATCACCAACTGCTTTGCTGGCGAAGGCTTCATCAGGAACCTGATCCAGCGCAACCACGTCACCTGTTACTGGTGAAACCAGAGCTGCAATGGTTACAGCATTTGGAACTGCTTGTGGTTTTGCAGCAGCCACAGGTGCCGCAGCCGCCGCACTCACAGGAGCTGCAGCAACTTCACCGACAGTTTTCATGGAGTTAGCAATTTTCTCAGCGACAAAGCCGACAATGATTTGCACACTTGTTTTGTTCAGACGGATAACACCGGTCGCACCCAGACGTTTCGCCAACGCTTCATTAACCAATGAAGAGTCTTTCACGTTCAGACGCAGACGAGTGATACATGCATCGATGCCAGTCAGGTTTGCAGAACCACCTACCGCTGCGATGTACTGACGAGCCAGCTCAGACACATCTTGAGAAGCGCTAGCGCTAACATTGACGTCCTGACCATCAGTCTCATCCCCTGCAACTGCCAGTTCACGACCCGGAGTCAACAGATTGAATTTGGTGATAGTGAAACGGAACACGACGTAGTAAATAGCGAAGAACACGATGCCCTGTGGAATCAGCATGTACCAATGTGTTGCAAGTGGGTTACGGGAAGAAAGCACCATATCCACCAGACCCGCACTGAAGCCGAAACCAGCAATCCAATGCATGCTTGCTGCGATAAATACAGAGATACCGGTCAGCACTGCGTGAATCAGATACAGAACTGGAGCCACGAACATGAAGGAGAATTCCAACGGTTCGGTGATACCAGTAAAGAAGGCAGCAAACGCACCCGCCATCATGATACCCAATACTTTGGCTTTATTTTCAGGACGCGCGCAGTGGTAGATTGCCAATGCAGCACCTGGAAGACCAAACATCATGATTGGGAAGAAGCCAGCTTGATAACGGCCAGTAATACCAACGATACCAGTACCTTCAGCGATAGATTTAGCACCGCCGAGGAATTTAGGAATATCGTTAATACCTGCAACGTCAAACCAGAACACGGAGTTCAGAGCATGGTGCAGACCAACTGGAATCAGCAGACGGTTGAAGAACGCATACACACCTGCGCCAATTGAACCCATTTTCTGGATGTGCTCACCAAAGTTCACCAGGCCGCTGAAAACGATTGGCCAGATGAACATCATGATGAAGGCAACTGCAATCATCACAAAGGAGGTAAGAATTGGAACCAGGCGACGACCGCTGAAGAAGGACAACGCTTTCGGCAACTCAACGCTGCTGAAACGGTTGTACAACTCTGCGGAGATAATACCCACCATGATGCCCACAAATTGGTTTTCAATTTTAGTGAACGCCAATGGAACCTGATCCAACGGAATGTGTTTGATCATGGAAACAGCGGCTGGCGAACAGAGAGTCGTCAAAACCAGGAAACCGACAAAACCGGTTAGTGCAGCAGCACCATCTTTATCTTTGGACATACCGTAAGCCACACCAATGGCAAACAGCACTCCCATGTGGTCAATGATTGCAGCACCAGATTTGATGAACAACGCAGCTAATGCGCTATCACCACCCCAGCTAACCGGGTCAATCCAGTAACCAACACCCATTAAAATGGCTGCGGCTGGTAGCGTGGCTACCGGCACCATCAGCGCACGGCCAACCTTTTGCATATAACCTAGAATACTCACGTTAATTCCCCCTATGAGACCCCGTTAAGGCTCGTTCAAAGCAGTTTTATTATTGTGTAACAAACCTTGAAAGCATGACGAAGATTCGCCAACTTTCAGAGTGTGTGAAAAATTAATTCGTATCGCAAATTAAACACCCTTTTTTTGTGATTAAAATCACCAAATATTGTTATTCCACTCCCCTTTGGCTAGCTATCGACTAAAACTTATTTTATCATCCGAAAAATCAAGGCAGATTGATCCCGTAATAACCGGTTCGAAACTGGTTTACCCTTAGAGGGTTCGGACAATCAATCTGGCTAAAGCTATTTTCTATTAACTTATGAGGTGAATGATGAGACTGATTCCCCTGGCTACTCCAGCGCAAGTTGGCAAATGGGCAGCACGCCATATCGTTAAGCGTATCAATGCGTTTAACCCGACAGCAGATCGTCCTTTCGTACTGGGCCTGCCAACCGGCGGTACTCCTCTTGAAGCGTACAAAGCGCTGGTAGAGATGCATAAAGCGGGCCAGGTTAGCTTTAAAAACGTCGTCACCTTCAATATGGATGAATACGTTGGCCTGCCAAAAGAGCATCCAGAAAGCTATCATACGTTTATGCACCGCAACTTCTTTGATCATGTTGATATTCCAGCGGAAAATATCAACCTGCTGAATGGCAATGCTGATGATGTTGACGCAGAGTGCCGTCGTTATGAAGAAAAAATTCGTTCATACGGTAAAATTCACCTGTTTATGGGTGGCGTGGGCAACGATGGTCACATCGCGTTCAACGAACCTGCTTCTTCTCTGGCTTCGCGTACTCGTATCAAAACGCTGACTCATGACACCCGTGTTGCAAACTCTCGTTTCTTTGATGGCGACGTGACTCAGGTTCCAAAATTTGCACTGACTGTGGGCGTGGGCACTCTGCTTGATGCTGAAGAAGTGATGATTTTGGTAATTGGTCATCTGAAAGCGCAAGCTCTGCAAGCTGCTGTCGAAGGCAACGTCAATCACATGTGGACTATTAGCTGTCTGCAACTTCACCCTAAAGCAGTGGTTGTGTGTGATGAGCCATCTACCATGGAACTCAAAGTGAAGACGCTTAAGTACTTCAATGAGCTCGAAGCAGAAAACATCAAAGGTCTTTAAATATTTACTTATACCTTAAATAATTCGAGTTGCAGCCAACGTCGCTGCAGCTTGAAGTATGACGGGTATAACCGGGGGTAACTATGTTTGCATTAACTCACGGTCGGATTTATACCGGCCATGAAATTCTTGATGATCACGCGGTTGTTATCGCGAACGGCCTGATTGAACGCGTTTGCCCGCGCTCAGATCTCCCTGCGGGTATTGAGACTCGCGATGTGGGTGGTGCAATCATCGCCCCCGGTTTTATTGATGTGCAACTTAATGGTTGTGGCGGCGTCCAGTTCAACGATTCCGCAGATGCGGTTACCGTTGAAACTCTGGAAATCATGCAGAAAGCCAACGAGCGTTCTGGCTGTACCAGCTACTTACCTACGCTTATCACCAGCAGCGATGAGCTGATGAAGCAAGGCGTGAAAGTGATGCGCGAATACCTGGCGAAGTATCAGCACCAGGCACTCGGTCTGCACCTTGAAGGCCCATGGTTAAACATGGTGAAAAAAGGAACGCACAATCCAAGCTTTGTGCGTAAACCTGATGCAGAACTGGTTGATTTCCTGTGCCAAAACGCGGATGTCATCACTAAAGTCACTTTGGCTCCAGAGATGGTCGCACCAGAAGTGATTAGCAAACTGGTTGCTTCCGGCATTATCGTTTCAGCCGGGCACTCCAATGCCACTGTAAAAGAAGCCAAAGTCGGCTTCCGTGCAGGCATCACCTTCGCAACCCACCTTTTCAATGCAATGCCATATATTACGGGTCGCGAGCCGGGTCTTGCTGGGGCAATTTTTGATGAACCAGATGTTTACTGCGGTATCATTGCCGATGGTTTGCATGTGGACTATGCCAATATTCGTACTGCGAAAAAGGTCAAAGGCGATAAGCTGTGCCTGGTGACTGATGCAACGGCTCCTGCTGGCGCAAATATCGATGAATTCATTTTCGCAGGAAAAACAATATACTACCGTGACGGTTTATGCGTAGATGAGAACGGTACGCTGAGCGGCTCAGCCCTGACGATGATTGAAGGGGTGTGCAACCTGGTTGAGCATGCTGGCATTGCATTAGACGAAGTGTTGCGTATGGCCACTCTTTACCCTGCCCGTGCAATGGGTGTTGAGCAGCAATTAGGTACTATTGAAGCAGGAAAAGTCGCCAACCTGACGACCTTTACCCGCGATTTTAAAATAACCAAGACCTTTGTTAATGGTAACGAGGTCGTAACTGAGTAATTAAGGCATGACGACTGGCGGACAGGCTCAAATTGGTAATGTCGATCTGGTAAAACAACTGAATAGCGCGGCGGTATATCGCCTGATTGACCAACATGGGCCAATCTCTCGCATTCAAATTGCCGAACAGAGCCAGCTAGCACCTGCCAGCGTCACGAAAATTACTCGCCAGTTAATTGAGCGCGGACTGATCAAAGAAGTTGATCAACAGGCTTCCACCGGGGGCCGCCGCGCTATCTCAATTATCACTGAAACCCGCAATTTCCATGCTATTGGCGTGCGTCTTGGCCGCCACGATGCAACCATCACGTTATTTGACCTCAGCGCTAAACCGATCGCCGAAGAGCACTACTCTCTTCCTGAACGAACTCAGGAAACGCTAGAGCATGCCCTGCTAAATGCCATTGCCCAATTTATCGAGCTCAATACACGTAAAATGCGTGAGTTGATTGCGATTTCAGTAATCCTGCCGGGTCTGGTCGATCCTGAAAGCGGTGTGATTCGTTACATGCCTCATATCCAGGTCAATAACTGGTCGTTAGTCGATAGCCTGGAAAAACAGTTCAAAGTGACCTGTTATGTTGGCCACGATATCCGTAGCCTGGCGCTTGCAGAGCACTATTTTGGTGCAACACACGACTGCGATGACTCCATTTTGGTGCGTGTGCATCGGGGGACAGGTGCCGGTATTTTGTCTAACGGGCGTATTTTTATTGGTCGCAACGGCAACGTTGGTGAGATTGGCCACATTCAGGTTGATCCCTTAGGCGAGCGCTGCCACTGCGGAAACTTTGGATGCCTGGAAACTATTGCGGCCAATGCTGCGATTGAACACCGCGTACGCCATTTACTTGAGCAAGGTTATAACAGCCGCCTGACACTTGAAGATTGCGATATTACCGCGATTTGTAAAGCTGCGAACAAAGGCGATCCGCTGGCCTGCGAAGTGATTGAACATGTAGGTCGCCACTTAGGCAAAGCCATTTCCATCGCAATTAACCTGTTTAACCCGCAAAAAGTGGTCATTGCCGGGGAAATCATTGAAGCTGAAAAAGTGCTTCTTCCCGCTATCGAAGCCTGCATCAATACTCAGGTATTGAAAGCATTCCGTAAGAACCTGCCCGTTGTGCGCTCAAAACTTGATGACCGTTCAGCCATTGGTGCCTTTGCTTTGGTAAAACGCTCGATGCTAAATGGCGTTCTGCTGCAACGTTTGCTGGAAAGTTAGTAGCCCAGACACTGGCCTTTTTACGCTATAGTTACGCCTTCCTTTCAGGTGAGCCCGAGTAGTCGATGACCATTCAGAATGTAATTTGTGATATTGACGGCGTGCTGATGCACGACAACGTCGCCGTACCAGGCGCTAATGAATTCTTAGCGCGCATCATGGAAAAGGGTATGCCGCTGGTCCTGTTGACCAATTACCCGTCTCAAACCGGCCAGGATCTGGCAAACCGTTTTGCTTCGGCAGGCATTGATGTTCCTGATAGCGTCTTTTATACCTCCGCAATGGCAACCGCGGATTTCCTGCGCCGTCAGGAAGGGAAAAAAGCGTACGTTGTCGGTGAAGGTGCGTTGATTCATGAACTGTATAAAGCAGGCTTTACTATCACCGATATCAACCCTGACTTTGTCATCGTCGGTGAAACCCGCTCTTATAACTGGGAAATGATGCACAAGGCCGCCTACTTCGTCGCAAACGGTGCGCGCTTTATTGCGACTAACCCTGATACACATGGCCGTGGTTACTATCCAGCCTGTGGTGCGCTTTGCGCAGGTATCGAGAAAATTTCGGGCCGCAAACCATTCTGTGTAGGAAAACCAAGTCCATGGATTATTCGCGCAGCGCTTAACAAGATGCAGGCACATTCTGAGCACACGGTGATTGTCGGCGATAACCTTCGTACCGATATTCTTGCCGGATTCCAGGCAGGTTTAGAAACAATTCTCGTGCTGTCAGGTGTTTCGACACTGAACGATATCGATGCCATGCCATTCCGCCCTTCGTGGATTTATCCCTCTGTGGCTGAAGTAGACATTATCTAATTCATAATTCGCCCGGTATTGCCGGGCGTTTTATCGATTCAACAATCATTTTCTATTTCACTAAATGCCCGCCTGACAATTCCACCAATAATTGCTGATCCGCTAATTATTCTGCTTATTTCATCATCATTTTTCAGTAATCAACAATCACCATTGAACTATTTATCCCTCCAGGACTAAAGGACTTGCATTCACGTCAATGATTGCGCATTTTCATAGTCATGCAATGCAACAAAACAATTTAATGGCTCAAAGAAGCATTACGGAGAGAATTCTATGTGTTCAATTTTTGGTGTTCTGGATATCAAGACCGATGCGGTCGAACTGCGTAAGAAGGCACTCGAGTTATCTCGCCTGATGCGCCACCGTGGCCCAGACTGGTCTGGTGTTTACGCTAACGATAAAGCCATTCTTTCCCATGAACGCCTCTCTATTGTTGACGTTAATGCCGGTGCACAGCCGCTGTACAATAAAGAAAAAACTCACGCTCTGGCTGTGAACGGTGAAATCTACAACCATCAGGCTCTGCGTGCAGAATATGGTGACCGTTACGAATTCCAGACAGGTTCCGATTGTGAGGTTATCCTCGCGCTTTACCAGGAAAAAGGCCCAGAATTCCTCGACGATCTGCAAGGTATGTTTGCCTTCATTCTCTATGACGAAAAACAAGACGCCTACCTGATTGGTCGTGACCATATCGGTATCATCCCCTTGTATATGGGTCATGATGAACACGGCAACATGTATGTAGCTTCAGAAATGAAAGCGCTGGTTCCTGTTTGCCGCACGATTAAAGAGTTCCCGGCTGGCAGCTACCTGTGGAGTAAAGATGGTGAAATCCGCAGCTATTATCAGCGCGACTGGTTCGAATACGATGCGGTAAAAGATAACGTTACTGATAAAAACGAACTTCGTCAGGCACTGGAGGATTCCGTAAAAAGCCACCTGATGTCTGACGTTCCATACGGCGTGCTGCTGTCTGGTGGTCTGGATTCATCCGTTATCTCTGCAATTACTAAGAAATTTGCCGCTCGTCGCGTAGAAGATGAAGAGCGTTCTGAAGCCTGGTGGCCGCAGTTACACTCTTTTGCGGTCGGTTTAGTGGGTTCCCCTGACCTGAAAGCTGCACAAGAAGTGGCAAACCACTTAGGTACCGTTCACCACGAAATCCATTTCACAGTGCAAGAAGGCCTGGATGCGATTCGTGATGTTATCTATCACATTGAAACTTACGATGTGACGACCATTCGTGCATCGACTCCAATGTATTTGATGTCACGCAAAATCAAGGCCATGGGCATCAAAATGGTGCTGTCTGGTGAAGGTTCTGACGAAGTGTTTGGCGGCTACCTGTACTTCCATAAAGCGCCAAACGATAAAGAGCTGCACGAAGAGACTGTTCGCAAGCTCCAGGCACTGCATATGTTTGACTGTGCACGAGCTAACAAAGCGATGTCTGCCTGGGGCGTTGAAGCTCGCGTACCGTTCCTGGACAAGAAATTCCTTGATGTGGCTATGCGCATCAACCCGAAAGACAAAATGTGCGGCAACGGCAAGATGGAAAAACATATCCTGCGTGAATGTTTTGAATCTTACCTGCCAGCAAGCGTCGCATGGCGCCAGAAAGAGCAATTCTCTGATGGTGTAGGTTACAGCTGGATTGACACGTTGAAAGAAGTTGCTGCAGGCCAGGTAACCGACCAACAACTGGAAACCGCGAGCTATCGTTTCCCGTACAACACACCAGGCTCTAAAGAAGCTTATTTGTATCGTGGAATCTTTGAAGAGTTATTCCCACTACCAAGCGCTGCGCAGTGCGTTCCAGGTGGCCCATCTGTTGCCTGTTCATCAGCTAAGGCCATCGAATGGGATGAAGCATTCAAAACAATGAATGATCCATCAGGCCGTGCAGTAGGCGTTCACCAGTCCGCTTACAAATAAGCGAGCAAAATTAAACACACGGGCCTACGGGCCCGTTTTTGTTTCTACAATATCTCCCCCCCTGATTCGTGGTTTTTCATCAGATAAAACCACGAAATAACCGATAATTGACGAATATTGCACCAAGCTGTTCGTAAGCTAGTCAAACAGACAATTTCAGCGACTTTTCGGGAAAAAATTTGTTGACGCTAGAAGGCCAACTACGCATAATGCGCCCCGCAACGCCGATAAGGTTACGCAGAAAAAAGAAGGCTACTTAGCTCAGCTGGTTAGAGCACATCACTCATAATGATGGGGTCACAGGTTCGATTCCCGTAGTAGCCACCATTATTCTTTTTTTAGCGCGGGAGTGGCGAAATTGGTAGACGCACCAGATTTAGGTTCTGGCGCCGCAAGGTGTGCGAGTTCAAGTCTCGCCTCCCGCACCATTTTAAAGCGTTGCACGGATGGGGTATCGCCAAGCGGTAAGGCACCGGTTTTTGATACCGGCATTCCCTGGTTCGAATCCAGGTACCCCAGCCACTTTTTTTGATATAGCAGTTTTCGACATAGCACGTTAGTTTTGTGCACCCAAAGTTGGGGTATCGCCAAGCGGTAAGGCACCGGTTTTTGATACCGGCATTCCCTGGTTCGAATCCAGGTACCCCAGCCAGTCGAAGAAATAGTTTTAAAATTAGGCTACTTAGCTCAGCTGGTTAGAGCACATCACTCATAATGATGGGGTCACAGGTTCGATTCCCGTAGTAGCCACCATATTTTTGGGGTATCGCCAAGCGGTAAGGCTCTGGTTTCTGATACCAGCATTCCGAGGTTCGAATCCTCGTACCCCAGCCAAAAATGAAAAGCTCGCTTCGGCGAGCTTTTTGCTTTTCTGCGTTTGGTAAAATGAATGTCGGATGTCGCTTACGCTAATCCGACCTGGGGAAATTTACCGACTCATAATCCTAACGCATACTTCAACGCCTGGCGTTTAAGTACCCCACCACGTTCAGCCGCCATTAACCCTAAGTTTCGAATCACTCGCAATGGCCCTAATGTATTGCTGAAACCTGCGTAAAACAGATCCATTCCACTTTGCATCAGGAAATTATCGGCCTGCCTACGCGTCTGGTAGCGTTTTAGCACGCGTGAATCTGCCCAGTTCTCTCCGTAGCTACGCGCTTTAATCATCACATCAAGTAAAGCGTCCACATCACGATAACCAAGATTCACGCCCTGCCCGGCTAATGGATGAATGGTATGCGCTGCATCACCAATTAATGCCAGCCCTTGCTGCGTGTATTGCAATGCATGGCGACGAATCAGCGGGAATGCGCCACTGGCAACCGGTGTTATTTTACCTAAACGCTCCGGGAAACTCGCCTCAATCGCTTTTTGCAGTTGTGGCATGGTCATATTTTGCAACTGGCGGATGCGTGCCGGGGAGTCGTACCAGACCAGTGAAGCCCAGTTATCAAATAGCGGCAAAAATGCGTGGGGTCCGTTCGGCGTAAAATGCTGCCAGGTGCTATCACCTGGTGCTTGTTCGCATTTTACCGTAATGAGCATGCACGACTGACGATACTGCCAGGCATGAATACCAATGCCCGCCCAACGCCGAACCTGAGAATTTGCACCATCTGCGCCAATCACCATCGGCACTGTTAGTGTTTGCTCATCCGCAAAATGTAGCGTCCACTTCCCTGCCTGCCCGTGCATACGGTCAATGTGTGCAGGGCAAACCAACGTGACGTTCGAATGGGCCTCCAGCTCCTGCCACAACGCGAGCTGTAAAACCTGGTTTTCCACCATGTAGCCCAATTCTGGCAGCCCTAGCTCTTGTGCTTTAAAGCTGACGTGGGCGCTTTCCCACTCCCAGGTTTCGAGCTGACGATACGCGTGGCTACGCATTGCCCGGATAGCATCCCAGACGCCGAGTGATTTCAGCAATCCGACCGATGCACTGCTGATCGCAGAAATACGTACATCAGGCTGGCTTGCAGGATCAAATGCTGCAGGTGCCTGCTGCTCAATTACCGCCACCTGAAAACCATTTTGCGCAAGACCAAGGGCGGCGGCCGCGCCGACCATACCCCCGCCAACTACCGCGACATCAATTGACTGATTCAACATGATGAGTTTGTCCTTAAATTGTCTATGCTGATTCTACCGGATTTTTAAGCAAGCTGGTCACATCAAGGCCAAAGCATTACAATACGCGGCCTGAATTCCTGGCTTCAACTGAGCAATGGCAAGTCGATGACAAAAAAACTCCATATCAAAACCTGGGGCTGTCAGATGAACGAATACGATTCATCGAAGATGGCCGATCTGCTGAATAGCACGCATGGCTATACGCTTACGGATAACCCAAAAGAAGCGGATGTATTGCTGCTTAATACCTGCTCTATCCGTGAAAAAGCCCAGGAAAAAGTGTTCCATCTGCTTGGCCGTTGGAAACTATTAAAGCGCAAAAATCCCGACATCATTATTGGTGTTGGCGGCTGTGTTGCTTCCCAGGAAGGTAAACTGATTCGTAGCCGTGCACACTATGTTGATATTGTTTTCGGGCCGCAGACGCTGCACCGTTTGCCTGAAATGATCAACAAAGTTCGCGGTAACCGTAGCCCAATCGTTGATGTCAGCTTCCCTGAAATCGAAAAGTTTGACCGTCTGCCAGAGCCAAAAGCCGATGGCCCGACAGCATTCGTTTCTATTATGGAAGGCTGTAACAAGTATTGTACTTACTGCGTAGTGCCTTATACACGTGGTGAGGAAGTGAACCGTCCATGTGATGATGTGCTGTTTGAAATCGCACAGCTCGCAGCGCAAGGCGTGCGTGAAGTTAACCTGCTCGGCCAGAACGTGAATGCTTACCGAGGGCCTTCTTTCGATGGCGGTATCTGTTCATTCGCTGAACTACTGCGCCTGGTTGCGGCAATTGACGGTATTGATCGTATTCGTTTCACTACCAGCCACCCGATTGAATTCACTGACGATATCATTGAGGTTTATCGCGACACACCTGAACTGGTGAGTTTCCTGCACTTGCCGATCCAGTGTGGATCCGACCGTGTGCTAAACCTGATGGGCCGTACCCATACAGCTCTTGAATACAAATCAATTATTCGCAAGCTGCGTGCCGTACGTCCTGACATTCAAATTAGTTCTGATTTCATTGTTGGCTTCCCTGGCGAAACCCAGCAGGACTTCGAGCAAACCATGAAAGTCATTGGCGATGTGAATTTTGACGTGAGCTACAGCTTCGTCTTTTCTTCTCGACCGGGCACACCAGCCGCCGATATGGTTGATGACGTGCCAGAAGCAGAGAAATTACAGCGCCTCTATATTCTGCAAGAGCGTATCAACCAACAGGCCATGGAATATAGCCGTAAGATGGTTGGCACCATTCAGCGTGTCCTTGTCGAAGGCACATCACGCAGAAATATCATGGAGCTGACCGGACGTTCCGAAAACAACCGTGGCGTCAACTTCGCAGGCACGCCGGATATGGTAGGTAAATTTGTTGATGTCGAAATTACTGAAGTGGCGACGAACAACTCGCTGCGCGGTAAGGTTGTGCGCACCGAAGATGAGATGGGGCTGCGTATTGCCGAGTCTCCTGAGTCAGTTATTGCACGCACACGTAAAGAGAATGAGATCGGCGTAGGGATCTATCAGCCTTAACGCCGCTCTTTAAAGCTCAGCGGCTCGCTAACTTCGTGTTCCGCTGAGTTTTTCATTGTTTGCAGTTGCATTCTGAACCCGCCACCCAAATATCAAAAACCAGGCTTGCGCCATCAGCCGTCGCCGTAAATAATCTTTTTTATGGCCTGCACTTTTTATCAACTGCAATAAGTACTGCAATAAATAGTGCAGCAATACATTCTACTGGCCCTGCGAGGATAAGTTTGAATATCGAGACACGTGAAATTACGCTAGAACCCGCAGACAATGCGCGTCTGCTAAGCCTGTGTGGCCCATTTGATGACAACATCAAGCAGCTTGAACGTCGGCTGGGCATCGAGATCAACCGTCGTGACTATGACTTCAAACTCACAGGTCGACCGATTCTGGTTAATGCTGCCGCAGATATTCTGCGCAATCTATATGTCGATACTGCACCGATGCGTGGCGAAATTCAGGATATAACCCCTGAACAAATCCACCTCGCCATTAAAGAAATTCGCGTGCTGGAACAGTCTGCTGAAAGCGTTCCGGAGTACGGCAAAGCGGTCAACATTAAGACCAAACGTGGCGTCATCAAACCGCGCACACCAAACCAGGCACAATACATCGCCAATATTCTCGACCACGACATTACTTTTGGCGTTGGCCCTGCAGGTACAGGTAAAACTTACCTCGCTGTTGCGGCAGCCGTTGATGCGCTGGAACGCCAGGATATCCGTCGTATCCTGCTTACGCGCCCAGCCGTTGAGGCCGGTGAAAAGCTGGGCTTTCTGCCTGGCGATTTAAGCCAGAAAGTTGATCCTTATTTGCGCCCGTTATACGACGCACTGTTTGAAATGCTTGGTTTTGAGCGCGTTGAAAAGCTGATGGAGCGTAACGTTATCGAAGTCGCGCCGCTGGCTTACATGCGCGGCCGTACGCTAAACGATGCGTTTATCATTCTAGATGAAAGCCAGAACACCACCATCGAACAGATGAAGATGTTCCTGACGCGTATTGGCTTTAACTCCAAAGCCGTGATTACTGGCGACATCACCCAGGTTGACCTGCCACGTAGCACAAAGTCCGGCTTGCGCCACGCCATCGACGTACTGGCAGAAGTTGATGATATTAGTTTTAACTTCCTTAATAGCGAAGATGTGGTACGCCACCCGGTTGTAGCACGCATTGTGAATGCCTATGAAGCGTGGGAAAACGCGGAACAGGTTCGTAAAGATGAACTCGCAGCAGAGCGCAAGCGAGAAGCGATGGCAATTAATGCCGCCGCTCAGGAGAGTAAATGAGTCAGGTTATACTGGATTTACAGGTCGCGTGTGAAGATGCAAACGGCCTGCCTACGGAAGAACAATTTCAGGCATGGCTTGATGCGGTCATTCCACAATTTCAGGAAGAGTCAGAAGTCACAATTCGCCTGGTGGATGACGCTGAGAGCCACGATCTGAATCTCACCTACCGTGGTAAAGATAAATCCACTAACGTGCTGTCATTCCCGTTCGAAGCGCCTCCGGGCATTGAACTGCCGCTGTTGGGCGACCTGATTATTTGCCGTCAGGTCGTGGAACAAGAAGCAAAAGAGCAGCAAAAACTGCTGGATGCGCATTGGGCACATATGGTCATCCACGGCAGTCTGCATCTGCTTGGCTATGATCACATTGAAGACGAAGAAGCCGAAGAGATGGAATCCCTGGAAACAGAGATAATGCTTGCTCTTGGGTATGCTGATCCGTACATTGCCGAGAAAGAATAGTCTCCGTAGGGGGTTACTCTGCGAAGCATATACAGACAGGCAGCGCACCATCGAGCTGCCTGTTTATCAGTAACGAACATGAGGTAATAAAACCTAACGCCATGAGCGACGACAATTCCCAAAACAGTGACACACCTGCCAGTAAGAAGGGATTCTTTTCCCTGATTCTCAACCAGCTATTCCACGGTGAGCCTAAAAACCGTGACGATCTGCTGACACTCATCCGTGATTCTGAGCAAAATGATCTGATCGATCAGGATACTCGCGACATGCTTGAAGGCGTGATGGATATCGCCGACCAACGCGTCCGCGACATTATGATCCCTCGCTCTCAAATGGTAACGCTCAAACACAACCAGACGCTGGACGAATGCCTCGATGTCATCATCGAATCCGCACACTCCCGCTTCCCGGTGATCAGTGAAGACAAAGATCATATCGAAGGGATTCTGATGGCTAAAGATCTGCTGCCGTTTATGCGTAGCGATACTGAGCCATTTAGCATGGAAAAAGTGTTACGTCAGGCAGTTGTTGTGCCGGAAAGTAAGCGTGTTGACCGCATGCTCAAAGAGTTTCGTCAGCAGCGCTACCACATGGCGATAGTGATTGATGAGTTTGGCGGTGTCTCCGGACTTGTCACCATTGAAGATATTCTCGAACTCATTGTTGGGGAAATTGAAGATGAGTATGACGACGAAGAAGACGGTGATTTCCGTCAGTTAAGCCGTCACACCTGGACGGTTCGCGCTCTGGCCTCAATCGAAGATTTTAACGACACCTTTGCCACCCACTTCAATGATGATGAAGTGGATACCATTGGTGGATTGGTGATGCAGGCCTTTGGCCACTTACCTGCACGTGGCGAAACCATCGAAATTGATGGTTATCAGTTCAAAGTCGCGATGGCAGATAGTCGCCGTGTTATTCAGGTTCATGTCAGAATTCCGGACGACTCGCCGCAACCGAAACTGGAAGAATAATTCAACGATGTCTATAGCCCTACTCCTTCAACGCCAGCGCGTGCGTCTGCTGCTGGCGCTGCTTTTTGGTGCCTGCGGAACGCTGGCTTTCTCCCCTTACGATTTTTGGCCTGCCGCGATTGTTTCTCTGGCAGGGCTTCAGGGGCTGACACTTAATCGACGCGCTATTCAAAGCGCGTGGATTGGTTTCTTCTGGGGGCTGGGGCTATTTGGCTCTGGTATTAACTGGGTTTATGTCAGTATCGCGCAATTTGGCGGAATGCCAGGCCCGGTTAATGTCTTCCTGGTGGTACTGCTTGCGGCTTACTTGTCGTTGTATACCGGCTTGTTTGGTGGTTTTCTCAGCAAGCTTTGCCCGAAAACTACATGGTGGCGTGTGGCTATCGCCGCGCCCATGCTGTGGCAACTTACCGAATTCCTGCGTGGCTGGGTATTAACTGGCTTCCCGTGGCTGCAATTTGGTTATAGCCAGATTGATGGGCCGCTGAAAGGTATCGCTCCGATTCTGGGCGTCGAAAGCGTGACGTTCCTGCTGATGATTATCAGTGGCCTGTTGGTATTTGCACTGCATGAACGCAACTGGCGTCCTGCTGTGATTGCCGCTGCATTGCTGTTACTGCCGTGGCCACTGCGTTTCATTCAGTGGTATCAGCCGCAGCCTGAACGCACCATTGATGTGGCAATGGTTCAGGGAGATATCCCGCAATCTCTGAAATGGGATGAAAACCAACTGCTTAATACGCTGAAGATCTACCTCGATAAAACACAGCCGCAGATGGGGAAATCTCAGCTAATTATCTGGCCTGAATCAGCAATCCCTGATCTTGAGATTAATCAGCAGCAATTCCTGACGATGATGGACGACCTGCTGCGGTCTAAGCACAGCTCATTGATTACCGGTATTGTCGACGCCCGTTTGAATAAGCAGAACCGCTACGACACATACAACACCATCATTACACTGGGTGAAGGCAACCAGTACAGCTATAACAGCGCCGATCGTTACAACAAAAACCATCTGGTGCCGTTTGGCGAGTTTGTGCCGCTGGAATCGATTCTGCGCCCACTGGCCCCATTCTTTGATTTGCCAATGTCATCATTCAGTCGCGGGCCATATTTACAGCCGCAGTTGGAATCCAATGGTATTAAACTGACACCTGCGATTTGCTACGAAATTATCCTTGGCGAACAGGTGCGTGATAACTTCCGCCCTGATACCGATTTCCTGCTGACCATTTCAAATGATGCATGGTTCGGTAAGTCGATTGGCCCATGGCAACATTTCCAGATGGCGCGTATGCGCTCGTTGGAGCTGGGTCGTCCGCTTCTGCGCAGCACGAACAACGGTATTACCGCCGTGATTAATGCTAACGGTGATATCGACGCAATGATCCCGCAATTTACTCGCGAAGTTCTGGAAGCAAAAGTGACGCCAACGCGCGGTATCACACCTTATGCTCGCTTTGGCGACTGGCCACTTTGGGTTGCAACACTCATCTTTGGATTCGTCTCTGTTCTTTTGGCACTGCGCACACGCCGCAAATCCTGATTCTGCATTATCGAAAAATGGCCAGCTCATGCTGGCCATTTTCATTTCTGGCACAACCTTTGCAAAATATTACTCACTAGAAAGACACAAAATGCTGAATCACTACCCTGTGAGCAGCATGAAGCATTGAGTTGCACCAAACGATGACATAACGAGCACCAAAGCAGTGCAACGAAAGATTTTTGCCTCTAAACGGTGCGGCACGCTTCGCAAAAATAAACATCTGGGTAGCAAAATCTTTACATCAAGCTAGGTTAAGTGTTAACAAAAAGACAAAGAATTAAGCTTATTCAGTAACACACAACAACAAAAATATACCTGCCAGCATTCAGCCCCTGCAGCTCGAAGGATGACAGGTAAAACACTCACAACGGGTATCAATGCCTCATGGCATTAAGATAAAGGAGTTGGTAATGCAATTACGTAAACTAGCCTCAGCTTTGCTGGTTATGGGTTTAGGCGCTGGAATAGCACACGCCGAAGATGCTAAACCTGCAGCTCAACAAAGTACTCTTGATAAGATCGCCGCAAACGGCGTCATTGTGGTCGGTCACCGTGAGTCTTCTGTTCCTTTCTCTTACTATGATAACCAGCAAAAAGTCGTGGGTTATTCTCAGGATTACTCCAACGCTATCGTTGAAGCCGTGAAGAAAAAACTCAACAAACCTGACTTGCACGTTAAGTTGATCCCGATTACTTCACAAAACCGTATTCCATTGCTGCAAAACGGCACCTTCGATTTTGAGTGTGGCTCAACCACCAACAACCTGGAACGCCAGAAACAAGCATCGTTCTCCGACACCATCTTCGTAGTCGGTACCCGTTTGCTGGTGAAAAAAGGTGGCGAGATTAAAGACTTCGCAGACCTGAAAGGCAAAGCTGTTGTTGTCACTTCAGGGACCACTTCTGAAGTTCTGCTCAACAAGCTCAATGAAGAGAAGAAAATGGATATGCGCATTATCAGCGCCAAAGACCATGGTGACTCCTTCCGTACGCTGGAAAGTGGTCGTGCCGTTGCCTTTATGATGGATGATGCGTTGCTTGCAGGTGAACGAGCCAAAGCCAAGAAACAAGATAACTGGGAAATCGTCGGCACACCGCAATCCCACGAAGCATATGGCTGTATGCTGCGTAAAGACGACACCGAGTTTAAAAAGCTGATGGATGACACTATCGCTCAGGCTCAAACCTCTGGTGAAGCAGCTAAATGGTTCGACAAATGGTTTATGAATCCAATTCCACCGAAAAACATCAATATGAACTTTGCCCTGTCTGACGACATGAAAGCATTGTTCAAAACGCCAAACGATAAAGCACTGAACTAATTAGAACCACAGGGGCCGGGATGACCCAGTCCTCTCGATTGACGAACTGAAGCTCGGACAGACTATGCGTCGGATGGCCGTTCCCCATCCGGCGTGAAAGTACCCCGAAAATCTCAGGCATAGATCTGAAACCGGGGTACAAGCTTCTCATCAATCTTCGAGGGTAGCGCAGCTCGCTACCCTCACTTTTTTCTCGGAGTATGTTATGTCTATAGACTGGAACTGGGGAATATTTCTACAGCCCGCCCCGTTCGGCAACACCACCTATTTGGGCTGGATTTGGAATGGCTTCCAGGTCACCGTCGCCCTATCCATCTGTGCATGGATAATCGCTTTTCTCGTCGGCTCTCTATTCGGCATCTTGCGTACCGTTCCCAATAAATGGCTGTCGAGCCTTGGCACGCTGTATGTCGAATTGTTCCGTAACGTCCCGCTTATCGTGCAGTTCTTTACCTGGTATTTAGTGGTGCCGGAATTACTACCCGAAAATCTCGGTATGTGGTTTAAATCTGAGCTTGACCCGAATGTACAATTCTTCTTGTCATCAATGATTTGCCTTGGCCTGTTTACCGCCGCTCGTGTGTGTGAGCAGGTTCGTGCCGCGATTCAGTCCCTGCCACGCGGGCAGAAAAATGCCGCCCTGGCGATGGGTTTAACACTTCCGCAAGCCTACCGCTATGTGCTACTGCCAAACGCCTATCGCGTTATCGTGCCGCCAATGACATCAGAAATGATGAACCTGGTGAAAAACTCGGCTATTGCATCAACCATCGGCCTGGTCGATATGGCCGCCCAAGCAGGTAAATTGCTGGATTACTCCGCACATGCTTATGAATCCTTTACAGCGATCACTCTCGCATATGTCCTGATTAACGCTGTGATTATGCTGGTGATGTATGTCGTTGAACGTAAAATTCGCCTGCCTGGCAATATGGGAGGCAAATAATGTACGAGTTTGACTGGAGTTCTATTCTCCCCGCTATGCCTTACCTGATGCAGGGGTTGATCATCACCCTGAAAATCACCGTTACGGCGGTTATCTTCGGTATTGTGTGGGGGACATTATTGGCGGTGATGCGTCTGTCACCGATTAAACCTATTGCCTGGTTTGCCAGCGCCTACGTCAACGTATTCCGCTCTATCCCGCTGGTTATGGTGCTGCTGTGGTTTTATCTGGTTGTGCCAGGAATTCTGCAAAAAGTGCTGGGGCTTTCTCCGCAAACAGACATTCGCCTCATCTCTGCCATGGTGGCGTTTTCCATGTTTGAAGCAGCCTACTATTCCGAGATTATTCGCGCCGGTATCCAGAGTATCTCCCGCGGGCAGTCAAATGCAGCCCTTGCGCTGGGGATGACGCACTGGCAGTCAATGAAGTTAATTATTCTGCCGCAGGCTTTCCGAGCCATGGTGCCGTTGCTATTAACGCAAGGCATCGTATTGTTCCAGGATACATCCCTGGTATATGTCTTGAGCCTGGCTGACTTCTTCCGCACCGCTTCCACGATTGGCGAGCGAGATGGAACCCAGGTTGAGATGATCCTGTTTGCCGGTGCAGTTTATTTCGCAATCAGTTTGAGCGCTTCGCTTTTGGTCAGCTATTTGAAGAAAAGGACAGTGTAATGATCTCCCTGAAAAATGTTTCTAAATGGTATGGCCACTTTCAGGTGCTAACCGACTGCTCAACCGAAGTGAAAAAAGGCGAAGTGGTGGTGGTTTGCGGACCGTCTGGTTCGGGTAAATCAACGCTTATCAAAACTGTAAACGGCCTGGAGCCGGTGCAAAAAGGCGAAATCGTTGTTAACGGCACCCAGGTCAACAGCAAGAAAACTAACCTTGCAGAATTGCGCTCGCATGTCGGAATGGTCTTCCAGCACTTTGAGCTTTTCCCGCACCTGTCGATCATCGAAAACCTGACGCTTGCGCAAGTAAAAGTGCTCAAACGCAACAAAGAAGAGTCGCGTAAAAAGGGGCTGAAACTGCTTGAGCGCGTAGGGTTAACGGCGCATGCGGATAAGTTCCCCGCTCAGCTTTCGGGCGGCCAGCAGCAGCGTGTAGCGATTGCCCGTGCGCTATGTATGGACCCTGTGGCAATGCTGTTCGATGAACCGACATCAGCTCTGGATCCGGAAATGATCAACGAAGTACTGGACGTTATGGTTGAGCTGGCACACGAAGGGATGACCATGATGGTGGTAACGCACGAGATGGGCTTTGCCCGCAAAGTGGCAAACCGCGTGATCTTTATGGATGAAGGGAAAATAGTCGAAGACTCGAATAAAGAGGATTTCTTCAACAACCCGCAGTCCGAGCGCGCAAAAGACTTCCTGGCGAAAATCCTGCACTAATCGACACTGCCAGCACTAAAAATCTAAAGAGCCTTCAGAAATGAAGGCTCAATTTTTTTAAGGTTCAAACGGCCGACGGCTAAACTGGTTATGCCCACATTTTGGGCAAACTGGCAGCACATCTGGGGTGTAAATCGCCAGGTGGAAATGACAATTCTCACAGACAAGATTCCCAAGCCCCACCACTTCACCACTATGATAAACGCCGTGATGATTGAGATCCTGGAAAACTTCACGCCACTCGAGTTGCGTTTTGTCGGTAATATCAGCCAGTTCCTGCCAAAGACTCTCTTTAATCACGCGCATGAAAACGCTGTCGGTAAACTCCCCCTGGCTTTCATTGTAACTACGTGCAAACTCTTCTAAATCACGACGGACTGCACGTGTCACTTCATCGACTTCGGTACGAGTCAGCTCCCCGGTTTCGTTCATGCGTTTACGCGCGCTGGCGACCAGTTCGTCAATATCGCGCTCTCCATTACGTAACCGTTCGGTGAGTGAGGCCACCAGTTCACGGTAAAATTGAGCAACCTTGTTCATCGTCTACCTGCCTCCTTGAAGAGTTTCATGCGTTCAGTGTCATGTAACCTGCTCTAATAGTAGACGTTAATCTGCCTTCACTTTGTTAGATTGCCCACAAGCAAGGTAAATAACTGCAAACGAGAAATGATGCCGCGCGCTTTCGAAAGGCTGTTTTGCCGCATCCTAATCAGCTATGCTATGCAAATATAAATACTCTCTTAGGATTGGGAACTTACGTTTTACCGCAGACTTATCAGCTATGTGTGCGGATTTAAACGCCTTCTTAGGATTGGGAACTTACGTTTTACCGCAGACTTATCAGCTATATATGCGGCTCTAAAAAACTCGTTAGAATTTACCGACATTTAGCTGTCTTTCATCACAGGACCACAGGCTACCATGCAAGAGCAATATCGCCCGGAAGAGATAGAATCCAACGTACAGCTTCACTGGCAAGAGAAGCGTACTTTTGAAGTTACCGAAGACGAAGGCAAAGAGAAGTATTACTGCCTCTCGATGCTCCCCTATCCTTCTGGCCGACTACACATGGGCCACGTTCGTAACTACACCATCGGTGACGTTATCGCACGTTATCAGCGCATGCTTGGCAAAAACGTTCTGCAGCCAATCGGCTGGGATGCGTTCGGTCTGCCAGCAGAAGGGGCTGCGGTAAAAAATAACACCGCCCCAGCGCCATGGACTTACGACAACATCAACTATATGAAGAACCAGCTCAAAACGCTGGGCTTTGGTTATGACTGGAGCCGCGAGCTGGCGACCTGTACCCCTGAATACTACCGTTGGGAACAGCAGTTCTTTACCCAGCTGTATAACAAAGGGCTGGTTTATAAAAAAACCTCCGCTGTTAACTGGTGCCCAAATGACCAGACAGTTCTTGCGAACGAACAGGTTATCGACGGTTGCTGCTGGCGTTGTGACTCCAAAGTTGAGCGTAAAGAAATTCCACAGTGGTTTATCAAAATCACCGCTTATGCTGACGAGTTATTAAACGATCTGGATACGCTGGACCATTGGCCTGAGCAGGTCAAAACCATGCAGCGTAACTGGATTGGCCGCTCTGAGGGTGTTGAGATCACTTTCGATGTGGAAAACAGTGCTGAAAAGCTGACTGTTTACACCACGCGACCGGACACCTTTATGGGTGTGACCTATCTGGCCGTTGCAGCGGGTCACCCAATCGCGCAACAAGCAGCGTTGAACAACCCTGCGCTGGCTGAATTCGTCGAAGAGTGCCGTAACACCAAAGTTGCTGAAGCAGAAATGGCAACGATGGAGAAGAAAGGTGTTGCGACTGGCGTTAACGCTATTCACCCACTGACAGGCGAATCTGTTCCAGTATGGGTGGCAAACTTCGTACTGATGGAATACGGCACCGGTGCAGTAATGGCCGTTCCAGGCCACGACCAACGCGACTGGGAGTTTGCGACCAAATATGGTCTGCAAATCAAACCGGTCATTCTGAATGCCGATGGTAGTGAACCAGACCTGACGGCTTCAGCAATGACCGAAAAAGGCGTGCTGTTCAATTCAGGTGAATTCGACGGTCTGGACTTCCAGAACGGCTTTAACGCTATTGCCGACAAACTGGCTGCCAAAGGTGTTGGTGAACGTAAAGTTAACTATCGTCTGCGCGACTGGGGTGTTTCCCGTCAGCGTTACTGGGGCGCACCTATTCCAATGGTGACTCTGGAAGACGGCACCGTTATGCCAACGCCTGCCGATCAGCTGCCGGTTATCCTGCCAGAAGATGTGGTAATGGACGGTATCACCAGCCCAATCAAAGCCGATCCTGAGTGGGCAAAAACCACTATTGATGGCAAACCTGCGCTGCGTGAAACCGATACCTTTGATACCTTTATGGAGTCATCCTGGTACTACGCGCGTTATACCTGCCCGCAGTACGATAAAGGCATGCTGGATTCCAAAGCGGCTAACTACTGGCTGCCGGTTGATATCTACATCGGTGGTATTGAACACGCCATCATGCACCTGCTCTACTTCCGCTTCTTCCACAAACTGATGCGTGATGCAGGCATGGTGACCTCTAACGAGCCTGCCAAACAGCTGCTGTGTCAGGGTATGGTTCTGGCTGACGCGTTCTATTACACCGGCGTTAACGGTGAGCGTAACTGGGTTTCTCCGGTAGATGCGATTGTTGAGCGCGATGAGAAAGGCCGTATTATCAAAGCCTCTGACGCACAAGGCCATGAACTGGTCTATGCTGGCATGAGCAAAATGTCGAAGTCGAAAAACAACGGCATCGACCCACAAGTGATGGTTGAACGTTACGGCGCAGATACTGTTCGCCTGTTTATGATGTTTGCATCTCCTGCGGATATGACGCTGGAATGGCAGGAATCTGGCGTTGAAGGGGCTAACCGCTTCCTGAAACGTGTCTGGAGACTGGCTTACGAGCACACCAGCCGTGGCGCAGCACCTGCATTAGATGTTGCAGCACTGAGTGAAGATCAAAAAGCATTGCGCCGTGATGTTCATAAAACTATCGCGAAAGTGACCGATGATATTGGTCGTCGTCAGACCTTTAACACCGCAATCGCTGCCATCATGGAATTGATGAACAAACTGGCGAAAGCACCGCAGGACGGCGAGCAAGACCGCGCTCTGCTGAACGAAGCGCTGATTGCTGTAGTTCGTATGCTTTATCCTTTCACCCCGCATGTTTGCTTCGATATGTGGCAGTCTCTGGGTGGTGAAGGCGATATCGATAACGCACCATGGCCACAGGCAGATGAAAAAGCGATGATCGAAGACTCGCTGCTGGTTGTTGTGCAGGTTAACGGTAAAGTTCGCGGTAAAATCACTGTTCCAGCGGATGCAACGCAAGAACAGGTGCAGGAACGCGCAGGTCAGGAACATCTGGTTGCGAAATATCTTGAGGGTGTGACCGTACGTAAAGTGATTTACGTGCCGGGCAAACTGCTCAATTTGGTTGTGGGCTAAGCGCAGGAGGAACCGTGCGACATCCCTTTATCAGCTTGTTAGTTACTTTGGCGGTGCTTGTCACCGCCGGGTGTGGTTTTCACCTGCGTGGCAACACGCAGGTTCCGGATCAAATGAAAACCTTGATCTTCAACTCTGGTGATCCCAACGGCCCACTAGCGCGTGAAGTACGCTCTCAGTTGCGCCTAAACGGCGTTACGATTGTCAGCGATACCGGAACAGGTGTTCGCAAGGATATTCCGTCTCTGCGCTTGCTAGGCAGCTCACTCGGAAAAGATACTGCATCTGTCTTCCAGGATGGTCGCACAGCGGAGTATCAAATGGTTATGACAGTTTCAGCGCAAGTGCTGATTCCGGGTCATGACATTTATCCGATTAACGCCAGAGTGTATAAGTCATTCTTTGATAACCCACTCGCTGCACTGCAAAAAGATGCCGAGCAAGATTTATTGATCAAAGAGATGTATACCACTGCAGCTCAACAGCTTATTCGTAAGCTGATGACCGTGCATGTTGCTGATGTCGCTGAAACCGAAGCAGCGCAGACGCCTGTTACAGGCACTAGCTCAACTTCTACGCCAGCAACACCAGCAGGCCGCACGTCGACCACGCTTTCGGCCACATCTGGTAGCCAATGATTCGGTTGTACCCTGAACAACTTCGCGCGCAGCTCAATGAAGGGCTGCGCGCGGCGTATCTGCTACTTGGTAACGATCCGCTATTACTCCAGGAAAGCCAGGATGCCATTCGCCAGATGGCTGGCACCCAGGGTTTCGAAGAACACCATACCGTTCAGATTGATGTCAGTACCGACTGGCAAGATCTGTTCTCGATTTGCCAGGCTTTAAGCCTGTTCGCCAGTCGCCAGACACTTCTGTTGTTGTTACCAGAAAATGGTGCAAACGCTGCAATCAATGCACAACTAGAAACTCTGGTGTCTCTGCTGCATGACGACATTCTTCTGCTGGTACGCGGTAACAAATTCACCAAAGCTCAAGAAAATGCAGCGTGGCTGAGTAAACTGGCCGAACGTTGCGTTATGGTGACGTGTCAAACCCCGGAACAGGCTCAATTGCCTCGCTGGGTTGCACAACGCGCTAAACAGATGAATCTCACGCTTGATGATGCTGCCAACCAACTGCTGTGTTATTGCTACGAAGGAAATCTGCTGGCACTGTCGCAAGCGCTGGAACGTCTTTCGCTCATTTGGCCTGATGGTACGTTGACCTTGCCTCGGGTTGAGCAAGCGGTAAACGATGCAGCACACTTCACTCCATTCCATTGGGTCGATGCGATTCTGGCAGGGAAAAGTAAGCGCGCATTGCATATTCTGCAACAGCTCCGGTTGGAAGCCAGTGAACCGGTGATTTTGCTGCGCACCATCCAACGCGAACTGCTACAACTGGTTAATCTCAAACGCCAGTCGGCTAACACCCCACTGCGCACGTTATTTGATCAACAACGCGTATGGCAAAATCGTCGCGCTCTGGTGACTGAAGCACTCAATCGCCTATCTGCCGAACAGCTTTATCAGGCAGTGCGTTTGCTTAGCCAAATAGAAATGACGCTGAAAAAAGATTACGGCCAGTCGGTCTGGGCCGAGCTTGAAGGGCTTTCTCTGTTGCTGTGCCATAAAGCCCTGCCGGAAATTTTCATCGATGGCTAAGACTGCGTCGAGGTTAACTGCTCTGTATGGTGGGACATTCGATCCCATCCATTACGGGCATTTAAAACCGGTCGAAGCGCTGGCAAAACAGGTAGCGCTGCACCAAGTCACTATCATGCCGAATAACGTTCCGCCACACCGTGCGCAGCCCCTTGCGAACAGCGAGCAACGCAAAACCATGGTCGAACTTGCCATTACCGGAAATGCGCTATTTAAGCTGGATGACCGCGAACTGCAACGTGAAACACCCTCGTACACCGTTGAAACTCTCGAACAATTACGCTCGGAGATTGGAGCTGAACAACCATTGGCGTTTATTGTGGGGCAGGACTCATTGCTTAGCCTGCAACGCTGGTACCGTTGGGAAACATTGCTGACGTTGTGCCACCTGCTGGTTTGCCAACGTCCCGGATATTCTCTATCGATGAATACACCAGAAGAGCAACAATGGCTTGATGCGCATCAAACCACTTCGGTAGAAGAGCTTCATAACCAGCCAGCCGGTAAAATTTACCTCGCACAAACACCAATGTACGACATTTCGGCAACGGCTATCCGCCGGCGGTTAGAACAACATCTGCCTTGCGATGATCTGCTCCCCGCAGCAGTAGCTGAGTTTATTCGCCAGCACCATCTGTATTGCTAAGAATGCACTGCATAGCAGCCAGTAGTTTGTCGTTGTCGACAGGGCTTTTAATCGCCACACGGTAATAGCGCGAATCTAGTCCCGGATAATTTGCACAGTGACGAATTAAAATATTCTTTTCCAGCAACCGTCGTTGCAGATCTAAACCTTCAATTTCACAACGTAGAAAAATATAGTTCGCCCGTGGGGGCCATACTGTAATTCCCGACTGTTTACTAAGACCTTTAAACAAGCGAGGTTGCTCGGTGCTTAGCCAACGATAACTCGCCTCAATATATTCCCTGTCATTGAGAATCACCTCTCCTGCCAGGGCCGCAAACGCATTAATAGTCCAGGGTTCTCTTTGTGCTCGAATACGTCCAACCACATCTGTATTGGCACTCACCATATAGCCAAGTCGTAGACCGGCAATAGCAAAAAATTTGGTGAGTGAGCGCAGAACATAAAGTCGAGAGAACTTTGCTAAGTGCGGAATCAGGCCTGGCTCATCGGGTAAAAAATCGAGGAAGGCTTCATCAATAATTAAATCGATATGGTTTTCCTGACAACGCTGCGCAATGGCCAACAGCAAAGATTTATCCGGCATCAAACCGGTCGGGTTATTTGGTGTACATAAAAACAAGCAATCCAAATCAGGCGTTAATACCTGCAGTAGTGATTCATCAGGTTGCCAGCTTTGTTCTTCACTAAGATGGAAATCAATTATTTCGCAATTAATGCGCGTTAGCGCGCGACGATATTCGGCAAAACCCGGCGTCAATAACAACGCCTTACGTGGCAAGAGTTGCTGCACTAGATTAAATATCAGCTCCGTTTCGCCATTACCTGCCAATACCCACTCCAGGGGGACTTGATGATGTTCTGCCAAAGCCTGGTGCAGCGCGCGATACTCAACGTCAGGATAACGTTCAGCAAGAACCAGGTTTTCAGTAATGGCGCGCTTCAATGAATCGGGCATACCCAATGGATTTATATTGGCACTAAAATCGATAAGTGAACCTGCATCCACCCCCATAACAGTTGCAGCTTCAATGATATTGCCGCCGTGCTGGCTACTGAACGCCATACATCCCCCAATAAAACAGACTTCGAACTTGAGACGCAATGATACACTTATGCCAGTGCCAGCCAATGTTTGCGCGAGGATGAGATGAAGTTATGGTTAGTGCGCCATGGACAAACCCAGGCAAATTTAGACGGTCTTTACAGTGGCATTTCTGAAACTCCACTGACTGCCGAAGGCATTAATCAGGCCAAAGCGGTAGGTGATATGCTATGCCATATTGATTTTGAGAAGGTACTTTGCAGTGAGTTGGGCCGAGCACAACACACCACTCAATTAATTCTCCAGCAACGTAAAACCCCTGTAGTTACCGAACCACGTCTCAATGAGATGAATTTTGGGGACTGGGAGATGCGCCACCACCGTGATTTACAACGCCTGGATAGCGAGAACTACGCCGCATGGTGCAATGACTGGCAGAACGTTATTCCCCGCAATGGTGAAGGTTTCCAGCTTTTTTCCCAACGTGTCAACGAGTTCTCCACATCTCTATCCGCATTGCCAAAAGAAGATAATGTTCTGATTGTGAGCCATCAGGGAGTATTGAGTTTGCTTATCGCCACCCTGCTCAACATGCCACCCTCGTCATTGTGGCACTTTGTGATTGAACAAGGGGCATGGAGTTTAATTGAGATTCGTGAGGGGTTTGCCACTCTGGGAACTCTCAATAACCGCGCTATTTGTCCACCGGTGCAATAAGTTGCCAGCGTCTGTGGTATCGTCAACCATTGACACTACACCTCAGACTGTTATGCTCCGCTGCCATAATTTCCTGCCCGCAAGCATGACTTTCCAAAATAGTTTTACAAAAATGGCGATGCAAACCAGGTCACTCGGTGGGATGATACCCCGCTTTGAGCGCCGCATTGCCGAATTGTCAGTAAAGCTGCCCCATTATGGGTATCATGCGGGCTAAATCGAACACACTCTACTTTTCCCAGGGGGAACACTTGCAGGGTAAAGAATTTCAAGATTTCATCGTCGATAAAATTGACGACCTCAAAGGCCAGGATATCGTTGCTATAGATGTTCAGGGTAAATCAAGCATCACTGATTGCATGGTTATCTGTACCGGTACTTCTAACCGCCACGTTATGTCTATCGCTGAACACGTTGTAGAAGAATCCCGCAAAGCCGGTTTTGATGCATTAGGCGTGAAAGGCGTGAACGCAACCGACTGGGTTGTTGTTGACCTTGGCGAAGTTATCGTCCATGTGATGCAAGAAGAAAGCCGCCAGCTATACGAATTGGAAAAACTCTGGGGTTAATGAGTGAAGCTGCAATTAGTAGCAGTTGGCACCAAAATGCCTGACTGGGTGCAAACCGGCTTTACCGAGTACCTGCGTCGTTTTCCCAAGGATATGCCATTCGAACTGGTAGAAATTCCTGCGGGAAAACGCAGCAAAAATGCCGATATCAAGCGCATTCTCGAAAAAGAAGGCGAAATGATGTTGGCAGCGGCCGGCAAGGGCAACCGAATTGTCACGCTGGATATCCCGGGGCAACCTTGGGATACGCCACACCTTGCCGTGCAGCTTGAACGCTGGAAACAGGATGGTAGAGATGTCAGCTTGCTGATTGGCGGCCCGGAAGGACTTGCTCCAGCATGCAAAGCTGCTGCAGAGCAAAGCTGGTCACTGTCCAATCTGACAATGCCGCATCCTTTAGTTCGGGTGCTGGTAGCGGAAAGTCTCTACCGTGCGTGGAGCATTACGACCAACCACCCTTATCACCGTGAGTAGATATCGTCAGGTAGAACAAAGCTGCGGATGAAATTACAGAATTCTTTTCGTGACTATACAGCTGAGTCTGCGCTTTTTGTGCGCCGGGCGCTGGTCGCGTTTCTTGGTATTTTGGCACTAAGCGGTGTGCTTGTTGCCAACCTTTATAATTTACAAATCGTCCGTTTCACTGACTACCAGACTCGCTCGAATGAAAACCGCATAAAGCTGGTCCCTATTCCGCCTAGCCGCGGCATTATCTACGATCGCAACGGCACACCACTCGCACTCAACCGCACCATTTACCAAGTGGAAATGATGCCGGAAAAAGTGGACGACGTGCAGGCAACGCTTGAAGCGTTACGCTCAGTCGTAGATTTAACTGATGACGATATTGCCAACTTTAAGAAAGAGCGAGCACGCTCTCATCGCTTCACCTCTATTCCGGTCAAAACCAACCTCACCGAAGTTCAGGTCGCACGTTTTGCCGTCAATCAGTACCGTTTCCCGGGGGTTGAGGTTAAGGGCTATAAACGCCGTTACTATCCGTATGGTTCAGCACTAACACATGTCATTGGTTACGTTTCCAAAATTAACGATAAAGACGTTGAACGCCTTGATAAAGACGGCAAGCTGGCAAACTACGCCTCAACACATGATATCGGTAAGCTTGGTATTGAACGTTATTACGAAGATGTCTTGCATGGCCAGACCGGTTATGAAGAAGTTGAAGTAAACAACCGTGGCCGTGTGATTCGCCAGCTCAAGGAAGTACCGCCACAAGCCGGGCACGATATCTATCTGACTATCGACCTTAAGCTTCAGAATTACATTGAAACCTTATTAGCAGGAAGCCGCGCAGCAGTTGTGGTCACCGACCCACGCACCGGCGGCATTCTGGCGCTTGTTTCGATGCCAAGTTACAACCCGAACTTGTTCGTTGATGGCATCTCAAGCAAAGACTATTCCGGTTTGCTCAATGACCCGAACACGCCGCTTATCAACCGTGCAACGCAAGGGGTTTACCCTCCGGCGTCCACGGTGAAACCTTACATGGCAGTGTCCGCGTTAAGTGCCGGAGTTATCACCCGCAATACATCTCTCTTTGACCCAGGCTGGTGGCAGTTACCTGGTTCTGAAAAGCGCTATCGTGACTGGAAAAAATGGGGCCACGGCCGCCTGAACGTGACCAAAGCGCTTGAAGAATCCGCAGATACCTATTTCTATCAGGTCGCTTACGACATGGGCATCGACCGTATGGGCGAGTGGATGCGTAAGTTTGGCTACGGGCACTATACCGGTATCGATCTTTCGGAAGAGAGGTCAGGTAACATGCCAACCCGTGAGTGGAAATTGAAGCGCTTTAAAAAGCCGTGGTATCAGGGCGACACTATTCCAGTCGGAATCGGCCAGGGCTACTGGACCGCGACACCGATTCAAATGAGCAAAGCAATGATGATCCTGATTAACGATGGCATCGTGCGCGTTCCTCATTTCCTGATGAGCACGGTTGAGAATGGTAAGCAAGTTCCGTGGCAGCAGCCGGTACAGCCTCCTGTAGGCGATATCCACTCTGGTTTTTGGGAAATTGCTAAAGACGGGATGTATGGCGTAGCTAACCGCCCTAACGGTACAGCTCATAAATATTTTGCCAATGCGCCTTATAAAATTGCGGCAAAATCAGGGACGGCCCAGGTCTTTGGCCTGAAAGCTAATGAAACTTATAACGCCCATAAAATCGCTGAACGCTTACGCGATCATAAATTGATGACTGCGTTCGCCCCTTACGATAATCCACAGGTTTCCGTCACCATGATTCTGGAAAACGGCGGCGCAGGCCCCGCTGTAGGCACCATCATGCGCCAGATCCTCGACCACATTATGCTTGGGGATAACAATACGGTACTGCCTACTGAAGTACCCGCACCACCGGGGGCTGAGGACCAATGACCATGACTGATAATCCAAATAAAAAGTCGTTCTGGGATAAAATCCACATCGACCCGCTCTTCCTTGTGACCATTCTGGCGCTGCTTATCTTTAGTGCGCTGGTAATCTGGAGCGCCAGTGGCCAGGACATGGACATGATGGAGCGCAAAATTGGCCAGATCCTGATGGGACTGGTTGTGATGATCGTGATGGCGCAAATCCCGCCTCGCGTGTACGAAGGCTGGGCTCCTTATCTGTATATTGTCTGCATAATATTATTGGTTGCAGTGGATGCATTTGGAGCGATATCCAAAGGTGCACAACGCTGGCTTGACCTCGGTATTGTGCGTTTCCAGCCGTCTGAAATCGCAAAAATTGCCGTGCCACTGATGGTGGCGCGCTTTATTAACCGCGATGTCTGCCCACCTACACTGAAGAACACCGGCATCGCGCTGATACTCATTTTCATGCCGACGCTGCTGGTTGCCGCTCAACCCGATCTGGGAACGTCTATTCTCATTGCCGCATCAGGACTGTTCGTGCTGTTCTTATCCGGTATGAGCTGGAAACTTATCGGTGTTGCCGTGTTATTGGTCGCCGCCTTCATTCCGATTTTATGGTTCTTCCTGATGCACGATTACCAACGTGCACGCGTAATGATGCTGCTTGATCCGGAAAGTGACCCTCTCGGTGCGGGCTATCATATTATTCAGTCTAAAATTGCTATTGGTTCTGGCGGATTACGTGGCAAGGGTTGGCTACACGGAACACAGTCGCAACTTGAATTTTTACCCGAACGCCACACTGACTTTATCTTTGCAGTACTTGCCGAGGAGCTAGGCTTGGTAGGTGTTCTGGTATTACTGGCGCTCTATCTATTGCTTATCATGCGCGGTCTTATCATTGCCGCTCGTGCTCAGACCACATTTGGTCGAGTAATGGCTGGTGGGCTAATGTTGATTTTATTCGTATATGTGTTTGTTAACATTGGTATGGTTAGTGGTATCTTACCGGTGGTCGGCGTACCTTTGCCGCTGGTGAGCTACGGGGGCTCGGCCCTGATCGTTCTGATGGCCGGGTTTGGTATCGTGATGTCGATACATACCCACAGAAAAATGTTATCAAAAAGCGTGTAAGTGGATGAGGTGCGTAATGGTTAAGCGTTGGCTTGGGATCTGTGTCGTTGCTGCAATACTGGCTGGCTGCTCGTCTGATGATGGTGATCAACAACAGGTAAACCAGCAACCGCAACCGGCGGTGTGTAATGGCCCGACGGTTGAGATAAGCGGCGCGGAACCGCGCTTTGAACCGTTGAGTCCTTCGGCTAATCAGGATTACGAAAATAACGGTAAACGCTACAAAATCGTGCAGAATCCGGCAAACTTTAGCCAGGCAGGTTTTGCCGCTATTTATGATGCGGAACCCGGTAGCAACCTGACAGCATCGGGTGAGCCATTTGATGCGACAGCTCTGACTGCTGCCCATCCAACACTTCCTATTCCAAGCTATGCACGTATCACGAACCTCGCAAATGGGCGCATGATTGTCGTGCGTATTAACGATCGTGGTCCTTACGGTAATGATCGTGTCATTTCGTTATCACGCGCCGCAGCTGACCGTTTGAACAACTCAAACAACACCAAAGTACGTATCGATCCAATTATTGTTGCCCAGGATGGTTCCATGTCCGGGCCTGGTACTGTGTGTACGACTGTTGCCAAACAGACCTACATCCTCCCCCCTCGTCCTGATTTAAGCGGTGGAATGGGCAGTGCCTCTTCTGGAATGCCAGTGGAAGCTCCGCAAGGTGAGGTACGTGCTATTAGCAACTCCTCGCTGAAAAGTGAAGACACTACCGGAGCTCCGGTTAATAGCAGTGGTTTCTTAGGTGCTGCAACTCCCCTGGCCCCCGGCGTGATTGAAAATGACCAGCCAGAAGTTGCCGCGGCTCCTGCAGTAGCAGCAACGCCTGTTCAAACTGCAGCACCAGTGCAACAAAATGCTCCAGTTACAGCACCTGGTTCGGTTCAGGGTAGTGTGCAGACAGCAGCTCCAGTTGCTACAGCTTCCGGGCGTTATGTCGTTCAGGTGGGAGCAGTCAGCGATCAGACTCGTGCAACTCAGTGGCAGCAAAAACTTAGCCAGCAATTTGGCGTGCCGGGCAAGGTTTCCAGTAATGGTGCTATGTTCCGAGTACAGCTTGGGCCATTTAGCAGTCGGAACGAAGCGGCCGCTATGCAGCAACGTTTAATAAGCGAAGCCCAGCAGCAATCTTTCATCACTAACGCACCCGCTATGTAAGTGGTTGTGTCTGGCATCCGTCGTGCGTCAATTAATGTAAATTCCATTAACAAATGATGCGCAAAGACGGATGCCAGCAAAAATCGCTTTTGCTATAGTAAGGCACTTTTTTTATTCCCATCATGGATGTCGTTGTTCTAATCATGAATACAGCCCCTTCTTTTCGTTTTGTTAAACGCCTGGCGCTCACTACGGCCCTCACTCTTTCGGGGATGGCTGTCGCACACGCTGACGACCTGAACATTAAAACCATGATCCCAGGCGTCCCGCAGATTGATGCGGAAGCGTACATCCTGATCGATTACAACTCCGGTAAAGTACTGGCTGAGTCTAATGCCGATACTCGTCGTGATCCTGCGAGCCTGACCAAAATGATGACCAGCTACGTCATCGGTCAAGCGATGAAAGCCGGTAAATTTAACGAAAGCTCGATTGTGACTGTAGGCCAGGATGCATGGGCGACCGGCAACCCGGTATTTAAAGGTTCATCTTTGATGTTCCTGAAACCAGGCATGCAGGTGCCGGTATCACAACTGATTCGCGGTATTAACCTGCAATCAGGTAACGATGCATGTGTTGCAATGGCCGATTTCGTGGCCGGAAGCCAGGATGCATTTGTTGGCCTGATGAATAGCTATGTTTCCGCTCTGGGCCTGAAAAATACCCATTTCGGGACCGTACACGGTCTCGATGCCGAAGGCCAATTCAGCTCAGCGCGTGATATGGCGTTGATTGGCCAGGCGTTGATTCGCGATGTGCCGAACGAATACGCTATCTACAAAGAAAAAGAGTTCACCTTCAACAATATCCGCCAGACAAACCGTAACGGCTTGCTGTGGGATACCAGCCTGCAAGTTGATGGCATCAAAACAGGTCATACCGATGCTGCAGGTTACAACCTGGTGGCCTCTGCAACTGAAGGTCAGATGCGTCTGATTTCTGCAGTGCTTGGTGGACGTACGTACAAAGGCCGTGAAACCGAAAGCAAAAAACTGCTGACCTGGGGCTTCCGTTTCTTTGAAACTGTCTCGCCACTGAAAGCCGGTAAAGAATTTGCCTCAGAACCAGCCTGGTTTGGTGATAACGATCGTGCATCACTCGGGGTTGATAAAGACGTTTATCTGACAATCCCTCGTGGGCGCATGAAAGATCTGAAAGCGAGCTATGTACTTAACACCACGGAACTGCATGCACCGCTGCAGAAAAACCAGGTTGTTGGTACCATCAATTTCCAACTCGATGGAAAAACTATCGAGCAACGCCCGCTGGTTGTTCTTCAGGAAATGCCAGAAGGTAATTTCTTCAGTCGTATCATTGATTACATCAAACTGACATTCCACCATTGGTTTGGTTAATTATTGAACACTTGAAAGAATAGAAGTCGTCCCCATATACTATGAATCAAAGCAACTCCTGCCCCTGTTGGCGGGAGTTATCATTTTTAATGCCGTAACGCTGGAGCTACCATGAAAACCAATCTGAAAGAATTGCTCGAATTTCCGACGCCCTTTACTTACAAAGTGATGGGTTTGGCGAAACCCGAGCTGGTTGATTTGGTCATTGAGGTGGTGCAGCGCCACGCACCTGGTGACTACACCCCACAGGTTAAACCGAGCAGCAAAGGTAATTACCACTCTGTATCGGTCACTATCAAAGCGACTCACATTGAGCAAGTTGAGACCCTGTACGAAGAACTTGGCAAGATCGAAATCGTTCGTATGGTGCTGTAATTTGTAACCTGCCCGGCCAACAGGCCGGGTACTGCTTTTTGTCCCAGTGATATATACTCCCTCATCTTTCTAACCTGCCGGAGACGATGTTTTGTCTCAAAATACTATTCAAATTCGCCAACTAGGCCTGCAACCCTACGAACCCATTTCTCAGGCGATGCATGATTTTACCGATACCCGTGATGAAACGACTGCCGATGAAATTTGGCTGGTAGAACACGAGCGTGTCTTTACGCAAGGCCAGGCAGGTAAAGCGGAACACGTGCTCGTTCCTGGTGATATTCCCGTGATTCAAAGCGACCGCGGCGGCCAGGTCACTTATCATGGACCAGGCCAGCAAGTGATGTACGTGTTGCTTAATCTTAAGCGTCGTAAGCTCGGCGTTCGGGAACTGGTCACCATTCTTGAGCAAACCGTGGTCAATACACTTGCAGAATTACAAATAGAAGCTTATCCACGCGCGGATGCTCCTGGTGTCTATGTTGATGGACGTAAGATTTGCTCACTGGGTTTACGTATACGTAAGGGCTGTTCATTCCACGGGCTGGCATTGAATATTGATATGGATCTCAGCCCTTTTCTGCGAATCAACCCTTGCGGATATGCAGGTCTTGAGATGACGCAGGTCAGTTCATTACGCGCTGGTACGGCACTTGAAGATGTTCAACCATTGCTCATCAATAAATTCATCGAGCTACTGAATAATCCGCCAGTTAAATACATACCTGCTTAATATTTATTGTTCTGATAACTGCATCCTTTACGAATTCCTGGGTGCGTAGTCACATCGACCTCCCGGCGGTTACTATGAGGTCGATTTGCTAATTGTTAACCTTGCAAAGCGCACAATCCAACAACTCATTTACAATTCTTTCCCCATTTACTGCTCTGTCAGGCTAATTTATTCCTTTCAGTGATGATATACTTCGGTCGCTATTAAAAAATAGTTGATAAATAAAACATTCGATTAGCCTGATTTTTTTCAGCAACTGGAACACGTACGATATGAGTAAACCTATTGTAATGGAACGCGGCGTCAAGTACCGCGACGCCGATAAAATGGCTCTGATCCCGGTTAAAAACGTGGTGACGGAGCGCCAGGAGCTGTTAAGAAAACCAGAATGGATGAAGATCAAACTTCCATCTGATTCGACCCGCATTCAGGGTATCAAAGCGGCAATGCGTAAAAATGGTCTGCACTCTGTGTGTGAGGAAGCTTCCTGCCCTAACCTGGCGGAATGTTTCAACCATGGAACGGCAACCTTTATGATCCTGGGTGCGATTTGCACTCGCCGCTGCCCATTCTGCGATGTGGCTCATGGTCGCCCGGTTGCACCTGACGCCAATGAGCCAGGCAAACTAGCGCAAACTATCGCTGACATGGCATTACGTTATGTCGTTATCACGTCTGTTGACCGTGATGACCTGCGCGACGGTGGAGCTCAACATTTTGCTGATTGCATAAGCGCAATTCGCGAAAAAAATCCGACCATCAAAATCGAAACATTAGTGCCAGATTTCCGTGGCCGAATGGACAAAGCGCTAGAAATCCTCACCGCAACGCCGCCAGATGTGTTCAACCATAACCTGGAAAACGTGCCGCGTATTTATCGTAAAGTACGTCCTGGTGCGGACTACAACTGGTCGCTGAAACTGCTGGAGCGTTTTAAAGAAGCGCATCCTGATATCCCAACCAAATCAGGTTTGATGGTAGGTTTAGGCGAAACGAATGCAGAGATTGTGGAAGTAATGCGCGATCTACGCCGCCACGGTGTCACAATGTTAACGCTGGGCCAATATTTACAGCCAAGCCGCCATCACTTACCAGTGCAACGTTATGTGAGCCCTGACGAGTTTGAAGAGATGAAAGCAGAAGCGCTGGCTATGGGCTTTACCCATGCAGCTTGCGGCCCATTTGTTCGCTCTTCATACCATGCAGACTTACAAGCTAAAGGTATGGAAGTTAAATAACGATGTAACAAATCGTTACCTTTAATTTGCTACGTGCATAAAAAAAACCGGCCAAAACAATGCCGGTTTTTTTTATATCGGGTCGAAAGCTGCTTTATGATCAGTCTTTGTGAGTAATACGGTCAGCTGTTGTATCCGTATTGCTGGCAGACTTAGCGCTGGTCTCATCTTCATTCATGGCTTTCTTGAAGCCCTTGATTGCCGCGCCCAGATCGCCACCCAGGGTGCGCAACTTCTTGGTGCCAAATAACAAAACAATCAGCGCACCGACCACCAACAACTTTGTAATACTAATCTCACCCATAACAACCTTCTTTAATCATGCGTGCCGTGGATACGGCGAACAATACACTGAGACAATTAACGGTCATTTTCGCGTGCGATACAATAGAAACCTGTAACAAGTTGAATCAAGATCGAGTTAAAAACCATCATAACAACCTGGGTACGCCAAACCGGCGGTTTTTCAAGACGGGTAGCATCGCTCTTACTTCAGTTAAGTATTCGCCCTCCAACTCAGCATAAATCAAAGCCGGTCGCTGATTTGCCGCCGCAATGACAACACCGAGTGGATCCACCACTCGACTATGACCAATATTTTTATTACCACATTCACCTGATGCCACAACATAACATGTGGTATCAAGCGCACGAGCAGCCAGTAGCGTTGACCAATGCATCTCTTTATTTGGACCACGTAACCACGCTGCAGGTAAGACTAAAACATCAGCGCCCGCTAAAGCCAGACTCAAAGCCATCTCTGGAAAACGCAGATCGTAGCATGTCATTAATCCCACTTTAAAACCCGCGACCTCAATTAATGGTGGTAATACATTACCTGCATCAACCAGGCGCGATTCTTGTACATTAAACGCATCATAGAGATGAAGTTTCTGATAACGAGCAATCACCTCGCCGCCACGAATTGCCAGCAAAGTATTTGCCGCACGACCCACCGTGGTTTTGATATGCAATGTCAGTATGGTTGTCAGATTATCATTACGACTCTGCTCGCAAAGCCTATCGATAAACTCATCGTCCATGGTTTGCGCTGATTTCACTGATAAATCGGGGTCGCTATCATCTCGTGCCAGGACTGCTTCGGGTAATACCAGCAATTGAGCCCCTGTAGCTCGCGCTTGCGCCATCAACGCCAGACAGGTTTGTACGTTTTCCTGCCACACTTTATTCACCGCAAATTGCCCTACTGCAACTTTCATTGTCATCTCTCAAAAGGCTGCGAATAATTTCAGTATACCGGGTGTGAAACTTCCCGTGCTGAAGTTACACTCAAACACTTTAAAAATAAGAACGAACAGGAAACTATCGTGTTGCAGATGCTTTTAGCCGTGTTTATTGGCGGAGGAACGGGAAGTGTTGTGCGCTGGTTATTGAGTATGAAGCTCAACCCGGCACATGCGGCGATTCCCGTCGGGACGTTGACAGCAAACCTTGTCGGCGCGTTTATCATCGGACTGGGGCTGGCTGTGTTTACCAGAATGACTCACCTTGACCCTGTCTGGAAACTTTTAATCACCACAGGTTTTTGCGGAGGCCTTACCACGTTTTCGACTTTCTCGGCAGAAGTTGTTTTCTTACTACAGGATGGGCGTCTGGCCTGGGCTGGATTGAATATGCTGCTTAATCTCGCAGGTTCGCTCTTCATGACGGCCATCGCATTTTGGTTAGTTTCTTTAGCCTACAGTCATTGATTCAAGCCACGTTAAGGTTAGCTTAATTTTTGTCTGCCACTCTGGATGAAAATGAGGGTGAGGCAAACTGATGAAAGAACGTGTTGCTGGATGGACAGCGGTGCTGATGAGCACGCTGATTGTGGTGTGCTTTGTGAAAATTTATCTTTTTTCCTGAATTTAAAGCAAAAAAAACCCGCCTTGGCGGGTTTTTATATTCTGCTGGTAAAGCCTTAGATAGGCATTACATTTGCAGCAGATGGGCCTTTGGCACCGTTAGTGATTTCAAACTCAACGCGCTGACCTTCAGCCAGGGTTTTGAAACCATTGCTCTGGATTGCAGAGAAGTGTACGAACACATCTTTGCTACCATCTTCCGGAGTAATGAAGCCAAAGCCTTTTGACTCGTTAAACCACTTAACGTTACCTTTAATCTTAGACATCTAAATTACCTTTACATGAAAAACGACACAAATGCTGTGTCGGACATCAGTACACCAATTGTGATGGATTTTGTCCAGCCCAGAATTGCTAAAAAGTGATAAAAATTACTACCTCTTTTAAAAACTGTGCGGCAGTCCGTATTTTTGAATACCAGTCAGCCCAAATACGCCATTTGTATGATTCCAGACTACCCATTTGTATCATTTCAGACTGCTATCGCCCTTCAGAATTGGAAGCGTAACCAGGCAAAGTAAACGTTACCGTTGTTGTACGTTCCGGGAATATAAGTCATCTGGAACGTTGCCGGTCCATAACCTACGGATGCCAAAGGCAAAATCACAGGAATGGGGATGTATTTCCAGTTATCACGCGCTGTTGCCCCCAGCGTATAGCCTAAACCAAGACGGAAGTTATCATCCCTCAACGGACGCCAGATCTTCTCCCACCCATAGCCACCAATTGGTTCCCATTTGTTATAGGAGTCTTTGAACGCCATCAGATACAAACCATGCCAGTTGCCGCTTTCATCCCAACGTGTTTGCCCGAACCCAATACCCCAGGGACGTTCGTTATAGCGATCTGTTTTTTCTTTATCGTATGCAAAACGTGCATGCCAGGTTATTGCAGGCACATACAAATCATAATGTTGCGGTTCATTCCAGGTTTGTGAAACATTATCAGACAAAGTATTCCAGGCGTCACCTAATACACTATTTTGGCTCGCCATTGCAGCAGGCAACACCATTAATGGTGATACAAAAATAATAAAAGAAAAGATGATTTTATTTGTTAGAGTCACATTGATTTCCACATCAAAATTCAATATACAGCCTAACAAATTATATATTAACAAAAGCTAAATAAGTCTGTGGCTAATTCCTAAAAACAGCCATTAACGCCTATTTAACCATCAACCCCTATTGTTTCCTTAATCTAAAACAATAGGGGTAACCAACTATTATTTATGCTTTTTTAGTAATACATACATTGCAGGGATGACCAACATCGATAGCAATGGGGCAGTAATCATGCCGCCAATCATCGGGGCCGCTATACGACGCATCACTTCTGATCCAGTGCCATCACCCCACATAATCGGCAACAAACCCGCCATTATCGTCGCTACCGTCATCACTTTTGGCCTGACACGCAACACAGCCCCCTCATGAAGGGCACGCATTAGCATGGGTTTTCCACCCTGTGGATCTAGCATTTTGTGCCTTGCAATCGCTTGATTTAAATAAAGCACCATTATTACGCCAAATTCAGCTGCTACTCCTGCCAATGCAATAAAGCCCACTGCCCCCGCAACGGATAAATTATATCCCAGCAAATAGAGTAACCAGACACCGCCAATGAGTGAGAATGGTAAAGTCCCCATTATTAACAGTGCATCACTTACACGCGAAAATGTTACATAAAGTAAGACAAAAATAATAATCAGGGTGAAAGGTAAGACTATTCTTAATTTGGCGCTTGCGCGTTCTAAATATTCAAATTGACCAGACCAGGATAATGAAACTCCATCAGGTAATTTCACCTGTTGGGAAACAGCACGTTGCATATCTTCCACTGCTGATTTTAAATCACGCCCGCGTAAGTCTACATAAACCCAATTAGATAAACGGGCATTTTCACTCTTCAACATTGGTGGGCCATCAGTAATACTGATGTCAGCCAATTCAGAAAGTGCAATCTGGCTACCATTTGCGGTAATTACCGGCAAACTTTGTAATTTCTGGACGTTGTCACGTATTTCGCGTGGGTAGCGAATATTGATGGGATAGCGTTCACGTCCTTCAATCGTTTCACCGATATTCTGTCCACCAATCACCGTTGCAACCAATGACTGTAGCTCTTTGACAGATACCCCGTAGCGCGCCGCTTTCAGCCTGTCGATATTAATATCAACATAGCGCCCGCCACCGAGTCGTTCCGCAAGAGCTGATGTGACACCGGGAACTTGCTTCACCACTCGTTCGATTTGCTCAGCCACCTGCTCAATGGCGGCAATATTATTGCCATTTACTTTAATGCCTACCGGGCTTTTGATACCTGTCGCCAGCATATCCAGGCGGTTACGGATAGGTGGCACCCAAACGTTAGCAATACCCGGAACTTTCACCACGCTATCGAGTTCGCTAACCAGCTTATCCATCGTCATTCCTGGCCGCCATTGATCGCGCGGTTTAAAACGAATAGTGGTCTCGATCATGGTCAGCGGTGCAGGATCGGTTGCAGTATCTGCGCGCCCGGCTTTACCAAATACCGTCGCCACTTCAGGCACGGTTTTGATTAAGCGGTCTGTTTGTTGCAGTAAACGTCCTGCTTCACGTGCGGAAATACCCGGTAGCGTTGATGGCATGTACAGCAAATCACCTTCATCAAGCGGCGGCATAAACTCACTTCCAAGTCGGCTCAACGGCCATAACGTCGCCAGTAATACTAACCCTGCCACCAGCAGCGTAGTTTTCGGGCGCGCCAGCACTTTATCCAATAGTGGTTCATAGGCGGCAATCAGCCAACGGTTGATTGGGTTAGCCTTCTCATCAGGAATTTTTCCACGAATGAAATAGCCCATAAGCACGGGTACCAGCGTGATGCCCAGCCCCGCAGCTACAGCCATCGCGTAGGTTTTGGTAAACGCCAGTGGCGAGAACATGCGCCCTTCTTGTGCTTCAAGGGAAAACACCGGAATAAAGGAGAGTGTGATAATCAGTAAACTGCAGAATAATGCTGGCCCAACTTCTACCGCTGCTTGCTCAGAGATCCGCCAATAATCAGCACCAGAAGGCTGTTTATCAGGATTGTCGTGCCGCCACTGCTCCAGCACTTTGTGCATGTTTTCAATCATTACGATCGCAGCATCAACCATTGCCCCAATCGCAATCGCTATTCCACCCAACGACATAATGTTGGCGTTCACTCCCTGGTAGTGCATGACAATAAACGCGCCCAGAATCCCCAACGGCAAGGTTATCATCGCCACAAGTGCGGAACGGAAATGGAACAAGAAGAGTGCACAGATAATCGCCACGACGATAAACTCTTCCAGCAACTTATGAGAGAGCGTTTCAATAGCATTTTCAATCAGATGAGAACGGTCATACACCGGAATGATTTCGACACCCACAGGCAAACTCTTCTGAATTTGCTGTAGCTTCGCTTTTACCCCATTAATCGTATCCAGCGCATTCTTGCCATAGCGCATGACAATAATGCCGCCCGCAACCTCACCTTCACCATTAAATTCCGCCACGCCACGACGAATTTCAGGCCCCATACGCAACGTTGCTACATCGCTCAACAGCACTGGCACGCCTTCGCGCGTGGTGATCACTACCTGTTTAAAATCATTCAGATTCTTCAGGTAACCTGCGGTGCGCACCATGTATTCGGCTTCACCCATTTCGATAACCGAACCGCCACCTTCCTGGTTAGCGCTTTGCACCGCACTAATAACTTGTTCGTGTGTAATGTTCAGCGCCCGCATACGCTGCGGATCGAGAACAATTTGGTATTGTCGAACCATGCCGCCTACGCTTGCAACTTCAGAAACATTCGGCACAGTTTTGAGCTCAAATTTAAGCGTCCAGTCTTGAAGGGCGCGTAAATCTGCGAGGCTGTGTTTGCCAGTTCTATCCACCAGCGCATATTCATAAACCCAACCCACTCCCGTCGCATCCGGCCCTAACGAGGCTTTGGCTTCAGGAGGTAATTGTGACTGAACCTGGCTTAAATACTCCAGAACCCGCGAGCGCGCCCAGTACGGATCGGTGCCATCTTCAAACAAAATGTAGACATATGAGTCACCAAACATCGAAAAACCGCGCACAGTTTTCGCGCCTGGTACCGAAAGCATGGTAGTGGTCAGTGGATAAGTGACCTGATCTTCAACCACTTGAGGCGCTTTGCCTGGGTAATTGATACGAATGATCACCTGTACGTCGGAGAGATCTGGCAGCGCATCCAACGGTGCGCGTTGCAGCGACCAAATTCCCCACACCGCCATCATGATCGCCGCAAGCAACACCAGCAGCCGATTTTTAAGTGACCAGCGAATAACGGCGGCAATCATTTCATTACCCCCGCCATCGGCATCAGATGAGTGATCACCGCGCCATGTTCGTCATCCATTGTGAAACTGAACATCACACTATCCCCAACCTTCACACCCTGCGCGTCAGCGGCCGATTTCAGTGCAAAATCCATAGTCATCGCTCCCCATTTCAATGCAGCAATGGGTTTGTGCGAAAGGGTAACAGCATCATCAGTAATCTCTTTCACCACCGCCTCGCCCTGATATTCAGGGGTTGCAGTAATGGCTGCGTTCTCCTGTGGCAATGCGCTACGAAGGCTTGCTTCGGAATCAATCAGGAACTGCCCGGAGGTCACAACTTTATCGCCCTCTTTCAATCCTTGTTTAATCTCAACCCAGCCATTTTGCGCCGTCCCAACCACTACGTTCACCGGGTTGAAATGGCCATTGTCCTGCGCGACTAATACCCGGCTATTGCTCCCCGTTTCAATCATCGCTTCTTCAGGAATAGCCAGCACTGGCGGGAGATTAGGCTGCTTCGCCAGTTTCACATTAAGGTACATCCCAGGCTTGAGCTTCATTTGCGGGTTATCCAACACGATGCGCGCTTTCAGCGTTCGGGTAGTCGTTTCCATATTGGGTAACAACTCACTCACACGCCCATGGAAAACCTCACCAGGCCAGCTATCACTTGCTGCCTGAATCTCACTCCCCACTTGCAGTACCTGGGCCTGAGTTTGCGGGTAATCAATCACAATCCACACAGATTCGAGGCTGGCAATTTCAAACAAAGGCGCTGTTGCCGCAACCTGCGCGCCCTCGCGAGTATCGAGCTTGTTAATGTAGCCTGCTTGTTTAGCACGTACCGTCACACGCGTTTGCGGTTTCCCGGTTTTCTCCACCTGGCGAATAATTTCCGCTGGCATAAACTGGAGTTGTAGACGTTCTCGTGCGGCGGCACTTAATGCGCTGTCTCCCAAACGACGCACCGCCAGATACTCTTGCTGTGCCGCCGTCCATTCAGGTATCCACAGCTGTGCAAGTGGTTCACCCGCTTTCACAAATTGCTGCGGCGCATTAACAAACAACTTCTCAACGATGCCATTAGCACTGGCCGGAATAATCTGCACGCTGCGTTCGTCCGTAGACACTGTAGCAAAAGCATCAAATTGATATTCCAGCACTTTCTTCTCAACCAACGCAGTTTTGATTCCCAGATTTTGTTGTTGGCGAGCACTCACCGTCACTCCACCATCTTCGGTAGTTTCATCGGCATAACGTGGGACTAAATCCATATCCATAAACGGCGATTTACCCGGCTTATCAAAGCGCTGCCCCGGTGTCATCGGGTCATACCAATAAAGAACTTTTCGTTCAGGCTGAACAGATTGTGTCGTTGTGGTGGAGTCGCTTTGTTTACCCACGTAATACCCGGCGCCAAGTGACGCCGCGATAGTGAGCGCTAACAATGAAATTCTCGTTATGGTGTTCATTATTGGTTGTTTTCCTGTGGCGTCAGGTAGCGAATGGCGGCCCAGGTTTCAGCCACATTTTTTTCTGCACTATGCGCGGCCAGTTCTGTATCAAGCAGAGTACGGCGAGCATTGAGTAAGTCGGAGAGGGTCGATTGCCCGGAACGGTATTGTGCTTCAACCAGTGAGAGGCGCTGGCGTTGCAGAGGTAATATTTCATCTTGCTGGCGCAGCCAGAGTGTTTGGGCAGCCTGATACTGTGCTACCAGTGTGCGCACCAGGGCTATGCGTTCGCGATTTGACAATGCCAACTGGTCGTTGGCTTCCATGGTTCGGGACATATCTGCCGCCAGGTCTTTATCCTGACGTTGCGATTTAAACATGGGTAAATCGACGGTAAACATCACACCAGCCATATCATCGTAATCATCCGCGCGATGAGCATAGAAAACCTCAACACCGACATTCGGCTTCGCCGCCACAGCGGATTGCGCTGAACGCGCTTTGGCAACATCGGCCTCGCGTGCCGCTTCAATCACTTCCGGATGCTGCCCGACATTTTGTTCCAGTACTGCCGGGTCCGCAGGCAAACGCTGATAACGCGGCAACGTACCGCTAGTGTTATCAATCTGTTCGCCCGTCAATTGCAGCAAACGCGTCTGGGCCAGGACCACATCACGCTGTGCAAGCGTTACTTTGTCCTGCATCCCTAAGAGGGTCATGCGAATATCTACAACACTGGATGCCGGTGAACTTCCACTGGCAACCGTCGCTTTCTGCACATCGACTTGACGCTCAGTTTCGTCCACCAGTTTTTGCGCAGTCGCCAACACTTTTTGCGATAACGCCAAATCAAGCCAGGCCTGAGCCGTCGTTCTTTGTAATGTCGTCCGAATCACCTCTGCTTTGGCTGCACTGCTGGCGGATTGAGCGAGAATAGTTTCGGCTTTACGGTCGCGCTTATCTTCGCTGACGTACTCCTGCATGATGCCAATACGCTGCATGGTCATGCCTTCGCGCGTAAAGCGATGGCTGTTACTGCCCTGCACCGGGACATTTTCAATACCAAATTTCAATTTAGGGTCGGGTAATTCACGGGCAGAATCCGCCATCGCATTCAGCGCATCGCTCTGATTACGGTTGGCAGAAAGTTCCGCGGAATAGTTTTCAGCAGCGTTCAGGGTCTGTTGCAGGCTGAACTCTGCCGCATTTGCGGCAGAGACAGACACAGCAAACAGCACCCCGCCGAGCCACAAGCTCAGGGAATGTTGTCTCATGATGGCCTCAGTTACTTAGTCGGGGTAACCGAAGCGATTTTGTAGCCTTCAGATTGCTGGCTAAACGTGAAGTCAACCGTTTCACCCGCTTTGACTACCGGCAATGCTCCCGCTTCAGGCATGCTGAAGGTCATGGTCATTGCAGGCCAATTAAGCGCTGCGATAGGTTTATGGGCGATGGAAATAGAATCGGCGGTGACTTTCTTGACCACACCGTGGCCGTGGTAAACCTCGGCAGCCATCGGCTGAGACATCGACATCTCATGAGACATATCGTGAGATGCGGCGTGAGCCACGGTAAAGAAAGCAGATACAGACAGCGCAACGGCTGTGAAGAAACGTGCAGAAATAGCAGACATAAAAATCTCCAGAACTAAAGTCAAAGGACGGCGAAATGCCAATCTGCCTTTGTCTTTCAAGTTACAGGTGCGTTAGCTGCCTTCCTGCATCTTGAAATTCATAGGCATGAACCAGGACAGTGCTGGAGTTATTCTCTAAAACGACAAAACCGTATTGTGGCTGGAGGGCCAGTTGCAGGCGGAGTTACCAGGGAAACAGAGGTAATCGTTTCAGTGCATTCGGGGATCACTAAGGCCAGAGTATTGGTCACCGGTAATGCGGCCAAAGAAATGTAGCCGTTATCTTTTTGCATCACATCCGGAATACAGTGTTTATCACACAGTGTTCCTTTCGCTTTCACCATATCCCAATGGTTTTTCATCAGCATATGTTCGCTATGCTGAACGGAAAGGGATGACGCGCTAATTTCTACCGGGCAGTCATGCGATGCCACTGCGACCTGACTGTTGATAAACAGCCAGCCAAACGCCAACAGCAGCATCAAAAGATGCTTTCTGAGGAAGCGTAAATGGCTTGTCGACCAGAAAGTGGATTGCAACTTGGTTACCCCAAAATATACGAGGCGGCAGTATAAGCATTAGACCTTTTTATTTTAAAGCGATTTTTGGTTGTTTTACATTTGCCATTTTAATTAACAATTTCATAATAATTAATCAAATTAACTACCCCCATATGGCTATTTATAAAACAATTAGTGGTACAAATAAATAACGCTATTCAATAAGTAAATGTCATAATTGCAAAGCTGCCTGCAAATGTGTCATGGCAGAGATACGAAGCTTAGTAAATTTGATGCTCATCAGAAATCTGCTCGAATGATTCGGGCAGATTGGCACCGTTTTCACCGACGACTGCAAAGCGTCTTATTTTTTATTTTCTGGCATGGCGTTGCGCTCAGGTACTACTCACTCCCTTCAATGGGTAAAGATGCCGAACGCGACAGGGGACTCAAATGCTAACTACTCTTGAACTACTAATTGGGGTTGTGGTTATTGTCGGTGTAGCTCGCTACATCATCAAGGGCTACTCCGCCACCGGCGTATTATTCGTCGGTGGTTTAACGTTACTGATTATAAGTGCTCTGATGGGCCACAAGGTTTTACCTGGCAATGCTGAAAGCACCGGGTACACCGCAACCGATATCGTTGAATATGTCAAAATCCTGCTGATGAGCCGTGGTGGCGATCTGGGCATGATGATCATGATGCTGTGCGGTTTTGCAGCTTACATGACACATATCGGCGCCAATGACATGGTGGTTAAGCTTGCGTCTAAGCCACTGAAATTAATCAACTCACCATACATTTTGATGATCGCCGCTTATTTCGTGGCTTGTCTGATGTCACTGGCGGTTTCATCTGCAACCGGCCTGGGTGTGTTGTTGATGGCAACGTTGTTCCCGGTCATGGTGAACGTAGGGATTAGTCGTGGGGCAGCGGCAGCAATTTGTGCTTCTCCTGCAGCAATTATCCTGTCTCCAACTTCTGGCGACGTAGTGCTGGCGGCAAAAGCTGCTGAAATGTCTTTGGTTGATTTTGCCTTTAAAACCACCGTGCCAATTTCTATCGCTGCCATTATTGCCATGGCGATTGCCCACTTCTTCTGGCAACGCTACCTGGATAAAAAAGAAAACGTCAGCCACGAAATGCTCGATGTCAGCGAAATCCAGACTACTGCACCTTCTTTCTATGCCATTTTGCCATTTACACCAATTATCGGCGTGCTGATTTTCGACGGAAAATGGGGTCCACAACTGCATATCATCTCTATTTTGGTGATCTGTATTCTCATTGCCGCGGTGATTGAATTCTTCCGCAGCTTCAAAGCGCAGACCGTCTTTTCCGGCCTGGAAGTTTGCTACCGCGGGATGGCTGATGCCTTCGCAAACGTCGTTATGCTGTTGGTTGCTGCGGGTGTGTTTGCACAAGGTCTTAGCACCATTGGCTTTATCCAGAGCCTGATATCGATTGCCACATCGTTCGGTTCAGCAAGTATCATTCTGATGCTGGTGCTGGTCGTTCTCACCATGCTGGCAGCAATGACCACAGGTTCCGGTAACGCACCGTTCTATGCCTTTGTTGAGATGATCCCAAAACTGGCTCACTCATCCGGTATTAACCCTGCATACCTGGCGATTCCTATGCTGCAAGCCTCCAACCTTGGTCGCACAATTTCTCCAGTTTCCGGAGTGGTGGTTGCAGTTGCAGGTATGGCAAAAATCTCTCCATTCGAAGTGGTAAAGCGCACCTCAGTTCCCGTTGCTGTTGGTCTGATTGTCGTGATTATCGCCACCGAAATTCTTGTGCCTTCTGCAGCTATTCTGCCTTAATCTTTAGCTTTGCAATAAGCGCCTCAGTGAGGCGCTTTTTTTATGCTTAAATAAAGCGACTTCTGGAAGCCCGAGCGAGAAAACGATGAAATTGATGTGGCAAAACACGCTAATCCTGACTTCCCTACTGGCCACAAGCCATCTGTTACAAGCGGAAGAACTCGCCGCCAAACAGTACGCCGATTTCGACCGTTACGTGCTGGCTCTGTCCTGGCAAACAGGGTTTTGCCAGAGTATGCATGAGCGTAACCGCAACGAACCTGTCGAATGTAAAACGCAGCAAGAGCAAAATGACAAGCGCACTTTCTTAACCGTGCACGGCCTGTGGCCAGGTTTACCAAAATCGGTCGCGGCACGAGGCGTGGATGAAAAACGGTGGATGCGCTATGGCTGTTCAACCCGCCCGGTGCCCAACATGGCCGAAGTTCGCGGTTCGCAAAAATGCCAGGCGCCAGCACCTGCGTTATCAACAGATATCGCCAGCAAACTCGCGGGCGTTATGCCAGGGGCTGGAGGCCAGTCGTGCCTTGATCGCTATGAGTTCGCAAAACATGGCGCGTGTTTTGGTTTTAACCCCAACGCCTATTTCGGAACTATGGTTCGCCTGAACCATGAATTTAAAGAAAGTGCTTTTGGTGAATTTTTGGCAACAAACTACGGCAAAGTCGTCACGCGCAAAGCGTTCAACAAAGCGCTGGAGAAGAGCTGGGGAAATGATGCGGTAAAGGCGGTAAAACTGACCTGTAACGGAAACCCGGCATACCTGACGGAAATGCAAATCTCGCTGGATGCTACAAAAATTAATGGCCCGCTTAATGAAAGCTCGTTTGCCACACAAAGAAATCCAGGCAACTGCGCGAAGCAGTTTCGCCTGGATGCTGTAGGTTATTGATCGTTAAGCAACGTGTGGTTGTTTAGCCGATTCATCTGCGACTGGCTTACCCTTATCAGGAGTCAGATCGCAGTTCTTTGGTAGCGTCAGGGTTATCAGTGCTGCGATCACCAATGAACCGGCCAGGGCGCAGACTGCCATGTTCTGCCCGTAGAGATAAATCATCATCCCCACCAGCCATGGCCCACAGAAGCCCCCCAGATTGCCTAAACCATTAATCACACCACGTGCCCCGCCGGCAACCTCTGGAGAGGCAATTCGCCCCGGAATCGACCAAAACGGACTCGTTGCCGCCTTGAGGAAGAACCCGCATACCACTAAAGCAATGTAGGCTGCGATAATGTTATGACGTAAAACTACCGATGCCAGCAATGCCGCTGCAAAACACAATAGTGAAATCATCACCCACAGCCGGCGTTTACCTGTTTTATCGCTGAGCATCGAAATGACATAGATACCGATAATCGTTGCGACAAACGGCACGATTGCCAGTAGCCCAACACCCGCCATATTCGCGCCGGTCAGATTTTTGAGGATTGTCGGCAACCACAGCGTGTAGCCGTAATCACCGGTTTGGTAGAAAAAGTTAAGCGCCACCAGCTTCATTAGACTGCTATTACGAAATACGTCGCGCAACGGTGCATTACTTACCGGCTGTTTCAGGCTTCGCGCCTGACGGTCGCTTTCCAGTTCTGCCAGCAGGTATTCCCGTTCTGCAGCGGGCAACCAACGCGCTTCTTGTGGGCGGTCACTGATCAGCACCCACCACACCGCCAACACCACAATCGACAGCAAACCTTCGATGATAAACAGCCAGCGCCAGTCCAGACTCTGAATAATCGCACCAGATATTGGGGCGGTAACCATGCCGCCGATGGGCGCGAACATCATGACAAAAGCATTAGCTCGCCCTATTTCACGGTCCGGGAACCAGTTACTGATCATCGTCAGCACGACTGGCAGCATCCCGCCTTCGGCAACACCGAGCACAAAGCGCAGAACTAAGACCTGATAATGGTTGGTGACAAAACCTGTGGCGACGGACACGATAGCCCATGCCACCAGCGACCAGGCAATAAAGCGTTTACCGCTGCCGTTTACAGCCGCACGCCCACCGGGGATCTGCAAAAAAAGATAGCCGATGAAAAATATGCCGCTGGTGAGGCCCGCCATTTGGCTGGTAATACCTAAATCGGCTTCCATTCCGCCGGGGAGTGCAAAACTAATATTCACCCGATCCATAAAGGAAATAATGCAGGCGATTAAAATAGGCGCAACCACACGCCACCAACGAGTGCCGGGTATTTTCTTTTCCATGGTATTGTTCCGTGACAATAAAAGTCATTGCCCTTTTATAAAGGGCGCCGGTAATTTTAATTCATGCGATGTGGCAATATCTGTCCATTAAAATAAGCCTGAACATTTTCAAATACGATATTACTCATACGCTGACGGGTTTCATGGGTTGCGCTGGCGACGTGGGGCTGTAATACCACATTATCCATCTCAATAAGTGCAGAAGGAACATTAGGTTCATTAGCAAAAACGTCCAGACCGGCACCGGAAATATCACCATTTTGCAAAGCGGTAATTAAATCCTGCTCATTGATAATGCTGCCGCGAGCGATATTAATGACCAACGCATGTTTAGGTAATGCCTCGAATACTTGCCGATTCACAATGCCATAGCTTGCCTTGCCACCCGATACCGCAACAATAAAAAAGTCACTATTGCTGGCCAGACTTAAAACATCTTCACACCAGTGATACGGCAGTGAGCTATCCACTTTGCGATCGGTGTAATAAATTTCCATATCAAATCCGCTGGCACGACGGGCGATGGCACGGCCAATATTTCCCATCCCAAAAATACCGATACGTTTACAACTCACCTGAGTTGCCAATGCGGAGCTTTCCTTGAGCCAGCGCCCTTCTCGTACGAAGCGGTCACCCTGGCACAGTTGGCGAGCACTACTCAACAACAAACCGAAAGCCAGGTCAGCGACATCATCAGTGAGCGCCCCGGCAGTAATGGTCACCGCAATATCCCTGCGGCGAGCATATTCCAGATCCACCGCGTCAGTGCCGACGCCAAAAATGGCAATCACGCCGACCTGAGGCAGATTTTCCAGCACGGCGGTAGTCACGCCGATATCACCCCGCGTCACAACAGCACCAATTTGCGCGCCGTTATCAGCAAGCCAGGCCACAGCGTCAGAGTGCTGGTAAAGGCGATGAACGGTGTAATGAGTATCCAGTTGCTGCTGAAGTGCATCCATCACTGGAGCAATAAGTAATACGTGTTGGGTAGGTTGCGACATGATTCCCCCGGTTAAGTCAGCTAAGTCAATATTTCTGCTTAACATCAAAGCCTTTTTAAGCGCAGGGTTTTGCGACATAGGTCACGCCAATTCATGTTAGAAAACCGTGTTACCGTTAGCGTGATCGCTTCAGCATTTAAGCGACTAAAGTGTGCCGCCAAGAGATAAGCGATAGTGCAAATCGACTTGTTCAATCGTTGGTTGTTTATTGATTTTCTTCAATAAAATTTCTGTGGCGACTTTCCCTATCTCAAAGCGTGGCGTGACAACACTGGCAAGTTTTGGAACCGTAACCTGGCCGATTTCAAGGCCGTGAAAACCCGCAATTCCCATCTGTTCCGGCACACGAATGTTGGCAGCCTGGCATTCTTGTAACACCCCTGCTGCGAGATCGTCATTAGTACATAAAATACCGTCCATATCCGGGTACATCTGGCGCGCCATCGCCATCATTCCAGTACCCATACTTACGGAAGAAACTTTATTTGGCATCAGCCGACCGTCAGCCAAACCCGCATCCGCCATGGCTTTACAATAACCTTCATACCGCTTGATATCACGTACATCGGCCATCGAACCTAAATAGATAATCCGCTTCTTGCCGCTGGCAATCAGCATATTGGTCATATCAAACCCGGCACGGAAGTTATCAAAGCCGACATTAATGCGCCCGCTACCAGGCACCAGGTCCATCACTTCAGCCACAGGAATTCCGGCAGCACTTAGATACTTCTCGGTCCGCAACGTATGCACGGTTTCCGTCAGAATCAGCCCCGCGACGTTAAAACCCAGCACTGTGGCGATTTGTTCTTCTTCACGCTCGCGGTCGTAATCGTAATTAACCACCAACGTCTGGTAACCCATCGGCTTTGTTACGGATTCGATACCTGCCAGTAAATCGGCAAAAATCTGGTTATTAAATGAGGGAATAATAACGCCGATTCGCGGCTGCATATTGCTCGCCAGCGCCCTGTTTTCAGGGTCAGGCATATAATTGACTTCAGCCATAACTTCAGCAATTCGGGCGGCAGTTTCCGGGGCTACTTTATCCGGTGTGCGCAAATAACGGCTGACGGTCATTTTTGTCACCCCTGCAAGGGCGGCAATGTCCTGCAATGTAATGCGCTGGTACTTCATCTGGTTTTCCTGATAACCCGCGGGAAAAGGATTATGCCTCGCATCCTCAACAAAAGAAAAGCTACCACACTTCACACTCCAGGTATCATGCGGGCGTAACACCATTCGCAGTGATCTACTTCACAGTTTTACCCGCTCTGAACCGCTTTGATAAGGGATATTAAATACGATGCAAAAATAACAGGAATTCACCATGACGAATTTATTTACGCTCGACAACAAACGCGTATTAATTACCGGCTCTGCACAAGGGATAGGCTTTTTATTAGCACAAGGCCTGGCTGAGCATGGTGCTGAAATTATCATCAATGATATTACTGCTGAACGCGCCGAACATGCGGCAATGAAATTACGTGACTGTGGTTACACCGCCTGGACTGCTGCATTTAATGTTACCGACCCGGAAGCAGTGGAAGCTGCCATTGAAAATATCGAGCAAGAGATCGGGCCAATTGATGTATTAATTAATAATGCTGGCATTCAGCGTCGCCACCCATTTACTGAATTTCCGGTTAATGAATGGAACGATATTATTGCTGTAAATCAGACCGCCGTATTTTTAGTTTCACAGTCTGTTTCACGACGCATGGTAAAACGCCAGGCCGGAAAAATAATCAATATTTGCTCAATGCAAAGTGAGCTGGGCCGCGACACCATTACGCCGTATGCCGCGGCAAAAGGAGCGGTAAAAATGTTGACCCGCGGTATGTGCGTGGAACTGGCGCGCTACAACATTCAGGTCAACGGTATTGCACCAGGTTACTTCAAAACAGATATGACTAAATCATTGGTCGACGACGAAGCTTTCACACAGTGGTTGTGCAAACGCACGCCAGCAGCACGTTGGGGTGACCCTGAAGAACTGATTGGTGCTGCGGTGTTCCTGTCGTCAAAAGCGTCAAACTTCGTGAATGGCCACCTGCTGTTTGTTGATGGCGGCATGCTGGTTGCGGTGTAAGGGGGAAACATGATTATTGATAAACTTGAGAATGCCGCTCAAAACCCGGTTTATCCAACGGTGATTCGCCATGCGTTACAGGCAATTATCGCAAACCGTCCGCAGCAATTAGCCAACGGTAAATACCCGATCGAAGGCGAACTTATCTATTTTTCGGTATTTGATGGCAAAACAAAACCATTGGAAGAGCAGCGCCCTGAACTACATGCCCGTTATATCGACGTGCATATCGTGCTTGAAGGCGAAGAGATAATCGGTGCCGCACCGGTGGAACAGCAGCAGCAACAAGACGGCGTGTTCGATGAGCAAAATGATATTGGCTTCTATAAAAATATGGGCTGTGAAACGTTAATAAAATTGCAGCCGGGCGATCTGACAATTCTTTTTCCCGGCGAGCTTCACCGCCCTATGGCAACGCTAAATGAACCGGCTGCGCTGAGGAAAATTGTGGCGAAGATCGATGTGAGTTTGATCAACAGATAGTACCTGTTCGATTAAATACGGAAGACAAAAAACAATCAGTTCACTGTTAGTTCCGGGTTTGTAGACATATGCTTTGTTTATCAAATGCGGAGGTAATTATGAACACAACGAAACGTTTTTTAATGCAGTTAAAAGCTCAATTTGAACGTGAAGAAAAAGCGCATAAGCTGTTGGGTTTGATTTGGCTTTCACCCCAACAGCGCTATGAAATTTTGAAAGAGATTATGTTGCCGGTAGCAATGAAATGAGTGCCTGAATGGCGGGTAATTGTCACTTACCCGCCCACAACAGCTAACCTTTCAAAAATGCCAGTAAATCAGCATTAACCCGGTCTTTCTCCGTCGTGCAAATTCCGTGTGAGCCACCTTCATAAACTTTGAACGTCGCATCTGGCAGTGTCGCCGCTGTCACCTTGCCGCAGGTTTCAAACGGCACAATCTGATCGTCATCACCATGAATCACCAGCGTCGGGATAGTCATTTTCTTCAGATCTTCACGCTGATCTGTCTCAGAAAAAGCTTTAATACAGTCGTACAGTGCTTTGATACCGCCCTGCATGCCTTGCTCAACAAAACTCTCCCGCACACCTTCTGAAATTTTCGCACCAGGACGGTTGTAACCGTAAAATGCCATCGTCAACTCTTTGAAAAAGTCGGCACGATTAGCACGCACACCTTCCCGGATACCATCAAATACCTCGATAGGCACACCATCAGGATTAAAATCTGTTTTCAGCATGATCGGTGGAACGGCACTTATCAGCACTGCTTTTGCCACTCGACTGGTGCCATGGCGACCAATATAACGCGCCACTTCCCCACCACCTGTTGAGTGCCCGACATGAACGGCATCTTTGAGGTTCAAATGCGCGGTCAGTTCGGCCAGATCATCGGCATACTGATCCATGTTATTTCCATCCCATGACTGTGACGAACGACCATGCCCTCGTCGGTCATGAGCAATAACCCGGAATCCCTTCTGCCCAAGGAAAAACATCTGATCTTCAAACGCATCTGCCGTTAATGGCCAGCCGTGGCTGAATACTATCGGTTGCCCTTCTCCCCAATCCTTAAAGTAAAGAGAACTGCCGTCCTTTAACGTGAGTTTGTCGTAATGGCTCATGATATCTCCGGTTCAGGTGATGACCGCACAAGGCGCCAGATTGAAACGTGCTTATACAGATTAATTCAAAATTTGCCCATGGCAGGTTTATTTACGGTCAGCAATTAATCAATGTGCCTTATGGACTGTTTCTTTCGATAGTTTGAAGTTGCTCTCAAAATGTTAATAAACATGGTGTACTCCATTCCCGAACACGCAATGTTACCGATATCATGTTACCGGTATCAGAAATATGGTGAATTATGCTTAACGTATCGTTCATCTATAAATTCGGCGCAGAGGACAAAAATATGACCGAAATAACAGCACATTACGGCGCAGGGACCCTTCTTGGGATTGCTGCTTGTGCAGTCGTACTCCTACTTATACTCATCATGCGCTTCAAAGTGCATGCATTCTTAGCATTAACATTAGTGAGTGTTGTTGTTGCACTGGTTACCGGTGTGCCATTCGATAAAATTGTCCCAACGATTTTGGGCGGTTTTGGCAGTACCCTGGCGGGCGTTGCTCTGCTGGTTGGCCTTGGTGCCATGATTGGCCGTCTGCTCGAAATTTCTGGCGGCGCCAAAGTATTGGCTGACACACTGGTCGGAAAATTTGGTTCACACCGCGCGCCACTGGCGCTTGGTGTCGCATCTTTGCTGTTTGGCTTCCCAATCTTCTTCGATGCGGGCCTGGTAGTCATGCTGCCTATTATTTTCAGCGTAGCAAAACAATTCGGCGGTTCTACGCTGAAATATGCGCTGCCTGCTGCGGGTGCATTCGCTGTGATGCACGCACTTCTGCCACCGCATCCGGGTCCGGTTGCTGCCAGTGAATTGCTGGGCGCAAACATTGGGCTGCTGGTCATTGTTGGCCTGGTTATCGCGATTCCAACCTGGTATCTCGGTGCGTATCTGTTTGGCCTGTATGCTGGTAAGAAATTCGACGTTCCATTGCCTTCTTCTTTCCTCGGCAATGTAGAAGCGGATCCAAACCACCAGCCACCCTCTTTTGGCACTGTATTGTCGATTCTGCTACTGCCACTGGTGCTGATTTTCCTTGATACCGGCCTGAACACAGCCACCGTGCTCGGTTGGGTAACGGCTGACAATATCGTAGTTCAGTTCCTGCGCATGTTGGGTAAAACCCCGATTGCATTGCTGATTACAGTGTTCTTTGCTCTTGCTGTGTTTAGTGGTCGTCATAGCCGTCAGCACCTGGAAAAAGTGTGCGATGGCGCGCTTGGCCCAATCTGCGGCATCATTTTGGTGACCGGTGCGGGTGGTATGTTCGGTGGCGTTCTGCGTGCCAGCGGCATTGGTGATGCACTTGCTGGTGTGCTGTCTGATACAGGTATGCCGGTGATTGTTGCCGCGTTTGTTATCTCGACCGCTCTGCGTGTGGCGCAAGGTTCTGCAACTGTGGCTCTGACTACCACTGCGGCACTTATCTCACCAATGGTTGCGGCAACGCCAGGCCTTAGTCAGTTCGACCTGTGCTTCATCGTAGTGGCAATTGCAGGTGGTGCGACGGTTCTGTCTCACGTTAACGACTCCGGTTTCTGGCTGGTTGGCCGTTTCCTGGAAATGGACGAGAAAACAACACTGAAAACCTGGACCGTGATGGAAACGCTGATTGGTACTATCGCTTTCCTGTTCGCATTAGTAGGTAGCATTATTCTGTAACTGCAGTTTGTGACTCAGGTCACTTTAAACTATGTGTTAAGCTCAGTATTATCACTGCAGACCAAACCCTCACTCTTACCGGTGAGGGTTTTCTTTTGTAAGGTCCACATCAGGCACAAGAGTGCCTGTTTTTTTACACGGAGAGAAATATGTCCAGACCAGCCATTATCATTAATGAACTCGATGCCGAGCGTATTGACCGTTTGCTGGAGCAACCACAATTTGCTAACCAGCCGGTAGCTACAGTGCTGAACGCAGAACTGGACAGAGCAGAAATGCGTAAGCCTGAAGATATTCCGGCCGACGTCGTTACGATGAACAGCCGCGTAAAATTCCGCGATCTATCCTCAAAAGAAGAGCATGTTCGCACGCTGGTTTACCCGGTAAATCTGACGGACAGCGACAATCAACTCTCAGTCATGGCGCCGGTTGGCGCTGCACTGCTGGGTTTGCGTGTTGGTGCGACAATTAACTGGACGTTACCGAACGGTAACCAGACGCATCTGGAAGTGCTGGAGTTGCAATACCAGCCGGAAGCCGCTGGCGAGTACCACCGTTAAATGATGTGTCCCCCTTTTCTTAAAGGGGGATAATATTTGTCAGGCTGATTCTCTCAGCACCAACTCTCCTGAAATAATAATCTTCTGAGCAGGCATCGTCGGCTCTTTAATTTTATTCACAATCAATGTTGCCGCTTGTCGGCCTGCTTCCTCGCTGGATGACGAAACGTAAGTGAAACGTGGCGAGGTGAGATTAATGTGCATCATGTCTTCGAAACCAATCAACGAAACCTGTTGAGTCAAAAACACGTCTTTACCGACCGTTCGCCCAACCTGCTGGATACCATTGAGACAGCCAATAATTGCTGATGGAGAATGACAGAGCATCGCGGTGATTTTGCTATTTTTCTCAAGCAATTGACGTGTTAAACGCGCAGCATTCTCGGTGTCGTTTTCACAAACTGGAGCCCACTCTTCGCGAAACGGCAAATTGTACTGCGCCAGTGCATTGCGATAACCCAGCAAACGCTCTTCGCGCATCAAGTTCGATGCTGTTCCACCCAAATAGGCGATATTTCGGTGACCACGGTCAATCAAATAACGCGTTGCCTGGTTTCCTGCCTGGCGATTATCTCGACCAATGACATCCCGATGGCTGCTTACAGTCGATTCAGCGATGATGACTGTTGGCAACGGGCATTGTGCAATTAGTGCCGGAATAGATGCTAAACGATGGTTAGCATCCAGATAAATAACACCGGCCACACCTTGCTGGGTGAACGATGTTAAACACTGTTGAAGTTGTTGATCATCGTCCTGAGGATGGCCCAGAAAAACCATATAGCCTTGTTTTTCCAGATAATGGACAACGCTTGCCATAACGTTTACACAAAAGGAGTCATTGAAATCACGAATAACCAGGCCAATAAGATTTGAGGTGCTGGAACGCAGATTAGCTGCCGCAACGTTATGGACATAGCCAAGCTGTTTAATCGCAGCGTTAACCTTTTCAATAGTTGCCTCAGAGATCTTTCCTTTTTGGCGCAGCACTAAAGAGACAGTGGAGACAGAAACTCCAGCCAGTTGTGCCACATCAATTATGTTGACCTTTTTCATCCCGTTCCTATGCACTAAATACCCTTGTTATCAATACCATAAAGCCCCCTGTAAACATACAGAGGGCTTCAAAGATATGAATAACTTATCTACTTACCAATCATTGTCGACATCGTCTGGGCAATAAATTGTGCGCGGGCACCAAAGATAACCTGAATCCCCGAATCACCGACAAACACCACGCCGCGAGCACCAAGGCTGTTAAGGCCGTCTTTATCCACATGCTCACTTTTTTCAACTTCCAGACGCAGACGCGTAATGCACGACCCCACGGAGTTAATGTTCTCTGCACCACCCAGCAAGCCGATAATATCGCCAGCAAGTTCGGTGTCGGTTTTATCGTTCGCGTTGGCTGTCACATCTGCACGACCCGGTGTTTTCACATCAAAACGGCGAATCACGTAGCGGAAAGTGAAGTAATAAATCAGCGCCATCGGCACGCCAACAATCACCGCAGACAGGAAGTTGGTTTGATAGCCATTGAACGATGGCAAAATGCCGAAGGAAATATAGTCAATCATCCCCGCCGAGAACGACTTAGCGATATGCGCATGCAGCAGGTACATACACATGTAAGACAGACCAGCCATAATTGCGTTGAATACATACAGGATGGGTGCAACAAAGATAAAGGTAAATTCAACCGGTTCAGTAATGCCTGTCAGGAAACAGGTCAATGCTGCAGAGAACAGAATACCGGAGGCAATTTTCTTATTTTTGGTGTTCGCTTCGTGGTACATCGCCAGACACGCAGCGGGCAATGCAAATAGCATCAGTGGGAATTCACCCTGCATGAATTTGCCTGCGTTATGGTAGCTGTCGCTACTAAAGGATTTCACGCCTTCTTCAAGCATCTTGAACCAGATTGTCTGGTCACCGTGGATAACCTGCCCTGCTGTAGTCGTGTACTCACCAAATGAATACCAGAATGACGGATACCAGATGTGGTGCAGCCCCAAAGGAATTAACGCACGTTCAACCAGGCCGAAGATAAAGGTTGAAAGCGCCTGATTATCACCATTCACAATAACCGACAGCGAATCAATTCCCGACTGGATATATGACCAAATCCATGGCAGTGCCATACCGAGCAGGAAAGATAAAAATGCGGTAGCGATGGCAACAAAGCGTTTACCCGAGAAGAAACCGAGGAACTCAGGGAGCTGCATGGTGTGGAATTTGTTATAGCACCACGCGGCCAGAATGCCGGAAATCAAGCCACCAAACACCCCCATTTGCAACGTCGGAATGCCAACCACCATGGCATATTTCCCGCCTGCTGCCGCCATTTCAGGAGTGATGTGCATCACCGTGCCAATCGTGACGTTAATAATAAATACTGACACCGCCGCCGATAGCGCAGCAATCCCCGATTCAGCCGCTAAACCCACTGCCGAACCAATCGCAAATAGCATCGGCAGGTTATCGAAAATCACCCCCCCCGCGTTCATCATTAACGGTAAATGGAATTTATCGCCGAAGGCCAGTAACAAGCCTGCCGCCGGCAACAAAGAGATAGGCAGCATTAATGCACGGCCTATCATCGACAATTTAGATAACGATTTTGTAATACTGGATAGCAAACTCATAAACAATCCCCCGGTGTTGACGCCGCCTACGCGTTTTAGTTTTTACGCGTTTTTATGCTAGGTAGAACGTTCTAGTAGAACGTTCTACCTATACTGACGAAACGTTTTTTTCTCGGCAACAAAAATATGCGTTGTAGCCATACTGTTATCGAATATTTGAAGTTGAGCAGGTTTTGACCTGCTTTTTTGAAGGGGATTACACTTTATTAACGAAGGTTTTTGCGCATGACAAACAGCAAGAACGCCATCAGCAAACCCGGTAACCAAACCCATTGTAGCTCAGACCAAATCACCGCCTGGCCACGAGGTTCGAGGTAACGCGAGAGCTCAAAAGGTGCGACACGAATCACCTGCCATGGTGCAAAAAATCGTTCATCTGACCACGGCCATAGCCAGCCAACCCCCTTGCCTCCAGTAGTCACCGAGTCCAACAGGCTATGCGAAAGCAGTGACACCGTCAGGAATAACCAGACGCGAACAAAGCCTGCGCGGAACCAACGATAGCCAAACAGACAAAGTAGCGGCACCACAAATGCAAACAACAAAGAGTGCGTGAACCCGCGGTGGCCAAAAGCATTGCCATACGCCACACCAAATTTAAACGCCAGCACATCTGCATCCGGCAACATCGCCAGAATGATCCCGCCTAATAACAGACGTGGAGGAATGATTTTTTTGCCAAGCCCTAATCCTAAACAAATTGGCACGGCAGCATGAGTAATGATCGTTGGCATAGGTTATGAAGATGGATGGGTGAGAAATGCAGAATAGATCAGAATGGGAAAAAAGAAACGGCCCATAGAGGGCCGTTATCGGAGCGTGGTTACGCTTGAACTGTAATGCTCAGACTTTCAAACACAACAGTCTGACCAGCAACAATTTTGCAGCGTTTGCGGGTTTCAACAACACCGTCTACTTTCACCAGCCCTTCGGCAATCACCGCTTTCGCCTGCGCACCGCTTTCACACCAGCCTTCCAGCTTCAGCAGATCGCACAATTCAACGTGTGGGTGTTTACCTAATGAGAAGGTCGCCATATTACTCTCCATCGACATCATGATATTCCTCGCAAGCCTGCAAGGTATTCTGGATAAGAGTGGCGACGGTCATTGGGCCAACGCCACCCGGAACCGGCGTAATATACGAGGCTTTGGCAGCGGCTTCATCATAATTTACGTCGCCCACCACTTTACCGCTCTCCAGACGGTTAATACCCACGTCCACCACAATCGCCCCTTCCTTGATCCACTCACCAGGAATAAAGCCAGGTTTACCAACAGCCACGATCACCAAATCAGCATTTTCAACGTGATGACGAAGGTTTTTGGTAAAGCGGTGAGTCACGGTAGTAGTGCAACCCGCCAACAGCAGTTCCATGCTCATCGGACGGCCAACAATGTTGGATGCGCCAATCACCACAGCGTTCAGGCCGTAAGTATCAATACCGTAACGTTCAAGCAACGTCACGATGCCACGTGGCGTACAAGGGCGCAGACGTGGCGAACGTTGGCACAAGCGACCTACGTTGTATGGGTGGAAACCATCAACATCTTTATCCGGGTCGATACGTTCCAGAACTTTCACGTTATCGATACCTGCAGGCAATGGTAACTGCACCAGGATACCGTCAATTTCTTTATCTGCGTTGAGCGTATCAATCAGCTCCAGCAGCTCTGCTTCGGAAGTGGTGTCAGGCAAATCGTACGAGCGGGAAATAAAGCCCACTTCTTCACATGCCTTACGTTTGCTACCAACATAAATTTGCGAAGCAGGATTCTCGCCAACCAGAACAACCGCAAGTCCTGGAGCACGTTTTCCAGCGGCAATTCGGGCTTTCACTTTTTCAGCAACTTCAAGCCGTACCTGCTGCGCAATCGTTTTACCGTCAATAATCTTTGCTGCCATCAGTCAGATGATTCCGTCTGTAATCGAAAAGGGAGGGGATTGTTTCTATTTTGTCAGAAGCGCGGCCCGCTGTCAGGCATTGTTAAGCCTTTATGCTCAATTGTCGCGCAGGCAGTTCAAAAGCCATTGACTCGTAAGGTACTGACCGTATAATCCGAATCCGCAATGCTTCCGAAAGGAATACAGTGCGCCCTTAGCTCAGTTGGATAGAGCAACGGCCTTCTAAGCCGTAGGTCACAGGTTCGAGCCCTGTAGGGCGTACCATTTTCACTTCTCCTGCCGTCTACTTAAGTCTACAAAACCCCAATAAATCAGCCTACATAGCCATATCTCTGTATCTCAACGTCTACTGGCATCTATTGAAATCTACTACCATGTGGGGGTACATTTGGGGGTAGCTTCCCGTTCAATGAAATGAGATACCCCCAAATGAAACTAAACGCCCGCCAGGTGGACACATCCAAAGGTAAAGAAAAGCCTTACAAGCTCTCTGATGGCGGCGGTCTATACCTGCTGGTGAATCCTAACGGCGCAAAATACTGGCGTTTAAAATACCGCGTTGCAGGAAAAGAGAAGTTACTTGCCGTGGGGGTATATCCAGAAATTACTCTTGCCGAAGCCAGGGCAAAACGCGATGAAGCAAAACGGCTATTAGCTGGTGGCAGCGATCCCGGGCAAGAAAAGAAATCCGAAAAACAGGCAAAGAAAATAAGCATCGATAACACTTTCGAGGCTCTCGCCAGAGAATGGCATGCCTATAAGCATCCGAACTGGTCAAAGGGTTACTCTGAGGATCTGATGGAATCCTTTGAGAAAGACATATTCCCCTTCATAGGCAAGCGCCCTGTAACCGATATTAAGCCACTCGAAGTTCTGGAAGCCTTACGCAAACTCGAGAAGCGCGGGGTCTTAGACAAAATGCGCAAGATTCGCCAGGCATGTAGCCAGACATTTCGATACGCCATTGTTACGGGTCGAGCAGAGAATAACCCCGCCAGTGAGTTAGCCGGCGCACTCGCCATCCAGAAGCACAAACACTACCCACATTTGGTTGCTTCTGAGTTCCCTGAATTTCTGCAATCCCTCGATAAATACTCTGGCAGCCGCATAACTCAAATAGCAACACGGTTACTCATGCTGACAGGTGTGCGCACCATCGAGCTACGCGCAGCAGAGTGGGCGGAATTTGATTTAGACAAAGGACTTTGGGAAGTACCAAAAGAAAGAATGAAAATGCGCCGCCCTCACCTCGTTCCTCTTTCTGAGCAAGTCCTAGAGTTACTACAGCAATTACAGGAAATGACAGGCCGCTTTAAATTTGTATTCCCTGGTCGAAATGACAGTACTAAGCCAATGAGTGAAGCCAGTATTAACCAAGTAATAAAACGTATTGGTTATCACGGTAGAGCAACAGGTCACGGCTTCCGCCATACAATGAGTACCATTCTTCATGAGCAGGGTTACAACACTGCTTGGATTGAAACGCAGCTCGCTCACGTTGATAAGAACTCCATTCGCGGCACGTACAACCATGCCCAGTATCTGGATGGCCGCCGGGAGATGCTTCAGTGGTATGCCGACTATATGGATAGCCTGGAACGAGGCGGTAATGTGGTTCATGGCACATTTGGTAAATTAGCATGACTGGATGGATAGACAGTAAAAAAATACCGGGGTAGACTTCAGTAGACAGATAAAGAATAAGGCTATGTCTAGGGTAGCTCCCGAAAACCGTACCCAACGGCTGGCATAGCTTCCAATATGGGAAATCACGGAGGGGTACCGTGTTTGATATTGAAGCCGAACTTGAAGAGGCTTATGGCAAGTTCATTAGCCTTGCCGAGCTTGCCAGTCTTGTGCAAGGCGGTTCAAGAGCGACATTTTCAACTGTCGCCGAGTGGTTGTTGATGAAATTTAACCAAATGAATGGCGCAGGTCGCTTGCCGCCACTTGTGATTTTTAATCATTTTTCAGAGATTCAGCCGTTCCATCCCGAGGATTGCAAGGAGTTTGATCTCCAAGAGTTAACGCCTCTTCTTCTCAATTTAAAGAAAAACAACTGTCTGCCATATACTCATCCAGCAGAAGGGGAGGAAGGCGAATATTGGGTTTCGGATAGCTTCGTTCGGCTTGGCTTTGAGCGGGAGGAAATTGCAGACTGTTTCAAACCTCAGTTAAAAGCACTGATTCTCGCTGAGGTCAATATAAACGAAAATGAACTGAAGCCAGCTCAATCAACGATGTACATTGATATTGACTCTTCGCTTAGAGGAAAGGATGCGTTGCTGGACATCATCGCAGGGCAGGCCATTGCCATAGGTAAAATCAGTGGTAAACACAGTAGGGCTACGGGAATAAATAAGTCTGCTTTGGTTAGGGATATATTCGCCGCTATAAGCGATTACGGAACAGGAATGTCCGTTGATGATAGGCGGGTTCGCGATCTTATCAGCGAGGCGTTAGCATTTCGAGCCAGTAGGCTAGTAGGTAATGAGCAAATCGTAAACCTTGCAGCAGAGCGCGCTGAGCAGAGCAACCCTTCTGAATTTTAAAGCTTCCTGGGCCGCAAGATTTGATTATTGTGGCCCATCCTTCCAGAATAAATAAAGAAAATTGCCCAGATTTCCAAAACCGGATCAATTAAGTCACTTCACTTCCAAAGTAGTCATTTTTAACTGCAAATAATCATCACTTACTTCCATTAATTTTTACCAATAAAAGTCTCCACTTCCATAAAGTTAAGAGCAGCGATGTTTAAATGTCTCCTGTAGACGCCAATCAATTACAGGAGCAGTCAAAATGTCTAAACGTCTTATGAAAATGCCGGAAGTCATGCACCGCACTGGAAACGGTAAGTCATGGATTTACCGTCTAATATCCCAGGGTCGCTTCCCTAAGCCGATTAAAATTGGCTCACGCTCAATCGCATTCATTGAAAGTGAAGTGGATGAATGGATTAATCAGCGCATCGCTGAATCTCGCGGCGAGGTGGCATAATGAAAAAAGACCGCCCAGAAAATCAGGCGGAATTGTCAGATATTTGCCTTGCTGATATTACGCCTGTCACGGTTATCAAGCCAGTCAGTAAAAACGAATCCTTCGCTACCGTCCTGCTGAAGCAGCCCAATGGCGTCAATGCGCTGGACACTAACGCACGCTCTGTTGATGACTTCGACATGATTGGCTCTGGTGCGAAGTTTTATACCACCTGCCTACATAGCGATGTATCAAAATTCCGCAATCAGCACGGTGTTGAAATTATCGGAGAGAGTGAGCGCTATCAGTCTCGTCATGGCTACTCGTCCCACTTCACCCGATATCGCCTACCGGATCGTATAGCAGCACGTCGCATTGTTACGCTTATTAACCGCTGGCGTATTGAACGTGGAGCGCAACCAATTTCAGAAGATGAAATACAACACCTAATTAACCAGTTCCCGGATAGCCTGAACGCCGCATAACGGAGCCTGAATATGAAACTCGAAAAACGCAGATTAACTTCTGAGGCCTCCCCTCAGCCCGCCACCAGCCTGGGCGGTATTAGCAATAATGACTTTGCTGCCATTGTTCCTGTTATTTCCGGTCAAATTGGCGGGCGTGAAACCAATATTGCGAGCGCGAAAGCGTTACATAAAGCAATGGGCGTAGGGCGTGATTATTCAACGTGGCTTTCCGAGCGCATTAAAGAGTATGAATTTGAACAAGGCGTTGATTACGTGATTTTTGATTCCCCAAATCCGGGGAACCAAAGTACGGAATTTAACCAGTGTAGCGAGAACTGGAAAACGAAGCGTGGTGGTGACCGCCGCAGTAAAGATCATGGTATTTCACTGAGTATGGCTAAAGAGCTGGCGATGGTTGAACGCAATGAACAAGGCCGCGCCGTTCGTCGTTACTTCATCCAGTGCGAGGAAGCGTTAAGCCGCAGCGTACCGGAGATTGCCGCGCAGTACCGCCGTCAGCTTAAAGCCCGTATTGGTGCCGCAAACCTGTTTAAGCCAATGTGTGCCGCACTGGATGCTGCTCGCGCCGAACTGGGTAAACAGACATTGCCTCGCCACTACTCCACTGAAAGCAACATGATCGCCCGCATTGTGCTGGGTGGCCTGACGGCTAAGCAGTGGGCGCAGGTTAACGGTATTGAAGACGAGCCACGCGACAGCATGACAGCCGAGCAGCTTGAGCACCTGACCTATCTGGAAAGCACCAACATCACGCTGATAGACATGGGTATGGACTACCACCCGCGCAAAGCGGAGTTGATACGCCTTTCACAACGTTGGTTGGCAAAGCGCCTAGGGGTTAATCATGCTTAATGCTGATGAGAATAACCTAACTCCAATTCAGGGTATCACCGCAGGGTTTGGCGGTGGGCTAACCATGCTTAATGCCGCCGTCCAGAATAAGGGCTTCTCCCTGGCTGGCCTGTTATCAAATGTTATGGTCCAGGACTCAGCGAAATATTTCGCTCAGTTCCTAACAAATCCTAACGGTAAATCAGCCGAAAGTTTGGCTGATTACCTGTCAAAACCTGACATGCAGAATGCTGTTGCTGGTGGCGTTGAAGGTTTTATTGGGGTCACTACGCGAGGCGCAGACCTGAAATTATCGGGCTTGTTGATAAGCAGCGAAGGTGAATTTTGTCAGTCCATAAAAAAGGGGGATTATTTAACACACCCCCTTTGGTCAGTTGATTATGTGGATCAATCTTCTGTCGTTTCTGCTTTGGCTTGTTTGCGCTGGCGGCGTTTTATTTCGCTTTTTGCTGCTGTAATCAGAAAGCCGGCAGTGCTTTCACCTTCTTCTTTCAGTTTTTCTATTTCTTCCAAATCATCCAGAGGGAGTCGTACAGAAAACTGTATAGAACGATTGTTCTTCCTACCTGTTGCCATTGCTGAAACCTCTTGCTTTAGGTGGTGTTCAGTATACACAGCAAAATTGATAATAAAATACTTGAAGTGGTGTTCACTAGGTTATACATTGGTGGTGTTCACCTTATCCACAGGTAAGGCACAGGAAGTACATAAAACGGCGAAGCCCAGAGGTGCGCTAACACCTTCCGGGCTTCTGACCACCACCGTTATCAGTAGTAACGAGGTAGCTATGTCAAATCGTACCACACCCCATATGGGGCGGGCATCACTCAGCCCGAACAAATTCACCTGGCGTTTTCTCGCTATCAATCGCCATGACAAAAAAGCCAAACCTTGCTGTCTCTCAGTTGAAGCCGAAACCGAGCGAGAAGCTCGCCGCACTCTTGCCCCGCACTTCATTCTGTCACTGGCCGCGCGTCTGCCTGTGCTGGAGGTGTGCAATGCGTAGAACCTACGATTTGCCAGTCAACCCAACGGAACGCACCGGGCAGCTCATCTCACTGGCTGAATTAATGCGTGACGTTCTCGAAAACAATTCAGACAGCCGCGATAAATACCTGGTTGCCCTCGTTGGTCTTTTCGATATCTCCATTCGTGATCTGCATTGTCTGCTGGAAGGCAATCAACTGCCGGAGGTAGCCGTATGAGCCGTGAACTAAACAGACTGGCGTATGAAATGAATAACCTTGCATCTAATGCTCTCTGCTATGCGCAGCAGATTCGCGGAATTGTTCACGCCGATCTTGAGCTTCGAGATAAAGACAATGATGAACAGCGCTGGCGCTTTGACGCGCTGCTGACGCTGGCATGTCTGGCATGTGAGGAACTGGAAAAGGCAACGAGCATGCCTGTGCATGATGAGGTGAAGCCATGAGCGCAGCAAAAGTAAATCCCGTTGAGCAGCATTTCAATGATTACGAGCGCATTCAGTCCGTTATCGGACGGCAACAAATGATTCTCCCTGTTTCACCTGAGAATTCATCCCGCGACAGATTAATGCGCGTAAAAGCCGGTATTCACCATCTGTTAACTGAAGTTGTACCGGGAATTGAAAACCCGAAAGACCGCCAGGAAGTTTATGTGTGGCTGGATGGTATTTATTCGATTTTGCGGATTGAAGAATTCTATGCCCGCAGCGAGGTCCGGACATGAGCAATCTATTGAAGTTTCCGAAAGCAAACTCTGCTCAGGTTTTAAATCACATTGAAGCTACGCCGGATGGTATCCGGCTTGATAGCAAACTTATCGGGTATACGTCCGCTATTCGCCAGCTTGATGAAGGGTATTTCGATTACGCGCTACCTGATGGAATGCGCATCATTGCCGAGGTTCAGGAAGGCGAACTAATGGGCTGGTTTAATCCTTCCGCTGAGCAAATGGCGCTTATCTGGCGCTGGCTGGTGGCCTGTCTGTTTATCCATGAGCAGCAGGATAAGAACGGTGTTGTTCCTGTGGCCAATGAAGAAGGCGGCACAGATTATGGCGTTATCTATGCTGGGGAACATGGCGGCATGTCGATTTATCCCATCACAGAGCGCTGTTCATTAGCGATCCATATCGAGGGTATTGCTCTTGAGAAGTACGGGGCGGTAACAGGCATGGAGCGGGCTATTCAGCTTTATCAGGGCATGGTTGAGCTTAATCCAGACACTGACGCACTGCGTTTGTCTCAGTGGGGGCGTGAAAGCCTCACGATGCTCCATGACGATTTTATCAAGATGCTGAATGCCGAAGGGATTCCAGCCGCACCAGCAGCGCACTAAGGGAACAACATGATCACTAAAAACTTTCGTCTTAATGCGCTGGCTAACCAGTACGCCGCCGCGCTGTATAACCGCATTACCACCACCAGCAATGGCGAGCATTTCATGCTGGATGCTGGCGGTGAACCGGTACGCGTTGAAATTGTTAACGGCATTCAGGGCATACGCCCATTGGTAGATAGTTACTTACTTGAACCACTAAAAGGAATTGGTCCTCTGTGGGAAAACTCATGCATTACCTTGCTGAGTAAATGCGTGAACGGTGCCGAAGTTACGGAAAAAGGCTGGGATATCTGGCAAAGCATGGTCAGTGATATGGGCGCGAGTCTTGCGGATAACGAAGGGGCATTCCATGCGTAATATCGACCTCATCCGCGAAGTGACCAGCGCCGCCGCTAATCAGTGGGATTCTGTCCTGGCTGGCCTGAATATCGATGTTCCTGACTCACCTCGCCATCATGCCCCATGCCCGGCATGCGGGGGTGATGACCGCTTTCGCTTTGATGATAACGGGCGTGGCGCTCACATCTGCAACGTATGCGGCGCAGGTGACGGACTAGACCTGATCAAGAAGGTGAATAACTGCGACACCACAGAGGCCGCGAAGATGGTGGCTGATGTGCTGGGTATTGATTACCGGGCAGCCGAACCCGACAAAGAAGCAGCCAGCCAGAGAAGAAACCAACTGGACACTGAACGCCAGCAACGCGAACAGGTGCGACAGCAGCAGACAGCAACGGAGACGGAGCAACGCCGCAAAACCTTTGCCGATAAATACCAGACACTGGCGGCACAGGCCGCACCAGGTGAAAGCGAATACCTGAAATCAAAAGGGCTGAACGGGTTCCATTATCCGATCCTGCCTGATGGTTCATTGCTGCTGGGGCTGGTAGCTGAGTCCGGCACAGTCACCGCCGCGCAGACGATTACCGCCGATGGGGTTAAACGCCTGTTAGCGGGTTCGGCAAAGCGTGGGGCATACCATGCCGTAAACGCACCAGAAACGCCGCAGACCATTGTGATTGGTGAAGGGCTGGCGACAGTCTTATCCGTTCACCTGATGTTCCCTGACGCGCTGGCAGTAGCAGCAATCGACGCGGGCAACCTGTTACCGGTTGCGGAGCTGATGCGAAAGAAATACCCAGGGGACAAAATTGTCCTCATCGCCGATAACGACCAGCAGGGAGGTGACTCCGAAACTGGAGGCACCAACCTCGGGAAAGAAGCCGCAGAGAAAGCCGCTTTATCCGTGGCTGGCTGGGTATCAGTACCACCGACAGACCATAAAGCCGACTGGAACGACTACCACCAGCAAAACGGGCTGGAAGCCGCTACACAGGCGTTTAATGAATCAATGTACCAACCGCAGGGGAAGTATGTGAAACCAGTGCTACAGGCCATTGAGGGTGGTAAAGCGCCCCGTGTCACCAGCTCCGCCGATATTGCTCAGATGGCTGCAAGTCAGAAAGCAAAACTGCTCTCCAGTCGCTGGGGGAAGTTGGCGGTAAATCCAGATAGCGCATCGGTGTACTGCTACGATTCTGGCGTATGGTCAAAACTGAATGACAGCGAGCTTGAACGCGTCATGGTAACTATTTTTGAAGAGCACGAAGCGCATTACACCGAGAAGGGGATTAAGTCCGTAGTGGCAACCATGAAGCTACAGCTTCCGATTCTTGGTGAGCAGCGTTGTGACCTGATAGGTTTTGAAAATGGTGTTTATGATCTGTCTACGCAGACATTCACCAAACATAGCCCGGAAAACTGGCTGATGAACCACAACGGGATAACCTATACCTCCCCCGCACCCGGCGAGAACCTCAGCACTCACGCCCCGAACTTTACCCGCTGGCTGACACATGCCACCGAGGGCGGCGATCAGAAGGCCGAACGCATTAAAGCAGCATTATTTATGGTGCTGGCAAAGCGTCACGACTGGCAGTTATTCATTGAAGTAACAGGTGAAGGCGGTAGCGGGAAATCAGTCTTCAGTGCCATTGCCACTGCTCTTGCAGGAGAGCACAACACAGCCAGTGGAAGTATGTCCACACTGGATCTTGCCCGTGGACGTGCGCAGTTCGTTGGCAAAAGCCTGATACTGATGCCAGATCAGACCCGCTATGTTGGTGAAGGCGCAGGCATCAAGGCTATTACAGGCGGCGACCCGGTAGAGATAGACGGTAAGTATGAGAAACAATTTACGACCGTGCTTAACGCTGTTGTGCTGGCAACCAACAACGAACCAATGACATTTACCGAGCGTAACGGAGGTATTGCCCGCCGTCGTGTGATATTCCCGTTCAACAACCCGGTATCTGATGCAGGGAAAGACCCAGATTTAACAGCGAAGATCCGCCGTGAAATTCCGGTAATTATTCGTCACCTGCTGGACGCATTTGCCGACCAGAACAAAGCAAAATTATTACTCATCGAGCAGCGTGACTCACTGGAAGCACTGGACGTGAAGCGCGGCACTGATCCGGTCATTGATATGTGCGCAGCGCTTTTTTTCATGGATAAACCGAATGGTCTGATGATGGGCGGTGGAACATGGTCAGGCCAGCCAGAGCCAAGGGCATATCTTTATCACCTATACCTTGCGTTCATTGAGTATCACGGCCTGGGCAAACCGCTGTCGGTCAATAAATTCTCACGCGCTATTAAGTCAGCCGCCAAGGAGTACCGTGCCGCATACCTGACGAGACAGATTAACGGACGAGCGCAAACCAATGTCAGCCTCACCGAGCTTGCGGAGGAGTTCTTACCGCGTGCTTTCGGATGCGCAATTTCCAGCGATGATGATGAGTAATTGTTTACCGGTAGATTTATCCCTACTGCCCTACCAAAATCGCCACAAGCCAGATGTGACAAGGCTTTGAGGTTGGTAGGGATATATATTTCTATGTCTACTTAACCCTACATATCCCTACAAGATTTATTTGTTCCAGTGGGCATTGGTAGGGATAAGTAGGGAATTGGTAGGGATGTGAAGACAGAATCCCTACCATCCAAAGGCCGCGTCGTTACTGGGTTTGTGATGATTTTTAGTGGCTGGTAGGGATGTAGGGCAATGATTGCCTTAAAAGATTTACAAGGGGGGCAGAAATGACCAGGAAAGTAATCAGAAAGGAGGAAGCCTTGTGTTGAAAAAGAAATCAGTGGTGCCAAGAAAATTTATCTCAACTACTGGCAGGCCGATGTTATGCGTTCCAGGTGATCAGCTTGAATACTGTGATAAACATAAATACCCCATATTGGTCGTCTGGAAGCGAACTAAGTATGCAGATGTGACGTGGCTAAATGAGCCGTACCAACGTTCACACGGCTGGCTATGGGCGCAGGAGGATTTCAGACTGGATATTGAGTCCAGGGGGGAAGCCATCTTTCAGCGTTACTCTCTTGGGAAAAAATCTGCCCGTGCTGTTCAGTACAGCATGATGACGCTGTACGAACTGACGATTGTCGACGCAGAGAAAGCGGCTTGTGAACTGTTCGATATGACGTTAGAGATCATCGCAGAATATGAGGCAAGACACGCCGCAGACACACAACAGGTGAACCACGCATGACAGCACAAATTTCAGCATACGGGCGGCTGGTGGCAGATCCCCAGACCCGCACCACAGCGAACGACAAGCAAATGACTATGGCACGGCTGGCGGTATCTCTACCCTGCCATACGGGGCCGAACGGGGAAGCTACTTACTGGCTGGGCGTTGTGGCATTTGGAAAGCAGGCCGAACTGCTGGCAAAGCACCAGAAAGGCGACCTGATAAGCGTTGCCGGCAACATGCAGCTAAACCAGTGGGCAGGACAGGACGGCGTACAGAAGGAGCAACCGCAGGTTATAGCAGACAGCGTAATTAGTGCCAGGACAGCACGTCCCGGTGGTAAGAAAGGCTCACAAGGTCAGGCCGCCAGCGCCCTGAACCATGCCAGCCAGCAGCAGAGTGATGAATTTGACCAGCGCCCACCGTTTGACGATGAAGCGCCGTTCTGACAAAGGAAACAGATATATGGTGAAAGACAGCAAGGCCGAAGAACTGGAAGCAAAAAGGTTATACCGCCGTGCCGCATCACGCTGGCTGGAAGTGCTCGAGCAGTGCGTCAGTGAGAACGACCGGGAGTGGGTGGCTTTACGCCGGGCCAGATGTATTGATCTCTCCAGGCTCCCACCGCAGCAGGCAGAGAACTTTGGCGGCCTAAGCAGAGCAGCAAAAGAGACACAGCACCGCATGGGAATAGCGCAGCCAGGCGGCGAAGCATTCCGGCTATCCGGCAAAAAGAATTAGCCTTATCACCGGCAAAATATTCTGCCGATGGTCTGGGAGCGCTTGCCATTAAGGTTTGGTGTTTCTAGCGATATGTTTTAGCTATTGTTGTGCTGAGTTTTGGTGGTTATGTGTATAGGGAATGATGAGTCCACTGATAAGATAGGGTTTTATCTATAGAGGGGAACGATATGAATAAGTTTATTTTGATTATTGGTCTTATGGTTTCGTTTTGTGCGGCCAGTTCGCAACAGAGTATTCACATTCCAACGGATTCAAAGGCAAGCTACACAGTACTTGAAAAGGGTAATCTTGGCGGGCTCAGGACAATCGTTACCAAGCGGGACGGCTCATCTGGAACTTCTTATTCTCAACGAGCTTACGATTGTTCAAATGGACAAGTAAAGTACCTCGGTACTGGTGATAGTCTTGCTGAAATGAAAGCATCAAAGCCGGACCCAAACCTTTCTCCAATTATTGAGCAGTCGATTGCTTACTATGTCGGCAAAGAAGCCTGTAAATAAGAGAGAAAAGATATGAAAAGATATATGGCCATTGCTTTTCCTTTGATGATGAGTTTCGTCGTCAACGCCCAACCGACGAAAGATCAATATGATGCTCGAGTTAGAGCTGAAATGCTTTTAAAGAACGAGGCAAGCGGGATAGAAAAAATGTCTGCTGAAGATGCTAATGCGTTAAGCCTACAATTAATCACATCAATGAAAGACATTAACAAAGGACAGCTATCAAAGGGCATGAATTGCAAGGAAATCAAGGAGTTTTTCGACGCTTCTGTCGGGAAAAAATTTAAGGGTGAAGGACTGGACGCCTTAATGTACAAGACAAATAAATATCTTGAGGCTGACTGCGCTGTGCAATCAGCGTGGATGAAATAAAGCTACTTTTGTATGAGACCTCACTTCGGTGAGGTTTTTTTTGGCCTATCCATCAATAAAGCTGATCGTTTTGATAAGTGAATTTGTTGCTTATTTAGCAATAATTGGATTCATTTGTTGCTAATTGTGGAATAAAATTAACCTGTATAAATTCACAGGAGATGCGAGATGGCCCAGAATCCAAACTTTAAACCAGTCCTTTTAACTAAAGAACAAATGGAGTCCGTGCGCCGGATTCAGGATGGTTATCGAGCTGAATCACCGCTCAATGTCGCGCCAACACTTAATGCCATTGTGCGTGGGCTGGTGGACAAAGCCTTGCAACAAGTTGAGGTGGCTTAATGGAGCAATTGCAATGTCTGGCTGAGTCCATTGCTGAAACGTATGTGCGTGATCTGCGTCGAAAGACAGGGAGTGATGTTGTTACAGTTGAAGATAAAAGCGGGGTTGTAGAGGTTTCTCAACTGGCTGCTGGCTTGCTGGGCAACGCATTGCTGTTATCTCAGGTTAAGACCGGAAGCACATGTGAGCGCGATGCGTTCTGGATACTGGCGAACCTGATTATTCTGGATGGCCCTGAGTATAGCCTTACCGCCCATGCCACCAGCGCGATAACCAAAATGACAGAAATGTCTCTTCTCAAAACAGCAAATCCGATAATCCACTGAGGTGAGCATGGAAAGTTTAGGTGGTATTTACATTGAGATTTCCGCAGATGTTGAGCCATTACTCTCGGGAGCAAAGGAAGCCAAGGCCGCGCTTGATTCGATTGCCACAAGTGTAAAACCAAGCGACAAGGCTCTTGGTGGTCTTGAGAAAACTGTGGCTGATACTGGCAAATCATTTGATACGATGGCTGGCTACTCAAAGTCGATGGACGGCTCACTTAGAACCCTGAATACAAGTGTGAATGCTATTGCTAAAGCGATGTTAGAAGCCAGGACTAACACGGGCGGCGCAGGTGCAGAATTCAGTCGTGCTGAGGCGATAATTGAGGGATTGGGTAATCAACTGGCAATCCTTGAAGAAGCACAAGAAGGCTCCGCCCGTAGCGCTGCCATTCTTGCCGCCCAACTCCGCGCCGGATCTACTGCTTCTGAAGAAGAGAAAAAGCATATTGGTGAGCTGACAGGCCGACTGTTTGATATGAAGAACAGCACCGACGCCGGGGTAAAAGGCCACACTAACTGGAAGAACAGCATGCAACAAGCTGGCTACCAGGTGCAGGACTTCATTGTTCAGGTTCAAGGTGGGCAATCCGCTCTTGTAGCCTTCTCGCAGCAGGGGTCGCAATTAGCCGGTGCGTTCGGGCCAGGCGGCGCAGTGATTGGCTCTATTATCGCATTAAGTACGGTTGTTGCTGGCACGCTGATTACATCGCTTAACGGCGGCAAGAGCGCCATGGACGCATTGAAAGACTCCATAGAAACAGCGGATAAAGTAATCACTATTTCTCAGAATGGCGTAAGTGCTCTCTCCAATGAATATGCGGCCCTTGCGAAAAATAATATTCGTGCTGCTTCATTGATGATTCAACTAGCCGAGGCTGAACTACAGTCTGCGATGGCGAAGGTATCCACTGAAGTACAAAAGGCATCAAAGGACTTTGTGACCTTTGGTGATTCGCTTGTGTCGTCACTTGGTGGCAGCTATGCGAGCGTTAAGCTTTTCAATGATTATCTGTCTACGCTTAGCATCACCACAAATGACTGGGGCGAGGCAATGAAGCAGGCGGCCGCATCAGGGCGAGATGGTCAAACAACCATGCAGTCCATGATTGCCACAGTTGGTGCGCTGGCAAGCAAGTTTGATATATCAGACCAGAAAGCATATGAATTCGCAAAACAGCTTTCTGATATTGCCAAAACGCCATCAAAGGATAAGTTGAACGATCTCCTTGCCACTTTGGTGGATGTTAGCAAGGGGCACTCAAAAGGAGCCGCTGTAGCTCAAGAATATGCAGATAAAATTGGGACAATAATTAAATCCGCCTCCTCGGCAGAGGATCGTCTCAGGGCTCTTCGCAATATCACCGATGAACTTACATCCAGCCAGGATAAAGCCATTAAAATTGCCCAGCAGGAATTGTTTATCGCTAAACAAACTGGTGATGCAAGGAATAAGGCTCAGGCGTGGCGAGATGCTGAAACGCAGGGGCTAAAAGAAGGCACTCAGGCTTTCCGGGATTATTACAACGTTAAACTGGCGATTTACCGACAAAACGAGCAGAACGCCAAATCCACAAAAGAAAACAACAAAGCTACAAGCCAGGAAGCGTCTCAGGCTGAACGTAACGCCAGAGTTCTGGAAGAATACCGCCAGAAAGCACAGCTCACCGCTGATTCAACCAGCGACCTCTCACGCGAACAGGCGATACTGGCAGCAACTCAAAAGCTGGCAAACCCAACACCTCAGATGGTTGCTCAGGTCGAGCGTGACGCAGCCGCAGCCTGGGATAAAGCAGCAGCCCTTAAAGCTCAAAATGCGGTACCTGAGCTGAAGGAGAATGCCGATTACAACTCACAGAAAGCGGCGCTTGAAAGCCTGAAGGGACAGACTGACGCCAACGGGCAATTACTTCTCTCTCAAGAGCAGTACAGCCGAGAATCTGAGCGCATCGAGCAGGAGCATCAGGCTAACCTTGCCAAAATAAAAGCCGGTCAGGTTGTCACTCCGCAGCAACAAGCTGTGGGCAGCGTTGACCCGGTTCAACAACTAGCTAACGAAAATGCCCAGAAGCTTGCACTAATCCAGCAGTTTGAAACCAACAAAACTCTGACCGAACAGCAAGCCCTGGCACTTCGGAATGCGGCCAACACTCAATATGAGAAAGCGCGTACAGATGCGCAATGGGAGATTTACCGCAACCAGAGCACTGTAAACGAGTTGATGGCATCGGCTATTGATGGCTTCTCAAGTCAGGCGGCCAGTTCGCTCACGGGCTATATCAATGGCACCCAGACAGCAGCGGAAGCAACAGAGAACCTCGGTAATGCCATTCTCAATAGCGTCATACAGTCGCTTGTCGAAGTAGGCATTCAGTACCTTAAAAACGCAGCAATGGCGATGTTAGCTGACAAGATGGCATCCAGTTCATCACAGCAATCAGCCGCTGCCACCGCAACTGCATGGGCGCCTGCTGCCGCTGCCGCATCTATCGCAACGTTTGGTGGCGCCGCTGTAGCTGGTATTGCCGGAATGGTCGCCGCCTTTGCCATTGGTGCTGCTTTGGCTGGCAAGCGTAAGAATGGTGGCCCAGTAACTGCTGGTGGCATGTATGAGTTTGGTGAGGGCAACTTGCCAGAAGTGTTCCAGTCTGGCGGCAAGAACTACATGCTGCCCGGTAACAATGGGCGAGTAATCAGCAATAAAGACTTGTCGCAGGGCATACCTAAAGCCAGTACCGGCAGCAATTACCTTAAATCATCAGGTTCTTCATCAGAGAGACCCGCTCAAGTACAAGGTGGCGGCAGCCCTACAGTTATCATTCACAATTACGCCTCATCAGCTCAGGTTCAGGATTATCAGATGTCCAAAGGCCCGGATGGAAGAGATGTGCTTGAATTTGCTATTGCTGACATAAACAGTGGAGGCCCTCTTAGCCGGGCGATATCAACCAACCATCAGGCTCCCCGCAAGGCGCTGGAGTAATTCCAGACCACCAGCAAGTAAGCGTTATTAACGGGATTGGGCTGAGATTCAGTCCCGTTTTAAATAGGTAACTGTGCGAAAGATTTACGCAGTAAAAAAACATGGTAAAAACCAGCCTGTAACCCGCGCCAGTTCCGGGATTAACGCTAAAAGAACGCAGTAACCATCGACAATAAACTCATATTATTTCGTATTCATTTTTCGCGGCGGTGCGAACTATCGACGATATGCCCTGGAGTCATCAATGAGAGACAGAACGCGCAGCTACACAACGGATTTGCCCCGTATCGGTCTGCCATTCCTGGTTAATATGCGTCGCCGCCTGACTGAGCTCTCACCCGGTATGCAGATTTCCTGCACAACTGAGAGTGGGGTTCTGTACACATCCCGCCACGCAGATGGTTATGCCATGACAATCAACGGTGTTACGCGGGTAATCAGAACCACCATCACACAAGCTGGCTATGGCATTCGGCAATGGTATGCTTGCCCGCACTGTGTGAAGCGGGTAGCGAAGCTGTATATCGGGCGAAAAGATATCGCATGCCGGGAGTGCTGGAAACTCCACTACAAAAGCCAGAGCGGAGACAAGCTAGACCGAATGCGCATGAGCATACGTCGCCAGCGATACGCCATATGGGGAAATAACGATCTCACCAATAACCTGTTTAACCGCCCGAATTTATTCCCCAAGCCAAAGGGGATGCGCTGGGAAACCTTTAACAGGAGGTTAGCCAGGCTTATGCAGTATGAGCTTGCCTACTGGCGGGCATTCAGTCCGGTTGTAGAGCGCATAACAGGTGCTCTCAAGAGAAAGGTAAGCCTTATCTGAGAGGGTTTATAGCGGGCGCGTGGTACGCAGTGGGTTTTGTACTGTTTGATACGGTTTGAGATAGCTGATTACATCGCAACCCTTGCCAGCAGCGGACTGAGTACATAATCAGAAAATTCCCTGTCAAAATTTATAGTACTTAGTGCGCAGATCGGTACGCAGCGAAACTGTGCATTTTGGCTGCGTACCGGTGAATGAAAAAGAACTTATCAGTTGGCTAGATTGCGGTTAGCCACCCCAATAGATGGAAGTGGATTAGCTAGGCAAATGAAATGTCGATTCTATCAACGGGTATGGATATCCTGGTTTAGCGGTCATGATGCTATCGGCAAGAACAATACATCCCTCGCGGTGTAGGCTTTTTACAGCATCATGGAGAACTTTTTCAGTTACTCGTTCACCAAGCAGGTGCTTGGCGAACATAGTGCGAGTTAAGTGCTGCGGATCTTCGTTCTTGAGTTCGCGGAGGAGTTCCATGATGACGGTTTTTAATTCTTCAACGGTAAAATCAAGTTGCTTCATTTATTAATTTCCATACGAAGGTTTGAACACTGAATCCGCGTATTTAGCTCCATGTTAAATAAGTTTTGCAAATCTTTTTACCATCTCACGATTCCTAACGCTCAAATTTCACAAAACGAGAAATAAAAACCGCGCAGTGTTAACCGCGTATTGCCGTTTTGATAGCGTCAAAGACGAAGATTAAAAATGCTACCAGCAACAGAATGGCACCAACCGGCATCAGAGCAGAGTCGTGAACGATGTTATTGGCATCAATGGTTGAGTCGGCCACGCTAAGTGAAACCACGCCAGCAATGGCAACAACAATCCAGATAATACGGCGCTTAGGTAATCTCATGAAGTCACTCCCTTGCAAAATAGTTGCGTAATGAAGTTAGCTTACATGACTGCGTAGCATCATGCAGAATGGGCAAGAACAACCTGGTACAGGTGATGCGTTACACATGCCAAGGACGGTGCTCTGTGGGTTCATGCCGTGCTTGCTGTAGAAGCTACCCAGAATTTTGCTCTCAAGGGTGCTGATGCTTGAAGTTGGCGAAGTTTCGGGGATGCTGGGTTGTGATTTAAATGCCAGGCAGCTGAACGATGTTGCTGCCAGCGATACAGCCAAAATGCTATGCACTTTCATAAATGCTCCCGGATGGCTTATTGTTATATAATAACATTATGCCCCTTTGTACGTTATGAATAGAATAATTCACATCTGACCAGTTGATGATCTTCGGTTGTGAATACAATGCTGCCAGCACAGATAGAGCGAGAAACCATGACGCAAAGCGAGATAGAATTACTCACCATTGCCAAGCTGGAGCATGAAGGCCGCCAACTCACCCTGGCAGACCAGCGGGAGATACGCCGTTCAATACAGAGCGGCATTGCGCATCGCGCCAGGTTTCGCAGCATGATGACCAGCCCGGATTACCAGTGGAAGAAGCCGCAGCGATTGAGATAGTTCCACTGTGAATCGTACCTAACACTAGAATTATGGTTAAACAGAGGGTTACGAACAGAGCAACTGATATTTACCCTGTTGCTGAATAGCCAGCCAGTGCAGGAATTGCGTCTAAACGAGCGGTTATCACTCATCGAAAGTGAGGATGGTTAAATAGATCAATGAGTTAGTGATTTATCAATCCATATCCGCGCATTCGATGGCGTTAGAGGGCTATGCTGGTGATAGCTAAATAGAATTGCCAAGCCGTAGCGTAATCCAGAGTTTCCGACACTCGCAATAAATTCATATATATCCATTCCCCATAAAGTAAACCCGCTATAGAGCTATGTATGAAAAAACAGTAGTGTAAATTTATTTTGTATCTGTAAGATAAGCGCACGGTCTTTTGGGGGTATCTATGACAGCACCTGTTATAAGCTTTATAAATATGAAAGGGGGAGTTGGAAAGACTACTCTGTGCATTAGTACTGGCGATTATTTAGCCAGTTACAAAGGTAAAAAAGTACTCATCATAGATATTGATCCTCAGTTCAATGCTACTCAGTCTTTTATGGGGAAACTCGATAAAATTGATGAATACCTATCTCTTGTTAAAGAAAGAAAAACAATAAAAAAATTATTTGAGGTTAATGAATCTATTTATGAGGAGGATCATGTATTAACAAAAGAAGATGTTATTTATAATGTTCAGCCAAACTTGGATATTATACCCGGCGATATAAATATCATGTTTGAGCATAATACTGTAGATAATACTAGATTAATTAGAGTTAGGAACTTTATAGAGGATCAAAAACTTAAAGATATATATGATTATATTTTCATTGATTGCCCGCCGACTATTTCAATGTATACAGAAGCATCCATCATGGCATCAACGCACTACATAATGCCAATGAAGATAGATCAATACTCAGTACTCGGAACCAGTAATTTACTATCCATAGTAAATAAGCTTTCAAGAGACCAACGCTTAACGATAAAACCTTTAGGTGTCATTTATACAGATACTGGAAAAAAATTAACCAAAAAAACAAGAGATAT
>NZ_LXEO01000006.1 GCF_001654865.1 Buttiauxella noackiae ATCC 51607 | reverse complement strand
GATTGGTTTTCTATCACAACTATTCTTCTCGCATGAAATATTCAAGACAAACAATGAATTATATGTATTCTTGAAGCAAGTGTTTAAAGTTGAGTTTAAGCAATATATTATCTCATCAAGAACACTTATGTTTTCTAGATTAGCTAAACATATAGTCACAAACCATTCGAAAGGTGATTTGATTACAATAAAAAATAATATAATCAATACCATATATGGAAAATTAGATGAGCAACCATCCTTGTTCGAATTAACCAATGATGGAAATGACAAGGATACGAATAAGAGCAAGAAGAAAAAAAACACTACCACTGAAAGCATTGCTAAATGGATAAAAGGTTTCCAAGGTGAGTAAATTTCTCTCAATTGACCCTTATAACATATTAGGGACCATATCATCATTTAGAAACGAGTTTAAAAATCTCCCGGACAAATACATAGTTGATAGCCTACTATCGACTACTAAGAAAGCTATTTTCCTTAAAATCTTGCATGAAAGATCATTAAGAAATAATAGACACTTACTGAGCATTATTTATGATTTACTTTGTTGTGTTTCAACAATCAAAAACAACGAGGAAAGATATTTTTATTTCAATATAAGATCGTGCATTGAGAATTCTATAAGGTTTTTTTTAAATAAATCGAACGATGATGAAATCGGTGTAACTAGAATGTTTTTAGAATTTAAAGAAAAGTACAAAAACATTGACGCCGTGAGTAATTTAGCTAGAATTTACACTGAAGCATGTAATTATGTACATAATAATGAAAAAGCTGGAATAGATATTTCAAAAAGCTTTCAATTTATTGATTCCGAGAAGGTTATTGACAATAAAAAAGCTAGAAGGCTATGCAAGCATCTTTTAGACTTCCATTTATCCCTTAACGAAATCTTGTTGATAAATAACAAGTCAGATATAACGAGCGCGTATTTATATATTAATGAAAACATAGTTCATTTAATTAGCGCGGATTTTTTAGAAAGTTTATTTAATGACTAATTGATTCAGTAATTCAACATAGAATAGATTTCTTTTTTCACCTAACTAAAGTTTAAAGAAGGAATAATCCAGATTCGTTGCGTTAGCCCTTACACTCGTGGTGACATCCATAATCTGCAAGAGCAGGTATTGCCGCATCCATAGCGGCCGAGTGACGGTCCTTCCGCTTCCACGCACTATAAATATCCTTATCCCATGCCCTCCCTGCCACCGTCTGATAGCCAGCCTCGTTAATCCGCTCTGCAATGATGCGCCCATTGTTAAAACCTTGCCGGATTGTATCCGCCACAATCTGGAGCACCGCCGCTTCATTGTAGGGTTGTGATGGTATCCCTTGCTTACCGCCAGCCAGAGCAGCCGCTGCCACTTCCATTCGCTCCACCAGCGCCAGCAGACGGTTATCAGGGTTGCTGTCTGGCTGGTTAAGTTTCTGGCGTACTGCCTCAACCAGCCAGGCGGTTTTATCGGTGCCGGACTCATTCACAGCACAGTTGAACGCCCCGACCAGTTCAGCAGGGACACGGAAGGTAACGGAAATGGATTTGCTCATAATGACCACCAGCGGCAGGAAAGGATTAAGTGGTTATTTTACTACCGTAAGACAATGTAAGACAGCATTGAGAGGACTGAGGGTTTTGCTTTATTTGGTTTGACGTTCTGAAGTTGCCAGCGTTACACAGGGTCGCACTGGTATGGTTTTTTTCTACCCGGCTGATCAAACTAATCCGGTATCCACTGGTGAGGTATCCACTCTGGTATCCACCGAAATGATGGTTTCCAGCTGTGAGGTTTCCACGCAGGTTTCCAGCAAAACGGTATGGTCCGCAAACCCTAAGTTCGCACTAAGGTTCGCACCGAAAAGCACCGTTTCCATGTGGCACTTTTGATAAATAAGTGCGACATGCTACAGGCCACCATGTGGCACTTTTCGGGATTAAGTGCCACATGGTAATTCCCGTCATGTGGCACTTCTTTCAGAAAAGTGTGACAGGTATATATGACACTAAGGGGCTTTTGTCCGGGCATTCAAAAAGAGCCTTATCTGAGTGGCAACTCAATTTTGAGCCGGGTTAACCAACCCGAACGCATACACCATCAATCGCGTTATCAGCCCCAACGCTATCACGCACAACGTCGCATTGCCCTGGCAGGCCGTAACGAGAACAATTACACCATACGCCTTTACCAGTACCCGACTGCGTAGTGTCCTGTCGTTGTTCGTAGCTGGTTATCTTTTCCAGTAGGCCATCATTAACCATAGCCTCAAGTGTTCGCCTGGTGGATTCGAGCTGGTGGCGCTTGTCGAACGACTCCATGCCATACAGAAGGTAAGCCACGCCGGATACATCGAACGGAGGAACACCAATCTCGCCAGTCACCCATTTACGTTGCTCTGGCTCAAAGTAAGTGAGTATCTCTTTTTTACGGCTGGTCATTCTCATGGCTGGCTGATTCCTTATTGTGGGATAGATCTATCATACATTAAGGAAGCGAAGCACTTTTTCATGCATCGGTTAAATTTTGTTCCTGCCCTCCCCTTTCAGCAATGGCAACACCAAGCTATGAAAAAAATTGCCACGCTGATTACCCGCAGATAAAACGCTAATGAAAGGTCAAAAAAACAACCAAAAAAAAGAGACACAAAAACATTTGGGGGTACATCTGGGGGTATCTGAATAGATCGCATTAATTAAATAAGCATTATAACAATAAGTTACCACTCATTATCGACTCCTGTAGGGTACCATTTCGAAGTAAACAGACGTCAATCGACGTCTTTTTTTATGCCTGAAATTCAGCAAGTTGGCTAATTTTAGCGCGTCGAAAATCTCTTAGCATCTATCGACATCTACCAGCATTAAGTAATCTCTGTTGGTGTATGTGATGGCTCATCTCAATGGTTCTAAATACTGGCGTTAGGTATCTATCCTGAGATTTCATTATATGAAGCAGAAAAAGGTTGAGAAGAACGAGGGCTGAGACGGTTTTTAGGCTGAGTGCGTCATGTTGAAAAATACAACGCCCGGTGTAGACACTCTGCACCGGGCATTTTCATATTATTTTTTTTTGTAAACGTCTGCAGTTCCGTGCACTTTTTTATTAGTGTCTCCAGAGGTCAGCACATAAATATCGCCACCTTTCTCATCGGCCTTTTTAGAAAGGACGTCTTTAGCTTCAGCGGTACTGGTTTTCCCTGAGGTAGAAATGCTTCCAACTTTCACATACTGATCTTTCACTTTTTCAAATTCATTTTTAGGCATCAATTCAGCAGCAAACACACTGAAAGTCAGTGTTGACAAGATAAGGCCAGATATGATTTTTTTCATTTGTATTTCCTTGATGTTGATATCATTGATTGTGAGAAAAATAAAAGCCCATTAAATCTATAGCAGATACAAATCAACAAATCCAACATATAACTATTGATTTATTGAAACGCATTATGGTTCGGTTCCAGTAATTTTTCAGCTGATATATTTTTGTGGGTGAGAATCATACCCGGAATGGCAAGATTCACATCCATTGCTTTTAACCCCTCGATAATTGAGATATTAATTTCCTGCTGAATATCCATATACTTTGTGTAATCAGCAGTATTAATGATATAGACAACTTCAAAATTAAGTCTGTCTACACCAAAAGAGCTAAAATGGGCCCGATCGAATTTAACGTTTTCAAAACGCAATACAATTTCCTTTACCAAATCGGCAATAGCCCGCAACTTATCCACGGATGTATCTAAAGCGATACCAAAATTAAATACAATACGTCGCGACTGCATGCGTTTAAAGTTATGAATAGTCTGCTGTAATAGCACCGCATTTGAACAGACGATCTGCTCACCACCCAAGCTACGAATACGTGTGGTTTTTAAACCGATATGTTCGATCGTGCCGGTGACATTATTGAAAACCACGAAGTCACCAATTTCGAATGGCTTATCTATGCCAATAGAAAGTGAGGCAAAAACATCGCTGAGAATGGTTTGCACCGCCAGAGCAATCGCTATGCCTCCCACGCCAAGGCTGGCAATAAGTGCGGTGATATCCACTCCGGCATTAGCCAGAATAGATAACAGCATCACCGACCAGATAAGCCCTCTTATCACCAAACCCGTTATGACTAACGTTACCGGGTTACGATTCTCACCTGGTTTATTCATGACATATTTAATCCAGGATTGAATCACCTGATCAAGCCATAGCGCTACCTGAATCGCCAGAATTAAAAACCATGCATGCGAGATAATGTTATATAGCCGGTCCGGTAATGCCGTGAAGTGAAGGCTAATCAATAATGAAATAGCGAGAATAAGTGGCTTGCTGGTGCGGTGTAAAACATCAGAAAAGATGCTGTACAATACGGGACGATTATTTCCCTCAGCCCATTTCCTCACTCTTTTTTGTATAAATGAGATCATCGTTGTGATAACAAAGTAGATAATAGCTGTTACGGCTATCACTGCAAACACACTCATCCAAAAAGGGACAGAATAAACCCACGAATAGTAGTGAGAGTATGATGACATAAACCTTCCCCTTGCCTTTTAAAAACCCCATTACAAACTCGACATTTAAAATGAATAGCTATAATTTGCCGTGAAAAAGTAAAGTTTAGGGTGATCGTAAGTGCCGCCTAATACTGAATCGGAAACCGTTGAACTTTGCATGCTCATATATTCAAATGCGCCACCGAAACTACTCTGTTTAGTGAGTTGATATTGCGCACCTACGCCCCAACGCCAGGCATCACCGGATGGCATAGTAATGGATGTGTCATCCTGATTTTTATAAAAACTGCTGTCGTAAGCAATACCACTATTGAGGCGTAAATCAGGTGTTGCCTGAAACTGCACACCAAGTGCTGTATGCCACGTATCTTTCAGGCGATCTTTACTTTGCAATGGGCGGCTTGCAACCGAAGTTTCGCTACCGCTGTAGGCACTCCAGTCCTGCCAGCCCAGATCGGCAAGCAAAGCCCACTGGCTATTCATCTGGTGGAAAGCGCTGAACATCAACTGTTGCGGAGTCTGCACTGCTGCGCCCAGCGGCAGCGAATACGTCGGGCTACCCGGCAAACGGTTTAATGTGGCATCGGTTTTAACGTCAAAATCGTATTTTGTTTTACTGGTATAGGTAATGCCGAAACGTGTCATGTCGCTGAGTTCAAACATTAACCCAAGTTTACCGTTCAGCGCCCAGTCGTGATCATCAGACTTTTGCTCGCCGTCAGCCGTGTCACGCTTCAGGGAGAATAATCCGTAGTTGATGCCCGGGCCACCGCCAATTGACCACTTATCACCGATTTTCCATGCAATGACCGGCTGAAAGGTCAATGCAATTAAAGTCGAATCTTTGATTAATTGGCTGCCGGCCCAGTCATCAAAATGTAGACCTAAGCCATAGTTGCCATACATCCCCAGACCAATTTTGACGTCGTCGTTAATGCTATGACTGAGAAAACTACTAGCACCGGGAAACCAGCCGATGACATTGCCCGGCCCTTTGCCGTTACCGTCCAGGTTGTAGTGCGCATCACCGTACAATGCCTGTCCACCCAGCGTCAGGTGATCGCCTTGCAAACGGGTTAAACCTGCCGGGTTGCTGACAATTGTGCCCGCATCCTGCGCCCGTGCCGCCTGCCCTGCACCGGCAAGCCCGACATCTTCCGTGCCCACTTCATACAGATACAGCCCGCTTGCGTAAGCCTGTACTGAAAAGACGAAAGCAAGGCCGCAAGTCGTGTTAATTAACGTTTTTTTCATTACAGACCTTCCGTTCTCAGTCCGAAAAATGAGTTAAAAAAAGCCGGGCATCAAAAGATGCCCGGCTTCATCACGACTGTTACGGCTCGGCAATAGTGAACCAGAAATCAAATTTATCGAAGTTATCCAACATCGCTTTAAATTTGTCTTTGTTCTTATCGATTGTCACTTCGCCACTTTCGGTCAGGTTACCCAGTTTGAGTTTACCCAATGCGATGTCATCAAGCGTAGTGCGATTAAGCGTCACGGTGCCATCCACTTTGTCTTCCGGGAGCTGAACATCTTTGTTGTAGTTCAGCACGCCGTTTTGCATGGTCAGCACAAACTTCTCCTGGGTATCAGGGAAGATGAGGTTCCAGGTGTATTTCTGGTCGCCCGCCCGCGGCCCATTGAGGTGGATTGCCAGGAAGTCGAGGAACATTGGCGTCGTCATACCACGGATAATATCTGGCGAGCTGGTGTTCGGCGTTGCCACTTTATGCACGCCGCCACGCAGTTCCTGCGCACCGGAAAGGTAGAAGTTACGCGCCGGGCCTGACTCGGCCTGGTAGCCTAACTGCTCGAGAGCGTTAGCTTCAACTTCACGCGCTTCTTTGTTATCGGGTTGCGCAAAGACAACTTTATTGGCGACAGTTGCTGCCCAACGATAATCCCCTTTATCGAAAGAGGATTTCGCTGTTTCAATCATCTTATCGGCACCAATCATCTCGACATATTTCTTCGCTTCTTCAACTGGAGGATACGGGTCGAAGTTGGCAGGGTTGCCGTCCCAGAAGCCCAGGTACAGCTGATAAGTCGCGCGGACGTTATGCTTGAGCACACCGTAGTACCCGCGGTTGTAGAACTGTTTGGCCAGACTATCGGGCAGAGTGAATTTCTCAGCAATTTCATTCATCGTCATACCCTGGTTTGCCATACGCAGAGTTTGATCGTTGATGTATTTGTAGAGATCCCGCTGTCTTTCAAGATGGGTTACAACATTTTCATTGCCCCACTGCGGCCAGTGGTGGCTACCAAATGAAACAACGGCGTCTTTGCCCCACATGTTAATGGTTTCATTAAGCGTGGTACCCCATTTTTGTGCACTACGCACTTTGGCACCGCGTAATGTCAGAATGTTATGCAGGGTATGGTTGGCATCTTCTGCAAGATCAATGGCTTTAAACTGCGGGAAATAGAACAGCATTTCCGCCGGTGCTTCGGTGCCAGGCGCCATCTGGAAGACAACATCAATGCCGTCAACCGTCAGCTTTTCACCGGTTTTATCGATGAGTTTCGTTGGTTCAAACAGCGTGATGGTACCCGCAGCGGTTGTCAGCCCCAGACCACCACCCACGTTACCTTTAGGATCTTTTGGCAGTAAGTTGCCATACATATACGAAGCGCGGCGGCTCATCACGTTACCGGCAAAGACGTTTTCGCTGACCGCTTCTTCCATAAAGCCTTCTGGAGCGATCACCGGCACTTTACCGGACTTCGCATCCTCTTCGTTTACGATGCCGCGGATCCCCGCAAAGTGGTCAACGTGCGAGTGCGTAAATAACACACCGGTCACTGGGAGTTTCTCTACTTTTTCGTTGATAAGATCCAGCGCCGCTTTTGCCGTTTCCGCAGAAGTGAGTGGGTCGACAACTATCCAGCCGGTTTTACCGCGGATAAACGTAATGTTTGCCAGGTCAATGTTACGAACCTGGTATATACCATCGACCACTTTAAACAGGCCATGAATCGCTAACAGCTGCGACTGACGCCACAGGCTCGGGTTTACCGTATCAGGGGTTGGGCCTTCTTTACGTAAAAAGTCATACTGAGACAGATCGATGACGGTGTTACCAGACTCACCTTTAATAATCGGGCTTGGTAAATCCGCAATAAAACCTTGTTTAGCGTCAGTAAAATCTTGTGTATTTGAGAAAGGAAGGAATTGCTGAACGGCATTATTAGCCTGTTTTGTCGCTTCAGTAGCTTCGCCAGGTTGGGTCACCGCAGCAGTCTCTCCCGGTGCAGCCAAAGCTGATGCTACCCATAATGAAACAGGCAGCAAAGTTGTGCCAAGAATTAGCCTTTTATAACTTTTCACTTGTCTATTCCTCACCAAATTAAGGGGATAATACATTTCATTTCAGAAGAGTTTTTAGCGATATCGAGAAATCCACCTGAAATAACCAGGCACAGTGTTGAAAAGTATTTTTTAATAATTAAAAACTCCTTCCCCTCCACACCCTGGATGAGTGATTGTTTTTTCAAACTATAGTGCAAGACTTTTCAAAATGTAAACCGCATATTTATATGCATATTTCCGCTCACGACTTTAGTTCCATTGCACTGTAAAAAAATCCTGATACCCGCTACCTTTTTCAAAGAATTGTGCAAGTATTTAAACACTGGTTAAACGTGCAGTAGCAGTCGGTTAATTATAAAAGAGATGAAATATGAGCATGTTACTGGGCCATCCCTTTTTATTATTTATTACATTACTGATCATATTACCGCTTGCTTCGGCGCTAGGCGTTTATTGCCTACAACGCAAGGGGCAGTTAGATGAGGACACACTAAAAGATTTTGGTGTAGTCCAGGCGGCAACCCTTACGCTGCTTGCCTTGCTGATTGGTTTCAGTTTTTCCAATGCTGTAGGGCTTTACGATCAACGCAAGAACAGTGAATCAGAAGAAGCCAATGCAATTGGTACAGAATATTTACGTATCGATTTGCTTTCTGCAAAGAATGCGACTACCGCACGCAGTGAATTATTAAAGTATCTGGATCTACGTATCGCATTTTATCAACTTAATGAAAAAGAGCAGCTTGCTGAGCTTGATAACAAAACCGCCAATTCACAGACGCAGCTTTGGCAAATTATTAAAAATGAAACCCAGTTATCCACTACACCGATAACAGCATTAATAGCCGCTGGGATGAACGATGTCATTAACACGCAGGGTTATACTCTGGCGGCATGGATAAAACACTTCCCTGCTTCGGCCTGGATTTTACTTATTTCAATTGCCGTGATTTGTAACATTCTTATTGGCTATAGCTCACACAGTAGAAAAAGCAATAAAGTCTATATCTTTATTTTACCGACCATTATTGCGATTTCGCTTTCACTTGTTGCTGACATAAGCAGCCCTCGCGGTGGGCTAATACGCATTGAACCACAAAATTTATTACTGCTTAAAGCATCTATTCAGCATGAAGATAAAGAGCCGACCGCTAATTAAAAGCGTTTAACCCGCTCTTAAAGCATTAATTTTAATATTGCCATTTTGGATACTTCTGGAGCGTTGATATGAATCGTATTTATCGTCTGGTTTGGAGCCGGAGCCGGAATGCACTCGTGGTCGCTTCGGAAACAACGAAAATGCGTAAGAAAGGTAAGGGCCGGGCAGCTCAAAGCACACTGCTTAGCGCCAGTTTGCTGCTCTCAGCCGCTCCCGTTTTGGCTGACGATATCAACTGGGCCGATGCCTATCCCTCTTACGGCTTCCCTATCCTGACTAATTACGACCAGGTGATAAATACCGGTTTTGCCTTCACGATCGATGCCAATGCCGCCACAAATCACTATATACCAGGCACCACGCTCAATATTCTTGGCCCTATTCCGCAAATAGCGCCAGGGGTTAACGGCAGCGCGACTCAGGTTCTGGTGCGAAATGGGTTAATCGACAGTACCGGCCCGGACGCAGGCCGTATCACATCGATTATCGCCACCGATTCCCAGGGCAATAACACGCCGATAACTTCGGCAAACATTGATTCATTTAGCTATTCCACTAACCCTTCAACGCCGCAGCAAAATCAGGAACTCAATGTAGAAGTGCCAGGGCTTGAAGGCAGTTATTCGGTTATTAAGGTTTATGATTCCAGTACCTTTGCAGCTCCTGGCACCTCGCTGGTGGGGGATCTGCCGCTAAGCGTGTTCGATCCCAACTCGTTTCGTATCTATAACAATTTTGGCATTGTAGATATCGCCCCTACCGGTGGCACCGCCAATATTAATATTGGTGCCAATACCACAGGAACAACGCCGATATCCGCGACAACGAATACTATCGAACTGTTGGCGAAAAACTCAACGCTTGCCCGCGCGCAAGGGACAAGCAGCGCGAATAGCAACGTGAATTGGCTGTCCGATAACTACATTCACTTTATTCCAGCCTCTGTGATTTCAACTGACTTGCAAGGCCAGACGGCAGTCAGCTCCGAATACAGCGACAGCATTACGCTTCCCAATTACATTCAGGTTAGACAGCAGGTCGTTTTGAATCCCACCCAACCGAACATCACATTTAACATTAATTCGGCACAAGATATTGCGACGGTGAATGATTTCTTGTTGGGGCAAGGCGCTTATGCAGGCCGTCAAAGCCAGGTTCAACTCTGGTTAACCGGTGGAGTACAACTTCCTCCGGCCTATGGCAGCGTAGTCATTGATTCCAGCACCATCGCGCAAAACACCTACAACGGCATTATTCAAAAGTTGCTCAATGCGGAAGTACAAAACCGAGTTAATTTGACTTATCACATCTGGGAAGATGGTCAATCGCACACTAATAACGCCACGCTAGGTACTGGCAATCTCGATATTATTTACGCCACGGGTACGAATGCATCCGGCACTGTCACTTCTCAGGGTAGCCTTGCTGTAGACGGTGCCTCCGCCGTCATGCGCGGCGATACGGGAGCCGTACTGACCAACAACGGTAATATCAATATCTGGAGCAGTTCCAGTGCCAGCCCAACGGGAGTTGGGATGCGTGCGAATAATGCTACAGCTCTGAATACCGGAACCATTAATGCCGGTCTGTTCCTTGAAAAAGATGAATCAAACCAAAATGTGCATAACCAGGGCAGCGTAGGTATCAAGGGTGATGGCGCCAGCACACTAACTAACACCGGCTTTATTAACGTCGCTTTAACGGACGGTAGTTCTGCAAATGCGGTAGGTCTTCAGGCTCAGGGAACGTCAAACGCAAACAATAGTGGCTCAATTGCCGTGGTCGGCAACAGTTTTAATGCCGATGGGCGTGCCTCAGGTTACGCCGTGGATATTGCCGATGCGGCCACCTTCACCAACGCCAGCACAGGGAATATATATATCGGTAGTACGCCGATAACGCTCAGCAAAACCTATACCCCTGTAGTGATGGTGGGAGGTGCACAGCAGTCGGCAGGCATTCATACCAAAAGTAGCGGAACCGTCACCAATAATGGAACCATTACACTAGGATCCCTGACCCGCAACGCCGTAGGGATTCTGGTTGATGGCGCAACCGGCGCGGTGACCAACAATGGCACCATTAATGTACTCGGGCAGTTAGCGGGTGGCGCTGCTGCACCCAACTACGGATTATCGGTCATCAATACCAGCAATGTGACCAACACTGGCCGAATAAACGTTTACGGTGATAACAACGCGGCTATTAATGTCCTCGCCTCTACCCAGTCAGCCGCGATCAATTCTACAGCTGCCGGTGTCATCACTGTGGGTGCCGCTGGTGATACCGGCGGGAGTGACAACAATCCAGTAACCTATCGCAACTACGCGGTATTTGCTGAAGGGGTGCAGGGGTTCCAGGCAACTGCAAATATCGACTCTGATATAAACCTGTATGCCGCTGGCGCTATTGGGGCTCATGCCCGCGGAAGCGCAACCATCAATGTCCAATCGGACGCATCCCTGACCTTTAATAACACCAACCAAATTGGTTATTACGCTTACGGCCAGGATGCTGAAATTAATCTTGCCAACGCGGTGATTAACGACAACAGTCAGGCGCATTCCACACTGTTTTTAATCGACCATGGTGCGACCTTTGATGGTAATTCAGGAACGGGTGGCGCGTATCGGTTAACCGTCACTGGTGATAACTCCATTGGCGTATTTGCTCACGGACGCGATGATGGACCTGATGGCCAATTAAATACCAGCGATGATGTCCCTTCTGCGCTCGATACCGGTACGGCAACCATCACGGTAGATGGTGAAAATGCAGTGGGTGTGAAAGTGGCTGGTGGGGCGACGGGAACAATTAACAACGGCGGGATTATACTGGATCACAACAACACTACAGGTGTCGTGGTCGACGGACGCATTTACACCATTGATGGCAATATTGGTTCGGCGAATGATGCGCTCACCACGCTGGTTAATTCTAATGTCGCGCTTGTTTCTGGCATTTTGCAAAGCGGCATTACTGGCTACGATGTCTCTTATAAAGGACAGGTCACACTCAATGGGGCGGGCATTAACCTCAACGGGAATGGTAGCACTGGCTTGCGTTTGCATAACGGCGGTATCGGTGTCAACAATGCCCCGATTAATGTTTCGGGTGCAAATAACATCGGTGTAGATATTCAGAACCAGGGCACGCTGACCAACACACGGAATATCAACGTCTCGGGGACGGCAGGCAGTGGCAATGTCGGCGTTAAAGTACAAGGCGCAGGGGCGCAAGTGGCGCAACTGGGCAACGTCACCGCGGATGGCGGCCTGGCCGCAGTACAGCTGATTGATAACGGCGCAACGCTTAACATTAATGGTACCGGGAACCACATTACCGCCAGCAACGGTGCGGACGGTATTCGAATGGATGTGGGAGCAACTTCACTTACCGCCAACAACACCTTGATTGATATTTCTGGCAGCGGAGCTGGGATTAACAACAACGCTGCCACCTCAAATATCAATTTGAATAATGTCACCATTAACGCGTCCAATGGCCCCGCAATCCGCACGGCGGTGACCTTCGCTGCGGAAGGCGCTGGCAATATTCTCAATGTTTCCGGAAGCGGTGCAGGCTTTGCGTTTGAACAAGCCAATGGCAGCAACACCACGGGCAATCTTTCTATCGGTACCGGTTACACCATCAATGTTACGGGGAGTACGGCTGCCAACGGTAACGGTATTCTGGCGAAAACCAATGGTACTGTGACCTCCGGTGCCAACATCACGGTAGGTGCTAACGGAGGTGCTGCGATTTCAGCGGTCGATGCCAGCGCGGTCACCAACAACGGTAATATTCAGACCAGCGGAGGGGTAAACAGCAGCGTTCTGGCCAATAACGCTGCCGCCTTTACCAATACCGGAACCATTAATTCCACCAGCACCACCAATGCTCAACCGCTCATCCGTATCAACGGCAGTGCGGCAACACGTACCATTCTCAATAGCGGTACCCTGTCCGATAGCAGCCAGAATTCGGTGGTCATTGATGCCAGCGGCAGCGCCAACAATACCATCACCAATCAGGGCAACCTGAGTGCAGCCAGTAATACCGCGACGGCGATTCTGTCCGGTAGCGGCAACGATGTCATTACCCTGAACGGAGGAGCCACAACCGGGCAGATTACTGCGGGAAGCGGTACCGACACCTTCACCTGGAACAACGGTACGTTTAACGGTGCGGTAGATTTCACCGGATCCGATGGCAATGATAAAGCGCAGATAGGCAACGTCGATCTGGGCAATACCCTGCATCTTCTGAGTGAAGGCGGGAGTAACAATCAGCTTACGCTGACAGACACCCATTTATGGAAAGGCGGCACAGGCCCTGCTCTGATTGGCTCGTTAAGTGCTGATAACCAGCCTACCGCAACCAATATCGGCAGCGGCTGGAGCAATCTGACGATAAGTGGAACCCAGGCCGATGTGCGTGTGGTAAACAATCTTGTGTTATCCGGCACTCCTGTTATTACCGTTACCGGCGGCGGGACATTACGCACGAGCGACAACCTGGTGACACCGAGTAACGCCAGCATCAATAACTACAACGTCACCACCAGTGGTGCTGAAAGCAGTGTTATTTTTGATGGCACATCCATCTCACAGTTGTATACCGGGATAGTCAGCGGAACAGGCGGGCTTGAACGAGCTGGGGGCGGAACAACCATTCTGACAGGTGAAAACAGTTATACGGGCAACACGGTTATTGATAATGGAGGCACGCTACAACTCGGCACAGGCGGCACGGCAGGTGCCCTTTCGCCAGCCACCAATATTCTTGATAACGGCATTTTTATTATCAACCAGTCCGATACGGTTAACCTGGGCGGTGTAATCTCTGGCAGCGGCGAATTCCATCAGAATGGCACCGGTGTCACGCGGTTAAGCGGAGCTAATTCATATCAGGGTGCCACTCAGGTCAATGCGGGGACGCTGTTGGTCAATGGCAATCAGTCTGCCGCGATTGGGGATACCACCGTAGGAGCCAATGCCACACTGGGTGGTAAAGGCACCATTGGCGGAAACGTCATCTTCACCGGTTCGACCTTATCGCCAGGTGATGGCGGCACAGGTACCCTTACCATTAATGGCAATCTTTCACTTTCCCCAAACACCAATAGCCAGTTTGAACTGGGGCTGCCGTTTACTTCCGGTGGCGCACTCAACGATTTAGTGATTGTGAACGGCAATTTGAAGCTGGATGGAAATCTCAATGTCACGACCTCTGCGGGAGGTATTTTTGCTCCTGGCGTCTATCGCCTGTTTAACTACACCGGAACACTCGATAATCAGGGGTTGGATATAGCGTCACTCCCGCCGGGAAACTCCTCTATTTATTACATTCAAACCACCCTGCCCAAGCAGGTAAACCTGGTCCAGGGTTTCTCATCAGAAACCGTTAATCTGCAGTTCTGGGATGGAGATGATACTTCCAAGCATGGCTCCGATGGCATTCAAGGCAATGGCGTGGTGGATGGTGGGGATGGTATCTGGCGCACCGGTGTCGGTGTCAATGAGAACAAGTGGACCTTCTCAAATGGGGTTGGCAACGCCCCCTGGCAGCAGCAGGCGTTTGCCGTCTTCCAGGGCGCAAGCGGAGTTGTAGCGGTGAGCAATTCCAACGGCCCCGTGGTGACATCTGGAATGCAGTTTGATACTGACGGCTATCGGTTAACGGGCGGCGCACTCACTATAGCGCGTACCCTAAACCTGGTTCCCTCAATCAACTATGCAAGCCAGGGGGAAACTGCGGCTGATGCCTATTTTGTCATTCGTGTGGGTGCCGGTTCCAGCGGGGCTGATACTACCGCGATAATCAATACCGAGCTTCATCAGCAATCTGCTCTGGATACCCTGAAACTGATAAAACTCGACCCGGGCCGTCTGATTTTAACCGGTAATAACGACTACGAAGGCGGGACCGAAATCTACGCCGGGACGCTTAACGTTTCATCGGATGCAAACCTCGGGCTGGCTGGCACATCTATCCTGATTAATAACGGCTCTACCCTACAAACTGGCGCGGATTACACCACTACGCGCCCTATTTTCCTCAGTGAAAATGGCGGCGGGCAGTTCGATCTTTATGGCCATACGTTCACACCGAATGGGGTGATTGGCGGGCTGGGTGGGCTGACGGTGAAAGACACATCAACTGGCACCGACGACAGCAATTTGGTGCTCAATAATGCGACGACATATCAGGGCGCAACCACCATCACCGGCAAAGATGGCACCGCACAAGTGGTGGTGAATGCCAATGTCACCGGAGCATTAGGCCCGGATGCCGGTGTGCTGACGGTGAACCATCAGGCCACTTTAAACTTCAATAACAGCGCGACTGCTCAGACGCATACCGTGGCGCTTGACGACGCAACGCTTAATTTCAACGATAACGCATCGGCGGCCAACAGCATTCTTAACGCTAATAACGGTGCGTTGATTCACCTCGGTGACACCGCTTCTGGCGGTGCGGCAGCGATTAATCTTGCTAGCGGAACGCAGCTTGATCTGGGCAATCAATCCAATGCGGGCAGTTCAACTGTCACCAACAATGGACTGGTGACTTTTGCTGATAATGCGCAAGCAGAAAATGCTGTGCTCGCCAACAATGCAGGCGGCGTGGTCAATCTTGCCAACTCCACCAACGGAACCACCATTGGCTCATTATCAGGCGCGGGCAATGTCGAGCTGGAAGGCAAAACGCTCAGTGAAGGTTCGCTAAATCGTGATGATTTGATTAGCGGCGTGATTAGCGGTGTCGGTGGCGCACTCAGCAAAATTGGTAACGGCATTTTGACGCTGACCGGTGCTAACACTTACACCGGCAACACCGCTGTGCAGCAAGGGACATTACTGGTGAACGGTAACCAACTGGCGGCAACGGGCGATGTGAATGTCAGCGCCCTATCCACTCTTGGCGGCGCAGGGGTTATTGGCGGAAAAGTAACGGTTGCCGATGACGGGCATCTTGCTGCGGGAGCCAATTTAGCAAGTGTCGGCGTATTGACCTTAGGCGGATTAACGCTGAATGAAAATTCCCAGGTAGATTTCCAGTTCGGGCAGTCGTTTACCGCAGGTGGTGCGCTTAACGACCTGGTGAATATCAACGGCGATCTGAATCTCGATGGCAAGCTCAATATCGCGCAAACGCCCGGCGGCACTTTCGATGTGGGTATTTATCGCGTGTTTAACTACACCGGCAACCTGACGGACAACCTGATGGATATTGGCGTTGCGCCGGATGCTGCAGATGATTTGTATGTTCAGACTTCAATTGCCGGACAGGTCAACCTGGTCAATCGCACCGGCGTAATTCTGCGTTTCTGGGATGGCGAGCTTTCCGCATCCAAAAATAACAGCGAGATTAACGGCGGGGACGGTGTCTGGCAAAACAGCGCGGGGAATGACAACTGGTCAACCGATGTCACCACGCCAGATGGTCGTTTCAATGCACCCTTTAGCGATGGTTCGTTTGCCGTATTTGGCGGCGAGAAAGGCACGGTCACGGTGGATAACAGCCTCGGTGAAGTGCGTGTCAGTGGAATGCAGTTTGCCACCGATGGCTACGTCATTAACGACGGAACCATCACCACCAATACCGCGGATACACAAATCCGCGTGGGGGATGGCACAGCACCCGGCGCAAACTACATCGCCACCATTAACTCGGTTATTGCGGGTAGCGGCGGTATAAACAAAACGGACCTCGGAACGCTGCTGCTTAACGGCAACAATACCTACGCAGGCGGCACGACTGTCAGCGGTGGCATATTGCAAGTTTCCAGCGATAGCAACCTCGGCCTCGAGGGAACGGGGATTACGCTGAACGGTGGCACATTCCGCTACGGCGCAGCGTTCGATACCGCGCGCGCGGTGACGCTTGTCGCAAACGGCGGCACCATCGATACCAATGGCAATAACGCAACGTTGCTCGGTTCAGTCGGCGGCAGCGGTGCGTTAACCAAAACCGGACTCGGCACGTTAACGCTCAGCCAGGACAGCACTTACACCGGCGATACCACCATCAGCGCCGGGAATCTGCAACTGGGTAACGGCGGCACCAGCGGCAGCGTTATCGGCAATATTATTGATAACAGCGTGCTGCAAATTAACCGCTCCAATACCCTGACGCTGGGCGGCAATATTTCCGGCACGGGCCAACTCTGGCAGCAAGGTTCCGGCACCACGATTCTTGCGGGGAACAATAATTACCAGGGTATTACGCTGGTAGAAAGTGGCACGCTGAAAGCTCAGGGCGCTAATAAATTCAGCGCAGTATCAGCACATATCGTCAGCAGCGGCGCGACGCTGGATACCGGCGGCGATAACCAGAACGTTGGATCACTGGCAAACCAGGGAACAGTGAATCTACGTGGCGGCGATGTGGGATCAACCCTCACTGTTAATGGCAATTACGTAGGGCTTAACGGCGTGCTGAAAATTGCCGCACAACAACACAGCCCGGGCGTTGCCGACAGATTAGTGATCAACGGCGGTACCGCAACGGGAAGAACGTTGCTGGATATCGACGTCAGCCAGCTTGGTGAACAGACCGATGGCAACGGCATCGCGGTGGTAGAAGCGATTAACGGCGCAACCACTACAGCGCAAACCACCAAAGATGCATTTACCATTGGTGCCGATCATCTCGAAGCCGGAGCCTGGGAATACCGTCTGTTTGCCGGAGATGCTCAGGGGCAAGGTGAGGATTGGTTCCTGCGCACCAGCTATCGCCCGGAAGTGCCGATCTTTACCACCGTCGCGTCAACTATTCGTCAGGCAGATTTAGCGGTGCTGGGCACATTGCACCAACGCGTGGGCGACGAGCAGCCGTGGAATACCACTGTGGCGCAAGACAATGACCAGCGTTTCTGGGCGCGTTATATCACGCAGTCCACTCACCAGTCGTTTAATGATACCACCGGCTCGCAGGCCAATTCGCAAATTAACGGCATGCAGATTGGTTTCGATTTATATGTTGATGAAAATTGGCGCGCCGGGATGTACACCTCGATTGTCGACAACGACACCACTATTCAGGGGGAAAACTCCGGGGGTTATGGTACGGCGGGATATAACTCTACCCTGTCGACCTATGTCGGCGGTTATGCGACTTACACCGCACAAAGCGGTTTCTACGTCGACAACGTATTGCAATACGGCAACCACAACATTGATTTGAAGAACGGCCAAAATCAAAATACCTACAGCCCGGATGGCAACAGCTTTATCGCCTCGGTTGAAACGGGCTACCCGATTCTGTTTGGCGATACTACCTGGTTTATCGAACCGCAGGCGCAGCTCATCTGGCAGCACAGCGATTTTGACAGCGTGATTCTGGAAGGCGATGCGAAAACGCGTGCGTCCATTGATGCCGACGACGCGATTATTGGCCGCATTGGCGCACGTCTGGGCGCTGAATATGAAACTGGTGTCGGCAAAGTGAAACCTTACGTGCGGGTGAATTTGTGGCAACAGCTTTCCGACGGGCAGGATAACGCAACGTTTGAAAACACCACCAATAACGCAGGCAAATCCGTATTAACGGCGGATCAGCAATACAGCAGCACGGAAGCCGCGGTGGGTGCCACCTGGACTATCGCCAAAAATGCCGAAGCCTATACGGAAATCGGTAAAACCTGGAGCAACGGCGGCAGCGATACCAGCATCAGTAATGATTTTGGTGGATCGATTGGTATGAAAATACGCTTCTAAGAGTAAAGAAATTAAGCTGTGGCCGTTAATTTATTCTTTGCTTTAACACTATTTCATTCATGTTACGCAAGTGCAGAAGAAACGCACCACCTTAAATCTGGGATCACCACGGTTGTTTGGTTATTTTTTTGTCACAAGTAGCCCCTTGGGAAATGGCTTTAGTGGAGTCAAATATGGCGATCGGTTTCTTGTCTTTCCGTACTCGCATCACCTTGCTGACAGGGCTGATACTGGCCAGCCCGCTATGCTTTTCTGCTGACGGCAACCTCATCAAGCAACGCGCCAATGCCGTTCTCTCGCTAATGAGTTACACGGTCATACCTGATATTACCGCCAGCGACCTGAATATCGGCAGCGGCACGAATGAGAAAAACTCGCTTTCAATTACACAGTTTGGTGGTGGCGCAACGCTCAGTGAGTCTGTGCCGATTTACCTGGAAGGAACCCTCGGTTACAGCAGGTACGATCCCCAATTCGTTTTCTCAGATGGGAATGAGAGCCGTAAAATCCCAGTCAAATGGAACAGCCTGACCGCAACCGGTGGCATAGGCTGGGACATCAATCTGAACAAGGACAGATGGGGAGGTAATCTGGTGTTACGCCCTATCGCAAACTTTACGCTGGGTACGATGGCCAGTGATTTGCGTATCGGCGCATTTGCTTTGGAACAGTATAAAGATGCGGACTTTAAGTTTCTTGATGGCGGGCGTCTCAATGCTTATGGGCTGGGTGGATCCATGATGCTCGATTACGAATTATTCTCCAAAACCCAGGATATCGATGCAGAACTTCGTTACTCGTGGCAGAAACTGCAAAGTTTCTCCAGTAGCTCATTCGCGGTATCGGGGCATGCTTATGCAGATAACCTGGGGTTATATCTGCGTCGCCGCGCCCCAATTTTTGACTGGACGTTGTTGGGGAAACCTGTTCGCTATGTGATGGAAGGTGCACGTACCGAATACCTGGGAAGCCAGCGTGGCCTGCTCGGATTTGACAGTCTTAATTCACTAGGTCTGGGGCTTGAGTTAGACAGTAGCAAATACGATGTAGTGATAAGCCGCACGCGTCTGGTTGCTCGTTATATGTTTGGCAATAATACGACGGGTTACGGTATAGGTTTGGCGATGAGTTTTTGAAAGGAATTAACTTCCCTTGGCATGGCATTAAAATGGTTATGTTTTGTCATCCTGCTTATTTTTTTCAATGTGTAGTAACACAGCAAATTTAGCCACCTGATTAAAGGTGATATTCTCATCTCAACATAAAACAGGTGACTTAATGAACAAGAAAACTAAGCGTACTTTCACCCATGAGTCAGGCTTGAATATGCACAGTTGATTGTTGATAACCTCAGAAATTGGCGGTGGTACAGCGCAAAACTGGACAATGAAGTCAGAACACCGCTATGACAGCTATTGACAGAAAAGTTGCATAAACAGGAATGTTGACGAGGATGAGCTATTCAGCATTAGCGTGGGAGAGCGAGCATTCCTTGATAGTATTTCGCAATAATCTCATTCATCTTTTCAATTATATCCGGCGTTTAAATACCATATGTGTGGTCCCCTTCTGACAGAACCGAATGCTGAAGAACTCATCCTCTTCACTGGGCATGATCAGTATGTCGGGAGATCTCTAAATGTGAATGGTGCGGATTGCACAGATACTTAAATTACGTTAAAAACAAATATAAATATTTTCTTATTATAAAAAATGCATTTTTCCAGAGATCTTTTTCAGAAAATATATCAAACATCACCTTAGTATCAACAACCCACATAGAACATTCAGTTTCACATTGAATAAAATGGTTCAAGTTTGAATCACATACATGTCCCAAACCAATAATCGCAGGTGCTTTAATATAATTAGTCAACATCCCATCATCAACTCGATGAAGTGTAATCATGCCTTTTTTAAGAAACGCCACCTGATTGTCTTGTATGAGATCTATACTCTGGCCATTCTTTTTAATCACCAGAAATGAATCCTGCGACTTCACTATTTCATTACCAATGACTTTTATTGCGTGTTTAACATCCGATTGAAATCTCATATTCTAAGTGCTCCATTAATAATTTTGAGTTTTCAAGACAAGATAAGTGCAAACTTACTACTATTACTATAGAGCAATGAACAAACGTTATAATTCGTGCGTGGGATTCCGGTGGTAAAACGAACAAATTATATAACTAACCCCCTACGGCATAGGCTACCGGAGGTTACAAATGTGTAAACCAACGAATATCCTGGTGCCAAAGGTTCCGAATGCGTTGTAGCAATGTTATGAATTCTTAGTCAAATAGCTCTATATTTAATTTAAAATGGTGATAACTCAGATAACTCTATTTTCTACCAAATTAAAATACAGAACATGGTTCTGACAAACTCAATAACCTTGTTTCTCTTTATATACTTCAATTGCCTTTTCTAACACTTCAACAAGCTTAAGGCCTTCATTCTCAGCGATAGCACGAATGTCATGATCGAAGATGGGCGTGACTCTTGTAGCAAACGCAAGAGTTCTATGCGTTTTTTGGGCTGTTCTTCCATCACGTTTCAAATGGCCAGTGGTAGTCTCATTATTGGCTTTTGCCAATGGAGTATAACACTTTATTGGTACCTCACCTGAGGTTGAAGGTAGTTCTAATATTGTTTCTGCCAGTTTAGCGGTATCTATCATAACAATATCCTTTTTATTAAAATGGTCCAGGCCATTCTTTCTCTTAAAGAAAATAGCAATTCGGATTATGTCGCTGATTATTGCTTTGCATTCATAATGCTAAAGCGTTGTTCACCAGGGAACAATCTCTTGGATTCCGAAAGTAATTCATTGAAATAATCTTTATCCCCCTCCATTTCTGCTATAACTAACCTTGAATAATAAACATTCACATCTGGGTGAATCAGAGAGTATTTTTTCGCCCATGTCTGAAACTGGGTTAATAACTCCCAATTACCAGTTTCATTAAATTTCATTAACTTACCAATATAATAGTCATACTCATAACGATCTTTCAGAAAGAAAACTTCATTCCAGGATTTTAATGGTAGTGTCTGTTGCGTACTATTCCTCTCTACATATGTGAGTTTGTATTGAAGAAAATAGGCGTTAATTAATAGCAGAAGCAATACCAATGCAAATGCTGAGGTTATAATGCGCGTCCCCCAACATATCGACAAATTAAACCTATAATAAATCAGTGATTTATCACAACAACGTAATAGCAAAATCAATAACAACCAATGTGGTGCAGACTGGTAAAGTGGATATTCAGTCATCATATGGCAAATAATTGGTATTGGGAGTGATAATAGTGCGAGGTATTTTTTCTCTTTCACCCGGGAGATCAGTTGCCATCCCCCTAAAACTATAAGGCTAATGCCCAAAAAACCGGCGCTCCCCCCCTCTACCAACCATAATGCAATTTCATTATGTGGATGACTAATTGTCCGCTTCCCAACCCAAGAATCCACACCACTAAAGCGGTGTAAATAACTATAATCAAAACTACCAACTCCCCATCCTAATAATGGTTTTTCATGGAGCATCAACAGGCAGTTGCGAAGGATGGACCAGCGAGTTAACGAGCTACTTATATGAGGTACGTTTGGTATATGATTAAAAAAACGAATAAAAAAACCACAAACCATACCGCATAACAGTGCTGAACAAAGTATCAGCACACGTCTTCGAACACCCCAATTAATTATTAAATTGTATAATATAACAAAAAATATTGCAATATAACCACTCAGTGATTGGCAAAGCCATAATACACAACCCATTAACATAAGAAGAAATGAAATAATTATCATCTCATTTTTTCGATAACGATAATTAGAAAAAACACCAAGCCAAAAAGCTATCGCGACACCTGTTGCCAGGAAGCTTGCAAAAACATTAGCTTGCTGAAATATGGCATAGGTACGAAGCGGGAAGTTATCATCAAACTCCCACCACATAGACAATACTGGCAAATGGAAAAATTGAATCAATGCGATAAAACACTCAAGTATTACACCGCATAAAATAGCCTTAAGCAAAACGCTAATAGAATGATTATTAAATTTTATTTGTAGTAATAAAAGATAAAATACCCCTCCCCCAGATATTGCTCCTGCGCGCAAAAAAGCATCGTAACGCCATTGGGGCTGAGTAAATAAACACAACAACGAAAGGACAAATGCCCCCAACAAAAAGTAGCATGCGGCAGACGATATCCGTACAAACCGACGACCAACAGGCCAAAGGCAAATTGTTAAAATTACGATAGCTACAGCTGACCAAGAAAGAATGTTAAACGGCAAATTTAGCCCACTCCCGCCCATGTTTGCCTGGTAAATGTGAAGCAAAACGGCCCAATAACCGAATGCACAAAAAGCAAAAACATTACGGCGAGAAAAATTTCTTCTGGAAAAAATATTAATAATCATATTATTGATAATTAACAATATAATTGACTGATGACGTAAATTTGCCAACGTGAATAGCGCTATTTTTCAGCGCTTGAGGTTCGGCTTCAAGATAGGTGTTGAAAGCAATCTCCGCATTAGCCGTCGCCAGGTTTGTCGCGCTCGTCGGTTTATTTAACTGAATCGGCGTACCATTATTTTCTTCAAGTGCAATACCTACTCCTGAGGCACCACCAGCACCCTGAGGGGTAATTTTTAGATGATTGGGTAAAGCAAGATTCTCACTACCACTAAAGGTAACCGTAGCCGTCTTCATGACACTCGCATTGCAGCTTTGCAAATGAATAACAAAATGAATAGGTTTTGTCTTTTGAGACGAATACAAATCCCTGGTAGAAATCTGGTGAAAATCAATATCTGGCGTTCCTGGAGTAGGTATTGCAACACACGCCGGCGCAATTACACGCCCATGAAAGGTGATATTAGTCCCGGTAAAAACCCCCGTAGACCAGGCTGTTCCAGTCATGAATAGCGTAAGTAATATTGTTTTGAATGCTATGACTTTTTTCATGGTTAGCCTTACTGGAAATCAGCGATAACAGTTGCTGATGAGTCAAAATCCCCTTCAGGAATATTCGCTCCAGGCTTTGCAACAGGATAAGCAATTAAATTCCAGTCGCCCTGATTATTTTGAAAACCGGTAAAAGGGACAAAAGTATTCGGTTTGACAATTTTCCCACTGGAATCGGTTAATTTAATAGCTAAATCTTTCCTATCAACCGTGCCTGTCGTTCCTAAATAGTTTGGATCAAAACTTGCAATACCTGCAGCTGCCGGCTGTATAGCCAGTTTAATACTGACATTACCCGAGGTAAAACTCCCGCCCGTACAATTCACATGGATAGGAATATTTTGTGCATGCTGGCTCCCATCGAGCGATTTATCATCATTTGGAATATCGCCGAAATTAACAGCAATAGGTTGGCCATTATTGACAGTACATTTATCGGGAACGGTAATAATACCTGATTTAATCTGAATAATAGCCATAGGAGAATTACCAAACCCTGCAGAATGATGTCCTGCACGACCAAACAATTGCGCTACATTCATATTTTGGATCGACATACCATTGATGATTGGCTTAGTTATCTTAAATGTGACCCGAACTTTTGACCCAGTTGAGAAAGACCCCTGTTGAACAGGGTTTCGGGAACTACACACGAAACCAGCATAATTATTAGAGGTACTGCCAAATGGTACCGTAAAGTATTGATTAACTTGTCCTGCGATCCATACTTCAATTTTGACATCAATATAATCATTAAGCTTAAGATATCCTGGATTAACAGTTGATGCCGTTAACCCGGGCGCTGTTGACATATAATATGTTGGCTCACCACTAAAATTTGCTCCATGGCAATTAAGTGTCGCACTATATACTCCTGTATCACTCACTGGCATCGCCACTGAGCTCCCGGGTGTATTCGCCGGGATATTAGATGTACCCAGAGTGTAAGCATACACATGCGCATTATTTGTTGTTATTTCACCAATAATTGTCGCATTGGCAATCGCAGGCAGCAATGAAAAACAGGTCATCAAGATCGCTTGCCGTTTTTTTAATCTCATTCTCTGTTTTAATTTCATTGCATTGCTCCACAGCTTATGGTTCTGGTAAGTTAGTCCAGCCCCTATAGAACATGGTGCTGGATTTGGCATCATCTAAAATAAATAGCAAGCAGTGAATAAGCTTCGTTTACTTAGGCTGCTCTGATTCTGGTAATGCTTTACATACATCACCTGCACAGCGATATAAACGCTCAGGATGGCCACCATAATCATTAACATACATCACGGCAAAGTGTTCAATATTGCTAGCAATCAGAGGAAAGTTAATACTTGATTTAGGTGGAATCATCACACCATTAAAGTCAGTTAATTTCTCCCCACCTTCCTTGGTAATATTACGAGTCAAACCAATTAGTGTAATATAAAAAGGTGTTGGGTTTTCAGCTAGCATCTTGTTACCCTGCTTATGGTATATGACTTGATCCTGCCAAACCTCTTCATTGTTTTCTGGCACAATCCCTGCCGGGCGGTAGAAAAGTTTAATACGTGACTGCATAGCCAACTGTAATATATTCGGCTTGTCTGGTTTAGGTGGAATTTCTCTGACATTCAGATAAAACAAACTCTCACGATCTTGTGGTAGCGCATTTATACCGTCCGTTTTAGTGACTCGTATAACCCCTTTTTGCCCGCCATCAATACGTTGCAGTGGAGGCAAGACCAATAATGGCTCTGTAATTTTCTTGCCATTAGCGTCCTCTACCCATGATTGAGCAAGAAAAGGAATATCACTATTTGTATTGGTTAAATTAGCACTGGCCGACTTTTCATCACCCTTAACTATAATACGCGTGCGATCTAAAGAAATACCCGCAAAGGCAGTATTCAGGGTCCAGACTGAAGCGAATAACCCAACTAAAGCATGACGGAAAGTTATCTTTATTTTCATTTCAAACCTCTATTTCTATTCGCAAGGCAATAAGTTTTTATCCTGCCCACGGTTAATTTTCGCCGGCACGTGAACATGGCATTGCGTTTTACCACTCCAAATTACATCGAGTTGTTCATCCGGTTTGACACCCGCGATATAAGCAAGACCGTTATCCATAATCATGGAAACACTTACGCCATTTTCGTTATGTATCTCTGCACCAAAAGGAGGGAACAAACCTTCTTTTGTTCTTAGCACCGCCATTAATTTTTCGCCTTTAGCCACAGAGAAGTGTTCAAATCCAATGGCGCCTTCCGTTAAGGTTTTGGTAGTAATAGCTTGTGCGACTTCTACATCATCATCAATTGCATCGACATCAATTCTTGTGTCAAAACTTTGATAGCTGATAACGTCAGGCACAACACCGACGCCAAAAATATTGGTAGTCACTTTTTTATTATTCAATGGCACACCACTGACGCCATCGGTTCCGACCATAATTCGAGAAGAGTCATCCATTGAGCCACCATTATGTAAAGCCAGGCCATGGCGGGTGGCTGTAAAACTTCCCCTCATTGTGCCACCGACGGCAACATATTCATCCTGTTGGTAGCTAATGCTAGTATCAATATCCGCAACTTCCGAACGATGCATATAATAACCATCAGCAGCGGCTTTACTGTTGGAATTAGAACCAGCCCGTAAGCGCCATAAATTATTATCATCATGATTATTACTGTATGACACCATATTGGTCGTATGCTGCCCAGAACTCGCCTGCATGTCGTAACCTAACCAACTGCTATTCCCCAATGGCATAGATAAGGAAAGCGCAACGCTATTATCATTTTTACCCTGATAATTAGAGCGGTATGTTGATAAATTAGCATTGACATCTACACCTAAAATATCGAATGCGCGGCTTATAGACAGTCCATAATGATTTTGTACACTTTTATCCCAATAGTTTTGACGTGTATATGTCAAAAAAATATTTACTGAGCCCTTTGGCTCATCCGCCCACAATGTTGTATTACCCGTAAGGGTGTACATCTGTTTTTCACGGCCAATAGCCGTAGACGGCTGATAGCGTTCATTCATGTACTGGGAATAACTTCGGAATTTCTCCTGTGAGAAACGATAACCCGCAAAGGTTATTGCGCTATGAAGTTCATCAAAGGTTTTTGCATAGTTAAGCTTAAATGACATTCCTTGCTGCGCACGCTGGTCAGGTAATTTGCTTAATGACTGAGTCACATCGGCTGATAACGCACCGAGTTGAGATAAATCACGCCCAATGCCTAGTGACCAGGCATTGTACTCATTTCCTGTAGCAAATAATCCGCCATACAATGAAACCGCATTGCTTAAACCCCAGG
>NZ_LXEO01000005.1 GCF_001654865.1 Buttiauxella noackiae ATCC 51607 | reverse complement strand
ATAAATCACCTGTATAGAAAATCTTACCTTCAGCCCGGTGTTGATATTGCAGAGCTTGACCGACTGACGTGTTATAGCGAATATAACCCGGACGTGTAAGATAAGGAATGGATGCGGTATTTACCTGGAATGTTGATACGCTCCCATTTTGCTCTTCTACTCTTACATCCAAAGTACCACGTACAGCGCTGCGTAAATCCTGGATATTAAATGGGCCAGCAGGCACTGTTGTTTCATAAATAACATGGCCATCCTGGCTAATCGTGACTTTAGCGTTACTTTTTGCTATTCCACGGACTTCGGGCGCATAGCCTTGTAAATCAGGCGGCAGCATTCTTTCATCACTGGCCATATTAGCCCCAATAAATCTGAAGCTATCAAATACTTGTGAGTTTAAATAATTTTCACCAACGGTTAATTTGGCAGCCATGGTAGGTAACGGGCGAAAAGCATAAATACGGGTCCAGTCAAAATTGCCTTCAGAGAAATTTGACTGATATTCACTACGAAAACGCCACGCGCCAAGGTTAACACCGGCTTGCCCATACGCTGAGGCACTCCCGCGGCTCTCATTGTAATCCAGTTGTTTGGATTGTTGCCCACTGACACTGTAATCAAAAATCAACCCATTCACGCCATCATCCCAGCGTTCAGGCGGTACCCAGTCAGGATCTGAATATTTCATCCACGCTTGAGGCATCGTTATATCCAGAATACCTTCGTGATTATTGATTTCTGTACCGGGAATAGTTGATATATCAAAACAGGATGCATTTATTGTTTTAATTTTTTTGAGAGCATCTTCTTTTAACGCCAACGACTTAACTAAATCTTCAGATAAACAAGCTACAGAGCTTTTACTATCTTCCGGCGAAATAATATACGTTATCGTCTGCTGCGGTAATGGTTGATTATTCACCTTAACATCAAGTAAATAAGAACCTGGTAAGATGTAGTTAGCCTCAGAAAAACGATTGAGATCAACGTTATCTCGGTCTTCTGCATCTAACACCGCGTAGTTGAATTCAACGGACTTACCTGCGATGACACATTGAGAATAGCAAAGCAAGGCAATTTGTATTGCCAGCGCTTTCATTTTCACCTTACATGAGAAGATCATATTATTACTCTGCGTATTTATCGTTTCCTGAATTTTCAGGCCATCAGATACCATTGCTTATGGTCAATCCTTAGATGTATGCCATATATATTCGCAACGTCGCATGGAACAAGCTTTCTTGTGACCGATTTTCCTTTGAAACCAATAACAGCTGTAAATTTATATTATTATCTTCATCAATAAATTGATAATCGGGTGAGGACTTACCAAATTCAACCAAAGTGCCATATTTGGGTTCAAGACTAATCCCTAGTGCTTTATTATCAGTATTACCAACCTTACTATGGTTACTGACACCTTCACTGACAAATGTAATCTCGGCGTTATGGTAATAGATCGCAGGCGAAACCTCGCTTCTGAGTGAGCAATCAATCAAGTGAATATGCAGAGCCTGGGCTGATAAAATATTTTTATTATTCGTTATGAGCTCTTTCTTATCTAACACAGAATCTGCGGGTTGATAATTTTTTTCATTATCTATTGCACAAGTAGATTCAATTATTTCACCAGATACTTTCATCCTCCCTGGAGTACTAATTTGAATAGTGTCAGCTTGTGCAAAATCGGCCAGAAATAATCCGGTCAGTAGACAAAACCAAACCCATCTATTCATAGTTCCCTCCGCTCATTTTCATTGCAGAAAAAACGCAGGAGATCCCTGCGTTTATGCCAGCACAGAGATTACTGATAGTCGATCTGGAAATTAATTTCAGACTGGAAAGTACCAGGAGTTACAGTAGTAGAAGCTGTATCAGCTTTTACATATGCAACGAATGGAATGTGGTTGGTGCCATTAACCAATGTTACCGGAGAAGAAGCATGTCCCCATACAACTGGCTGGTTACCATTATCAATCAAACCGATACCAGCACCTTTGGCAGTACCAGAAGTAAATGCAGCTAATGCTGAGTTATCTACGTCAACCGTGTTAGGCGTATATGTTACTTTTGCAGTTTTAGCTGTCGTAGTATCACAATCCTGCAGCTCAATTTCTTTATGAACATTGCCAGCTTGCTTATTTTTAGCCAATGCAGATGTTGGAATCTGACCAAAATCAACAGTGACTGGGCTTGATGACGCTGCTAAACCACATGCAGATTCAACTAACTCACCCTTTAACTGGATTACACCATTAGTAGGAGCAACAACTGCGAATGCAGATGCAGATGTAATACCAGCAGCGATAACTGCAGCCATTGCGAATTTATTAAGCTTCATACAATTTCCTTGCAAATTAATATTTGGCGTCAAACCTGCACTAAAGCAATTAATTGAACACCCAAGAGAAATTTTATTTCCCCACTCATTATTATCTTCACAATCCATTGTTTAAAACATCCAGTAAAGCGAGGCGCATATTAATTGCATTTAAGGAATATAAAAATCTACTTTTTTTAATGTGTAGGTTTTTCCGAGGTAACACTAATTGTTAAACCTGATTATCCGGTATCAAATAATTTATCTAGAAAACCATTCTATCGCTAATGTAATTAAGAAAACCAATGTTAATTTGCGAGGGTAATTATCACAACCAAGAAAACACAATAAAGCAATAAGAAAACCATTTATAATCTTTAATTTAAATAAAATAGCATTAGCGCAACAACCATATAACAAGAAATCATTTAAATAAATAAATAGAGTCCAATTGTTTCCTTGATTACTATAATTGACGAATTAAATATATAGTAATCATGATTATCATATATTTAATATTTATCAAATAAAGCTAATATCTCATTGTAAAAATGCTATAGGCGACTCAAAAACTGACTTATTTTTTATAATTTTTTGCAGTGAATCTGCTTTTGTCATTACAAAATAAATAGTGTTCTAAAGAGCTAATCACCTGCTTTCAAGTTGTTGTAAGCGGCCTCAGATGTTCCCGCCTCGTGGCAGACATCTTCGAGGGACTTCAGAACATCGATGATATGTTGTTCGGTGAATTGAGCTTTAGATATGTCGGAAGTGCTCTAAAAAAGAATGGGCAGGTTGCTGCGGGATACTAATAAAGCAAGGGTTACCCCTTGCTTTAGTTATTCAGCATTCAGCGCTGAATTAAATAACGGATTGTTGGGCCATCTTGCTGTATATCCAACACGATGTAGCCGTGGTTTTGTGCATCTAATGGGATATTGTTGATGGACTGCGGGCAGTCGCTAACCACTTCAAGAATTTGGCCCTTTGCTAATTGCGGCATGGCTTCCAGCGTAGCCACTGCGGGGTAAGGACAGGGTTCGCCCACCATATCCAGGCGGAAATCAGGTATATAATTGTGGCTCATACATTCTCCTTAAGCGGCTGGTTAAGCAGATTTTTACGACGGAAGAAATGTTTTTCCCAGCCGATAACCAGTAAAAATGCTGCCAGCAAGAGTAGATAGGTAACCAGTAATCCACCGAGTGGGCCAAAGGTGTTCAACAGATTGACTTTGTCCCAGCCAGTAGCGAGCGCGGGGGAAAGAGCGTCCCAGTAGTACGCCAGAATGGTGGAACCAATCACATTCCCCAGCCCAACCCACCAATAATGAACTTGTCCTTCCACGGCGCGATACATCCAGCCCGTTTCGCAACCGCCAGCCAGCACAATCCCAAAACCAAACAGTAACCCACCTATGACAGCATTGGGGCCAGCCCACATAATTTTTGGGGCAACGCCAAGCTGAACATAGCTGAAAATTCCCACTGCGCTGACCGCCATACCCAGAATAATCGCTTTTGCCATATGAGTACGCCCGGTTATCCACATATCCCGGAATGCCGAGGTAAAGCAGATTTGCGCACGCTCGATGAGCAAGCCAAAAGCGACACCAAACAGCATAGCAATACCGAGTTTTGGTTGATTCATTGCGGTAAGCACACCCCAGCCCACCATTCCTACGAACACCATCATGCCAATGCGGAAACGGCGTTGTGCTTGCCCTGGATTCTGAGTGAGTGGTGAAGCGGCTGAAACTTTTTGCAGTTTGACAGGGATGCGGAACATGGGCAGAAGAGTGAATTTCGCACCGAACCATGATCCTATCGCGGTCGCTAAGGCAAAGAACCAGGCATGCAAAGAAAACTGAGGGATACCCGTAAAGAATGCAGCCAGATTACAGCCCATAGCCAGACGTGCGCCAAATCCTGCAATAATGCCACCCAGAACGGCCTGGATAATGCGAATACGATGTTGTGGTAGGCGTAATTTCACGTTATTTGCCCACAGCGCAGCAGCAAAACAACCGCCAAACATACCGATAATCATCATGCCGTCAATTCGGGTAAGGGGGTTGCCATCAAGATGAATAAGTTTGAAATATCCCCATTCTTCGGTATGAACCCCAGCTAATTGAAGGAGTTGCCCACCCCAGCGGGTAAATTCCCCCGTAACTGCCCAGAATGTTCCTGTCAGGCCGAAATAATAAGTTGAAAGAATACCAGCCGCGATAACTGCGGGCATAGGAGCCCAGAATTTAACCAGATAATTTAGTTTGAATTGTTGCCAGGACATTTTTTCGCCTCTGAACTCAGAAGGTGAGTAACATAATAAGAGGCAGCAATATAAAACTTTTATTCTGTTCCCAACACTCTCCGCAAATTTTTCAGCAAAATACTGCTATTTTTAATGACCTTCATCAAGTAAAAGTACCTCGCTTCGAATCCTGGAAGGGCAAAATTTAGCCAGGTGCAAACGCATGATGCCACCCCATTCTAAGTAAGCTGTCAGCCGGGCCTTCTATCAAACGCATTTGTTTTGATTAGCTTTTCCACCTTCTAAAAATCTCCTTTATTAGACTATTCACAACCAAAGCAATCCAGATCAAATTTCAAGAGATCACCGTTGTACACAGAGTGCCAATTTAGAGATAGTACCATCAACGTATCCTGTAATTAATTGGAAAAACGGTGGTTATGATGAATATCTATGAAGAGCAATATCAACTATTAAAGCAAAATGGCGCGCAGGCATGGGCTGGTGAAGGTTATAAGAGAGCTCATCAACAATTAGGTGTCATTCTGCAAGAATTAGAACAACGTAATATCCTCCCCTCCCCCGGAGCTTCATTTCTGGAGTTAGGTTGTGGAAATGGTGCTATGTCTTCTCAATATATGGCAGAGAGAGGCTATGAAGTATCTGGTGTTGATATTTCACAAACTGCAATTGAGTGGGCTAAAGAGCGATTTTTAACTCTGGGACTTAAAGGAATTTTTATCCAGGGCGATGTCTGTAATCTTCAGCAGTTCAAAGCAGATTCATATGATGTCATTTTTGATGGCAGTTGCTTTCATTGCCTTATTGGTAAACAGCGTGAGTTATGCCTTGCAGAAATAAGGCGCCTGGTAAAACCAGAAGGTATCGCTGTAATTAGTACAATGACAGGAAAACCGAAAGATCCTGAAAACTTAAAAGATTTTGATAGCGATAACTATCATTTAATGAGAAATGGTCAACCATGGCGAACATTAAAACCTATTACGCTGCTGGAAGAAGAGATCAGCGTTCAGGGGTTTTCAATTATTTATACCCATCTGAATCATAACCCTTGGTGGGATCATGCGACTATATGCTGTAAGCCAAATTAAGTATTATTTTTCCGTAGTAGAAATTATTACCGCCTGATACCCTCTTTACGATGGCTAGTGATAAAAATCAAGCCATTTCATTTAACTCAATCAATTTCCCGCGATAAAACTTTATATCACCTGAATCTTCTAACTCTCTGACTACTTTTTGAATGGCACTCCTCGATATATTATTTCTGGATAATATGAAATTGTATACAGACGTTGTGTATCGTTCAGATTCATCTAAAGCCCAAATTTCCTTTAAATGTTCAACAACGATCTCCCTGGCCGATGATTTATGAATCAGTTTTCCTTTAGGCATGCAAATATATAGATAATTTCTGATTATAAAAAAAGCATCTTGCCATAAGTTTTTTTCTGTAAATAAATCAAACGCAATATTCGAATCAAGGATCCACATAGAACATTCACTTTTACACTGAATGAAATGTGTCAACCCAATATCATGTATATGCCCCAGTCCAATAACTGCGGGGGCTTTAATAGAGTTAGTCAATAGCCCATCTTCAATACGGTGAATAGTAACAACGCCCGACTTAAGGAATGCGACCTGATTATCCTGAATGAGCTCTATATGCTGCCCCTTTTTTCTAACCGCAAAAAATGCATGTTTACATTTTTCTATCTCTTCGCCGACTACTTTAACTGAGCGTCCGACATCCGATCGATAGTTCATATTATAACCGCCCTATTAATATATTTTTGATTAATTTATTACTTGTTCAATTGGTACAGGCTTACCTGTATGGTATCCCTGTAGCCAATCCACACCCATTCTTATGAGTTCTTGCTTGATCTCTTCATTTTCCACAAATTCGGCAACAACCTGCATTTTTTTAATTTTTGCGACGGTGCAGAATGATCTCACCAAAAAGTGATTTAAGTCGTCATGAAGGATCTTGCGGATAAATGAACCATCTATCTTAAGGATATCAGCATCTATTTCTTCAAGGCGAGAATAGCTGGAACAGCCTGTGCCAAAGTCATCAATGGCTATCTTGCAACCAAGACTGCGCATCTTCTCAAGCTTTAAAGCAGCTACCTGAGTATCAATGATGTCCGTTTCGACAATTTCAAAAATAATTCTGTGCGGCGATATTTGATACTTCTTAAATAACATAGTCAGTTGGTCAATAAAATGAATGTGATGCAGTGTGCGCGGTGCTAAATTAATACTAAACTTGCTCTCAGATTTAGATTCATCAAGTGACTGTATAAATCTAAATGTTTGTTCAATAACGGTCATATCTAGTTGGGCAAGGATGCCTGCCTGCGCTGCAATTGGTAGAAATGCGTCAGGGAATAACAGCTTTCCATTTTTGTTTCTGATACGGATCAGAACTTCATGATAATATGAATCTGTGCGTGATGAGATTATTGGCTGAGCCATAAGTATAAACGACTGGTTATCTACAGCACTTTGGAGCTCACTCCGTATATTGTCATTACTCGTTATGTTACTTCCCACACTCAAACACTCTTTATCATCCCAGGTCACCATCACCGGAACTTCACTATTTAGAGATTCCGCGGCGACAGCAGACAATTTACCGACAATCATTAATAAATTATATTTTTCTGGCAAACTCTGCATATAAGTCAGCCCAGAATTAATACCAAATATGTTTTTCCCATACGAAAAACGGTACACCTTAACTAATGAATAGATATCCTGAATATGTTTTTTGTCAGGTGTGCCAAGTCGAATATAGAGGCCGTAACCGGGTTGATAATATATATCTTCATTATCCTGAAGATGAGGAAGAAGATAAGCAGCCAATGATTTAACGAACATAAATCTAATACTAAGACCATGCGTTTGCGTCAAAGACCAAAGCTCAGGGCAATGGATTAAAGCAAGCCCTGATCCTGGATAATCAATAAGAGATTTCTTGAGTGCATAAACATTAGGCAGGCCAGTATAATACTCCGTCTGCATGAGCCTGGTGATCTTTTTGATATATGAGCGATTACTTGAAACCAGTACCCCGGATAAAACCAACGAAAATGACACAACTAATATTGTGGCAGAGGCCGTAGTCAAAGGTTCAAGTTTTTCCAGTTCACTACCGGAGTAATTATAATTTAAATAACCTACACTGTGGAATCCTAGCAGAATTAAAATAGCACTCCAGATCGGAACAATAAAAGAATGACCAATAGTTACTGTTCCCCAAACCATTATCGGAAGTAACAATATCAAACCATACCCTGTAAATAATAGAAATATATGCTTAGTTGATAGTAAGCAATACATGATGCCTATGAGAGAGCATAGCCATAAAATCCGATAGATTATAGGTGAGCCTGAGAGTATTATTTTACTTTGTTCATTAACATATCGTAAACACCATGCAGTATTACTTATACATCTGAGAATCAGATAACAGAACGGCACCCCAGTAAGACATGATGTCAGCACCCATTGAGTGTTAATCAAGTTTTTGGTGGTAAAGAAGTCGCCATAAAGAACTTCATCAAAATGAAATAAAAACAATATTAACTGATGAATACACTCAAACATTACAGAATTAAAAACAACTAACCAGCCGATCCGCTGAAATCTTAATTTGTAGCGCCCAAAGCTGACTGCACCTTTGCTGCCAACAGAAATAAAATATATCAGACAACTGATTGTGGCAGACAATAACTGTGAATAAACAGTGAGATTTTGCAACACTGATTGAGTGTTTAAAGTATAGATAAAAAGCAACCCGAGCGCAGGTATAGCTCTGACGCCATATAAAACCAGCAGTGCTGTAAACAAGGGTAGTCGAAGATCATAGAATGTCAGAGCAAACCCATCTACTTCAGCACTACTCGTCAGTAAACTAAAGACATGATAAAACAGAAACAACAAGACAGTCGCTTCAATCATGCGTTTAGTCGTATTTCTGGTCTCTGCACTTATTTGCATTAAAAAACTTCCATCTTTCAATATATAAAAAACATCCGTGTGAGATTAAGGCTCTAATTAACATGATGATGTTAATTGAAGTTCCTTTTCATAGGTTGAAATCTTATTAGAGCAATGATGGTTTTCTTTCAGCACCTGACATAATTTCTCTACCGGCAACGGACGCCAGAAAAGGAATCCTTGTGCAAGTTCGATTCCAACAGAGCAAACCTGGGCAAGTTCCTGGTCGGTTTCAATCCCTTCAATAAGAACCTGCCGCAGCTCATCTTCAGTTTCAACACCTTCAATAACAAGATTGCAGTGCGTGAGTCGGCACAGCCTGGTGACTTGTTTTAAAAATTGAAGCCCGCCATTTTCAGAAAGCCCCTGCACAAGTGAACGATCAAGCTTTATCTTGTCGAGTGGATAACGTGTCAGATAATTTAATGTTGAGTACCCTGCCCCAAAGTCATCAAGAGCAATACGAATCCCCATTGATTTTAATTTTGTCAGCACCGAGGTTACATTAACCGGGTCGATAACAGCTTGCGACTCGGTGATTTCCATCTCAAGAGTCCAACCTGGAGGTAAAGGTTTATCCAGCACTTGGGATATGACTTTAAATAGTCTCTTGTCTAATAGTGTTTGTGCCGAGACATTGACCGACAGTGTCATTTCATTAAATTCTTGAAGATGATGATGTAGATAGTTAACAGACTGCTCAATAACCCAGAAATCTATATCAGCCATCGCGTTGAGGCGATCATAGTATTGCAGGAAAATGGGTGGTGTAATTTTCCCATCTTCACCCTGATGGCGGATTAATGCCTCAACACCAATAATCCGACGGTCGGAAATCCGTACCTGAGGCTGAAAATAGAGAATGAAATGACCACTAGATTGTAATTGTTGCACATTGTTTAGTGCCTCCAGATAAGATTTTTCTTCTGACTGAAGCGTATGCCCTGGAACCAGGTCCAAATTTGTCGGGGGTAAAAACAAATTAAACTCAGGCGTTTTTGTTTTGCTAATAGACCATTTTCTAACAAAGGGTGTGTAGATAAGCGCGCTTATCCCAATAATAACGATATTCAATACAATAGCTGAGACCGATCCCCCGGTAGCAAGCCAGGTGCTCAAAATAGGTGGCACACTCCAGTTCACCGCTTCAGAAACAGGTGGCACCAGATGCCAGACCGTTGCTGTGTAGGCTATCGTATAGGAAACAGCCGGCACCAGAACAAATGGGATAATCAGCAAGGGATTCATGACTATCGGCAAGCCAAAGATCAGTGGTTCATTCACATTAAATAGTGACAATGGAAGCGACAAACCAAGCATATGCCGATGCGGTGATTTTTTATTCAACAGTATGCACAACAGCATTCCCAGGGTGTTCCCTGTGCCACCCATCGTGCACCAGATATTATAAAAAACGGGGCTAATGACATTTAGCTGTGCTTGTCCCGCATGCCAGGCTGCAATATTGCTATTCATATCGGCAATAAATCCGGCATCAATATCCGCACAGATAAAATATCCATGAATTCCAAAGAACCACGGTATGCAGCGCAGAACAATATATATGAGTCCATCTACAAAGTTATCAGGGTAAGAGTGCAGTAGCGTTTGAGATATTACGGGGAAGACTGAAAGATATATGGAATGAGCCAGCACGCCAATAATCAGTGTCACAAAGGTGATGATGAGTACAGAACCGAAGAAAAGAGCCGATGTTTTTCGGCTTTTACTTTTCAGGAAATGAATTGAATCGACTAATGCTATGGCCTTTTCCAGCAAAAAATTGACTGTGATGCCGGAAAGTAATGCCAAGGGAACAGTTATATCAAAGAAGAAAAGCTTGTCATTACTGATAACCCTGCTAATAAATAGCAAGCTACATAAATTAATGGTCAGAAAGTGGATAACTGAATAGCGATTACGAATTGCCCAATGCAAGGCCATAAAGGCATTTATTGCGATCGGCATAAAGTCTGTAAGCGTTTCTTGTAGCTGGAACAGCTGTACAGAAAAACTCCCCCATCCCAACTGGTTACAGACAATTGAGCTCACGAGAAGTAGCGCACGGATGATGGCAAAGGGAACAATAGCTAATGAGCTTGCAACAATAGATTTTATAATTCGGTTATTAAATAACAAAATCCTACTGTTATTGAGCTGATAAATAAAAGTGTTCTGAAACCATGTACTCATCTCAAAAATACTCTTTTTTGGACATTTATTGCCTGGCTGGCAACTATATTTATAAATATTATGAATATTTCCAACCACGGAAATTAATTTACTAACTTTAATTCATCAGAGTTTCTTATTAATTCGTGTTACTGGAAAGATGCATATATTTTACTGCTTATGATGCAACCAACCTCACATACCATGAGGGAGTTAGCGTGAAAGCCATTAGCATGCTTAATATATAAACACAGATCGATATAAACGATCAATAAATTAATTTCGATAGATTTAATCAATAGGTCACATAGATCATTCACCAACAATAGATCGATAAAACCTATCAGATTGTTTAGTTATATGATTAAGTTTTAATGAAATGTTAATTTGCCTTACGATGTTTTTTTAATTACAGAAAATTAAAATAGAATATTTTTTTGCATAATTTAAGAGTGAAAACATGCGATATAACGAACAGGCGAATAATAAACAAACAACAATGTAAGTGTTTGTTACTATTGTTTATTTGGAATGAATATAGCGTCTAACCAGAAAGCCTTGATGGTTAGCATCAATTTATTGTAACAATGAATTAGTTTATAACCCCTGACCTGGCGATCACGAAAGTTGTGTGATTACCGTTATCTGTTTAATTGGCTTACCAGCTCGTGGTGGTACCAGGTATTTTCCACAGAAGGGTCTATGGGCAGGAAAATACGCATCATTAAAAAATGGTTTCGTCGCTATGGCCCATTTCAGCCAATGTTTGAGATGCGTATAGATGATATTCAGGGGCTGCCGACATAGCAGCCCTTACTTTAAAATTACCCATCCGAAAACGGTAATCGCCTGCGCGTATTAGGCGCTGACTCAAATATCCCCTTAGCCATAGCTTCTCCTATTTCCGCACAGACAGTCAGCCCCTGAACAAAGGGTTGATCGTGCATCAGATAAGGTATCGCCCCAAAAGCAATGCGCCCACGTACAGATTCCGGTTGTAGTAATGTGTAGTCCTCACCGACATCGGGAATATCATCGCCGCCAGACTCGAGCTGTTTTCGTAAAGCAGGAAACGGTAGATCTTTGGTCTTAAGCGGCTTTTGCCCTCGGGCATCAATAAAAACGTCAAACTTATAAACATTTTGCCCGACGGAAATCTCCGTCTGTTGCTCTTTTACATCCATCTTATAATCCGGCCCGAGCGTAAGGACGCTGATTATCCCGGCCTCACGTAACGCCAGTAAACGTCGAATTGATTGCGATGGTATTGCAGCGTAATTATCGATGAACACTCGTGCAAGTCCCACGTTAAAACGTTCCCGATCCTGCTCGTCCAGATAAGGCACAATCGGCTGGACGGCTTCATGTAAGCGAAGAATCACGTAACGCCAGGGAACCGTTCGCTTGTCGCGCTTATTGCGTTCAACTTCATAAAGATTGGCTTCAGCCCAGTGAAACGGGTCGTTCATTTTCCTGTCAGCAAACCAGGCCCTAGCAAAACTATCGGCATCCAGAGTATTAAGCGCCAGATGTTTGCTCCAGGCCGGGTCAGCACATTCAATTTCCTCAACCATCAGGCCGAAAACCCGATTGAGAAGACCATCGGCTCCTGCTGAAATTTCGTGATCAATCGCCTCTTGCGTCACGATAGTTAATGGCTCGTAAGGAATTGGACAGTAAAAATCAGCTTCCGGCAAAATACCCGTTCGGGACATAAGCACAATGCGAAGCTTTTCGCTCCCCTCATCGAGATCGAAATGGATTTGCTCTCGCTCTGATTCAACAAACTCGCCATGCTGGATGACCACTGCCATTGCGGCATCCAGAGCACTCAGCGATGTCCCCATAATTCCAACCTTACACGCGCCTATTTTGGCCTCCATCAGCCCTGACCATGGGCTTGGGAAAAAGGTGCGAGTCGACTTCTCCTCATCAGGCCAGACGTGCCCGGTGGCAATCACGGCGAGATCAAACAACGCAGGCGAAGGTTCGCCTTCCGCCCACAGTTTTACACCCTCGTTAGTCGCTTCCAGATCGGTGACCTGGCAAGATTCATGGACCTCCACATCGAACCCTTGCTCTTTTGCCTGAACAACCAGCTCCAGAAACTGATCGCGGAAGTACTCGCCAAGAAGAATACGCGGTAAAAACTGTCTGATATGAAGTGAGTCATGGCGAACACCATAACGCGCCAGATGATCTTCACTTTGGCTGCGCAACCAGCCGATGTAGGTCGAAAAAATAGGCGGGATTTCGATGCTGGCAATATTGGCCAGCATCATTCGGGAGTTTTCTTCATCACTGTAAGGCATACCAACCCCTGCCTCACTCCCCTGCTCATAGACAAAAATGGAGAGGGGCACTTGCTTCTTAAGAAGGGAGAAAAGAGTGTAAATGCCCGTAGGGCCCGCGCCGACAATAGCGATTCTTTTCATCAATCTGCACCCACCGTTGTTATAAAGTCTTCCATCTCTCTGTTGAGATTAGGCTCATTCAACGGATTCTGGCAATTTATCGGCCAAACAAATTCGTTTTACCTGGCATGGGTTACCTGCAGCAATGACTCCGGCAGGAATATCATGTTTCACTACGCTTCCAGCACCTATAGTGCTGCCTTTACCAATAGTGACACCCGGCAAAATAATAGATCCCCCACCGATCCATACATCATCACCAATTATGACCGGACGTGCGCTGCCAATATGTTGGTTTCGCATCTCAGGATCCAGTGGGTGCTGAGCGGTATAAATTTGTACATCAGGAGCAATAAATACGTTATTACCAATCGTCACTGGCGCACAATCCAGGAGCACAAAATTGAAATTAATAAATACATTATTACCAATATGGGTATTACAGCCGTAATCAATCCGCATCCCTTTTTCGAAATGAACATTCTCGCCAACACTGCCAAATATTGTGCGGATTAGCCTCTCTTTCTCAGTAACTGCACGGGCGTTCAACGCATTAAACTCATCAACGATATCGCGTACCCGGTAACGAATTTCACGTAACTCTGGGTCGTTAATATTATAATTTTCACCACTCACCATTTTGCTAAATTCACGCATTCTCAACTCCTCACAGGCTGTTGATATTGTTAAATCATACTTTTTAGCGCTGATAAATAACGACCTTCCGCAAACTACATAGTCAGCATAAACGTCAATATATTCAGTTGGTTCTTACAACACCGAAAAGCAGAACAAAATTTATCCATACTGTTTTTTTGTATCGCTATGGTCCCACCTGATAAAAACATCTAAAAAACCAAAACATCTTATTGTTATTTATATACTTACCTTGCTATTCACTGAATTTATCAATTATGTCGCACTCATCACACAAATGATCACCACAGCAAAATAATCCATATATCTGCCTGCCCGGAGTCAGACGCTTTCTGAAAAGATCTTATACAGTGCAGTCATTCGTTTTCGGAAACTACATTGAGCTTGCGGGATTTTGGAGATTTATTATGTCTAATGAAGTACTGCCTGGTTACCCCAGTCACCTCAATACCAGAGCGCGCGACTCGCGCCGAATGACACTGTTTGTTTCCGTTTCTGCGGCGGTGGCGGGCCTGTTATTTGGACTTGATATCGGAGTGATTTCTGGTGCTTTACCCTTTATTACTCAGCACTTTACTTTAAATAGCCAACAGCAAGAGTGGGTTGTGAGTACCATGATGCTAGGCGCGGCAATAGGTGCACTCGCAAACGGCTGGCTATCATCTGCGTTGGGTCGCAAATATAGTCTTATGGCAGGAGCGATATTATTTATTATCGGCTCACTCGGCTCAGCCCTGGCGCCAACGGTTGAAATATTGATGATCTCACGCGTCGTCCTTGGAATGGCTGTGGGGATTGCTTCATACACCGCTCCTCTATATCTCTCCGAAATGGCAACGGAAGATATTCGTGGGAAAATGATCAGCATGTATCAGCTGATGGTGACTCTGGGTATTTTGCTGGCGTTCTTATCAGATACGGCCCTGAGCTACAGCGGCGACTGGCGAATGATGCTTGGCATACTGGCAATTCCGGCATCCCTGCTGCTGATTCTGGTCGTCTTTTTGCCTAATAGCCCACGTTGGCTGGCAGCTAAAGGGCGCCATATTGAAGCCGAAGAAGTATTAAGCAAATTGCGAGACACTTCCGAGAAGGCGCGCCAGGAATTGCAGGATATCCGTGAAAGCCTCAAGTTAAAACAGCACGGTTGGGAACTGTTCAAAATGAACAGCAATGTGCGCCGCGCCGTATTCCTGGGCATGTTGTTGCAAGCGATGCAGCAGTTCACCGGCATGAATATCATTATGTATTACGCACCAAAAATCTTTGAAATGGCGGGTTTCACAACCACGCATGAACAGATGATGGCAACCATTGTTGTCGGCCTGACGTTTATGCTCGCCACCTTCATTGCTATTTTCATGGTCGATAAAGCAGGACGTAAACCAGCACTGAAAATTGGTTTTAGCGTTATGGCTGTTGGTACGCTGGTGTTAGGTTACTGCCTGATGCAGTTTGATAATGGCAATGCTTCAGAAGGTTTGTCTTACCTGTCGGTAGGTATGACTATGATGTGTATCGCAGGTTATGCGATGAGTGCCGCACCTGTAGTTTGGATTCTGTGCTCCGAAATTCAGCCGCTGAAAAGCCGTGATTTTGGGATTACCTGTTCAACCACCACTAACTGGGTGTCGAACATGATAATTGGTGCAACGTTCCTGAGCCTGTTAGATGCAGTAGGCCCGGCGGCCACATTCTGGTTGTATACCGCACTTAATATTGCATTTATTGGCGTTACGTTCTGGCTAATTCCAGAAACAAAAAATGTCACGCTCGAACACATTGAGAAGAAACTGATGGCAGGTGAAAAGCTGCGTCATATTGGACAGTAACTCCGCCAGAGCAATAAACCCTGACCTCATCAGTCAGGGTTTATCTATTTCACCTGGCAATTAAAGTGAGTTATCCATACCGAATGGGTAACTCTCAATACAATTGCGACCATTATTTTTTGCCTGATATAACATTTTATCTGCTTTATTAATAAGTCGCTGGTAGTCAGGATGGTTATCAAACTCGACCAAACCTGCACTGATGGTGACATTAAATGAAGTGTCCACATCGACTTCAATCTTCTGGCTGGCAATATAATTGCGCAGGCGCTCCGTCAAGAGTTGAGCCTGAGACAGTGTCGTCTCCACCAGCAATAACATAAATTCTTCACCACCGTAGCGGAAGACATAATCACTACTGCGTGCATACTCATGTAACCACACCGCAATACTTTTGAGAGTGCTATCACCAACGGCGTGACCATAGTTATCATTGATTTTTTTGAAGTAATCTATGTCCAATAAAGCGATTGTAAAAGGCTTACCGGAACTAATGGATAATGCGATCTCACGTCTCATAATCGTCGGGATAAAGCGACGAGTGAGTAGTTTGGTCATTGGATCTTTACCATTCTCACTTTTCACTATCTCTTCAAATATAGAGCTAAGAATCATATTAACCTGTTCAATATCTTGCCTTAACAGGCGTAACAGATGAATACGACTAAAAGTATTTGATGATTCATTTGCAAACTCAGTGGTAATAAGCCTGTCTATTTTTTGGATCAGAGAGTCGATTTTTTTAATTAAATCAGGTTGCCTGAAAATATGCTGGCCTTTATGAGAAAACCATAGCCCAAATTCAGAATCACTGAGTAGCACACGCTCTTCAAAAGGCAATTCGGTCGCAATGTTATAAATAAACTGATTTTCCCAATCTTTCAAAGCACCTAACTGACGTTCACGTTCAACGCTCATATCATCATAAACCGTCAGCAGGCGAAAATGCTCTTGATCGTGCATCATTTTCTGATGTGATGGCGTAAAAGCAACAGTCATGACTTCAATTGCCGAATCAATTGCCATGCCACTGAAAAATATAGCATCGCTGATTTCTTTTTCTGAGAGTAGCGGTTTATTTAGTAGCAATTGAAACAGCTCATACTTGAGCTTTCTGGCGCCACGGGCGACAAGATCGATAGGCAGACCAATACGAGCGTGAACCTCACCAACATTTCGCTGATGAGTAATTAACTCAGATAAATCTTCACACGAACTACCCAGCACTTTTCGCAACCAGTTGTTCATACTGGCGCTAAGTCTCTCCTCTACTTGAGCGGTGCTAAGAAATAACTTTGCCTTCTCATCCTGCAACATATATTGATAATACGCATCAACCAGTTGCCAGACCTCCTGATCACTAAGGTTCATAAGGATCTGATGAGTTGCAGTATTTGTATTATTAATTAACAACTGCCACTCATTTTTAATAATATCGTAATTAAGAGGTTGGATGTTTTTCATAAGTGTAACATTTATTCTTCGCGAGATATTAATTCTATTAAGGAATTCCCAAGTGTTCTGAATATTATATCAACCTCTTTTTTTTGTATAATATTATCCTTTCCAGGTATATATAATATCCTTTTTTAAACTCACCACATTTCAACAAGCTCAACTGTTTTAAATGCGTCAATTCTACTGCCATCGAACCCAGTATTGCCGCAATACCAAAAAACCTGGTGCCAGATAAAAATAGATTACTTAAAACTCCCCAACTGCTTGCGGATATGGTGCTGTAGCACTGCCAGCATGCTGGCACCAGACAACCCAATCATCAGCGCACCATTCACCGCTTCGAGTGGGCCAAGCAGCTTCCATTTCGTACTCATCACGATATCGCCATAACCTAACGTGGCAAAATTAACGCCAGAGTGATAAACAGCCTCTTGCAACGAAGAAAACTCTCCCAGCCACAGAAACAAAATTCCCCACAGCATGATTTGCAGCAGATTACCCAGCAATACAATGATGATGATGCCGAACAACGCCAGTACGCCATACAACATCCCTTCCCTCTGGTGAAAACGCTTGATGTAAAAGCGAATGCACCAAATAGACATAAGTGATTGCAGCAACATATTGCACAGAATGACAGGCATCCCAGTAATCAAGACCAACAACATTTTAACCCCCTTAATCGGTTTCGGCAGTTGGACGACCAGCCAACTGCCAGCGTTCAAACAGCACCACACATGCCCAGCCATACAGGGCAACAGCAACATATAGAGAACAGCGCATCAGCGATGCCAGCCAGACATCTTTGCCAGAAGCACTGTCCTGAATTGCTGGGCCAAACAGAATCAGGCAGGTGACCCAGGCATTACTCCAGAAAGAGGGGGTAAATCGGCTAACCGCTAATCGAACCAAACGTCGCGCAACCCAAAGACTAACGAGAGCCATCCAGAGCACCAGCATCAGGAATGAAGGCCAGATGCTAAGCCCAAACCACAGCACCACCGCCAACAGCGCTCCCATCAGCGTCGATAGCACCAACTCTTTCCCGACCTGTTTTGCCGCAAGCGTGTTGGTTTGCTGTGCCAGCATCACCGTTTTCATCACCGCCGGGATATAAAACGCAGGGTTGCTTAACGCTAACAACCACACCGGTAATACAATAAGCACCGCACGTAACGCCAGCTGGTGTGGAGATTGGGGAGGCAGCAGCACCTTAACTGCTGAAGCAGGGGTTGCCTGCGGCGGGAACAGCACTAACGCAAACCGGTTAACCACCGTACCAATGATGATGCCAAGCCCCATCATTTGGGCAATACCGATAGCAAGTGACTGCTCAATAAGTCCGGCAATCGGAATGATGGTAATGGCCGTCGTCAGTAGCATGGCCTGAGTCCCCTTCCCTCTAAGCCCCATCAACATCAGCAGGTAAAGCAGTAGCGCCGTAAACAGCAATGCAGGAAACGGGTAGTGCGTCAGTAAAGGCACCATCAGCACGCCACCAATCATGGTCATCGTCAGCACTAAGCCAACAATCATCCCCTTTTTGATAGGCAAAGGTTTCCCCTGACACAACACAATCCAGGCCATAATGCAGCCCAAATGCGGCATCGGTAGAGCAAGGCCGTAGCAGACCAGAGCCGCAATGGCCGATCCCACTCCCATTCTCAGTACCGCACGATCCCCGTTATGCATGGCCTACCTCAGTAGATATACGAGAACCAGCTCATCAGTCGTATGTAGATGCTTCCGAAGAAGCTCATTACGCCTGCACCATTGGCATAGACCAATACATCCGCCTGCCCACCGACCCGTAAGTTTTTAACCGGAGGGAAATCGTCTTTAACAAAGGCAATTTTTACCGGGAACCGCTGAGCCTGACGTAACCAGTCACGGCTATTATCGACCGTAGGCAGAACACCCGCAGGCTGGCTCTGTGTTGCACTTACGCCATAACTAATACTGCGCACCTGACCTTTGAAAATATGCCCCGGCATGCTGTCGAGCAATATGGCAACTTCATCACCGATATTCACATTGCCGATGTTATTTTCAGTCATATCCGCGCTAATCCAGACATCGTTTATCGCCACCAGCGTCATAACGGGAGCTCCCGCACCAAGAAACTGGCCGATGTCAGTTCGCAGATCCGTCACCAGCCCGCGGTTAGTCGCAACGACTACGGTATTTTTCCGGTCCAGTTCGGCTTTTTGCACCGCAGAGCGAGCGCTCAGCAGCTGTGAGTTATTTTCCCCGGAAATGCCCGCCGCTTCCGTCGCTCGGCGCACATCAGCGGCGGCTGCGGCCATCTGGCTACGCGCTGTTTCCCGCGTGGCTTGTGCCACTTCAAGGCGACGAACTGAGATGGTGCCAGGATCTTCACGATACAAACGCTCCTGGCGTTCGGCGTCTTTAGCCGCATTTTGATAAGCGGCTATCGCCGCCTGTAAACCTGCTTTGGCCGCGGCAATGGTTTCATTATTGGCTTTGACCGAACTGAGCACCGTTTCATAGTCTGAGCGAGCCTTAGCCAGCGCGATGTCATAAGGTTCGGGATCAAGCTCAAACAGCTTATCCCCCGGCGAGACTTCCTGATTATCGCGGACATAGACCTTTTGGATTTGCCCTCCCACTTCCGCAGCAATAGGGATAACAAATGCCTGAATCCTTGCCTGAGAGGTATAAGGCGTGAGGCGGTCCGCCGCCAAATACCAGCAAAGCAACAAAATAATGACCACGAGGAGACCTATCACTCCACGTCGACTGGCTTGTCCCGCCGGAGATGAGGATTCTGTCATTGCTGTTTACCTTCTTTGGGTGACGTTGCTGATGGCAAAGGGGCATCCAATAAAGGCACCCAGTTATCACGCTGGCGTAAATGAGCATCGGTTTGCTTATCAACCAGCGGGCGCTCACGCCCTTTCTCCCAACCACCGCCCAGAGCCTTATAGAGCGTAATCAGATCGCGCATCAGCGCACCACGGCTATTCACTAGCCGCTCCTGTTGATTGAACAAGGCTCTTTGTGAATCCAGTACACGCTGGAAGTCAGCCATGCCCTCACGATATTGGGTGTTGGCGATTTCCAAAGAACGGTTTGCCGCTTGCCCAGTTTGGATCAGCAGATCGATCTCTTGTTTGTCATTGGCGTAAGCCACTGCTGCATCATCCACTTCACGTGCGGCCTGAAATACCGTATCCCGGTAGCGTTCATGCAGTTGCAGGAACCGCGCATCTTGTACCAGCACCTGGTTACCCAACCGCCCTTGATCAAGCAAGTTCCAGCTGAATGTCGGCCCCGCCGCCCAGGACAGCGTGCTGCTACCGCCATTTCGGGCGCTAATTCCCACGCTGCCGATAAGAGAAATAGACGGATAGAGTTCAGTTTCTGCCACGCCTATTAAGGCTGACTGTGCAGCTAATTGCCTTTCAGCCACGCGTACATCAGGTCGACGGCGCAGCAAATCTGCAGGCAATTCCGACACCAGCGCGAGATTGCCCTTCGGAAGAACTCCTGTGTTATCGACCATTTCGGGTAACGGGCCTGGTTTTCGCGCCAGCAGCACGCTCAATGCGTTCTGGCTCTGACGCAGGCTGGTTTCCAATTGAGGAATACTTGAAAGTGTTGATAGATATTGAGTTCTCGCCTGCTGTACATCCAGCTCAGCACTGTTGCCGCTGAGGAATAAACGTTCTGTGATTTGCAGGCTGCGCTGCTGAATCTTGGCGTTACTACGAGTAATTTGCAGGCGCGCTTCAAGCGTACGGATATTCACATACAGCTGTGCGACTTGTGCCGCCATCAGCACCTGAATATCGTCATATTGCGCAAGAGTTGCGAAGTAACTCGCATCGGCAGATTCGACACCACGTTTGAACTTGCCCCAGAAATCAATTTCCCATCCCAGGTTAAATCCTGCGCCGTAGTTGGTGCTGGTAATGTAACGGTCATCATGTAGTTGACCGCCAGTAACGACTTGCCCATCGCCAATAGTTGCCTGAGGTGAGAGTAAGCTTTCTGCAATCCCCAACTGTGCACGTGACTCCAGCAGGCGTAGACCGGCAATTTTAACGTCAGGGTTTTTCCGCAAGGCCTCGTTGACGAGCATGGTAAGCGTCGGGTCATTAAGCTGTATCCACCACTGGTCATAACTGCTCTGGGATGTACCAGATACCATACTCTTCGCCACCGGCTGCCATTGCGTCAGCTCCGGAACTTGCGGGGTTTGATAGTCGGGTCCCAGAGTGGTACACGCGCTCAAGACCAGGCTTGCGCCCCCTGTTACCAGCAGACGCCTGAATCTGTCTTCACAGAGCATCTTGCCCGCTCAACGTCGGACCAGACGGACCTTCTTTAACCCAGGCCATGAAGATTCGATAGCCAATAGAAAGCAAGGTCGCGCCAATAAACATGCCGAGAATACCATTGGTCGCCATACCTCCCAACGCCCCCAACAGCACGACAGGCATTGGCACATCTACACCGCGCCCCAACAACAAAGGTTTGAGTACGTTGTCCGCCATACCGGCAATAATCAGCAGAACAGTGAAAATGATATTCAGCACCGTTCCGTTGTCGCCCGTCATCCACATAATCGCGATGGCCGGGGCAGTAACCAGTATCACCGGAACCTGGGCAATACCCAGAATCAGAGCCAGAACGAAGAAGATCCCTACGGCAGGAATACCAGCGAACGCCATCACGATACCGGCCAGCAACGCCTGAATGAAGGCAACACCAATGACCCCCATAGCAACTGCACGAATAGTATTGGTGCAGAGTTTTGTCAGGGCTGGGCCTTTTCTCTCATCGGTGATACGTGTGGCGATATTTGTGGCACTTGCTGCGCCCGAAGCGCCCCAGGCCATCATGATACCGGCGACGATAAAGGAGAATACAAAGCCAATCAAACCACCACTCATGCTTGCCAGAATGGTGATAACCTGGCGGGTAATATCCCCAAGCTGCGGGCCATAGCTTTTAACTAAGGCCGGTAAATCTGTCGCGGCCTTCATCCACACTACATAGATTTTTTCGCCCACAATGGGTATTGCCGCCAGGCGATTTGAAGGCTGCGGGATGACCAGGCTATCGCTGGTGACTTTCGTAATAAGAGCACTGACGCTATCACCCAGGGAGCTAATCATCGCGATGGTAGGTACAACGATGAGTAACACACCCAGCAACACCAGTAAGGTCGCAGCCCATCCCTGTTTATTCCCCATACGCGCCGCAAAACGTTGATGAAGCGGATAGAGAGTCACCGCCAGAATAAGTGCCCACAGCAGCATATTCATAAAAGGTGAAATAACAGTAAAACAGAAGGAGGCTAGTGCGAGGATGAGACCAAATTTGATGAACATATCCAGAAATCTGGCAACCAATCTTTTCTCAGCTAAGGGGGTATCATTAATTTCCATGATGCAGTTATTCCAGGTGATAGAGACTACGTGACTATCCAGGCCTTGAGTATTAATGGCCGGGACAGCAGATCGCTGGCATTGCATTTAAAAAAATAGATTGCGCCCAGTAATATAAACCCGTTGGTTTTTATTAACTATTTTGATAATAGAACAAACAGACATTACTGCAAAAATGGCACAAAAGGGGCAGCAGCCAGGCTTACCATCTAAAAACAAACATAAAAAAATAATCTATATAGCGACATTCTATTTTCGATAGCATTTTCCATAAAAATACAAATAAAAAATCAGAACTTAGCACTGCTAAAAACCATATGTGCAATTGAAAATGTCACAATAGCGATTGCGACACCTCACTCACCGATGAAAGCATCACCAGAAACGAACGAAAAGACATTACCCCCCAACATCATTGCGGGTGATATTTCTTCTACAGAGTAATTACTTCGGGGGATACCTAAGTATTAAACCAGTCTTATTAGCACACAACAAAATGGTTTTTTGTTTATTTTTAACAAAGACTATTTAACTTAATGTGAATAATTGCGATATCAAGATAGCGAACCGCTAATAATTAATTGCAAGCCATTAATAATACGAGTTCATATCTAAAAAAATGCCACTATTATCCTGCAAACTATTTTCACAGAAACAGTAGCCAGGCAGCATTAATCTAACAACGGCAAAATAATAACCTTGCCTCGGGTGAGGATAAATACCATCCCCTTAAACCTCAGTTGAACTCAGGCTAATCCCACAACAAATGATTTTTGTGGTACAAAGTACCAACAATTTTTAACCATTTCCTTCGGATGCGCCATGTCTGTTTCCATCGATATTATTTCCTGTATCACCGATCGTTTTGTGGAGCTGACCACGACAGAAAAGCGTATTGCACAATTTATTCTTGATGATGTGCAATCAGCGACTACCTTGTCGATTTCAGAAATGGCGCGGCTTACCGATACCAGCCAGGCGTCGATCACCCGTTTTGCACGTGCAATTGGCTGCAAAGATGTCCGCGAGCTAAAAGTGAAACTTGCCCAGTCGCTGGCGGTCGGGCAACGCTTTATTCTGGATGTGCCTGACCTCGAAGGTGTGCAGGGTATCTACGAAACTATCATTAATGTGCTGGATATTAACCGCCGGGCGCTGAACCCAGAATCGCTGAAAAAAGCGGTGGAATTATTGAGCGGCACACGCCAGATTCTGGCAATCGGAATGGGTGGCGGCTCGACGATTTGTGCGCAGGAAGTACAGTTCCGTCTGTTCCGGCTTGGCCTTCCGGTGGTCAGCCAGAGCGATGGTCTGCTGGTAAGAATGATGTGTTCTTCTGTTGCGCCCAACGATGTGGTGCTTGCGCTTTCGCTGGGCGGCTACACGCCGGAAATCATTGAAAGCGCAGCTATTGCCCGGCAGTACGGCGCAAAAGTTATCGCCATCACGCCGCAAGATTCGCCGCTGGCAGAAAATGCGGATATCGTGCTGCCGCTGATCGTGCGTGAAAATGACTACATCTTTAAGCCGAGCACTTCCCGCTACGCGATGTTAGCGATGGTGGATGTGTTAGCAACCGAGCTTGCAATGGCGAATAAAAACCAGGCCAAAGACCGCCTGCGCCGCATTAAGCTGGCGCTGGACAGCCACCGCGGCGGCGTGGATCGGCAGCCGTTGGGGGATTAGGTGTGCGCCCTCACGGACCCCACCCTGCCTCCCCTGGCAAGTGCTGTCTCTTATCGAGATCTCAATCTGGTTATTTTTTCAGGGCGAGATCTGTAAGGTGCAGAGGTTTTCCGT
>NZ_LXEO01000004.1 GCF_001654865.1 Buttiauxella noackiae ATCC 51607 | reverse complement strand
CTGCACGTTCTGGGAATAATGTTACCTTTGGTTTTGCTGAAGAATCTAAAGCGATACCTTGCACAAGTAATAATGCTGAGTGGAAGCGAGGGTGTTGGGTCCGGCTTAAATCGCCTCCATTTTCCCTCATTTTTAGGGTCGAGCCGTCGGGAACGGCGAGAGGTTGTGATCGTCAGACAAAAATGTCTGGAACATTTTTGAACAATGCTTGCGTTGGCCACGAAGTGGTTCGTCACAGGGATGTGACGAATCAACGAATCGCAACCGACCCTAAAAATGAGGGAAAATGGAGGTTTACCGCTTGCGGCGATTTGCTTGCCGGGAGTCGGGGTTCTTAGGGGAGTGACGGTGAACTCCCCTAAGACGTTCACCGGTTCGGTAGCTGCATAAAACACAGAACGCCTGGTGAACGGAACCTTCACGGTACTGGCAGAGTGAATACCCACTGCACTGAACCCATAGATGTGACTAAGAGACCGCTCCCTGGGAGAGAGTTAGGATGAGAGCATCCCAGCCTTCAAACCGCCGTAAATCGCCGAGCCTGAACGCGTGTGGTTTCCACACTCTGCCCGGCACGATACAAATCGCTGCCCAACCCTGCACCAGCGCAACCTGCTTGCCGATATTCATTCAGATTTTCCGGCGTCACACCACCTACAGCCAGCACCGGCACGCTCGGTGGCAATACTGCTTTCAGCGCGGAAATATAGGCTGGCCCAAATGCCGATGATGGGAAAATCTTCAACCACTGCGCACCGGCCTCCAGGGCAGTAAAGGCTTCGCTTGCTGTGGCGCAACCTGCGCAAACCAGCATTCCCGCGTCCACAGCCCGGCGAATCACTGCCGGATTGGTATTCGGCGTAACCACCAGTTGTGCACCCGCCTGCGCCAGAAAATCGACCTGCTCGACGTTCAACACCGTTCCCGCGCCAATACATGCCTGCTCGCCGTAGCGACTCACCATTTGCGGGATACTTTGCTGCCAGTCCGGTGAGTTCAGCGGGATCTCAATGTAGCGGAACCCCTCTTCAATCAACGCCGCTACATGGCTGCCGGCCTCAAAAGGCTGAATGCCGCGCAAAATGGCAACTAACGGTTTAGCGTCTTGCATCGAGAATGCTCCTTATCCCTTGTTGGAATGCGGTATCACCCGCAATTTCACTGACCGTGACGCCAGCCTTTTCAAATACCTGTCGATAGCGGCGGCAAAGCGATTCACCGCCTACCAGCGTCACATTTTCTACCGCATCCATTGCCGCGACTTCCGCGCCAATCAGCAGGCCAGAAAGCCATTCGCTAACGGATTCCGGCGCTAGTTCGCCCAGCACTCGCAACGCACGCGCTTCAAAAAGCCGGGTGACGAGCGAGGGGGAATCCAGCCCGTATTGCAGGCCAGCCTGGAACGCTGCCGGATCTTCACTTTGTTCTGGCAGCCCTTTGCCAATCAGCGAGTGGCTCATCAGAACGTGGTGCAGTTCACCGGTCATCGCCGTGGAAAAATCGCTCACCGCGCCATTCGCGACCCGCACCCATTTGCTGTGCGTGCCGGGCAAAACGTAACAAGAAGCTGGAGCCAATTGCATCGCGCCCAGCAACTGCGTTTCTTCGCCGCGCATAACGTTTCGTGAAGTGTGCAAACCTGGCACAATCCACACCAGCGGGGCGACTTCATAGAGTTGCGCACTCAGTTCATGCAACGACACAGGGCACGCCAGATACGGCACGGTCTGCCAGCCCGCATCGCTACCAATCATTCCCGCCATTACCACGTGTAGTGCTTCGCGTTTGCGCCACGGCTCAATATATTTATCAAACACTTCGCGAGCAGTTTGCTCAACCAGGCGGCTGACGCCATAAGACAGTTGCAGGCTGTCCACACACTGCCCGTTGCGATACAGCCAGGCGCGCAGGTGCGTGGAGCCCCAGTCGATGGCGATATAATTCTCGCTCATCGTGCGCTCCCCGTAGCGCGTTTACCCAGCGGCACCGGTACGGCATCCGGCTGGCTTTCACGTTCGCGGGTAATCATCTCCAGCGCTTCTTCACGGCTCATTTTGCTGGCTGGTGTCACCAGAGTAACCACAACTGCAAAGCCCAGGCTCGCCAGCACCGAAGGCACAACCGGATTTCCCCAAACACTCATCCAGCTATCATTCGCCAGCATCACCATCGAGGTACCCGCTCCGCCAATCAGCGCAGCCAATGCACCCTGCCAGTTAAAGCGATTCCAGAAGCGGCCCAATATCGAACAGATAAACATCCCGGACATGATCATCGAGATCATTTTGGTGATGTAACTGATGATGTCGTTGGAAGTCAGCGCGAACAGCAGCGCCAGGCCAATCACCAGCACGAGGAAAATACGCGACATACGAATCGCTTTTTCAGGTGCAGGCATATGGCCGGTGACCAGCGTGTAAAGGTCGCGCAGCATAATGGAAACTGCGGCGATAGCATCGGAACTACCCGAAGACATATTGGCCGACATCCCGGCAATCAGCACCGCCATCGCCAGTACCGGCGGCAGAACCTGGGTGGCGAACAGGAATGCAAAGCCGCTGTTTTCCAGCGCCGGGTTCATGGTGTACGCCGCCATGCCGATAATCGCTGGCAGGAAGGAGAAGCCTAGGTACAGCAGGCCGGTAATCACGAAGGATTTACGCACTGTACCTACTGATTTTGCAGAGTAAATACGCTGGCGGTAAGACGGTGTCGCCATTACGCCGACGCCAATCACTATCGCCAGAGAGCAAGCAGGCAAAATGCCGAGTTTATCTACCGCAAACAGACTAAGTGCTGCCGGATCAACCGTTTGCTGAATGTGACTCCAGCCGCCAACGTGGTGAACCGCCAGCCCCGCCATTAAAATAAAGCCAATAAACAGAATTAACGATTGAACAGTATCAATCCAGACCACGGCAGAATAACCGCCAATTCCCACGTAAACGATAAAGGCTGCAGCAATAATAATTTTCGCCGTATTAATATTGATCCCACTGGCCCAGGCAAGATATAAACCGCCCCCTAAAATATGAGCACCCAGCCAGCCAATGGAAGCGATGAATATTAATATCGCGACCACGTTCTTAATAATTTTACTGCCGCCTGTGTAATACGATATTTCTTCGCTCATGGTCATAAAACGCATTTTACGCACTGGCGCAAATAACCAGGCCACCAGCAAAATACCGACTGCACCGCCAAGACCATAAAGCATTCCCGCCCAGCCGTTGGTGTAGCCAAAACCCACGGCCCCCACGCTTGAGCCGGTTCCGACCATGGTGCCCACGGTCGAACCGAGTGTGAGGATCATCGGTAATGAACGGCCACCTAATAAAAAGTCGTCGCCATTCTTCTGGTTACGCGAAACATACCAACCCAGCGTTATCATCGCGCAGGCATAAATTCCAAACCAAATAAGGAAAGAATAATTATTCATGGCTTACTTCCAGATTAATTAAGTTGCATTGGCTTTCTGAAAAAAGGGCGCAGAAAACCCGTTGGCACGTTCTTGGCGTACCGGAGTTATGTCGTAATAGTTATTTTGTAGGGTGGATGCGCAGGCACCATCCACCCTAAGTCAGATTATTTTGCGCGTTCGGCGTTATAACAGGTCAAATCCACTTCCACTTTGCAATCGACCACCAGGTCAGCCACGCAGCACACGCGAGCGGGCGGATGGTCGGCAAAAAACTCGCTGAACACTTTGTTAAACGACTGGAAATAACGCGCATCGGTCAGGAAAACCTTCACATGCACAACGTCTTCCAGGGTGTAACCCGCGCTTTCCATGATATCCACGCAGTTCTGAATCGCCAGGCGGGACTGCTCGATAATGCCGCCCTCGACCACTTCACCGTCTTTCATCGGGGTTTGCCCGGAAACGTACAGCCAGCCGCCCGCTTCCACCGCTTTAGCAAACGGCAGACGCTGCCCGCCCGTACCGGTGCTGCCACCTACTCCATAACGTTTAATGCTCATTGTTGCTCCTTATTTGTTTACCGACGTAGAAAACGTCCGGCACGCCCAATCACTTTCTTATCACGACCATAACTCATTACGCCGTTAACCATCACGGCTTCAATACCGGCGGCGGGCTGCTGGGGATCGCTAAAACTTGCCACGTCGCGCACGGTTTGCGGGTCGAACATCACCAGATCAGCATAGTAGCCGCATTTCACCAGGCCACGCTCAGGGAGCTGGAAACGCGCCGCTGACATGCCCGTCATCTTGTGAACCGCAACCGTGAGCGGGAATAATTTCTCGTCGCGGCTATAGTGCCCCAGCACGCGTGGGAATGCGCCCCACAGGCGGGGATGCGGCATCGGATCGTTCGGCAAACCGTCGGAACCGACCATCGTCACCGGGTAACTCAACACGCGCCGCACGTCCTGCTCGTCCATGTTGTAGTAAATCGCGCCAGCGGGCATCAGCAATTTCCCTGCCTCCTGAAGCGACAGCGACCAGCTTTGCGCAATTTGTTTCAACGACTGCCCGGCAACTTCAGGATGCGGTTCCGACCAGGTAATAATGATGTCGAAATCTTCGGTAATTTGTTTCATATCCAGCGTCGATGAACTGGCGGAATACGGATAGCAGTCGCAGGAAACATCCTGCTGTTCGCGCACTTTGTCGAACAATTTCAGGGTTTCGACAGTGCGCCCCCAGTTTTTTGCTCCAGCGCATTTATGGTGCGAAACCACAACCGGCACTTTGCCGTGGCGACCAATGCGAAACGCCTCATCAAGCGCTTCCAGAATCGGTTCAAACTCAGAGCGTAAATGGGTGGTGTAGATACCTTTCCCCGCCGCCAGTTCTTCCGCCAACGCCATCACCTCTTCGGTGGTGGACTGGAACGCGCTACCGTAGGCAAGGCCGGTGCTTAACCCCAGCCCGCCTTGCTGCAACGCCAGTCGAAGCTGTTCGCGCATTCCGGCGATTTCTTCCCCAGTGGCCGCGCGGTACAAATCGTCCATATGATTGTTACGCAACGCCGTGTGGCCAATCAGCGTGCCGACGTTGATCGCAGGTTTAGCCTGTTCTACGGCCTGCGCGTAAGCAGCAACCGTTGGGTAAATAAAGTGCTCCACTTCACCGAGCAAATTCATCGGATCTGGCACACTGCCTTTCATGGTCGCCGTCGCCGCGCTGATGCCGCAGTTGCCGACAATCACCGTGGTGATGCCCTGGCTGATTTTCGGCAAATATTCCGGCATACGGATAACGTTGATGTCATCGTGGGTATGAACGTCAATAAAACCTGGGGCCAGTACACGGCCTGCGCCATCAATTTCATGCTGTGCCGAGCCGCTAATTGCCGGTGCGATTTGTGCAATGCGATCGCCCTGCACGGCAACATCGGCGCGGTATTCCGGGCCGCCGCTACCATCAATGACTGTGACATTCCTGAACAGATAGTCGAACTTCATCTCATCCTTACCCCCGTTATGTGCTGGACTAAAGTTAACCATTTACAAGCGTAAAAAACAGTGGAAGACTACGCAAAATGCATATGAATTTGTGATACTTTTATTCATAAAACATCAAAAATATAAATAAAAACCTTAATTTTCATTAAATTAAATATGATATCCATCGTGATGCAAAAGAAAAAACCAAAGGAATAATGTTATGAAATACCAGAACAGTAACCTCGTTCCACACAAATCAGCCCTGATGTTTACCCCTGCCAATATCCTCAACGAAGATATTTGTTTACCCGCAGCCGTTATCAAAAAAGATGCACTGGAGAACAATATCCGGTGGATGCAGCGCTATGCCGATACGCGCGGTGTCTCCCTGGCCCCCCACGGGAAAACCACCATGACGCCGTGGATTTTCCAGCAGCAGCAACAAGCAGGAGCCTGGGCGATAGGTGTTGGCAGTGCCTGGCAAGCAAGTATTGCGATGGTCAGCGGTATCAAACGCGTATTGATGGTTAACCAACTGGTTGGCAAAGCGAATATGCAGCTGGTTTCACAGCTAAAAACACAGTACCCGGATGTTGATTATCTGTGCTGCGTTGACAGTCTTGCCAACGCAAAAGCGCTTTCTGCTTTCTTTAGCGCGAATAACCAGCAGCTTGATATTTTGATTGAGCTGGGTGTGCCAGGTGGGCGCTGTGGTTGTCGCACGACTGAACAGGCACAAACCCTGGCCGAGGAAATATCTACACTCCCGGGCCTGCGCTTACGTGGTCTGGAACTGTATGAAGGCGTGCTGCACGGCGAAAATCCGCAGCCGAAAGTGGAAGCCTTACTGCGCGACGCCGCGGTACTCGCCTGCACGCTTGAGCAATACGTTGATGGGGAATTTATCCTTACGGGTGCCGGTTCTGTCTGGTATGACGTGGTGTGTAATGTCTGGCTGGCCGCGCAAAAACCGGCAAACTGCCGCATTGTTATCCGCCCGGGTTGTTACATCACGCACGATGCTGGTATTTATCAGGAAGCGCAGGACGAGCTTATGGCACGCGATAAAGTCGCCTGTGATCTTGGCGGGGATTTAGTCTCGGCTCTGGAGCTGGTTGCGATGGTGCAATCCGTACCGGAAAGCGACCGCGCGATTGTGAATTTTGGCAAACGTGACAGCGCTTTTGACGCAGGTTTACCGCAGCCAGTTGCGCATTATCGGGCAGGCAAACCGCTGGAACTTTTGGCTAATAACATCGAAACCACCGGCATTATGGATCAGCACGCCATGCTGAAACTTAAACCCGGAGCAGATGTGCAGGTGGGGGATATTCTGGTGTTCAGCACCTCCCACCCGTGCCTGACGTTCGACAAATGGAAAGCGCTGTATTTGATTGACGATGAGTATAACGTGCTGGAAACATTAGAGACGGCGTTTTAGAACGGGTCAGGCCCATCCCTCCCCTTTCCAGGGGATGTCTCTTATACAGATCTCAATCTGGTCATTTTTTCAGGGCGAGATCTGTAAGGTGCGGAGGTTTTCCGC
>NZ_LXEO01000003.1 GCF_001654865.1 Buttiauxella noackiae ATCC 51607 | reverse complement strand
GTGCACGTTCTGGGAATAATGTCACCTTTGGTTTTGCTGCAAAATCTGAAGCGATACCGTGTGTAAGAAGTCATGCTGAGTGGAAGCGAGGGTGTTGGGTCCGGCTTAAATCGCCTCCATTTTCCCTCATTTTTAGGGGCGAGCCGTCGGGAACGGCGAGAGGTTGTGATCGTCGGACAAAAATGTCAGGAACATTTTTGAACAATGCTTGCGTTGGCCACGAAGTGGTTCGTCACAGGGATGTGACGAATCATCGAATCGCAACCGCCCCTAAAAATGAGGGAAAATGGAGGTTTACCGCTTGCGGCGATTTGCTTGCCGGGAGTCGGGGTTCTTAGGGGAGTGACGGTGAACTCCCCTAAGACGTTCACCGGTTCGGTAGCTGCATAAAACACAGAACGCCTGGTGAACGGAAACTTCACGGTACTGACAGAGTGAATACTCACTGCACTGAACTCAAAGATGTAACTAAGAGACAGTTCCAGGAGAAGGTTGGGCGGGGGCATCTCAGCCACCCCAAAACCTCAACCATCAATCCCTTCGCAAAGCAAATCAATAACTAACAACGAACCGTAGCGCACTTCTGTTAGCGGCAAAAGAATATCGTTGCGGTGAATAAATGAGCCGCTATCCCGGCCAATGAAAATGATTTCAGCACCCAGCCGACGCGCCTGATGTGCCGCCGCAATCAGTGCATTTTCCGGTGCAGAGCCTGCGAAAATCACCAGCACTTGTCCGGCACCGAGCATCGATGCAGTAATACTCATCAGCGCTGGGTCCTGACAAATATTGGCCGGATAACCCTGAGTCAGCAGGCGATATTGCAGCAGGCTTGCAAAAGGCGTATCTGCCGCACTGGCGCTGAAAATATGCACCGCTTTTGCCTGCTTCAAACGATTAACTGCCTGATTTATGACTGCGGGTTGTAGTTCGCACAACTGTGAATTTAGTGCATTTTGCAGCCTGTTCAGTTTTTCACGCCATGGCAGAGCCATATCGCCACCGGATACCGGTGTGCTGGCTTGCGCCAGTTTCATGCGCAAATCACGGATATCGTCACACCCTGCCGCTCGGGCAAATCGGGTAATGGTTGCCGGGCTAACCCCCGCAGCCGTCGCAAGCTGGTCGATGGTGGCAGATGCGGCAAAAGAGACATCATCAAGTATGGTCTGCGCCACGCGAGATTCTTGCTGGCTGAAGTCATTCAGGCGGTTACGGATCTGGCCGAGAATATCCCCGTTATTTTCACGGCCTATTGAGTGCGAAAACCTCTCGAGTATTTCGCTGCCGATACCGGCGTTAAGTGCCAGCGCTTTCAGTGCCCCCGGATCGACCCACGCGGCATCGCCCAACATAGGGGCAGCAGGAACTTGCAGATTATTCTCCTGCTGTTGATGGCGTACCTGGCCGATAAAATCATTGATATCGTTACAGCCAATGCTGCGCGCAAAGTGCTGCAACGTGGCAGGGCTCACCCCTGCCTTTGCCGCTAACTCTTCCATCGTTGCTTCGGGTATTTGCGCGAAGTTATCAAGGAAAAAGCGTGCCAGACGAGATTCTTGTGCAGGCAGGCCAGATAACCCGTGTACCAGTTGGTAAACAATATCCATAACAGGAGGCGTCCTAATGTCGGCATTAACTGCTCGTTAAAAGCATCATAAATGTTTGAAATTATTTTTCAATCCATCTCATTCACGTACACATTATTATCTGCAATGCTCACCATATATATCCATTTTTCTATAGAGATCACATATTCATCCGCTCTGAGTGCCATCGGGAAATAATCCAACAAGGATCACACTCATGAAAATAATTTTCATGCATGCTAATTAAAACAGCTAATGTATGAAATATGTTTTCAAATGAGGGGAAAGTTGTAATGAAAAAAATCATGTTGTGCTGTGCTGCAGGGATGTCCACCAGCATGCTGGTACAGAAAATGCGTAACGAAGCGACGAAGCGTTCTCTTGAAATCGAAATAGACGCCATCCCGGTATCCGAAATTGAAGGCCAGTTGCGCCATGCCGACGTGGTATTGCTTGGCCCGCAAGTACAGTACGAATTACAGCGCCTGACTGAGCTTTCCACACCGCTGGGGAAACCTGTCGCGGTGATAGATATGATGGATTACGGCACCATGCGCGGCGATCGCGTGCTGGATAAAGCCCTCGCCTTAATGGCCTAAGACAGGCGGAGAACAACATGAAAATTACCGTTATTGGCGGGGGAAGCAGTTATACCCCGGAATTGATTGAAGGATTGATTGAACGCCATGCTTCACTGCCAATGGCGGAATTGGCATTGGTGGATGTAGAAGCGGGCCGCCAGAAAGTCGATATTATTGCCGCCCTCGCCCGTCGCATGCTCGACAGAAATGGGCTGGAGTCCGTTAAGGTATCAGTACAGTTTGATGCCGACGAAGCCATCAAAGGTTCCAGTTTTGTCTTAACACAGTTGCGCGTGGGGCAACTGCCAGCCCGCGCAGCTGATGAACGCCTGGGTTTAAGCCACAAGCTTCTCGGCCAGGAAACGACTGGGGTTGGCGGTTTTGCGAAAGCGTTGCGCACCATTCCAGTAATGCTCGATATTGCCCACCGCGTGGAGCGCCTCGCCCCGGATGCGTGGATTATCAACTTCACTAACCCAGCAGGCATCGTCACAGAAGCGGTATCACGCTATAGCAAAGCAAAAATCATCGGCCTGTGTAATGTGCCGGTGACTATGCACCATATGATTGCCGACATGCTGAAATTACCGCACGACGCAGTAAAACTGCATTTTGCCGGGCTGAACCACATGGTCTGGGTGCATAAAGTTCTGGCAAACGGTCATGATGCCACCCATGAGGTAATCGAAATGTTGTGCGATGGCGAGCAGCTTTCGATGAACAACATTAAAGCGATTCCATGGCCTGCGGATTTGCTGCGCGCATTAGGCGCCATTCCCTGCCCTTACCACCGTTACTTCTGGCAAACGCGCACCATGCTGGAAGATGAACTCTCGGATGCCGCCACTAAAGGCACTCGTGCCGAGCTAGTCATGAAGGTGGAAGAGTCACTATTTAAACTCTATGCCGATCCAAACCTCGATAAAAAACCGGAGGAACTCAGCCAGCGTGGCGGCTCGTTCTACTCCGAGGTCGCGGTGCAATTGATTAACGCCTTACATAATAATCTCGGTATTGAAATGGTGGTGAATACCGCCAACAACGGTGCAATTCAGGGGTTACCAGACGACGCGGTGATTGAAACTAACTGCCTGATTGACGCCCTGGGCGCACATCCGCTGGCATTTGGCAAACTGCCACCGCTGATGAACGGCCTGACTCAGCAAGTTAAAGATTTTGAACATTTGACCATTGAAGCCGCAGTTCATGGCGATAAGCAAAAAGCGTTACTCGCGCTGGTCGCAAACCCGCTGGTGGCTGATGTCAATCTGGCGTCTGTGCTGGTAGATGAAGTGTTAAGTATCAACAAAGCGTGGTTGCCGCAGTTCGGCAAATAAATAAGCAATTCACCAAAAAAAATAATACCCGGATCGGCAGATCCGTATCCGGGCAGGGGGTGTCTGTGTCTATAAACAAATCTATTATCGAAAAATATGTACTGCCAACCGCGCTAAAAATTGCCGGGCAAAAGCATGTGCTGTCTGTGCGTGACGGTATCATTCTGAACATGCCATTTATGTTGATTGGCTCGTTCTTCCTTATTTTTGCTTATCTGCCGATACCGGGTTATGCCCAAATGATGAGTGACTTTTTCGGCCCAACCTGGCAGGAAAAAGTGCTCTATCCGGTTAAAGCGACCTACGACATCATGGCGATTATCTCCGCCTTTGGTATCGCTTATCGCCTGGCAGAAAAGTATCGCACTATCGATCCGTTGACTGCTGGTGCCGTGTCTCTGGTTGCGTTTATCATGACTATTCCGCAGCACATCATGTTTACACCTGCTACAGGAGGTGCTGCACAGTTAGTGAAAGGCGTGATGCCGATGGGGCAAATTGGCAGCCAGGGGTTGTTCGTCGCCATTCTTATCGCACTGCTTTCAACTGAAATTTACCGCTTTATCAACAACCGTAATCTGGTTATCCGTATGCCGGAAGGCGTGCCGCCAGCGGTAGCCAAATCCTTCCTTGCGTTGATCCCAGGCTTCTGCGTTTTAGCGGTAGTGCTGGCGCTGCGCCTGTTGGTTGAGGCAACACCATTTGGCGATATCAATACGATGATTACCGAACTGGTTGGCATCCCTATGAGTCATGTCGGCGGTTCACTGCCGGGTATGATTATCTCGGTGCTGCTGATTGGTATTCTGTGGATGCTGGGCCTGCATGGCGACACTATCGTACTGGTGTTTATCCGTCCGGTATGGTTGAGCAATATGTCGGAGAACCTCGAAGCCTTCCAGAACGGTTTGCCGATTCCTCATATTATCACCCAACAATTTTATGACTTGTGGATAGCTCCTGGCGGCACAGGTGCCCTGCTCGGGCTGGTGATATTTATGCTTATCCGCAGTCGCAGCGCGCAGATGAAACAACTAGGTAAAATCGCCGCCCCCGGTAGCCTGTTTAATATCAGCGAACCGATGGTATTTGGCATTCCCATTGTGATGAACCCGTATCTGGTCGTGCCGTTTATTCTTACTCCTGTTGTATTAGTGATTGTTTCTTATATAGCAATGACCACCGGGCTTGTCGCCAAACCTGCGGGTATTGCCTTACCGTTCACTACACCGATCGTGGTCAGCGGATACCTGGCAACCGGCGGGCATATTTCAGGCTCCGTGCTGCAAATCGTCAACCTCGGGATTTCGCTGGTAATGTATTACCCGTTCTTCCGCATCTGGGATAACCTGAAATATCGCGAAGAACAGGCCAGTAAATCGCAAAAAGAAGCTTCAGTAGCACCCGTAACAGAACAAATAACGTTGTAGAACCGGCGAAAGAGTGGATGGCATCCCATCCACCCTGCATCTGATTTTCTCAGATAAGGTTAGCAACAATCATACTTTTCAATACTGAACAATCTCTTATGCATCTCTTTTTGAACAAAATTTTTACTTGCCAAAGTTGGCGAGAAATACAGTTGTGAGCCATAGTCTAAAAGTAGGGAAAACAATTTATCTACCATAAGCAAAGATGAGGTTCGTCATGAAGATAGCTAAGGGTGTTTTGGTAGCGTTAACTTTGGGTGCAGTTTCATTCAGTGCATTGTCAGCAGAACTGTTGACGAAAGAAGCCTATAACGACCATAAAGATCAGTATGTAAAAGTCGGCAGCATCACCACCAGTGGTGAATTGTCACCATCTGATGCGAAAGCAGAACTTTCCAAGAAAGCTGATGAGCTGGGTGGTCAGTTTTATGTTGTAACGTCTGCAGATACCGAGAATAAAATTCACGGCACAGCAGAAGTTTATAAAAAGAAATAATCTGTCTTCTCTAGCCAAAATAATTCGAGTTGCATGAAGACGGCGACGCAGTGAATCCCCTGTCGCTTACTCCAGTAAGTGACTGGGGTGAGTGATGAAAGCCAACGCAGATGCAACTTGAAGTATGACGGATATAAATGGGCAACCCTTGGGTTGCCCATTTAACATCACTTCCCTTCACATTAAAGCCAGATAACCTTTCCGACCCAAAATACCCTATACTTTGCCATCCGTACCTGATTGATATACCTGAATAACACGGGTATCTGGGTGTCTTTGATGTATATATCAACCCGTTTTAGAATTGTGATTCATCTGTGCGCTTTTTTGGTTGTTCTCTATAGCCTGACGATGATCCCGCCAATGTTGCTGGCATTAATTGAAAAAGAACGCAGCCTGTTTGGTTTTCTTTATACTTTTATCATCACTTTTACGCTTGGAAGCCTGGCCTGGGTGATGACTGGCCGGTCTAATATTCAACTCGAAACTCGCGATGGCTTTATTATCATCGTTCTGTTTTGGCTGCTTTTTTCAGTTATCAGCGCCATGCCGCTGTGGCTGGATGATAGCTATAACGTCTCTTTAGCTGATGCCATGTTTGAGGGGGTTTCGGGTATTACAACTACCGGAGCCACTGTTTTTAACGATGTCTCCCTATTACCAAAATCAATCCTCTATTACCGCGCCCAGCTCAATTTTATCGGCGGTCTCGGTGTCATTGTGCTTGCTGTGGCAGTATTGCCGCTTCTGGGTATCGGCGGCATGAAGCTTTATCAGTCCGAAATGCCCGGCCCGTTTAAAGAAGAGCGCCTCACGCCACGTCTTGCGGATACAGCCAAAAGCTTATGGCTGACTTACTTGCTGCTGGGTGCTGCCTGCACGATTGCGTACAAACTTGCCGGTATGCCGTTCTTTGATGCGCTTTGTCATGGCCTTTCCACCGTCTCATTAGGGGGCTTTTCTACACGTACCGAAAGTATCGGTTTTTACAATAGCTATGCTATTGAGCTTGTCGCCGGGGCTTTTTCATTGCTCTCCGCCATCAACTTCACCCTCTATTTTGTCGCCCTGGCACGTCGCAGCATTAAACCTTTTCTCAAGAGCGCAGAGTTGCGATTCTTCCTGATGGTCGCAAGCATTGTGATTTTAATCATTACTCTGGAAGTCTGGCGCGCGGGTATGTACGCCCTACCCGCCTCGTTTGTTCATGCCTTTTTTCTCACCAGCTCAATGATTACCGATAACGGCCTTTCAACCAGCGATTACGCTTCATGGCCGGTACACACCATCGTTCTGTTGCTGTCAGCTAGTTTCTTTGGCGGCTGCGTGGGGTCAACCTGCGGCGGGATTAAAGCGCTGCGTTTCCTGGTGTTATTTAAGCAAACCCGCCATGAAGTACATCAACTGGCCCACCCGCGCGCCATCATGAGTATTAGGGTTGGCAACTCGCCCGTTAACGACAGAGTTTTGCGTTCTGTGTGGAGTTTTTTCTTCCTCTACGTCGTGTGCACCTGCTTTTTTATCTGGATGCTGAACTTGCAGGGATATGACCTGCTCACATCTTTTGCCACCGTCGCCGCCTGTATCAACAACATGGGGCTGGGGTTTGGCGAAACTGCCGCAGGATTTGGCACGTTGAGCGATAGTGCAAAATACTTAATGTGTGCGGCGATGTTGTTGGGTCGACTGGAGATCTATCCGGTGTTGATTTTGTTTTCGAGGACTTTCTGGCGGAGCTAATGTTGTTGGCTACCTGTGCTCTTCAAAGTGAATAAGCAAGGATTGCTATTTTCCATTTACCCTAAAACTTTTTGCTCCCACACAGTTCAGTAAACGGTGGACGTATCAAGGGGTTCCCCCCTGGCACGTTCACCGTTCATTGATATCTGCGGGATCAAATCACGTCCAGGTGAACGGAAAGCAGCAAGAACGGTAGTTCAAGAAATCACCTCCCCACCATAGGTATGGCGCTCCCCCGTGACTCATCTCACACTTCCCCGCCAAACTTCGGGAACAACAAAAAACAGCAATTCACCAAACAAATAACGGAAAGTGATAAAAAAACTGCCAACGTATACTGGCTCTACACCAGCCAAACAGATGGTAAAAATAATGACAACTGTACCTACAAAGCTTTCTGACAGTTACGTGAAAATCGGCACCCGCGAAAAAATCTGCTACGGATTTGGCGACTTTGCTTCTAACTTATCCTTCGGATTTGTTTCTCTATTTCTACTTTATTTTTATACCAACATTTATGGTATTTCGGCGGCTCAGGCCAGTTTGATTTTTGTTATCGCCCGGGTGACCGATGCAGCTTTTAATATCTTCATTGGTTATGCCGTGGATAAAACCCGCAGCCGTTACGGGAAATTAAGGCCGTGGTTATTATACGGCTCAATTCCACTTGGCCTGCTGACGGTATTATGTTTCCTGACCGTCGAGGGCGACTTTAAATTCTTATACGCTCTGCTTTCATACACTCTTTATTGCCTGGCCTACACCGCAGTGAATACGCCTTACTCTGCGCTGACGAACCGGATGACTCAGCATGAAGGTTCGCGAGCATCGTTATCGGTCTACCGTTTTGTGTTGGCTATTTTTGGTTATCTGCTGGTTTCCACCACTGCGGATGCCTTAATTTCGCGCTTCACCGATAACCATATGGGCTATGTGTTTGTTGTTTCGTGTTTTGCACTACTTGCCACCTTCTTCTTTCTGGCCTGTTTTGCCACCACTAAAGAACGTGTAACTGAAGACGATGGCCAGGCAGCTCCAACACTCAAAGAGATGCTGGCTGCCGTTTCAAGCAACACACCGTTAATTCATTTATCGGCATACACGGTATTTGTTTATATCGGCTATACGGTCTGGATGGCGATCGCGATATATTTCATTAAATATATTATCCACGATGAAAACTTCACTGCGCAATTCTTTGCCATTCAGTCTGCGGCTTATATTGCAGGCACGATAGTGACTGAAAAATTAATTTCCCGGATGGGGAAAAAGAACACTTCTCTGCTGGCGATGCTGATTGGGATTGTTGGCCTGCTGGTGCAGTACTTTATTGCTGGCGACAATATCTGGCTGATTATGGGCGGGGTTTGCCTGTATAGCATCACGCTGGGCATGGGCTTTGTCACCATGTGGTCAATGATTGCCGACACCGTTGAATACGCTGAATGGAAGCACGGTGTTCGTACCGAAGGCGCGATTTACGGCTTCTTCAACTTTATTACCAAAATCGCCATGGCGATTGGCGGCGGCTGTGCCGGCTGGGTGCTGGATTATTTTGATTACAACGCCGCAAGCATTAGCCCAAATGCGCTTAAAGGCATCAACATTATGATGACGCTATTCCCCGCAACTATGTTCGCGTTAGCTGCCGTATTCATCATCTTCTATTCGCTCGATGAAAAAACCTATCGCGATATCGTCGTTAAAATTACCCAGCGCAAAGAGCACGCCCTTTAATCCCGAGGATGACGGAAATGAACAATAAATTTCAAACTATTATTGCCGCGATGTCGGCCGAAGAAAAAGTCACCTTACTGACGGGTAAAGGGTTGTGGCGCACCGCTTCACTGCCTCAACACGGCATTGAAGATATCGTGATGACCGACGGGACTTATGGCGTGCGCTACAGTACCAGCCAAATTGAACAGGGCGAAAAATGGAGCATGACCGATTTTATTTCGGTTATCTCCCAAAGTGCCGCAGATGCTACCCCAATTGAAAACCAGGCGCGTGGCGGCAGTGAATCGTTGTTTAGCCATTCCAAACCGGCCACCTGCTTCCCAAACGGCTCTACTCTCGCCTGTAGCTGGGATACCGATTTGGTTTATCAAATGGGCCAGGCTCTGGGGCGTGAGTGCCAGGAAATGGGCGTCGGGATTTTACTTGGGCCGGGTATTAATATTCGCCGCACACCGCTTGCCGGGCGCAGTTATGAATATTACTCCGAAGACCCGGTCATCAGTGGTGACACGGCGGCGGCACTTATCAACGGCCTGCAAGATGAAGGCGTGGGTGCCAGCCTTAAACACTTTGCTTGTAATAACTCAGAGTTTCGCCGCACCGAAATGGACTCGATCGTTGACGAACGCGCACTGCGTGAAATCTACCTTGCGGGCTTTAAACGGGCGATTAATAAATCCCAGCCCTGGACGGTGATGTCTTCCTACAATCGTTTGAACGGCGTGCAAACCTCGCAGGACCCGTTCTTGCTCACCCAGGTTTTACGCGATGAGTGGCAATACAACGGGTTAGTGATGTCCGACTGGTACGGAATCAAAGACCGTCCTGCGTCGTTGCTGGCGGGGAACGATCTGGCAATGCCTGAAACCCTGCATGACAAGCAACAATTACAGGCCGCAGTTGACCGTGGTGAGATCCCAACCGAACGTCTGGACCAGGCTTGCCTGCGCATGTTGGAGCTGCTCGATAAAGTGCACCAAAACCGCCGCCCAGGTTTTCGCGCCGATTTTAATCAGCACCACCGTCTGGCCCAAAAACTGGCGGCGGAATCTATCGTGCTGCTGAAAAACGAGAATGATTTACTGCCGTTAACGCCAGCTACCGCCCGCAGCATCGCCATTCTGGGTAAACCAGCACAAGAGCCGGTTATTCAGGGTTCAGGCTGTGCGACAACGGTGCCGTATTTGCTCGACAGACCACTTGATGAAATCTTTGATGTCGCGGGAGACAACTTCCAGATTCGCTATGCCATAGGCACACCGGATGACAACGCCGTTGACCAACAAGCGCTGGACCACGCCATTGAAACCGCCAGAACCGCCGATGTCGCCGTGGTTTTTGTCAGCACCGCAATTGGTGAGGACGGTGAAAATGGCGATCGTCAGGATCTTAATATTCTGCCGTCGCATGAGGCGCTTATCCGCGCTGTGTCTGAAGTTCAGCCAAATGTGGTTGTGGTTCTGTCTAACAGCGATGCGGTGGTCATGCCGTGGCTTTCTAACTGTGGCGCACTGCTGGAAACCTTCTTTGCTGGACAAGGAATGGGGCGTGCAGTGGCCGATATTCTGTTCGGCAATGCCAACCCGTGTGGCAAATTAACCACTACGCTTCCGAACTCACTTGAAGAAACGCCAGCCTGGCTTAGCTACCCTGGAGAAAATCTGCGCCATCACTACAGCGAAGGGTTATTTGTCGGCTATCGTTATTACGACAAGCGCAATATTACGCCACTGTTTCCCTTCGGCTTTGGTTTGAGCTACACCCAGTTTGACTACAGCAATTTGCGTTTATCCGAATCCATGTGGGCAACAGATGCACCGCTTGAAGTCAGGGTGGATGTGACTAACAGCGGGAAACGGGCGGGCAAAGAGATTGTGCAGTTGTATCTGAGCGCACCGCACGGCGAGATACAGCGTGAGCCTCTGGCGTTGAAAGCCTTCGGCAAAGTCGCACTGGCAGCGGGCGAAACGCGCACCGTCACGCTAACCCTTAACCGGGAAGATCTGGCTTACTACAACCCGGTGCTGAACCGTTGGGTAATCGACTCTGGGACATATCGCATAAAAATCGGTAAATCCTCCAGGGAGATTGCCCTTGCGAGCGAAGTTAAGGTCATCAGCGAGCCGGTTTTATTGCCAATACGCAACGACAGCTCAGTACAGCAGTTGATCAAAAACCCGCCTGTTTTCGCGCGTGTCGCAAAGCTGATTGCCAGTAAGAATGGGCAAACACCTGAAGCGGTCCAGGAAAAACTAACCGTCATGGCACCCGATTTAATCTTCGGCCTGTTCATTACGTTGACGGAGTTTTTGGCACTGGAAATCAGCCTGGATGAGCTGAACACGGCGCTGGCCGAAATCTGATATTCTCGGTTTATCCACGCAATGGGCTTTGCAATTGGATGGCGCAAAGCCCGGACAACGCCGGAGCAAAATGAATGTTTCCTTTTTCGGTCACTCGCAAGCTTGCTGCTTCACCCCAGCCACAACCGGCTGGCCAGTCAGGCTGCGAGTTGATTGCGTTCGACGCCGAGCAGCTTAACGTTTTCTCCGCAGAAGTTCGCTATTGCGAGCCGCACTGGCACCCGGCACCGGAGTTGATTCTGGTACTTTCAGGTTCATTTTCTATTGCAGTCAGCCAGGATACCCACCAGCTTGCGGCAGGGGAAATGCTCTATATCAATGCCGAAGAGGTGCATTCGCTTGAAGCACACGCCACAGCAAGCAGCCTGCTGACCGTGCAGTTTTCCCCTGGGCTGTTTAATAAAACACACCCTGTTCCACGACTTGAATATCGCAGCATGCGTAGTTCACTCACCCCAAGTGACAGCCACGTTTATCGTGCGCTGGCGTCATTGGTTGCGCATTTGATTCAACAAGCCAGCCCATTTAGCCGCATCGCCGCCGTTTATCTGCTGCTGGATGCGCTTGAAAAAGCCGGATCTCCTGCCCTGCAAAGTCAAATTCACGCCCGCGATGTCGTGATGATTAAGGAGTGTATTGAGTTTATTAACCTGCACTACGAGGAGGATTTAACGCTGGGCCAGCTTGCGGAACAGGCAGGAGTCAGTTATCACCATTTCTCGCGTACCTTCAAGAAAGTCAGTAACCATAATTTCAAAGAATATCTGACCCTGATCAGAACCAACAAAGCACGGCAATTATTAAAAGACACCCATATTCCGATTACCGAAATCAGTCAGATTTGTGGCTTTCGGGAGCATAAGCACCTGATATTCGCCTTTAATAAATACTGTTCAATGACGCCAACCGATTTTCGCAAACGCTATTTAAGCAGCCTTAATGTGCCGCAGCCGGAAATGACCGAAGATTGCCGCTGCCTGCCGTTAAATGAGGCGCTGCTAAAACAATTAGTGGCGTTTTCGGGGCAGCCAGCTGTTAGTAGAATCAAACAATAAAAATAGCTCGGATATCATTAACATTCGTCAGCGTCGGTCCTGTTTTGATGAGATCTTTAAGCGCGGCAAAAAAAGTATAGCTGTCGTGTTCAGCCAACATCTGCTTGCCGTTAATGCCTGCATGCTGTGCTCTGAGCAGGGTATCCGGAAGAACAAAAGCTCCAGCGGCGTCTTCGGTTCCATCAATACCATCGCTGTCGCCTGCCAACGCCCAGATATTTGTCTCCCCCGCTAGGGCATTTGCCAGACTCAGTAAAAATTCGGTATTTCGCCCTCCGCGCTTTGCACAACCACCGCCAATAGTGACCGTTGTTTCCCCACCCGAAAGCAATACCGCAGGCGTTTTAACCGGCAGACCATGGTACTTCACTGAACGGGCAATACCAGCCATCATAATGCCCAGTTGCGCACTTTCCCCTTCCAGCGCATCTCCCAGAATCAATGGTGTAATCCCCATCTTTTCAGCGATAGCCGCTGCATTCAGCAATGATTTGGACGGTGAAGCAATCATGCGCACATCGACCTGAATGTCACTCTTGCTCACTGTCTCTCTTTTTTGAGAAAGCACTTGAGCAACGTGTTCGGGTAAATCAATGTGGTAGCGAGTAAGTATTTCTTTGACCTGTTCAATAGTACTGTTATCGGGAATCGTAGGTCCGGAGGCGATATCTTCCGGGTTATCACCCGGAACATCGCTGATCACGAGCGTAACCACTTTTGCAGGAAGCGCAGCTTGCGCCAGTCGCCCACCTTTAATATCAGAGAAATGTTTACGTACGGTATTCATTTCCTGAATCGTCGCACCGCTGCACAACAGCGCTTTATTCACCGTTTGTTTATCTGCAAGCGTGATGCCGGTGCGCGGCAGAGCCATCAGGGAAGAGCCGCCACCAGAAATTAACGCAATCACTAAATCATCAGGATTCAGGTTTTTGAGTGATTCCAGAATCAACATCGATGCCACCTTGCTCATCGAATCTGAAACCGGATGCGCCGCCTCAATAATTCGTACTTGCCGAGTGGGAACCGCATGTCCGTAGCGGGTGACCACGACACCTGAAAGCGGCACATCGGGCCATGCGGCCTCGAGTGCTGCCGCCATTGCAGCGGAAGCCTTACCGGCTCCCACCACAATACATCGACCAAGGGGTTTTTCTGGCAACGCATCAAGCAATGCAGCATGAGGATCTGCACTTTTAATCGCCGCACTAAACATCTCAAGCAAAGCACTTTTCGCTGTTTTGTTCGTCCACGTAGCCATTCTTCCCCCTAATATTTAGCGCTTCATGATTGCGGCAATAACCGCCTCGGTGACTACACGAGTCGTTGCTTTACCACCGACATCTGGTGTTTTAATACCTGCTGCGCACACTTCTTCTACCGCAGACATCAACAAGGCTGATGCATCATGCTCACCGAGATGGTCCAACATTTGTGCCGCTGTCCAGAAACTTGCCACTGGGTTGGCGATGCCTTTGCCGGTGATATCAAATGCAGAACCATGAATAGGTTCAAACATTGAAGGGAAACGGCGCTCCGGGTCGATATTTGCCGTAGGCGCAACACCCAGACTCCCGGCCAGCGCACCTGCAAGGTCAGAGAGAATGTCAGCATGGAGGTTGGTTGCCACAATGGTATCCAGTGATTTTGGATGCAGCGTCATACGCACCGTCATGGCATCTACCAGCATTTTATCCCAGCTCACATCCGGGAACTCTGTTGCCACTTCCGCAGCAATTTCATCCCACATCACCATACCGTGGCGTTGAGCATTGGATTTTGTTACCACTGTCAGTAGCTTACGCGGGCGAGATTGCGCGAGTTTGAAAGCATAACGCATAATGCGCGTGACACCTGCACGGGTGAAAATAGCGACTTCAGTACCCACTTCTTCCGGTAAGCCACGGTGCGCACGGCCGCCATGACCTGAATATTCGCCTTCAGAGTTCTCGCGAACAATAACCCAATCCAGATCGCCAGGCCCTGCATTGCGCAGCGGCGACTGAATACCCGACATAATTTTAGTTGGACGCACGTTGGCATATTGATCAAATCCCTGACAAATAGGTAAACGCAGACCCCAAAGGGTAATATGGTCAGGAACATCTGGAGCACCAACCGCACCAAAATAAATAGCATCAAATGCTTTCAGTTTTTCCAAACCATTTTCTGGCATCATCACGCCATTCTTTTTGTAATAATCAGAACCCCAGTCAAAATGCTCAATTTGGAAACTCACATCGCCTACTTTCTTTTGTAGACATTCAAGAACACTAACGCCAGCAGAAATAACTTCAGTACCAATACCATCAGCGGGAATAGCAGCAATTTTGTAGTTACGCATAGGTAAGACTCCTTACAATGATTATATTTTTAGGTCAATTCAGGTGCGCCATTAGTTTTCTAATGATGCCTTTATTTAAAAAAATTAAACTTGCAGGTTAATATTTTAATTATTTTATGTGCGTCACAATCTGATGGATTCCCATTAATCATTAACGCCTGACAACTATCATTATGCACAGAAAGCCATTAGTATCACTCGCATCTGTTTATGCAAAAAATTGATATAATTCTGAGAGGAAAATGTGGAACTCAATCAGCTGAGATGTTTCATTGCCGTGGCCGAAGAACTGCATTTTGGGCATGCGGCGCAAAAGCTGGATATGCTCCCCTCGGCATTAGGTCGATACATAAAACTGCTGGAAGAAGATCTCGGTACACGGCTGTTATCACGTTCCACTCGCAATGTTTCTTTAACGCCGCATGGCGCATTGTTCCTTGATGATGCAAAAGAAATTGTCTCTATGGCCGATCAACTCCAGCAACGTTTTAAGAAGCTGGCGCGGCAAAATGCAGGACGTTTGCGTATCGGCGCAATCGACAGCGCCACCATCAACCTGGTCCCGCATGTGCTGCATATTTTCCGTGATAATTGGCCTGAAGTTGACATCCAAATTGTGGAAGATAAGTCATCAAAGCTGCTGCCAAAGTTAAAATCTGGCCGCCTGGATTTAATCTTTATTCGCCCTACCGAGCAAAAGGATGAAGCGCTGGAAAGCCAATTTCTTTTTTATGAAGATGTAGTGCTGGCAATTTCTGAAAAACATCGCCTGGCGCAATGCAGTGAAATACATGTCAACGATCTGATTAATGTGCCAATGATTGTTCCCGAAAGGCGTGTTCGGCCTCATAGCTATGATTTGACGTTAGATTTATTTGATAACGCCAGTTTTAAACCGCAACTGGTGCAAATTGCCGACGAAAAACAAACTATTATTAATATGGTGGCTGCTGAATTAGGTGCAGCGATTATGCCGAAATGGGTGTCCAGAATGTCTGCATTAAATGTAAAATTTATTCCGCTAGCTAACGAATATATTAATGTCAGGCATAAACTAGCATTATCTGCGGTATGGGTAAAAGATTCACGCGATGAAACTCGCGATAATATGATGAAAGTGGTCATGCAAGAATTAGCGATTATTTCTCAAAAATATTAAAACAGCGCCAATATACAGGCGCTGTTTTACCCACATTTAAGCCAGTGAGTTTTTCAACTCCCTGCGTTTGCGGTTAATCTCAATAGATAGCGTAAGCAACGCCGAAATCACCAGCATGCCCGCTACACAATAGAGCGCCAGTGAAAAGTCACCCGTGGTCTCTTTCAACCAGCCAATCACCGCAGGCCCTGCAAAACCACCTAAGTTGCCGATAGAATTTATTGCTGCAAGTCCAGCAGCAGCGGCAGGTCCATTGAGGAATAGCGACGGAATGCTCCACAGCGGTGGCTTGCAAGAAGAGATACCAATGTTTGCCAAAATCAGGGCAAATATTGCCAGCGGCAAGGAATGAACCGAACCGGCAAGAATAAACCCGACACACGCCAGTAAACAGGCACTCACGACATGCCAGGTTCTTTCTTTGGCCTTATCAGAATGCTTCGCCCACAGGATCATCGCAACTACTGAAAGCGCTGCCGGAATCGCATTCACAAAACCAATTTGAAACGTGCTTAAACCAAACGATTTAATAAACTGCGGCGACCATATGTTAAGTGAATACAACCCCGCTGAAGTCCCAAAATAGACTACAGCCAACGTTAACACGCGAATATCGGTCAACCCTTTCCAGATGCTGGTTTTTGCCTGACAGCCCTGCGCGTTACGTTCCTGGGCCAGGGTGGTGATCAACCAATCGGTCTCTTTCTGATTTAACCAACGATTCTTTTCAGGCCTGTCGTTCAAATAAAACAGCGTGAAAATACCCAATAAAATGGCGGCAACAGCATCAATTAAGAACATGAGTTGCCAACCTTTCAAACCTAACGCGCCATGTAAACTCAAAATAGTCCCAGCCAGTGGTGAACCCAACATTGCCGATATGGGCGCTGCCGCCATGAAAAATGCGATAACTTGGGCGCGACGCTTAACAGGAAACCAGGTACTTAAATAGAGAATAATTCCTGAGAAAAAACCCGCCTCTGCAACGCCCAACAGAAAACGCAAAATATAGAACCCGGTTGCGGTCTCGACAAACATCATACAGGCAGCAATCGCTCCCCAACTCACCATAATTCGAGCCAGCCAAATCCGTGGCCCCACTTTTTGCAATATTATATTAGAAGGAATATCAGTCAGAAAATAACCAATAAAAAACATACCTGCACCAACACCAAATACAGTTGAAGAAAAACCTAAATCCTGATTCATGGTTAATGCTGCAAAACCAATATTTATTCGGTCAAAGAAGGCTATGAAATAGGCAAACATAACAAAAGGGACTATGCGCCAGGTTATTTTTTTGAGGGTAAGATGTTCTAATGAATGAGTCATAGCATATTTCCATTATTTTAATAAATAATCGGACACCTGTTGTTATAAGTCTAAATAGCACCAGGCCAGTCATTGAAATATGCGCTGACGATCGAGATGAATCATCCAGTCGTGATTATATAAAAAAATGAAATAATGCTAACAGATAAGAGTCGCCTCTAAAAAAGCATGATAGATCATATAGCTAGAGTAATTAACACTTATGCTAAGAAGAATTCCAGTTAAAATGCCTGTTTATATATGGAGAGTTAGCCTGGACGCTAAAGTTTGTATTTGTGATAGGCTTCAAACATCAGAGATTTAATCGATTAATGAGAACGGCTACCTAAGTCGGTAGCCGTTTCGCATTCACGATGATTTAGAATGTGGGGCTTGATAAGCACTATTCTGCCGCTCGGCACTCTTTGACAGTAACCAAACCAGAATCGATGACAAACACAGTAACGCGGCAACAAACAACAGCCCGCCAGTGAAACTCCCCGTGTGTTCTTTAATCACACCAATCATCACGGGTCCGACGAACCCGCCCAGATTACCAATCGAGTTTATCGTGGCGATCCCTGCCGCTGCTGCAGAGCCTGACAAAAACATCGTTGGCATACTCCACAATGGCGGCTTGGAGGCACTGATACCGACGTTAACCAAAGTTAAGGCGATAATTGCTGTCACCACAGTGGTAACCATACCAGCATAAATCAACCCTACTGCCGCCAGCATACAAGCACCGATAATATGCCAGGTACGTTCCACTTTTTTATCCGAATGCCGCGCCCAAAGCACCATCGCGACCACCGCAATAATGGCAGGAATGGCGTTTAATAGCCCGACTTGCAAGGAACTCATGCCAAATGCTTTGATTATCTGCGGTGACCAGATCCCCAGGGTATAGAGCCCGGCAGAAGTCCCGAAATAGACCAACGACAAGGCAATAACGCGTTTGTCTGCCAGACCTTTCCAGACACTCACATGAGCGGAACCCGCTTTAGTACTTTGTTCAGCAGCAAGAGTCTGCATAAGCCAGTTGCGCTCTTCATCAGTTAACCATTTTGCTTTAGCAGGGCGATCGGTAAGCCAGAACAACACCACGCAACCTAAAATCACTGCGGGGATCGCCTCAAGTACAAACATCCATTTCCAGCCAGACCAACCAAGGAAACCGTGTAATTCCAGCAATGCCCCGGAAATGGGTGAACCCAGTGCAGTCGATAAAGGTGCTGCAGCCATGAAAATAGCCGTTACTTGAGCACGTCGTTTCATGGGGAACCAAAAGCTTAAGTACAGAATTATACCAGGGAAAAATCCGGCTTCAGCCACACCAAGTAAGAAACGTAAAATATAGAAACTGGTCGTGCCCTGAACAAAAGCCATTGCCCCTGAAACCAGCCCCCAGGTAATCATGACTCGGGCAATCCAAATCCTCGCCCCAACTTTATTCAAGATAAGGTTAGACGGAACTTCAAATAAAAAATAACCGAGGAAAAATATTCCCGCGCCGATACCAAAAACTGTGGGAGAAAAACCTAACTCCTGGTTCATTGTTAATGCTGCGAAACCAATATTCACCCTATCCAGAAAAGCAATAAAATAGAGCAGCATAATAAAGGGAATGATGCGAAGCGTTATTTTTCGCAGCACCCGTGCTTCGAGTTCTGTAGACATAAGAGGAGATCCTCTGTGCGATTTGCAGGTAGGTAAGATTATTATTGGTGTTACAGGAATTGATTATGATTGTTTATTTTTAGTTATCATCCAATATTTATTATATAAAATATTGATACAATGGGAATACGAGGAAAGAGCTTGGTTAAATCGAAGATTTTTATAACGTGGAGTTAAAAAATATATGGAGTTCTATCTATTTAATGCAGAAATTCATTCATTAAAAAATCCTGCACAGAATGTCCCTATGCAGGATGTTTTTCACTAAGCGCCAGGCACTACACGCTAAGTTCACCCCAGACCAGATTCCCTTTATGGAAGGTCGCGGTTCGTGGAGAGATGCGTGCCACGGCTTCGGCAGAACATGAGGCATCCACCAGCACAAAGCTTGCTTCATCCTGCGCTTTTGGCCACACACGCTCGCCATTGTCATTAAGCGGCAGCACGTTGCCGGTGGCAATCGCAAGGGATCGTGAAAGATTCAATTCACTGACACGCATATAGAGCTGCGCATAAAGGTTGGCTTTCTCCAACATGTCGCCCAGGCCATACGGCGACCAGTGGTCGATCACGCTGTCGGTGCCCGTCATCACAAACACGCCCTTCTCTTGTAACTGCTTGAGTGGCATATGCATGGTGCCAATCGGCACGGTTGACGCGATAGTAATTTGTTGCGCCGCCATTCGTGTAGCAATCGCATCAACCTCTTGTTCGTTCATCATCGCCAGTGCAAAACCGTGGCTAATGGTCAATTGGCCTTTCAGCTCAGGGGTTTTCTCCACCGTTTCAACCATGTAATTCACTGCGGCAATCCCCGCAGGGCTTGTTTCATGCAGGTGAATATCAACACCTTTCTTGTAGTCGATAGCTATCTGGAACATGGCATCTAAAGATTTTTCCATCGCCCCATCAACGTTAGTCGGGTCAAGCCCACCCACGTAGTGAGCGCCCGCTTGCATTGCATCGCGCATCAACGCAACGGAGTTAGAGTGCAGCAAACCATGCTGAGGAAACGCGACAATTTCACAGCTAAAACCAGACTTACGGCGTTCCAGAACCGCTTGCAGATTTTCGAGGTTTTTCAGCCCGGAAACGGGCTCAACATTGCAATGGCTTCGGGCGATAGTCGAGCCTTTCGACTGAATCAAATCAATCAGTTTTCCTGCTCGCTCCTGAGTGACCGGTTGCAGTTCTGGCAGCAATTTTTGCTCAAGGGCAATCATGTCCAGAATGGTGGTTCCCGCCGGGCGGTTGTGTACACGCCACGGGCCACCGTAGAAGGTTTTATCGAGATGGATATGCATATCGCGCATCGCAGGCAGCAGCAGTTTCCCGGACGCATCGTAATGGGCAAGGGTGGCATCGGGATGCTGTTTATTTGCGAGCAGTGCCGCAATTTTGCCGTCTTTAATTTCCAGCGTTTTCAGCTCGGTTTGCGTACCAACAATAGTCTGCCCTTCGCGGTTAAAACCCGCCTCCAGCAGCACGTTGTCGAGGTAGTAATGCGATTCTTTAATGGCGCTCATGCGATTGTCCGTCTCACAGGTAAGGGAGGCTGGTTTCGCAGCATACGCCATTGAGCCAGTCGCGCCAAAGAGTGCGCAGGCAGCAGCCACTTTGCCGCCACCACTTAAAAATTCACGGCGGCTTTTTTCTGCATTATTCATTAAGTTCTCCCACTCTTAAGCATTAACAATATGAGTGCCCGTCTCGCCGCGTAAGGCCGCAGGTAATTTTTCAGGCGTGGTGATAATCACGCGTTTGCCGCCATTGCGCAGGAACGCAAGGCTTGCGGTGATTTTTGGCAGCATGCTGCCCGGCGGGAAATGGCCCTCTTCACTGAAATGCGCCATCTGTTCAACCGTGACTTCATCAAGTTCTCGTTGCTCTGGTTTACCAAAGTGAATACACACTTTCTCCACACCAGTGGTGATAACCAGAATGTCAGCATTTACTTCGCGAGCCAGCAGCGCGGTAGAAAGATCTTTATCGATAACCGCATCCACGCTCTGGTAATCACCCTGATCGCTACGAATCACCGGAATGCCACCACCGCCTGCGCCAATCACCACAAAACCTTGCTTAATCAGCGCGCTAATCGCATCTGCTTCAACAATACGTTTTGGCTCAGGAGACGCCACAACCCGACGATAGCCGCGCCCGGAATCTTCAACAAACTGCCAGTCCGGATGGGCGACTTTCAGCGCTTCGCACTGTTGTTCGCTAAAGAACGCACCGATCGGTTTGGTGGGATGGGTGAAGTTTGGGTCGTTTTTGTCCACTTCCACTTGAGTGATCACGGTGACCGCTTTTTTGTCTCCGTGTTTACCCAACTGGTTATTCAGCGCCTGCTGAATCAGATAGCCGATGCCACCCTGGGTATCTGCCACACAGTTAGCCAGCGGTGTGAGCGGCAACCCCTCTTTCTCATGGGCGATTTCCGCACGGCGCAGATCCAGCCCCACCTGCGGGCCATTGCCGTGCGTCAGTACGATGTCGTAATCCGACGAGAGCATTTCCAGCACCGTCTGAGCCACTTCTTTAACCGCAATTTGCTGATGTTCAACCGACTGGCTGGCGTTGTCTTTGATGATGCTGTTGCCGCCAATTGCCACGACCACGAGTTGTTTCATTATTTTTATCCTTTAGGGCAAGGCCGGTGGATGACACCTGCGGTTTATCCACCCTACGATTGATGATTTACGTAGGGCGGATAAGCACCGCGTCATCCGCCATTTTTTTAAACAGAAGTCACAACCTCAGATGCCGCTTCACGACGGTCGAGCACATGCTTCACGACAAACATCGCGCCCATCATCAAATAGGCGGTGACAAACATCAGCGAACTGCCCTGCGCAAAACCGACCACCGGCGCATGAATCACGCCAAACAGAGCCAGCAACGCCCCGACTACCGCCGCAACCGCGCCGCGTAACGGTTTGTTGATAATCGCGAAGATTGCGACGCAACCCCACAACATGCTGGCGAGCGGTGCGCCGTTACCCAAATGCACCAGTCCCTGGTAAAACACCCCTTTATGAGCCAGCGCTTCCGGGCCGATTTTCGCAGCCGATGTCCCGGCCGCTGCCATCACGCTATTCACCATGGTCAGCGCCCAGTTTGCTATCCACGGGAACAGACAGATGAAGATAACCGGCACCTCTATTTTCGGCGTTTCTCGCACCACCTGGTTTGCCGTTACCACGCCGATAAACACCAGAATCGGCACAATGGCAGTCATCGGAATAATGGCCAGCATGAATGCACCGAGGCCAAATAGCGGCACAATAAACATCGTCACACCTGACGCCAGCGTGTAGCCGATACTCGCGCCCATCGCCTTCCAGCCCGCATGACCAACGTACACCGTCACCGGGAACGGGTTACCCATCAGACAACCGAGCGTTGAAGCCAGGCCATTGGTCAGCATCACTTTACGGGTGTTGTACTCATCACCCGCTGCGTGGGCACTCTCAATGTTTTCCAGGTCGAAAATGTAGTTCGCAAGCCCCAACGGAACGGCCGATGCCAGGTAAGGCAGCGCATGAGGTAAGCCTTGCAGGAAGCTATCAACATGAATCGATGGCGGGTTAAAACCGAATGATGACATCGACGCTTTAATCGCTTCCGGGCTTTGCAGGCCGGAAATCCACGCCAGCGCAGTACCCGCGACCAACAGCAATAAGCCGGTTGGAATACGGGCAAAAATCGGCTTTTTACCAAACCAGTTGATGAAGATAAGCAGCAGAACGATGAAGGAAACTGTAGGTGCTTCAAATGCCTGCAACATCGGGTTCATCGCCAGCAACAGCAGACCTAAACCTGATAAACACGAAAGCAATACAGTACGTGGGATCATCTTACGGATGGTTTCGCCAAGGAACGAACCGCCCACCAGAATCATCGCTTCAACAAAACACCACACCAGGCCAATCTGAATCGCAAACTCAGCGTCGCCAGTTTGCTGGTAGACCGGCATCAGCACCAAAAACGTCACGGTAAAGATTGACGGTGCGCTTGGCCCGGAGGGCAGCGCCGTCACATCTTTGCGCCCTGTCTCTTTTGCCAGTTGCAAACCAAACCAGGCGTAGCAAACGCTCGCGACCAGCACCGCCAGCCCGAAGGCTGGCGCAATGCGCCCGTAAACAATTTCTGTCGGGATACCCACCACAAAAATGAGTAACCCCATCATGGTCAGCAAGTTGGTCAGGTTGTTAGTCATCAACCCGAAATATGCCGCCCAGTCACCGCGTTTCCACTCAAGCTTAACGTTTGTCATCGGGGTATCCCTCAGAAAGAGTAACGCTCACCAAAGGCGAGCAGAGCCTTCTCAAAACATTCAAACGGCGGATGGACAATCCCGGCGCCAATCATGCCGATGCCCGCATCTTTGTGGGCAATGGCCGTGTTGATAACTGGCAAAATGCCGCTGTTGCCCACACGCGTAATATCAATGGCGGTTGGAATACCCATAAACGACAGCAATGGAATGGTGACGTTCGGGTTTTCACCCAGCGTTATCTCACGCATCTGGCGCGAGAAATCGATAGCTTCATCCACGGTGCCCCCAACCAACGCCACAATTGCCGGAGCCGTTGCCATCGCAAATCCGCCGATACCGTAGGTTTCAGTAATCGCGCTATCGCCGATATCCAGGCCAGAATCTGCCGGTTTATAACCCGCAAACATCGGGCCAATCACCTGCTGAGCCGGGCCGGTAAACCACTGCCCCGGCAGGCCACTAACACGCAGCCCAAACTCCACGCCGTTACGCGCCATTGTAGTAACCACGGTGCTGTATTCGATGCCGTGCGCCGCATCCATTGCCGCTTTGCACATCGCCATCCACGTTGGGCCGGAGAAGTAGTCGCTGCTGGCGACAAAATCGAACACTTCTTTCTGTTGTGCGACGGTGAAGTTGGTCTGAATGATCCACGGCGTGAGCGCCTGAATCAGCAATGTGGTGCCCGCGTTATTGCGGTTGTGGCACTCGTCGCCCATATGCAGTGCTTGCGCCAGCATCAAACGCAGGTCGATTTCACCCGCAAGCTTCATGGCATCTCGCAGCATTGGGCCGAGCACATCACGCATCCAGAAAAGGCGGTCGATAACACTCTGGTCGTTAGCGCCCATGCGCAAGATCTTCGCCATCTGCTCGCTGAGGTTGGTATAAGCGCGGTTGCCGTAAGTTTTGTTTTCGACGATATGCATAAACATCGAGGCAGAAGTCACGCCCGCCATCGAACCCACGCAGTCGTGTTCGTGGCAAGGCGAGAAGATAATCTCACCTGATGCTGCCAGCTGCGCGGCCTCATCAATATTCGCCGCCAGGCCTTCAAACACCAGCGCTCCGGTGACAGCGCCTTTCATCGCACCACACATATCTTCCCAGGCAACAGGCGGCCCGGCGTGAAGAATGGTGTTACGCGTCATGCCCGGAACCACGTTAATCGCCTGGTCGTAACCCACCAGAACAGGCTGTGACTGGATGATGCGCTCGACGGCCTGTTTGTTGGCCGCAGCTACTTTTTCGGCAAGTGCCGGAGCGGCGATGGAGTCTAGCGCGTTAACGACCGCTAAATTACCCTGCCCCGGTGGCGTCCAGTCCAGTTGTGTAACGGGAACGCTCTGCTTTTTCAAATCGTCGCTGAACATTGCAATGCCAACGTTAATCACGTTTAGCGGTTGGGTGAATAAACTCATTGTGCTTTCTCCTTGCAAACAAACTCACGCGCAAGCAAACCGGTGTTGGTGCTGCTACTTGCCCAGATAACGCCCGCATCCGTCAGCATCTGGCACTGCTTTTCAAGCGAAGGGGTATCCAAATCGGTGCCCAACACGTAGCCCAGAATTTCCAGGTTGCGCTCTTCACGGGCAGCAATGGCTTTCGCTTCTTTGATGGCGTCAAGCATCACACCAACCGGGTCCTCATGGGAGCCAAAGCCCAGGACGAAGTCCATAACAATCACGCCAACTTCCGGGTCACGCGCTTCCTGCAACAGGCGACTAATACGGTTGGTTGGGTCAATCATCGGGTGCGGTTTGCCGTTGGTGAAATCGTCATCGCCAAAATCGAGGAAGGTGTGGGCGATGCTGACATTCACGTCTTTGAGGCGGTATTCAGGATTCGGCTGGATATTGCTGTAAACGTCCGGGTATTTTTCCAGTGCCGCAAACATCGCTTCGTCACACAGCGTGCCGCCACAGAACAGCGCACGAATGTACTTTTGCTCAGGTTTCATGCGCGCACGGACTTCTTCAATCAACGGCCAGTTGAGCGGGTGTAAGTCCAGTGACTCTTTTTTAATTCCGGTCAGCAGAACGGCTTTCAGCGCGGCTTCTTTCGTCGCACGGGCAAACTGCAAACCTGCTTCATCTTCACGAGCGTCTGTAGTACCGAGGAAGCAAACTACCACCGGTTTGCGGCAAGCTTTGGCCCTCTCCAGCACTTTACGTGCTACGGCTTCAGCTGGTGGCTTGGAAACCAGAACAATCACTTCAGTTTGCGCGTCATCTTCCAGCATGTGGATTGCATCGAGCATCATGATGCCGCCGATTTTCTCGCTTAAATCGCGCCCGCCGGTGCCGATGAGTTGTGAAATACCGCCGCCAAACTCATGAATGCGCACGCTCAATTCCTGGCTGCCAGTACCGGATGCACCAACGATACCAATCGAACCACGGCGCACAGCGTTGCCAAAGCACAGCGCGGCACCGTTGATAATTGCAGTGCCGCAGTCCGGCCCCATCATCAGCAAGCCTTTGCTGTGAGCGAGTTGCTTGAGCGCCAGTTCGTCATCAAGAGAAACGTTATCGGAAAACAGCATCACGTTGAGATCATTTTCCAGAGCCTGACGCGCTTCACGGGCGGCAAATGCGCCGTTGACGGAAATCACCGCAAGGTTAGTTTCCGGGATATTGTTATGTGCACTAGCAAGGGTTGCGTAACGCGCTTCGTGACGTGAGCTACCGCTGTCTTTGCGGGTGAAGAGCCCTTCAATGGCTTCAAGCGTGGCGTCGTTCGCCGTATCGCTCGCGCCTTTAATCACAATCATCAGGTCGCCGTTTTTCGCCTGTTCCAGCTCGTCGTTTAACAAGCCGAGGTTTTTCAGTACCCCTTTGTTCATCTCGGTCGCCATCGCGACAAACGCCTGTTCCACACCCTCAAGCTGGTTGGCTTTGGTTGAAATAGACATCAGTGAGACAGAATCAAAATAGGTATTCTTTTTAATCACAATCCTGGTCGACATAATTTCCTCCGTTATTTCGGGTCAAAAAGAAGGCATCCGCCATGCCGCAAAGCATGTCGCATCCTGAACTTGACCCTATTTTTTTAATTTCGTTAATAGACCGCTGAATATTGTCTAAATCACCATTGACCACCTGATAAATAAAACCATAAATAGTTTCACGATAACGTTGATCAATAGCTTCACGCAGCGTAATAGCGCTTAGCTGCGTGGTTTTATGCTTTTCTCTCTCCAACACGGAAATAAAAACCTCACGATATTTCCGCGCGGGGTGCCCGGCAATAAATAAAACCGCACTTAATCCCGCCAGATAATCATCACCGGATGGTGTCAGCCCAATACCTAAACCCAGCAACCCACTTATTTCATTTTCAATCGCAGCGCAATTCCCTTTATTTAGCGCTGATATAAGCTGCTTGCGGTGTAATTGCAGCAGGCGACTCGTTTCCTGGTAAAAAATATTATCGCCATGAAAATAAAATAGTGACGAACTTTGTATGACACTGGCCTGTGTCATTTGTGCAAGGTTTTGCCAGTCGGTCTGTTTTATTCGTGTGTGGCTTAGAAAAAGCGCTTCAGGTTCCCAGCGTGTACAGCGCGAGAAATCGATGCGCTTATCTGTGCCAATATCAATGCCGTTACTGTGAAAACTAACCCGTTCACCGGGCTTAAAATGGTTCTGACAATGCTCTACTGCTAAACGACAGCTATTTGGTGCGTTATCACAATCGGTACTGAGCAGAGTGAAGATTTGTTGCCTGGCAGGGAGCTGAATATTCACCGCCCGGTCAAACACCTGCTCAACATAACCTTTTGTTTCACCGTATAAATCCGGGGCGAAAAAAGCGCTATCTGCCGTTTGTGCAAAAAGGCACTGCCGCTGAAGATATCCGGCGATAGTGCATCTCCTGTTCAGGCCCCGGCGTTAACCAGCAGCTCGGCAATCTCGTGGTAACCTTTTTCACGCGCAAGAGACAGTGGCGATTTGCCATATTTATCGGTCATGTGCGGGTTGGCACCGTGATCGAGCAGTAGTTTGACGATCTCTTGCTGTTTCGCCCCACCATCATTGAGCACGATGGCTTCAAGCAATGGCGTCCAACCTACAAAATTAGTGTGGTTAACGTTAATTTCAGTGCGTGTAACTAACTCACGGACAATTTCAACGTGACCTTTTTCGCTGGCAGGAGTAATTCCCACGCCACCAAAGCGGGATAAACAATTCAGATCGGGATTTGCTGGTAATACCAAACGTAATAATGTCAGGTCGTTATTAAGACAACTCAGCAAGAAGGGATTAAAACAGGTTTGATCTTGTTTATTGATATCAGCACCGGCTCCAATTAAATATTCCACACAGTCATATTTTTTGTGAAGGCTGGCCAGTGTAATTGCGGTACGCCCCTGGCGATTGGTGGCGTTAATATCTGCACCATCACTGAGACATTGTTTTAGATTTTCCAGATGCCCCTGCTCTGCTGCACTTAGAAATTCTGCAATAAGTTCTTTCTGAGACATATCCATACTCCCATACTTTGCTATTTCTGATGAATTGAGAATAGCAACACTATGACCGCTTTAACATCCGTTTAAAATTCATTCATCGTTAATGACAGCATTGTTGAATAACTTTCAACAATGTGAGCAAAATGTGCGATAGAGCAATCTTTTACCTATGATAGAAGAGCTTTCAGCGCCCTTTATCTCTCACTATGAGGAACGCCTTCAGCCCTTGCAGATAGCGGGATAAATGAGATTCAAGAAGTGTGATGCTCTTCAAATCAGTTGTAACGGTAGTGTTAAATATGGTTCAAGTAAAAGTCGCGGATCATAAGGAATACAAATACATTCAACAATAGGATTGGGTAGCTGTCGGATGACGCTGCACTTATCCGACCGACGGGAGTGGCGCATGAATTCCATTTTTACCGAAGAGAACCTGCTGGCTTTCACCACCACGGCGCGGCTTTCAAGTTTTAGTAAGGCCGCGATCGAACTGGATGTCACCACCTCCGCCATCAGCTACACCATTAAGCGGATTGAGACGTACCTTGATGTGGTGCTGTTTGTGCGCAATACCCGCAGTATTGAACTGACCGAATCCGGTTTCTATTTCTATCGCAAAGCGACCGAACTGCTTAACGATTTCCATGCCATAAAACGCGGTGTTGATACCATCTCGCAAGGCATTGAGGTGAAGGTACGTATCTGCATCAACCAACTGCTTTACACCCCGCGCCACACGGCAAAGCTGCTGCAAATACTCAAAAAGCAGTTCCCTACCTGCCTGATTACTATCACCACCGAGGTGTACAACGGGGTGTGGGACTCAATTATCAATAACCAGGCAAATATTGCGATTGGTGCGCCGGATACGTTGCTCGACGGTGGTGGGATTGATTACACGGAAATCGGCGCGATTCACTGGGAATTTGCTATCGCCCCAACCCACCCGCTGGCATTTATGCCGGAGCCCATTTCTGAAAGCCAGCTGCGCCTGTATCCCAATATCATGGTTGAAGACACGGCGCTGACGCTCAATAAAAAGGTGGGATGGCTGCTGCATGGGCAAGAAGCGATTCTGGTGCCCGACTTCAACACCAAGTGTCAGTGCCAGATTCTGGGAGAAGGCGTTGGTTTTTTACCGAGCTATATGGTGCGCGAGGCTCAGGATAGCGGCCTGTTGGTGACACGCCAGATAAACAACCCACGCCAGGATTCACGAATGCTGCTGGCAACCCAGCACGCCGCCACCGGGCAGGTAACCCGCTGGATTAAAAAGCAGTTTGCGCCGGGCGGGTTGCTGACGGAGATTTATCAGGATTTGTTGCATCGGGATTGAGCAATAACACGTCGAGAAACAAAGGTGGATGTCGCGTACGCTCGTCCACCCTGCAAACTTATTAAATCTTCAGCTTCAGCTGCTCCGCCACACGTTTTGGCAGCGCAAAGCGGCAGGTTTTCAGTGGGTCAACTACCTGGCAAATCTGCAAATCACCGCTGATGCTCAGCAGGTTGATGGCGTCAGGCAATGTCACATCAGTGTTGTCGGCAATAAAGTGCGCCATATTGCGCGTAGCAAGTGCGGCAGCGTCGTCCAGCGTTAATGCTGATGCCAGCGTGAAGATGGAGTCACCGTTTTCCAGCATTGGCGTTGGTAAGCGGCGGTTTTTAATCACGCTAAGATTCACCACCACATCACCAGCCACTTCCAGGCCACACACCGACACTTCCCCATCGCCCATTGCCGCATGCAGATCCCCCAAGGCAAATAACGCCCCTTCGACATTAACCGGCAAATAGAGGGTGCTACCGGCGGTGATCATCTTGCAATCCATATTGCCGCCGTGGCTATCCGGCGTACCGCAAGAAATCGCCTCACCCGCAGGTGCTACACCGATTACGCCAATCATCGGGTTAATCGGCACGCTCACCCCACCAGGCAATTGTGCTTCACCGTTATCAATCGGCACCACCAAAATGCGCGGTTCGGTAAGTTCATCACCAATCACGCCAAGTTGTGGAGCAGTCACCATCACCGCCTGATTGCCACGTAGCTCGATGCTTTTAATTTCAACTTTCAGCACATCACCTGGCTGTGCGCCTTCAATAAACACCGGGCCGGTGGCGGGGTTAATGCGCTGCCAGTCAAGCTGGTTAAATACAGCATCAGCCGTCTGAATCTGATCAGAAAAGCAGTCGCAGGTAGCAAAGCTGACGTCTGTATTGGTTGAAATCGTCGCAACAGGCGCGTTTTCACGGCTCATAGCGTAAATGACCTGGGTGTTGGCAATTTTTAACATAGTGAATCCTGATTGTGTGTCTGAAGTGTTAGCGATACAGCTTTTGTTTTAGTCTGATTTTTATAGCAAGTTAGCGCGCGGCTGTCAGGAGTCAATCCCTTTCCATCCGGCAAATACCAGGCAAAACGGCCTTACTCCGCACAGTAAATGCACACACTCTATTTATGGTTATTAAAAAAAACAAAACTCTACTCATTAAGTAGCGGTTTGTTACCCAATGTTTAGCGATTTGATTTTACTCAATAATCCTTCTTTTTTAGTTGCTATTTTCGCCGTCATTCATACGTCATAACAATGAGGTTAGGATGGACGTCAGTCGCAGAAAGTTTTTTAAAATCTGTGCAGGCGGGATGGCAGGGACAACAGTAGCCGCTCTTGGTTTTGCACCGAAAATGGCGCTCGCGGAAACACGCAACTATAAATTGCTGCGTGCCAAAGAGACGCGTAATACTTGTTCCTACTGTGCCGTTGGGTGCGGTTTATTAATGTACAGCATGGCCGGGGATGGCTCAGGCAATGTCAAATCCAGTATTTTCCACATCGAAGGTGACCCGGATCACCCGGTAAGCCGCGGTGCCCTTTGCCCGAAAGGCGCAGGTTCTCTCGATTATATCCACAGCGAAAGCCGTCTGACTTACCCGGAATATCGCGCGCCAGGCTCCGACAAGTGGCAGCGCATCAGCTGGAATGATGCCTTAACGCGCATCGCCCGCCTGATGAAAGACGACCGCGACGCAAACTTTGTTGAGAAAAACGAACACAACGTGACGGTGAACCGTTGGCTGACAACCGGGATGCTCTGCGCCTCGGCCGCCAGTAACGAAAACGGCGCGCTGACCAACAAATTTGTTCGGTCTCTGGGTATTCTTGGCGTAGATAACCAGGCACGCGTCTGACACGGACCAACGGTAGCAAGTCTTGCTCCAACATTTGGTCGCGGTGCCATGACGAACCACTGGATCGACATGAAAAATGCCAACGTTATCGTCGTGATGGGCGGTAATGCGGCAGAAGCTCATCCCGTTGGTTTCCGCTGGGCGCTGGAAGCGCAAAAAAACAACGATGCGAAAATTGTCGTTGTCGATCCGCGCTTTACCCGTACCGCTTCAATTGCAGATGTCTATGCCCCAATCCGTTCGGGCACCGATATTACGTTCCTGCTGGGCGTGATTCTGTATTTGATTAACAACAATAAAATTAACGCCGAATACGTTAAGCACTACACCAATGCCAGCCTGCTGGTACGTGACGATTTCAGCTTTGACGATGGCCTGTTTAGTGGCTTTGACGCCGAGGCGCGTCAGTACGACAAAACCAGCTGGAACTACCAGTTTGATAGCGAGGGCGTTCCGCTTCGCGATGACACCTTCACGCACCCGCGCTGCGTCTGGAATCTGCTGAAAGAGCACGTTTCCCGTTACACGCCGGATGTGGTGGAAAATATCTGCGGCACACCGCGGGAAGATTTCCTGAAAGTCTGCGAAGTGCTGGCCTCCACCAGTGCGGTTGATCGCACCACAAGCTTCCTCTACGCGCTGGGCTGGACTCACCACACCGTAGGCGCGCAGAACATTCGCTCCATGGCGATGATCCAGTTGCTGCTCGGTAATATGGGCATGCCTGGCGGCGGCGTTAACGCGCTTCGCGGCCACTCCAACGTGCAGGGCATGACCGATATCGGCCCGCTGGCTACCACGCTTCCGGGATATCTGGCACTGCCGAACGAGAAACATGTCGATCTGCAAAGCTATCTGGATGCCAATACGCCAAAAACTGTGGTGCCGGGACAGGTTAACTACTGGAGCAACTATCCTAAGTTCTTCGTTAGCCTGATGAAGCATCTCTACGGCGACGCTGCGACCCGCGAGAACCAATGGGGTTATGACTGGTTGCCGAAGTGGGATCAGCCTTACGACGTGTTGCGATACTTCGACATGATGCATCGGGGCAAAGTGAATGGTTATATCTGCCAGGGCTTTAACCCGATTGCCTCCACACCGGATAAAAACAAGCTGGTTGCCTCGCTCAGCAAGCTGAAATACATGGTCGTTATCGATCCGCTGGTCACAGAAACCTCTAATTTCTGGCAGAACCACGGCGAAATGAACGACGTGGATTCCGCGAGCATTCAGACCGAGGTCTTCCGCCTGCCGTCCACCTGCTTTGCCGAAGAAGACGGTTGTATCGTCAACTCAGGCCGCTGGATGCAGTGGCACTGGAAAGGCGCGGATGCGCCGGGCGAAGCGCGTACCGACGGGCAAATACTGGCTGGCCTGCTCCATCATTTGCGCGAGCTTTATCGCCAGGAAGGCGGCAAAGGCATCGAGCCGCTGATGAATATGAGCTGGCACTATGACCAGTTCTTCCACCCTTCTGCTGAAGAAGTCGCGAAAGAAAACAACGGCTATGCACTAGCGGATTTGTACGACGACAAAGGCAATTTGCTGCGTAAAAAAGGCGAGCTGCTGGACTCCTTCGCTCAAATGCGTGACGACGGCACCACCTCTTCAGGCTGCTGGATTTACGCCGGAAGCTGGACTGAGAATGGCAACCGTATGGCGAACCGCGATAACGCGGACCCGTCTGGATTGGGCACCACGCTTGGCTGGGGCTGGGCATGGCCGATGAACCGCCGCGTGCTGTATAACCGCGCATCAGCAGACCCGCAAGGTAAACCGTGGGATCCAGAGCGTCCGCTTATAGAGTGGAACGGGCAAAAATGGGTCGGCTACGACATCCCGGACTTTAACAACTCACCGCCGGAAGCCAACGTAGGGCCGTTCATCATGCAGCAGGAAGGGCTGGGGCGTCTGTTCGCGCTTAATAAGTTGGCAGAAGGGCCGTTCCCTGAGCACTACGAGCCGTATGAAACGCCGCTGGGCACTAACCCACTGCACCCGAATGTGGTGTCTAACCCTGTGGTACGCATATTTGAAGCCGACGCGAAGCGCCTGGGTACGCATAAGGACTTCCCTTATGTCGGTACAACCTACCGCCTGACGGAGCACTTCCATACCTGGACCAAACACGCACGGCTTAATGCCATTGCGCAGCCGGAACAGTTTGTGGAGATAAGCGAAGGGTTGGCAAAAGCGAAAGGCATCACCACCGGTGATACCGTGAAAGTCAGTAACAAGCGCGGCTTTATTCGTGCCAAAGCGGTAGTGACACCGCGTATCAGGACGCTAAACGTCAATGGCCAGCAGGTGGAAACCATTGGTATTCCGCTGCACTGGGGCTTTGAAGGGAGGACGCAGAAAGGCTATCTGGCCAATACGCTGACGCCTGGCGTAGGCGATGCCAACTCGCAAACGCCGGAATTCAAGGCGTTTCTGGTTAACATTGAGAAGGCGTAAGGAGCGAACTCATGTCCATGCAATCTCAGGATATTATCAAGCGTTCGGCTACTAACGGCTTTACGCCACCGCCGCAGGCTCGTGACTACAAAGATGAAGTCGCAAAGCTGATTGACGTCTCAAGCTGTATTGGCTGCAAAGCCTGCCAGGTCGCCTGTTCCGAGTGGAACGACATCCGCGATGAGGTGGGACACTGCGTGGGGGTGTACGACAACCCCACCGATCTGAGTGCCAAATCCTGGACGGTTATGCGCTTTAGCGAAACCACTCAGAACGGCAAGCTGGAGTGGCTCATTCGTAAAGACGGCTGTATGCACTGCGAAGATCCGGGCTGCCTGAAAGCATGCCCGTCTGCCGGAGCTATCATTCAGTACGCTAACGGCATCGTCGATTTTCAGTCGGAACATTGTATTGGCTGCGGCTACTGTATTGCCGGTTGCCCGTTCAACGTTCCGCGCCTGAATAAAGACGATAACCGCGTCTACAAATGCACGCTGTGCGTGGACCGTGTGAGCGTAGGCCAGGAACCTGCCTGCGTGAAAACTTGCCCGACCGGTGCCATTCACTTTGGCACCAAGAAGGCAATGCTGGAGTTGGCTGACCAACGCGTGGCAACGCTGCAAAAGCGCGGCTATCAGCACGCGGGACTCTACAACCCTGAAGGCGTTGGCGGCACGCACGTGATGTATGTTCTTCACCACGCTAACCAGCCGGAGCTGTATCACAACCTGCCGAAAGCACCGCAAATTGATACCTCGGTCAGCCTGTGGAAAGGGATCCTCAAACCGTTGTCGGCGGCCGGTTTCATCGCCACCTTCGCCGGGCTGATTTTCCATTACATTGGCGTCGGGCCGAACGAAGAGGTGGATGAAGACGAGGAGGAACATCATGACTAAGCAGAGCAAGATGATTGTCAGGACGAAGTTTATCGACCGCGCCTGTCACTGGACGATGGTGATTTGCTTCTTCCTGGTATCGCTCTCCGGCATCGCGCTGTTCTTCCCGACGCTGCAATGGCTCACGGAAACCTTCGGTACGCCACAAATGGGCCGCATTCTGCACCCGTTCTTCGGTGTGGCGATCTTTGTGATGCTGATGTTTATGTTTGTGCGCTTTGTGCACCACAACATTCCTGACAAACACGATATTCCGTGGGTGAAGGGCATTGTTGAAGTGCTTAAAGGCAATGAGCATAAAGTGGCGAAAGTTGGCAAATACAATGCCGGGCAGAAGATGATGTTCTGGACCATCATGAGCATGATTTCTGTGCTGCTGGTGAGCGGAGTTATCATCTGGCGTCCGTACTTTGCTGGGTTCTTCCCAATTCAGGTCGTGCGCTACGGCCTGCTTATCCACGCTACATCAGCCATTATTTTGCTCCTTGCGATTATGGTGCATATGTATATGGCGTTCTGGGTAAAAGGGTCAATAAAAGGGATGATCGACGGCAAAGTTAGCCGCCGCTGGGCGCAGAAACACCATCCGCGCTGGTATCGTGCCATTGTTGCCAAAGAAGCGAAGAAAGAGAGTACCGAAGGGCTGTAATTCTCCTGCCCTGCTTTCCCGGATTGCGTTCGGGAGAGCAGGGATTTGAATCAGCAGATGTTTTCCCGGACAATATGTTTTTTAACGCAACGATTGAGTCCGGGGATAACGACCGCATGAAACACCCTTTGGAAACCCTGATGACGGCTGGCGGTATTTTATTGCTGGCCTTCTTTTCCTGTCTGCTACTCCCCGCCCCTGCGCTGACCATTGAGCTTGCACAAAAACTCATCAAAATGTTCCACCTGCTGGATATGAACCAGCTTTACACCATCATTTTCTGTCTGTGGTTCCTGGCGTTGGGTGCCATTGAATACTTTGTGATTCGTTTTATCTGGAAGCGTTGGTTTTCGATTGACCGGGATGCGTGAGGTTCAGTTTTAGGATGGGAATGCCGTTCTATTTTGGTCACCTGGCGCTGCGCTTAACCGACCTACGAACGGGATTTGGTAGGGTGGATAAGCGGCTAGCGCCATCCACCATTTCTGCCGCCTGGCGCTGCGCTTAACCGAACTACAAACTGCCAACGCACCTGCAGCTTGAAGTACGACGAGTATCTACCCTAAATAATTCGAGTTGCAGGAAGGCGGCAAACGAAGGAATCCCGATGAGCTTACTCAAGTAAGTGATTCGGGTGACTGAGAGCTGCCAACGCACCTGCAGCTTGAAGTATGACGGGTACGAATATCATTGCCGGTGGGCGCCTGATGAATACGCAACCCAAACTCATCGACCACGGCAAATATATGCTCGAAAATGTCTGCCTGAATGGCTTCGTACTCAAGCCAGGCGACCGTATTGGTAAACGCATAAATTTCTATCGGCAATCCTTCAGCCCCTGGCGCTAACTGGCGCACCATAAGCGTCATATCTTTACGAATACGTGGATGGTTTTGCAGATATTCGGTGAGATACACACGAAACGTCCCGACGTTCGTCATACTGCGGGCGTTTAATACCGAAACGCCATCGCTATTATGCGTGCGGTTATATTCTTCAATTTCTTTGCTACGCGAGTCGATATAGGGCTTCAATAATCGCGCATTCATTAAGCGCTGTATTTCATCGGCAGAAAGAAAATGAATACTGGTGGTATCAATATTAATACTGCGTTTAATACGGCGACCACCGGACTGCGACATTCCGCTCCAGTTTTTAAATGCATCAGAGACCAGCGCATAGGTCGGAATGGTGGTGATGGTATTATCCCAGTTACGCACTTTCACAGTTGTTAAGCCAATATCCGTTACCGCACCGTCAGCACCAAACTTAGGCATTTCCAGCCAGTCACCCAGCTTTAACATACGGTTTGCCGAGAGCTGTATACCGGCCACCAGCCCAAGAATCGGGTCTTTAAATACCAACATTAATACCGCGGCCATTGCACCGAGGCCGCTGATAAGAATCGCAGGAGATTGGCCGATAATTCGGGAAATCATCATAATGCCAATAATCAGGGAACTAATAAGCTTCACGCCCTGGAATATTCCTTTCAATGGAATATCCGACGTAATAGTAAATTTCTGTGAGAAATTATAAATAACATCCAGCAAAGAGAATAACGACAGTAAGGAATAGAGCATAATCCATAGCTGTGCGGCGATAATTAATATCTCGCTAACGTCACTACCCTTTTGCAGCCACAGAACCGCCTGAATATTGACGATAACACCTTGCAGTGTTGAAGCAAGCCTGTGAAATAGCTTGTTTTCTGTGATAATTTGCAGCCATAAATGCTGACTGGTCTGTGCTCGCTTCTCAAAAGTACGCAGGACAACCCGGTGTAGAATAAAATGCACGATTAACACAAACACAAAAATTATACCCAGCACCACTAATATCGATGTTGTTGGGTCAAGAACAATGCCAAAAGCACTTAGAAATGAAACCAAATCTTTCATAATAACTCCTTCCTGAACAACGCATATAATGGAGGGAGATGATTCTCAGTGCAACGTTGAGAGCATTTTAATTCACTGAACATTCTTTACAATATTATCATTGCATTTATGAGCAGCAGATAATTCTTATTGGGAATAATGATATAAAAACTGTTTCCACACCCGATCATTTCCAGGCGGCTGGCTATACTCAATTCAATAATTGTCAGAACAGTGAGAGCCCAGCATGCCACTAAGTGATTTTAATCATTCTGACCCCTATACCCTCGGTATTGAGCTGGAATTGCAAATCGTCAATCCGCCAGCCAACGATCTCAGCCAGGACTCATCGCTGCTGATTGACTCTCTGAAAGACGTTGTGACAGAAGGTGAAGTCAAACATGACATCACAGAAAGCATGCTGGAAATCGCCACCGGCGTGTGTGGCGATATCGCGCAGGCTCAGGCCCAACTTTCAAGTTTGCGCCAGCATGTTCTGCAATCAGCAAGCAAACATCATCTGGCAATTTGTGGTGGCGGTACGCATCCGTTTCAAAAATGGCAGCGCCAGGAGGTATGCCAGAGCGAACGCTATAACAAAACCCTCGAGCTATACGGCTATTTAATGAAGCAGGCGACGGTATTTGGCCAGCATGTGCATGTCGGCTGTGAGAACGAAGAGGACGCTATTTATTTGCTGCATGGCCTGTCGCGCTTTGTTCCACACGTCATCGCGCTATCAGCATCATCGCCGTATATTCAGGGTGCAGATACCACCTACGCCTCATCACGTTTGAATATCTTCTCGGCATTCCCCGATAACGGGCCTGCGCCTTTCGTCGGCGACTGGAACGAGTTTAAATGGATGTACCAACGCCTTGAGTCCAGCAGCATCGTTCAATCGATGAAAGACCTGCACTGGGATATTCGCCCAAGCCCAAAATTTGGCACCATTGAAGTGCGCGTAATGGATACGCCGCTGACTATTACGCGGGCAATCCATATCGCCGGATTTATTCAGGCGTTGGCCCACTGGTTGCTGAGCGAACGCCCCTTTGTGCCGCGCTCTGAAGACTACTTACTTTACCGTTTCAATCGCTTTCAGGCCTGCCGCTTTGGGCTCGAAGGGGTGCTCACTGACGTGCGTACTGGCGAACAACGCACAATGGCAGAAGATATTTTGCCATTGCTGGATACTCTTGCGCCTTATGCCGCCCAACTCCGGGCATTATCTGCTTTAGAGGCCATTGAAGGTTATGTGCGTAATAACGACAGTGACACGCGCCGCATTCGGCAGTTTATTGCTGACGGAGGGCTTCTGACCGAATTGATGCGAGAACATTGTGAAATCTGGGCAACTGAGTAAATTTATTTACCGCCTGGTGGCCTGTTGGAACCAGGCCACTACTAATGCTTAAAATATCTATTTTATATTTTAGGTAATATCTCTTTTTAAGGAATATTAACCACAGCTAAATATCGATTAACGCTTAAACCTTAGCGCCTCAACAAATAAAGAAAATGCGGTGGTGTGTTGTTTACGGCTTGGGTAATACAGGTAATAACCGGGGAATGGGGCGCACCATTCTTCGAGTACTGTTACCAGCTCGCCGCGTTCAACGGCTGCAGCTACCGAATCTTCCGGAACATAGGCCAGGCCCAGCCCGACTGTGGCGGCATCAATTCGCTGGCGCAGGCTGTTAAATGTCAGTTGCCCGTCGACGCGCACACGTAATTCCCTACCCTCTTTTTCAAATTCCCAGGCATACAGGCCACCCATAGTTGGCAGGCGCATATTGATGCAATTATGGTTTTGTAATTCTTGCGGGGAGTGCGGCGTGCCTTGCTTTGCGAGGTAATCAGGTGAGCCCACCACCGCCATGCGCATATCCGGGCCAATGCGGACCGCAATCATATCTTTGGCGACTTGCTCACCAAGACGAATTCCGGCATCAAACCGCCCGGCAACAATATCCGTCAGGGTGTTATCAACGGTAATTTCCACTTTTATATCCGGGTAATTTCCGAGAAATGATTTCAGCACCGGCCACAGGACCGAATCCACCGCGTGTTCGCCTGCCGTGATGCGGATATTGCCTGCCGGGTTCTCACGCATTTCAATCAGCGCTTCCAGCTCACCTTCAATTTCTGCGAAAAGAGGCCCAAGGCTTTCCACCAGCTTTTCACCGGCCTGGGTTGGGGCAACGCTGCGTGTTGTGCGCGTCAGTAAGCGTAATTCGAGGCGCTCTTCCAGGCCGCGAATAGCATGGCTCAAAGCCGACTGCGATACGCCTAATTTAGCGGCAGCTTTGGTGAAGCTGCGTTCACGGGCTACCACCAGGAATGAAATCAGGTCGTTAAAGTTCTCTTTTAACATATGCAATTCTGCCGTCGGTGCATTAACAGGTGAACAGTATACGCCGATTCATGAATTCAACTCATAGCTCCTTGCGTATTTACCGGGCTAATCAGCAGTAATAACAGGCGCTAACATAGCTTTCCCGGTCCTCGCAACGAAGCGTGGGGGAATCAAACCAAGGCCAACTTATCTGTCAGTCGCGCTCAGTTACCTATACTTCTGACTGGTGTTATCTCTGTTAACCCCGGCATTGAATGCCGAAGTAGAGGAAAAAATGGAAGAAAAGCTGAAAATCATTAAGGCTGGATCACAGCCATCTCAAACGGGTCCGGAAAGTTACTTCACAGGTAGAGTCCGTATTGATGCACCTTTCCAGACCACGCCCCCTGCTCGTACCGGTGGTGCCACCGTCACCTTTGAACCCGGCGCACGTACCGCCTGGCATACGCATCCACTCGGACAAACTCTGATTATCACCCATGGCCACGGCTGGTTGCAGGAATGGGGTGGTGAAATCCGCGAAATGAATCAAGGCGATATCGTCTGGATACCTGAAGGTGTGAAGCATTGGCATGGCGCGACTCCAGATAACGCAATGACCCATATCGCCATTGCCGAGTCACTCAATGGCAGCCCTGTCGAGTGGCTGGAACACGTCAGCGACGATCAGTACAAAAAAAATACCCTTCATTCTTAAGTTGCCTGGGAGAACAAACATGACGATGAAAGTGCTCGGTTATGCGGCGCAATCCGCTGATGTTCCGCTTGCTCCATTCGAATTTATGCGACGCGCACCGCGTCCTGATGATGTCGTGATCGAAGTGATGTACTGCGGCGTTTGCCACTCAGACCTTCACCAGGCGCGTAATGACTGGGGTTTCAGTCAATATCCGCTGGTGCCGGGCCATGAAGTCGTTGGGCGTGTGGCCTCCGTTGGCAGTGAGGTGACAAAGTTCAAGCCAGGCGATTATGCAGGTATCGGCTGTATGGTGGACTCGTGTCGTATCTGCCATCCGTGTAAAGAGGGCCTTGAGCAGTATTGTGAAGAAGGCAACGTGCAGACCTACAACGGCGTGGATCGCCACGATCATCTGCCAACCTACGGTGGTTACTCACAGGCGATTGTCGCCTCAGAAGATTTTGTGCTGAAAATGCCTGAGGGTATGGATCTCAAAGGCGCGGCCCCATTGCTGTGCGCGGGTATTACCACGTGGTCGCCATTGCGCCACTGGAATGTAGGCGAAGGTAGCAATGTGGCTGTTATCGGGCTGGGTGGCTTAGGCCATATGGCACTGAAACTGGCAAATGCGATGGGGGCGGAAGTCACGCTGTTCACCCGTTCGGCGAGCAAAGAGGAAGATGCTCGCCGTCTGGGGGCACATCACATTGTGCTCTCCACCGATGATGAGCAGATGGCATCGGTAAGAAATCAGTTCGACCTGATTATCGACACCGTGCCTTACGACCACGATATCAACCCGTATATGCCAACGCTGACACTAGATGGCACGCTGGTGTATGTCGGTTTACTGGGCAATATTGAGCCGCCGGTCAGTACCTTGCCGATGATTCTGGGCCGTCGTTCGGTCGCCGGTTCATGTATTGGTGGCATCAAAGAAACCCAGGAAATGCTGGATTTCTGCGGCGAACACGGGATTGTTTCAGATATTGAAATGATCAATATGCCGGATATAAACGCAGCCTATGAGCGGATGCTGAAAAGCGATGTGAAGTACCGTTTCGTAATTGATATGGCAACGCTGAAAGCCTGACTCCTTACACCCTCTCTGTAAAAAGAGAGGGTGTTTCTTCAAACATCACATTTCATATACAATCGCGCAACACTCGCTGTATTTGGTAGAAAGCCCTGTTGCCATCACTCTTCTCCCTTTCACGCCATAAATGGCCTTTTGCTCTCGCTTTACTGGCGATGGCGATGCTTTTTATCGCCCCGGTGATTTCAAAATCACTGGAACAACGGCGTGCGGCGACCAATGGCGAGCACCATGTAATGAGCCATTCAGGCGGCATGATGATGGAGATGGGCAACATGGAAATGCCCACCGCATTCCATTTGATGCCGGGCGCGTCCTTGATGGATGATATCGCCTGTGGGTACTGCCAACTTCTGCTGCATATCCCACTGATCGTCTGGCTATTTATCCCATTTATCTGGCTTGCGTGGCGTATTTCGCGTGCGCCACCTCCTCCGATTATCGCAGCGCTTGTGCCCCAGCATGACGATGCCGAAGCGCTGCCACGCGCGCCTCCTGTCGAACTGTCTCGTTAATACAAACATCATTTAACGTCACAGCTTTACTGGAGATAACCATGTCTGTGAATCAATCTCAGCTCGCCCACCGTGGTGCGCTGCTGACGCTTTTGCGTCGTCTGCATTTCTATATTGGCCTGTTCATCGGCCCGTTTATTTTCATCGCAGCACTTACCGGCACCCTATATGTGCTGACACCACAGCTTGAGAATGCGCTTTATCATGAGGCCTTACGCACGCCAGATACCGGCCAAAACCTGCCATTTTCACAGCAAATAGCGGCTGCTCGCCAATATATTGGCGATGATGCTCGTATAGCGGCCGTGCGACCTGCCCCTTATCCCGGTGACACCACGCGCGTGCAATTTGTGGATCCGGCGCTGGGTGAATCTGAATCTCGTGCCATTTTTGTCTCGCCTGCAACACTTGCCATTCAGGGTGATTTGACGGTGTATGGCACGAGCGGTGTGCTGCCACTGCGTACCTGGATTGATCAATTTCATCGCGCATTGCTACTGGGCGATACCGGAAGAATTTACAGTGAGCTTGCTGCTTCCTGGCTATGGGTTGCAGCACTTGGCGGCGTGGTGTTATGGCTGACCTCTCGGCCCAAAAGAAAGCTTAAAGTGCGGCAAACCCCGCAAAGAAAAGCGCGGCACTGGCACATTACGCTGGGTGTTGCATTGCTGCTTGGCCTGCTGTTTTTCTCAGCCACCGGGCTCACCTGGTCGCAGTGGGCAGGCGGGAATATCGACAAAATGCGCAGCTCGCTCGGCTGGATGACACCACAGGTAAACACTGCGTTAGTGCCACAAACCGGGCATCAGCAACACGACCCTCATGCGGAACACCACGCCATGATGCCGGGCATGGTAATGCCGAAAACAGACGATACCGTCTGGGATCAGGTACTTGTAGCTGCTCGTGGCGCTGGAATTGAATCGAGTAAAATCGAAATTCGCCCAGCCCGCTCGGCTGATAAAGCCTGGACCGTGACCGAAATTGACCGCGCCTGGCCGACGCACGTCGATGCCGCAGCCGTCGATCCAACAAGTTTTAAGGTGGTTGATCGTACCTGGTTTGCTGATTTCCCGCTGGTTGCCAAACTGACGCGCTGGGGAATTGATGCTCATATGGGGGTGCTTTTCGGGCTGGCAAACCAGTTGCTGCTGGCGGCATTTGGCATGGGTCTGTGCGCGATGGTAATTCTCGGTTACCGGATGTGGTGGTTAAAACGCCCAGCGGCTTCTGCGAGCAACCCCGCACAAACGCTAAGTGAAGCGTGGCTTGCGTTGCCCGGTACATGGCGTGCAGGTGTAGTCATTATCGCGTTGATTTTTGGCTACTGCCTGCCGGTAATGGGTGCCAGCCTGTTGCTGTTTATCATTGCTGATATTGGCCGCTGGCGCAAAAACGCGTTGAAATTGCAGACTTCGTAATTCCCTCCCCCTCTCTTTCTGATGAGGGGGAAATCGTATTCCCCAGGATCTTCCCTTCAAATATTGGTCCTACCAATCCTAGAAAAAACGTGACCTCTTTGTGCATAACGGTAAAAAAGCGCAACACCAGCATTGCCATTGGTTAACAACTAATTAACCATTTACACATTACCTACCCCATATCGCCATATTGGTTCTACCAATTAAGCGAAAAATAATAAGCACATCACGTTCTGGAGAGTCCTGCATGCAAGCCTGGCAACAAGTCTATGACCCCGCAGGTAACATATGGCTATCAAGCCTCATCGCCGCTATTCCGATTATTTTCTTCTTCTTCGCACTGATTAAGCTGCGTATGAAGGGCTACACCGCCGCCACCATTACCGTTGTCCTGGCGCTATTAGTCGCGTTACTTTTCTACCGTATGCCGGTTGACCGCGCATTGTCGTCAGTGGTGTACGGCTTCTTCTACGGGCTCTGGCCGATTGCCTGGATTATTATCGCCGCCGTTTTCGTCTATAAAATCTCGGTAAAAACCGGGCAGTTCGACATTATCCGTTCGTCGATTCTGTCCATTACGCCTGACCAGCGCCTGCAAATGCTGATCGTCGGTTTTTCCTTCGGCGCGTTTCTAGAAGGGGCTGCGGGTTTCGGTGCGCCAGTGGCGATTACCGCCGCATTACTGGTTGGTCTAGGCTTTAACCCGCTGTACGCCGCAGGTCTTTGCCTGATTGTGAACACCGCCCCCGTAGCGTTTGGTGCGATGGGGATTCCCATTATTGTCGCCGGCCAGGTCACCGGGCTTGATAGCTTTGAAATCGGCCAAATGGTAGGCCGCCAGTTACCGTTCCTGACCATGATTGTGCTGTTCTGGATTATGGCGATTATGGACGGCTGGCGCGGCATTAAGGAGACGTGGCCTGCAGTTATCGTGGCTGGTGGCTCGTTCGCTATCGCGCAGTACCTCAGCTCAAACTTCTTAGGGCCAGAGCTTCCGGACATTATCTCATCGCTGGTTTCGCTAGTGTGTCTGACCGCATTTCTGCGCGTCTGGAAGCCGGTTCGCATCTTCCGTTTTGGCGATATTGGCGCATCGGTTACCGACCAGACGCTGGCTCGCAAAAACTACACCGCAGGCCAGGTGGTTCGCGCCTGGATGCCGTTTATCTTCCTGACCGCAACCGTCACACTTTGGAGCATTCCACCGTTTAAAGCGCTGTTTGCACCAGGTGGCGCCATGGCTGATTGGGTATTTAACGTCTCGGTGCCATTCCTCGATAAAATGGTCGCCAAAATGCCACCGGTTGTAGCGCAAAGCATGGCCTACGCGGCGGTGTATAAATTTGACTGGTTCTCCGCCACCGGTACCGCGATTCTGGTTGCAGCACTTATTTCCATTGTTTATCTGCGCATGAAACCGAAAGCGGCCATCGAAACCTTCGGTGAAACAATCAGGGAGCTGGCGCTGCCGATTTACTCCATCGGCATGGTGTTGGCATTCGCGTTTATCTCCAACTACTCCGGCCTTTCGGCAACGCTCGCTCTGGCGCTGTCTCACACCGGCCACGCATTTACTTTCTTCTCGCCATTCCTCGGCTGGCTGGGTGTGTTCCTGACGGGTTCAGATACTTCATCAAACGCTCTGTTCGCCGCGTTGCAGGCTACGACCGCACAGCAGATTGGCGTGTCGGACTTGCTGCTGGTAGCCGCCAACACCACTGGTGGCGTTACCGGGAAGATGATTTCACCACAGTCTATCGCCATCGCCTGTGCAGCCGTAGGGCTTGTGGGGAGAGAGTCGGACCTGTTCCGCTTTACCGTTAAACACAGCCTGATTTTCACCTGCATGGTTGGCGTCATTACTACACTACAGGCTTATGTCTTAACCTGGATGATCCCTTAATGACGACGCACCTGCGCCTGGCCGACCATCTGGTCGAGCGCGTAAAAGCACTGATTAGCGAACGTAATCTGGAGGCGGGCATGCGGTTGCCCGCCGAACGCCAGCTTGCAGCTGAAATGGGCGTATCACGCTCATCGATTCGCGAGGCGATTCAAAAGCTGATTAGCGAAGGCATTCTGATTAGCCGTCGCGGCGGCGGCACCTTTGTGCGCTATGAAGTTCAGGCATGGTCTGAACAACGCATCGTACAACCACTAAAAACTCTGGTGGAAGATGACCCGAATTACCGTTACGACATTTTAGAAGCGCGCCACGCGATAGAAGCCAGCACTGCGTGGTACGCAGCTCAGCGTGCCACCCCTGCCGACAAAGAGAAGCTCATTGCCTGCTTTGATGCGACGGTGAAATTTAAAGAGAGCGATGACCCGGATCTGGCAGCCCAGGCCGACGTGCGCTTTCACCTGGCAATTGCCGAAGCCTCGCACAATATCGTGCTGCTCCAGACCATGCGCGGTTTTTTTGACCTGCTGCAATCATCTGTGATGCATAGCCGCCAGCGCATGTACACCGTACCGGCAATTTTTGCCGGGCTTACCGAACAACATAACGAACTGTTGCAGGCCATTCTGGCAGGCGACCCGGAACGTGCGCGCCTTGCCGCAAAAACACACCTTGGGTTTGTCCATACCACGATTAAAACCCTGCATGAAGATGAAGCCCGACAGGCGCGAATCACCCGCCTGCCCGATGAAGATACCGACGTAACAAGGGACGAAAATCCATGATTATTTCAGCTGCATCAGACTACCGCGCCGCGGCAAAACGTATTCTGCCGCCATTCCTGTTCCATTATATTGACGGCGGCGCGTATGCCGAACATACGCTACGTCGCAACGTTGATGACCTGGCACAGGTGGCGTTAAAGCAGCGCGTATTGAAAAACATGTCGGCATTGAGCCTTGAGACCAAACTGTTTAATGAAACCCTATCAATGCCGGTAGCGCTCGCGCCAGTTGGTTTGTGCGGAATGTATGCCCGCCGTGGTGAAGTGCAGGCGGCAAAAGCGGCAGCCGCAAAAGGCATTCCGTTTACACTTTCCACCGTTTCTGTCTGCCCGATTGAAGAGGTGGCACCTGCGATTGACCGGCCAATGTGGTTCCAGCTGTATGTTTTAAAAGACCGTGGTTTTATGCGCAATGCGCTGGAGCGCGCCAAAGCCGCAGGTTGTTCGACGCTGGTGTTTACCGTTGATATGCCGACCCCAGGCGCGCGTTATCGCGATGCGCATTCCGGTATGAGCGGGCAACATGCCGCACTGCGCCGATACTGGCAGGCCGTTACGCATCCGCAATGGGCGTGGGATGTAGGCCTGAACGGTCGCCCGCATGATTTGGGCAATATCTCAACTTATCTGGGCAAACCGACCGGGCTTGAAGATTATATTGGCTGGCTTGCAAATAACTTCGACCCTTCAATTTCCTGGAGTGACCTGGAGTGGATTCGTGAGTTCTGGGATGGCCCGATGATCATCAAGGGCATTCTCGACCCGCAGGATGCCAAAGATGCGGTACGTTTCGGGGCCGATGGGATTGTTGTATCAAACCACGGTGGCCGCCAGCTCGACGGCGTGCTTTCATCGTGCCGCGCCCTGCCGGCCATTGCTGATGCTGTCAAAGGCGATATCGCGATTCTTGCCGATAGCGGTATCCGCAGCGGGCTGGACGTGGTGCGCATGATTGCGCTCGGAGCCGATACTTGCCTGTTAGGCCGCGCTTATCTGTATGCGCTGGCAACCCACGGCCAGGCAGGTGTCACCAACTTGCTGACCTTAATCGAGAAAGAGATGCGTGTAGCGATGACGCTAACTGGTGCTAAATCTATCTCTGAAATCAGCCCTGAATTGCTGGTGCGCGAAGGGCTGAAAGATATTCTTTCCCCACAAGGCATGGCTGTTGGGTTTTAAAGAAACTGATGCTCGCCAGGATGTAAGTGGCGAGCATTTTCACTTAATTCGTCAGCTCCGCAAAACTGATACCAGCAGCATTAATTATTTTTTTAGTGGTGCTGATGGTCGGGTTACCGCGTTCGGAAAGCGTTCTGTAGAGCGTTTCACGGTTCAGTTTGGTTTCGGCGGCAATTTTGCTAAACCCGCCTCGAGCTTCAACGAGACGACGTAATGCGAGCAGGAATAACACCTCACCGTTTTCTTCATCCAGACCCGCAAATGCCCCTTTTATATATTCAACGGCAAAGGCGGGATCATCCTGAAGCATTTCAATAACAGTTTGGTCGAACTCATTAAATTTCATTTTTTAACTCCAGATGTTCTTGCCACCACGCTGCTGCCTGGCGGATATCCGCTTGCTGCTTGCGTTTATCGCCACCGAGCAATAATAGGTAAGTATTCTTGCCTTCATGCGCGTAATAAATCCGGTAACCAGGACCTTCATCAATTCGCATTTCCCATACACCTTGCCTGCAAGACTTATGGTCACCAGGGTTATTGAGCGCTAACTGGTCAATGCGCCGCACAATTTTAAATTTTGCCCGCGCATCCTTTAATGCTCTTAACCACTCGTTAAAAGGGGTCTTACCGTTTTGCAGTTTGAAGTACTTAATAATATTCATCCTTGAAACCCCACAATTGTAGCTTTTATACCACATCAGTCAATGACTTTATTTTGAGCAAAATAATCTCTTGTGGGTGCAGACTATGGCATAGAAAAGAAAATTGGCAGGGTTGTTCTGGAAAGTGTTTCAGCTTTGCGGCATGCCTTCCAGCATGGAAATGAATGGAGCAACGCTGCCGCCGAAATTCATCGGGACAGCGTTTGTAGAACGTTAATTGAGTTTGTAATCGAGGGTAATTTCAGCTTTCATCAATTGTGAAACCGGACAACCGGCTTTGGCTTTCTGAATAATTTTGTCGAACTTCGCGCTATCAGCATTCGGCACTTTTACCGTGCTGGTTAACGCTATTTTGGTGATGGCAAAACCACCATCGGTTTTATCCAGTGAAACATCGGCTACCGTATCAATACTTTCTGCTGTGTAGCCCTCTTCACCAAGCATCAGCGAGAGCGCCATCGAGAAACAGGCAGCGTGCGCAGCACCAATTAACTCTTCTGGATTGGTCCCGGCGGCCCCTTCAAAGCGGGTATTAAAACCATATGGCTGTTCTTTCAATGCCCCGCTCTCTGTAGAAACGGTGCCTTTACCGCGTTTAATATCACCTTCCCAGTGAGCTTGCCCTTTCTTATGAATCGTCATCTTTGTGCTCCTGTTTTATTTATGCAAAGCATAAGTATAGAAGTTGAATGCAGGTCTGCCTGGTAACTAAGAGCAATCCTTAACGCATAAAAATAAATCGAATAAATCCTCACCCTCAACTGTTCACTGCATACCGAACACCACGAGGGCTTTACCATGAACCGTTTCTCTCCCTGGTTGTTACCTGCCGTTGCGAGCAGCTTCTTATTACTTTCAGGCTATGCGCAGGCAATGGGTGGCAGCAATGATGAACCCGTTCCGCCAACCTGCCCGAAAGGGCAAATTTATGACTCAAAAACCAAAACCTGTATGGTCGATAAAAGCGGGATGATTGGCGATGAAGCGCGTACCGATTACGCCTACGCACTGGCAAAAGCAGGCCGTTATCAAGAAGCTCTGGACATGCTCAACACGCTAAAAGATCCCAACACTGCCGAAGCGCTGAACTATCGGGGTTACGCCACTCGCAAGCTTGGCCGCACCGATGAAGGCATCAGCTATTATTTAAAATCTGTGGCGCTTGATCCCAAATATCCAAAGGTTCGTGAATATCTGGGCGAAGCCTACATGATCAAAAATCGTCCTGATTTAGCACGCGAACAGCTAGCGACTATCAAAACGCTGTGCGGTGTCGGTTGCGAAGAATATCGTGACCTTGCGGCAGCCATCGACGGTCATCCGGAATCCTGATATTCGCCTCTGGAGGCAAAAATCAGCAGCGAGACAATACGCAACGAAATTGCCCACTACCTCTCCCGTTTGTGGCGTTACGCCCTGGTGCTTTCACATAAACGGGATGTGGCGGACGATCTCGTTCAGGCTACTTGTGTGCGGGCACTGGAACGCGCTTCGCAATATGTTGCTGGCAGTCGTATGGACCGCTGGCTGTTCTCTATTTTGCATTCGATCTGGATTAACGAAGTTCGGGCCCAGCAGATTCGCCGTGGGCAAGGTTTTGTCGATGTGGATGAGTTGCCCGGAACTGAAAACAGTGATGACCCTATTTGGTCAAACGATGTGATGAAACGCGTTAATCGCCTACCCGAAGCCCAGCGGAATACCGTTTTTTTGGTATATGTGGAAGAGTTGTCATACCAGGAAGCAGCAGTAGTGCTGAATGTGCCTGTTGGAACGGTAATGAGCCGCCTTTCCACGGCGCGTCTCACGCTTGCAAGGGACAGCGCACTCCAGCCAAATTCGCCGCAAATCAAAGGAGAGAAATCATGAGACTTCCCCTCGGTTCGGACGAAATGCTGGTGGCGTATCTGGATAATGAGTTGAGTGAAGAACAGCGCAACGTTCTGGAAAGCAGGCTGCTTGAGGACGACGCTCTGGCTCAGCGTCTGGCGCTACTTGAGCGTAGCAATCTGCCATTTAAAAAGGCTTTTGAACCGCTGCTGCAGATGGCCCCAATTGAACGCTTACAGCAGACCCTTTATCCCAACACTCACCAAACACCTGCAGTATCACGACGCCATCTGATTGCTGCCGCCGTCAGTTTTCTGGCACTTGGCGTAATGGGTGACCGGGTGATTATTTACTTAACACAACCCGAAGATAACTGGCGCGAATTAGTGGCGCAATATATGGCGCTTTATACGCCGGAGACGCTGGCGGAAACGCCATCGAACCAGTCTATGGATGCGCAACTGCGCACAGCTGGCGAGCAGTTAGGCCTTGTTCTTTCCTCTTCGAGTCTGTCCTTACCTGGTGCTGTATTAAAGAACGCGCGAATACTGGCTTATGACGACCAGCAAATTGCGCAAATTACCTGGCTTGATGAAGTACACGGCCCAATGGCGTTATGTATTACAAAAAATACAGGCCGCGGGATGCAAAAAAAGAACGAACAACGGCTCGGCATGAATATTGTTTATTGGGCAAGTGCGAATCATCAGTTTATGGTGATTGGGCATGGTTCTGAGGAACAAGTCAGTCAAGTCGCTGAGCGGTTACAAAGTACAATCCGTGCTTAGTTCATGCAGCAGCTTTGCTTGCCCGCATGCAAAAATTGCAAAGCGCACGCTTAGATCGTCCAGTCTTCGACACGCAGACGCGCCACCATAGTAAACGCACGATCGCTGGTAATAATCGTCGCGTTTCGGCTAAGGGCATGCGCGGCAATTAACTGATCAAGGTGGCCCATGACTTTGCCTTTTTGCTCCATTGCCGCGCGGAGCTGTCCGTAGCTTTTTGCGGCTTCACTATCCCAGGCGTATACGGTGACAGTTTCCAGAAAACCCTGCACAGCAACCGTTAAGGCTTTGCTCTTGCGCTTTGCAACACCATACAACAACTCAGCTTCCGTAATACTCGATATACAGATTTCTAAAGGCCGAATTTGGGCCAGATTTTCCAGCACCTTTGGGTGCTGGCGGAAAAGATAGCTCACCGTGTTAGTGTCGAGCATATACATGGTCAGTCCATCCCTGCGAAAGGATCTCGGTCTGCAGTACCCTGGTTACGCTCTTGCTCATCAAGGAAGTTACTCGGCACTTTTGCTTTTTTCAATAAAGCAAAAACGTTGTCCCATCCTTCTGGTTTAGCTGGTTTTTTTGAAAGAATCACGTTTCCCTCCTTGTCTTTGCGGATATACACCCTGTCGGTATCGAACTCAAACTCCACCGGTAACCTCACCGCCTGATTTCTGCCGTTTTTAAAAAGCTTTGCGACGCGTTCCATAGGATCTCCTGACACCAATTGGCCTATGCCATAGCATATGCCAATGGAGCGCATCAAACAAGCTCACTTCTTGTACACTTAACTTCTGTGCCGGCAAATCTATCCTGGATTGGTGAAGATAGGTTGGCTTTATTTCAATCAATAAATGGTTTTGCGAGAAGCTTTCAGGATTATGAAAAAAACGATGGGATATTGCAGTGAATAATGAGGCTGATGACAAATCTTTCCTTGGGTTGGATTAGCGAAGCAACATCCGAAACCATCGGCGTAAACGGTGGATGTCGCTTGCGCTAATCCACCTTACGCAATCTTTTTACTGAACTAAAGCAGTCAGCTTGCCAAATACACCTGCGCCATCGGCATCACGCCTGATTTGCACCACATCTTCAAGCTTGTCGATCTGGCTAATCATTTGCTCAAGGCGCTGGTCGTCTGCTACTTGTAGCCAGATTCGGCTCTGATCGCCCTGCGGTAGCGGAAGGCAGAGAATGCCTTCAACGTTAAACGCACGGCGGGCAAACAGGCCGCAAATGTGAGACATCACGCCCGGATGGTTACGCACCGTAAGTTCCAGAATAACGGTTAGTTGTTGCATGACTTACTCTCCAATCATCTCAATGTTGGCAGCGCCTGGCGGCACCATCGGGAATACTTTTTCACTGGCATCAATTCGCACATGAATCAGGCATGGGCCTGGTTGTGAAATCGCCTCTTGCAGCGCCTGTTGCGGGTTTTCGGCGGCGTTCAAATCGCACGTTGCGAGACCAAAGCCTTCGGCAATTTTCAGGAAGTTTGTCTGCCCTGAATAGGTCGCGGCAAAGACATTTTGTTGGTAGAACAGCGTTTGTTGTTGATGTACCAGCCCCAATGCCTGGTTATTCAGCAGGATGATTTTCACATCCAGATTGTGCTCGGCGGCAGTCGCCATCTCCTGAATATTCATCAAGATGCTGCCGTCGCCAGTGAAACACAGCACTTTACGCGCGGGTTCGGCTAATGCCGCACCGACTGCCGCTGGCAGGCCAAAGCCCATCGTTCCCAGCCCGCCGGATGTCAGCCACTGGCGTGGGCGATTTAGCGGATACGCTTGCGCCACCCACATTTGATGCTGTCCAACGTCGGTGGTGATAATTGCTTCATCATCCACGCATGATGCTGCTGCACTAATCAGGCCGTACGGCGTTAATGGGTCGTCTGCACCGGGCATATTGAACGGGAACTCTTGCTGCAAACCGGCCACTTGTTGCAACCACGCCTGGCGCGGTTGGGCGTCAATTTTTGGCAGTAATTGTTCCAGTACTTCACCCACATCACCGCGAATCGCAACATGCGCCTGTTTGATTTTCCCCAGTTCCGCACGATCGATATCTACGTGAATGATTTTCGCATTCGGGCAAAACTCTTCGGTTTTGCCAATCGCACGGTCATCAAAACGCGCACCCAGCACAATCAACAGATCCGCTTCTTGCAAAATGTAGTTAGTGCTACGCGCACCGTGCATCCCAAGCATACCCAGCGATAACGGGTGTTTCGCTGGAACGGTGCCAAGCGCCATTAACGTCATGGTGGTTGGCAGGTTCGCTTTTTCAGCCAAAATACGAGCGTTGGCGTGAGCATTGATAACCCCGCCGCCGAGGTACAGCACCGGGCGCTGCGCCTGGTTAATCATCGCAGCGGCATCAGCAATTTGTTGCGCTTCAAACTGTGGCGCGGCGGTATGTGCAGAAACGGCTGGCAGTTCGCTGATGTCGATTTCAGCGGTTTGTACATCTTTCGGAATATCAATCCACACCGGACCTGGACGACCAGATTCAGCAATGCGGAACGCGTCGCAAATGACCTGCGGCAGTTCTGAAATATCGCGTACCAGATAGTTGTGTTTGGTGATGGGAATGGAGATGCCGTAGGTGTCGACTTCCTGGAATGCGTCGGTGCCAATCATCGATTTCGGCACCTGGCCGGTGATACACACCAGTGGGATGGAATCGAGGCGCGCATCGGCAATCGCAGTCACAAGGTTGGTCGCGCCAGGCCCGCTACAGGCGATACATACCGCAGCTTTGCCCTGCGTGCGTGCCATGCCCTGGGCCATAAATCCCGCGCCTTGTTCGTGGCGCGCCAGAATGTGGCGGATCTTTTGGCTTTTACTCAGCGCGTTGTAGAGCGGCAGTACGGTGCCACCGGGAATACCGCTAACGGTGGTGATGCCATGATGTTCAAGCATTTGCACAATTAATTGTGCGCCCGTAATACGGTTTGCTTGAGGTGGGTTTTCCGAAATTGCCATTGCTCCAGTCCTTCTTCTTATGCCGTTTCGCTTTTGGCCGGGGGACTAAAACAAGAAACCCCGCCCGGTTTGCGCCGGCGGGGTTTTGGAATCGATGCGTTGATTCAGACCCTACGGCGCATTGCCGACGACCACCACCACACGCACGACGACCACCGCGGCTGGTAGCGCGGTTAGTAGTAGGCCTGAATTGCGGGTGAATGTAGTCATTTGGGTCCTGAATGTGTTGTGTGTTTTTAACAGCGAATTTCATACAAACATACTGCTTCGTTTCGCACAACAGCTTTATTCGCCAGGGATGAAAATCGTGCGAGAGATCACATTCCTGTTTCAGCGTTTAAATGCTTGTTGCAGCAAATTCCCGACGCAGCTCGTCAATCGGCAAGTAACGGCCAATCACAACTAAACGCGAAACGCGTGATTCAGATGGGTGCCACGTCGAGCCATAATCAAAGCCCACGACTTTATGCACGCCTTGTACGATAAGGCGTTGCGGGTGATCGGCAATCGCCAACACGCCTTTATAGCGCAGCATGTCATTGCCATAACGCGCGATGCAACTTTCCATAAACGCGCCTATTTTTTTCACATCCAACATGCCGGCATCAAAAATATGCGCCTGAATAGCATCATCCCAGGAGCGTTTAGCTGGCGTTTTACGGAACGGCTGGAAACGATCGGGGTGGCTTGCATCAGCACGAATAACATGGAACCCTGCGGCCATATCGATATTATCGGTGAGTTCAAAAGCGTTAAGATCAAGCCATAACTCTTCCGGGCATTCGCCGTTTACGATCTCAAACAGATCCGCTTTTCTATTGATCCGATTAATTCGATTCAGTGCCTGCTGTTTTGTTTCATCGTCAACACGATCCGCTTTGGTGAGCAATATACGATCGGCAAAGCCAAGCTGTGACGCCGCAACGGCATGTTCATCAAGCTGGCGGGAAATATGTTCCGCATCGGCAAGCGCGATAACCGCATCCAGGCGTAACGCGTCACGCAGGTGTTCATCGACAAAGAATGTCTGGACGATAGAGGCCGGGTCAGCAAGGCCCGTGGTTTCAACAATCAGACGATCAAATTTCAACTTTCCGGCCGCACGTTTTTCCAGCATTTCTCTTAATGCCGCGGTGAACTCCCCACGCACGCTGCAACAGACGCAGCCATTACTGAGTTCAACAACGTTGACGTTTTCACCGCCTCTAAGCAATGCGCCATCAATGTTTACTGCACCAAATTCATTTTCAAGAATGGCAACGGGCGCGTTATCGTTCTGGGCGAGAAAGTAGTTAAGAAGCGTGGTTTTCCCGGAGCCGAGAAAACCCGTTAATAGAGTGACAGATACCGCTTGATTCATGTCAAATTCCTTCGATTAGCAGCAGCGAGCGCCGCCTTTTCCGCCGTAGCGCGCATCCTGACGTTCACGGAAAAACTCTTCGTAAGTCATCGGCGTCTGCTCTGGGTGAGTCAGACGAATGTGTTGTACATAGTTGTCGTAATCAGGGACGCCAACCATCAATTTAGCGGCCTGGCCGAGATATTTCCCGGCTTTAGCGAGAGTGTCGAACATAGTTGCTCCTGGCGTAAAATCCATCTCCCCTTATGGGGAGATGGATGAATGGCTTAGTGCGCACTTTTCGCCTGCGCAACAATCTGCTCAACGTCTTCAGGCATTTTCTGGTAAGGCGTTTCCTTCGCCGTTGGCGTGTCCGATCTCAGCGCCTGACGCGCAGTTTTAATCGCGAACAGACCAATCACCACCACAACCACCATAAAGAAGATAGTCAGACCGGCATCCAGACGGTTATTAAACACCAGTTGCGAAAGCTGCGACTGGGTGTATTGCGCTGGAATATTGCCGCTGTCGATCATCGCCTGGAACTTGTTAGCGATAGCCAGGAAACCCACTTTCGGGTTGTCGCTGAACGCTTTTTGCCAGCCAGCAGTCAGGGTACAAATCAACAGCCAGGCGGTTGGCACCAGTGCAACCCAGGCGTATTTCTGTTTCTTCATCTTAAACAGCACTACCGCGCACAGCATCAATGCCATGCCTGCCAGCATCTGGTTGGCGATACCAAACAGAGGCCACAAGGTGTTAATACCACCGAGTGGATCAACAACGCCCTGATGCAGGAAGTAACCCCACGCCAGTACGCAAAGCGCCGTCGCCAGTAAGTTCGCAGGCAACGAGTCAGTACGCTTGAGGCTCGGGGAAATTACGCCTAACAAGTCTTGCAACATAAAGCGTGCCGCACGTGTACCGGCATCAACCGCCGTCAAAATGAACAGTGCTTCAAACAGAATGGCAAAGTGATACCAGAACGACACATCCATCAGGCCACCCAGCGCACCGTGCAGAATGTACGCCATACCAACCGCAAGCGTAGGTGCGCCACCAGCACGGGAAATGATGCTTTGCTCGCCCACTTCATTTGCAATGTTGGTTAAGGTTTCCGGAGTGATATGGAAGCCCCAACTACTGACCACGCTTGCCGCCGATACCACAATATCAGTCGTGCCAGCCGGAGCCAGAACCGCCATCGGGCTGTTCATTGCGAAGTAGACGCCAGGGTCGATAACACAGGCCGCAACCAGCGCCATAATCGCGACAAACGATTCCATCAACATGCCGCCGTAACCGATAAAGCAAGCCTGGTTTTCGTTAGCCAGCATTTTCGGCGTGGTGCCAGAAGCAATCAGCGCGTGGAAGCCAGAAACCGCGCCGCACGCAATGGTGATAAACAAGAACGGGAACAGGTCGCCGGTCCAGACCGGGCCAGTACCATCAATGAATTTGGTCAGCGAAGGCATTTGCAGCGTTGGGCGCATAATTAAAATGCCAATTGCCAGCCCAATAATGGTGCCTATTTTCAGGAAGGTGGAGAGGTAATCACGCGGAGCCAGCAGCAGCCAGACTGGCAGTACTGCGGCGACAAAACCATAACCCACCAGCATCCATGTCAGTTGCACACCAGTAAAGTCAAAGTACGGTGCCCAGGTTGGGCTTTCGGCGACCCAGCCACCTGAAATAATGGCAAATATCAGCATAACCAGACCGATGACCGACACCTCACCAATGCGGCCCGGGCGCAGGTAGCGGATATAGACCCCCATAAACAGCGCCAGCGGAATGGTGAACGCCACGGTGTAGGTTCCCCACGGACTGTGAGTCAGCGCTTTCACCACAATCATCGCCAGCACCGCGAGGATGATCACCATGATCATAAAACAGGCCACCAGCGCGATAACGCCCGCCGTATTGCCCATCTCCTCTTTCACCAGTTCGCCCAATGAACGTCCGTCACGTCGGGTTGAGACAAACAGCACCATAAAATCCTGTACGGCACCGGCCAACACCACCCCCGCCAGCAGCCAGAGCATACCAGGTAAGTAGCCCATTTGCGCGGCAAGCACCGGGCCGACAAGCGGCCCCGCACCGGCAATCGCAGCAAAATGGTGACCGAACAACACTTTCTTGTCGGTAGGTACGTAATCAAGCCCGTCGTTATGGCGCACGGCTGGCGTCATACGAGTGGCATCAACAGTTAAGACCCGTTTAGCAATAAACAGGCCGTAGTAACGGTAAGCGATGAGGTAAACGCAGATTGCAGCAACCACAATCCACAATGCGTTTATCTGTTCGCCACGATTGAGTGCGATATAGCCGAGCGCGAATGCACCTATCAGTGCAAGCACAGCCCATATGAGGTGTTTCCCTGGATTATTCATATTGTTTTCCATGTGTAGAGCCAGAGGTAGAGGCAGACGGTATTACCGTTTTGTTCTAGAACAAGCGCGTGGATTTAACAACATTGAAACATTGGAATACAGTGGTTTGACCAGGTCTTTACATCAGCTTGTTAAGGAGATCACGATGCGGGGATGGTTATGCCATTACTTGATAGGTGATAGTTCCGTTCACCGAGCGTTTAGTGATCCCTGTACTTACTGCATCGGTGAACGGACCAAGGGTGCTACCGCAGCACCCTTGGTAATCCCGGCTCCCGGCGTTTAAATCGCCGCTGCGCGGTAAACCTCCGTTTTTCCTTTCAGTCCCAGGGTCGGTTGTGACGCGCTCCCGGCGATCACAACCTCTCGCCGTTCCCGACGGCTCGACCCGGCCTTACAGTCAAAACGGAGGCGATTTATGCCGGACTCAAAGGTCAACGTCAAAAGCTAAGGTCAAAAGCCAAACCGGTTTTGACCTTGTTCCCGGTATAAATTGCCCCGGCGTTACCCATAAGTCAGGGTTGAGCTGCCGTCCGCCGTGAAAGAGAGCGATCGCCGGACAAAAATGTCTGGAACATTTTTGAACAATGCTTGCGTTGGCCACGAAGTGGTTCGTCACAGGGATGTGACGAATCAGCGAGTCGCGAACGACCCTGAACGTTGGGGATAAGCTGGGGTTTACCGCGCAGCGGCAATTTAATGACCGGGCGACGGGGTCGCCAGGGGGATGTCGTTATCCCCCTGGCACGTTCACCGTTAGCCATCATTAACAGAGATAACCGGCTGTACGGGTGAACGAAACAATCACCATCCTTACAAAGGATACGACTGAATTAGCCATATCCTTACAAAGGATACGGCTGAATCAGCCATAAACTTTTACCCTATCGTCGCCGTCGTCAAACGACTAGTGCAACATCGCTTACCACGAGCATCAAAAATAGCAATTTCCCACACTTGGGAAGAGCGCCCTAAATGCAGCGGTTTGCATACGCCACGCACCGTTCCCGATGCCACAGCCCGGTGGTGGCTGGCGTTAATTTCAGTCCCAACCACGCACTGCCCTTCACTCGTCGTCAAAAAACCGGCCATCGACCCCAGTGTTTCAGCCAGCACCACTGACGCACCGCCATGCAGCAAACCAAATGGCTGTTGAGTACGGTTATCGACGGGCATTTCCGCTTCCAGGCTTTCGTCGTCCATGCGCGTGTAGACAATACCGAGATGCTCAACCATCGTCCCGACGCTGGTTTTATTTAGCGCCTCAAGCGTAAGTTCCCTTTTCCAGATACTCATTCAGGCTCCAAGCGTTGCGCCACCATCAATCACAATATCCTGCAAAGTGATGTGGCTGGCGTGTTGTGAGGCGAGGAACAAAATCGTGCTGGCGATCTCCTGCGGGCGGGCAATTTTGCCCAGCGGAATGCCCAGTTTGAACTGGTCCGGGAACCCCTTAATACGCTGTTGTTCAGCGTCTGGCGTTTTCCACAACGTGCGTTGCATATCGGTGTCCGTCGAACCCGGCGATACCACATTGCAGCGCACGCCAAATGGTGCCAGCTCCAGGCCAACGGTTAACGCCAGGCTTTTCAGTGCCGCTTTTGACGCGCCATAGGCCGACATACCGGTGCGTGGCGTGTGCGCAGCATCGGATGCAACGGTCACTATCGCCCCGCTGCGCTGTTCACGCATGCGCGGCATCACGGCGCGGAAGAGATTGAACGCGCCGCCGACGTTGACCGCAAAGGTGTCCTGCCAGTCTTGCAGCGCCAGGGCATCCGTCGCGCCCATGCGCAAAATTCCCGCCGCATTCACCAGCACATCAAGATGCCGTTCGTCGCTGAGTATTCGTTGAGTCACGCTGCCAACCTGGTCGGCATCCGCCACGTTTAACACTTGGGTGGCGAACGGATAAACATCCAACGGGAACGCCAGATCAAAACCGATAACCGTAGCACCGGCTTCGCTAAACGCACACGCAGTGTGATAGCCGATGCCTTTGCCTGCCCCCGTCACCCAAACTTGCCTGCCGCTAAAGTCGATGTTCATGCCTGCACTTCTCGCGACAGCAGCACCCACCAGGCGTCAATAGTCGGTTTTTTCGCCAGCATCACAAAGTCGATATCCGCGTGGATTTTGCGCCAGCGCGCCGCAAGCGCCATCATGCGCACCGAATCCAGGCCGTAATCAATCAGGTTTTCGTCATCTTCAGGAATGTCGGATTCATCAAGCAGTGGCAGGACGATTTCACGCAGTTGCTGTTTATTTTGCGGCGCAGCTTCCGGCAACAAATCACGCGTCATCACCACACGCCCGGAACGCCCGGCGGTGTATTTCAGCGCCATCATGTGCTCTTCACGGCTGAAATCTGCCAGCGCGTCGGCGACCATAAACGGTTTGATATCACGCATAAACGCATCGGTTGCCGTCGTCATGCAGCCAATATGCGCGTACACACCGCAGATAATCAGCTGGTTACGGCCCGTATCTTTCAGGGACTGTTCCAGCGGCGAGCGGATAAAGGCACTGTAGCGCCATTTAGTCAGCACCGTGTCGTTTTCATCTGGAGCCAACTCAGCGACCACTTTCTGGCGCTCAGGGTGTTTGTTTAATCCCGGTCCCCACATGTCGTTGAGCAGCGCACGGTCTTCGTCGCTCTGGGCGTTGGGCTGCGCTGTGTAATAAACCGGAATATTGTGGCGTTTGCAGTAATCACGCAGCGCGGCGATATTCGCAATAACCTGCTGAATCATCGGGCAATTATCGCCCCAGAAATCAATGAAATATTCCTGCATATCATGAATCAGCAGCGCCGCCCGCTCAGGCTCAAACGCCCAATTCACTTTGTTTTCCGGGATGTCGGCAGCCGTCGGTAAGGTGTATGCGTTCAGTTTTGGAATAGCCATAAATTCTCCGTCTATCAGGAAGCCAGTTGCTTATCAGCAATCAACTGGCGCAAACGTTTTTTGTCCACTTTGCCCACCGCAGTCAGCGGCAGGTTTTCAACGATTTCAATGCGATCGGGAAGTTTGAAGTCGGCAATGCCGAGTTCACGCAAGTAACGGCGAATTTCCACCGCGCGGAACGGGCGTTGACCGACGATAAACGCGCAGCTTTTCTCGCCCAGCAGACTGTCTTCCATCGAAACTAAGGCGGCATGAACGATCTCTTCATGGCGCAGCAGCAGGTTTTCGATCTCTTCTGCGGCGATCTTCTCCCCGCCGCGGTTGATCTGATCTTTCTCGCGTCCTTGAACGGTGATGTAACCGTCTTCGGTAATCGAAATGAGATCGCCGGAGCAGTAAAAACCGTTGGCATCAAAGGCGCTGGCGTTGTGTTCCGGGCTGCGGTAATAGCCACGGAAGGTATAAGGTCCGCGCGTCATCAGACGGCCCACTTCACCGTGCAGTAATGGGTTGCCGTTGGCATCAGCCACCCATACTTCGTCGTCCGGGCACATCGGTTTGCCCTGGGTTTTGAAGATGTGTTCGTTGTCGTCGTCAAGGCGCGTGTAGTTCACCAGCCCTTCTGCCATACCGAAAACTTGCTGTAGCTGGCAGCCAATTTCTGCCGGAATACGAGCGGCCAGCGCTTCGCTCAACCGTGCGCCGCCCACCTGCAACAGCGTCAGCGACTCAAGGGATTTATTGCTGCCCCACTCACCAATTGCCTGTAACCACAGGCTGACGGCAGGCGGCACCAGCGCGGTGACGTTAATCTGGTGGCGTTCAATCAGCGGGAAGCAGAGCGTAGCACTCGGGTCGTTTGCCAGTACCACGCGCCCGCCGCCGTAAAATACGCCGAGCGAACCAGGTGAACTCAGCGCGTAGTTGTGCGCCGCCGGGATCGCGCACAGAAAGCGTGTATTCGCATCAAAACGGCAAATTTCTACGCTGCGACGAATGCTGTAGTAGTAATCGTTATGGGTACGTGGGATCAGTTTCGGCGTGCCGGTGCTGCCGCCGGAAAGCTGGAAAAAGGCCACTTCATCGGGCGCGCTCGGCGTGGCGACAAAGTTCTCTTCCGGCTCGTTGATGAACGCGCTCAGCGAACGCTCGCGATCGTTTTCGTTGAGCAAAACCGCCATGCGTAGGGACGGGGTCTGTTGGCAGAGCGCATCCAGGAAATCGTCGTGAGCGAACAAATTATGTTTGCGGTCGGCAATCAGTACCGCCGGTTCGATTTGCTTCGCGTACGCTTCCATTTCAGTACGTTGGTGGCTGAACAGCGCATTAACCGGCGCAACGCCAATTTTCAGTAGCGCAAACAGCGTGATGTAGAGTTCTGCCACGTTGCCAAGCTGGACCAACGCGGTTTCACCACCGCTCAGGCCACGGCGCTGTAACGCGCAGGCCAGGCGAGTCGCCGCCATTTCCAGTTCGCGATAGCTGTAATGGCGCTCGCCATCAATCAGTGCAATCGCATCATTTTTCGCCTGACGGGTGAGGATGTCGGTCAGCGGCAGATCCGCCCAGTAACCTTTTTCGCGGTAGCGAGCGGCCAGTTCATCCGGCCAGCGCGTGAATTGAATCGCCATTTATTTCAGTCCAAATACGTTGAGCATGGTGGAAAGTTTGACGCCGGTTTCGCGCCATTCCGATTCAGGAGAGGAAGCAGGGACAATGCCCGCGCCTGCGAATAGACGCACTTGATTGCCGCCTACCCGGGCACAGCGAATCGTCACCACCCACTCACCGTTACCGTCTGCGTCACACCAGCCGACGATGCCGCCAAACAGTTCGCGGTCAAACGGCTCCAGTTCGGCAATTAATTTTTGCGCCACATCGTGTGGGAAACCACTCAGCGCAGGCGTTGGGTGCAGCAAGCAGGCCAGCGAAAGTGCGTTGTGTTGATGGCCTTCAACCTGACCATAAATTGGTGTTGCCAGGTGCCATAAGGTCGGTGTGGTGATCAATTCCGGCGTATCGGAAAGCGTTAAATGTTGGCTATGCGGCTGTAAAACATCGCGCATTGCCTGGGTCACCAGACCGTGTTCATGGCGATCTTTGCTTGAGCGCAGCAGTTGCGCACCAATTTCGCTGTCGCGCGGGATATTTTCTTTATCGCGACGCGCCGAACCTGCCAGCGGCAAGGAGCTGAAATTCTTGCCCGATTTGCGTAGCAGCAATTCCGGGCTGGCACCCACCAGCGAGCTGCCATCCGGTAACGGCACATGGAAGTTGTAACTGGTTGGATTCTGGCTAATCAGGCGATTGAGTAACACATCGAGATCGACGGGCGCGTCCGTTTTAATATCAATCAGGCGCGAAAGTACCACTTTGTCAATATCCGGCTGCGACGTCCTGACCGCGGCATGAGCCACCATCTCCATAAATTTGTCTTGTTCAGGAATGGCTTTACGAGCGGCAATGTTTAGCGGTTTTGCTGTTCTGCTTTGGCTGGCATCAGTCTGGCGCTCGGCGCGAGAAAACGTCTGCCAGCTTTGCGGGATAAACAACGCTGAAGGTTGGCTCGGATCGAATGGAATTGCGCCGACGACAACAGGTTTCTCGATGCCGTGCTTTTTGGCGTTTTCAAATGCTTCACGCAGCTGTTTTTGCAGATTCCCGTGGGGGTTTGCACCATCAAGCGCCGCGCAGTCCAGCCGCGTAAAGCAGCCGCTGGTCGAAAAACTGCGATAAGGCGACATAAAGAAAAAACTATTCGCACAAGGTGTTAGCTGTTTTTCTTGTGGCTGCGGCACCAGTAACGTTTCCATCCGTCCTCCGTAAAAACATGACAAAAGATATTAATAATGATTATCATTTGCTTTTCGGGGTCGTAACCTAAAGAGAAAAGACAGCAGTGTCAATAGCTGCTCAGTCTAGTCGGATGGCGCTAACGCTTATTCGGCCAACGCAAAACCGTTTTGTAGGGTGGATAAGCGCCTGCGCCATCCACCGTAATAGTTAAATTTCAACAGGAAGTTATTGAGTGAAAATCAGATTCTCCGCAGTTATCGTTTTATGCCTGAGCAGCTTTGCCCACGCTTCAGAGTGGCCGCGCACTATCACCGACAGCCACGGTCCCCATACCTTTGAGCAGGCACCGCAGCGAATTGTCTCAACCAGCGTGACACTCACCGGTTCACTATTGGCAATTGATGCCCCGGTAGTGGCAAGCGGCGCTACGACGCCTGGCAACCGCATGGCTGACTCGCAAGGTTTTCTACGCCAGTGGGGAGATGTTGCGAAAGAACGTAACGTTCAGCGTTTATATATTGGCGAAGCCAGTGCGGAAGCCGTCGCCGCACAAATGCCTGATTTGATTTTGATTAGTGCCACCGGTGGTGATTCTGCCCTCGCCCTTTATGAGCAGCTCTCGGCAATTGCACCGACGCTGGTTATCAATTACGACGATAAAAGTTGGCAGCAATTGCTCACTCAGCTCGGCGAAATTACCGGTCACGAAAAACAAGCTGCCGAAAGAATTTCAAGCTTTGATAAGCAGCTAAGTGAAGCCAGAATGCACATGAAGTTGCCGCCGCAACCGGTCACAGCGATGGTTTACACGCCAGCATCCCGTTCAGCGAATATTTGGACATTAGATTCGGCACAGGGAAAATTACTTGTGCAGCTCGGTTTTACCTTATCGCCAATTCCCGCGGCTATTCATACCAGCCAGAGCATGGGTAAACGTCACGACATCGTGCAGCTTGGCGGTGAAAACCTTGCTACAGGTTTGAATGGCGAGAGTCTTTTCCTGTTCGCAAGCGATGACAAAGACGCCACTGCACTGGCAAATAATCCGCTTCTTTCGCATCTGCCAGCCGTGCAGGAAAAACACGTTTACGCGCTGGGAACCGAGACTTTCCGTCTGGATTATTACAGTGCCACGCAGATTCTGGAGCGGATGAGTCAGTTGTTTGCCAGCAAGTGATTGATTCATTTAGTGTCGGATTCGCGCATGCGACATCCGACACTATCGCAATTTACGCCGGAGCGGTTTGTTGGTAACGACGAAGCTGCACCAACACAATCGCCAGCACAACGCCGCATAGTGTCAATGCAAAACCACCTGAACTTGCCGCCGCAACGGGCGTCATCACCACCGTCATGCCACCTAAAATCGCAGCACCTATCGCATCACCCGTCACGTTCTGCGCCGTCCATAAACCATTGATGCGCCCTAACATGCCGTCCGGTGTAAGCGTCTGAATTAGCGTGTATTGCAACAAAGAGCTAATCGCACTGAGATAGCCAAACAATGCCAGGCAAGCCAGACCAAGCCCCCAAACCGGCATCAGGCTGAAAACGCCAATCGAGATAAACGACACAATCCCCGTCATGAGCATGATCATGCCCGGACTCGCGTGATGGGCAATACGCCCACTGGTCAACGCACCAATCGCGGCCCCCAACGGAACGGCGGCGTACATCAGGCCGATTTGCGCGGCACTCATTTGCCAGTGACCCGCCAGCGCCGGATACAACACCCGCACCGCGCTCGCCATAGTCAACAACGCGCCAACTAACGCAATGCCGCCAATAACCGGGTGACCGACCAGAAAACGTAAGCCATTCCACAGCGACAACAACGGATTTTCACGCGCCTGAGGAGGTGGTGCCAGTTTCGGTAAACTCAGCAGCGGCAGCAAAGTGATAAAGGTGCCGACAGACGCCAGCGCATAGTTCCAGACCACGCCGCCTGATGCCAGTAACAGCCCGCCAATCATCGGTGAAATCACCGAACCCAGGCGCACGGTGAGCATGGTAATCGCACTGGCCTGCATCAGATTTTCACGCCCCACCAGCGCAGGTGTTGCGGCTAAAAGTGCAGTCACGCCTAGTGCGCCAAAGAACCCATCCCACACGCCAAGCAGATAAATTGCCGCAAGCGACGGTTCGGGTAACGCGGCGTTAATCGTCAGGCCAATAAAGCCCACGCCACAGGTAGAACGAGCCAGCAAAATCAGGCGGCGACGCTCGTGGCGATCTGCCAGCACGCCACCCATCATCAGGCCGATAAACATCGCCGAACCGGTCAGCGTCACTGCGAGCCCCACTTGCAAGGAGGAGCCTGTCAGCATCTGGATTTGTACCGGCACCGCGACACCCAACAACCCCAACGACACAATGGAGATAAAACGGGCGAGGAAGACGGCACGAAAAGCGGGATGAGTCTTGAGTAAACTGAGATTAAGCAGCAAAGAATTGCGGTTCATTACATGGCCTTAAAGCGAATTTTTCTTTCCGGGTGCGAGGCGGCTCATGCTAACATAAACAAATAAGAGTGATAATGATAATAACTATCATTTAATTTTACGCGATTTTTGTAGGGCTACGAAGTGAAGGATATACAACGTATGTCACGCTGGTTCATCCTGCTGAGTTTATTGTTTTTACTCGTTTTAATGGCAATACTCAGTTTGTTATTAGGTGCCAAATCCCTCCCCGCTGAAGTCGTTATCAATGCACTCAGCGGTCAATGCCAAAGTGCAGATTGCACTATCGTGCTCGACGCCCGCCTCCCCCGCACACTAGCCGGTATTCTTGCGGGTGGCGCGCTGGGCCTTGCCGGCGCATTGATGCAAACGCTGACTCGAAATCCCCTCGCGGACCCAGGCCTGCTTGGGGTTAATGCCGGAGCCAGTTTTACCATTGTATTAGGCGCTGCGCTCTGGAGTCTTACCTCTCCTCTGGCACTCCTTGGGCTTGCCTTTTCAGGCGCACTGTTCGCAGCCCTTCTGGTGGCATTTACCGGAAGCCAGGGCGGTGGGCAGCTCAGCCCGGTGCGGTTAACACTTGCGGGTGTCGCGCTCGGCGCGGTGCTCGAGGGTCTAAGCAACGGCATCGCGCTACTCAACCCGGTGGTTTATGACCAGTTGCGTTTCTGGCAGGCCGGAACGCTTGATATACGTACACTATCAACCTTGAAAGTGATTGTGCTGCCGGTGCTTGCAGGCTGTGCGATTGCCCTGTTTATCAGCCGCTCTCTTAATAGTCTGAGCATGGGTACTGACACCGCAACCGCACTCGGCAGTAAAGTGGCACGCACTCAGTTGCTGGGTCTGGTCGCTATAACGCTACTTTGCGGGAGTGCTACAGCCGCCGTTGGCCCTATCGCTTTTATTGGGTTGATGATGCCGCATCTGGCACGTTGGCTGGTGGGAGCCGATCACCGTTGGTCGCTCCCTGTGACTCTCATTGCCACTCCAACTCTATTGCTTTTTGCAGATATTATTGGCCGCATGCTGGTTCCTGGCGAGCTGCGCGTTTCAGTGGTGAGCGCGTTTATTGGCGCACCGATGCTTATCTACTTAGTGCGCCGCAGCCGTAAAGGAGCAGGATTATGAACCGCCTTTCTCCTCGCCTGGTCACCATCAGCCTGATTTTATTGCTACTCAGTATCACTCTGGGGATATGGAGCCTGGGAAGTGGCGTATTACCGCTTTCGGTAAGCCAGGTGGTTGACGCTCTACTTGGTTCCGCACCGCGTAATATCTCACTGGTGGTGGTCGAATGGCGCTTGCCACGCGTTGTCATGGCACTACTGATTGGCGCGGCTTTGGGCGTGAGTGGTGCCATCTTCCAGTCGCTGATGCGCAACCCGCTCGGCAGCCCGGATGTGATGGGCTTTAACACCGGTGCGTGGAGTGGCGTATTGGTGGCTATGGTGCTGTTCGGTCAGCATCAAACCGCGATTGCCACCTCTGCCATGGTTGGCGGTATTTTGACTGCGCTGGTGGTCTGGTTGCTCGCCTGGCGCAACGGGATCGAAACTTTCCGCTTAATAATCATCGGCATTGGCGTGCGGGCTATGCTGGTGGCGTTCAATACCTGGCTGCTGCTACATGCCTCGCTTGAAACTGCCATTTCTGCTGGACTCTGGAACGCCGGTTCCCTGAACGGTTTAACCTGGGGGAAAATCTTCCCGGCGGCTCCTTTAATGTTACTGGCACTGGTTGCTGGAACATTGTTAGTACGCCGCATGCGGTTGCTGGAGATGGGCGATGACAGTGCCTGCGCGCTTGGCGTTTCGGTTGAACGCTCGCGCCTGTTGTTAATGCTAACCGGCGTGATACTGACTGCCGCAGCCACCGCATTAGCCGGGCCGATTTCATTTATCGCACTCGTCGCACCACATATCGCTCGCCGTTTAAGCGGCACCTCACGCTGGGGTTTGCTGCAATCTGCATTATGCGGCGCCACGCTATTGCTCGCAGCAGACCTGTGCGCCCAACATCTGTTTATGCCATATCAATTACCGGTCGGCGTGGTCACGGTAAGCCTCGGCGGTATTTATCTTATTGCGTTGTTGATTCAGGAGTCCCGTAAGAAATGAGCCAGATTTCCACTCCATCGCGCCTGCACGGCGAACAGCTACGGCTTGGATATGGTAATCATGTGGTGGCCGACGGCCTGACCGTTGCCATTCCTGACGGGAAATTTACCGCGATTATCGGCCCCAACGGCTGTGGGAAATCCACTTTGCTGCGCACGCTAAGCCGCCTGATGAAACCGATGCAAGGCCAGGTCTGGCTGGATGGCAATGAAATCCACCGTTTTGCGACCAAAGAAGTGGCACGGCGTGTGGGTTTACTGGCGCAAAATTCCACGGCACCGGGAGATATTAGTGTGGCGGAACTGGTGGCGCGCGGTCGCTACCCGCACCAACCGATGTTTTCACGCTGGCGGGAAGAGGACAGCCAGGCGGTCGAACGGGCATTAAAAGCGACAAATATTGAAGATTTAGCCGATCAGCCAGTGGATACGCTTTCTGGTGGCCAGCGGCAGCGCGCATGGATTGCAATGGTACTGGCGCAGGAAACATCAATTTTGCTACTTGATGAGCCGACCACCTGGCTTGATATCAGCCATCAAATTGATTTGCTGGAATTACTGCGCGATCTCAATCAAAAGCAAGGTTTCACCCTTGCCGCAGTGCTGCACGATTTGAACCAGGCCTGCCGTTACGCCACGCATTTAATCGCCTTGCGTGATGGGAAGATTGTGGCCGAAGGCGCGCCAACCGAGATTGTCACCTCCGAACTTATCGAAGCGATTTATGGCCTGCGTTGCATGATTATTGAAGACCCGGTGGCGCATACACCGCTGGTGGTGCCGCTCGGGCGAGGGTAAAACCTCAAAGAAACAGTGGATGGCGCTGCGCTTATCCCCCCTACGAAAGCACTGTGTAGGTCGGATAAGCGCAGCGCCATCCGACACTTACGCCAAAACCCGCTGCAAAACAGGCCCTATTTCCACAAAAGCATTTGGGGAAATAATATCGACGTGGGCGCAGTCCAGGCGGAATACCTCAAGTTCGCCAATCCACGGAGCCCAGGTTTGTTGCGGATCCATCCCCGCAGGTAACGTTCGCTCGGCAACAAATAGCGTGGCTTTACCCGCAAATGGCACGCTTTGCGCCGTGGTGAGCAGGCGCACCGCATCGCCGTAGTTGCCTTCGATAGCCTGGAATAAAGCATCCGACGTTTGCCCCTGCTGTGCGGCGACAAAAGCCGCACGTTCGCGGTTGATTTCATCAAGCACAGCCGGATCGAGTTCGTTAGCACCCTTTTGCGCCCAGTTTTGCGTTTCTGGCGGCCAGGTATCTAACAACCCTAAGAACGCTACCTTTTCACCTGCGGCTTCAAGACGCGCCGCAATACCTTGCGCCAGCGTACCGCCTAACGAATATCCCATCAGATAATACGGGCCATGCGGTTGAAGTTGACGCAGGGTTTGCAGGTGCGTATCACTAACCTGCGCCAGGTTTTCAGCCTCCTGCATCGGGCCGTTCGGGCGCGGAGACTGAATGCCGGTTATCGACCAACGTGGGTCGAGATAGCGCTGCAACACACTAAATTGCCAGGCAAAGCCAGACGCCGGGTGGAAGCAATAAAGCGTTGGTCCAGTGCTTTTACGCAGCGGCAGCACGGCTTCAAACCCTGCACGATTCGCTTCTTCTTCACCGAATTCTTGCGCCAGAGTTTCAGCGAGCTGGCCGACCGTCGACGCCACCATTATTTGGCCGACGGTAACAGGCCTTTCAAGCGCGCGGCGTAATTGGGCAGCGAGACGCATCGCCAGTAATGAATGGCCACCGAGAGCAAAGAAATCGTCTTCTATCGAGCGAATTTCGCAGCCCAGCAAATGGGCAAAAGCATCAGCAATAGTGATTTCTAATGAAGATTCCGGTGCGCGTCCTGTGCCACGTAACGCCAGTTCCGGCAACGGCAGTGCTTTTCTGTCCAGCTTGCCGTTCGCGCTCAATGGGAAATCATCAAGCTGAATGAGCGCGACCGGCACCATGTGCGCCGGGAGCACGTCGCTCAATTGTTCATGTAGCGTGTCGACGGGCAAAACCTCGCCCGAAGCCGAGACCAGATAGCCCACCAGCTGACGGGCATCACCACCGCTTGCGGCGTCTTTATTGAGCACGCAGGCGTGCGTCACTGCCTGCGCAACACCCGGCAGCGCCTGCAAAGCGCGGTCAATGTCGCCCAATTCAATGCGTTGGCCACGAATTTTTAGCTGATCGTCACTGCGTCCAAGATATTCCACTGCACCGTTTTCGAGCCAACGCGCCACGTCGCCAGTGCGATACATTCGCTCGCCAGTAGCAAAAGGATCGGCAACAAAGCGGCTGGCAGTAAGATCCGGGCGGGATAAATAGCCCTGCGCCAACTGGATCCCGGTAAGGTAAAGATCGCCTGCGATCCCGACAGGAACCGGGCGCATTGCTGAGTCAAGAATCCGCAGCCCGGTGTTCCACACCGGCCAGCCAATCGGCACGCTACTGCCGGAAACCTGTGCTAATTCCTCACCAAATGCCGGATACCAACTCACGTCAACGGCGGCCTCGGTTGGACCATAAAGGTTGTGCAACGGTGCGTGGGTAAGCTGTTCCCACTGGCGGCAAAGCTCTGTTGGCAATGCTTCGCCGCTACAGAATACGCGTTTCAACGTCGCGCATTTCGTCACCGCTTCGGCATCAGTTAGCGCCGCAACAAATGCCGCCAGCATCGACGGAACAAAGTGTGTAGTGGTCACACGGTAACGGGAAAATAAATTCTGTAATGCTTCCGGATCGCGATGTGCCTCTGGTGGGGCCATCACCAGTTGTGCGCCCACAATATAGGGCCAGAAAAACTCCCAAACCGATACATCAAAACTGCATGGCGTTTTCTGCAACACCACGTCGTCACCGCTTAACGGATAGTGGTTTTGCATCCACAACAGACGGTTAACGATGGCCTGCTGCCCTACCATCACCCCTTTCGGGCGGCCTGTGGAACCGGATGTGAAAATCACATACGCGGTATGTTCCGGGCGCGAAAGATTATCGGTTTCTGGCTTATTCTCCGCAGCCAATACGCTTTGATAGCAGAAGGTTTTCAGGCCATTAACAGCACTAAAACGTGGTAACTGCTCTTGAGAAGTGAGCAATAAACGCGGCGCGGCATCTTCGAGCATCATATGGAGGCGCTCATCGGGATAGCCGGTATCCAGCGGCAGCCAGGCTGCGCCCACTTCAACAATCGCTTGCAGCGCCAGTGATAAAAACACCGAACGAGGAAGTGCCACGGCAACCACATCACCCGGTTTTACGCCGCATAACAGAAGCTCACTCGCCAATGCCTGAACCTGTTCACGCATCTCGCGATAACTGAACTGGTGGTTTTCGTCCGCCAGTGCCGGAGCATCTGGTGTGCGCAGCGCTTGCTTCGCAATCAGCTGGCTTAATGTTGTCACTGTGACAGGAGTTTGCGTGGCATTTACGCTTTCCAGCAGTTCAATTTCAGACTGATGCAGCAATTGGGCATCCACGCATCGTAATGCAGGATTGGTCGCAAACTGGCGCAATAGAAGCGGCAAACGCGCAATATGCTGCTGCAAAGTTTGCGCATTGTAACGCTCGGCATTCGCCAGCATTTCAAGGGAGAAGTCACCTTGTTCGCTAATGTATAGCGCAATTTCCAGGTCGCGCACCGGGCCGGAAGCCAGTTGGTGCGTGATGCCTTCAATACCATTGAAATCGAGGCGGTAATCGAACATTTTCAGGTTTATTACTGGGCCATATAGCGGTTCGCCATTTGCGATCAGCCCTAAATCGCGCTGGATTTGTTCAGCATCGTAACGCTGGTAACGGCGTAAACCTTTCAGTTCTTTGGCAAGGTTTGTCGCAAGGCTGGTAAGGGTGTAGTCGGATTCAATACGCACACCAAACGGCAATACATTCAGCACCGGGCCGGTGGCACAAAGTGCGGCGGAACCCATGCGGCGCATAAAGATAAAACCGGCGGAATACTCATTGCGACCACTTAAACGCCCGAGCCACAACGCCACCAGCCCTAACGCCATATCGGCGGCTGTCAGGTTTTGCAGGCGAGCGTTTTCAGCCAGTGCGTGAAAATCAGCAGACTCAAAACGTAGCGTCTGGCGAATCAGTTTTGTGGTAACTCCTTGCCCGGTAAGCGGTTTGGTTGACAAAGTGGCGGGTGGTGGCAACTGTTTAGCTTTGCTTATCCAGAAGGCAGAATCACGCTGCCAGGCATCCGTTTTGCGGTAATGCTCGTATTCTTCAACCACTTCGCTAAACGGAGTAAAGGGCGTGGGTTCAGGCACCTGGTTTTGGCACAAGTCGCTATAAATATTGGCAATACGGCGGGTAATAGCGGTGAAACTAAAGCCATCGACCACTAAATGATGAAAACGTTGATACCAGAACCAGCGTGTATCTGAGATACGCAGCATTTGATGATGGTAAAGCGGCTTGCCGCTGGCAATGCGCAAATCCCCTTCGAGATCGTCGCGCATTATCGCTTGTGCGGCGGCGATCGGATCGATTTGATTGCGCAGATCAACACAAAGAGGCGCAACAAACGAGGCATCAGGATCGACCCACTGGCGCGCTTCGCCGTCCACTTCGCTAAAGCGCATGCAAAGGGTATCGGCCTCTTTCATTCCTGCCACTATAGCCTGGCACAATAGCGCTTCGTTGAGTTCTCCATTTAGCTCAACATAGTGTGCCACGCTCCACATGTTGGAGTGTTGTGACAGCTGATCCGCCATCCAGATTCCGGGCTGTGCTGCCACAAGCGGCATGGTTTTGATCTGTTGTTCCCGTGCTGGAGTCATCATTAATTCACTCACCACTCACCTCTTCTTTTGCAAAGGAAGCGGGTTGAAGACTGCCCCAGTTGGCAAGCAGCCAGCGGTTACATTCATCGCTTGATGCGGGTTCACAAACCACCTGCCAGCCATCGGGTAAAGCACAATGCTCCGGCCATAAACTGAACTGTTGCTGCGCATTTTTAAGGATAAAAAAATGGCCCTGCAACGAGTCGAAAGGGTTACTGAATTCCATAGTTCACTCCAATCTTTAAGGCGCTTTCCAAAGCCAGGTGAGACCGTCAATTAAACCGCCTCGCCAGCAAAGCGCATCGTGCCCACCATCAACCTGACGGTAGAAAACAGCTCGCTGTGTTTGTTGTAGTAAGGGGTAAATTCGTTGATTAACTTGATGAATGAGAGGCTCTCTGACCCCTGCCTCAAGATAGATACGCAGCGGTTTTTCACACGCAAGCCCGTCTTCTAGCTGCCGTATCAACTGCCCGCCTTGCTGGTTATTTTCGCGACGTGGCCACCAGTAAGAACCTGACTGGCTCAGCACACAGCCAAATTGTTCAGGCCAGTGAAGTGCGGCATAAAGCGAGGAAAGCCCACCAAAGCTTTGCCCGGCGACCACCGTGGTTTCTGGATTTTCATTCCAGCGGGTAACCGTGCGCAGATGCGGTAGTAATTCTTCTTGTACTGCCAGCCAAAACTGCGCATTACAGGGCAGTTCACCACTGCGAGTGGCATTGTCGATAACATCAATCAACATATAAACGGCGGGAGGTAATACTCCGGCATCAGTTTGAGCCTGGAGTGCAGACCACACTGGCATCCCTTCAGCCCAGAATTGGCCGTCGAGCAATATTGCCAATGGGCGCTGCTCAGGCTGCGCGTCACCGGTTGCAAAAATCCATACATTACGTTGGTTTTGCAGGCGGACACTCAGCCAGGAAATATGCCGGGGTGCGTTATACGGTGTGAATGGTTTATCCCAACCAGACTGTTTTGGTGCATCAGGAAGATGGAGTGCTGACATCGGGTGCCCTCGCCCACCGAGCCAGCTTTCAGGATTTAGCGGGTCGGCAATCGCACGTGGCAGCAGTTTTCGCCAGCCTTCACGCAGCGCCATGCGCTCCGGCACGATGCCGTCAAAAGCCTCTGCAGGGAAATCATCTTCGCTGTCTGTTGGAATGAGGCAATAACTGCCGCGCCATGTAGCAGTTAGCTGCGTTTGCCATTGCCAGACGTTAGTGCCAGCAATACGTTCGAGCGATTGCGGGCGTGAGCTCTGGTGGTGATCGGTCACGCCAGTGATGTAAATCCAGACTCGCTTTGTCGGAGAGGTTTGCTCGCAGCCCTCGGGGTCACGCCACAGAAAAGTCACCTCGCACAGACCGTCACTTTCAAAAGTGACGGCGGGGATCCCTTGTGCCTGTTTTTCCTGCCACCAGCTCTCACTTCCTGTCAGCAAATGTGTCACTCAAACATAACCTTCTGAAATTATTGATAACGATCAACAAGCCTGAAATATATTGATAATACTATTGATAATTATTTGCATTTGCAATAGCGTATTTCCGCGCTTTGGGCTACCAGCTTCCTGGTGCAAAAACAATTAATTGCCGGACTTGAACGCACGATTCCCTCATTTCGGGGCTGTTGCAGACAGTTTCGGTATCGCTTCGTAACATCCATGCTGCGCCCGATCCCTTTAGGGAATGGAATGACACCGGGCCCAGCGGAAAAGCAGGCCGCCATAATGAATAAGAAAATTAACTATTCCCTCGCTGTGCTGATCAATCTGGGAATATACGGTGTCGCTTCACCTGCCTTTGCGGCAGAACAAGCAGCACCAGCACCGGCTCAGACCGCTGCTGCTAACAATGACGACACACAAAATCACGCTGATGAAGACACTCTGGTTGTCACCGCCGCCGCACAAAATTTACAGGCACCAGGCGTTTCAACCATCACCGCTGAAGAGCTGAAAAAACGCCCACCAGCGCGTGATATTTCCGAAATCGTCCGCACGATGCCCGGCGTTAACCTGACCGGTAACTCCACCAGTGGCCAGCGCGGTAACGGGCGTCAGATTGATATTCGCGGCATGGGCCCGGAAAACACCCTGATTCTGATTGATGGCAAACCGGTGAGCAGTCGCAACTCAGTAAGACTTGGCTGGCGTGGCGAACGTGATACACGTGGTGATGCAAGCTGGGTGCCACCAGAAATGGTCGAACGTATTGAAGTGATTCGTGGCCCGGCAGCGGCGCGTTATGGTAACGGTGCGGCAGGTGGTGTAGTCAATATCATCACCAAAAAAGGCAACGGTGAATGGCACGGTACCTGGAACACCTATCTCAACGCCCCTGAGCACAAAGACGAAGGTTCCACTAAGCGCACCAACTTCAGCCTGAACGGCCCACTGGGTGGGGATTTCAGCTTCCGTTTGTACGGCAACCTCGATAAAACTCAGGCCGATGCCTGGGACATCAACCAGGGCCATCAGTCTGAACGTACCGGTATTTATGCCGACACCCTGCCAGCCGGGCGTGAAGGCGTAATTAACAAAGATATTAACGGCGTCGTGCGTTGGGACTTTGCGCCAATGCAATCACTGGAACTGGAAGCGGGTTACAGCCGCCAGGGCAACCTCTATTCCGGCGATACCCAGAACACCAATACCAACCAGATTGTGAAAGATAACTACGGCAATGAGACTAACCGTCTGTATCGCCAGAACTATTCTTTGACCTGGAACGGCGGTTGGGACAGCGGCCTGACCACCAGCAACTACGTGCAGTACGAGCACACGCGCAACTCGCGTATGCAGGAAGGCCTGGCCGGTGGCACCGAAGGGATTTTCTCCAGCGATAAATTCAGCGATATCGATCTGAGCGATGTGTTATTGCATAGCGAAGTGAATATCCCGATTGATTTCGTGTTTAACCAAAACCTGACGCTGGGTACCGAATGGAACCAGCAAAAGATGAAAGATTTGTCATCGAACGGTCAAACCTTTATGGGCGGCCCAATTCCGGGTTCGAACAGCACCAATCGTAGCCCATATTCTCAGGCAGAGATCTTCTCACTGTTTGCTGAAGACAATATGGAGCTGACCGACAGCACCATGTTGACACCGGGTCTGCGCTTTGATCATCACAGCATCGTGGGTAATAACTGGAGCCCATCTCTGAACCTGTCTCAAGGTTTGGGTGATGACTTCACCCTGAAAATGGGTATTGCTCAGGCCTATAAAGCGCCAAGCCTGTATCAGACTAACCCGAACTACATCCTCTACAGCAAAGGCCAGGGCTGCTACGCAAGCGGCACCGGCGTGGGCTGCTACATGATGGGTAACGAAGACCTTAAAGCTGAAACCAGCGTCAACAAAGAGATCGGCCTTGAGTTCAAACGTGACGGCTGGCTCGCTGGTGTCACCTGGTTCCGCAATGATTATAAAGACAAAATCGAAGCGGGATACGCGCCAATCGGCCAGACTTCTTCTGGCAAAACAAAAACCGATATTTACCAGTGGGAAAACATTCCTAAGGCGCTGGTAGAAGGGCTGGAAGGCACGTTAAACGTACCGGTTTCCAACACGGTGAACTGGACGAATAACATCACTTATATGTTGGAAAGCAAGAATAAAGAGACCGGCGAGCGCCTGTCCGTTATTCCGGAATATACGCTAAACTCCACTCTGAGTTGGCAGGTTCGCCAGGACATCTCTGTGCAATCAACCTTTACGTGGTACGGCAAACAACAGCCGAAGAAGTACAACTATAAAGGTGAACCGGCAACAGGTCCCGAAACCAACGAGGTTAGCCCGTATAGCATTGTTGGACTGAGCGGAACCTGGGACGCGACCAAAAACGTCAGCCTGACGACGGGGATTGATAACCTGTTCGATAAACGCCACTGGCGCGCGGGTAATGCCCAGACAACAGGTGGTGCTGTCGGTTATATGTACGGGGCAGGTGCCGAGACCTATAACGAGTCCGGTCGTACTTACTATGTGAGTGTGAATACCCACTTCTAAGTTTTGGCTTTTCGGCGGATGACGCATGCGTTTATCCGCCCTACGAGAAAGCTGTTCCTGGGTGGATTAGCGTGAGCGACATCCACCGTTTTTAAGCGATAGCGATGCAATATCAACTTTCCCATTTCGACTTTCTCCCCCATTTACGCGTTTACCGCGTGGATTTTGACGCCACAACCTTTCAGCCCAACGATTTGTTATGGCTACCCCATCACCAGCGCTTATCCAATTCTGTTGTTAAACGCAAAGCCGAACATCTCGCAGGAAGAATAGCGGCCTGTGAAGCGCTGCGTTTTCATGGCGTAAATGATTATGTGCCGGGAATCGGACTGCACCGTGAACCCTGCTGGCCACCGGGATTCACCGGCAGCGTCACGCACAGCGGCAATGTGGCATTATCGACCGTGATTACTGATTCTGCGGATATGCGCGAGGGAATCGGTATCGACTATGAAGAAATTATTGCCCCGCACATCGCCGAAGAAATTCATGGTGGGATTATAGATTGCGCTGAAAAAGAGCTGTTGCGCCAGTCTCGCTGGCCTTTCCACTACGCGTTAACGATAGCCTTTTGTGCAAAAGAAAGCTTATTCAAAGCCTTGTTCCGCCATGTGGGTCGTTACTTTGATTTTTCTTATGCATCAATAAGTAAAATAGATGAAACGCGATTAACTCTGACCCTAAATCATTCGCTCGGACCATACAAAAAAGGCAATACATTCATGGCGATATGGAATGGTGACGCAGAGAAATTAATAACGCTAATACGGCTTGGGTGGTAATAAAAAGAAATCGCTTGCGGCTCGGTAATAAGTGAATGTTATATTCGAAGTAACACAACACATCTATAACATTGCTTATAACAAGGACTTATTAATCTATGGAAAACTCGCTTTCCCTTGAATCATTCCTGACCTCTGTTCAACAACGTGATCCAAACCAACCTGAATTTGCACAGGCAGTACGCGAAGTCATGACCACGCTGTGGCCGTTCCTGGAGCAAAATCCGCAGTACCGCCGTTCAGCCTTACTGGAGAGACTGGTTGAGCCAGAGCGTGTGATTCAGTTCCGCGTCACCTGGGTTGATGACAAAAATCAGGTGCAGGTTAACCGCGCCTGGCGCGTGCAATTTAGCTCGGCGATCGGCCCATTTAAAGGTGGGATGCGTTTCCACCCCTCGGTGAATCTCTCGATTCTGAAATTCTTAGGCTTTGAACAAACCTTCAAAAATGCGCTGACCACACTGCCAATGGGCGGTGGTAAAGGCGGTAGCGACTTTAACCCGAAAGGCAAAAGTGAAGGTGAGATCATGCGTTTTTGCCAGGCGCTGATGATGGAACTGTATCGCCATCTCGGGCCGGATACCGATGTTCCTGCAGGTGATATTGGCGTTGGTGGGCGTGAAGTTGGCTTTATGGCAGGGATGATGAAAAAACTCTCCAACAATACGGCCTGCGTGTTTACCGGCAAAGGGTTGTCGTTCGGTGGAAGCCTGATTCGCCCGGAAGCGACCGGTTACGGTCTTATCTACTTCACCGATGCGATGCTCAAGCGTCATGGCCTGGGCTTTGAAGGAATGCGCGTTGCCGTTTCTGGTTCAGGTAACGTGGCGCAATACGCCATTGAAAAAGCATTATCGCTGGGTGCGCGCGTGGTTACGGCTTCTGACTCCAACGGCACCGTAGTCGACGAAACTGGCTTCACTACCGAAAAACTGGCGCGTCTGGCTGAAATTAAATCCAGCCGCGATGGTCGAGTTGCCGATTACGCGAAAGAGTTCGGCCTGAAGTATCTCGAAGGCCAGCAACCGTGGAGCGTACCGGTGGATATCGCCCTGCCGTGCGCAACACAGAATGAACTGGATACCGAAGCGGCTCGTGTGCTGATTGCCAATGGTGTGAAGGCCATTGCTGAAGGTGCGAATATGCCAACCACCATTGAAGCAACCAATCTGTTCGTGGACGCGGGCGTGCTGTTCGCTCCAGGTAAAGCGGCAAATGCAGGCGGTGTGGCAACTTCAGGTCTGGAGATGGCACAAAACGCCGCTCGTATGGGATGGAAGGCTGAAAAAGTGGATGTTCGCCTGCATCACATCATGCTGGATATTCACGAAGCCTGTGTGAATTACGGTGGTGAAGATAAGCAAACGCATTATGTTCGCGGTGCCAATATTGCCGGTTTCGTTAAAGTTGCGGATGCCATGTTTGGGCAAGGCGTTCTGTAAGCATTTAATGTAAATGGTGGATGACGCTGCACTTATCCACCCTACGTTTCTTTGCGTAGGTCGGATAAGCGCAGCGTCATTCAATAACTATATGGCTGGTACTACCTTAATATCCTCCATCCCAATCCCAATCTTGCGCGGTTCGTGGCCAAGAATATTGCCTTCATTAGATAACTGCGGTTGTGGTGGAATAATTTCCAGCACATGACTACGCTCAGGGTTATCGAAATGCAGCGTCGTGGTACTCAACTCTTCTCCAAGCGTTAATGTTTGCTGTTGGCTTCCCACTTTTACCGGCACCGGTTGGCCAATATTCGGGCCAAAGGCTTTGGCGGTGATCACCAGGTCAAATTTCTCCGGTAGCGGCTCGGCATATTCAATTTTCACTTCCGGTGCCAGATTCGCATTTGACCAACGCCCCCACTCTTCCGGGCGTGAAATGCCGGTGAATTCTTTCACGGTTTGCGGCGCACCCGGGACGTTGAAGATAAAGCTATCGGCCTGGTACCGAATGGCATTTTCATCGACTTTCAGCAAGGCGACATTGTTTTTAAAACGCGCTTTGTCGATATCCTGCGGGGCAAATTGAACAGCATGTTGCTCTTGCTGTTGTTCAATTAAACGTACCGTCGGCTGGCCACCAACCTGCCCTTGAGCCACGCATAGCCCGGTCGAGAGTGCCAGTTTTGGCTCCCATAAACGCGCCATTTTGAAACAGCGATCGGCCCAAATAAACTTATCATTTTCTTTAAAGTCAGCCAGCTGATAACGCAGCGGTGCGGAATATTCGCTTTCAGGCAATGGTTCTATTTTCTTATCCAGAATGCGCAGCAATAACGGCATTTTGAAATGCGCACCGGAATAGCTGAAGGTATTTTTCTTCTGGTCAATTTCATACTGGCTAATGGTTTTCGGGAAGTTCCACAGATCGATAACGTCTGGTTTCCACTCCATCACCTTTTCTTTGACGTTAAGAAATACCGAGGCAATCGACTGCCCGGATAAACTACTGCGCCCTAAGCCAAGATAATTATCACCGCCCAGCACATCTAAAACCGTTGCCCCGTTATCGAGCGTACTGCGTTTTACCGGTACTAAATCCGCCTGCGGTTTATCGCCGCGAATAATAAAGAACAGGTTATTTCGCTCGTGCTGATTGAGATATTTGTAAGCAGTGTTGTTCATCGCCAGATGATCGGAACTCACGACAATGACGGTATTTTTAAAATACGGCGAGGCTTTTATTTTTTCGATAAGTGCGGCGACATGTTCCTGGCTACAGGCAACCGCGCTGAATGACTGGTTTTCTTTACCATCAAATTTATAACTGCGGCGCTTACAGGTTTTCGAAATAAAACCATCCGGGTGGTGCGTGTCGACGGTCAACGTAAATAGCGAGAAACGTTGGTTCTTTTTCGACAGCTCAATATATTTTTCGTAGACTTCATCCAGCACGGTATCGTCGTAGAAGCCCCAGTTATTACGGTATTCTGGGTCAGCAACCATGCTTTTCAGCTCTTGCGCGCCGTACATATGCTCGAAGCCGTGCGACTGTAAAAAGATGTCTTTACCGGCAAAGCGTAAATCTGCGCCCTGCATAAAATAGTTTTCATAGCCGGAGGCTTTTAGAATATCGCCAAGGCAGATATTTTTTGGGAAGAAACTCGACATTGAAGCCGATGAATTCCCCTCAAATGGTGCAAATAAAGGAATACCACATTGCGAGGCGACCATTCCGGCAATGGTGTAATCGGTGCCGGGTAATTGCACCGTATGGCTGAAATCTATTGCTTCATCTTTAAGCCCGGTTAATTCCGGCGCTAAGTCAGGAAAGTATTCTGGCTGTAAATAAGTACGCTCCAGACTTTCACCATAAATATAAACCAGGTTTAATTTAGGGTCTTTAATAGTGCCTTGCGGGACTTTGTAATAAACGTCGAAATCCGAATCACCGGAACGTGTTTGCGATTTGACCAGTTCCGTCACCTGGCGAAATGCCGGTGAGGCATCTACAGAACCCACAGCAAAAACCAGCGCCAACAGGCTATAACCAAAATGATGGGGGTGGTTTTTACGGCGGCGTAAAATCCAGGTTAAGCCGCCGAATACCGCAACCAGTGCAACAAAAATCCCTATACCTGGCAGAATGTACTTTCCAATTCCTGCCCCAGTAAGGCTGCTGGTCAGGGTGTAAAGCACAGCATCGTTAATGCCTTCGCCGGTAAAGTAGTTACTGGCGACAAACGTCACGTTCAGGACAATATACAGACCCAAAATAAGCAGGATGGCGCTAAACCACCAGACGTTGCGGCCAGCTTTCACGGCGTACACGGCAATGGCTGCGACAAACAACACAATTGAAAGCATTTCCGACAACGCCAAACCCTCGAAATTAACGCGCACACTGGCGCAAAGCGGTACTCAAAAATATCTGAGCGCTAAATCTAGCGTTGTTGTCACACTCCTGCAATTTCTCTGACATGAAAGTGTGCTCTCTTTCGGAATTGTACCCGCTTGAAATATGGGTATTGCATTATTCGATAGTAAATAGCTATCAGAACCATCGTTAATACAACGGTTGAGTGGATTGACCAGTCCTGCGCACAAATGATTTAATCGCGCCGCTGTTATAATTTTTTAAAGTGGAATTGTAACGCGCAACATAGGCCACCCCGCAAC
>NZ_LXEO01000002.1 GCF_001654865.1 Buttiauxella noackiae ATCC 51607 | reverse complement strand
TTTTTATGCCTGCCGTTTCGGTTGCAAGGAAATACTTATCAATTCAATACAATTTGCCCATTAGAACCTTTTAATAAGATTCGGTATCTTTCTCCCATCGCAAAACGGAGGAAGTACAGATGTCTTTAATTAATACAAAAATCAAACCATTCAAAAACAGCGCTTTTAAAAACGGTGAATTCATTGAAGTTACCGAGAAGGATGTAGAAGGCCGCTGGAGCGTTTTCTTCTTCTATCCAGCTGACTTTACTTTTGTTTGCCCAACCGAACTGGGCGATGTGGCTGACCACTACGAAGAATTCCAGAAACTGGGCGTGGATATCTACTCTGTTTCCACAGATACCCATTTCACTCACAAAGCGTGGCACAGCAGCTCTGACACCATCGCAAAAATCAAATATGCAATGATCGGTGACCCGACTGGCGCACTGACTCGTAACTTCGAGAACATGCGTGAAGACGAAGGCCTGGCAGACCGCGGTACCTTTATCGTTGACCCACAGGGCATCATTCAGGCTATCGAAGTGACTGCTGAAGGTATCGGCCGTGACGCATCTGACCTGCTGCGTAAAGTGAAAGCCGCTCAGTATGTGGCTTCTCACCCAGGTGAAGTTTGCCCGGCTAAATGGAAAGAAGGCGATGCGACTCTGGCTCCGTCTTTAGACCTGGTCGGTAAAATTTAACATACCCGTCGTATTTCTACTTTATCGGCTGCATTTGCAGCCGATTTTTCTTAAAACTTGCAAAGACTTACGCAATATCATTTAAGTCGCATCGCGGCGGCGACTGAGAGAATCCTCAGGAGCTTACTTAAGTAAGTGACTGGGGTGAACGAAGGCTGCCAACAACGAGGCGGCTTAAATGATGAAGCGTAAAACAGGGAGATTTACACATGCTCGACAACAACATGAAAACCCAGCTCAAAGCTTACCTTGAGAGATTAACCAAACCTGTTGAGTTGATTGCCACGCTGGACGACAGTGCAAAATCAACCGAGATAAAGGAACTGCTGGCAGAGATTGCGGAGTTATCTGACAAAGTTACTTTCAGCATTGATAACGACTTACCGGTGCGAAAACCGTCGTTTTTGATTACAAATCCAGGTTCCGATAAAGGTCCGCGTTTTGCTGGTTCCCCACTCGGCCACGAATTTACTTCTCTGGTACTGGCACTGTTGCAGACCGGGGGACATCCGTCGAAAGAGTCGCAAGATTTGCTTGAGCAGATCCGCGAGATCGACGGCGATTTCCATTTTGAAACCTATTACTCGCTCTCCTGCCACAACTGCCCGGATGTGGTACAGGCGCTGAACCTGATGGCGGTACTGAATCCGCGCATCAGCCACACCGCGATTGACGGTGGCGTTTACCAGAATGAGATTCAGGAACGCAACGTTATGGGCGTGCCTGCGGTATTCCTCAACGGCAAAGAGTTCGGTCAGGGGCGTATGACGCTTGCTGAAATCGTCGGTAAAATTGATACCGGCGCAGAAAAACGCGCGGCAGAAGCACTGAACAAACGTGAAGCTTACGATGTGCTGATTGTCGGCAGCGGCCCAGCGGGTGCGGCGGCGGCAGTTTATTCCGCACGTAAAGGCATTCGTACCGGTTTGATGGGCGAGCGTTTTGGCGGCCAGGTATTAGATACCGTTGATATCGAAAACTACATTTCCGTGCCGAAAACTGAAGGCCAAAAACTGGCGGGCGCACTGAAAGCCCACGTAGATGACTACGACGTGGATGTTATCGACACACAAAGTGCCAGCAAGTTGATTCCGGCTAAGACCGAAGGCGGCCTGCATCAGATTCAAACAGCTTCAGGCGCAACACTTAGCGCACGCAGCATCATCATTGCCACCGGAGCGAAATGGCGCAACATGAATGTGCCGGGCGAAGAACAATATCGCACCAAAGGCGTGACCTACTGCCCACACTGCGACGGCCCGCTGTTTAAAGGCAAACGCGTGGCGGTGATTGGCGGCGGTAACTCCGGTGTCGAAGCAGCAATTGACCTGGCGGGTATCGTAGAACACGTGACTTTGCTGGAGTTTGCTCCAGAAATGAAAGCCGACCAGGTATTGCAGAACAAAGTTCGCAGCCTGAAAAACGTCGACATTATACTTAATGCTCAAACGCTGGAAGTAAAAGGCGACGGCACGAAAGTGACCGGTTTGCAGTATAAAGATCGTGTCACTGAAAGCGTACATGATATTGAACTGGCAGGTATTTTCGTGCAAATCGGTTTGTTGCCAAATACCAACTGGCTGGAAGGCAGCGTTGAACGCAACCGCATGGGTGAAATTATTATTGATGCGAAGTGCGAAACCACAGTGAAAGGCGTATTTGCCGCAGGCGACTGCACAACGGTGCCGTACAAACAAATCATCATTGCGACGGGCGAAGGTGCAAAAGCTTCTCTGAGTGCGTTTGATTATTTGATTCGTAATTCGTAATAGAACCATCCATAAAAATGGCCCATCGCTGCTTGATGGGCCATTTTTAATACTCTTTTGGCAAATGCTTAATACCGATCAGTTTCCCGCGCTTAATCTCAATATAATCACCACGACGTAATTCCCCGAGAATTGCCATAATCGTGCTACGCGCTAATTGCGTACGTTCCTGAATAAAATCTGCCGCATTCATATCACGGCGTATATCAGCAGGTTGCAAATTTAGTTCGAGCAATTTACTGCGAATCATCACGTACGCCGGAACCCCTACCAGATGTTCATCACGTAAAGAGTACATCTGTAAAAACCAGGCAAGAAGAACAGATACGGACTCCCATAATTGCTGTCGGGTGAAGAGTTCAAATGCATGTTCAGCCGGGATAACCCGCGCCTTACATGCCTCTTCTACTTTCAAATACCAGCCGCCACGAGGCCGCAAACATTCAGCAATTCCATAAATAATCTTGCCCCTAACAGATGAAAGCACTAAGCCATCATTTGCACGAACAGCCGTGAAACGCCCCTCGGTGAACAGATACAGGAATTTCTCGTGCTGCTGAACTGCGTGAATTTCATCGTTTTGCTGGAAAGAGCGAACCGTCCCAAGCGTGGAAAGCGCTTCCTGGAGAGCATCTATCTCAGCGACTGGTCTGCATGGATAAAGAGTCGACAGCCCTGATTCACTGTTTTGATCATTTACGGTGGTCATGAATTAATCCTTTTTATTCCTCGCACCACAATCATAGTTGATAAAAAAAGCGGCTTACGCCGCTTTCTGTATAACAGACCGTATAAGGATTACTTTCTACGCCAGGTCGTGCCCTGCGGGCCATCTTCCAGCACGATGCCCATTTCATTCAGACGGTCGCGGGCCTGGTCTGCCAGCGCCCAGTCTTTTGATTGACGGGCATCGTTACGCTGTTTAATCAGCGCTTCGATTTCAGCGACTTCGCCATCATCGGCTTGTACGCTGCTTTGCAGGAAGACTTCGGGTTCTTGCTCAAGCAGGCCCAGGACGGCAGAAAGCTGGCGTAACGCAGCCGCCAGGCCATTTGCAGCAGCCAAATCTTCGGTTTTCAGGCGGTTCACTTCGCGCGCCATATCAAACAGCACGGAGTAAGCTTCTGGCGTGTTGAAGTCATCGTCCATCGCTTCACGGAAACGGGCTTCAAACGCTTCGCCGCCCGCAGGCTGCGCATTAGCGTCTGTGCCGCGCAGTGCTGTATACAAACGTTCCAGCGAAGTACGCGCCTGTTTCAGGTTTTCTTCGCTGTAGTTCAGTTGGCTGCGATAGTGGCCGGACATCAGGAAGTAGCGAATGGTTTCGGCATCGTAATATTTCAGCACGTCACGCACGGTGAAGAAGTTGCCCAGCGATTTAGACATTTTCTCACGGTCGACCATTACCATCCCGGAGTGCATCCAGGTGTTAACGTATTCGCCGCCGTGCGCACAGGTAGACTGGGCGATTTCGTTTTCGTGGTGCGGGAACATCAGGTCTGAACCGCCACCATGAATATCAAAATGGTTACCGAGCTGTTTGCAGTTCATCGCTGAACACTCAATGTGCCATCCTGGACGACCTTCGCCCCATGGGGATGACCAGCTTGGTTCGCCCGGCTTGGACATTTTCCACAGCACGAAATCCATTGGATTGCGCTTAACGTTCGCTTCTACTTCAACACGCGCACCAGCCTGCAATTGCTCCAGATCCTGGCGGGAAAGTTTGCCGTAATCAGCATCGGATTCAACCGAGAACATCACGTCACCATTGCTGGCAACATAGGCGTGGTTACGCTCGATAAGCTGTTCAACAATTTCGATGATATCTGGGATATGTTTGGTCGCACGTGGCTCGCTATCCGGGCGCAAAATATTCAGCGCGTCGAAATCGGTGTGCATTTCAGCCACCATACGGTCAACGAGAGCGACAAAATCTTCGCCGTTTTCGTTGGCGCGTTTGATAATTTTATCGTCGATATCGGTAATATTGCGCACGTACTTCAGGTTATAACCGAGATAACGCAGGTAACGTGCCACTACATCGAAGGCGACAAAAGTACGGCCATGACCGATATGACACAAATCGTAAACGGTGATACCACACACGTACATGCCAACATCCGGGGCATGAATAGGTTTGAATTCCTCTTTTTGGCGACTCATTGTATTAAAGATTTTTAACATCAGGGGATTCCATATAAGCGTGTGTAGTCGATATTGGGCTATATGTTACCTCAAAATTCCGTCAGGAAGCAGCACGCTTTGCAAGGTGATGATCATGCGCAGTTATGCTATAACAACCACCTTGTGTCGCGGCACCGTCTGCCGGAACACTGTCTGACTAATATAGGATGCACAGCATGGTTACTTTTCATACTAATCACGGCGATATCGTAATCAAAACTTTTGATGATAAAGCGCCGATTACTGTTAAAAACTTCCTCGAGTACTGCCGCGAAGGTTTCTACGCCAACACCATTTTCCACCGTGTGATCAATGGCTTTATGATCCAGGGCGGCGGTTTTGAACCGGGTATGAAGCAAAAAGAGACCAAAGACACCATCCAGAACGAAGCGAATAACGGCCTGAAAAACACTAAAGGTACGCTAGCAATGGCACGTACCCAGGCGCCACATTCTGCAAGTTCCCAGTTCTTCATTAACGTGGCTGACAACGATTTCCTGAACTTCAGCAGCGAAAGCATGCAAGGTTGGGGTTACTGCGTATTTGCTGAAGTTGTAGAAGGCATGGACGTTGTTGAGAAAATCAAAGGCGTGTCCACTGGTCGCAGCGGTATGCACCAGGACGTTCCTAAAGAAGACGTGGTTATCACAAGCGTAACCGTCAGCGAATAATTCGCCCCATGGCGACGCTGTTTATCGCAGATTTACATCTGTGTTCAGAAGAACCGGCGATTACCGCCGGTTTTCTGCGTTTTCTGGCGGGCACCGCTCGGGAAGCTGATGCGCTCTATATTCTTGGCGATCTGTTTGAAGCCTGGATTGGCGATGATGACCCCGAACCGCTGCACCGCCAAATCGCTTTAGCTATTAAAGACCTGGTGGATTCTGGTGTTCCCTGCTTCTTTATTCACGGCAACCGCGATTTCCTGCTCGGCAAACGTTTTGCCCGTTTAAGCGGAATGACGTTGCTGCCCGAAGAGCAAGTGCTCAATCTCTACGGCCGCAAAATCCTGGCCCTGCATGGCGACACACTTTGCACCGATGACCATGGTTATCAGGCCTTCCGCAAAAAAGTGCACCAGCCATGGCTTAAATGTTTATTCCTCGCCCTGCCGCTGTTTATCCGCAAACGCGTGGCCGCCAAAATGCGCGCCAACAGCAAAGCCTCTAACAGCAGCAAATCGATGGCGATTATGGATGTGAATCCGCAAGCCGTTATCGACGCTCTCGAACGCCACCAGGTGCAGTGGATGATCCACGGCCACACGCATCGCCCGGAAATTCACTCCCTTTCCGCCAACGGCAAACCGGCGTTTCGCTGCGTGCTGGGAGCGTGGCATACAGAAGGTTCGATGATTAAAGTCACTGCTGAAGACGTCGAACTAATTCCTTTCGAGTTTTAACTCGTCATACTTCGAGCCGCAGGGGTGTTGGCTGCACTCACAAACCCCAGTCACTTACTCAAGTAAGCTCCTGGGGATTTGCTCCCTTGCCGCCTACCTGCAACTCAAATTATTTAGAGTTAATAGCGTATAAAAATGGCTGTTTTCGCTACCAGATTAGCCACGCAACCGTTTTCCTTGCCCTTTCTTCATGCTATTCTCTGAGCCCTTCTGACCGTTCGAGCCACGTTCGGTGATGTTTGCTACCCACAGGAGTTTTGAGACGCATGTCCTCCAACCAGACCCCGGCGCGTATCGCCATTGTCATGGGTTCCAAAAGTGACTGGGCTACCATGCAGTTTGCCGCCGAAATCCTCACCGCACTTGATGTCCCGCACCACGTAGAAGTCGTTTCCGCGCACCGAACTCCCGATAAACTTTTCAGTTTTGCCGAACAGGCAGCCGACAACGGTTATCAGGTGATTATTGCGGGTGCGGGCGGTGCTGCGCATTTGCCAGGTATGATCGCGGCAAAAACCCTGGTTCCCGTGCTGGGTGTGCCAGTCCAGAGTGCTGCGTTAAGCGGCGTGGACAGTCTCTATTCCATCGTACAAATGCCGCGTGGTATTCCGGTTGGTACGCTGGCCATCGGTAAAGCAGGTGCAGCCAACGCCGCTTTGCTGGCAGCGCAAATCCTCGCTTTGCATGATAAAGAACTGAGCCAACGCCTGGAAAACTGGCGTCAGGCACAAACCAATGAAGTGCTGGATAACCCAGATCCTCGGGGTGATGCATGAAACGCGTTTGCGTGCTGGGCAATGGTCAACTTGGCAGAATGCTGCGTCAGGCGGGAGAGCCGTTGGGCATCGCGGTTTATCCAGTTGGTTTAGATGCAGAACCCGAAGCGGTGCCATTTGCACAAAGCGTTATCACCGCTGAAATTGAACGCTGGCCGGAAACGGCCCTCACCCGTGAACTGGCTCGTCACAACGCGTTCGTAAACCGTGACGTCTTCCCAATAATTGCCGACCGTCTGACGCAAAAACAGCTGTTCGATAAACTCGAGCTTGCGACCGCGCCGTGGCAGTTACTTTCCAGTCGCGACAAATGGGCCGGTGTGTTCCAGAACCTGGGCGAACTGGCGATAGTGAAACGCCGCGTCGGTGGCTATGACGGGCGCGGGCAGTGGCGCTTGCGCAGCCAAGAAACCGATCAGTTGCCGGATGAGTGCTACGGTGAGTGTATTGTCGAGCAAGGCATTAATTTTTCCGGTGAAGTATCGCTTGTCGGCGCGCGCGGGCATGACGGTACAACCGTGTTTTACCCGCTGACGCATAACCTGCATCAGGACGGCATTTTGCGTACCAGCGTCGTTTTCCCCCACGCAGACATTGAGCAACAGCAACAGGCAGAAGCGATGCTTTCTGCCATCATGCACGAGCTGAACTATGTCGGTGTGATGGCGATGGAATGCTTTATTACGCCTGAAGGATTGCTGATTAACGAACTCGCGCCACGCGTGCATAACAGCGGACACTGGACGCAAAACGGCGCATCCATCAGCCAGTTCGAATTACATCTGCGCGCGATTGTAGACCTGCCGTTGCCACAACCGGTGGTGAATTCACCCTCAGTCATGATCAACCTTATCGGCACCGATCTGAACTACGACTGGCTGAAACTACCGTTAGTCCATTTGCACTGGTACGACAAAGAGGTGCGTGAAGGTCGCAAAGTGGGCCATCTCAACCTCAACGACAGCGATACTGACCGACTGAGCGCAACACTTGAGGCTATCGTGCCGTTGTTGCCAGCGGATTACGCCAGCGGCATTGCCTGGGCGCAGAGCAAACTCGCTCATTAATCATAGTGGCGGCTCGCGTTTACGCGGGCCCGCCCTACACTCATTCCCCGCATAACTTTCTTTTCTTCGTTGCAAAGCGCACAATCCACGGCGTTTCGGCCACACACGCTCTAAGGTTTATGTATGCAAAACGCTCGTCCTGATACTCAAAATTATGAACATCTGCTGCGCGCCGGTATCCCGCTTATCGACGTGCGTGCTCCGGTGGAATTTAGCCAGGGGGCGATGCCTGCCGCGCTGAATTTGCCGCTGATGTCTGATGATGAGCGCGCGCAAGTGGGTACTTGCTACAAACAGCGTGGGCAGGAAGCGGCAGTGGAATTAGGCCATAGTCTGGTGAACGGCGAAGTTCGTGAAGCCCGTTTGCAAAAGTGGCTTGAGCAATGTCGCCAGAATCCTGAAGGATACCTGTGCTGCGCCAGAGGCGGCATGCGCTCTCACCTCGTTCAGGAATGGCTACGCGACGCGGGCGTTGACTATCCACTGGTCGAAGGTGGTTACAAAGCGCTGCGCCATTACGCGATGGACGTGATCGAATCCCGCTCGCGCTGGCCGATGATCCTCGTCAGCGGCAACACCGGCGGCGGCAAAACCATTCTGATTCGCTCGCTGCCAACCGGCGTCGATCTTGAAGGGCTGGCGCATCATCGCGGCTCGTCATTTGGCCGCACGATTGTGGAACAACCCTCGCAAACTAACTTCGAAAATAATCTGGCCGTAACGCTTTTAAAAAAAAGTGACGGCGCGGAAATGACGTGGGTTGTGGAAGATGAAGGCCGCATGATTGGCTCGCGCCATATTCCGGAATGCTTCAGAGAACAGATGTTACGCTCACCGATTGTGGTGATTGACGATCCGTTCGATCAGCGCTTAGAGCGGCTAAAAACCGAATATTTTGAGCAAATGAGCGCCGCGTTTTTGTCGGTCAGCGATGAAGAAACGGCGTGGCAAAATTACGGCGAGTATTTGCACCACGGCCTGTTCGCCATTCGCCGCCGTTTAGGGATGGAGCGTTTTACACAGTTCGCGGCGCATCTTGATAACGCGCTAGAATTGCAGCGTAAAACCGGTTCAGTCGAAGGCCACCTCGCCTGGCTTGCTCCGCTGCTTGAAGAGTATTACGACCCAATGTATCGCTATCAGCTGAGCAAAAAAGCAGACAACATCGTGTTTCGTGGCGATTACCAGCAGGTGGAGGAATGGCTGCGAAGCAATACCTGATATAGCCAGGCAGAATAGCCTGCTTGATTTCAGACAATATCGACGCTTGCTCACGAGAGTATCCTGGCTTTCATTTTCAGCATGACAAGGCCAATAGCGAAAATATTCTGGTCTTCAGGCATATACCGCGAGTGATCAAACTTTATCAGGAACACTTCAAAATGCGCAGGGAGTATGGTGTGCTCAATCAAAAAGGCGATCTTGCTTAAAACAGATAGATGATTATTTTCTTTGTGACTGCCTCTATGGAGAAAGAGAGGCAGTCAATGCATTGTTAATTTAGGTCATCATTATCCTTCAATCCCAACAATGCAGTTTTTCCCTTTTTGTTTAGCGGCATAGAGTAATTTATCTGCTTTTTCTAAAATTTGTTGTGGGGTTTCTCCGGCTTGCCATGTCGCCAGACCGCAACTGAATGATGTATAAAATTGTTTTTCTCGCCACTTACGGTTGTTGACCTTAAGTCTCCACTGATCCAAATGGTAATAGATTTCAGCATAGCTACCACCAGGGAATATCACTGCGATCTCTTCTCCACCAAACCTATAAAGCGTAGCAAAATGCTCTAGAGATTCTAAGCCGGATTGACTAACAAATTTTAATACTAAATCTCCTGTATGATGACCATACGTATCATTAATGCTCTTAAAGTTATCTAAATCTATCATAGCAAGATGAAAAGAATTATTATTTTCAATAATATCCTCAATGTCTCTATCAAACTTTCGCCGGGTACCGAGACCGGTAAGGCTGTCTGTAAGGGATATATTTTCTGCTATTTGAATTTCTTTATTTTTCTGAAGCATACTGTTTGTAAGACTTTCAAGAGTTGTACTTTCTTTTGATACGTCAATCCCATGAATGTTCATAAATAACATATGAAGCAGTTGTTTAAAATAAATCCTGCAAAGTAACATTATAATCAGGTAAATTACTATGCAAGTAGCAATGGCTGAGAAAAACAATAAAAATGAAGCGTTGAATATTTCATTGTGTGCATCCTGGCTGATCACAGTGAATGCTATCCAGCCTGGATTATTGTAACGCCTATAAAAAACATATTCTTTAGTGTTTTCATCAATAAAGTAACCAGAGGGTCTTATTGCCTTTTTTATCCAGGAGAGTGGAATAGTGTTAATAAATATTTCACTTGGATCTGAGTGCATAATTATGCTGCCATCCCTGGCCACAACTTCAAACACCCCATTGTAAGGGATTACTTTGTGCTGCAATATTTCACTCATTCTTACAAGATCAAGTTTTAAAGCCACATTACCTTTTAACTCACCTACATTATCAAAGATATTCATACTAACCGCGATGGATTTATTCGCTTCACTATTGTGCACATCTTTGGCAACACTTATATATGGGAGTGAAAAATAAAGTTCATCTTTTATTCCATATTTTGGATACCATGGCCTATCAATGGGATTGTAAGTGCTCTGTTCAATCATGTTTGGGTAAGAACGAAACCTGCCATTTAAATCTGAAATTATTGCGCCCTTAAAAAACACCGTTGAATTAACAAGCGAAGGTATGATTGTATTTATTTCATCATGCTTAAATGAAATATATTTATCTATATTATCGCCATCAATACTTGATGCCAGAAATTGAACAATGGACTTTATTTCAGAAACCTGATGCTCCACGCTCCCCTGAGCGGTGTTTTCATTAATGCGCGTAATAGTTGAAATGAAATTTTCTTCAACATTGTTTCTAATGTAGAAAAAAGTACAGGTAGCGAAAAGTAAAAAAGGTATAAGCATAATTAACATTAAAGTTGTTACTGCTTTATTTGTTGTAACTTTCATTAACTTATTTACCAAGAGTTCATGTAAAATTTATTGTGATAATGTTTCTTAATTTAATGCGTCGTGTGTTATTTTTGTGAAAGGCATGTCTTACTGAGTTTTTAGGTTGTGATGTTCCATCATTATACAGGGAGCTATAATGATTAATCTAAATTTATTGCTTATTGAAAATAATTAATTGCACGCGAATTTATTATGCATTTAATTATTAAGAATTTTTAATAAGTTGCTAATATCCCTTCACTCTCAGGTTGGTTGGGGAATTAAAATTTCTTTCCTATTACCTGTAAATTAAAAAGCTGTTTGCAATCCCCTAATCTAACTTAGATGGACTTCAGAATTTGCAGTAAACAGGGCGGAAAGCTCACGCGCTTCCCGCCACAGTTCGATGAAGAATCAGGCCACAAAGTGGCGGAATAGCGCTTTGCCTTTCAGCAAACGCACACCTAACCATCCGCCGCAAATCGACAGCAGCACCGCACCGCTTATCGGCAGAATCACCCACAGGCGCCAGTCTGGTTCCCATGGGAAATCAAACACGCGGGTTTGCAGCAGGCCAAGCGCCGTTTCAGCACCTATCGCGGCGACCAGCCCGGAAACCAGGCCCAGCACCGCAAACTCACACCACAGCGTGGTGCGCAGCAGGCGTTTTCCGGCACCCAGCGTGCGGTACACCACCAGTTCCTGATGCCGTTGCCGCATACCGACCTGAACCTGCGCCAGCAGCAGCAAAACGCCACAAGCGGTAACCAGCACGACCATCACTTCCAGCGCCCGGCTTACCTGCTCCAGCACCTGGCTGACCTGGCGCAAAATCGCGCCAATATCCAGCAAACTCACGGTTGGGAATTCGCGGTTAAGCTGCGTGAGTACGCCGTTTTTACCTTCCAGATGGAAACTGGTTAGCCAGCTTTGCGGCTGGTTATCCAGCGCCCCCGGCGGGAAGATGAAATAGAAGTTCGGGCGCAGGCTTTCCCAGTCGACTTTACGCATACTGGACACTTTTGCCGAGAAATCCTGGGTATCGCCCATAAACGTGACGGTATCGCCCAGTTTTATCTTCAGGCGTTTTGCCACGCCTTCGTCCATCGACACTTCGCCCGCTTTTGGCGGCCAGGTGCCCGCAAGGATTGGGTTATGCGTTGGCTTCTGGCTTTGCCATGTCAGGTTTAGTTCGCGGTTGAGCGCTTCATCCGGATTGCCTTCGGTGGATTTACCGTTTATCGCCGTCATGCGCACGCGCACAATCGGGTAGAAAGATTCCGGGATAATCTGGTGTTCCGCCAAAAACTCTTTCACTGGCTGAACCTGTTCAGTGGCGATGTTCAGCAGGAAATAGTTCGGGCTTTCTGGCGGGAGTTGTTGTTGCCAGCGGTCGAGAAGATCCCCGCGCAGCACCAGCAATAACGCCAGTAACATAAAGGAAAGCGAGAACGCGGCAAGCTGGCTTAGCGTTGCCCATGGCTGGCGCAACAGCCGGTTCACCGCCAGGCGCAGTGCGAGGTTTTTCAGCGTCAGCTTTTTCAGCAGCTTCAGCACGCCCCAGCCGACAACCCCACACAGCACCGCCAGCACCACCGCTCCTGCCAGCACCGCCCACAGCAGCGTGCTTCCGCCCATCAGCAGAGCTAGCAACGCCACCACCACTATCGCGATAATCGGCAGGTAGATTTTCAGCGGCCAGACGTTAGCCACCGCGTCACGACGCAACACGCGCAGCGGTTGAGTTGCCAGTAATAAACGATAAGGTCGTAAACCCACCAGCAGCGAAATCACCACCATCGACCCAACTGCCCAGACCCACGGCCACAGGCTTGCGGGTGGAAGTGCTGCGGGCAGAACCGGTTTTAGCAGGCGCATCAGCACCGCTTCAAATACCAGACCGGCGGCTCCGCCGGTAATTGCCGCCAGTGCCAGAACCATCAACCATTGGCCGATAATCAGCTTGCGCAGCGCGGCTCGCCCTGCCCCCAGCGTTTTTAGGATAGCGACTAAATCGTAGCGGCTGCGGCAATAGTGATTCATCGCCACCGCGACCGCCGCCACCGCCAGAAGCAGCGTCAGCAGTGCGGAAAGCAGCAGGAATTGTTGTGAGCGTTCAAGGGATTTCCCCAGCGCGCCGTCGTCTTGCTCCATGCCGTACCATTTTTGTTCCGGCTTGAGTTTGGGTAGCAGGTAGTTTTCGAATTTTTCGAGCTGCTGCGGCGTGCCGCCAAATTTGTAGCGCCAGGTTATGCGGCTCCCCGGCTGGACCGCACCGGTTTTTTCCACATCCGCCAGGTTCATCATTAAACGTGGGGCCATCTGGAACGGGTTAAACCCAGAATCCGGCTCCTGAACGACTTCGCCTGCAATGAGCAATGTGGTGTCGCCCACATCGAGCGTGTCGCCGACTTTAAGATTGAGCAGCGCCATTAAACGCGGGGCCAACAGCACGCTTCCCGGCTCAGGCTTTAACCCCGGCGGATTCGTGTCGAGCTGGCCGTACATCGGGTAAACGCCATCGACCGCTTTTACCGATGCCAGCTGCGGCGTGTCTCCGGCAAACGTCATGGTGGCGAACGTCAGTTGTTTACCGACTTTCAGGCCCTCTTTTTGCGCTTGATCCAGCCATTCTTGCGGCACTTCTCGCGCACTGCGCAATGCGCGGTCACCCGCCATAAAGTCGCGGCTTTGCTGGTTTAGCCCTTGTTCCATGCGGTCGCTGATATTGCCCAGCGCCAGTACGCATGCCACCGCCAGGCTCAACGCCAGCCAGACAATCAGTAACGATGGCGAGCGCCATTCGCGCCAGAACCAGCGGGCAATCATGCTTCCTCCCACAATTGACCTTCACGCAGACGTAAGCGGCGGTCGCAGCGGGCAGCGAGTTGTTCATCGTGCGTAACGAGGATGAGCGTGGTGGCAAAATCACGATTTAAGGAGAAGAGTAAATCGGCGATGCGATCGCCGGTCTGTCGGTCGAGGTTGCCGGTGGGTTCATCGGCGAATAATACGCCAGGGCGACCGTTAAATGCGCGAGCCAGCGCCACGCGCTGTTGTTCGCCACCCGAAAGCTGCGCCGGAAGGTGATCCAGACGTTTCCCCAAACCAAGCTGTTCAAGCAATGCTTTGGCCTGCGCGCGGCTGGATGAGTCGTTTTCGCCCCGCAGCAAAGCCGGGAGTTCGACGTTTTCCAGCGCGTTGAGCGTGGGAACCAACATGAATGACTGGAACACAAAGCCGACGTTTTTCGCCCGCAGCGCCGCTCGCGCTTCTTCATCCATGCTGTGCAACGGCTGGCCGCAGAGGTGAACTTCCCCTTCGCTGCCATCATCAAGCCCGGCCAGAATCGCCAGTAGTGTAGACTTCCCTGAACCTGATTCACCGATTAGCGCGATGGTCTGCGCCGGTTTGACAACCAGCTCAACTCCGGTAAGGATGGAGAGCTGGTGTTCCCCCGTTCCTACGGACTTACTAAGATGATGAACTTCAACAATGTTTTCCGCTGGCATTTGCCCTTCCTGTTTCTGGCTTTGTTGACCTGTCGCGCCGCTTTTGCGGACACGTTGTTGATTTTGGGCGATAGCCTGAGCGCCGGTTACCGGATGTCGGCAACGGCGGCCTGGCCCGCGTTGCTGGATGCAAAATGGCACCAGCAAAAGACGAAAGTCGTGAACGCCAGTATTAGTGGCGACACCGCGCCACAAGGGCTGGAGCGGTTACCGGCACTGCTGAAACAACATCAGCCTCGCTGGGTATTAATTGAACTGGGTGGCAACGACGGCCTGCGCGGTTTTCAGCCGCAGGCTATCGAAAAAAGTTTGCGCCAGATAATCAACGATGTGAAAGCGGCAAACGCTGAACCCCTGCTAATGCAAATACGTCTGCCCGCAAACTACGGGCGTCGTTATAATGAGGCGTTTAGCGCTATTTATCCGCAACTTGCCAAAGAGTTTTCAATTCCTCTGCTGCCATTTTTTATGGAAGAGGTCTATTTAAAACCGCAATGGATGCAGGATGACGGTATACATCCGAACAGTGATGCTCAACCGTTTATCGCCGACTGGATGTCTTCCCGTCTGGCGCCTTTAGTTAACCATAATAGTTAACCACGACTCATGAACAATCGGGGTCCCTCTCGGGTAAAGTTATGCAAAAATCCGTCTTAATTACAGGTTGTTCCAGCGGAATTGGCCTCGCCTGCGCCGAGGATTTAAAGCGCCAGGGTTATCGCGTGCTGGCTGCGTGTCGCAAGCCTGAAGATGTCGAACGTATGAATCAAAGCGGATTTACCGGCGTGTTGCTCGATCTCGACTCCCCGGAAAGCGTGAAAACCGCAGCGGCATACGTTATCGAGCTGACGGATAATCGCCTTTACGGGCTGTTTAATAATGGCGGATTTGGCGTGTATGGGCCGTTGCAAACGCTGTCCCGCGAACAGCTTGAGCAACAGTTTTCGACCAATTTGTTTGGCACCCACCAGCTCACCATGCTGCTGCTGCCCGCGATGTTGCCGCACCGTGAAGGGCGCATTGTAATGACCAGTTCGGTGATGGGCCTGGTTGCAACGCCAGGGCGCGGGGCTTACGCCGCCAGCAAATACGCGCTGGAAGCCTGGTCCGATGCGCTGCGCATGGAGCTGCATCACAGCGGCATTAAAGTCAGTTTGATTGAACCCGGCCCGATTCGTACGCAGTTTTCTCAAAACGTAAACCAGACGCAGGCAGATAAACCGGTAGAAAATCCGGGGATTGCCGCACGCTTTACGCTCGGCCCGGAAGCGGTAGTGGAAAAAGTGCGCCATGCTTTTGAAAGCCCGAAGCCGAAATTACGCTATCCGGTCACGCTGGTCGCACACGCTTTAAGCTGGTTGCGCCGCCTGTTGCCTGGTCGCATGCTGGATAAAATTTTACGTGGTTAGTTGAAGCGCCTCTGCTTGCCCCCATGTAAAGGCAAATCGTTATAAGGAATTGATTTATGTCTGCCCAATACAATATCGACATTACCGAAGCGAACCTACACCAGACGCTGGAACAGTCCGTTACTACGCCAATTCTGTTCTACTTCTGGTCTGCACGTAGCCAACATTGTGAGCAGTTGACACCGGTTCTGGATAAGCTCGCCGCGCAGTATCAGGGCCAGTTTATTCTTGCCAAAGTGGATTGTGATGCCGAGCAAATGGTCGCGTCACAGTTTGGTTTACGCAGCATTCCAACCGTTTACCTGTTCCAGAACGGGCAGCCAGTGGACGGTTTCCAGGGGCCACAGCCAGAAGAAGCGATTCGCGCGTTGCTGGAAAAGGTTTTGCCGCGTGAAGAAGAGCTGAAAGCGCAAGAAGCCATGATGCTGATGCAAGAAGGTAAACACGCAGAAGCGCTGCCGTTGCTGAAAGACGCGTGGCAACTTTCCAACCAGGCTAGCGAAATCGGCCTGCTGTTGGCGGAAGTGCAAATTGCGCTGAACCGTAGTGAAGATGCTGAAGCGGTACTGAAAACTATTCCGTTGCAGGATCAGGATACGCGTTATTTGGGCCTGGTGGCGCAGATCGATCTGCTCAAGCAAGCGGCTGATACTCCAGAGATCCAGTTGCTGCAACAGCAAGTTGAGCAAGATCCACAAAATGCCCTGTTAGCCAGCCAACTGGCGCTGCAACTGCATCAGGTAGGGCGTAATGAAGAAGCGCTGGAACTGCTGTTTACCCATCTGAAAAAAGATCTGGGTGCGGCAGACGGGCAAGTGCGTAAAATGATGATGGAAATTCTTGCCGCGCTCGGAACGGGCGATGCGTTGGCTTCTAAATATCGCCGCCAGCTTTATTCTTTGCTGTATTGATCTGTCTTTGGGAAGCGTCGGGTGGCGGCTTGCGCCTTACCCGACCTACGCCACGCCGGTTGCCATCCACCGTGTTTGAAATGAATAAATGAAACATTACAGAAAGGGAAGTCACTGAATGTTTCTGCGTTAAGGGGTAGACTTACATCAAATAAACAATGGAGGTTTTTTTGATGCTAATCGTCATTCCCGTACTGATCCTCGTGGCGCTAATTATCGTCGGCGCCGGGGTAAAAATCGTGCCGCAGGGCTACCAATGGACTGTGGAACGCTTCGGCCGTTACACCAAAACTCTGATGCCGGGCTTGAGCCTTGTGGTGCCGTTTATGGACCGCATTGGCCGCAAAATCAATATGATGGAGCAAGTCCTCGACATCCCATCCCAGGAAGTCATCTCTAAAGATAACGCCAACGTCGCCATCGACGCTGTGTGCTTTATTCAAGTCGTTGACGCCCCGCGCGCCGCTTATGAGGTCAGCAATCTTGAGCTGGCCATAATAAACCTCACCATGACGAATATTCGTACCGTTTTGGGCTCAATGGAGCTCGATGAAATGCTTTCGCAGCGCGACAACATCAATACCCGCCTGCTGCATATCGTTGATGAAGCCACCAATCCGTGGGGCATAAAAATCACCCGTATCGAGATTCGTGACGTGCGCCCACCGGCTGAACTGATTGACGCGATGAATGCGCAGATGAAAGCTGAACGTACCAAACGTGCGTATATTCTGGAAGCTGAAGGTATTCGTCAGGCGGAAATCGTCAAAGCCGAAGGCGACAAGCAGTCAAAAATCCTGAAAGCCGAAGGCGAGCGCCAGTCAGCATTCTTACAGGCAGAAGCCCGTGAACGTAGTGCGGAAGCGGAAGCCCGCGCGACGCAAATGGTGTCTGAGGCTATCGCTAAAGGGGATATCCAGGCCATTAACTACTTCGTTGCCCAGAAATATACCGATGCGCTGCAACAGATTGGTTCGGCCAATAACAGCAAAGTGGTGCTGATGCCGCTCGACGCCACCAGCCTGATGGGGTCGATTGCCGGGATTAGCGAACTTATCGCGCAAAGCGGTACCGAGCGTAAAAAATGATAGCCCTGCTGTTTGCTCACGCGCATATCTTCTGGCTGACACTTGGCGGCCTGTTGTTGGCAGCTGAAATGCTCGGTGCCAGCGGTTATTTGTTATGGAGCGGCGTTGCGGCTGTGCTGACGGGTTTGCTGGTGTGGATTGTGCCGTTAGGCTGGGAATGGCAAGGCGTTTGCTTTGCTATTCTGACGCTGGTTGCCGCCTTTTTGTGGTGGCGCTGGCTGTCGACACGCAAGCAGCAGGAACCTGGCGAAGTGCTTAATCAGCGCGGCCACCAGCTTATCGGCAGGCGTTTGCGTCTTGAAGCCCCGTTGGTAAATGGCCGCGGCCATGTGCGGGTTGCGGATAGCTCATGGCCGGTGATGGCAGATATCGATTTAGCGGCAGGTACCGAAGTGGTGGTGCTCGCCGTTGAAGGCATTACCTTGAAGGTGAAGGCACTTTAAACTTGCTACTGGCGGTGACAGCAGCCCGAAAGATTGTCGATGATTGGGCAATCAGAGCTGTCATCTCCGGGGCAAGATTCGGCAAGCGCGAGCAAATGCTGGCGCATCGCCTGCAATTCGCTGATGTGTTTATCAATATCGGCCACTTTTTGCAGCGTTCTGGTTTTCACATCTGCACTGTGTCGCGCCGGGTCATTGAACAAGTTGACCAGTTCGCGGCACTCTTCAAGATTAAACCCGACCTGTCGCGCCTGGCGCAGCAATGTCAGTTCATCAAGATGCTTTTGCGTATAGCTACGGTAGCCGTTTTCAGCACGAAGCGGCGCGGTCACCAGCCCTTTCTCTTCGTAAAAACGAATCGCTTTACTGGTTAAGCCGGTTTTTTTCGCGACATCACTGATGTTCATGTTTCCTCCTGATTTTGTCGGATGTCGCTTCGCTAATCCGACCTGCGAAAGTGGGTCATTCATATTAACGATCCTGACCCCAAAATCATATTAGAAGCGGATCTTCATACCCACCGCCATGCATAGTTTGGGTATGTTCCAGATAACAAACTGCACTGACAACACCTGAATAACTCCCGGCAAGCATCAACGCTGTCGCTAATAGCTTTCTGCTACCTCACCAACTCCTGCTGCCTTTTTTCCCTGCCCGAGAAATTTTGCCACAGCAATAAAACTGTTAGCAACATGGCTCCTCGCCAAGCGATATATATTATTCATAAGCAGTCTCTGCATAGCCAAAATAAGTAATAATGCGCTGATACATAAAGACAACGACAAACACCTGTCGAAAAACCTTGTGTAACATTAGTACATGGCTGTGCATTAAGAAGGGAATGGTAGAAAAGTATTGGTTAACTAATCCCTTTTCACATAATACTTTGAAAAATTAAAAATATTTTAAATGCGACATGGATGAATATTAACATTCTGCAAGTACTGCTAAGGAATTTTTATAAATTAAGAAAATAAACACACTGCAAATAGCAGGGGTAAATATCTCCGCCCAGAACGAACGGAGATATTAAGGTTTAATTATCAGGCATGTGAAGCAGCAAGAGTGCCGTTATTCACGTTGACTGGTAACGCAGCTGTTGTGAGCGCTGCCGAAGGAGGTGTACTCATTGCGGCCATCGCGTGAACGAGTTGCCCGGCAGCGTCAGATGTTCCAGTTGAGTTCACGATCGCAATACCGGTACTGTAGTTTCCTTTCTGCCACATTTGATCCATTGAGGCTTCAAATGTTCCCTGGACGCCGTCATTACGGAAAGCACCCCATGGGTTGGCAAGAATAAAATCATTCGTTACGTCGTCAAAACCGATAATTGCAAATGCGTGCCCATCAACGAGATTAGTTTGCCCAGTAACCGCATTTTGTGAGCTATCCCAACTGGAAAATTGTACAGGCTGACCGTTTAATACCGCGGTTTTCAATAGATCAAAGTCCGTGGTGTTCCATTTTTCCTCAGTTGTATATACCGCTCTGAACGTTGTGTATGCATCACCCGTAATTTCCCCCAGTTTCTCGTAGCCACCAGGCAAACTTGAGTAATCATTCACTTCATTCAAATAAGTCGCTTCAAAACCAACGTTCGCCCGTTCAACAATCGCCGCCCAACTCGAGGTTGCTGAATTTGTGCCACTGCTATAGGCATTGCCATCTACGGTGACCCAATGAGGCACACCGTCTTTGAAGAAACGTACACTGTAAGTATCATTCGGATTCTGAACAATCATCGACTTAATGAAATCAGGTGCAGTTTCTACAACTGCCTGAAGCGCGGAAAGAAGCGAACAATCCCCAATGTTACCTTGAGTGATGTCGTTAATTGACGGGCCACCTTTAGCGAAAAGTGGGCGCCCATCAACATTATCAGATGAGGAAGATTTCGGGTCGTTCGCACCATCAAACCAGGTAGAAATTAGCTGGTTAAATTGCGTGGCTGACGAGCCCTCACTCAAGCTGCCAATTCGCTCCCCGTCACCGGTAGCACTCCAGTAAACAGATGCGCCATTGGTGCCCATCAACCCGTTGAATAGCGAGTAGACTGCCGAGTCAGTCCCACAAACATTGCCAACTTGCTGCACATAATTTTTTATGTCGTTGTACTGGCTTTCGGTAAGATCACCTGTTAATTGAGAGGCTAAATCTTTAAGCACGGACTCAATCGTTGTAAAACTAAACAAAGACGAGTCGTTGGTCACTGCGTTATGCATGCTGGTTTTCAGTATCGGGTCATGCACACCGTCAACCAATGAGAATCCCGCATCCACAGATTTGTTAATTAACGCCTGCTGGCTTTCCGACAGCAGACCCTGTTGCTCGATAGATAGCATCGGAGAAAGCGTTAACAGCTGATCGGATGTGAACGACGACACCATATCAATAAAATCAGAGAAATTATTCAAAGCAAGGAAATGTCGATATTCCAGCCCAATAAATGCAACAGGAGTAAGGGTCTTAAGCTGTGATGGAGTGAGCGCACTCATTGCATCCAGACTCAGATTATTGAGGAATGTCGCGGAAAAACCTGATAAATCATTGCCAAACGCCTGCATTTGGGCGGTTGTAAAACCTTGAGTTGCAGCCGCTGAGATCCAACTAAGGTGCTGCAATCCCTGAATTTGCTCGGCACTTAATGAGCTAATTTGCTGCGCTGTCAGCCCCTGATATTGCGTTTTAGATAATTGCTTAATGGACGAAACTGGCAGTTCGGAAATATTTAAATGCCCAAATTGATCGCTAGTCAGTGCATTCAGATGCGGAGCAAATGCGACTTGTGCTGCCGTTAATGTAGCCAAATGGTCGTTATCCCAATGCTTAAAATTATCCGTCTGAATATGAGTAAACTGATCGGCAGTTATCCCTTTCATCGCATCCGGACTTAAACTGTTAAACCAGTCAGGAGAGAAGAAGTAAAAATTATAGATAATTCCGCCAACCTGGTCCGCGGTTAATTGGGCACGACGTTCAGCGTCCAACCCATTAAAGGCATCAAGGTACACCTGGCCCATCTGCTCAGGTTTGATTGCATGGAATGCTTCAGTCGTCAGGTTATTAAACCAGCCAGGGGAGAACCAGTAGAAATTCTGGGTGCAATTCTTAATCTGATCTGGCGTAAACCCGGAAGCAGCACCATCAGTCATCCATGCGGCATGGCCCATTGCGTTAATTTGTTCAGCGCTTAAGGAGGCAATTTGATTAGCTGTAAGCCCTTTATATTCGGTATCGCTTAAATTACTGATGACTGATGTTTGTATTTTGGAAAGATCTAACAAACCAAATTGCGTACTGTTCAGTTTGTCGAAATTATTCATGCCGCCGATCTGTTCTGCGGTAAAAGCATGCAGGTGCTCATTATCCAGAGCCGCAAGTGTGGTGGCGGAAATCTGGTTTGCCTGAACAGGTGTCATCGCCTGCAATGTTTCAATGCTCAGGTTGTTAAACCATCCTGCGCTAAACCAGTTCATACCGATATTAATGCTTCGTATCTGCTCCGGAGTAAAGGCGCTGGCCGTGGCATCAGATATCCATGACGTGTGGGCCATCGCATGGATTTGCTCAGAGCTTAAAGTAGCAATCTGCTCAGGAGTGAGCTTTTGATAAACCGCCTTACTCATTGCGCCAATAGTTGATGTTGAAAGCCTGGAAAGATTCAGTACATCAAATTTCTCGTTGCTAATCGCATCAAGCTGGCCGGCAGTCAGTGCGGAGTATTCATTTTCAGTCAGTTTTTCAAGCGTCGATACTGACAACGCAGAAATATTTAGTAGTCCAAATTGTGCACTGCTTAATGCACCAAGGTGTGCAATGGCACTGACCTGTTCTGCGGACAATGCTGAAAGATGAGAGTTATTAAGGCTACGGAGATTTTCATCAGTAATACTGGCAATTTGCGTTTTATCCAACGCGCCAAAGTTCGCAACCGTAATCTCATTAAGATGAGCGGCAGTAATGGCCTGAAATGCCTGGGTATTAAGATTGTTCAAGAAGGTTGAAGTTAGCCAATAATAAGTCGTACTCCAACTTGCTACCTGGGTCGCCGTCAATGCAGCGGCATGCGCACTATCGAGTTTAGAAAGATTAGTACTTGTAAGCCCGTTCAGTTGAGTGCCCGTTATCGCCTGTAATGCCGGAATACTCAGATTGTTCAACCATTCGTCGGTGAACCAATAAAAACTGGCCTGTATCGCCGAGACCTGTTCAGGTTTTAAGGCTGATAAATGGTTGGCATCCAGACCGCAAAGAGTCGTCGCAGTGAATTCCCCCATCTGTTTTTGAGTCAGTGCTTGTATTGCAGTTGTACTGAGGTTATTTAGCCATCCAGCACTGAACCAGTACATACTGATATTAATGCTCGTAACCATTTCAGGTGTAAATCCAGCCGCTGTAGCGTCCGGCATCCACGAGGTATGACTCATGGCATGAATTTGGTCTGCAGTCATCTTGCTAACAAAATCTGCGGTCAGTAGTTCGTAATCAGATTTGCTCCATGAACCAATTGAATTAAGGTCAGGCATGGGGGGGGTATTTTGTATGGAATCAGGCACAGTGTAACCTCTTACCGAAATGAATAATATTTATTAGAAATGAATAACCACCTGCAATATAAGTATCGTGGCAGGTAGTTAAAAGTTAATAGCTCACACATTCTTTAAGTGGTTGAAAGAAAAAGATGAGTTCATATAAATATTATCAATCAACATCATTACCAGCAGCTTTTATTTTTGCGGGGAATTTAATCACAACATATTAAATAGTGAAATTTCAAAATATGAAAATACTTACAAGCACTAACTCGCGCTTACCAAAACAAACAACTTTGTGTTTTTTACAACCAATTATCACCAATCAATGAGTTATAACTTCGAAAAATATATATTTATTTATCACTAAAGTTACAAGTAAAGCACTAATTCGCAACGTGCCAGCGGCTCAATAAAATTCTCAAATGTCTAATTTTACTTATTTTTTATGAATGTGGCACTTTGACAACCTTAAATGCCTGTGATATTTAATCGCGCATATTTTATAGCCGTAATACTTCAGGTTGCATGTGCGTTAGCGTTCCAGCAACTCAAGTGATTTTGGGCATATATCCTACAATAATGACTGGTTTGTTAATAAATATGACTTCTTTGCCGTCGGCGGTATCCCATGGATAGCGGTTTTTTTTGTTTGCAGGTAATTGGCTCCTTTCATCAGGTCGCTGTCGACAAAATAAACCTTCAGCATAAATTTGCCGGTCACCTTGAGATATCCCTCGACGGGCAGCCCGTGTTTGGCCAACGAGCAATTTTATTGGCGGCACAGGAGTTAGGACTTAAAACAAAGGTAGTGCGCCAGGATGTACGCCGAATGGATAAAGCTGCATTACCAGCCGTAGGACAGAATCGTGATGGGTGCTATTTTATCCTTGGGAAATATGACCCCGGCAGTAAAAATGGTAATCATATCGTCAAGCCTCGCTTGCTTATTCAATATGAAAACTGCCCTCCTGAGTTTATTTCCATCGATGAGTTAACCGAGGTTTGGACGGGTGAAGTTATTTACTTTGCAAGCAAAGTAAATTTCACAGGAACATTAGCTAAATTCGATTTCACCTGGTTTATTCCGGCATTGATTAAATACCGGCGAATTTTAGGGGAAATAATGCTCATTTCCCTGGTGTTGCAGTTAATCGGCTTAGCCACCCCACTATTCTTTCAGGTGGTGATGGATAAAGTTTTGGTTAACCATGCCATGAAAACCCTGCATGTGGTTGCCATTGGCCTGGTGGCAGCAAATATCTTTGAAGCTTTATTAAGCGGGATCCGCACCTGGGTATTTGCACATACCAGCAGCAAGCTTGATGTCGAACTCGGCGCGCGTCTATTCCGCCATATGCTTAACCTACCGATTGCTTATTTCCAGAGCCGCCGCGTTGGGGATTCGGTAGCGCGTGTGCGAGAGCTGGAAAATATCCGTTCGTTTCTGACGGGCAATGCCATCACAGTCGTACTCGATATTCTTTTCTCATTTGTCTTCCTCGCCGTAATGTTCAGCTACAGCGTTAAGTTGACACTTATCGTGATTGCATCGATCCCGCTCTATGTTTTTTTATCGCTGGTGTTCACACCCGTACTGCGCCGTCGGCTCAATGAAAAATTCAATAAATCGGCGGAAAACCAGTCGTTCCTTGTTGAGACCATCAGCAATATCGACACCGTCAAAGCCATGGCCGTTGAGCCGCGCTGGGTTAAGAACTGGGATGACCAACTGGCGGGTTACGTGACTTCCGGGCTTTCAGCCACCAATATCTCGACCATCGCCAACGGTGGAATTACGTTGATCAGTAAGCTGGTGACCGCCGCTATCATGTGGACAGGTGCAAGCCTGGTTATCGATAACCAACTGACCGTGGGGGCACTCGTAGCATTCAACATGCTCTCCGGCCAGGTGTCACAGCCCATTTTGCGTCTTGCACAGTTATGGAATGATTTTCAGCAAGTCGGTATTTCAATGAGTCGACTTGGCGATATTTTAAACACTCACCCTGAAGTTGTTGATCAGAAATCCCGGCTGCCACGACTGTCCGGGGCTATCGAGTTCGATAAGGTCTCATTCCGCTATCGACCCGATGCATCCGAAGTATTGCGCCAGGTGAGCCTCACGGTTAAACCCGGTGAAGTCATTGGTATTGTCGGCCGTTCAGGTTCAGGGAAGAGCACTCTTACCAAGCTGGTACAACGCTTATACATCCCCGAACGCGGGCGCGTGTTACTGGACGGGCACGATCTCGCAGTGATAAACACCACGTCTCTCCGGCATCAAATTGGTGTGGTGCAGCAAGAAAATAACCTGTTTAACCGCTCGATTCGCGCCAATATCGCGCTGACTAACCCGACGCTGCCGATTGAAGCAGTAATAGAAGCCGCCCAACTTGCCGGAGCACATGAGTTTATTTGTGAGTTACCGGAAGGCTACGACACCATGGTCGGCGAGCACGGCACCGGTTTGTCTGGCGGCCAGCGCCAGCGTATTGCCATTGCCCGCGCCTTAATCTCAAACCCACGTATTTTGATTTTTGATGAAGCCACCAGCGCGCTGGATTATGAGTCCGAAAAAATCATTCAGGATAATATGCGCCGCATCTGTGAAGGCCGAACAGTATTGATCATTGCGCATCGCCTCTCTGCGGTGCGTGAAGCCAACCGCATCGTGGTGATGGAGCGCGGAGAAATTGCCGAAGTCGGTCATCATGATGAACTGGTTCAACACGCCGATGGGATCTACGCGCATTTATATACTCTGCAGCAAGGTCCGGTAAGAGAGGCCTGCGTATGAGCCTCAAACTCCGCTACAGCGCCTGGTGCGAATTGATGAAATGCTACCGTTCTCACTTTGCTTTTTTCTGGAAACAGCGCCACTCACTCACCCCACCTGCTTTGATAGCAGACGAAGCAGAATTTCTTCCGGCGGCCCTGGCATTGCAGCTAGCCCCCATTTCACCAACTGCTCGCTGGACGGCGCGCCTGCTTATGGTGTTAATCGTTTTCCTGGTGCTATGGTCGGTATTGGGTAAGGTCGACATTATTGTTTCCGCCAGCGGGAAAATCATTCCTTCGAGTCACGCGAAAACTATTGCCTCTGTGGAAACCGCACGCGTTCAACATATCTTTGTTACCGATGGGCAAACCGTACATGCAGGTGAACCCCTGCTGCTGCTTGATACGCAAATTATCGACCATGAAATAATACGCGCGGAAGTTGGACAGGATAACGCAGCCTTGCAGGTTGCACGCTCACGTGCCTTGCTGGAATCCATCACCGCTCATCAATTTATTGGACTGAGCGATATAGAAAACATCACGCCAGAAAAGGTCGCTGACGCCCGTGAGCATCTTTCCAGCCAGTGGCAGAATGTAGAAAGCAGGCTAAGAGATCTGGATGGGGAAATTGCCCGTTACAGCCAGCAATTACCGATTGTTCGTGAGCGGGCACAAAATTATAAAGATTTGGCCCAAAACCATGACGTGTCGGTCACTTCATGGCAGGAAAAAGAGCAGGACAAAATTGAGTTGGAAGGCAAACTTGCCGATGCACGCCACCAACGCGATTCATTTATCGCTGATACGCGTAAGAAAACCGAGGATGAGCTCAATGACGGGTTACGCCAGCAGGCCGAAGCACATCAGGATGTGCAACGAGCCGACGCCCATAAAACTCAACTTCAGCTCACCGCCCCAGTTGACGGCACGGTACAACAATTAGTGGTACATACAGTTGGTGGCGTAGTAACGGCTGCCCAGCCGTTGATGGTCATCGTACCCAAGCAAAATCAGGTCGAGATCGAAGCAATCGTTGAAAACAAAGACATCGGTTTTGTACGCAAAGGCCAGCATGCCGCAGTGAAAATCGAGGCATTCGACTACACCAAATACGGCATGATGCAGGGTGAAGTGACTTATGTTTCACGCGATGCGATGAATGCAGGAACCAGCAATGCAGCCGAGAGCGCGCAATCAGGCCATAGCGATAACGCACAGAAACCGCAGAATTCTCAATACGCAATTCACATCAAACTTGACCACAAAACGATGGATATCGATGGAGAACCCTCGACACTGCGGCCGGGCATGATCGCCTCAATTGAAATAAAAACAGGTAGCCGTCGGGTTATTGAGTACTTCCTCTCCCCTCTGATTCAACACACTCATGAGAGCCTGAATGAACGCTAAAAGGTATTTAGTCTCTCTTTGCCTGCTGGCCTTGTGGGCGCAGCCCGCTGCTTTCGCTGAAGATAAAAGTGGTTTACTGGACGATCCGTTACTGGCGCAACCTGTGCAATTGCAGGACGGCGCGACGCTCCCTGATACCAGCCGGATTAATTGTGCAACGGCGGTAGATTTCACCCAACCACTGGCGCTGACCGATGCTGTTGATACTGCGCTGTGTAACAACCCGCAAATCCGCGCCACCTGGGCAGAAATTAAGGTGCAAAGCGGCGTGGTAGGTGAAGCCCGAGCCGCTTATCTGCCAACCATCACCGGCTCGGTTAGCCGACTCAAAGACACCACAACCTATTCCTCTGGTTCACAACAGCCCGCATCCACCAGTATCGGCAACCAGTATTATGGTTCATTAAACTGGCGCTTATTCGATTTTGGGGGACGCGCCGCAAACCGCGAAGTGGCGAATCAAATGCTTTTAGCCGCGATTGCCGGGCATGATGCAGCTTTGCAAAAAACCATGGCATCGGTGATTCAGGTTTACTTTGAGACGATGACCAGCCAGGCCGTAATGGAGGCTCGCATGCAGATTGCGCAGCTTGCCCAACAAACGTTGAGCGTTGCGAAACGGCGTGAGGAAAAAGGCGCAACCACTCAGGACGACACCTTACAGGCTGCAACCGCGCTGGCAAAAGCACAGCTTAATGCGATGCACAGTCGAGGGGATTTTGAAAAGAACCTTGCCCTGCTCAAGCAGGTCATGGGCATCAATCTTGAAATGTCCGTTAATTTACCAGCGCAACCCGACAACGTTATCCCTTCGGACATTCACGACCTAAACCAGTGGCTGAAACAGGCGCAAATCCGCCACCCGGCAATTATGCAGGCGCGGGCAAAATGGCAGGCCGACAAAGATAAAATTATCCAGGTTCGCTCGGATGGTTTACCAACGCTCGATATGACGGCGCATATTTCCCGCAATGGTTTCCCGAATCAGGGTCTATCGACTATTAACCAGACCGATAAAGATGTTGGCCTAACGGTTTCTATTCCATTGTTCGATGGCTTTAGTCGCCACTATAAAATTCTGGAAGCAAGAGCACAGGCCGAACAAAGCGAAGCTCAACTCGAAGATACCACCACACAGATTCTTACTGACGTAGTGAAAGCCTGGGCTGATGCTAAAACGGCGTTGGGTGTGCTGAGCGTAAGCCAACAATTGCTCGACGCCGCACAAGCCAGCGTTAATTCTTCACGCCGCCGTTACGATAAAGATGTGGCCGATATTCTTGAAGTTTTGAATGCTCAATCGGCACTGGCTGATGCACAACAACAACGTATTCAGGCTATTGCTGAATGGCAATCTGCGCGCTTAAGCCTGCTTGCGAATACCGGAATACTGAGTCAACTGCCCACAGGAACTGAATAATCTAACGGAGATATGCCCTAAATAGGTCGATGTGTTGGCTGCGCCGAGAAATATTTAGGGTATAGCTTGACCTTACCCTTGATGGAAGGTTTAGGCTTACCACAATCCCACATAAATGGAGTCTGATGATGTCTCACGTTATAGATTTAAATCTTGATGGCCTGACCTGCGGCCATTGCGTTAAACGCGTTAAAGAAAGCCTGGAGCAACGTCCTGACGTTGATACAGCCGAAGTCACGCAAACTCACGCCAGCGTAACCGGAACTGCTTCAGTTGATGAGTTAATCAACACCGTAAAACAAGCAGGATACGACGCGACGGCAGCCAGCCACCCAAAGTCTGATCCGCTGACAGAGTCATTAACCCCGTCGGAAGCACTGACAGCGGCATCCCCTTCGCTTCCGGCAGCCACCGTTGATGACGACGATAGCCAACAGTTGTTGATCAACGGGATGAGCTGCGCCAGTTGCGTGACCCGGGTACAAAGTGCGTTGCAAAACGTCCCTGGAGTCAGCCTGGCACGGGTAAACCTTGCCGAGCGCAGCGCCCTGATTATGGGCTCTGCCTCTGCCGAATCTTTAGTTAAAGCGGTGGAAAGCGTCGGATACGGGGCGGAAGCCATCGAAGATGATGCGATACGCCGCGAACGTCAGCAAGAGACCGCCAACGCCGCCGTTAAACGCTTCCGCTGGCAGGCGATTTTAGCCCTTGCCGTTGGTATTCCGGTGATGGTATGGGGCATGTTCGGCGACAACATGATGGTCACCGACGACAACCGTTCGTTGTGGCTGGCAATCGGTATTGTCACCCTCGGCGTGATGGTGTTCGCTGGCGGGCATTTCTATCGCAGCGCCTGGCGCAGTTTGCTCAATAAAACCGCCACCATGGATACGCTGGTCGCGCTGGGAACCGGTGCCGCGTGGATTTATTCCATCACCGTGAATATCTGGCCGCAGCACTTCCCGATGGAAGCTCGCCATCTCTATTACGAAGCCAGCGCGATGATTATCGGCCTGATAAATCTCGGGCATATGCTGGAACAACGTGCTCGCCAACGCTCTTCTAAAGCGCTGGAGCGCCTGCTGGATTTAACGCCACCGACTGCACGAGTCGTCACCGAAGAGGGTGAAAAAACGCTGCCGTTGGCTGAAGTGACCGCCGGAATGATCTTGCGTCTAACGACCGGGGATCGCATTCCCGTCGACGGCGAAATCACCCAGGGCGAAGCCTGGTTTGATGAAGCGATGCTGACCGGCGAGCCGGTGCCGCAGCAAAAATCCACTGATGAGCAGATTCATGCAGGGACTGTTGTGCAGGATGGCAGCGTGCTGTTCCGCGCCACAGCAACCGGCAACCACACCACGCTTTCGCGCATTATTCGTATGGTGCGCCAGGCACAAAGCAGCAAGCCTGAAATCGGCCAGCTTGCCGATAAAATTTCGGCGGTGTTTGTGCCGGTAGTGGTTCTGATTGCCCTGTTTAGCGCCGCCATCTGGTACTTCTTCGGCCCCGCGCCGCAAATCGTTTATACGCTGGTGATTGCCACCACGGTGCTGATCATCGCCTGTCCTTGTGCGCTAGGGCTGGCAACGCCGATGTCGATTATTTCTGGCGTGGGTCGCGCCGCTGAGTTTGGCGTATTAGTGCGTGATGCCGACGCACTGCAACGCGCCAGCACGCTTGATACTATTGTGTTTGATAAAACCGGCACGCTGACCGAAGGCAAACCGCAGGTGGTCGCAGTCGTAACCTATAACGACTGGTCCGAGGCTGATGCGTTAAGGCTGGCTGCAGTGCTGGAACAAGGATCAAGCCATCCACTCGCCCGCGCTATTCTTGATAAAGCAGACGGTGCTGAATTGCCGCAGGTGAATGCCTTCCGCACCTTGCGTGGCCTGGGTGTTAGCGGCGAAACCGAGGGCCGTCAATTGCTGCTCGGCAACAAAGCACTGCTTGATGAGCAAAATGTGGATACCGGCCCGATGGCGGCTGAAATAGAAGCGCAGGCAAGCCGTGGCGCAACGCCAGTGCTGCTGGCGGTCGACGGCAAACTGGTCGCCCTGCTCGCCATCCGCGACCCACTGCGTGCCGACAGTATCAGTGCGTTGCAACGCTTGCACCGTAACGGCTACCGTCTGGTGATGTTGACCGGCGATAACCCAACTACCGCAAACGCGATTGCTAAAGAAGCGGGCATCGACGAGGTGATTGCTGGCGTCTTGCCAGATGGCAAAGCCGAAGCGATTAAAAATCTGCAACAACAAGGGCGACAAGTTGCAATGGTTGGCGATGGTATCAACGATGCACCAGCTTTAGCACAAGCTGAAGTGGGTATCGCAATGGGTGGCGGCAGCGATGTTGCTATCGAAACTGCGGCGATTACGCTGATGCGTCACAGCCTGATCGGCGTCGCTGATGCGCTGGCAATATCTAAAGCGACTTTGCGGAACATGAAGCAGAACCTGGTCGGGGCGTTTATCTACAACACGCTGGGGATCCCGATTGCCGCGGGGATTTTATATCCGCTAACCGGAACACTGCTTAACCCAGTGGTTGCCGGGGCTGCGATGGCGCTGTCATCCATTACTGTGGTCAGTAACGCCAACCGTTTATTGCGTTTTAAACCAAAAGACTAACTCACCTTCCCCACGCACTCTCGCGTGGGGAAATTTGCACCAGACTCATCGCAGCGGTAGCATGACTTTTTAGCCAGGGAATCTGCAAATGGGTCTGCTATCGCGAATTACCGCATTATTTTCAAGCCTTTCGAACACCCAATATCCCTGGCCTGCTCTGGATATTGTACTACCCGGAGATCGCCATCTTCATCTTGTCGGCAGCATTCATATGGGTACGCGCGATATGGCGCCGCTGTCGAGCAAGCTTATCGATAAACTTAACAATTCCGATGCGCTTATTGTTGAAGCCGACATATCAGAAGGCGGTTCCCCGTTCCCGAATAATCCCGATGAACTCCCGCTTGAAGAGCGACTTTCCCCTGATAACTGGGCGCAGATTATGTCGTTAATCCAGGAGTTAGGTATTCCCCTGAGCCAAATCGATAATCAACCTGCCTGGCAAATTGCACTGGTGCTACAGGCCTACCAGGCGCAACGACTGGGATTACGAGCCGATTTTGGGATTGATTTTCAGTTGCTGGAAGCCGCGAAGGCGCAGGCAGTACCGATTATTGAACTGGAAGGTGCGCAGCATCAGGTGGATATTCTCACCCGCCTGCCTGATGGCGGCATGCCGTTATTAACCGATACGCTCACCCACTGGCACACCAATGCCCGTTTGCTGCAAACGATGATTAGCTGGTGGCTGGAGTCGCCACCGCAAAGTGGGAAAGTGCAGCTTCCCAATACATTTGGCGATGAGTTATACGATGTTCTTATGCATCAACGTAACCTTCAGTGGCTGCATTTCTTGCAGCAACTTCCAGCCGGACGCTACATTGTGGCAGTCGGAGCACTGCATCTTTACGGTGAGGGAAATTTGCCAGGGCTTCTGAAAAATCCCCCTAAATAATTCCAGTTACACCGAGGCGGCAAGTGAACGAAGCCCGATGAGCTTACTCCCGTAAGTGATTCGGGTGAGTGAGTGTAGCCAACAAATGGGTAACTGAAAGTATGACGGAGGATAAAAAAACGGCCAATATCGCTATTGGCCCGTCAAAGAGGAATTTATATATTGTTGTAATTATTCTGGCCGAATAAACGACCAGATAGAGAATTGTCGCTCAATGTAACGATTAACGCCAACACTATTACGTGTCATTATAATATTAGGAATACATATAACCCTGTTTATTAATTTGTGCGTATATCAGACAAATTCACTAAGAAGGTTCCATGACACCCGCCGTAAAACTTCTCGAAAAAAACCGTGTTCCATTTCAGATACATGCTTACGACCACGACCCAAGCGAAACAAACTTTGGTGATGAAGTGGTGCGCAAACTCGGCCTGAATGCCGAGCAGGTCTACAAAACGCTGCTTGTTGCTATCAACGGGGATATGAAACAGTTGGCGGTTGCTGTTACGCCAGTTTCCGGGCAACTGGACTTGAAAAAAGTGGCAAAAGCATTGGGTGCCAAAAAGGTGGATATGGCCGATCCTATGGTGGCGCAGCGCATTACCGGTTATCTGGTCGGTGGTATTAGTCCACTGGGGCAGAAGAAGCGCCTGCCAACAGTTATCGACGCCCCTGCACAATCGTTCACATCTATATATGTTTCCGGCGGTAAACGCGGGCTGGATATCGAACTGGCCGCCGCAGATCTCGCAAAATTGCTCAATGCCACTTTTGCAGAAATTGCCCGTCGCGATTAACAAAGATCCTTCCAAAAGAGCAATTTCAGTCAGGACTCTCTTTTATGTTACTGGCAAAGTGAAAGCCTTGAGGGAGGAGTGATGACGAGCGCAAGACACCAACTGTATGCCCAACGTTTTGAGCAAGTATTTGCCTGGATTGAACAGCATCTCGATAGCCCATTAACGGTCGAGCAACTGAGTGAAGTCGCCTGTTTTTCGCGTTTTCATTTTCACCGGCAATTTAGTCAGTTTTGCGGAATCAGCGTTAGCCGTTATATCACGCTGATGCGGCTAAAAAGGGCCTCTTTCCAGTTAGTGAAAAACCCGCAGGAAAGAGTGATTAACATTGCCCTGGATGCCGGGTTTGAAAACCCAGAATCATTTTCTCGAGCCTTTAAAAATACCTTCGGCCTGACACCCAGCGAGTTTCGTAAAGATCCTGTTTGGGTTGACTGGCATGTGCATTTTCAATTTCCCGGACGTGAAAACCAGCAGAGGTTAAAAAATATGGATGTGAAAATCATTACTGTCGAACCGATGGAAGTGGCGGTGCTTGAGCATCTTGGCGATCCTATGCTCGTCAATAATACGGTCGCGGCGTTTATTGAATGGCGCAAAGCATCAGGGCTTTCAGATTACAGTACACAAGGGACTTACGGTGTGCCGTGGAATGATCCCCACACGACACCAGGCGATGAATTTCGTTTTGATGTATGCGGTGAGCTAAACCCGGAGGCAAACGGCCAGGTTCCTGAAAACCCTCAGGGCGTTATCAGTAAAACACTACCCGGCGGGCGTTGTGCAGTGGTGCGCCACGTTGGCGCTTATGAACGCATCAGCGATAGCGTTTATTATCTTTACCGCCAGTGGCTACCAAACAGCGGTGAGGAGTTACGCGATTTTCCAGTCTATTTCCGCTACCTCGAGCTTGATAAAAACCACCCCGAGCATGCGCAGCAGACGGATATTTTACTGCCGTTGAAATAAAGAATAATGGATGTCGTTTCCGCTAATCGCCCTACAAAAGCGACCTTGTAGATTAGCGTAACGACATCCGACAAATGCTCTTACTGCCAGCTCACCTCACCTTTCGGTTCATAAGCATTCATATCAAGCGGAGAATTCTTCTCGATATATTGCTTCAGCACTTCTGCATCCACAAAACCAGTGTTCACATATCCCGGTTTTTTATCGATAGCAGGATAGCCATCACCGCCGGAGGCGTTAAAGTTTAACGTGGCCATACGGTAGGTTTTCGCAGGGTCAACCGGCTCACCTTTGATTTTCAGATCCTGCAAGCCGGCAGCTGTTGCCACAAAGCTGACATTCGCAAACTGCGGGTAAGCACCAGAATCTGGTTTCTTCTGCGCTACGGCACTGAGATATTCGGTGACTTCTTTGCCCGTCATATCGCTATAAACCACCGTGTTACCAAACGGCTGAACCTTCAGCACATCTTTGTAAGTGATATCGCCGGTTTCAATCGAATCACGAATACCACCACCGCTCATCACAGCAAAGTCGGCACCGGTCCGGTCCATTTGAGCAGCCAGCAACAGGCGCGCCAGGTTGGTTTGCACGAAGCGCACTTTGCTCCGATCCCCTTCCATGTGGCCATTTACGCTGCCGACTTTCACATTCAGCTGAGCCTGGCCTTTATTCTGGAATGGCGTAAGCAGTGAGAGCATTTGCTGGTTTTCTGGGATCTGTGGCGTGTAAAGTACGCGCTCACTTTCACCGTTATCGTAGGTGATTTTCTTCTTCAGGTTGATGGGGATGAGCTGATAATGCACCAGTTTCATCTCGCCATTACGGAATTCGAAATCAGCGCGGCCGACGTACTTGCCCCACTCATGTGCCTGCACAATCCAGATACCGTTTTGCTGATCCGGCGCACATGGCGTGCCAGGCACGTAATCCACCTGCTTTTTATTTTCTGCCGCCATGCAGACCGGATCTTGCGAGTGCCCGCCGACAATCATCGTCAACGCACCTGCGGGGAGGCTGCGAGCCATTTCCACATCGCCAGGCGCGTTAGAGCCGTGGTCGCCATTGTCATAGTGGCCCATATGGGTTGCCGCGATTAGCACGTCCGGTTTTTCAGTTGTTTGCAGTTCCTGAATCACCAGTTTGGCTTCGTCGGTAGGTTTACGGAATTCGATATCGGTGAAGTTTTCCGGGTTGCCAATTTTCGCGGTGTCGTCAGTGGTTAAACCGATAACCGCAATTTTAATGCCCTGTGGCTTAAAGATGGCCCAAGGCTTAAATAGACGCTCACCGGTGCTTTTCTGGTAAATGTTGGCCGAAAGCAGCGGGAATTTAGCCCACTTTTCTTGCTGGCGTAACACGGTCAGCGGTTTGTCGAATTCGTGGTTGCCGATTGCCATCGCGTCATAACCAATCAGATTCATGCCACGAAAATCAGGTTCTGCATCCTGTAAGTCTGATTCAGGTACACCAGTATTGATGTCGCCACCAGAAAGTAGCAGAACACTTCCGCCCTTTTCGGCAACCTCTTTACGAATGCTATCCACCAGAGTTTTCTGCGCAGCCAGGCCATATTCCGCGTGTTCATTGCGCCAGAAATGACCGTGGTGATCGTTAGTGTGTAGAATGGTGATGTTATAAGTTTTATCTTTTTCCCAGGCCAGCGCCGATGCACTGGTCAGACTGACTGCCATCAGCAGTGCTGTGGTCACCCCTTTCACGGCAAACTTCATTGCAAATCTCCATATTCAAAAAAATACTTCCGCACCAATAGCAGATACCAATTCGCATATACTCTAAATAATTCGAGTTGCAGCCAATGCCCCTGCAGCTTGAAGTATGACGAGTATAGACAAATAACTTTTCATGATTGTGACTTTATTCAACTCTTCCCAGAAGGTATGTTAGCTGGGTAATGATTTCCTACGGTTCCATCAGTGAACTGGGCTAAAAAAACAATCCATCTATTAATTACAGGTATTTATGGCAATCTCGGAACAAACTCTCGCATCGCCGGAGCCCAAAAAGGCTCGCACAGCGTTTGGCATTCTGGGGGCAATTAGCCTCTCCCATTTGCTCAACGATATGATTCAGTCACTTATTCTGGCGCTCTACCCGCTACTCCAGAGCGAGTTCTCTCTGAGCTTTGTGCAGATTGGGATGATAACGCTGACCTTCCAGGTGACCTCATCGCTCCTTCAACCGGTGGTAGGATACTACACCGACAAATACCCGATGCCGTGGTCGTTACCGATTGGTATGTGCTTCACACTTTGCGGGTTAGTTATTCTGGCAATGGCAGGCAGTTTCCCGATGGTGCTGCTGGCTGCCGGGCTTGTGGGAACCGGTTCTTCTGTTTTCCACCCGGAATCATCCCGTGTCGCGCGTATGGCGTCCGGTGGCCGTCACGGCCTGGCGCAGTCGCTGTTCCAGGTTGGTGGCAACTTTGGTAGCTCTTTAGGACCGTTGCTGGCTGCGCTGATTATCGCTCCGTACGGCAAAGGTAATGTCGGCTGGTTTGTGTTGGCCGCTCTGTTGGCAATTATCGTCTTGCTGCAAATTAGCCGTTGGTATGCCGCGCAACATCGCATGGCGAAAGGTAAAACGGCTGCACCTGTCGTTAACCCACTGCCGCGCAAAAAAGTCATTCAGGCGGTATCTGTATTGCTGGTACTCATTTTCTCCAAGTATTTTTATATGGCGAGTATTAGCAGCTATTACACCTTTTACCTGATGCACAAATTCGGTTTATCGGTGCAAAATGCCCAATTCCATCTATTTGCCTTCCTGTTTGCAGTAGCGGCCGGCACAGTAATTGGTGGGCCAGTGGGAGATAAAATTGGTCGCAAATACGTTATCTGGGGGTCAATCCTGGGTGTCGCGCCATTTACCCTTTTCCTGCCGTATGTTTCATTGTACTGGACCGGGATCCTGACCGTGATTATCGGCTTTATCCTTGCCTCCGCGTTTTCAGCGATTTTAGTTTACGCGCAAGAGCTGATGCCAGGGCGTATCGGCATGGTTTCCGGGCTATTTTTCGGTTTCGCCTTTGGGATGGGCGGACTGGGTGCTGCGGTTCTCGGACTCGTGGCTGACCATACAAGTATCGAATTAGTCTATAAAATATGTGCCTTCTTACCTCTACTGGGTATATTGACCATATTCCTCCCTGATAATCGCCACAAATCCTGATTTATCCAGGCCAATGCATTGTATTGGCCTGCTCTCATCCCCATATTCTGCTGCATTAGTTATCCATTAATTGTGTAAAACCCTTCTCAGGACAATTTATTTGTCCAAACGCGCCTTTTATAAAAAATTCACTTATTTTTTCCCCAACCAATTAAAAAATTGTCATAAACTGAAGTAGATAATTTGATTTATTGGACCTATTGCTTACGAAAGGAGACGGAATGCACCACGCCACCCCGCTTATCACCACCATTGTCGGCGGCCTTGTACTGGCCTTTTTGCTCGGTATGCTCGCTAACAAACTTCGCATATCACCCTTGGTGGGCTACTTACTAGCTGGGGTACTTGCCGGCCCTTTTACGCCAGGCTTTGTTGCAGATACTAAACTCGCACCTGAACTGGCAGAACTCGGTGTGATTCTGCTGATGTTTGGCGTAGGTTTGCATTTCTCTCTGAAGGATTTGATGGCGGTAAAGGCCATCGCCATCCCCGGAGCTATCGCCCAGATTGGTGTGGCGACGCTACTGGGAATGGCGCTTTCATCATTGATGGGCTGGTCGCTGATGACCGGCATCGTATTTGGACTATGTCTTTCCACCGCCAGTACCGTGGTGCTGTTACGCGCGCTTGAAGAACGGCAACTCATTGATAGCCAGCGCGGGCAAATCGCCATTGGCTGGCTGATTGTTGAAGACCTGGTAATGGTTTTAACGCTGGTTCTGCTGCCAGCTGTCGCCGGCATGATGGAAAAAGGTGACGTTGGCTTTGCGACTCTGACGCTCGATTTAGGTCTGACTATCGGTAAAGTCGTGGCGTTTATTGCCATTATGCTGATTGTTGGCCGCCGTGTGGTGCCGTGGATTCTGGCGCGTAGTGCCGCAACCGGTTCACGCGAACTATTCACACTGGCTGTTCTTGCGTTAGCGCTGGGCATCGCTTTTGGTGCCGTCGAACTGTTTGATGTTTCCTTTGCTTTAGGTGCGTTCTTTGCTGGCATGGTGCTCAATGAGTCTGAATTAAGCCATCGCGCAGCACACGACACGCTACCACTGCGTGATGCATTTGCCGTGCTGTTCTTTGTCTCCGTCGGCATGTTGTTCGACCCATTAATTCTCATTCAGGAACCGCTCGCGGTACTGGGCACGGTTGCGATCATCGTCTTTGGTAAATCGTTAGCCGCCTTCTTCCTGGTACGCCTGTTTGGCCACTCGCAACGCACGGCATTAACCATCGCCACAAGCCTTGCGCAGATTGGTGAGTTCGCCTTTATTCTTGCAGGTCTCGGCATGGCGCTAAATCTGCTGCCGCAGACCGGGCAAAATCTGGTACTGGCGGGAGCAATTCTGTCGATTATGCTCAATCCAATATTGTTTGCGGTACTTGAGCGCTACCTCGCAAAAACCGAAACGCTGGAAGAGCAGACGCTGGAAGAAGCTATCGAAGACGAGAAGCAAATTCCGGTCGATATTTGCCATCATGCGTTGCTGGTTGGTTTTGGGCGTGTAGGCAGCTTGCTGGGTGAGAAATTGCTGGCCCAGGGCATTCCGCTGGTGGTGATTGAAACATCTCGCAGCAGGGTCGATGAGCTACGTGAACGAGGGATTCGAGCCGTACTCGGCAATGCAGCCAATGAAGAGATCATGAATCTTGCCCACCTGGATTGCGCACGGTGGTTATTGCTAACGATTCCTAATGGCTACGAGGCGGGTGAAATCGTTGCCGCAGCGCGTGCAAAATGCCCGGATATCGAGATTATTGCCCGTGCTCATTATGACGACGAAGTGGAATACATCACCGAACGTGGTGCCAATCGGGTCGTGATGGGTGAACGTGAGATAGCCAATACCATGATGGGGTTGTTGGAAAAGCCAATAGTGCAGGAAACCGTGTCGGGGTAGTTGTTGTAGGGTGGGTTATCCACCCTACAAACTAAAGTTTTAACGCGCCCAATAAGACTCTTCGAGGCTATCTTCGCGTTCTGGCAAGCCACGCGTCAGGCGCGGAGAGTGCTGATTCAACACCTGGTAACTTACGCGGTTTGCGTATTTACACACTTGTGCCAGAGATGAATAGGTCAGCCACGTATGCTGGTGTTTGCTGGAGTTTGGCACGTTAGAACGGTGATAATTGTTCGCCGTAATATCGTGTAGCAATGCCGCCAACGCACCGTCGCCCGCACCATTGGTGTTCATGATTTTTTCAGGCCCGCCCATATATGGCGCGATGTGCGAGAAAATACGCATCGGGTTCTGGCAATCTTTATGGCGCATCGCGCGGCTAAATTCGTACTGGTTAAACTCGGCAATCGCACCCGGCAGCAGCGGATGTTGTGTCGTGCGTTTAGAGGACTCTTCCGTAAAGCCCGCCATATACAAGCCCACAGGCCCTGCGGTACACAGTACTAAATCAACCCAATCTAACGCTTTATCCGCCGCCAGCAATGGATCGCTTTCACCGGTCAGCGCCAGCCCTTCTTCTTCGTTCATCGCAAGAATGGAGACATGTTCTTTCAAGAACGCCTGCCACCATTGTGGGTTTTCTGCGATGACATATTTGGTGCCAAGCGTGAGCACAACAGGAACGTTGTATTTTTTCGCATATGCGATGGCCTGCATGGTCGCTTCTGGCATGGGTTCGCCATCTTTACAGCGCACTAAATATGAAGTCAGAACTAACGCCGAGGCCCCGGCAATCACCTCTTCAGGGATATTTTCGGCTCGTAACTGGTTCATGTGGCCTGGGCTTATCGCAAAGGTACGCTCACCTTGCTCACCAATAAGCGTAAAGCAGCGTCCGATTGGCCCATTAACACCTTGCAGGTAGTTGAGGTCGGTACGGCTGGAGGTATTGCAAAGGTAACGGTAGGCGTAGCTACCAATTTCGATATTGCTGCACATCACACCCAGCAGTACAGAACGGTCATCGGCCAAAACCGAATAGTTGTGCATGGTGTTGCCAATGGTGCCACCGGCAAACTGGTGGGTAATCAGATCTTCTTTCACCAATTCCTGATACAGCGCTTCCGCAACATCATCTTCAATAACCAGAGAGTGCCCGAAACTCAAACCGTAACGATGAACAAATGCATCATCGACTTTGGCTTCGATATCCACCAGCGTCTGGTCGATCCCGACTATCCAGGAAGTTCCTGTCTCGTTTTCAGGCTGAACCTGTTGCAGTAATGGATCACGCGCGTTTACAGGAAAGTAGTGTTTGGATTTTCGTTTGCCGGGAAATTTCATGATGTTGTTCGGAGTTTGCTAATCAGGCCGGAAATGGTAGCACATTAACGGCCCTAAGCGAGATCAGCGATATTTCTGCACCAGGTTCATCATCATTGCAATGTGGGCTGGGTCGTCATTAAGCGCAGGAATGTATTCATATTTTGTGCCACCTGCTTCGATGAAGACTTCACGGTTTTGCACCGCCATTTCTTCTAAAGTTTCGAGACAATCGGCAGAGAATCCTGGGCACATAACCTGAATGTGCTTCACCCCTTTCTCAGCCAACATTTTCAGTGTTTCATCGGTATACGGCATCAGCCATGGTTCGCGGCCAAAACGCGACTGATAAGTCATCATCACTTTTTCAGGAGGCAGCTCAAGCGCTGAAAGCAATTCACGGGTCGTATCACGGCAGCGTTGCGGGTAATCATCACCTTCGTTGGCATAACGCTGCGGAATACCGTGGTAGGAAAGCAGCAGAACGTCCGGCTCACCGTGCTGGGCAAAAGAGTGTTTTACTGAAGCCACCAACGCGTTGATATATGAAGTGTCTTCGGCATAATCGCGAATCAGTGAAATTGACGGCAATGAACGGTAATTGGCAAAAATACGCCCCAATTCATCCCAGACGGCCGCAACCGTTGAGCAAGAAAACTGCGGATAGAGCGGCAGCACCACAATATGGTCTACGTGATGCGTCATCAGTTCTTCCACAGCACTTTTCAGCGAGGGCGAACCATAACTCATCCCGAGTACAACCGGAGTGCCAGGTAACTGGGCAGCAAGTGCGGCCTGTTGACGGCGGCTATAGACCAGTAGCGGAGAACCTTCTTCCATCCATACCGACTGATACAGTTTGGCGACTCGAGCAGAACGCAGCGGCAAAATCACACCACGCAATAGCGGCCACCAAATTAGACGCGGTGTATCAACCACGCGTTTGTCGCTCAAAAACTGGCGTAAATAGCGTTTTACCGCAGCCGGAGTGGGAGCGTCAGGCGTGCCAAGGTTTGCCAGTAAGATACCCACTTTTTCCTGATTCATTTCCACTCCTTATCAACAGATTGCTGATAATTGTAACGTAAAAGTGCCTCAGGAGAACCGATTACAGCGAAAGGGCAAAATTTGGGTAAAAAAATACCAGGAACAAGTCCTGGTATTTTTATATACCCGGTGAATTAGCCGAGGATTTTAGCCAGCTCAGCACTCACTTCGGTCACTTTACGGGTGCCGTCGATTTTCACGTATTTGGTGTTACCGGCTTCTGCTTCTTTGCTGTAATAAGAGATCAGCGGAGCAGTCATCTGATGGTATTCCACCAGGCGCTTACGCACGGTCTCTTCCTGATCGTCTTTACGAGTAGTCAGCTCTTCGCCAGTCGCATCATCTTTGCCTTCCACTTTTGGTGGATTGAAGGTGACGTGATAAACGCGGCCAGATGGCGCGTGTACGCGACGGCCAACGATACGCTCAACAATCAGCTCGTCCGGTACGGCGAATTCCAGAACCACATCCACATTGATGCCCGCTTCTTTCATTGCATCAGCTTGTGGAATAGTGCGAGGGAAACCATCAAGCAGGAAACCGTTACGGCAATCTTCCTGGGTAATACGTTCTTTAACCAGAGCGATAACCAGTTCATCTGTAACCAGTTTACCGGCATCCATGATGTCTTTTGCTTGTTTGCCCAGCTCTGAGCCAGATTTCACTGCAGCACGCAGCATGTCACCAGTGGAGATTTGCGGAATGCCATATTTCTCCATGATGAACTGAGCCTGAGTTCCTTTACCTGCGCCCGGAGCGCCAAGCAGAATAATACGCATTGCGTAATTCCCCATTCGTTTGGATTTTTGATTATTTAAAGCAGAGGCGATGACCTTACCATTAAAGGCGTATTCACCTCAAGAATAGCGGGGCTTGTGAGCGCTGTTAGCGGCGTTTAGATGAAAAAAAACCTGCCGTTTTGGCAGGTTTTTGTCTTTTCTTGATAGTGGATGGCGAGTAAACGTAATCGCTACCCGCCCTCTGTCATTAAGAAACCAGCAACTGGTTCATACGACGAATAAACTGGTTTGGATCTTCCAGCGTACCGCGCTCAGCCAACAGAGCCTGGTCGAGCAGCAGCTCAACCCACTCGCCGAACTGCGCTTCATCTTGAGTATCCGCCACACGTTTTACGAGACCGTGATCCGGGTTCAGCTCAAAGATGTACTTCACTTCAGGCACTTCCTGGCCCGCAGCAGCAAACAGTTTTGCCATTTGCGTGCTCATGTCGTTGCTGTCGGTGGTCACGATAGCTGGCGTATCGGTCAAACGATGCGTCAGACGCACTTCTTTTACACGCTCGCCCAGCAGGGTTTTCACACGGTCAACAAACGGTTCAAGGGCTTTTTCCGCTTCTTTCGCTTCCGGCGTTTCTTCATCGGCCATTTTTTCCAGCGATTCGTCAGTTTTGCTGACTGACTGGAACATTTTGCCATCGAACTCGGTCAGGTAGCTCATCATCCACTCGTCGATGCGGTCAGAAAGCAGCAACACTTCGATGCCTTTCTTACGCAGCAATTCCAGATGCGGGCTGCTCTTCGCGGCTGCATAGCTGTCGGCGGTGATGTAGTAAATCTTCTCCTGCCCTTCTTTCATGCGTGACACGTACTCTTCAAGCGACACGGTTTGTGCAGCAGAATCGGTATGCGTGGTCGCAAAGCGCAGCAGTTTAGCGATAGCTTCCTGGTTTGCATTGTCTTCAGCAGGGCCTTCTTTCAGTACCAGGCCGAAGTTTTTCCAGAAGGTCTGGTATTTTTCACTGTCGTCTTTCGCCAGTTTTTCCAGCATCTGCAATACGCGTTTAGTCAGCGCACTACGCAGGTTCTGCGTTACGCGGCTGTCTTGCAGAATTTCACGCGACACGTTCAGCGGCAGATCGTTGGAATCTATCAGCCCGCGCACGAAACGCAGATAGTTCGGCATAAACTGTTCAGCGTCGTCCATGATGAACACGCGCTGCACGTACAGTTTCAGGCCGTGTTTGTGGTCACGGTTCCACATATCCCACGGTGCCTGAGACGGGATGTACAGCAGGCTGGTGTACTCTTGCTTCCCTTCCACGCGGTTATGGCTATAAGTCAGCGGGTCGGTGAAGTCATGAGCCACATGTTTGTAGAACTCGTTGTACTCTTCATCTTTAATTTCAGACTTGCTGCGGGTCCACAAAGCCTGGGCTTTGTTGATTTTTTCCCAGCCGAGAATGGTTTCACCGTCTTTTTCTTCACGGGTTTCAATCTCAACCGGCAAGGCGATATGGTCAGAGTATTTGCTGATGGTGGAACGCACGCGCCAGTCATCTAAGAACTCATCTTCACCTTCACGCAGGTGCAGAGTGATTTCGGTACCGCGATCGGCTTTGGTGATATCCGCAACGGTATATTCGCCAGCACCTTCAGATTCCCAGAACACAGCCTGATCAGCAGGTACACCTGCAGCACGGGTGCGCACGGTGACTTTGTCTGCCACGATAAACGCAGAGTAGAAGCCCACACCAAACTGGCCGATAAGCTGGCTGTCTTTCGCCTGGTCAGAACCCATAGATTCGAGGAACGCTTTGGTGCCTGATTTTGCAATCGTACCGAGGTGATCAATCGCTTCGTCGCGAGTCATACCGATGCCGTTGTCGGCAATGGTCAAAGTGCGTTTTTCTTTATCAAAAGAGACGCGCACACGCAGCTCACCATCACCTTCGTACAGGTCTGGCTGAGACAATGCGCGGAAGCGCAATTTGTCTGCCGCATCAGAGGCGTTGGAGATCAGCTCACGCAGGAAAATTTCTTTATTTGAATAGAGGGAGTGGATCATCAGGTGCAGAAGTTGTTTCACTTCAGACTGGAAGCCACGAGTCTCTTGTCCTTTCATGGTCATTGATACCTCAACAAAATCAAATTACGCAGGGGATTAAAACGTTGAGGGTGATATGAGGATAAGAAAGCAAGATTTCAAGCGGGGAAATGAATATCTCTTTTTCTTTACCCTAAATAATTGGAGTTGCATCAAGGCGGCAAGGAAGCAAATCTCCAGGAGCTTACTAAAGTAAGTGACTGGGGTTTGTGAGTGCAGCCAACGCAGATGCAGCTTCAAGTATGACGGGTAAAATTAGAAATTAATCTTGTGACGGCCAGCTAAAGAGTGCGAAAGCGTGGTGCCATCAACCATTTCCAGCTCGCCCCCCACCGGCACACCGTGCGCGATGCGGCTGGCATCCACGCCATATTGCCCGCATAGCTCGGCAATATAGTTGGCGGTGGCTTCACCTTCCACGGTAGGATTGGTGGCAAGAATAAGTTCTTTGATTGTCTCGCGCTCAAGACGCTGTTCGAGCCTGTCGAGACCAATATCTTGCGGGCCGATACCGTCAATCGGAGACAAATGCCCCATCAGCACAAAATAGCGCCCGGAAAACTGCCCGGTCGCTTCAATAGCGTGAATATCCGCAGGGGTTTCCACTACACAAATCTGACCGTTTTCCTGACGACGCGGATTGGCGCAGATTGCGCACACTTCCTGTTCGGTAAAGGTACGGCAATCAGCACAGTGGCCGATTTCAGACATCGCGCGGGTTAACGCTTGAGCAAGACGCATCCCACCGCTGCGGTCGCGTTGCAGGAGCGCGAACGCCATACGTTGGGCAGATTTTGGGCCAACACCTGGCAGGCAGCGCAAGGATTCCATAAGGGCGGTAAGTAAAGGACTGGTTTGCATCGCTCAGACTTCTGAAAAAAGAGTGGGCCATAGCCTAACATTAGCCCCGTGGAAGGACATAGAAAATAATCCCCTTGTGCGAGGTGCTGCGCAAGGGGAAAACTTTTAAGCGCGTTGGGAGTCGAGTTGCTCTTGATTGGTCACTACGTCTTGCGCTTTTTGGTAGCTTTCCATCAGCAAGCCATACTCAATAAACACACCACCCCACAGATTTGCCCACTCCATAGCATCGTCACGGTTCCAGGTGTGCTGGACTTCTGCTACTACGGCTGCGGTATCCATCGGTACAACCCCCGCCTGCACCACACGTGCCAAAGTCACTTCCTGGGCCATTTTGGAATAGGTACCTGAGGCATCAATTACCGCAAAGACTTTAAAACCTTCGGCCGCAGCACTGATCGCCGGGAAAGCCATGCATACGCTGGTTACAGTACCGGCAATAATCAGAGTTTTACGCCCGGTAGCTTTTACCGCAGCGACGAAATCGGGGTTGTCCCAGGCATTGATTTCACCTTTGCGCGGCACATATTGAGCATGCGGTGCGTACTGGTGGATTTCAGGGATCAGCGGGCCGTTCGGGCCTTGTGGCACAGAAGCGGTGGTGATCACCGGAATGTTGGCAAGCGTGGCAACTTTAGCAAGCACGGTGGCGTGAGTGCGTAAAGTTGGCATTGGCATATCGTGCACCAGTTGGAACAAACCACTTTGATGGTCGATAAGCAGCATGACCGCGTCGTTAGGGTCAATTGTAGGAATTTGTCCATTAAAGTTTGCAGGTGACATGTTTATATCCTCTTTTATTTACTAAATAAACTACTGAAAATTAACGGCTACCGGGACGATAGCCGTTTATGCTAGTTAAACTTTCTGGCCAAATTTTCCGCTGTTAAAATCGTCAATGGCCTCTTTGATTTCTTCACGAGTGTTCATCACAAATGGCCCATAACCGACCACTGGCTCATTAAGTGGCTCACCGCTCAACACCAACACAACGGCGTCGTTATTGGCTTCAAGCGTTACCGTCTCCCCTTTCGCATCCAGCACGACCAGTTGTGCTTCGCGAGCAATTTCCTGCCCATTGACCTGTACGGTGCCCTTGAGCACCACCAGCGCCGTGTTCCAGCCATCTGGCAGCGTCAGTTGCGTAGAACTGTGCGCATTGAGCCGCATATCCAGCACACGCAGCGGTGAAAACGTATGTGCCGGGCCTTTTGCGCCATCCATTTCGCCAGCGATGACTCGCACCTGGCCTGCGTTATCTGGCAGTGTCACGACCGGAATATCAGTGTCGGTAATGGACTGGTAGTTCGGTGGTGTCGATTTGTCTTTGGCTGGCAAGTTGACCCACAGCTGAACCATTTCAAGCGTACCGCCCTTCTCGCTAAATGCCGGTGAGTGGAACTCTTCATGCAAAATGCCACTACCTGCGGTCATCCACTGCACGTCACCCGGGCCAATCACCCCGCCGCTGCCGGTGGAGTCACGGTGCGCAACTTCACCTTTGTAGACGATGGTGACGGTTTCAAAACCACGGTGCGGGTGTACATCTACGCCACGCTGCCCTTTGTTGCTCGGCTTAAATTCCGCTGGGCCTGCGTAATCGAGCAGCAGGAACGGGCTGAGCTGTTTTTCAAATTTTGAGTAAGAAAACAGTGAGCGAACCGGGAAGCCATCGCCCACCCAGTGGGAAGCAGGTGCTGAATAAACGCCAAGAATTGATTTCATCGTTATCTCCATTGAGTGTCGATTTCTGTTGAGATAAAGCTTACTCATAAGACGAATTAGCCGGTAGACTCTCAAAATGAACTCAGTGTTCCATAAACAGGACAATGAAAATGCAAGACCTCAACGATCTATGGTATTTCGTGCAAGTGGTGGATAACGGAGGGTTTTCTCCTGCAAGCCGCGTTATCGGGATTCCAAAATCACGCTTGAGTCGCCGTATTGCGCTATTGGAAGAGAGCCTGGAGACACGCCTGATTCAACGTTCAACACGCAGTTTCACGGTAACCGAAGCCGGGCAGATTTTTTATCGCCACTGCAAGGCGATGATTATTGAAGCCGAAGCTGCGCAGGAAGCGATTAATTCGTTACGCGCAGAGCCTCGTGGGCTGATTCGCCTGAGCTGCCCAATTGCCCTGCTGCATGTGCATATCGGGGAGATGCTGGCGAAATTTATGGCCCTTTATCCGCAAGTCACCGTGCAGCTTGAAGAGACAAATCGCCAGGTTGATGTGCTCAATGAAAATGTCGACTTAGCGGTGCGGGTACGCCCATTGCCTCTGGACGATAGCGATCTGGTGATGCGTAAACTGGCAGATCGCGGCATGTGCCTGGTTGCCAGCCCCGAACTGGTTGAGCGCTTTACCACCCCAGCGTCACCGGCAGATCTTCAGCATTGGCCCAGCCTTGCGTTATCAAAACCACAGCAAGTTTATCGCTGGTGTCTGTTCGGCCCGGATAATCAGGAAGTGACGCTGCACCACAAACCACGCTTTGTGACCACCGATATGGATGCGCTACGAGCGGCTGCGCTGGCAGGTGTGGGTGTGGTTCAGTTACCAATACTAATGGTTAACAAGCAACTGGCAGACGGAAGCCTGGTACGTTTGTTACCAGAGTGGCGAGCGAGGCGTGAGGTTATTCATTTGGTGTTTCCTTCACGGCGCGGCCAGTTACCGGCGGTCAGGGCATTAATTGATTTTCTGGTGGAGAGTTATGCGGGGTTTGAGGAGGAGTGAGAATGTCATGTCGGGTGACGCTGCGCTTACCCGACCTACAAAAGACAAACAGCGTCAATCGTAGGGCGGATAAACGTATGCGTCATCCGCCAAACTGATCAAAACGGCATTTTGAAGCCTGGTGGCAACTGCATCCCGCTGGAAACACCCGCCATTTTTTCTTTCTGCGCTTCGCCAATACGGCGAGCGGCATCGTTGAAGGCCGCAGCAACCAAGTCTTCAACCATCTCTTTGTCGTCTTCCATCAGGCTTGGATCGATTTCCACGCGACGGCAGTTGTGAGCACCATTGATGGTCACTTTAACCAGACCCGCGCCAGATTCGCCAGTGACTTCCATTTGGGCGATTTCTTCCTGAACCTGGGCCATTTTTTCCTGCATCTGCTGGGCTTGCTTCATGATGTTGCCCAGACCGCCTTTTCCAAACATAGTCTTCTCTCTTTTGCTCGGGCCGACTAACCGCATCTACCCATCATCCTTCAAGCTGCCGGGGTGTTGGCTGCAGACGCTCACTCCAGTCACTTACTCAAGTAAGCTCCTGGAGATTCTCGTTCTGGCCGCCTACCCGCAACTCGAATGCTAGTGGGTATAACAATTAACGGCTATCAGGGTTTACAACAAACCAGCGTGGCTGGTCTGTCAAATAGGTCGAATACTGTCTTCATCCAGTTCCGCATCAAAGAAACGACGCAGTGTCTGAATGTTATTGTCAGTTCTCATTGATTCCCGCGCGTTCGCAAGCTTCTCTTCGTAGATAGCCTGACGCCACTCAAGCGGGGTACGTTGCGCAAGATTATCATCTTCAATAATAGTCAGCTCAACAGTTTCACCACTAAAAGTACTCATCGCGTCCGCCAGCGTTTTCTGTGCCGACGGTGAATTCAAATGCCTTAGTGCCGGACGCAAGTGCAAACAGACACGATTACCGTCCTGCTCTTTCCAGGCATTTAGTGCCAATTGCTGCACTAATTTCGGTAACACCAGCTGGCTAATTTCAGCCGACCAGCTATCACGCTCAATGGCCTCCAGAGCAAGCTTCTGCGCAAGCTCAGGTGTTTTCTCATGCTCCATCGCGCGCTTTAATGCTTTTGGTGTCGCAACGGGTTCTTCAACGACATCAGAAACAATTTGCGACTTCCAGCGATAAGCTTCGGGCTTAGGCTCAGGCTTTTCTTCTGTAAGCGCTGCGGGCCGGGACTGGATACGCTCGCTCACCGAGGCTAAACGTTCCAGAGCGGTGCTGTTCTTTGCCGGCCGCGCTAGATTTGGCGCTGCCGGCTCACTCTTTTTTGCTTTGTTGGCTCCCTGCTGGCGCATGAGCTGTGTTCGCGCTTGCAACACCTGACTGGTGGTGTCTGGCAGCGCAGACTCATTTGGCCGTGGCGCGGGTGCCATTTGTTGACGCACCGGAACAGGGTTCACCACCGGAATACTTTGTGCCTGCCGCGGTTGTTCGGGCTCCGGGAGTGGCTTGCGCGGGTGGAATGCCAGCGCGCGCAGCAGCGTCATTTCTATGCCCATGCGGCGATCTGGTGCCCAGGAAAGCTCTTTGCGGCCAATCAGCAAGGTTTGGTAATAAAGTTGGACTTCAGCAGGTGGCACGACGCGCGCCAGCTCACGCATACGCTGTTCAATCGCGGCCATGTCGCTGCCCAAAGCGGCAGGCGAAAGCTGAACCATTGCCACGCGGTGCAGCAAACTCAGCATTTCCACCAGCAACGCTTCCCACTCAACACCACGCCCGGCGGCTTCATTAAGCAAGTTCATCACTCGCTCACCATCAGCCTGCACCATCGCCTCTACTAGCGAAAGAGCCTGGTCGTCATCGAGCGTACCCAACATCGTGCTGACAGCGGCGGTTGTTACCTGCCCATCACCACTGGCAATCGCCTGGTCGGTAAGGCTTAGCGCATCACGCAGGCTGCCATCTGCAGCGCGAGCCAACAGTTGCAACGCACGGGTTTCGCTGGGGATTTTTTCTTCGCCAAGAATGTATTCCAGTTGATGGCGGATTTGTTCAACATCCAGCGCTTTCAGGTGGAATTGCAGACAACGCGAAAGAATCGTGACCGGCAATTTTTGCGGATCGGTAGTTGCCAGCAGGAATTTGACGTGCGATGGCGGCTCTTCCAGCGTCTTCAACAATGCGTTGAAGCTATGGCGGGAGAGCATATGCACTTCATCGATCAGATAGACTTTGAAACGGCCCCGCGCCGGGGCGTACTGAACGTTGTCCAGCAAGTCACGGGTATCTTCTACTTTGGTTCGCGAGGCGGCGTCGATTTCAATCAGGTCAACAAAGCGGCCTTGTTCGATTTCGCGGCAATTGTCGCACACACCACAAGGGGTGGCGGTAATGCCGGTTTCACAATTTAACCCTTTCGCCAGCAGGCGAGCGATAGATGTTTTACCCACGCCGCGCGTCCCCGAAAAGAGATAGGCGTGATGGATTCGGCCCATGGATAAGCCATTAGCCAGAGCAGTCAACACGTGTTGCTGGCCGACAACATCAGCAAAAGTTTGTGGCCGCCATTTGCGGGCTAAGACCTGGTAGCTCATACGAGATAGGCTCTACATCGCGGGTGTGAATTGGGGGGTAATGCTAACATAAGCCTCACCCATCGGGCGAGGCTTGAGATTGAAGAAGTGAGGCTGAACTCAGTGACCAGGGAAAAGGACGAGGCTGTAGCTTTTCACACCCATTTTTTCCAGGCGCTGTTCACCACCAATATCAAACAGATTGATGATAAACGCAGCGTCGGTCACTTCCCCACCCAAACGGCGGATAAGTTTCACTGTTGCTTCGATGGTGCCGCCAGTTGCCAGCAGATCGTCCACTACCAGAACTTTGTCGCCAGGCTCGATTGCATCAACGTGGATTTCCAGTTGATCGGTGCCGTATTCCAGTTCGTAATTTTCAGCGATAGTTTCACGCGGAAGTTTGCCAGGCTTGCGTACCGGGACGAAGCCGACACCCAGTTCCAGCGCAACCGGTGCACCAAATAAAAACCCACGCGCTTCAGTACCCACCACTTTAGTGATGCCGGCGTCTTTGAAGCGTGAGACTAATAACTCGATGCTGGTGGCGTAGGCTTTCGGATCTTCAAGCAAGCTGGTAACGTCACGGAATAAGATCCCAGGTTTTGGGTAGTCTGGAATACTTTTGATGCTATTTTTCAGATATTCAAGCTGCTGCGCAGTCGCGGTCATAATTAATGCCTGCTAAAAACATGGTTCTAACAAAGCACGGATCGGGTTAATTAATGAAGTATTGATGATTCATTAATCAGCCATACCATGCTCGAAAACGGTCGAATTTACTGGCTGGCACCAACAATTGCAACCACTGCAAATGCGGTTTATGGCTTTTGTTGCTTTTCATCAATTACCGGCATCCGCCACATAAAGAACAGCAGTGCGCACATCATCACTAATAATAGTAGTCTGACCCACAGAATATTGACCAGATAAAGGGACACCGCAAAGGTTAATACGATGAAAATCAGTGCTCTGGGTTTAGCTCCAGGCGGCAACGCACGATGGTCCTGCCAGTGGCGGATATAACTGCCGAACCATGAGCGGTACAGTAACCAGTGATGAAAGCGCGGCGAGGAACGGGCGAAGCACCAGGCCGCCAGCAGCAAAAATGGGGTTGTGGGAAGTAAAGGCAAGACAACACCCAGCGTCGCAAGGACTACCGCCAGCCAACCAATGATGATTAAAATGATCCGTTTCATTCATTATTCCGTACTTAAACACGTGCAACACTGGAGATTCATTTTGTGAAAACCGCCGCGCTGTTACAAGCTTTGGATGCTCGCGTCGCGGAACTCGCACAGGCCATTGCGCCTGTCTCGTTACAACGCGCATCGCAAGCACGCTTCGATCGTAAACTGTTTTCCACTCACAGCACACAGCTCAAAGATTATTTGACCGAAGTTCAGGCAAATCTCGCGCAGTTAGAGCTTAGCGTGAAAGTCGGCAAAGCGGAGCAAGTTGCTTATCTCGCCGAAAAACTCGTGGCACAGATTTCCGCGTTGCAGCGTGAACTGGCGACCTGGAAGATGCGTAAAAATGATCCACAACCGCCCGTGGTTGAAAACTTGTATGAGAAGCTCTCAACCCATCAGGATTATGAGCGCCGCATCCAGATTATGATTAGCGATCGTGAAAGCCAACTTTCGGTACAAGTCACGCTCGCCGGACAGCAAAAACTCCAGAAAGAACTAGCCGCTCTTGAAGGTCGTTTGCAGCGTTGTCGCCAGGCACTCACTCGTATAGAGCGTGCAATCGAAAGGCGAGAGCGTGGACTAAGCTAACTAGAGTCGGTGAATCTGGAGCAAAGCCATGGGACTTTTAGCCTGGGTAATAATCGGTGTGCTGGTCGCGGTAATAATGAAACTATTATGCCCAGCCAGAAGCGGCGTGTTTGCGATTGCGGTCGTGACGACCACCGCGGGAGCACTTATCGGCGGCTATATTTGCGCCGTGTTTAATATTGGTACATTGGCAACGCTTGATGTGCGCTCGCTGTTAGCTGCAGTGGCCGGATCGCTGCTTTTTCTCTTTTTATTTCGCAAACTACGGATCAACTAAATGTCGCTGGAAAACGCACCAGAAGAAGTGAAACTGGCTGTCGATTTGATAATGCTGCTGGAACAACATGAAATCCCGACGGAAACCGCGCTCGCAGCGCTTGAGATTGTCCGTCAGGATTTTTTGCGTAAACGGGAAGAGAACACCTCCCGCTAATTTTTACTGGGCAGGAACGATGTCACCACCGTTTGATTTGCCATTATTATCGCGTTTCACTTCTGTCAGTTCATCGCCTTTATCATTACGCAGATGCACTTCGAGTTGGTTGAAGGCGATATTAATGCCGTTCTCACGACATAGACGATCGATGGTCCGGTTTAGCTCATCGACGGTGTAGCTGCGGTCACGCAGTTCACGCACATACAGGCGCAGTTCGTGATCCAACGTGCTGGCCCCGAAGGTGGTGAAGAACACCGTTGGCTCAGGGTCGTGCATCACTTTCGGATGCTCATGTGCAGCTTTCAGTAAGATCTCACGTACTTTATCCAGATCAGACCCGTAAGCCACACCGAGGCGGATAACTACGCGAGTGATCGTGTCGGTAAGCGACCAGTTGATCAGTCGTTCCGTCACAAACGCTTTGTTCGGGATGATCACCTCTTTGCGGTCAAAGTCAGTAATCGTGGTGGCTCGAATACGAATTTTGCTGACGCTACCGGAAAAGGTGCCAATCGTGACGGTATCGCCGATACGCACCGGGCGCTCGAAGAGGATAATCAGGCCGGAAACGAAGTTACCGAATATCTCCTGCAAACCAAAACCTAAGCCCACCGACAGCGCGGCTGCCAGCCATTGCAACTTATCCCACGACACACCGAGAGAGCCGAAGATAGTCATCGCCCCTACCGCAGTAATGACGTAGTTAAGAATCGTGGTGATGGCATATGAAGCCCCCTGACGCATTTGCAGACGCGAAAGTACCAGTACTTCAAGCAGGCCCGGTAAGTTGCGAATCAGCACCCAGGCAACAGCAAAAGCAATCGCGGCAAATAACAGGCTGCCCATGGTGACGTTTTTCACTACTGCCACACCAGCTTCGGAAGCGCTATAACTCCAGAGCTGGATGCTGTCCAGATATCCGAATACCCCGAACAAATCAGACCAAATGGTGTAGAACACCAGAGCAAATAGAGCGAACAGGGCAATGATAGCCAGACGCATGGTCTGTTGGTTGATTTGGTCCAAAGCCAACGGTGGCTCTTCTACCGGCTCGCCCCCTTCAGCCCCCTCTTTCACCAGATTCTCACGGCGCGCAACGGCACGGCGATAAGCCATACGACGCGCCGCAACACTTAATCCGCGCAAGACGGTCTGATAGACCAGGTTCCAGACGAGTATCAGATAGATAGTTTCAATCCAACGACCAGCAAGGCGAAGTGTCGTATAAAAATACCCCATTGCTGTCAGCACGATTAACACCGCAGGCACCACGCCCATCATCGTGACAGTAAACAACTGCATGGTGTGGTTGTTTTTGTTGCGCCAGTTTTCACGGCACATTGGGAAGACCAGTGCGGTGATAAGCAACAAGTTGAAGAAGATAATCAGTTGCCCCAACGCATCTTCAACCAGATGTAGCGGCGAACGTTCACCCAGCACCGACCAGAATAGCAATGGTAATAGAGCACAACCTATACGCACTAATTGGCGGCGATAATGGCTGCACAATTGCGGTTGCATATTAAAGTGGCTAACAGCAACACCATTTTTAGACAGCACCTGGTAAGTTAAGCCGAAGACTAACCAGAACAAGGAGAGCTGTTTGCAAAATGCCAGCATCGATTCGCTGATGTTCATCTGCAAGCCAGCAAACACCAGGCCAATTGAGTAGATAACCAGCGCGCCAGGCAAAACTTTAACCAGCGTCAGAGCAATGGCTTTCGGGGTCAGCATTTGGCTGTCGTTACGCAGTTGCCCAACACGGCTCGCCTGCTTTTCCAGATAGCGGTCTATCGCTTTAAAGCGCCAGCGTATAACGCCTGCCAACAACAAAGCCGGAATCATCAGTAGCAGGATGGCGAGAATTTTAAGCGAGTTTTCTGGCCCTTTAAAATTGAGGCTGGCGTTTTTAAACTGATCGCGCAGCGAAGAAGGCAATGATTTCAGCCAGTCCCAATCCATCGGCTTATTACTGGTTACCCAGAAAATTTGCTCAGTCAGGATCTGGTCGAGTGATTTCGTGACGTTTTGCAGTTGCTGCTGGTTGTTCTGCAAATTAATGGCCAGCATTAACTGCATACCAAGCTGTTTATTGAGCTGGTCGAGCAATTCACGGCGAGTATCCAGAACCTGCAATAACGCATCGTGAACTTCCGGAGTGACATCCGCTTTATGGCCATCTTCGATTTTCGCGACCAGTTCGTCCGGCTGGAACAAAGCGTCACGTTGTTGGTTCACATCAAACTGTTCGAGACGAATATCCGCAATCCGGTTGGTCAGATCTTCAGTGTCTTCGGCAGACGGCAGGTTTTGTTGCTGCTGTTGGTAAAGAATACGCGACAACAACAAGCTGCCTTTCAGAACGGCGATCTGCTCTTTGAGGTTACGTTCAGATTGCAGAGCGCGATCCAGTGTATTTTTAATGCGAATGCTCGAAGGTACCATTTCATTGGCATGCTGAGTGGCGTCAATCAGACGCTGACTCAGCTGATGATTGATGTCTAATTCCTGTTTAACCAACGGGTTTTGCTGAATTTTAACGGTATCTTCAGAGTCTATGGCGTCCTGCGCGGTCTGCTGCGTCAGTGTTAAACGCTTGCTGCTTGACGCTTTCTGCAAGAGTTGCAGCGTGATTTCCATTTGATTGATATGCGCATTGGTGTAGTCACGTTGTTTTTGCAGCGCATCTTGCAAAATAGTGTTGCCTTTCAGGCTTTCGCTCTGCTGTTGAAGCTGTGCGTTCAACAAAGCCTGTTGCGCAAGTAACAACGTTTGCTGGCTTGGGCGTAAATCTGCGGCCCCCGGCGTTACGCCATTAAGGCGGTTGCGAATCGTTTCAAGCTGAGCCGATGCCGCATTCATCGCGTTTTGTACGCGTTCAGGTTGCGTTTGCAATGAAATCAGCTGGCTGTTCCAGGTCGCTAAATCGCTTTGCGCGTTCTGCAAATTCGTCACCAACTCACTGAGGCGAGTTTCAAGCTGGCGCAGACTCAGCGCTTCAATTTCAGCCTCTTCATTGGCCGCATTAACCTGTTGGCTCTTAATCTCATTGAGTGCATCAGTAGCTTTGCGCAGCACTTTCGGCGCTTCAACTATCTGCTGATGGAGTTTTTCCGCTTCATCCTTGAGCCGGTCAATTTTATCCAGCACCTCAAGAGTTTCATTGAGATCTTGTTGGGTGAGTTTGTCATTTGGAGACAGCGTCTTTTGCTTATTCAGGGCAGACAGCTGATTTTGAATTTCATCGCGGCTCGGCAGATCGCTACCATTTTTTTGCGCCCAGACTGGCTGTGCCAGCACGCAAAGCAGGCTAACGAATGCAATAAGAAAAAAACGTGCGGATAGGCGACGTGAATAGAGTGAACACAAGAGTTGCGGCATAGTTTGACAGTGTTTGAGAACAGGCCGAAGGATGGCGAGTTAAAGACGAAATATGAGCCGCAAGATTAGCACGTCTTTTCGGAAAAACCTTGGTCAACTGTGTTCGGAATTACCCTAATAAGCATATTTTTATTGTGGAATGGATCTCATGGTTGGGCAGGTTTGAAACATTTCCAACAGAATTGCGACGTAGTCTTCGGCCTGGCCATGGAGATCAAAACTATCTGGCGCAACCAGCCAGTTTTCAATCAGCCCGGTAATGTAACTACGCAGTAAGATAACGGCGTGGGGAAGGCGCAAGTTTTTCGGTAACATCTCAGCATCAATACAACGCTGTAAACTGCTCTCAATTCTCTCGTTTCCTTCCATATAAAGTTCGCGTCTGGCTTGCTGTAAAACCGCAAGTTCTCCAACAAATTCACATTTATGGAAAATGATTTCGGTCATCAAACGACGGCGTTCATCAACAACAGTTGCTTGTAATATGTAAATTAATAACTCTCTTACAACAGAAAGTGGATCGTCAGGAAATTTTGCCCGATACTCAGTTTCTAAATCGCCAATACTGGACTCAGTTAGCTCCCAGATTTCATTAAACAAATCCGACTTATTTTTGAAATGCCAGTAGATTGCACCACGGGTTACACCAGCTGCTTTTGCGATATCTGCCAGTGAAGTTGCGGAAACTCCGTGTTGTGAAAACAAGCGGATTGCAACATCCAGAAGGTGTTGGCGAGTTTCCAGTGCTTGTTGTTTGGTTTTTCGTGCCATAAGTGGGTGAAACAACGGTAGTTAGATTTACATACATTTGTGAATGTATGTACCATAGCACGACGATAATATAAACGCAGCAATGGGTTTGTGGACATTTGATCCATTGAACAACTTTGAAATCGGACACTCGAGGTTTACATATGAACAAAAACAGAGGGTTTACGCCTCTGGCGGCCATTCTGATGCTCTCAGGCAGCTTAGTACTTACAGGATGTAATGACAAAGAGACAAAACAGAGTGCGCCGCATACCCCAGAAGTGGGTGTGGTAACTCTGAAAAGTGCTCCTTTGCAGATAACTACAGAGCTTCCTGGCCGTACAAGCGCTTATCGTATTGCAGAAGTTCGCCCACAAGTCAGTGGCATCATCCTGAAACGTAACTTCGAAGAAGGAAGTGAAATCAAGGCTGGCGTGTCTCTGTACCAAATCGATCCTGCAACATACCAGGCAGCATATGACAGCGCCAAAGGCGACCTCGCTAAAGCACAAGCAAGTGCAAACATCGCTCAACTGACGCTTAAACGTTATCAAAAACTGTTGGGTACTAAGTACATCAGTCAACAAGATTACGACACTGCACTTGCCGATTCACAACAGGCAAACGCATCTGTTGTGGCTGCTAAAGCCGCCGTTGAAACTGCTCGCATTAACCTTGCGTATACCAAAGTGACATCACCTATTAGTGGTCGCATTGGTAAGTCTTCTGTTACTGAAGGCGCTCTGGTGACTAGTGGACAGGCCTCTGCACTGGCGACAGTACAACAGCTCGACCCTATTTATGTCGATGTGACCCAATCCAGCAACGATTTCTTGCGCCTTAAGCAAGAGCTGGCGGAAGGCAAACTGAAACAAGAAAACGGTAAAGCAAAAGTCAAATTAGTGACCAACGACGGTATCACTTTCCCGCAGGAAGGCTCTTTAGAGTTTTCTGACGTGACGGTTGACCAGACCACCGGTTCTATCACTTTGCGAGCTATCTTCCCGAACCCAGATAAAACGTTATTGCCGGGCATGTTTGTTCGCGCGCAACTGGAAGAAGGTACCAATCCAAACGCACTGTTAGTTCCACAACAAGGTGTAACTCGTACACCGCGTGGTGATGCTTCAGCAATGGTCATTGGTAAAGAAGACAAAGTGGAAGTACGCAATATCACCGCAACTCAAGCTATCGGCGACAAATGGCTGGTAACCAGTGGGTTGAAGGATGGTGATCGCGTTATTGTGACCGGTTTGCAAAAAGTGAAACCCGGTGTTCAGGTGAAAGCGCAGGAAGTGGCGGCAGAAAATAAAGGCCAGGATCAAGCAGCCGCTGGCGCACAGTCTGAACAAACGAAGTCTTAACTTAAACAGGAGCCGTTAAGACATGGCTAAGTTTTTTATCGATCGCCCGATTTTTGCCTGGGTAATCGCCATCATTATTATGTTGGCGGGCGGGCTTGCGATCATGAAATTACCGATCGCGCAATATCCAACCATTGCGCCACCGGCAATTTCGATCTCAGCAAACTATCCAGGTGCAGATGCAAAAACGGTACAGGATACCGTTACACAGGTTATCGAACAGAACATGAACGGTATCGACAACCTGCTGTACATGTCCTCATCCAGTGATTCCTCTGGTTCTGTCACCATAACCATTACCTTTGATTCTGGTACTGACGCGGATATCGCGCAGGTACAGGTTCAGAACAAACTGCAACTTGCAATGCCACTGCTTCCTCAAGAAGTACAGCAGCAAGGTGTTAGTGTTGAGAAGTCTTCAAGTAGCTTCCTGATGGTTCTCGGTATGATCAACACCGATGGTTCCATGACACAGGAAGATATTTCGGACTACGTTGGCGCAACCATTAAAGACCCGATCAGCCGTACTCGTGGTGTCGGTGATGTTCAGCTGTTTGGTGCTCAGTACGCGATGCGTATCTGGATGGATCCGAACAAACTGAACAATTACCAACTCACGCCGGTTGATGTCATCGCAGCTATCAAAGCGCAGAACGCCCAGGTAGCAGCAGGTCAGTTAGGTGGTACTCCACCAGTTAAAGGCCAGCAACTTAACGCCTCTATCATTGCTCAGACCCGTTTAAAATCTGCCGATGAGTTCAGCAAAATTCTGCTGAAAGTGAATCAGGATGGCTCACGTGTTCTGCTTAAAGATGTGGCAAAAGTTGAGCTGGGTGGCGAGAACTACAACGTTGTCGCACGTTACAACGGCCAACCTGCATCTGGTTTAGGTATCAAACTGGCAACCGGTGCTAACGCCCTGGATACCGCCAATGCGGTCCGTGCTACTGTGGAAAAACTACAACCGTTCTTCCCTGCGGGTCTGAAAGTTGTATATCCATATGACACCACGCCATTCGTTAAAATCTCTATCAAAGAGGTAGTAAAAACCCTCGTTGAAGCAATCGTGCTGGTGTTCCTGGTAATGTATCTGTTCTTGCAGAACTTCCGCGCCACACTGATTCCAACGATTGCCGTACCAGTAGTATTGCTGGGTACCTTCGCTATCCTTGCCATATTTGGCTATTCGATAAACACCCTTACGATGTTCGGGATGGTGCTTGCGATAGGCCTGTTGGTAGATGATGCGATCGTAGTTGTAGAGAACGTTGAGCGTGTCATGGCGGAAGAAGGATTGCCGCCGAAAGAAGCCACACGCAAATCAATGGAGCAGATACAGGGCGCTCTGGTCGGTATCGCCATGGTTCTGTCAGCGGTATTTATACCGATGGCGTTCTTCGGCGGTTCCACAGGTGCAATCTATCGTCAGTTCTCTATTACTATCGTATCGGCGATGGTGCTCTCCGTACTGGTGGCATTGATTTTGACACCTGCACTGTGCGCCACCCTGCTTAAGCCAATCAATAAAGGCGACCACCACGAGAAGAAAGGCTTCTTCGGCTGGTTTAACAATATGTTCGACAAGAGCACGCATCATTATACCGATAGTGTCGGTAACATCTTGCGTAGCACCGGTCGTTACTTAGTGCTTTATCTGCTGATTGTTGTTGGCATGGCCTTCCTGTTTATTCGTCTGCCAAGTTCCTTCTTGCCAGATGAAGACCAGGGCGTGTTCCTGACCATGGCGCAATTGCCTGCAGGTGCGACGCAAGAACGTACACAAGCCGTTCTTGATGATGTGACCAAGTACTACCTCGAAAAAGAGAAAGACAACGTTAACTCCGTATTTACCGTTAACGGCTTTGGCTTCTCGGGACAGGGGCAGAACACCGGTCTGGCATTCGTATCCTTGAAAGACTGGGATGAGCGTCCAGGTGAAGAGAACAAGGTTCCAGCTATTGCTGGTCGCGCAAGCGCCGAATTCTCGAAAATCAAAGATGCCATTGTGTTCGCATTTAACCTGCCAGCGATCGTTGAACTGGGTACGGCAACGGGCTTCGACTTCCAGTTGATTGACCAGGCAAACCTTGGACACGAAAAACTGACTCAGGCGCGTAATCAATTGTTTGGTGAAGTCGCTAAACACCCTGACCTATTGGTGGGTGTGCGTCCAAACGGTCTGGAAGATACACCTCAGTTCAAAATTGATATTGACCAGGAAAAAGCCCAAGCATTGGGTGTTTCTATCAGCGATATCAACACCACACTTGGTGCTGCATGGGGTGGTAGTTACGTGAACGACTTCATCGACCGTGGTCGTGTGAAGAAGGTTTACCTGATGGCTGATGCGCCATTCCGTATGCTGCCAAGCGATATCAACAACTGGTATGTTCGCGGCTCTACCGGGCAAATGGTGCCATTCTCAGCGTTCTCTTCGGCGCACTGGGAATACGGCTCACCGCGTCTGGAACGTTACAACGGCTTACCTTCCATGGAAATCCTTGGTCAGGCAGCTCCGGGTAAGAGTACCGGTGAAGCGATGGATCTCATGGAACAACTGGCCAGCAAACTGCCAACCGGTATCGGTTATGACTGGACGGGTATGTCATATCAGGAACGTCTGTCTGGTAACCAGGCCCCTGCCCTGTATGCCATCTCCCTGATCGTGGTGTTCCTGTGTCTGGCTGCACTGTATGAGAGCTGGTCGATTCCATTCTCGGTCATGCTGGTTGTTCCACTTGGTGTTGTCGGTGCACTACTTGCCGCAACATTCCGTGGCCTAACCAACGACGTGTACTTCCAGGTAGGCCTGCTGACAACCATTGGCTTGTCGGCGAAGAACGCGATACTTATCGTAGAATTCGCCAAAGACCTGATGGATAAAGAAGGCAAAGGCTTGATTGAAGCCACACTGGAAGCTGTTCGTATGCGTCTGCGTCCGATTCTGATGACATCACTGGCGTTTATCCTCGGGGTAATGCCACTGGTAATCAGCTCCGGTGCAGGCTCCGGTGCACAGAACGCCGTAGGTACAGGGGTAATGGGCGGGATGGTTACTGCAACAGTCCTGGCTATCTTCTTCGTACCTGTGTTCTTCGTGGTAGTTCGTCGTCGCTTCAGCCGTAAATCTGAAGATATCGAACACACTCACGCGGTTGAGCACCACAAGTAGGTCTAAATCTGCAATTAAAAGGCCGCGCAAGCGGCCTTTTTTATATCCGCCGCCCTTATTTGTCATATTAATAAATAACGATAGTTGCTGGCTTTTTCTACGATAGGTTTCGAAATGTTGCAATAAAAAACCGATTGCACTTGAATATGATGACAAGATATTTCTTAAATTCACTGGCACATGAGGTATGAAGGCTCATACTAATATATTAGGATTATTCTCAATTGATTCCTTATTTACACCCCGTCTTAGGTTCATTGCTGCAACACAAAATTAACCTATTGAATATAAACTGCTTTCTTAAACATTCACTTAAGTTAATTTATCAGACAATGCTTTTAAAATAAGTGAAAGTCTTAATAAACATTACGTTAGAGTAAACAGCTTTGCTGTAAATGTAATTTTTCGTAATAGTGAAAGGAAATCTACTGCGGATTGATTTATAGTTAAAGCATATGGAATAATCGTTGTAATTGATTCCCACCTCATCCAGGTGTGTCCACCCCAAGGCGTTTTGTTTATCAAATTTTCTTCGATAAAAAAGGGGCTGCATTATGGACGAATACTCACCAAAACGGCATGATATCGCACAGCTTAAATTTCTCTGCGAAAACCTGTATCATGACTGCCTTACCAACCTTGGCGAGAGTAATCATGGTTGGGTTAATGATCCTACTTCGGCCATTAACTTGCAGTTGAATGAATTGATTGAGCATATTGCTGCTTTCGCACTTAATTACAAAATTAAGTACGATGATGAGAGTAAATTGATTGAACAAATTGACGAATATTTAGACGATACATTTATGCTGTTCAGTAACTATGGCATCAATGCCCAAGACTTGCAGAAATGGCGTAAGTCCGGGAATCGGTTATTCAGATGTTTCGTCACCGAGAGTCGTGCGAACCCAGTAAGCCTCTCCTTTTAGAACTATTACAAGATGTAATAAGGTGATTTTATGACTACAAAACCATTAACTAAGACTGATTATTTGATGCGCTTGCGACGCTGCCAAACTATTGACACATTAGAACGCGTAATCGAAAAGAATAAATACGAATTACCAGATAATGAATTGGCTGTATTTTATTCAGCAGCAGACCACCGTCTGGCTGAACTAACCATGAATAAGCTTTACGATAAAATACCACCATCTGTATGGAAATTTATCCGCTAATCCCCCTTAACTGTTATTACCTTTTGGTTTCAGACTGACATGCTTTTGTAATCAGCCACAATGGATTCAGAAACTCATTTAGTCACTTAATAGAGTGCTAAATAGATATTTATCCGGGCCGTTCAGCTTTCGAGATGCAAGCTGCTATCGCTCTTTCTGTAAGGCTTACTACATTGTGTCCGTCGTTCCTCTTAATTTGTGATTGTTAATAGCACACCCGGTCATGTGATTACCGTCACAAAAAGGAACTTTAGCAAAATTAATTACAAACTAATCGCTTAGGGTAACGGGTGTCCTGTCTATTTTAAAAGGCATCACCATGAGTGAAGAAAAACAGAAAATGATTGCAGGTGAACTTTATCGCCCTGCTGACCAACAGCTTCGAGATGACCGTGTAAAAGCGCGCCATTTGATTCACCGTTTTAATCACACAGCTCCAGATGAAAAGGCTATTCGTAGTGAACTGCTCGAACAACTATTAGGCCAAAGTCTGGATGCCTATATTGAACCATCGTTTCGTTGTGATTACGGCTACAATATTTTCCTCGGCAAAAACTTCTATGCCAATTTTGACTGTGTGATTCTCGACGTTTGTCCTGTCCACATCGGTGAAAATTGTATGCTGGCCCCCGGTGTTCATATTTATACTGCGACTCATCCGCTGGATGCCGAAACGCGCAACAGTGGTGTTGAGTTCGGTAAACCTGTCACGATTGGCAATAATGTCTGGGTTGGTGGGCGTGCGGTTATCAACCCAGGTGTGACTATTGGCGATAATGTAGTGATAGGTGCCGGATCCGTCGTCACAAAAGATATTCCGGCGAATTCGGTAGTTGCTGGAAACCCGGCCAGGCTAATCAAAATGGTGCCTGACACGCCACATTAACTGTTATGGTTTTTTATGGCGAAACTGTTACTTTTTTACCCTTGCAGGGCTTCTTAAAATAACAGTTCTCTGCCTGTCGCGTTCCCGTTCAGAAGGCCATCATGACTGAAATTCAGCGTCTGCTCACCGATACAATTGAACAACTCAATGCGGAAGAAAAACGCGACAATCGCCCGCGTTTTAGCATCAGCTTTATTCGCAAGCATCCGGGGTTATTTGTCGGCATGTGGATAGGTTGGTTCGCAACACTATGGGTCATGCTTGAGTCGGATACTCTGGCGGGATCTGTTTGGCTATTGGTCGTGTTGTTTGCGCTGCTAAACGGCTTTTTCTTTTTTGATGTGAATCCCCGGTATCGCTATGACGATATTGATGTGCTGGATTTACGCGTTTGCTACAACGGTGAGTGGTACAACACGCGTAACGTTCCACACACATTAATCGATAAAATCCTGCATTCCCCAGGTGTTGACGAACAACAAAAATCGCTACTGCATAAGATGGTTGCCACGAAAGGCGAACTCTCGTTTTACGATATTTTCTCTATTGGACGTCCGTAACGTTCACAATTTATAAAAGCCAAGGGGCAAAGCGCCCCTTGTCTTAACGCCGCTTCTTCCCGCCCTGCACCGCTTTAAAACGCGGGTTACTTTTGCAAATCACATACAGCCGACCTTTACGCTTCACAATCTGGCAATCTGGATGGCGCTGCTTAGCACTACGTAATGAATTCAAAACCTGCATCTTTTACTCTCCCTTGCCAAAAAAACGACCGAAACGCTGCTGGAAACGAGCCGGACTGCCTTCATTGGTGAATGTTTTTTGTTTACCGGTGTAATGCGGATGAGAGGCTGATGAAACTTCCAGTGTGATATAGGGATATGTCACACCCTCAAGCTCGATTTCCCGGTCGGTCTTGATAGTCGAACCCACTTTAAAGAACTCATTGGCGGTAGTGTCGTGGAACACCACTGTTCGATAGAAAGGATGGATGTCACGTTTCATTTTCTTTTCCAGGATACGTTATAACATAACAATAAAGTAAAATATGAATGAAAAAAAAGCAAGCCTGTTTGCCACCAAACCTTAACAACCGTTGATTGCTAAATTCTGCAAAAGCTTAGAACCCCGCAAGGCAATAACTTAGAAGATAACAATATTGGGCGGCGTGGCGCAGTTGCGGCAATGTCATTTCCACGAACAACACATCAATCCAGAAGGGATAAACCATGAGTCAGCGCTGTCGTTGTGAAAATTATTGTTGGGTTAAAAAATCAAAACGTGACGGGAAAACATCTGAATTACGTGGAGTGAAAAATGAGCAAAACAACGACCCAGGCATTGCCAATACTCGATCTCTTAGCCCTTGATGGCACCGACACCGATCGCGCAGCCTTTCTTGAACAACTACGCCATGCCGCTCGTGACATCGGCTTCTTTTATCTAATAAATCATGGTATCAGCCCGGAACTGCAACAAGCCGTTCAGGATGAAGCTCAGCTGTTTTTCTCTTTACCTGATACAGAAAAACAGAAAGTCGCGATGATTCACTCCCCTCATTTTCGTGGTTACAACCGCGCTGCCAGCGAATTAACGCGTGGTAAACCTGACTGGCGTGAACAATTTGATATTGGCGCTGAACGCCCGGTACTTTCAGTCAGCCCATCACAACCAGGCTGGCTGCGTCTGCAAGGACCCAACCTTTGGCCTGAATCATTACCCACTCTCAGGCCGACTTTATTACAATTTCAGCGCGAAATGACCGCTGTGGCATTGAAATTATTACGCACTTTTGCATTAGCATTGCAGTTACCGGCTAACAGCTTTGATGACCTGTATGGCAACAAACCCAACGAGCATATCAAGCTGATTCGCTATCCCGGCCAACAGGCTACCGATAGCAATCAGGGTGTTGGCGCTCACAAGGATTCCGGCTTCCTTAGCTTCCTGCTACAAGACAGGCAGCAAGGTTTACAGGTTGAAGTCACCCCTAATAACTGGATAGATGCAGCCCCTTTACCCGGCAGCTTTGTGGTGAATATTGGTGAGTTGCTTGAACTGGCGACCAACGGCTATTTGCGTGCCACGGTCCATCGAGTGGTGTCGCCTCCGCCGGGGCAGGAACGCCAGTCCATCGCATTTTTCCTCGGCGCACAGTTAGATGCCGTGGTTCCGGTTTACACATTACCTCCTGAGCTTGCAAGCCAGGCCCATGGCCCGGAAAGCGATCCTCACAACCCGTTACTGCGTGATGTTGGCTGGAACTACCTGAAAGGCCGCCTGCGCTCTCATCCCGACGTGGCGGAACGTTATTACCCGGATGTCTTGCGTAGCAGCACTGAACTCATCGCTTAAATATTGAAGGAAACCACCATGAAATATGCCTCTTTTAAACTGGCAGGGATTGCGCTGTCTTTGACTCTGGCTTTTAGCGCTCAGGCAGCAGATACCTTACGCATTGCAGCAGATGCTGTGCCACACGCAGAAATCCTGGCCTTTGTGCAGAAACTCGATCCTAATTTAAAGCTTAAAGTCATTGAGCTTAGTAACGGCGTAAACGCCAACGAACTGTTGGCCAACGGAGATGTGGACGCCAACTACTTCCAGCATGTTCCGTATTTACGCGACCAGGAGAAAGCGTTAGGTAAAAAATTCACCGTTGCTGCCACTGTTCACATCGAGCCATTGGGGATTTATTCACATAAATATAAAGACCTGAAATCCGTTCCCGAGAATGCCACCATCGCCTTACCCAATAACGTTACCAACCTAAGTCGGGCACTCTATCTTTTGCAGGACAAAGGATTGATCACGCTGAAACCTGAATTTAAAGATGCTGCGCAAAACCAGGCGACACCGCGCGATATCGCAAGCAATCCTAAGAAGCTTAAGATTATTGAAATCGAAGCGCCGCAACTGCCGCGTTCGCTTGATGATGTCGATTTAGCCGTGATTAATGGTAACTACGCATTGGAAGCCGGTTTAACACCCTCAAAAGATGCGCTGGGGTTGGAAAGTGCCACTCATAACCCGTATGCCAATATTCTGGTCACTAATCCAAATCTGGCAAACGATCCACGTATCAAGGAGCTGGCGAAAGATCTTCAATCACCACAGGTTGCTGATTTTATTCGCAAGCAGTTTAACGGCTCAGTGATCCCGGTTGCTACGCCACAGTCATGATAACCCTTGAGCGGCTGAGCAAGGTGTATGCCGGAGGAGGCCAACCGGCACTGGATGATGTCTCACTGACTGTGCCCGACGGCGCAATCTACGGCATTCTCGGGCGCAGTGGCGCAGGGAAAAGCACCTTGATTCGCTGCCTTAATTTGCTGGAGCGGCCCACATCGGGCCGCATTCTGATGCAAGGTATCGATATCACTACTCTCAATAACCGAGAGTTGCGGGTACATCGTCAACGCACCGGAATGGTATTCCAGCACTTCAACCTGATTCATGCGCGAAATGTGGCGGACAACATCGCCGTACCGTTAGAAATTGCGGGTCTTCCCCGTGAAGAACGACAAACACGCATCACGGAACTACTCGAGTTAGTCGGCCTTAGCGATAAAGCACAGGCTTTTCCTTCACAACTTTCCGGTGGGCAAAAACAACGTGTGGGAATTGCTCGTGCACTGGCTGCCCATCCTGATGTTCTGCTGTGTGATGAAGCGACCAGCGCATTAGATAGTGAAACCACCGCGTCCGTATTGGCACTGCTGAAGGATATTAACCATAAACTCGGCGTCACCATTGTACTGATAACCCATCAACTGGAAGTGGTAAAAGCTATCTGTGACCACGCGGCATTGCTGGAACACGGCAAGCTTATAGAAAGCGGTTCGCTGTCTGAATTGCTGGTCATCCCCAGATCTCGTCTGCGTCAGGCTTTGCTCCCTGGAGATGCTGCGGAACAGGCATTCTTACGCCGTATTGGTATAACAAGGAGTCTATTATGCGAAGTCGCCTAGAATGGGGGGATTTATGGCCATTACTGCTCGATGGTTCGCTGGATACACTGTACATGGTAAGCCTTGCGGCATTGTTTACCGTGCTTATTGGATTGCCGTTGGGGGTACTGTTATTCCTCACTCGTCGTGATGGCGTATTACCCGCTCCGCTATTCAATCAGGTCATTGGCAGTGTCGTGAATGTCGGGCGTTCACTGCCGTTTATTGTGCTGTTAATTGCGCTGATTCCTTTTACCCGCATAATTATCGGCACTACGTTAGGCAGCACAGCCGCAGTGGTTCCGATAACTATTGGTGCCTTCCCCTTCTTTGCGCGTGTAGTAGAAAACGCGTTAGATGAGGTCGATAAAGGTCGTATTGAGGCCATTTTATCCATGGGAGGAAATGTCTGGCATATCATCACCAAAGTGCTGCTCCCCGAAGCGCTGCCTGCGCTACTGGCAGGGATCACTCTTACTATCGTAATGCTCATTGGTTTTTCGTCGATGGCGGGTGTAATTGGTGGTGGCGGTCTGGGAGATCTGGCGATTCGCTACGGTTACCAGCGGTTTAACGACCAGGTCATGGTTGGCACCGTTGTCATTCTGGTCGCGATGGTGCAATTGGTACAAAGTATTGGAGATCGTCTGGTGCGCCGCCTGGCGCACCGACGTTAAGCTTTAGGATGATTGCTCAGCGAGATAAACGTTGGGCAATCAAACGTAACTCTTCAGCTATTTTTTGAATATCGCGATGTTCTTCAACCTGAGGCCCGGTTGAGTTCCGCACCACCAGTTTGGCTGGCAAGATTGATGATGAACGAAGTGTTTCGTTATCGCTCGCACTCAGAATACGTCGCACCGCCTCCCTACCCTGCAAATCTAAATCCAACGAAACCGTCGTCAGAGCCGGATAGAAAAAAGAGCTTTCATAAGTATCGTCATAACCGATAACCGACTTATGCCCGGGGATCGACAATTGATTCTGGTGAAAAGCACTAAGCACGCCAAGCGCCATCTGGTCATTCGCGACCAGCACCGCACTAAAGTTGGGGGTTTCACGTAACATTTGCAGCGCGCCAACATAACCACTTTGCGCATCCCAATTACCATGAATGACACTCACCGGTTTTAAACTGTAACCCTGGAGAGTTTCAAGCCAGCTCTTCAGACGTAGATTCGCCGAAACCGACGCCTTTGGCCCTGCCAGTAATGCAATGTCCCGATGCCCTAATTCATAGAGGTATTTAACGCTCGCTCGGGTGCCATCTGCTGGGTTAAACGAAACGTTAAACACGGAGCTGTAGGGGTCAACATCCAGAAATAAACAAATGACATCTTCATTCTCTGCCGCGATTCTCTCTGCCTCATCAGTCTCCAGGGGGACGTTGATAATCACCTTATCTACCCGCTGAGACTTGAGTTCATTGATGGAGTTTTGAATGCTTTGTTTTACGCTCTCATCAATCATGGAAATCAGCACCTGATAACCTTCAATATTGGCATAGTTTTTTACCGCCGCCGCGACTTGCGAAGGCGCGTGTAGTGCCAATGAAGTGGTGACCAGCCCCACTGTCATACTTTGCTTGCCAACTAACTGTTGCGCAACACGGTTAGGTACGTATCGCAACTGCTCTATGGATTGTTCAACCTTGCGGCGCGTAGCCTCCGAAACATTGGCTGATTTATTCAGCACTCTTGAAACAGTCTGGTAAGAAACCCCTGCATGGCGGGCAACATCTTCTAAAGTGGCGCTTTTCGACTTCATAGTCAGGTTCCCAGTAAGTGTTCTTCAATGATTGTATCAGGGCAATAAATTAAATGACTAATCGCCCAATTCGACCTCTCACCCGACAAAACAATTGTACTACGATCACATATCAAAAACTGGTGAGCCCCGTCACTTATTGTTACAAATAACGCTGATTTATTTGCACTAAATCACAATAAACCAACTAACCAATTGCTTGAAATTATGTTTAGGCATTTTATTGCACCCGTTATGTGAACGTAATACAAAACTATAAAGGGGATAACATGAAAACCAGCTTACGCACTTTGTCCGTCGCGTTAGCCGTTGCGCTGACTTCACCATCTGTATTTGCAATCGAAAAAATTGACTTCCACGGCTATCTGCGTTCTGGCGTAGGTGTATCAAGCGATGGAGGGCTGCAAGAATGGCAAAAGAACAAAGTAGGTCGCCTTGGTAACGAAGCGGACACATATGGCGAGCTGGAGTTAGGTTCTGAGGTTTATAAAAAAGATGATGTTAGTTTCTACCTCGACAGCATGATCAGCATGGTGTCCGACGGTTCTAACGATAGCGAAACCACCTTTAATGACGATGCACAATTCGGCCTGCGCCAGCTAAACCTGCAAATTAAAGGTCTCGTTCCCGGTGATAAGAATGCGGTTATCTGGGGCGGTAAGCGTTACTACCAACGCCACGACTTACATATCATTGACACCAAATACTGGAACATTTCTGGTTCTGGTGCAGGTATTGAAAACTATACCGTTGGCCCTGGTGCTGTATCGCTTGCCTGGATTCGTGGCGATGCCAACGATGTTGATTACCGTGTTGACGGTGACAATGACGTAAATATCAACTACATCGACTTGCGTTATGCAGGCCTGAAACCATGGGCAGGTTCGTGGGTCGAAGTGGGTATTGACTACGCAATGCCTAATTCTACTGATAAACAAAAAGAAGAGTACGGCGGTTTATATGATGCCGACAATGGTGTCATGCTTACTGGCGAAATTAGCCAGGATATGTTTGGCGGCTACAATAAGACCGTTCTGCAATACGCTAATAAGGGACTAGCCCAGAATATGGTTTCTCAAGGGGGCGGTTGGTATGACATGTGGAATATGACCAACGATGCAAAAGGCTATCGTGTTATTAACACAGGTCTTATCCCTATTACTGACAAATTCTCTATCAACCATGTTTTGACCTGGGGTTCTGCCGATAATATTACACAGTACACCGACGATACTAGTCTGTTCTCGCTTGTAGGCCGTGCTCAATATCAATTTACGCAATATGTTCGTGCAATTGGCGAAGTAGGTGGTTTCTACCAAAAAGACAATTACAAAGACGGTTCTAACTATAAGCAAAGCGGTGAGAAATATACCATTGCTTTAGGTTTAGCTGATGGCCCAGACTTCATGTCTCGTCCAGAACTACGTGTATTTGCATCTTATTTAAATGATTCAGAAAATGGCAAGCCATTCAACGACCGTACTGCTAGCGATACCTGGAACTTCGGTGTGCAGGTCGAAGCATGGTGGTAATGCCATTACTCATATTGCAGTAAATAGTATCAGGGTTGTATCTCCAAAGATCATTGACGAATTTATTACCCATTATTGCCACTCGTCACTTAGTGCATAATATTATTTATGCTTTGGCTAAACTTTGTGATAACCACCAAAAGTGGTTATCACTTTTTATTTTAAATGGTTATTTTTACGACTTAGAAAAATGCTCATCCATTATCTTTCGTAAATTATCAGACTGCTTACCAAATATTGCATGAACTTCCTTCCCTAATATCACCACACCTAGCGCACCTGTTTTCTGTAATGCATCAGTATTCACTTTCGATAAATCATCTACAGTGACACGCAGGCGAGTAATACAAGCATCAATATTTTTAATATTCGGTTTCCCACCAAAATATTGAAGTAATAACTCAGCTTGCTGCTCCTCATCTTCAGTTAATGACGCTACTGGTTTGGGGTGGGAAAAATAATGCATAAACGATTTCAGGCTGATCATAACATCCACCTTGAGTAAGTTAATTTAGGGTATAAAAATGCCCACTCGGATGAGTGGGCGGATAAAGCTATCGACCTCAGGCGAGGCGACGGTTTAGAACACGGCTTCCCCATGGTGCAAGAGTTAAGTTTCCCTGGACGGTTTGCTTACCGACCATATCGAGGAACTCTGCAGGCAGTGTCACCGACTGCTCCAGGGCACTGTAATTCTGTACGACAATAAACTCGCTCTCGCCATCGGTACGGCGATGGGCAGTCACCCCTTGCGGGAATGTACAATCCAGGGCTCGAGGCAAATTGAGTTCGTTTACAATGTTGTTAAAGAAATCGCGCTGGAAGGCTGCATCATTACGAGATGCCACATACCAGGCTTTACCTTTGCCGACATGATTCACTGTCACCGCCGGATAACCCGCATAGAAATCATCACGATAGTGAGCTAAAACCTGGGCGCCTTCTGAATGAATCAATTCACACAGATGGCGCACCTGATATGGCCCTTGTAGGCCTGCATTATTTCCGCTCAATCCCTGGACAATGTTGCTTTCGCCATCAGCCAGACAGTCAATTTCCTCGGCCCAAATACCCAATAATGGGCGTAGTGGGCCAGGGAATCCGCCGAGGTGACATAAATCAGTCTCATTCACCACACCGCTCCAGTAGGTGGCAACAAACTGCCCACCTTGCTCGACAAAACGAGTCGCTTTTTCGGCAAAACCTTCGCGTACCATATACAGCATCGGCGCAATAACCAGTTTATAACCAGAAAGATCGCAATCAGCGTTAATCACATCAACAGCAATACCCTGCTCCCAGAATGGACGGTAATGATCGACGACCGTCTTTTCATATTCCATGCCACAGTTGCGCGGGCCTTGCGCATCATCCATTGCCCAACGGCTTTCCCAGTCGAAAATAATTGCGACTTGTGCTTCAACACGGCTCCCCGTCACCGGTGCCATTTGTTCCAGAATACGTCCAAGCTCGCTAACTTCACGCCCTACACGGGTGTCAATATGTCCGACATGGTCCACGATAGCGCCATGGAATTTTTCGACCGAACCGCGGCTTTTACGCCACTGGAAATACTGTACGGAATCAGCACCGTGCGCCACAGCCTGTAACGAGGAGAGAATGTGCATACCCGGTTTCTTCAACTTGCTGGTAGGCTGCCAGTTGGTAGCACTCGGCGTAGACTCCATCAGGACAAATGGTTTGCCTTGTTTAAGGGTGCGCATCAAGTCGTGATACATCGCGGTGTAACACGCCAGTTGTGTTTCATCTTCTTCACGATGCCACATCGGGTAACTGTCCCAGGAGATAAAATCAATCGCCTGAGCCAGCTTCCAATAATCGTAATCGTAGAAATACTCCATAAAGTTGGTAGTGGTCGGCAATTCAGGATTAGCCGCCTTTAGCGGTTTAGCCTCCTCGGTGCAGAACTCGGTGACTTGAGCGGTATTAAAACGACGCCAGTCGAGATTCAGACCATGAATCGACACTTCCCCTTGCGGAGCAGGAGACTCAATTTGCGACCAATCCGTATAAGTATGGCTCCAGAAGGTACTCCACCAGGCTTCATTAAGTTTTTCAAGAGTCTGATAACGGTCCTGTAGCCACAAACGGAATTTTTGCTGGCAGCGGTCACAATGGCACTCGCCACCATATTCATTAGAAATATGCCAGCCAATAACCGCGGGATGATGAGCATAACGCTCTGCCAGTTGCTGGTTGATCTGTTGCACTTTTTTGCGATACACCGGCGAAGTCATACAGTGGTTGTGTCGCCCACCGTGTAACGCAGGAACTCGGTCACGCCCGACACGCAATACCTGCGGATATTTTTGCGACATCCACGCAGGACGGGCTCCGCTTGGTGTTGCTATAAAAACATGAATTCCCGCGGCATAAAGCTTTTCAACTATTTCATCAAGCCAGGCGAAGTCATATAACCCTTCATGAGGTTCAAGTTTCGCCCAGCTAAATATCCCCACAGACATAACATTGCATTTCGCTTGTTTCATCATGGAAATATCTTTATCAATAATGCCCGGATAATTCTCCCATTGTTCCGGATTATAATCAGCGCCATGCAATAACGCAGGAAGCTTTGCGCTCAGCGGTGGAAATTTAGACATAAAAAATCCTTAAATAAAAAATATATAGGGCCGCACTGAATGGCGAAACTAATTAAAAACTTTCACAGAAGGTAAGACTTTTCCTTTACAGTCGAATAGCGCCTGATTTTCGCGAGCATTGCCCGTTTTCCATTTATCATGGGTATATTCCATACCGGCAGGCGTGGCCCAGGTATTTCCAGGCACGGCAATCCAGGTCGGTTCCCAATAAAATACGCCCTTCCCTTTTCCTTGAGGAACATCAATAACGCTTTGCATCAGATCATGAATAAAGTTTGCTTGCCCCTGAACGGTGCCAGGATATCCCCCATCCTTTTCTTCTTTCTCTGTAAAACTATTTTCCGCGTTATCACAATTCTCCAGGGTATAAGCGTAAGCAGCTTCAACTACGATGACATCTTTTTGATAACGTTGACTGATATCGTCCATATTGGCTTTTAAGGCGCTAATTGGCCCATTCCAATAGGTGTACATCGACAGGCCGATAATATCGAACGGGACATTACGTTTGGTTATTTCATCAAACCACCAATGGAAGGTGTCATTTTTAGTACCCTCGGCCAAATGCAGCATGATTTTTACATCTGTTGGCGATGCCAGGTTCTCACGCAAGCCGCTAATTGCTGCATTTAAAAGCCCCGCCAGACGGTCAAACTCGCCTCCACCTTGCCCCCAGCTTTTCCCTTCCGGCCACAACATACCGCCATTAATTTCATTACCGATTTGCACCATTTCTGGTAATACACCCTCTTTTTTGAAGGTGGCAATCGTGTCACGCGTGTAGTCATGAATCGCCGTTTTAAGCTGGTCGTAATTCATGTTCTGCCATGCTTTAGGCTTGAATTGTTTACCCGGATCGGTCCAGAAGTCGCTGTAATGGAAATCAAGTAGTACCTTCATTCCCTGTGCTTTTGCGCGCTTAGCCAATTCAAGAGTGGTAGCCAGGTCGTTGCTTCCGCCACCAAAAGTCTGCCCGGTACTGTCTTTCGGATCGACCCACAGACGTAGACGAACATAGTTCACGCCATTGTGTTTCAGGATAGCAATCGGATCTTGTTGAACATTTTGTTCATTATAGAACTTGCCCCCCTGACGCTCGACCTCAGCGAGTGTCGAAATATCAGCACCTTTAATAAAATCTGCCGGTGCATTTTTTAAAGGTGCAATTGTGATGGAATCAGCTGCGTGAGCCACATTCATCATGCCAAGTGATAAACAAACAGCCAGTAAAGCGGGTTTAAACATTTTCATCGTCTTATCCCTTAGTACTTCCTGAGGTCAGCCCGGAAACAAAGTATTTCTGCAATGCCAGGTAGAGAATCGCTACTGGCACGGCAATTAATACCGCTCCTGCTGCGTAAGTGGTGTAACTCGCGCCCATTTTTTGGGCGACCAGGTTATACAAACCAATTGGCAACGTATATTTATCAGGGGTGCGCAGAATGGTGCTCGACAAAATAAAATCGCCCAGCGGACCGGTGAAAGAGAACAGCGCAACCACCGCAATTATCGGTTTTGAAAGCGGCATAATAATTTCGATAAAGATACGGAAATTGCTTGCCCCATCCATGCGTGCAGACTCATCGAGATCTTTTGGAATCGCATCGAGATACCCTTTCATCAGATAAGTATTCATCGGAATCATGCCGGCCACATAAATTAAGACCAGCGCCAGGTGGCTGTTAATCAATCCCAATAACTGTGACAGCACAAAGATGGCAATCAATGCAGAAAACTGTGGGATCATTTGTAGCAACAGGAACAACATCAACCCATTCTGGCGCCCTTTAAAACGAAAGCGTGAGAATGCATACGCCGTAAAACTGACGCTAATTAAGGTAAAGAACATGGTCAGGAAACTGATTTTCATCGAGTTCCAATACCACGTCATATAATTAACCTGGCCATTAAACAGGTCGGCATAATGTTGGAATGATAAGTTCTCAGGAATTATTGACGTACTGAGCAAACTGTTACCCGCATTCAATGACGCCCCAACTGTCCAGATCAGAGGGTAAATAATGATTACCGAGACAAAAATAATAACTAACCAGGAAAGTGATAAACGAATCCACTTCTCTTGTTTAATACTTTGTGACTTAGCCATGTTCTCGTTCCTTATGCCATATCATCATTTTTAAATGATTTCGTTGCACGGAATTGCCACAACGCCAGGCCAACTACAAAAATGGAAAGCAAAATAGTGATGGTTGCTGCTATCGCATATTGTGAAGAGGACATGGTCAATTTATAAATCCATGAGACTAATATGTCTGTGCCACCGGCATTTGACCCCGCTACGGCTGGGCCACCGTTATTAAACAAGTAGATGATATTGAAGTTATTAAAGTTAAAGGTGTATTGGGTAATAATAATTGGCGCAATTGAATACAGTACCAATGGCAGTGTAATCGTGCGTAATTTAGTCCAGGTACTCGCGCCATCCATGGTGGCTGCTTCATACAAATCATCAGGAATCGCCTGTAATACTCCCGTCGTCATCGCAAAGACAAAGGGGAAACCAAGCCATGTTTGCATCATTATCAACGCCGTTTTCGTCCAGAACGGGTCTGTCATCCAGGCTTTTGGCGCTATGCCAAAGAAAGCCAGAATCGCGTTATTGATGACACCGAATGAGTCGTTAAACATCCCGGCAAAAACCAGTATTGTCACAAAGCCGGGTACTGCCCATGGCAGAATGAAAATAGTACGAATCAGCGGTTTAAAACGGAGATCTTTTTGGTTGACCAAAATCGCCAACATGACCCCGACCGTACATTGCAAAGTCGTAGCCAAAAGTGTCCACACTACAGTCCATTGCAATACATCAAAGAACGTGGAACGCCAGATAGACAGGGTGAAAATATTGACGAAGTTTTTAAATCCAACCCAGTCAACCAGCTTCGCTGGTGGCGTGTGATATAAGTTGTAGTTGGTAAAAGCAATAGAAAAGCCGAACAGAATCGGGAAAATCACAGCGAATACCAGCAGGATAAATCCTGGGGTAATCATCAAATAGGGAAAGCCCTCGCTTAACAGCAATTGGTACTGTTTACGTACGCTATTAAGAGGAATGCCAGCATCGCGTTTCTTCCCATTAATCCAGGCATCGCGGAATGATAAATAATAAATTGCCACTCCAAATCCGATAATCAACACACTGATTATCCCTTCGGCTAGCAGGAAAATTGAGTTATCACGCGGAACTTGTTCGCCCAGGGTATATAAACCCCACAGCCCTTCTTTTAGAAAATCATAAAACACACCAATAAAGCTGCTTATCAGAACGAGAAAGATAAGCCCCTTGACCCATTGGCGATGATAAAACTGACCAAAACCAGGTACGATTGCGCATAACACCGCGCTAATGGCATGGCGACCAGACTGTTTCGTTACCGCTACGTTATCGCCGGAACTGATAATCACACACTGCTCCTTTTTCCAACACTCTTGAGACTGCCCACCTGGCGTTGATTTTCATAACCAGTTTGAACCCAGCCCCTTGTCACATTTGACCTGAATTCAAACTGACTGTGTTTACCCTGCGGGTTACTGATTGCTGGCCTGCATTGCTTCAATTTGCATATTGATTTGCTTAACTGCATTGTCGAGCGCGGCTTTCGGCTGTTGCTTGCCGGTTACGCTAAGTTCCAGCGCGGCATTAGCAGGGCCCCACACTTCACCCATTTCAGGAATTCCCGGCATGGCTGAAGCACGGCTTGCCTGGATAGCGACAGCACTGGCTTTCTCGTCGTTTTTAATCACAGGGTCATCAATCATCGCAGTCAGCGCTGGGATCTCTTTCGTAACCTGATAGCGAGTTTTCACATACTGTGGCTGGTTGATGAATTCAATAAATTGCTGAGCCAGCGCTTTATCTTTGCTCCAGGTTGAAACCACATAGCCTTTAACACCAAGGAAGGAACTCATCTCTTTACCATTAGGAAGCAGTGGCAAAGGTGCAACACCATAATTAACGCCTGCGGCTTCATAAGGCTGGAATGCCCAAGGTCCGTTAATGACCGCCGCAGCTTTTTTCTCGGTAAACAGTGAGTCGATAGCATTGAGGCCGTTATCACCAAGGATCCCTGTCGGGAATAAGCCATCGGCATAGAATTTCTTCAGATAAGTTACCGCTTCAACAGCACCTGGTGTATTCAGACCTACGTCATCCGCTTTCAGGCCACCCTTATCGTTTTTGCCAAAGATATATCCGCCCATTGGCGCGATAACACCCCAGCTGTAATAAATTTGATCAAACTTAGCGAGCAGACCGTACTTGTTTTCTGCACGCTGCTTTTTAGAAAATTCAGCATATTCATCAAGCGTGGCGAGAGGTTTTGGCAACAGGTCTTTGTTGTAAATCATTACCAGAGTTTCTACCGCTTTTGGTAAGCCATAGAGTGTGTTGTCCATGGTGAAGGCAGCAATAGACGTTTTGGTGAAGGAGTCGGTTATCGCCGGAGCAACGCTTAAAGGTGCGACCAGGCCTTGCACCACTGCACCACCTAACTGGTCGTTAGGAATCACGAGTACATCAGGGCCAATTCCAGCCGGGCCATCCAGACGTAGTTTCTCAATCTGCTGAGCAAAAGGCGTTTCCAGCACGTTAACTTTAACCTGATGCTGTTTTTCAAAATCCGCGATGGCTTCTTTGATACCAGCCGATTTCTTAATGTCTTCCCAGACTGTTAGCTGCTGAGTCGCAGCATGGGCAGCCATGCTGGCAAATTGGGTTACCGCTAATGCAGTTAAAACAAGTGCAGTGATTTTATTGGTTTTCATTATCGCTCCTTGTGAAGGTATAACATTTTTATGTTTAATTTTCTAAATCAAACGAACCCACGACGTACTGAAATCTTGATTGGTGGCGCTTGTAGTACATTCACACCAGTTATCTTACAATGTTATACGCTACGCTTTGATGCCTGTTAACTCTATAAAAATCTCCCTATTGTGTGATCATGATTGCAGAAATGAAATCCAGCGATAGGGGCATAAATAGAGCGAAGTTATAGTCTTTACACGCTTTTTCATCATCACGCATACTTACTGTGAATTGTTATACGTAATACATAAAATCAAAAACACGTCCTGTAAAACCATGTGATGACCCATGACTGACAATTTTCGAGGATGACCGGATGTCCAGTATTAGACTGAGAAACGTGACCAAACGCTTTGGTAAAACCGAAACACTCCACAACATCAATCTTGATATTGAAGACGGAGAATTTGCGGTATTCGTCGGCCCCTCTGGTTGTGGGAAATCAACGCTATTGCGCATGATTGCAGGGCTTGAGGAGATAAGCGGGGGCGAGGTGTTGATTGGTGATGAAGTGATGAACGATGTCGCTCCTTCCCATCGCGGGGTGGCGATGGTATTCCAGTCTTATGCACTTTATCCACACATGACTGTGGCCGAAAACATGGGCTACGGGTTAAAAGTTAATAAAGTACCGAAAGAGCAGATTCGCCATCAGGTAGAGATGGTTGCGAAAACCTTGCAGCTTTCGCATCTATTGGATCGCAAACCTAAACAATTATCCGGTGGCCAACGTCAGCGTGTCGCAATTGGACGCGCCATCGTTCGTAACCCGCGCGTATTCATGTTTGATGAACCGCTTTCTAACCTCGACGCCGAACTGCGTGTAGATATGCGTCTGCATATCGCCAAGCTCCATCAGGAAATGAAAACAACGATGGTCTATGTCACCCACGACCAGGTCGAAGCGATGACACTGGCCGATAAAATTGTGGTGATGAACTACGGAAAAGTTGAGCAAATGGGCTCACCGATGGCGCTTTATTACAACCCGGTAAACAAGTTTGTCGCAGGCTTTATTGGTTCACCTAAGATGAACTTCCTGCCAGCGAAAGTTGAGAGCTGGCAGCCTGATGCATTAATGGTGACCGTCGATGATCACCACTGCCTGACGCTTGCCGTTCGCACTGCGCCGTTGCAGGCGGGAGAATCCATCACATTGGGTTTACGTCCTGAACATCTCAACGTGGCAGGCGCAGAAGAGACGTCGCAAACGCTGGACTTCCATTGTGAAGTGGTAGAGCGACTGGGGAACAATACCTATCTGTTTGGTCAGTGCCATGGTCATGATGGCTTTAAAATGTTGCTACCCGGTGATGTTCATTTCAGCCCATACCAGAAGCTTAAGCTGAACTTTGAGGCGGGACATTGCATGGTGTTTAACGAGGAAGGAATGCGGATTAGTAAAGAAACGCCTGTGCCTCACGAATAACTGGCAACTGATTTAAACCAACGGGGGCAAATGTCCCCCTTTTTATTCCTTATTCATCGAAAATATAACTACCTGAGACACTCACTTTCACAGCTTATCCCACCATCGAGGCAGGAAAACATAACATCGCCTATGCATGTGAGATAGACTGTTCTCTTCTATCAAAAACCATTATAAAAACTCACTTCTTAACTGGGTCTTAAAGAATGACATCCCGAAAGCTCATCAGCCTGGTAAGCGGTGTACTTATTTTGGCAGTTTTGCTACCTATTTTGTTAAGCATTTATCTTGCTCATCGTAATGCCGAACACGCATTTCACGATGAATTAGGTGACTTTGCCGATCATGCATTGCTACGCACCGGCACAGTCATCGACCAGGCTGTTTCTGCGATTAATGATATTAACCGCTTTAATGACAATACCTGTTCGCAAGCACACGCAGAAGCCATGCATCGAATCGCTCTTGAATATCGCTATGTGCAAGAAGTGATGTTTCAGGAAGATGAGCATATTTTGTGTACTTCACTTGAGTCTATTACTCATGCTGCGACATTAGGTAAGCCAGACCGTCAGGGCATTCATGGTTATAACGCATGGTATACCACTCCACCGATACCCGATTTTCAGCGCAAAATGGTCTATATAGGTAAGGACCCCCATCTTGCTTTAATTGACCCAATGTCATTTATTGATGTTCTCCCCTTTGGCAATTACACATTAAATATTGCAATGATTGGGCTGCATAATAATCAGCTTATTGCCAGCAACAGCCGATATATCCCTGAAACATGGCATGAAGCACTGGAACAAGGTACGGACGAATTTCAAAGCAACAACAATTTCTATGTGATACGCCGGGATAATAATCTTGGCCTGGCCATGATTGCCTGGGCGTCAATGGAACCCCTGACGACCGCATGGTATCAGCAATTGTTTATCTGGTTACCAGTGGGGTTAATCATAAGCCTCGCCGCAGGTGGAGTCTTAATTCGTATTTTGCGTCGGTTGTTATCGCCTCGTAACAGGCTGATGGATGCTATCAAAAACAATGAATTTAGCGTGGTTTATCAACCTATTGTTCATCTTCAAAGCGGCGAGATTGTCGGTGCGGAAGCCTTAATTCGTTGGCAGCAACAAGATGGCTCAATGTTAAACCCGGATGTGTTTATCCCACTGGCGGAGCAAACAGGGTTGATAACACAATTAACAGAGCAGGTCATTAAGCGTATATTTCATGAGCTGGGCGATTGGTTAAGCAAGCATCCTCATCATCATGTTTCTGTGAACATGGGGGTTCAGGATGCACGTAGCCTGCATATTCTTGATTTCACTCGCCCGTACCTGGCACGTTATTCAGTTCATCCAAAACAAATAGCATTTGAGATTACTGAACGTGGTTTTTCTGACCCGAAAATTACAGCACCTATTATTGCGCAATATCGAAAAGCCGGGCATGCCATCTATATTGATGATTTTGGAACCGGTTATTCCAGCCTGAGTTATTTACAAGACCTCGATGTTGATATCCTTAAAATAGATAAATCATTCGTTGATGCCCTGGAATATAAAAATGTCACTCCGCATATTATTGAAATGGCAAAGGCTCTGGGTATTTTGATGGTGGCCGAAGGCATTGAAACCCCTTGCCAGGCGGCATGGTTGCGCAAACAGGGTGTGCAGTACGGACAGGGCTGGTTCTTCAGTAAAGCCCTGTCTAAAAAAGAATTTATCGAGTGGGTAGCAAGCTCTTATGCCAGGAAATCAAAAATCCCCTGAAACTACTACTTCACACCAAGACGTTTCGCCAGGCGGTGTAAATTAGCGACATCCAGCTGCAGTTGCCGGGCACTCGCAGCCCAATTACCCGCATTAGCCTCCAGCGTGCTGATAATAATCTGCCGCTGGAAATCATCAGTCGCCGCACGCAAGTTATCGATCCCCGCCATTTGAGCAACAGGCGTACTGGCAGGTTTAACCTCAGTATCCGTCAATTGAAAATGCTGCGGCTCCAGCCAGATTTCGCCATCTGGTTTACCCGAGCGCGCAAGCACTGTAGCGCGATAAAGAGCATGCTCCAGCTCGCGAATATTTCCGGGCCAGTCGTATCGACGCAGTAATTCACGAGCGCCATCCGTCAAGGCGACCTGTTTCAATCCCATTTTTACGCGGCTTTGCTCGCAGAAAAACCCAGCTAATAGCGTGATATCATCGCCCCGTTCACGTAGCGGTGGCACATGCAGTGGAAAAACGCTCAGGCGGTGAAACAGATCGGCCCGAAACTCACCCGCCAGTACATGCTGCTTTAAGTCACGATTGGTCGCTGCCAGCACCCGCACATTTACCCTTTGGCTGCTGTCATCGCCCACCCGCTGAATATCGCCGTACTGTAAAACCCGCAGCAGTTTGGATTGCAGCGTTAAAGGCAATTCCCCTATTTCATCCAAAAATAGTGTGCCGTTATCAGCCATTTCAAATTTGCCGGTTCGGTGGTGAATCGCGCCGGTAAAAGCCCCTTTAACGTGGCCGAACAGTTCACTCTCCGCCACGCTTTCCGGTAAAGCGGCGCAGTTCAGGTAAACCAGCGGATTTGCGGCACGTGCCGAACCACTGTGAATTGCACGCGCCACCAGCTCTTTACCGACCCCGGTTTCCCCGGTGATAAGCACATTCAGATCGGAACCCGCAACGATCTCTATCTCTTTCTTGAGCTGCATTATTCCCGCAGACAACCCGACCATTTCGCCGCTACCTGTCTTGGCCATGATGGGAGCTGCGGTCACCGCAGATGTTTGATTCTCAAGCTGTTCCATTAACAAAGCGTTATTGAGTGCCCCCGCAGCTAATACGCTGATTAAACGCAGTTCTTCATCACTGAAATGGTCGAACTGCGCGGGATCCATGCCATCCACCGTGAGCGCGCCGATCAGGTTCTGATCGGCAAACAATGGCAGGCCCAGACACGCATGGACTTTCAGATCGGTGTGATCGGGAATCAGGCCATCGTAAGGATCGGGCAATTCACTTTCTGCCGGGAACCGCACCACGTCACCCGCACGGGCAATGGCTTCCAGGCGCGGGTGTTCGTCGAGATCAAAACGCCGCCCTAGCACATCGGCCGCCAGGCCATCAATTGCCAGCGGGCGAAACTGACGTGATTCATAACGCAGTAATGCCGTGGCGTCACTGCCTAAAAGCTGCCGCAGTGTACGAATCAAACGAGCAAAACGATCCTGATGGGAAATACCGCTTTGCAGGTCGATAGCGATATTGGCAAGAGAGGTAATTGAAAGGCTCATAAAAAGCTCCAGAAACAGATGCAATAACTGTAGCTTTTGATAGTCAAAAAGACAATCACATTGTTAAATTGACACTATTCAACACTGTCTTTTTGACTATCAAAATTAATCATTATTTATAAAAATCATTATAAATCAATTAAATAAAAAGTTGGCACACCGTTTGTATTATGTCAGGTACGAGCATCATTTTTTAATTTCTTCTTGAGGTACTGACAAATGGCTATTTTAGTTAAAAACAACATTCAATGGGTTGGTCAACGTGACTGGGAAGTACGTGATTTTCACGGTACCGAATACAAAACATTGCGCGGCAGCAGCTACAATAGCTATTTGATTCAGGAAGAAAAAAACGTGCTGATCGATACTGTCGATCACAAATTTAGCCGCGAATTCGTTCAGAACCTGGCGCGTGAAATCGATTTGAGCAAGATTGATTACATTATCATCAACCACGCAGAAGAAGATCACGCAGGTGCGCTGTCCGAACTGATGTCCCATATTCCGAACACGCCCATTTACTGCACCGCGAATGGCGTGGATTCAATCAATGGTCACCACCATCATCCAGAATGGAACTTCAATGTGGTGAAAACCGGTGACAGCCTGGATATCGGTAACGGTAAACAGTTAATCTTCGTTGAAACGCCAATGCTGCACTGGCCAGACAGCATGATGACTTACATGACCGGCGATGCGGTACTGTTCAGTAACGATGCTTTCGGCCAGCACTACTGCGACGAACACCTGTTTAATGATGAAGTCGATCAGGGTGAGTTGTTCGAGCAGTGCCAACGCTATTACGCCAACATTCTGACGCCGTTCAGCCGCCTGGTAACACCAAAAATTACCGAAATCCTCGGCTTCAATCTGCCTGTGGATATGATTGCCACTTCCCATGGTGTGGTATGGCGTGACAACCCAACGCAAATCGTTGAGCTGTATCTGAAATGGGCGGCGGATTATCAGGAAGATCGCATCACGATTTTCTACGACACCATGTCCAACAACACACGCATGATGGCAGATGCTATCGCACAGGGCATCACCGAAGTTGACCCACGCGTAGCGGTGAAAATCTTTAACGTCGCTCGCAGCGATAAAAACGAAGTTCTGACCAATGTATTCCGTTCTAAAGGCGTTCTGGTTGGTACCTCCACAATGAATAACGTGATGATGCCGAAAATTGCGGGTCTGGTTGAAGAGATGACCGGCCTGCGTTTTCGCAACAAACACGGTAGCGCGTTTGGTTCCCACGGCTGGAGCGGCGGCGCGGTGGATCGTTTGTCTACACGTTTGCAAGATGCTGGTTTTGAAATGTCCCTGAGCCTGAAAGCTAAATGGCGTCCGGATGGCGAAGCGCTGGAAATCTGCCGTGCACACGGTCGTGAAATAGCTCGCCAATGGGCTCTTACTCCACTGCCCGTTGCGACGACTGAAGCAGCTGCACCTCAGGAAACCGTTGCAGAAGTCAAAACCTGCACTGATTTAGGCCCAAGCATGCAGTGCAGCGTTTGCCAGTGGATCTACGATCCGCAAACCGGTGAACCAATGCAAGATGTTGCACCTGGCACACCATGGAGCGACGTACCTGATAACTTCCTGTGCCCGGAATGCTCACTCGGTAAAGACGTATTTGACGTGTTGGCTACGGAGGCAAAATGAATCATGGCATTGTAATCATTGGCTCGGGCTTCGCCGCCCGCCAACTGGTCAAAAACATCCGTAAACATGATGCACAGGTACCTGTGCGCATGATTGCCGCAGACAGCATGGATGAGTACAACAAACCCGATCTCAGCCACGTTATCAGTTTGAATCAACGCGCAGAGGATCTCACCCGGCAGCGTGCCGGGGAGTTTGCTGAACAATTTAATCTGACGCTAAACACCAATACATGGGTGTCGGACATCGACCCACGTGAACGCATAGTTAAATGTGGCAGTCAGCAGTTTTCATACGACAAACTGGTACTGGCAACGGGCTCAAGCGCCCTGCTTCCGCCAATACCAGGCAAAGAGCTGATGCTGACGCTAAACAGCCAGCAGGAGTACCTGGCATGCGAATCGTCACTGCGCGATGCACAGCGCGTGATGATTTTAGGTGGCGGCCTGATTGGTACAGAATTGGCGATGGATTTTTGCCGTGCGGGTAAACAGGTGATTGTGGTGGATAACTCCGCAAGCCTACTCGCCTCACTGATGCCTGCTGAAGTGAGTAGTCGCCTTCAGCACCGCCTGAATCAAATGGGTGTGGAACTGTTATTTAACCAGCGTCTGGAGTCCCTCAGCAAAACGCCACAGGGCATCAGCGCAGCATTAAGCAACGGGAGAATTGTCGGTGTTGATGCGGTTGTAGCTGCCATCGGACTGCGCCCTAATATCAGTCTTGCGCAGCATGCCGGGATTGCAGTAAGCCGGGGTATTCAGGTTAACCGCCAGTTGCAGACATCGGACGCGAATATATACGCTCTGGGCGACTGTGCAGAAATTGACGGTAAAGTGCTGCCATTCCTGCAACCGATTCAGTTTAGTGCCATGACGCTTGCTAAAAATCTGCTCGGTGCCGCCGATGGTCTTGCGCTTCCGGCAATGCTGGTCAAGGTGAAAACACCTGAACTGCCATTGCATCTGGCGGGCGAAACGCAGCGCACGGATTTAAGCTGGCAAATCACCGCAGATCCGCAGGGTCTGATTGCCAAAGGTTTTGATGAGGCACAGCAGTTGCGCGCGTTTATTGTTAGTGAAGCGCATATGAAACTGGCATTTGGTTTACTGCGGGAATTAGTACTGTAGATTTTGAATCAATCACCCTCACCCTAACCTTCTCCTGCTAACCCTCAGGGAGCGGGTCGGGGTGAGGGTGACCTTATCAGTAGTCTAATCATTCATCCAGAATTGGCGCAAAGCCACCATAGATCATACGTTTGCCATCAAATGGCATCGACTCGCCAAACTCTTTCATCCTTGGGTCAGACATCATCTTCGCATTCGCGGCATCCCGCACTTCTTTAGATGGGTACTCAATCCAGCTAAACACCACTTCTTCGCTCTCCTGGGCTTTCACCGCCATGCGAAAATCAGTGAGTTTGCCGTCAGGCACATCATCAGCCCAACACTCTACGACGCGTATCGCACCAAACTCTTTAAATAACGGTGCCGCTTTTGCGGCTAACTGCTTATATGCTTCTTTATTGTCTGCGGGTACCGCAACAACGAAACCATCAACGTAACTCATTGTGAACCTCCACGGTGTGGGGAATACGGGCAGATAATTTCCACCCGTGATGATTACGATTGATAAGTTTAGTCGTTAAGAATGGATACTACCCGCTCATAATTTGAGCAGCATCTCATATTGGGTAATGGGATCCTGCCTGTAGCCACTGCTCAAATAAAGTGGTGCCAGCTGCTCAGGGATAGCTGTAGCGGTATATAACCCAGGGAAACGTTCACGCAGTAACGTAAGCAATTTTTTCGCCTGACCTTTACCACGCGCTAGCGGGTCAACATAGAGCATACGGAGTCTGTGCTGCGGGGTTGTGGCAACCATTGCGTATGCAATGTCGTTCAGAACGTAGGCTTTACCCGGTAATTTATAGAGCGTTTCAGGTGCGCTTAACCACGGCAAATTCAGGCTGTCATCCGTCATCATTTTTTTCGCCATCACCAGCGGGTCGATTTCCTGCAATTCGCCGGTTTCTGTAAATTGCGGCGACTGAGTAGTACCAAACCCGACCAATGTCTGCTGGCGAACAAAACCCATACGTTCATACAGTGACACCCCACTCTCGTTGCCAACAATAACTTCCAGCCAAAAGTTACGGTCACCGCGCTCGCGCGCACCATCAATTAATTCCTGCATGAATAGTTTGCCAAACCCCTGCCCACGCAATTCCGGGCGAATGGCGAATGCAGCAAGGCGACAACTTTGCCCACGGCGTGTGATTAGCGCCAGTGCTTTTGGCTCACCATTGTGCGTCCAGACTTTGCTGTCATTGAAACTGATATCTTCAGCGCTAAAACGTGAAGCAAAAGTTTCACCATCAATGGTGAAAGGGACCAGATATCCTTCAAAACAGTGGGAAAGAATTTCAGCCAACTGATGGCTACTCCAGTGCGCCGCCGCGTTGCTGATAACCTTGCTATTCATCGCTACCTCATCCAATGGGGGTTTGGCTTCAACATTAGGGCACGATCGTCGGTTCAACCAGGTTTTTTTGTGCATGCTTTTGAATGCGGAACCACGGCAAACAGAGCTGAATCAGCGGGCCAATTGCCAGCGCGTAGAGCACCGTACCTACGCCAAATGTGCCTCCCATCAGCCAGCCTGCCAGTAAAACCGTTAGCTCAATTGAGGTTCGCACACTACGTACAGACCAGCCAGTACGGGCGTTGATTCCGGTCATCAAGCCATCACGCGGGCCAGAGCCAAAACCCGCACCGATATACATTCCGGTAGCAATGGCATTCACCAAAATAGCAGCAAATAGTAAGAAACTTCGTGCCACCAATGATTCAACCGGCGGCATTATTGCTAACGCGGCATCAGCGGCAAGTCCCAAAACAACCACGTTGCTTATCGTGCCAAGACCTGGTTTCTGGCGCAGTGGAATCCACAGCAGCAGTACCAACGCACCGACCAAAATCATCACCATGCCAATATTGAGGGAGAAGATCTGAGCAATGCCTAAGTGGAATACGTTCCAGGGATCAGCACCTAAATTGGCACGTACGAACATAGCCGTGGAAACGCCGTACAATACCAGCCCGATATACAGTTGCAGCAATCGACGAGCGATCATTATCTTCACCTCAGAGATCTTTTGTGGCTTTACTATTATGGAAAATGGTTACTATATTAAGGTCCAGTTAATACAAAGTGGATTGCTATGGCACAGCGCAGAACGGGTTCAGTATCTCTGGTAAAACTGCTGGGGAATTGGCATCAGGATTTACCGCGTACTCCGGTGTATCGGCAACTGGCGGATGGATTACGGTTATTGATTCTGGATGGACGCTTACCGCTGGATAGCCGACTGCCGGGGGAACGTGAGTTGGCAGCTGCACTGCGCGTAAGCCGCACAACGGTCGCCACTGCGCTGGCACAATTACGTGATGAGGGATATCTGGCAAGCCGCCAGGGTTCCGGTTCCGTCACAATGTTGCCGGAAGGCAAGCAAACCGTTTCGCCACTCCCCGGGCGTGCCACAACCCTGGATCTTTCAACTGCAGCACTTTCCGCCGGGCCGGAAATTCACCAGGCCTATGCTAACGCGCTGATTGCATTACCTGAACACTTGAGTAGCACCGGTTACAATCAACAAGGTTTAGCTGAATTACGTCATGTCATTGCACAACGTTATGTCGAGCGTGGACTGCCAACAAATGCCGATCAGATTATGATAGTTAATGGTGCGCTTAGTGGTTTTGGCCTGGTTTTGCGCCTGCTGACAGGCCCAGGCGATCGCGTAGTTCTTGATCACCCCACCTACCCTATGGCACTCACAGCCATTAAAGGCGCTTCATGCCGGGCCGTTCCCGTAAGCCTGACCGAACATGGCTGGGATACCGATGGGTTCGCGGCAACCATTGCACAAACCTCACCCCGTCTCGCCTATTTACTTGCCGATTTTCATAACCCAACCGGGCACTGCATGGATGTTGCAACACGTTCAGCCATTGCTGATATTGCCGCAAGGACACGTACCACCATAGTGGTCGATGAAACCATGGTAGACCTGTGGTATGACAATCCACCACCGCCTCCACTAGCCGCTTTCGACGAAGCGGATCGGGTTATCACGCTGGGCTCTGCCGGGAAAAGTTTCTGGGGAGGCTTACGATTGGGTTGGATTCGCGCCAGCTCGCGCACCATTGCTTCGTTGATTCAAATTCGCGACTCGTTGGATTTAGGCTCGCCAATACTCGAACAGCTCGCCGCCATCAATCTGTTTAATGAGGCCGAAAACTTCCAGCCGCAACGCCGCGAAATGCTACGTCAGCAACGTGATGCCTGCTCGGAGATCGTTAAAGAATTATTCCCGGACTGGAAAATGACGGTCATACCGCAAGGCGGTTTATCCTGGTGGATTGAACTACCAAAACCACTGGCGACGGTTTTTGCAGCAAGCGCAGAGGCTATCGGTATCCGTATTGGCGCAGGGCCACGCTTCGGCGTTGACGGGGCGTTTGAGCGTTATTTACGGCTACCGTTCACACTTGAACCTGCACAAATGCGTGCCGCACTTGAACGATTACAGCCTATTTGGGAGCACCTGACACAAACAGGAAGTTATTCAGGCAGAGGGATTGTGGTTTAGAAAGTATGTGGTTGTGTATGAGTAAAACGTTTGGGAGGATTTAAGGCTGAATCTTTGATACCCAGAATTGGGTGGGGGCCCTGCCAGCTACATCCCGGCACACACGTCATCTGCTGCGGCTGCTTCCTTCCGGACCTGACCGAATTCACAAATTAGTGTTGCGGGAGAACCAACAGGGCCCCCATTGAGAGCGCTAGTTACCTAACGCGCTGGCGCATTATCCATGTTGCCCTATGCAATTGCAAGCAAGGAGCGGTCAGGTGTTGCTTTCTTGCGCAGCCTCCGTTTTTCTTTTCAGTTTAGCCTACGCCGATTATCCTTAGCGGCATCCTGCTATGGAGTTTTCTATGGATAATCACGACTCATTCCCACAACGCGTTTACCAGATTATCGCCGCTATTCCAGAAGGGTTTGTCACAACATACGGTGACGTAGCACGCCTGGCGGGTTCACCACGTGCCGCAAGGCAAGTGGGGGGCGTTCTCAAACGTTTGCCCGAAGGCAGCAAGTTACCCTGGCATCGCGTGGTCAATCGGCATGGGCAGATTTCCCTCACTGGCCCGGATCTGCAACGCCAACGGCAAGCCCTGCTTTCAGAAGGCATCATGGTTTCTGGAGATGGGTATATTGATATGGAACGTTATCGCTGGAATGACTAAAAAGCGCCTCCGCAGAGGCGCATTCGATCAAAACTGCGTCGGCGCAGGAACCGCTGAAGAAGGGTTTACCTGAGTCGGTGAAGTTAATGGCACTGTTGTTGCCGCTCCGCCACTAGTCTGAACTGGGACCGCCGTTTGCTGAACAGGAACCAGCGTCAGATCCACTTTTGTCCCACCCTGATTCACTGCCGGCTGAATGGTATCGGTGATAAACATCAGTTTATCGTTCACGGTGATGGCCGCACTCAGGATAACGCGCGCGTTTGGCTGTATATCAGCCGGGTTAAACGGCAGCACAAAACTGAACGGAGACTGTTTCCCTTCGGTACGCACCGCTTTTTGCGCCAGCACTTTTGACGGAGCATCCGCCAAAGAGGCATCAGATAACGTTACAGTGAGTACTGCATCAGGCGGCAATGCGACTTTCTGACGAATCCAGACCGTACCAGAAACGTTAGGCTGTTTAATATCAGACTGAGCCGTTGCCGCTGCGGATGAGGTCGTTGCAGCAGGTGCAGGCGTTGGGATATCGGCACTTTTCTGCGCGCATCCCGCCATCGCAACCGCAATGGCTAAACCACTTAACGTGTGCACAAGTTTCATTGATTTGTTCTCCTTATTATCAATGCACCCGCAAGCCTGAGGCCTACGAGTAATGAGTGGTTAAACATGCTTATCACGCTAAGTGTGGCACATATAACTGATTTTTGCCCAAAACCGAAACAGATCATCAGGTCGGGCCACTACGTGGAGAATGTTGGAAACCTGTTATAATCAGGCCAATTGCACGATTTAAATTTCTTTTATTGAGGACCTTTTATGAGTCAGGCGCTCAGCAATTTGTTGGCATTACTCAATCTGGAAAAGATTGAAGAAGGTATTTTTCGTGGCCAGAGCGAGGACTTAGGTTTACGTCAGGTGTTTGGTGGGCAAGTCGTTGGCCAGGCGTTATATGCCGCTAAAGAAACCGTACCACTTGACCGCCTGGTGCACTCATTCCACAGCTACTTTCTGCGTCCAGGCGATAGCCAAAAACCGATTGTGTATGACGTTGAAACGCTGCGCGACGGCAATAGCTTCAGCGCCCGTCGGGTGGCGGCAATTCAGAATGGCAAACCGATTTTCTACATGACAGCCTCTTTCCAGGCGCCAGAAACAGGCTTTGAGCATCAAAAAACCATGCCTGCGGCCCCCGCCCCGGAAAACCTGAAATCAGAAACTGAAATCGCCATGGCGTTTGAAAAGCTGTTGCCTCAGACGCTCAAAGAGAAGTTTCTGTGTGAAAAGCCGCTGGAGATTCGCCCGGTGGTGTTCCATAACCCAATGCAAGGCCACGTTGATGAGCCGGTGCGCCAGGTGTGGATGCGGGCCAATGGTCAGATGCCAGCCGATTTGCGCGTACATCAGTATTTGTTGGGCTATGCCTCAGACTTCAACTTCCTGCCGGTCGCGCTTCAGCCTCACGGCGTAGGCTTCCTGGAGCCGGGCATGCAGGTTGCCACCATCGATCACTCAATGTGGTTCCACCGTCCGTTCGATATGAATGACTGGCTGCTGTACAGCGTGGAAAGCACTTCGGCCTCCAGCGCGCGTGGTTTTGTGCGTGGAGAGTTTTATTCCCGTGACGGTGTTTTAGTTGCGTCGACGGTGCAAGAAGGGGTGATGCGTAAGCGCAGCTAACCTGCCGTTTAAAAGCAAAAAGGCGGTGCACATGCTCCGCCTTTTTTATTATTGAATGATTTATGCGTTGTAAGCATTTTCGCCGTGGCTGTTAACGTCCAGACCTTCGCGCTCATGCTCTTCAGGTACACGCAGGCCCACAGTCAGATCGGCAACTTTGAAGCCGATGAATGCGACTACCGCAGACCACAGAATCGTCACACCGATACTTTCTAACTGCACCAGCAGTTGATGACCCATAGTCACGCCTTCTGCGTAACCCACACCGCCAAGAGATGGCGCGGCGAAGATACCCGTCATGATGCAACCAACGATACCGCACACGCCATGGACACCGAACACATCACAAGGGTCATCTACACGCAGCCATTTTTTCAGCAGCGTCACGCCCCATAAGCCAGCCAGACCTGCAACGATACCGATAATCAATGCACCGCCGACACCAACATAACCACACGCTGGAGTGATACCAACCAGTCCTGCGATAGCACCGGAACACGCACCCAGCAAAGACGGTTTGCCGCGCAATGCCCACTCACCAAATACCCAACCGAGAACGGCTGCCGCTGTTGCAACAACAGTGTTCACAAAGGCCAATGCAGCAATTTCGTTAGCAGCACTTGCAGAGCCTGCGTTGAAGCCAAACCAGCCGAAATAGAGAATTGCTGTGCCGGTAAATACCATCGGCAGGTTGTGCGGTTTGAACGCCTCTTTACCGTAACCGACACGCTTGCCAATCAGGTACGCACCCACCAGGCCTGCTACGGCGGCGTTAATGTGCACCACTGTGCCGCCTGCAAAGTCCATTGCGCCATGCGTCGCCAGCAGACCACCACCCCATACCATATGTGCAATCGGCAGGTATGAAAGCGTCAGCCAAATTACGACAAAGATAAGTACAGCCGAGAAGCGAATACGTTCAGCCAGTGCGCCAACAATCAGGCCAACAGTGATACAGGCGAAGGAGCCCTGGAACGCAACATGAATATATTGGTAGAAAGAGCCTGTCAGCGCAGTGAGCTGAATGTTCTTCAACATTACCCAATCGAAGTTACCGAAGAAGTTACCACCGGCACCAAAGGTTAATGAGTAACCGTAAACTACCCACAGCACACAAACCAAGGCAAACGTAACCGTAATCTGAGTCAGCATTGACAGCACGTTTTTAGAGCGAATCAGGCCGCCGTAAAACAGTGCCAGTCCCGGAATTGTCATAAACAGCACCAATGCGGTGCTAATCATCATAAAGGCGTTATCTGCTTTATCGACCACAGCCGGTGCCGCAAGGGCAATTGATGGCGCTAGTGCCAGGGCTACAACGCCTAAGATAGAGGCTAATTTTTTCATTTTTTCCATCCCTTCACGAGTGGCAAGACGATTACAGTGCAGCTTCGTCGGCTTCGCCGGTACGAATGCGGACGACCCGTTGCAACTCAGCAACGAAAATTTTGCCATCGCCAATCTTGCCGGTATAGGCAGCTTTGCTAATGACATCAATAACTTCATCGAGTTGATCATCGGCAATTGCCACATCAATTTTCACTTTAGGCAGGAAATTGACGCTGTACTCAGCACCGCGGTACAACTCTGCATGACCCTTTTGGCGACCAAAGCCTTTCACTTCAGTCACGGTCAGCCCTTGAATACCGATTGAAGACAGCGCTTCGCGAACGTCTTCGAGTTTGAACGGTTTGATAACCACGGTAACCAGCTTCATAGATCCCCTCCAGTCAGAATTGGGTAATTGCCTCTGCGATACGAATTAGATAAAGCAAAGGCCATGCCAAATTTGAAAAACAGCTATTTTCAGCGCGTTAAACCGCGCCAAATGGGGATTTTCAGGAGAGAAATTACGATGACTGGGATTAAGAAAGTTCTTAGAGAATAAAAACGCACCACTTTAGTGCATGGTGCGTTTCGCTTCTGCACCAATGGTGATAACCATTGGTTTTATGCGTGATTTTGGTGCATCACGCGGTTGTGGGTTCTTCACGCGTGGCGGCGGCTAATTCTTCACCAGCCAGTTGCAGTTGATACATCTGCCAGTAACGTCCTTGCGAAGCTAACAGCTCGCCATGAGTGCCTCGTTCAACAGCCTGCCCGCGGTGCAGCACCAGAATCGTGTCGGCATCGGTAATAGTCGATAAGCGGTGCGCGATAACGACAAGCGTGGTGTGCTCACGGACGGCTGCCAGTGCTTGTTGGATTGCCTGCTCGGTGCCAGAGTCGATATTTGCCGTTGCTTCATCAAGGATCAGAATCTGCGGCGCATCCACCAGCACTCGCGCCAGCGCCAGTAACTGTTTCTGGCCAACGGACAAATTATTACCCTGCTCGCCCAGTCGTGTATGAATTCCATCAGTCATGGTGCGAGCCAATTGTGCAAGTTGCACCGTTTCCAGCGCTTGCCAGACGGCATCTTCGCTGATGTCACGTCCAAGCGTAACGTTGGCAAAGAAGGAGTCCGCCAGCACTACCGGGTCTTGCTGAACCATCGCAACCCCATGACGCAGCACGCTGTGGCTTAAGGTATCCAGCGGGCGACCATCAAGGCGGATTTCACCGTTGGTGAGCGGGTAATAGCCCATCAGCAAGTTGGCAAGCGTGCTTTTCCCGCTGCCCGTGTGACCAACTAATGCAACGAAACTGCGCGCCGGGACATCCAGATTAATATTTTCCAGCACAAGGCGGTCGCCGCGATAGGCAAACGACACGTTATCGACTTCAATATGGCCACTTTCGAGTGGGCGATTGTCGTTACCATAATCCTGGCGCTTGCCATCCATTAGCTCGAACACGCGCTCACCCGCCACCACCGCCTGTTGCAGCATGGATTGTTGGGTCGTGAGTTCGATTAACGGCTCGTTAAGACGCCCCAGATAGTTGATAAATGCGTACAAAACACCAACTTCAATAGTGCCAACCGAGGTAAAACCAAACAGCATCAGCAAGCCGCACAGCACCATGGCAGAGAACAAGCTCAATAACGGGCGCAGTAAAAAGCCATCCAGGCGTAGTGTTTGCATACGTGCCATATAGTGCGACCGGCTCGCTGCATTCATACGCTCACCAAAACGGGCCTGCTGGCGGAACTGCTGGATAACACTCATGCCATTAATGACTTCGTTAAAGCCATCGTTGATATCAGCCAGGTAACTGCGCACGCGGCGCACAATCGGCGTGCTGTAACGCTGATAAATAAACATCACAATAATCACAGCCGGGAAGATGCAAACCGCCACCGACGCCATGCGCCAGTCGAGACTGAACATCGCCACCAGCATCGCACCAATTAATGCCGCGCTGCGTAATACCGTGGCAACGACCGTTACGTAGAGATCACGGATCACTTCGGTATCGTTGGTGACTCGCGAAATGAGTTGCCCCACCGGTTGGGTATCAAAAGTGCTCAGTGGCTGGCGCAGTGCAGCGTCCATTACATCGGTACGTAATTTTTGCACTACGCCAACGGCGGCCTGGTTAAACAGCAATGCCTGCCAGTAGTGCAGGCCAGCGGCGGAAATTGACAGCAGCAAATACGCAGTTGCAAGCCCTGCCACTGCGGCAACCGGCAAGCGATGTTCAGACACCATATTATCAATGAAGTAACTCACAAGAATTGGGCCAGTCACTTCAGCAGCCGCCGCAATCCACAGCATGACAACCGCACCAGCCAGTGGTTTACGCCACGGGGAGCCATAAGCCAGCAGGCGTTTTATGGTCGGCCATTGCTGTATTGATTTACGCATTGGCGGCCTCCTCGTCTGCCGTTGTTTCTGGCGCATCATCTAACGCCGCTTCCAGCTGTTGATAACGATACATGTCGCGATACCAGCCAGGTTGACCCACCAGCGCATCGTGATTGCCGCGCTGTGCAACATGGCCGTGTTGCATCACCAGGATTTCACTGGCTTCTGTCAGGGCTGACAACCGGTGCGCACTGATGATCACGGTGCGGTTTTCACCCCACTGGCGCAGGTTATGAAGAATTTGGTGTTCTGTACGCCCGTCAACAGCAGAAAGCGCGTCATCAAGAATCAAGATCTCCGCATCAAGTAATAATGCGCGGGCAATCGAAATACGCTGCTTCTGGCCGCCAGATAGCATTACACCGCGCTCGCCCACTTCGGTTTCATAACCTTGCGGCAGGCGCAAAATATCGTCATGTACGCTGGCAAGTCTTGCGACGTGTTCGATCTCTTCCTGCGTAGCATCCGGTTTACCCAGCGCAATATTGCTGGCGACTGTGTCAGAAAACAGGAACGGCGTCTGGTTAACGACCGCCAGGCGGCTACGCCAGGAGTCGAGCCGCATTTGCACCAGCGGAATACCGTGGAAACAAATCTCGCCCTGGTCGATATCAAAATGGCGCTGGATCAGAGACAAAATGGTACTTTTCCCGGCACCGGTCGGCCCACAAAGGCCAAGCATTTCACCTGGCTTTAGCGTAAAGGAAACGTTTTCAAGAGTCGGTCGCGCCGTTTGCGGATAGTGGAACGCCTGAATATTAGCCTCCACCGAGCCGCGCCCGGCAGGCGCTTCTTGCTCGCCATCTTTTACTGACGGCGCTTCAGCGAGCATGCTGCGAATACGGCTGTAGGCCGCACTACCACGCTCAACAATATTGAACATCCACGCCAGCGCCAGCATCGGCCATATCATCAGGCCGAGATACATCACAAAGCTTGTGAGTTGTCCAAGCGTCAGCGTCCCCTGAATCACCATCCAACTGCCGCCGCCAATGGCGAGCAAGTTAGCCGTGCCGATGGTGATATAAATCGTCGGGTCAAAACGGGCATCGACTCGCGCCACGCGCATGTTTTTCGCTCCGGCATCTTTAGCTTCGGCAGCAAACAACGCAGACTGGCGATCTTCCAAACCAAACGCTTTGATCATACGGATGCTGGATAAACTTTCCTGGGTGCGGTCATTAAGCGTGGAAAATGCAGCCTGCGCCAGTTTGAAGCGCTGGTGCAACTGATCACCATAGCGTTTGATAACCAATGCCATGACCGGCATCGGCAATAGCGCGAGTAACGTCAGCTCCCAGCTGATTTGCGTCGACATTACAATCAACACCGCGCAGCCCATTACCAGCGAATCCACCAGAGTTAATACGCCCTCGCCTGCGGCGAAAACCACCCGATCGACGTCGTTTGTTGCCCGCGCCATTAAATCTCCGGTGCGGTGACGCAGATAAAATTCGGGGTGCTGGCGGCTTAACTGGCGATAGTAGTCTTCGCGCAGTTCGACAGCCAACTGATAAGACGCACCAAAAAGCAGCACGCGCCAGACGTAGCGCAGGATATAGACCGCCACCGCGATAACAATCATCAAGCCAATCCATATCAGCACATCTTTTCCTGAGAGGCGCTGCTGGGTGACACCATCGACAATAATGCCCACGACTTTCGGCGGCACCAGTTGCAGGATGGCAATGATAATAAGCAAGGCAACCGCCCCGAGATAGCGTCGCCACTCGCGGGTGAAGTACCAGCTTAATTGAGCAAATAATCGCACGCAGTCAGATTCCTGAAGTACTGTCTGCCTGGCAGGCAGAAAAATGAAAAACTAATGGCGCTGAGGGCTTAACGCTCTAATGGCAAAGCCGTGGTGTATTTTATCTGTTCCATGGCAAAACTCGAAGTGACATCACTTAAACCGGGAATACCGTTCACCAGCCGTTTGTAAAAATCATCGTATCGTTTCATGTCTTCTACCTGCACTCGCATCAGGTAGTCGTATTCGCCCGCCATTCGCCAGAAGCCCAGCACTTCGGGCATTTCTTCAACGACGGAGACAAATTTACAATACCACTCGCTGCTGTGATGCTGGGTTTTGATAAGCACGAAAGCTGTCAGCCCCAGGCCGAGTTTTTCCGGATCTAACAGCGCCACTTTCGCCCGAATCACCCCGTCGTCTTCAAGACGTTTCAGGCGTTTCCAGCAGGGTGTGGTGGTCAGATTAACGGCATCAGCGAGAGCCTGCAAAGAGAGGGTGCAGTCATTTTGCAGCAAGGATAACAGCTTGCGGTCAATTTTATCTAACATGACGACCTCGGAGAGAAATATTTTCTCCATTGAATGCCACGCGAAGGCTAAAAGGCAACTTTTTTATCTTTCTTTTGCATTAATCTAAGCACAAATAGACAAACCGGATATCACCATGACCAGCACCTGGGTAAACCACGCCATTAGCGAAATTAACGCCGATTACCAACGCTCTGCCGATACGCATTTAATTCGCCTGTCGCTGCCTGGTTTCCCCGGCATTCAGCTCTACCTGAAAGATGAAAGCACGCATCCAACGGGCAGCCTGAAACATCGCCTCGCCCGATCGCTGTTCCTTTACGGTTTGTGTAACGGCTGGATTAAAGAAGGCACCACGATTATTGAAGCCTCCTCGGGCTCAACAGCCGTTTCGGAAGCGTATTTTGCTCGCCTGCTGGGTCTGCCGTTTATCGCCGTTATGCCAGCTTGCACGGCTAAACGTAAAGTGGAGCAAATTGAGTTTTACGGTGGTCGCTGTCATTTTGTGGAGAGCGCGTGTGAAATCTACGCGGCATCCGAAATGCTGGAGCGTGAGTTGAATGGCCATTATATGGACCAGTTCACTTACGCAGAACGTGCAACCGATTGGCGCGGTAATAACAATATTGCCGACAGTATTTTCCGCCAAATGGAGCATGAGCCTCACCCGGTTCCGGATTATATTGTCATGAGTGCGGGTACAGGCGGCACCTCTGCCACCATCGGGCGTTACTTACGCTACCAGGGTCACCCAACAAAACTGACCGTAGTCGACCCGCAAAACTCTGTGTTTATGGATTACTGGCAGAATCGTGATTGCAGCTTGCGCAGCGCCGTTGGCAGCAAAATTGAAGGGATTGGTCGTCCACGCTGCGAGCCATCGTTTATCCCGGATGTTATTGACGAAATGATGCGTGTGCCGGATGCTGCAAGCATTGCCACTATGCAGTGGCTGGAAACGATTCTTGGCCGAAAAGTCGGCGCCTCTACCGGAACCAATATGTGGGGCGTTTTACAGCTTGCCGAACGTATGCGTGCTGAAGGGCGCACGGGTTCGATTGTGACGCTGCTTTGTGACAGCGGTGAACGCTATCTGGAAACCTATTACAACGCAGATTGGGTGAAAGCGAATATCGGTGATTTACAGCCAGCCCAAGCAGAAATCGAGCAATTATTAACTGGGCATCCCTCTAAATAATTCGATGTAATTGAGAAATGCCGGGAAAAAAAGAGGCCGGATATTTAATCCGGCCAGCTGAAAAGTCTCGTCATTCGGGGGAATAGGTGAGATTTGGTGTATCCAGCCAATGATTCAAATAATGAGAAACAGCCTGTTTATTGCAGTGACCAATAACAGGTAAATGCGGTAAATCTTCTTTCAGTTGCGCCATCGCGTTGCCCATGATCAAACCATGCCCCACGCTTGAGAGCATTTCGCGGTCATTCATCGCGTCACCAAATGCCATACAATCTTTCATTGTTAAACCAAGATGCTGACTCAATACACCGAGCGCAGAACCTTTGTTGCAGCCAATCGGTAACACTTCCAGGCAATCTACTGCTGAGAAACATAAAAATGCCCGCCCATCTAAAGCCTCGTCCAGTTGGACTTTTAAACGAACAAGATCGTCATGAGGGGCGCAGAAACAAATTTTGGTGACTTCATCGGACGGAATGCGCTTAACGTCGACAATTTTCGGGCTAAAACCGCTATAAACGTGTGCATTCAGCATTTCGCCGACTTCATACTGGGTTAGCCACCCGGTGTCATTAAACACATGCAGACTCGCCTGAGTATCCCATTGCCCGTGGATAACCATTTCCGCCGCCTCAGGTGACAGATCCTGGCGATGCAGAAGATCGCCTTGCGTTGAGTGAATACGCGTGCCGTTGCCGGTAATCAAAAACGCTTCAAGGGAGAGCTTGCTCAGCACATGACGCATTTCCAGCACATGGCGGCCAGTAGCAAACGCGAGGGTTATCTGACGTTCATCCCGCAGCCGGTTAAGGGTATGCACGGTTTCTTCACCCAAAAGATGATTGGGCATTAACAACGTGCCATCCATATCAAATGCAGCCAGACGAGCCATGTTTACTCCGGTTTGTGACGACTAAAACACAGTTGGCAGTATCACCTGGCATATACGGAACTAATAGTGAATACTTTCATGAAATTGTTCCGGGTTTAAACCAATGCGCCTGTTAAACCGATTAAACCAATTTCAACGCCTGTGGCAGCCCTCGGCAGGAGAACCGCAGCAAGTTACGGTAGCGGAGCTCGCCGCACGCTGCTTTTGCAGTGATCGCCATGTGCGAACATTACTTAATCAACTTGAAGATGCGGGTTGGCTGACATGGCGTGCGCAGTCGGGGCGAGGGAAACGCGGCACCCTGACTTTTCTGGTGACACCAGAAAGTGTTCGTTCCGGAATGATGGAGCAAGTACTGCACAAAGGACAGCATCAGAATGCCCTTGAGCTTGCGCAAATCGCCCCTGAACAGTTGCGCCAATTGCTGCAACCATTCCTCGGAGGGCAATGGCAAAACGATACGCCGACTTTACGTATTCCCTACTATCGCCCATTAGAACCATTGCAGCCAGGATTCTTGCCAGGTCGTGCCGAGCAGCACCTTGCGGGCCAGGTCTTTGCCGGACTTACCCGTTTCACCTCGCAAAGCGCGGCACCCCAACCCGATCTTGCTCACCACTGGCAAGTCTCTGAAGATGGCCTGAGCTGGTACTTTTTCATTCGTTCCACTTTGCACTGGCATAATGGCGAGCCGGTGGAAACCATACAGTTACAGCAACGATTGATGATGCTGCTGACACTTCCGGCTATGCGACGTTTATTTATCAGCGTGAAGAGCATTGAACTTGCCCATGCGCAATGCATCCGTTTCATATTGCATACTCCCGATTACTGGCTGGCGCATCGGCTGGCAAGTTATTGCAGCCGCCTGGCACATCCGGAAGATACACAAATGGGCTGTGGGCCATTTCGGATTAGCAGCTTTAAAGAGAATCTGGTGCGTATCGAGAGTTTTGAGTACTACCACCTCAGCCATCCACTGCTCAAAGCCGTAGAGTTCTGGATTACCCCGCAATTGTTTGACACCGAACTAGGAACCAGTTGCCGTCATCCGGTGCAGATCGCCATTGGTCAGCAAGACGAGTTGGTTCATTTACGGCCTGTCAGCAATAGTATTAGCCTTGGGTTTTGCTATCTGGCGGTAAAACAAAACAGCAATCTAACATCGGAGCAGGCACGCTTCCTGATGCAAATCATTCAGCAGCAGCAGTTGATTGAAAGCCTTCCGGTCGATGAATCACTGATCACCCCAAGTAGCGAGATGATCCCTGGATGGAAACTCCCTGAATGGCCATTGTCCGAAGCGATAACGCTGCCACCGCAATTAACGTTGATTTATCATTTGCCTGTTGAGTTGCATGTCATGGCGCAACAGCTTAAAACGCATCTGGCGGATTTAGGTTGCGAGCTCACACTGATATTTCATGATGCGAAAAACTGGGCAGGATGTGAGGCGTTGGCTGAGGCCGATTTAATGATGGGCGACCGTCTGATTGGCGAGGCTCCGGTCTACACGCTGGAGCAGTGGTTACGCAGCGATGTACTGTGGCCCGCGGTTCTTACTGAAAGTCAGTACACCCATTTGCAGGCAACACTCGATAGTGTGCAAATCCACCCGGATGAACACGCCCGCAGCACCGGTTTGCAGGAAGTGTTCAGCGCGTTAATGCGTGATGCGATAGTCTCGCCACTGTTTAATTACCGCTACCAGATCAGCGCGCCGCCGGGTGTTAATGGTATCGAGCTTAATGCATGGGGTTGGTTCGATTTCACCCAGGCATGGTTACCGCCACCGACGATGGTGTGAAGAAGCTGGGCAGCTATCTGCCCACGAGTTACCATAGATTTTTAGCTGTTTAACAGGATTACTCATGAAACGTGCAGTTGTCGTCTTTAGTGGTGGCCAGGATTCCACAACCTGCCTGATTCAGGCATTACAGCAGTATGATGAAGTCCACTGTGTAACATTTGATTATGGCCAGCGCCACCGTGCTGAGATTGACGTTGCTCGTGAACTGGCGCTGAAACTGGGTGCACGTGCGCATAAAGTGTTGGATGTCACGCTATTGAATGAACTGGCTGTCAGCAGCCTGACGCGCGATAGCATTCCGGTGCCGGGGTACAGTCCGGAAGAAAAAGGTATCCCAAGCACTTTTGTTCCAGGCCGCAATATTCTGTTCCTGACGCTGACGGCGATTTACGCATATCAGGTTGAAGCCGAAGCGGTGATCACCGGTGTTTGTGAAACTGACTTCTCCGGTTACCCGGACTGCCGAGATGAATTTGTAAAAGCCCTGAACCATGCCGTTAGCCTTGGTATGGCTCGAGATATTCGTTTCGAAACACCGCTGATGTGGCTCGATAAAGCAGAAACATGGGCGTTAGCGGACTACTGGCAGCAACTGGATCTGGTAAGGAGCGAAACGCTGACCTGCTATAACGGCATTAAAGGCGACGGCTGTGGCGAATGTGCCGCATGCAACCTGCGTGCTAACGGTATTAACCATTACCTGGCGGATAAACCAGGAGTAATGGCAGCCATGAAAAAGAAAACCAGCCTGAAGTAATGTTTCGCGGAGCAGATGATAAATCTGCTTCGCAATGGTGGATGTCACTCCGCTAATCCCCCCTACAAAACCCGGTTCGTAGGTCGGATTAGCGGTGCGACATCCGACATTTGCCAGAAATGAGGGAATTATTCCATCATCTGCACTAACTTCTCGCGCAACTCCCCTTCCAACGGCACTGATTTCTGGGTTTTTAAATCAATGCACACGAATGTCAGCAGTGCGTCTGCGACCACTTCGCCTTCTGGCTCAAGCTTAACCACCTGGCTCAACACGCCACTTTTTCCGTTAAGTTGCTGCAAGGTGCTTTCAATACGCAAAAGATCGCCCAACACCGCCGGGCGACGATAATTGATGTTGATATTCACCACGATGAACGCAATGTTGTGCTCGGTCATCCATTGGAATCCTGCCGCATTTTCCAGCCCTTCCCAGCGGGCTTCTTCGAGAAACTCAAGGTAGCGGGCATTGTTAACATGTTGATAGAAATCAAGATGGTAACCCCGAACTTTGATTTGTGTTTGCATAGCGCTAAAACCCTTTCACTGTAGTTTTAATATTCAGGTGAGGTAACAGGCCACACCAAACTGGTATGACCTGTGATTTAGCATAGCAAACTTTCCCAGCTGCGCGAGCAAGGAGCACTAAGCGTTAAAGCTTAATGTGAGACAGATTACGTTCTACCAATGCACTGCCAATCCCGGGTACCTCTTGCAATTGCTCCAGTGCCTTGAATGGGCCGTACTCTTCCCGGTAACTCACAATCGATTGTGCTTTTTTCAGGCCAACACCATTCATTGCCTGTGCCAAAGCTTCTGCGCTCGCCGTGTTAATACTTACCACGCCATCATCAGCGTCGCTCGATTTAGCGGTAGCAACAGGGGTGACTGGGGTTTTATCGCTGTGCTGTTGAGCCTGAGCTGTATCATTTTTGACAGCAACTGGGGCCGCCAGAGCCTGAGTGCAGATGCTCGTACCAATAAATGCCACGGCAATGCACATTGCTTGTATTCCACTTTTGAATCCTGTTTTCATGCTGTTCCTCCTTGTGTGTTGACAGCGAAGCCACCTTATCGAGGAAAAAAAACAGCTACAAATGGCAATCTTCAAATATGGAAAAGGCCGCGAAAGCGGCCTTTAAATGTTGCATAGTGTTGCAGTTAACTGCGAGAAACCTCGAGGTTAATTACTGCTGTTCGATGCTGTCACCCATCTTAATTTTCGCTTCTTTGCGCAGGTTGGTCATCAGCGCTTCGAAAGTGATCTGGGCATTGTTCTGGGTGATACCCTGAACCATCGCTTTTTTCTGTTCTGCCGGCATGTCACCAGGCTTAACTTGATCCAGAGCTAACAGAACCACATTACCCTGCATGTCATTTGCCACGCCGTAGGCTGGCTTATCTTTGGCCGGTAATGGCAGATTGAATGCGGCCTGGCTAATTGGGTCCTGGCCAGTACGGGTCAGCGTTTTCGCTTCACCGAAGCTCAAGCCAGCGGCTTTCATAGCTTCATCGCCTTTACCCAACTTCAGCGCATTCAGGAGCTTGTCAGCATCCAGCTTAGCTTGTTGCTCAGCTTTCTGATGTTTAACCTGCGCGATAACCTGTTCACGAACTTCAGCTAACGGTTTGATAGCTTCAGCTTTGTGCTCAGCGATACGAATAACAAACGCGCGGTCACCATCAACAGTAATGATGTCGGAGTTCATACCCGGAGCGCCGTTCGCACCGACCAGACCACCATTAAAAATAGCGTCTGAAACAGGTTTGAAGTTCAGCGCTGCAGGTAAGTTGTCGTGACCAAACCAACCGGTCTCAACAGCTTTAACACCAGCAACTTTCTCAGCACTTGCCAGAGATTCGTTATCATTGCTTGCCGCATCGCTAACTTTCTGCTGCAACGCGTAGTAAGCATCGACCGCTTTCTCTTGCTTCACTTTCGCAGCAATGGCTTCTTTCACTTCTGCCAATGGTTTAGTTTGCGCAGACTGAATGTCATCAAGACGAACGACCAGGAAGCCAACTGAAGATTTGATAACACCAGAAAGCTGGCCTTTGTCTTTCAGACCGGCATTTTTCAGCTCATCAGGCGTTGTGCCAGGCTCAAGCCAACCCATGTCACCGCCGTTGCGGGCAGAGATAATATCAGCCGATTTTTCTTTTGCCAGAGCAGCAAAATCACCGCCTTTGCTCAGCTCATCAAGAATCGCTTTAGCTTCGACTTCAGTTTTAGTCTGAATCACGCTGTAACGGTTACGTTGAGGCTGAGTGAACTCGTCCTGATGCTGGTCGTAGTAAGCCTGAATATCTGTATCTGCTACTTCAACATTCTGAGAAGCTGCATCAAGCATGATGTAGCTTACTTTGAACTGCTCAGGGGCAATGTAGTTGTTTTTGTTCTGCTCGTAGCTGGAGTTGATTTCCTGCTCGGAAACTTCCTGCTTCGCAGCCAGTGCGTTTACATCAATTGTGGCTTCACGAACCACACGTTGTTGCGACACCAGTGCTGCCAACTCGTCAGTTTCACCCGCCAGCATGAAATCAGTACCCACAACAGCATTAATCAGCTGCTGAGTGGTCAGTTGATTACGCAATGCCTGGGCGTATTGATCCGCAGTCATACCCATATTGCTAATAATGGCGGTATAACGCGCGTTATCAAATTTGCCGTTGTTCTGGAATGCAGGTTCTTTAAAGATGGCTTGTTTAATTTGTTCGTCGCTAATACCAAGACCAAGATGTTTGGCGTATTGGTCCATTAACGCTTCATCAATCATGCGCGACAGCACCTGTTGACGCATCTGCTTCATGTAGCCTTCGTTACCGGCTAGCACAGAGAACTGTTCGCCAAGCTGTTGCTGCTGGCGGTTACGCTCACTGGCAACAGCATTTTCAAACTGACCACGGCTAATTTCCTGGCCATTCACTTTTGCGGCGTAGTTGGCACTACCGCCAATCAGGTAGCCACTCACGCCAGTCAAAATGAATGACACGATAATGATCCCGAAAATTATCTTGATTACGAGGCTGTTTGCCGCCGTACGTAAATTGTCCATCATGGTGTAACAACACTCCACTGTAGTGTGAATGGTAAACCCAGCGCAGTCGCTAAATGGGCATCCCTGAATATGCGTACTGCTGTGCCGCTGCGTGCAAGCGGGTATTGTGACAAGAAAACGGGTTCAAATCATCAAACATGCGCAAAATTAGCCATCAGGCATAAAAAAAGGCACATCTAACGATGCGCCCTGACCTAACTTTACTAGCCTTGCCCTATATACCCATCATTCTTCAAGCTATTGGAGCATTGGCTGTATTCACTTACCCGAATCACTTACTGAAGTAAACTCATCGGGATAAGCTCCCTGGCCGCCTACCTGCAACTCGAATGCTACGGGTATTAGCTAGCGATAAATCAGTTAACAGCTTCTTTCAGCGCTTTACCAGCACGGAAACCTGGTACTTTTGCAGCTGCGATGGTGATTTCTTTACCTGTTTGTGGGTTACGGCCGGTACGGGCAGCACGTTCACGAACAGCAAAAGTTCCAAAGCCAACCAGTGCCACGTCTTCCCCAGATTGCAGAGATTCGGTAACAGAAGCAATCACAGCGTCTAATGCACGTCCAGCCGCAGCTTTAGAAATATCAGCACCTGCGGCAATTTTGTCTATCAGTTGAGATTTATTCACTCTTCTCTTCCTCTCTTTATAATTTATATCGCACCAGTATCCTTCAAAGGGCGACCGCGCAGCAGTTATATCAGGCCTGTCATGCCCTTACAACACCCGTTGTTAATGGCATGCATCACCAACGATCTAAAGTAGCGATACAAAAAAAAGCTGGCAAGTGACAATTCACCAGCCAGCTCTTATTTTATTTACCGAATATGCGTCAGGTCACTATTTTGCGGTCACAACCTGCATTCCGTAAGGCTCGTTCTGCAATGCAAGAGTCAAAACTTCCTCGATGCGCTTCACCGGATGGATATCCAGATCGGCAAGAACGTTGTCCGGAATTTCTTCCAAATCGCGTTTATTTTCATCCGGAATCAGAACAGTTTTGATACCACCACGATGCGCCGCCAGCAGTTTTTCTTTCAAACCACCGATTGGCAGAACCTGGCCACGCAGCGTGATTTCACCGGTCATCGCCACATCTGCACGAACCGGATTGCCCGTCAGACACGAAACCAGCGCGGTACACATTGCAATACCCGCACTCGGGCCATCTTTCGGCGTCGCACCTTCTGGCACGTGAACGTGGATGTCGCGTTTCTCGTAGAAATCAGCGTTGATGCCCAATTTCTCTGCACGCGCGCGCACTACGGTCAACGCTGCCTGGATGGATTCCTGCATAACTTCACCCAGAGAACCGGTGTAAGTCAGTTTGCCTTTACCCGGCACACAAGCAGTTTCAATCGTTAGCAGGTCGCCGCCAACTTCGGTCCACGCAAGGCCGGTTACCTGGCCCACACGGTTTTCGCTGTCTGCACGGCCGTAGTCAAAGCGCTGCACGCCAAGGAAATCTTTCAGGTTGTCGCCGTCGATTTCGATGTGCTTGAGCGTTTTATCCAGCAGCAGTTGTTTAACCGCTTTACGGCACAGTTTGGAAATTTCACGCTCCAGGCTACGCACGCCCGCTTCACGGGTGTAGTAACGAATGATGCCGGTAATCGCGCTATCGTGAACCGTAATTTCGCCTTTTTTCAGCGCGTTACGTTCAATTTGCTTCGTCAACAGGTGCTGTTTAGCAATATTCAGCTTTTCGTCTTCGGTATAACCGGACAGACGAATCACTTCCATACGGTCCAACAGCGGAGCCGGAATGTTCATGGAGTTAGATGTTGCCACGAACATCACATCGCTGAGATCGTAATCGACTTCCAGATAGTGGTCGTTAAACGCCACGTTCTGTTCTGGATCAAGCACTTCCAGAAGTGCAGAAGCCGGATCGCCGCGCATGTCAGAAGACATTTTGTCGATTTCATCCAACAGGAATAATGGGTTTTTAACCCCCACTTTCGCCATTTTCTGAATCAACTTGCCTGGCATGGAACCGATATAAGTACGACGGTGACCACGAATTTCAGCTTCATCACGCACGCCGCCTAATGCCATACGCACGTATTTACGCCCAGTCGCGCGGGCGATGGACTGACCCAGTGAAGTTTTACCCACCCCTGGAGGCCCAACCAGGCACAATATTGGCCCTTTGAGCTTGTTAACACGACTCTGCACTGCGAGGTATTCCAGGATACGATCTTTCACGCGCTCAAGGCCGTAATGATCGGTATCGAGGACTTCCTGCGCCTGACGCAGATCTTTTTTCACTTTGCTGCGCGCATTCCACGGCACCTGCACCATCCAATCGATGTAGCCACGAACCACGGTTGCTTCCGCAGACATTGGTGACATCATTTTCAGTTTTTGCAGTTCCGCTTCAGTTTTTTCACGCGCTTCTTTCGGCATTTTAGCCGCATCGATTTTGCGTTTTAGCGCTTCGTTTTCATCTGGCGTGTCGTCCATTTCGCCGAGTTCTTTCTGAATGGCCTTCATTTGCTCATTCAGATAGTACTCACGCTGGCTCTTTTCCATCTGCTTTTTAACGCGGTTGCGAATACGTTTCTCAACCTGCAGCAGATCGATTTCCGACTCCATCATTGCCATCAGATATTCAAGACGTTCGTTAATATCGGACATCTCGAGAACGGACTGTTTATCAGTCAGTTTCAATGGCATATGTGCAGCAATGGTGTCAGCCAGACGAGCAGGATCGTCAATGCTGTTCAGCGATGTCAGCACTTCTGGCGGGATTTTTTTGTTCAGTTTGATATAGCCTTCAAACTGACCAATTGCGGTGCGCACCAGCACTTCCTGTTCGCGCTCTTCGATAGCTGGCGAATTCAGGTACTCAGCCTGAGCTGAGAAATGGTCACCGTTGTCAGAAAGCGTGGTGATACGCGCACGCTGTAAACCCTCAACCAGCACTTTTACCGTGCCGTCTGGCAGTTTCAGCATTTGCAAAATGGATGCGACGGTTCCCACTGAGAACAGGTCATTTACACCCGGCTCATCTGTCGAGGCTTCTTTCTGCGCCACCAGCATGATTTTTTTATCATGATCCATGGCCGCTTCCAGGCAACGAATGGATTTTTCTCGCCCGACAAACAGTGGAATTACCATGTGCGGATAAACCACCACATCGCGCAATGGCAATACGGGGATTTCAATGCGTTCAGAACGCTCAGGATTCATAGAGCTCTCTCTTAGTTAAGGTCCGCCTGGTGATGGGGCGATGTCCTCTGTTTATACCTTAAATCTTTCAATTTGCAGGAAGGCGTAAACCACGCACCTGCACTTGAAGGATGACAGGAATCATGGCATCACCAACAAGTAATTCAGTATATGGGGATGTTTCCCGAGCATTCAATGCCAGGAATGAAGGAAAAGCAAAAGGGGGATATAAATCCCCCTTTTTAGACTAACTGACTGGTTATTTTGGCGAATTATTCACCGGATGCTTGTTGCGCTTCCGGCTTGCCATAAATTAATAATGGCTTGCTTTGACCGTCGATGACGGATTCGTCAATCACCACTTTCTCAACGTCTTCCATAGAAGGAAGATCGTACATGGTATCGAGCAATGCGCCTTCTACGATGGAACGCAGACCACGAGCACCGGTTTTACGTGCCATTGCTTTCTTAGCAATGGCATCCAGCGCTTCGTCACGGAATTCCAGATCCACGCCTTCCAGATTGAACAACGCCTGGTACTGCTTGGTCAGGGCGTTCTTCGGCTCTTTCAGGATCTGGATCAGTGCTTCTTCGCTCAGCTCAGTCAGCGTAGCAACCACTGGCAGACGGCCGATAAACTCAGGGATCAGACCAAATTTGATCAAATCTTCTGGCTCAACCTGGCCTAACAACTGCCCTTCGGTCGCCTTTTGAGATTTACCTTTTACAGTCGCGCCAAAGCCAATGCCTGAACCGGTTTCAACGCGGTTAGCAATAACTTTATCCAGCCCTGCGAATGCACCGCCACAGATAAACAGAATCTTGGAGGTATCAACCTGCAGGAACTCTTGCTGTGGATGCTTACGGCCACCCTGAGGTGGAACCGCCGCAACGGTACCTTCGATAAGTTTCAGCAACGCCTGCTGCACACCTTCACCAGACACATCACGAGTGATGGACGGGTTATCAGATTTGCGGGAGATTTTGTCGATCTCATCGATATACACGATACCGCGCTGTGCTTTCTGCACATCGTAATCACATTTCTGCAGCAGTTTCTGGATGATGTTTTCGACATCTTCACCCACGTAACCGGCTTCGGTTAACGTTGTGGCATCAGCCATAGTGAACGGAACATCCAGTAAACGTGCCAGGGTTTCAGCCAGCAGGGTTTTCCCGCTACCCGTCGGCCCGATGAGCAGAATGTTACTTTTGCCCAGTTCGATGCCGTTGGTGCTGTCGCCATTACGCAGACGTTTGTAGTGGTTGTAAACCGCAACCGCCAGGACTTTTTTAGCCTGTTCCTGACCGATGACGTAATCATCGAGATGGTGACGGATTTCATGCGGAGTCGGCAGCGCACTACGTTCGCGGTGCGGAGCGACTTCTTTAATCTCTTCGCGAATAATGTCGTTACATAAGTCGACACACTCATCGCAGATATACACTGACGGCCCGGCAATCAGTTTACGCACTTCATGCTGGCTTTTGCCGCAAAAAGAGCAGTACAGCAGTTTGCCTGAACCGTCTTTGCGCTTATCTGTCATCGGTAAAACCTCTTTTTTGTTTCTGTGCACCGAACAGGACGGCGCAAGTGCCATTCTACGGCGCAGCCAATCGTAAGCGCGCTATGAGCCGTTGCTATAACAATAATAGTATACGGCTCACTATTTTCGGGCATTAGCTACGGTGAGTCAGGATTGAGTCAACTAACCCATACTCTACCGCTTCACTTGCTGCGAGGAAACGGTCACGCTCGGTGTCTCTCTCTATTTCTTCAAGAGATTTGCCCGTGTGTTGCGCCATAAGTTCATTCATACGAGCTTTCACTTTCAGGATTTCACGGGCATGGATTTCGATATCCGTCGCCTGGCCCTGATAACCGCCCAGCGGCTGGTGAATCATGACTCGTGAGTTCGGCAAGCAGAAGCGCTTACCCTTCGCCCCAGCGGTCAGCAGGAATGCCCCCATAGAACAGGCTTGTCCCATACAGATGGTGCTGACATCTGGTTTAATAAATTGCATCGTATCGTAGATAGACATACCAGCGGTAATCACACCACCTGGTGAGTTGATGTAGAGATAGATGTCTTTTTCTGGGTTTTCTGCTTCCAGGAACAACATCTGCGCTACGATCAGATTAGCCATATGGTCTTCGACCTGGCCCGTCATAAAGATGACACGTTCCTTAAGCAGACGGGAATAGATATCGTATGAACGCTCGCCACGCGATGTCTGTTCAACAACCATCGGCACCAGGGCCATATGGGGTGCAAATTGATCTCTTTCGCCACTGTATGACATTTCCGTCTCCTGGAATAATTAAGCCTTCGATACCTGCAGCACTGATTCTACTTGAGGTGCCAGAAGAAGACTACGCTCCTGCTTACACCTATTACCTTATTCGGACGGATTATCAGTCAGGGATCCATTTTCGAGCCATGCCCTTATTTATGGGGATAAGCTTGCCCTGTTTCAAGCATAACAACCTTTTCTTGTTACGCTAACCCTGAAACTGCGTTTTATTGATGGGTTTTCAGGGAGTCACTGATAAAAAAAGCCCGCCACCAGTAGGTGACGGGCTTGATGCAGCAATATTTTGGCGATGATGCCAAAAATTATGCTTACGCTTGCTGGTTCATCAGTTCGCTAAAGTTAGTGGCTTTCTCAGTCACTTTCGCTTTAGACAGAACAGCTTCAACAGCTTGTTCTTCCAGAGCAACATTACGCATGTTGTCCATCAGTTCTTTGTTTTTGCCGTAGAATTCTACAACTTCAGCCGGATCTTCGTAGGCAGATGCCATTTCTTCGATCAGACCTTTAACGCGTTCTTCATCAGCTTTCAGCTCATGGGTACGAATGACTTCGCCCAGCAGCAGGCCAACAACTACACGACGTTTAGCTTGTTCTTCGAACAGTTCACGTGGCAGTTCCAGCGCTTGTTTCTCGTTGCCACCAAAACGCTGAGCAGCCTGGCGACGCAGAACGTCGATTTCGCTGTCGATCAGTGCAGCTGGAACGTCGATGTTGTTCGCATTAACCAGACCGTCGATTGCCTGAGACTTGATGCGGTTACGCACAGCGCCTTTCAGCTCACGATCCATGTTTTTACGAACTTCGGTGCGCAGACCTGCAACAGAACCATCTTCAACGCCGAAACGCTTGATGAATTCTTCAGTAAATTCTGGCAGTTCACGCTCTTCAACTTTCTTCAGAACGATGTCGAACTTAGCCGCTTTACCTTTCAGGTTTTCAGCGTGGTAATCTTCCGGGAAGGTCACTTCGATAGTGAATTCTTCGCCCGCTTTGTGACCAACCAGACCGTCTTCAAAACCAGGGATCATACGACCCTGGCCCATTGCCAGTACGAAGTCAGACGCTTTGCCGCCTTCGAATACTTCGCCGTCTACAGAACCGGTGAAGTCGAGAGTTACGCGGTCTTCTGCAGTTGCAGCAGCGTCTGAATCTTTCCAGGTCGCCTGCTGTTTACGCAGGGTGTCCAGCATTGCATCAACGTCTTCGTCAGTCACTTCAACAACCGGTTTTTCAACTTCGATTGCTTCCAGACCCTGCAGCTCAACTTCTGGGTACACTTCAAACTCAACCGCGTAGGTGAAGTCTTCGCCCAGTTTGTATTCGCCTGGAACGTAGTTCGGTGCGCCAGCTGGATTGATTTTTTCTTTGATGATCGCTTCAACAAAGTTGCGGCTCATCAATTCGCCCAACACGTCCTGGCGAACAGAAGCGCCATAGCGTTGTGCGATAACAGTCATCGGCACTTTTCCTTTACGGAAACCGTCGATACGGGCTTTCTTTGCCACGTTGACCAGCTCGCTTTTTACAGCGGTTTCGATGCTGTCTGCAGCGATAGTAATCGTGAGACGGCGGCCAAGGCCCTGAGTGGTTTCAACTGAAACTTGCATCTTGTTACCTCAAAAAATCACAGTGCTCGGTCAACTCTGGAAGCGCTCATTTGCACTCCGCAGAACCGGGATGCCTTCTGTATCAGAATCACATTCCCTGTCGTCAGAATCGTCCCGAAGACATTCCGAAAAATAAGACGCAGCATTATAGCGGCATCACCAAGGTGAGTCGAGAACGGCAACACAGTGTTGCTGCGGCCCTTTTCACAGTTCTTTTGGATTTTTTGCCCAAGCCCTGGAATAACGAGGGCTATCTCAGACAAAACAAAACGGCCCGCAGGCCGTTTTATAAAACACGATTCATATACCGCAACATAAAGGAAAAGTTCCCTCAGTTGCAAGTCTGAAGGTTAACTTCAGGCGATTGACCCTGCTCCACGGCAAGGTGGGGAGGCGAGAATAGTGTCATGCAACCCCTCCCATTCCTTAATGGTGTAGGTATGCAGCGCCAGCGCATGCACAGTTGACGAGAGTTCTGCACTCAAAGTGCCATAAATCATACGATGACGATTTAAAAAACGCTCACCGACAAAACGATCGCTGACCAGAACCACTTTGAAATGACTCTCTGAACCTGCCGGGACATTGTGACGATAGCTTTCATCCGCGACTTCCAGGATCACGGGTTCAAACGCTGCCCTTAATTTTGATTCTATTTGCTCGCGCATCATCATGAACTTTCTCCTCGACTACGTAGAGATGCCACTCATCCCTTTAAATGTTAGCCGCTTTTAGCCGTTTTAATAACGGAATTACAACAATTATTTAGCTTTCGTCTGATTTTCTTAGCCAAGCCCCTGTAGATTAATGTGATTACGGCACTAATCGAGGGCAAAGTGGTCAGATAGCTTTGCAACCGCTCAGAAAAAGCGCAACGCGATGAAATTACGTGCGTTAACTACTTCCCCTGGGCAACCGCAGTGTTATGATGGCGTGATTTTTTATCTGCCTGCCCCTTGAGTACATTGAGATAGCGAACATGTTAAAAAAACTATTATTCCCGTTGGTCGCCGTATTTATGCTGGCCAGCTGTGCAACACCACCAACTACCATTGATGTTTCTCCAACCATTAGCCTGCCTCAGCAAGATCCGAGCTTGATGGGTGTGACTGTCAGCATCAACGGTGCAGATCAACGTAAAGACCAGGCTCTGGCGAAAGTCACTCGTGATAACCAACTGGTTACGCTGACTCCATCCCGTGACCTGCGCTTCTTGCTGCAAGAAGTGCTGGAAAAACAGATGACTGCGCGTGGTTACATGGTTGGGCCAAACAGCCCGGTTGATCTGCAAATCATCGTAAACCAGTTGTTTGCTGACGTGTCTCAGGGCAGCGTGCGCTACAACATCGCCACTAAAGCTGACATCGTGATCATTGCGACCGCAAAAAATGGCAACAAGATGACCAAAAACTACCGTTCTAGCTATAACGTAGAAGGGGCGTTCCAGGCTACCAACAAGAATATCGCCAACGCGGTGAACTCCGTATTGACTGATACCATTGCTGATATGGCTCAGGACACCAGCGTTCACGACTTTATTAAGCAGAACGCTCGTTAATCAATACCCCACCAGCCCGCGTCATGCGGGCTGGATGTAGAGCAAAGTATGCCCAATCACTATCTGCGTCTCTTCCAGCAACCTAAGTCAGCCATTCTTTTGATTTTAGGTTTTGCATCCGGTCTTCCACTCGCCCTCACCTCCGGCACGCTACAAGCATGGATGACGGTCGAGAACATCGATCTTAAAACCATTGGTTTCTTCTCGCTCGTTGGGCAAGCCTATGTGTTTAAGTTTCTGTGGTCGCCGGTTATGGACAGATATACGCCGCCGCTGCTTGGACGGCGTCGTGGTTGGTTGCTGATCACCCAAATTCTGTTGTTGGTTGCTATTGCAGGCATGGGTTTTCTTGAACCCGGCTCGCAGTTACGTTGGATGGCAGCATTGGCTGTAGTGATTGCTTTCTGCTCGGCCTCTCAAGATATCGTCTTTGACGCGTGGAAAACGGATGTTCTTCCAGCTGAAGAACGCGGCACGGGTGCAGCAATCAGCGTGTTGGGCTATCGACTGGCGATGCTGGTATCGGGTGGTTTAGCGCTCTGGCTTGCGGATAGATACCTTGGCTGGCAGGGCATGTACTGGTTGATGGCCGCACTGATGCTGCCTTGTATCATCGCTACATTGCTTGCCCCAGAGCCCACTGATGCAATTCCGGTCCCAAAAAGCCTTGAACAAGCAGTGGTCGCTCCACTGCGTGATTTCTTTGGCCGCAACAATGCATGGCTTATTCTGCTGCTGATTGTGTTGTACAAACTCGGGGATGCATTTGCCATGAGTCTGACAACCACATTTTTGATCCGCGGCGTAGGTTTTGATGCCGGTGAAGTCGGTGTGGTGAATAAAACACTGGGGTTGATTGCCACAATCGTTGGCGCACTCTACGGCGGCATTTTAATGCAGCGCCTGTCACTGTTCCGCGCATTGCTGATCTTTGGCATTTTGCAGGGTGTCTCTAATGCTGGTTACTGGCTTCTGTCGATTACCGATAAGAGCATGTTCAGCATGGCAGCCGCCGTCTTCTTCGAAAACCTCTGCGGTGGCATGGGTACAGCGGCATTTGTCGCGCTTTTAATGACACTGTGTAATAAATCGTTTTCTGCCACTCAGTTTGCGCTGCTTTCAGCCTTATCCGCAGTAGGCCGCGTTTATGTTGGTCCGATTGCCGGCTGGTTTGTTGAAGCGCAAGGCTGGCCCACGTTTTACTTATTCTCTGTTATTGCCGCAGTTCCAGGCATTCTGTTGCTTCTGGTTTGCAAAACAACGCTGGAATACACCCAGAATAACGATAGTTTCATTCCGCGAAGCGAATTTTCTTCCGCTTATCGTATAGCTCTGCAGGCATTGATGTTAGGTTGTGCTCTGTTGGCGGTATGGTTGGTGGTATTAATTACCAATGCGACGGGCCTGACAAACTGGGCGTTCAACATTCAATTCCTGGAGTGGGGAGCGTTATTTGCAGTTGGTGGCGTTTTACTCGGAGGGATACTTGATTATCTGGCGTTGCGAAAATCAGCTTTAGTGTAAAATTCGTCAGATTAATAAAAATAATAAATTTCGCTCAGTAACTATATCGTTCAATTAACATGCAAATATTTATGCGATGAATTATTTGACGAATGCAAGCCTGTTTTTTTGCATTATTAGCACGAAAATTATTTTCTCCGCACCTTTAACCGATTCAGCCAGTTGGTAAATTAATTTACAGCTCACTCCGTTTGTTAATTGATGCCATTTTGTTAAATTTATGTTTAACAAAATGATTGGTTATACCAATTAACCTTCACTATTTATAGCAACATAGGTTTTCGTTATAACCCAGCGTGGTCGCGGGCTATCTCGATATTTTACAGTTTGTTGCATTCTATGTGACATTGTCGGCAGAACCCGGTAACACCACACTGACACTACGCCATTCATGTTTACAGTAATGTAACCTTCCCGTAAAATGCCTCCACACTTTAAACGACAATTAGAGCTCCCCGGAATTGAGGTCGTTAAATGAGACTCAGGAAATACAATAAAAGTTTGGGATGGTTGGCATTAATTACAGGCACGTTTTTACTTAGTGGCTGTGATTCTGCGCTTCTGGACCCCAAAGGACAAATTGGACTGGAACAACGTTCGTTGATACTGACAGCTATCGGGCTGATGTTGATAGTCGTAATACCCGCTATCGCAATGGCTATCGGTTTTGCCTGGAAGTATCGTGCTTCAAACAAAAACGCCAAATACAGCCCCAACTGGTCGCACTCCAACAAAGTTGAAGCTGTAGTCTGGACGATTCCTATCCTTATCGTCATCTTCCTCGCGGTACTAACCTGGAAAACCACGCACGCTCTTGAGCCAAGCAAACCGCTTGTTCACGATGCGAAGCCGGTGACCATCGAAGTTATCGCTATGGACTGGAAATGGTTCTTCATCTACCCAGAGCAAGGTATTGCTACGGTGAATGAAATCGCCTTCCCAGCCAATACCCCGGTGGAATTCAAAATCACTTCTAACTCAGTGATGAACTCCTTCTTTATTCCGCGCCTGGGCAGCCAAATCTACGCAATGGCAGGCATGCAAACCAAATTGCACCTGATTGCTGATGAAGCGGGCACCTACGACGGTATTTCGTCTAACTACAGTGGTAAAGGTTTCTCTGGGATGAAGTTTAAGGCAATCGCCACCCCAGATATGGACACCTTTAACCAATGGGTTGCTAAAGCTAAACAATCTCCAGAAGTCATGAACGATATGGCGACTTACGAGAAACTGGCACAGCCTAGCGAATACAACAAAGTCGAATACTTCTCCGCTGTTAAACCTGATTTGTTTAAAGACGTTATTAACAAATTCATGGGGCACGGGAAGAGCATGGACATGACCCAACCTGAAGGCGAGCACGCAGCGCATGAAGGAATGGAAGGCATGGACATGAGTCACGCGGAAACCTCTCACTAAGGGGCCGAGGAATAATACGATGTTCGGAAAACTTACACTGGATGCAGTCCCATATCATGAACCCATTATCATGGTTACGGTGGCAGCAATTATCGTCGGGGGACTGGCGCTAGTTGCAGCTATCACTTACTTCGGTAAGTGGGAATATTTATGGAAAGAGTGGTTCACCTCAGTTGACCACAAACGCCTCGGCATAATGTACGTGATTGTCGCAATCGTCATGCTTCTGCGTGGCTTTGCTGATGCCATCATGATGCGTAGCCAGCAAGTTCTGGCTTCCGCCGGAGAAGCAGGCTTCCTGCCACCTCATCACTACGACCAGATCTTTACCGCCCACGGCGTAATCATGATCTTCTTCGTGGCGATGCCATTTGTTATCGGCCTGATGAACGTTGTCGTGCCGTTGCAGATTGGTGCGCGTGACGTTGCCTTCCCATTCCTGAACAACCTGAGCTTCTGGTTCACCGTTGTAGGTGTGGTGCTGGTTAACCTGTCTCTTGGGGTTGGTGAATTCGCTCAAACCGGCTGGGTGGCTTATCCGCCGCTATCGGGCATAGAGTACAGTCCGGGGGTCGGCGTCGATTACTGGATATGGGCACTACAACTCTCGGGTATCGGTACGACATTAACGGGTATTAACTTCTTCGTTACTATCCTGAATATGCGTACACCTGGCATGACTATGTTCAAAATGCCGGTGTTTACCTGGGCTTCACTGTGTACCAACGTACTGATTATTGCGGCATTCCCAATCTTCACCGTGACCGTCGCACTGTTAACCCTTGACCGCTACCTTGGCACCCATTTCTTTACCAATGATATGGGTGGCAACATGATGATGTATATCAACCTCATCTGGGCATGGGGCCACCCGGAAGTTTATATCCTGGTGCTGCCGGTGTTTGGTGTGTTCTCAGAAGTGGTTGCGACATTCTCGAAAAAACGCCTGTTCGGTTACACCTCTCTGGTGTGGGCGACCATCGCGATTACGGTACTGTCGTTCATCGTTTGGCTGCACCACTTCTTCACCATGGGTAGCGGCGCGAACGTAAACGCCTTCTTTGGTATCGCCACCATGATCATCGCCATCCCGACCGGGGTGAAGATCTTCAACTGGCTGTTCACCATGTATCAAGGCCGTATCGTGTTCAACTCCGCGATGCTGTGGACCATTGGCTTCGTTGTCACCTTCTCTATCGGTGGCATGACCGGTGTTCTGTTAGCCGTTCCGGGCGCTGACTTCGTACTGCACAACAGCCTGTTCCTGATTGCCCACTTCCATAACGTAATTATCGGTGGTGTGGTGTTCGGTTGCTTCGCTGGTCTGACTTACTGGTGGCCAAAAGCTTTCGGCTTCACGCTGAACGAAACCTGGGGCAAACGCGCATTCTGGTTCTGGATCATCGGCTTCTTTGTCGCATTTATGCCGCTGTACGTGCTGGGCTTCATGGGTATGACTCGTCGCCTGAGCCAACAGATTGATCCGCAGTTCCACACTCTGCTGGTTGTTGCAGCTTGTGGTGCAGCGCTGATTGCGCTGGGCATCCTGTGCCAGTTGATTCAGTTCTATGTCTCAATCCGTGACCGTGAGCAGAACCGAGACCTGACAGGTGACCCGTGGGGTGGCCGTACGCTGGAGTGGTCAACGTCTTCCCCTCCTCCGTTCTACAACTTTGCCCACCTGCCGCACGTTCATGAGCGTGATGCATTCTGGGAAATGAAAGAGAAAGGTGAAGCGTACAAACAGCCAACGCATTATGAAGAAATTCATATGCCACGTAATAGCGCAGCGGGCATCGTTATTGCCGCGTTCGCTACCGTGTTTGGTTTCGCGATGATCTGGCACATCTGGTGGATGGCGATTGTTGGCTTTGCCGGCATCATCATCACCTGGATTGCAAAAAGCTTCGACGAAGATGTGGATTACTACGTTCCGGTTGCGGAAGTTGAAAAACTGGAAAACCAGCACTTCGATGAAATTACCAAAGCAGGGCTGAAAAATGTCAACTGAAACTCTCACTCACGCTAACGCCCACGCCGCGGAGCATGGGCATCACGATGCAGGAACCAATAAGGTCTTTGGTTTCTGGATCTACCTGATGAGCGACTGCATTCTGTTCTGTTGCTTGTTTGCTACCTATGCCGTTCTGGTGAACGGCACTGCCGGCGGCCCGGCAGGGAAAGACATTTTCGAACTGCCATTTGTGCTGGTTGAAACTGCCCTGCTGTTGTTCAGCTCCATCACCTACGGCATGGCGATCATCTCCATGAACAAAGGTAACAAGAGCCAGGTTATCTCCTGGCTTGCGCTGACCTTCCTGTTTGGTGCGGGCTTCGTCGCGATGGAAATCTATGAATTCCATCATCTGATCAAAGAAGGTTTCGGCCCGGATCGTAGCGGCTTCCTGTCAGGCTTCTTTGCCCTGGTTGGTACGCACGGTCTGCACGTAACTTCTGGTCTGGTCTGGATGGCGCTGATGATGTTCCACGTTTACCGTCGCGGCTTGACCAGCACTAACCGTACTCGCCTGATGTGCCTGAGCTTGTTCTGGCACTTCCTGGATGTGGTATGGATTTGCGTATTCTCGGTTGTTTATCTGATGGGGGCGATGTAATGAGTCATTCAAACGAACACGCTGGCGCCCACCACGGTAGCGTTAAAACCTATATGACTGGTTTTATCCTGTCTATCATCCTGACGGCAATCCCGTTCTGGATGGTTATGACAGGAACAGCGTCCCACGCAGTAATTCTTGGCGTGGTACTGGTGAGTGCTGTAGTACAGATTTTAGTTCACCTGGTGTGCTTCCTGCACATGAACACCTCTTCTGAGGAACGTTGGAACCTGGTGGCCTTTGCCTTTACTGCGCTGATAATAGCCATTCTGGTGGTCGGCTCTATCTGGATTATGTGGAACCTCAACCAGAACATGATGGTTCACTAAGAGCAGCCTATATGATGAAGCGGTACCTACAAGTCACTAAACCAGGAATTATTTTCGGCAATTTAATTTCTGTTATTGGCGGATTTTTACTGGCCTCAAAGGGCAGTATTGATTATTCCCTGTTTATCTCCACCCTTGTCGGGGTGTCGTTGGTCGTTGCTTCGGGTTGTGTTTATAACAACTTCATTGACCGCGATATTGACCGCAAGATGGAGAGAACCAAGAACAGGGTTTTGGTCAAAGGCTTGATTACGCCGAAAACCTCGCTGGTATACGCCACCTTGTTGGGTATTGCTGGCTTCATGCTGCTGTGGTTTGGTGCTAACCCGCTGGCCATGTGGTTAGGCGTGATGGGCTTTGTGGTTTATGTCGGCGTTTATAGCCTGTACATGAAACGCCACTCCGTCTATGGCACGCTAATTGGCAGCCTGTCAGGTGCCGCACCGCCAGTCATTGGTTACTGTGCTGTGACCAATGAATTTGATGCCGGTGCTTTAATCCTGCTGGCTATCTTTAGCCTGTGGCAGATGCCGCACTCGTATGCGATTGCCATCTTCCGCTTTAAAGATTACCAGGCGGCTAACATTCCTGTGTTGCCAGTGGTTAAAGGGATTTCGGTCGCGAAAAACCACATTACGGTTTATATCATCGCTTTTGCCGTCGCAACGTTGATGCTGTCGCTGGGTGGTTATGCTGGATGGAAATATCTGGTCGTTGCCGCCGCAGTCAGTGTCTGGTGGTTGGGCATGGCATTACGTGGTTATAAAGTGGAGGACGATAAAGTCTGGGCGCGCAAATTGTTCGTCTTTTCAATCGTTGCTATCACCTCATTAAGCGTGATGATGTCGGTCGATTTCATGGTGCCAAATTCACAAAATCTTATGACTTACGTCTGGTAAGTCATGAACCTCATAAAAGGGCGCAATTGCGCCCTTTTTTATTAGTGCCATCAAGCATTCCGCATTGTAATATTTATTAAACAACCAGCCATTTACCCTCCCCTTCCCACGCACTACACTAAGGCCTGCTTTTTATCTGAGGTGGTAATGAACGATTACAAAATGACGCCTGTCGAGTTACGTGCGACGTGGGGTTTAGGCACGGTATTTTCACTACGCATGCTCGGCATGTTTATGGTGCTACCGGTTCTTACTACTTACGGAATGGCGCTACAAGGTGCAAGCCAGGCACTGATTGGTATTGCCATCGGCATTTATGGCCTTGCTCAGGCGGTCTTCCAGATTCCATTTGGCCTGCTATCCGATCGTATTGGCCGTAAACCGCTAATTATCGGCGGCTTGCTGATTTTCGTGCTCGGTAGCGTGATTGCTGCTCTTTCAGATTCTATCTGGGGCGTGATTCTTGGCCGGGCATTGCAAGGTTCTGGCGCAATTGCTGCGGCCGTAATGGCCCTGCTTTCTGATTTAACTCGTGAACAGAATCGTACCAAAGCCATGGCCTTTATCGGCGTGAGCTTCGGCATCACCTTTGCCATCGCTATGGTACTTGGCCCCATCATCACCCATAACCTCGGTTTAAATGCGCTGTTCTGGATGATTGCGGTATTGGCAAGTTGCGGCATTTTAATCACCCTATGGGTGGTGCCAAATACTAAAAGCCATGTGTTGAACCGCGAGTCCGGCATGGTGAAAGGCTGCTTTAGCAAAGTGCTGGCAGAGCCAAAACTACTCAAGCTGAACTTCGGCATCATGTGCCTGCACATCATGCTGATGTCGACATTTGTCGCTCTTCCCGGCCAGCTTGAACAAGCCGGTTTCCCGGCGGCTGAGCACTGGAAAGTTTACCTTTGCACTATGTTGATTGCTTTTGCTTCGGTGGTGCCATTTATCATCTATGCAGAAGTAAAACGCCGTATGAAACGCGTGTTTGTGGGCTGTGTGGCACTTTTGCTGATTGCTGAAATTGTGCTGTGGGGTTCCGGTCCGCATTTCTGGGAATTAGTGCTGGGTGTTCAGCTCTTCTTCCTGGCGTTTAACCTGATGGAAGCCATTTTACCGTCACTGATCAGCAAAGAATCTCCGGCAGGCTACAAAGGCACGGCGATGGGGATTTATTCCACCAGCCAGTTTTTAGGCGTAGCCATTGGCGGTTCTCTGGGCGGATGGATTGACGGGTTGTTTGATTCGCAGACGGTATTCCTGATGGGCGCATTGCTGGCAATGGTGTGGCTACTGGTGAGCAGCACGATGACCGAGCCGCCGTATGTAGCAAGCCTGCGAATTGAATTACCGGAAGATGTGGCCGCAGATGAATCACTGAAACAGCGTTTGCTGGCTCAACATGGCGTGAGTGAGGTGAATATTATCGCGCAGGAACGCAGCGCCTACGTGAAGATAGATAGTAAGCTAACGAATCGCTTTGAGATTGAACAGTTGGTGAAAGGGGCATAAAGCCCCTTTAAAAATCAGTCGCGGAAGTTTTTAAACTGGAACGGCTGCCCCAAATCACCACCACGAACCAGCGCCATTGCGGCCTGTAAATCGTCGCGAGATTTGCCGGTGACGCGCAACTCTTCGCCTTGAATCTGCACCTGAACTTTTGCTTTGCTGTCTTTAATCAGCTTCACAATCTTCTTGGCAATGGCAGATTCGATGCCCTGCTTAAGTTTCGCTTCAACGCTCCAGGTTTTACCGCTGTGCACGAACTCTTCCGGCACATCAATTGAAGCGCCTTCAATACCGCGCTTAAGCAGCTTGGCACGAAGAATATCCAACAGTTGGTTGACCTGGAAGTCAGACTCGCTGGCAACTTTGATGGACTGATTTTTCTCATTCAGTTCAAATGTTGCTGGCACATTGCGGAAGTCAAAACGAGTAGCAACCTCACGTTCCGCGTTTTCAATCGCGTTACGCACTTCCTGGATATCAATTTCAGACACAATGTCAAAAGATGGCATGCTTTCTTCTCCCTCTCTTTTTGTTGCGTTGCATAATACCTGCTGGGCCGCGCAAAACAACCCGTTAAAGCAGGAGAGAGCCCTGTATAATATAGATTAAGCAAAACATCTGCTGCCAGGAGGCAAAATGAAAATCACCGTGCTAGGTTGCGGTGCGCTCGGCCAACTCTGGCTGGCATCGCTTTTTAAGCAGAGACATGAAGTTCAAGGATGGCTGCGCGTGCCGCAACCTTTTTGCCATGTCAATCTGGTCGAAACTGATGGAAGCGTGTTCAACCAAACGCTTATCGCCAACGATCCTGATTTTCTCGCCAGCAGCGAATTATTGCTGGTGACACTAAAAGCATGGCAGGTTTCTGACGCCGTGAAAGCACTGGCGGGTAAACTTCCAACTAACTGCCCTATTCTGCTGCTACATAATGGCATGGGCACTCTCGAAGAGTTAGGGGCATTGCACCAGCCACTCTTATCAGGCGCTACCACGCATGCTGCGCGGCGCGATAACAACATCATTATTCACGTCGCCAATGGCATCACACATATTGGGCCTGGGAACGCTGCGGGCAACGATTTTAGCTTTCTTGCAGATATGCTGCACCACGCGTTACCTGAGATTGCCTGGCACGACAACATTCTTGCGGCGAACTGGAAAAAGCTGGCAGTGAACTGTGTGATAAACCCACTTACTGCACTCTACAATTGCCCGAACGGTAAGCTGCGCCATCATCAGAGTGAAGTTAATGAGATATGCCATGAGGTTGCCAGGGTGATGGAACGCGAAGGTCACCACACTACGGCCGAAGACTTGATTTATTATGTCGGCAAAGTTATCGAAAGCACGGCAGAAAACATCTCGTCGATGCTTCAGGATGTGCGGGTCGAACGCCACACCGAGATTGATTACATTACTGGTTATTTACTGCAACGCGCGCGCGCCCATGGCCTTTCAGTGCCGGTGAACAGCCGCTTGTATGAGCAAATAAAGCGTAAGGAGAATGAATATGAGCGCTCGAGCACTGGTTTGTCTGGCTCCTGGGACTGAAGAGACTGAAGCCGTCACCACTATCGATCTTCTGGTCCGTGGCGGTATTAGCGTTACCACAGCAAGCGTTGCCAGCGATGGAGATCTGACGATTACCTGTTCGCGTGGGGTAAAACTGCTGGCCGACGCGCCGCTGGTTGAAGTCGCAGACGGTGAGTACGATATCATCGTATTACCAGGCGGCTTAAAAGGTGCGGAATGTTTTCGCGACAGCCCACTGCTGGTTGAAACCGTGCGTCAATTCCATCTTTCGGGGCGTATCGTCGCCGCTATTTGTGCTGCAGCCGGTACGGTATTGGTTCCGCATGAACTTTTCCCCATCGCCAATATGACAGGCTTCCCAGGGCTGAAAGAGACGATTCCAGAAGCTCAATGGCAAGATAAACGTATGGTCTGGGACCCGCGTTTTAACCTGTTGACCAGCCAGGGGCCCGGCACAGCCATGGATTTTGCTCTGAAGATAATCCATCTGCTGGTAGGGAAAGAAAAAGCCGCTGAAGTAGCGGCTCAGGTTGTATTGCCTCCAGGCATTTTCGATTATCGAGTCTAAGCAGCAAGCGCCCTAAAACCAGGGCGCTCCACTCATGACGTTGCCATAAAACAACATCCGGCCTGCAAGTTCACCCGATAAAATTATCCCCACCAGCAACATCCCTGCAAATAAAGGGATTTTTCTACTGCCTGCGCGAGATAATAACCAGACACTCACGACAACGCTTGCCAGCAACTGCCACCAGAACAGGACACTGCCGGCATCCGCGCCGGGAATATGGTATCGCATCCACAGAGCCAGAATGATCAACGCGATTCCCAGCAACAACCCCGCTTTAATCGTTGCCGGGAGATTTTGCTGAACATAATTTGCCATGACATTGATACTGGCAAATCCAAGCAATAGTGCGGAGCCAAAGAAGGCAAACGGCGTGGCGAGGGTGTTCCACAATGGGTGTAGTGTCATCTGGTAATAGATCTGAGAGCTGACCAGGATCGCGCCAATACCCAGCAAACAAACACACCAGTTGGCGACTTTCATCCATACAGAGTCATTCGCAAACCAGCACATTAAAAGCCACAGCGTCAGCCCCCCATTAAGCAAAATAAAGGCGACAACTTCACGACTAAGCCATGAACGCCCAAGGCCTGCAAAAGCCCGATAAGCGCCTAATGGCGACCCCAAATGAGCCAAAGAAGCACAGGAGCCGATTATGGTTATCAGCCAAAAGACCAATGCAATTTTACGCACAGTCGGTGTATCAAAAACTCTATTTTTTCCAGATTGACAAAGAGTTAAAGCGATTACACCGCCTATTCCCCATTGCGCCAGAACCGTAAAGAATACGAGTGGTAATTCATAAATTTCCATATAAACCCCTTACTCATCCGCAGGAATGATCACGATATTTGGCCCACTGATCCGATGGTCTGGCAGGTGATAACGTTTTTCCAGCCGTTCCCAGGGAGTTTGATACTCCGCTCGTAGTGCAGAAATTTCACCAAAACGCAGTACACCTGCTGGGCATGACTCAACACAACGGGGCAATAACCCTTCATCTAGCCTCTCGGCACAAAGATTACATTTACTCGTTTTGCCTTCATTGGGATCAAACACGGGTGCGTTATAGGGACAAGCCATAATGCACATACGGCAACCAATACAGCGATCGTGATCCTGTACTACGATGCCATCAGGACGTTTATGGTAGGTATTTGCCGGGCAAACTTTCATGCATTGTGGATCGTCACAGTGGTTACAGGACATCGTAATAAATGCCTGACTGTTTGGATCATCCGTACGGCATTCCCTTACACGTCGCCAAAGTACACCCAGAGGTGTTTCGTTTTCTGATTTACACGCCATGCTGCAAGTTTTGCAGCCATAGCAATTTTTCATATCGATGAGAAAACCATATTGTTTAGCCATAGTTACGCCTCCCTTCTCACATCAACCAAGGTGCTGTTACAGCAATGTCCGTTGCTTAATGGTTCCACATGATCATTCGTCACATGACTACTACTGCCGCCCTGTTGCTCCCACCAACCGTTATCTAACGACACCACACCCCGCTTAATATGGCTGGTCACATCCGCAATTGCCCGATGTTCACCGCGATGGTTATAAACAACCACCCATTCGCCAGCGCTGATATTGCGCGAACGCGCATCATCTGGATGAATCATTACGTTTGGACGGTTGCGTTGCACCTCGAGGATCCATTCATTCATACCGTGGCTTGAATGAACGCTGCGGGCCAACTTGCGTTGCACCGCCATGAGAGGGTATTTTTTCGCAAGCTCAGGAGAACCTTTTACTGACTCAGCAACCTGTTTCCAGGTGACCACCGGTGAAAAGTTTTTCTTTTGCCACTCTTCTATAAACAGATTTGCTTTGCCGGTACTGGTGCGGAACTGCCCGTCTTTGAATGGAATCCAATCGCCCTGTGTGGGGCGAACGGGCCCTTGAGCCAGCATCTCTCGAGTAATACCAGAACCTTCAAGGCAGGCATCAATGTAGTGCTCTATTGGCTGGTTAAACACCTCACCAAACCCAAAGCGCTCTGCAAGTTGGGCAAAAATCCAATAGTCAGGTTTTGCTTCACCCGGCGGTTCCACGGCCTTTTCCATCAATTGCACATAATGACTACGTACACCGGCCATCAGGCTCACGTCTTCAAAAATAGTCGTTACCGGAAGCACCAGATCCGCATACAGCGCCGAAGAAGTCATTAGGTTGTCCGCAACCACAACAAAAGGAACGCTTTTGAAGGCTTCACGAACCTGGTTGGTATTCGGGAGTTGAGTCATGGCTCCCATCGTCATGTTCCACCAGAACTTAACAGGATGAGGTTTTTGCTGGACAACCCATTCCCCAATTTTCGACACAGGGATTGGCGCGATCTTTTTGGCATTTGGTGCAGGTGGAATAATCGGGGAAAACTTAGCCATCTGCCTTGCACCACCAGCATCGCAAACACCAGCGCCCCGTTTACCGATATTCCCGGTAAGCAATGCCAGATAGAATTGGCTCGCAGCCACATAAGTTCCAAATTCAGTGCGCTGCGCACCCGACATATTCTGGATAATCATCGAAGGTGTTGTGCTGGCGTAATCACGTGCAAGGCGCAATACCGTCTGTTCAGGAATATCAGTTTCTTCAGTTACCCTTTGGACATTCCAGGGCTCTGCTTCTTGTTTTATCTGGTCAAGAACGGTTGTAAACGCGCTGCCTACTGGCAATTCGTTGCTAAAAAGAGCGGGCAGAACGCCTGGTAAGTCATGGCGCACAACGCTCTGACTATGGGTATCGAAGACCAGATAGCTATCCGGATCTTCAGCTTTTTCACGCAATAATTTTTGCTGCGCATCTACCAGATAAACAGCGCCGGTATGTGCCCTCAAAAATTCAGCGTCATAACGCTTTTCATCAATGATGATTTTGATCATCCCCAAAGCCAAAGCGATATCCGTACCTGGAACAATAGGGACCCACTCATCAGCTTTTGCAGCCGTTTCATTAAAACGAGGATCAATAACCACCATGCGTGCGCCATTGCGCTGGGCCTGACTGTAATTTTTGAAATAAGCATGCATGGTGACTGCTGGATTATTCCCCCAGCAAAGAATATAACGGCTGTCGGCTATCGTATCGCGTGTATCGGCATAGCGAAGACCCAGCATTGGTATCATCGCCGCAGTCACCGCTGCACAACAAAGAGACCCAGCCTGTTTGGTTGATCCTCCCAGATAATCGAAAAAGGCTTTCCCCATATCATTCTTGATGGAGTCCATATTCCCGGCATGGGTGGTGATTAAAAGCCCTTCATTGCCATGATCCGTAATCGTGTCACGAATCTTGTTTTCGATAAGATCGAGAGCTTCATCCCAACTGATCGGTTTAAAAATCCCTTTGCCTTTCTCACCTGTCCGCAAAAGTGGCTGGGTCAGACGTAGCGGGTGATATACCCATTTGGTACGGCTAATACCGCGCAGGCAACATTTCACATTGAAATCTTTGCTTGCCTCAATTTTGATCAGCCGGTCTTGCCAGACAAAGGCCGTCAAATTGCAATGTAAGCACTCCATTGCACAGGTGGAACGGTAGGTCTTGTAATCCGAGAGTTTCAGGCGCACCCGTGGCAATGGCTCACCATTTGCCTGGCGTAGACCCAACATGCAGGGTGTAAGCGAAGCCAACCCAACAACTCCCATCCCTTTAAGTAACATTCTTCGTTGTAATCGATATTTGCTCAACGCTTCCATGAAATACCTCCTGTTTTAATCACCATTAGTGAATCACGGTAAACCAATGGTGAACTTGAGAAAGGTCAACGATCGTTTAATCCCGTAATCAGGGTTTAAGGAGTGTGAAGTCGGATCGATAACAGGGGGTTTAGTGATAAACTCAGCGAGGATTGAGGACGGGATATACCATGCCAGAAACGACACAAGGCGTTAATTCAGTTGATATTGCAGTCTCCATTATGGAGTACATCGCCACGCAGCATGGCCGGGCGAGAGCCACGGATGTAGCAGCAGGCTGCGGCTTATCAAAAAGCCGTCTGCATAAGTATCTTGTTTCACTTTGCCGGACGGGAATGTTGTTTCAGGATGGCAGTGGGCAGTACTGCCTGGGTGACACGATTGTGCGGCTCGCAAGTAGTGCGGCAACGCATACTGATCCCCTCTCTTTGATCAACAACTTGCTGTGCGAGTTTCGCGATCGGATGAATCTCTCAACGGGTATGGTCATTGCTCAATCGGGCAATCTTGTTCTACGCCACTATCACCGCAGTTTTCGAAATGTCGAAATTGATTTTCGTGATAATACGCCAATCCCAATTCACTTAAGTGCTGCCGGGCAAGTGTATATGTGCTTTGGCAATTACACGCCAGCGAATGAGCGAGAGCAGCAATTAATTGAAGAGACAACAAAACTGGGATATGCCGTACGCTATAAACCTGCGCAGGGAATTCCGGGCGCGCAATCAATCGCCTGCCCGATACCGGACCGTAAAGGCAATCTATTGGCTATTGGTGTCACAATGGGGTTCTTTGAAAAGGAAGATATTCCAAATATTGCGCGGGAATTAAAACAGGCACTATCAACGCTGAAATTGTGAAAGGGTCTTCCTGAGAGAAAGACCCTTATCAAATAACTTAAGCGCGATAAACCTTAACGTTGTTAAAGCCTTGTTCACGCAGATACAGCGCCTGCAAACGGCTCATCACACCACGATCGCACCACAGCAAATAGTTTTTGCTCTGGTCCAAATCGCCGAATGCGGTGCTCAGTTTATAGAATGGCAGTGATGCCACTTCCACGCCTTCTGGCTTAAATGGCTTATCGTCCTGTTCGTCGATAGAACGAATGTCCAGCAGCACGTCATTCGGGCCAAATGCGTCAACGGTTTCAACTTCTGTCACCACTTCTTTGGTCTGATTGGCGATTTCGCGAATATCAATGTTCGTCGCTTCTTCAACCACGCGATCCAGAATAGAGAAATCAAAGTTGGCTTCTTCGGCTTCAATCTTCGCTTTTACCGCTTTCACGGTTGGGCTTTTCGAGATCACGCCGCAGTATTCCGGCATGGTACGCGCAAAGTCAGCAGTACCAATTTCACGCGCAAGATCGATGATGTGCTCTTTATCGTGAGAGATAAGCGGACGCAGAATCAGCGTATCGGAAACGTTGTCGATCAAACGCAGGTTAGTCAGCGTCTGGCTGGAAACCTGGCCCAGTGCTTCGCCGGTTACCAGCGCCTGCACGCCGTAACGCTCTGCGACTTTAGAAGCGGCACGCACGAACATACGTTTGAGCACCACGCCCATCTGGCCATCTTCGACTTTTTCAAGAATCTCGCCAACGACCGGCTCAAAGTTGATCGCAACGAAACGCACGCGGTGGGAGCTACCAAAGCGGTTCCACAGATAGTGAGCAACTTGTTTAACGCCGATTTCGTGCGCGGCACCACCGAGGTTAAAGAAGCAGTAATGCACGCGGCAACCACGGCGCATCAGCATATAGCTGGAAACACCGGAGTCGAAGCCGCCGGAAATCAAAGACAGCACATCTTCCTGGGTGCCAATCGGGAAACCACCAATACCTTCATAGCGGCCTTTTACCAGCAGCAGACGGTCATTTTCAATTTCCAGGTTAACTGTAACTTCTGGCTTGGTCAGTTTTACGCGTGCTGATTCAATGTGTTGATTCAGGCCGCCACCGACATAACGCTCAACTTCAATCGAGCTAAACTCATGTTTACCACGACGTTTCACACGCACGCAGAAGGTTTTGCCTTCCAGTTGATCGCGATAAAGCTCCAGCGCCTGCTCGAAGATATTGTGCAAATCGGTAAACGGCACATCTTCAACTTCCAGAATATGGTGAATACCGGGAATGCGGGTCAACGCTTCACGAATGGCGATACGCTGATTTTCATCTTTAGCGCGAACTTCAATGTTGTCCCAGTGGCGAACAACCGCCAGATCTTCATCGTAGTGTTTTAAAACGTTGCGAATGTTCCCGGTGAGCATCTTAATAAAGCGTATGCGCACAGATTGACTCTTGATGGTGATTTCCGGGAACAATTTAATGATAAACTTCATGGCGGCTTAGATTCGTTGATGAGCCAGGCATGACTAATCATGCGGGCTGGAAGACTTAAAGAACTGCAACGGCGAGTTGCCGCTGCATCCGAGGCGCGCAAGTATATCACTAACCTCTGCTAACCAACATGCTCATGGTTACTTGCTTGTCAGTTTCCGCTACCATTGCAGAGTCGCAAAAATTATTAGAGTCAGACATTCACTATGCCGAAAAAAACCGAAGTCCCGGCCAGTTTTGAAACTGCGCTTGTGGAGCTTGAGCAGATTGTTACTCGTCTGGAGAGCGGAGATTTAGCGCTCGAAGAGGCGTTAAATGAATTTGAGCGTGGAGTGCAGCTTGCACGCCAGGGTCAGGTGAAACTGCAGCAAGCAGAACAACGCGTACAAATCCTGCTAAGCGATAGCGAAGACGCCCCACTCAAGCCTTTTACCCCGGATAACGAGTAAATGGATTTTAACCATCAGTTGCAGGCCCACGCCGAGCGGGCCAACGATGCGCTGCTGCGTTTTCTGGCACCGCTACCGTTTCAGAACACTCCTCTGGTTGAGGCTATGCACTATGGCGCACTATTTGGTGGCAAGAGACTGCGTCCTTTCCTGGTCTACGCGACCGGGGAAATGTTCGGCATAGCGCAAGAGACGCTGGATGCACCTGCTGCGGCAATCGAATGCATCCATGCTTATTCATTGATTCATGATGATTTGCCGGCCATGGACGACGACGATCTGCGTCGTGGGCAACCAACTTGCCACATCAAATTCGGTGAAGCGAGCGCCATTTTGGCCGGAGATGCCCTACAAACACTGGCATTTTCTATACTCAGTGATGCACCAATGGCTGGCGTCGCTATTGCTGACCGACTCGCGATGGTGAAAGAACTGGCTACAGCCAGTGGCGTTGCCGGAATGTGTGGCGGCCAGGCACTGGATCTGGAAGCAGAAGGCAAGCATGTGGATCTGCAAAGCCTTGAGCGCATTCATCGCCACAAAACAGGGGCGTTAATTCGCGCTTCTGTTCGTCTGGGCGCGCTGAGCGCAGGTGATGCGGGCCGTGCTGCCCTGCCGTTGCTTGACCGTTATGCTGAAAGCATCGGCCTGGCATTCCAGGTTCAGGACGATATCCTCGACGTTATTGGTGATACCGCTACACTGGGTAAACGCCAGGGCGCCGACCAGCAACTGGGTAAAAGTACCTATCCGGCCTTGTTGGGGCTTGAAAATGCCAAAGCTAAAGCCTGGGATCTCTACCAGGATTCTCTCAGGGCGCTGGAAGGCCTGGCTCGCCAGTCGTTAGACACTACCGCACTGGAAGCGTTAGCGAGCTATATAATCCAACGTGATAAATAATTAATAACACCACGATGAGTTTCTAATGAGTTTTGATATTGCCAAATACCCGACCCTCGCACTGGTGGAATCAGCCCCTGAGCTACGCCTGTTGCCAAAAGAGAGCTTACCGAAACTTTGTGATGAGCTGCGTCGTTACCTGCTCGATAGCGTAAGCCGTTCCAGCGGGCATTTTGCCTCTGGCCTTGGCACGGTAGAACTGACCGTGGCGCTCCACTATGTGTATAACACTCCGTTTGACCAGTTAATCTGGGATGTCGGTCATCAGGCTTATCCGCATAAAATCATTACTGGCCGTCGTGACAAAATTGGCACAATCCGCCAGAAAGGCGGCTTACACCCCTTCCCGTGGCGCGCCGAAAGCGAATATGACGTATTGAGCGTGGGCCACTCGTCGACCTCAATCAGCGCGGGAATCGGTATTGCTGTTGCCGCAGGAAAAGAGGGCAAAGACCGCCGCACAGTTTGCGTGATTGGCGATGGCGCAATTACCGCAGGTATGGCGTTTGAAGCGATGAACCATGCCGGTGACATTCGCCCAAATATGCTCGTCATTCTCAACGACAACGAAATGTCGATTTCCGAGAATGTCGGTGCGTTGAACAATCATCTTGCACAATTGCTTTCCGGGAAACTTTATTCTTCGCTGCGTGAAGGCGGGAAAAAAGTGTTCTCTGGCGTACCGCCGATTAAAGAACTGCTCAAACGTACCGAAGAGCACCTGAAAGGTATGGTGGTGCCGGGTACGTTGTTTGAAGAGTTAGGCTTTAACTATATTGGCCCGGTTGATGGACACGATGTTGTCGGCCTGGTCAATACACTTAAGAACATGCGTGACCTGAACGGCCCGCAGTTCCTGCACATCATGACTAAAAAAGGTCGTGGTTATGCGCCTGCTGAAAAAGACCCGATTAGCTTCCATGCGGTGCCAAAATTTGACCCGCAAAGCGGCACACTGCCGAAAGCTGCGGGTGGCCTGCCAAGCTATTCGAAAATCTTTGGTAACTGGCTATGCGAAACCGCAGCCAAAGACGACAAACTCATGGCCGTTACGCCTGCGATGCGCGAAGGCTCGGGCATGGTGGAGTTTTCACGCCAGTATCCATCACAGTATTTTGATGTCGCCATTGCTGAACAGCACGCCGTGACGTTTGCGGCAGGTCTTGCCATTGGCGGTTACAAACCGGTTGTCGCCATTTACTCAACCTTCCTGCAACGTGCGTACGATCAGGTGATTCACGATGTGGCTATCCAGAAGCTGCCGGTGTTATTTGCCATCGACCGTGCGGGGATTGTTGGCGCTGACGGGCAAACCCACCAGGGCGCGTTCGACATCTCCTTCCTGCGATGCATTCCTGAAATGGTCATCATGACGCCAAGTGATGAGAACGAATGCCGCCAGATGCTGCACACCGGTTATCACTACAACGCAGGCCCATCTGCGGTGCGTTATCCGCGTGGGAATGGTACTGGTGCTGAGTTGCAACCCCTGGAATTGCTGCCAATCGGTAAAGGCGTGAAGAAACGTGAAGGTGAGAAAATCGCACTGCTGAACTTCGGCACTCTGTTGCCAGAAGCCCAAGCGGTTGCGCAATCACTTAACGCCACGCTGGTTGATATGCGTTTTGTGAAACCACTCGATGAAGCCTTAATTCTGGAACTGGCAGCCAGTCATGAATCGCTGGTGACGATTGAAGAAAATGCGGTCATTGGTGGTGCTGGCAGCGGCGTCAATGAAGTGCTGATGGCTAATCGTAAAGTGGTTCCGGTGCTCAATATCGGCCTGCCTGATTACTTTATTCCGCAAGGCACTCAGGAAGAAGCGCGCGCCGCCATCGGCCTGGATGTTCAGGGCATGGAAACCCGGATTCGCGACTGGCTTAAATAATCCCCCTCCTCCACTCCTGCTATGCTTATAACCGATTCTTACTTCTCTAAATAATTCGAGTTGCAGGAAGGCGGCAAAAGAGAGAATCCCCAGGAGCTTACTAAAGTAAGTGACTGGGGTGAACGAATGCAGCCAACACTCCTGAGGCTCGAAGTATGACGAGTAAAATTATGCAGGAGTGGAACCATGCACTACAACACGTTAGGAAAAACAGACCTCAAAGTTTCCCGCGTTTGCCTGGGTTGTATGACTTTTGGCGAGCCAGACCGCGGCAAACACGCCTGGACGCTCCCTGAAGAGAGCAGTCGCCTCATCATCAAACACGCCATCGATAACGGCATTAATTTCTTTGATACCGCCAATAGCTATTCCGACGGTAGCAGCGAAGAGATTGTCGGGCGCGCACTTAAAGACTTCATGCGCCGCGAAGATTATGTACTGGCCACTAAGGTGTACCATCAGGTTGGCGATCTTGCCGAAGGCTTATCGCGTGCACAGATTTTGCGTTCGATTGATGACAGCCTGCGACGCCTGGGAACGGATTATGTCGATCTGCTGCAAATCCACCGTTGGGACTACAACACGCCCATTGAGGAAACGCTTGAAGCGCTAAACGACGTGGTGAAAGCGGGGAAAGCCCGCTATATCGGCGCATCGTCCATGCACAGTTCCCAGTTTGCACAAGCGCTGGCATTACAGGATCAACATGGTTGGGCGCGTTTCGTCACCATGCAAGATCACTACAATCTGATCTACCGCGAAGAAGAACTCGATATGCTGCCGCTTTGCTACGAACAGGGGATCGCCGTGATCCCATGGAGCCCGCTGGCGCGCGGTAAGTTGACTCGCCCATGGGGTGATACCACCGCGCGATCGGTGTCTGATGAGTTCGGTAAAACGCTCTACGAAGGGAGTCGGGATAACGATGCGATGATTGCAGAACGCCTGGCGAATGTCGCGGATGATAAAGGCGTGTCACGCGCTCAGGTCGCGCTGGCATGGCTGTTAAGCAAGCCTGGCGTTGCCGCGCCGATTATTGGCGTTTCCCGCGAACATCAACTGGATGATTTGCTCGGAGCAGTGGATTTAACGCTAAAACCTGAAGAGATTGCCGAGCTGGAAACGGTATATGAACCGCATGAAAAGGTAGGATTTAAGTAACTATTAATGCCCTCACACTCTCCAGAGGGAGTGCGTGAGGGTTGTTTTAAATCAGAACAAACCAATCGGCCAGTGGTGACCAATCACATAGATTATTCCCGCGGAGAACACCCCGGCGACAATGTCATCCACCATGATCCCCATGCCACCATGCACATTGCGGTCAAACCAACGAATTGGCCATGGCTTCCAGATATCGAGAATTCGGAATACCAAAAAGCCTGCGGCAACCCAACGCCAATCGTTGATTGGCAGTGCCATCAGAGTAATCCACATGCCGATGAATTCATCCCACACAATGCTGCCGTGGTCATGAACTCCCATATCACGTGCGGTCTGGTGGCACAGATAAACACCGATACAAATACCGAGCATGATGACCATGGAATAGAGCTGCCATGGCAAAAATGTCATTACATACCAGAATGGGATCGCTGCAAGCGACCCCGCGGTACCGGGCATTATTGGGCTTAAGCCGCTGCCAAAACCAGTGGCAAGCAAATGCCATGGATTGCTGAGTTTGAGACGGCTTTTAGCCACATCTTTAGCACGAGGCAAAGTGATCGTATCCTTTTAAATCCAGCTTAACCGGTTTGCCATTTTGCAAGAACTGCAGCCCTTCAGAATCAGGCGCAACCTGGCCGATGCAGGTAAATGGAATCCCAAGATTACCAATAGCCACATCCAGGGCACCACGATTGAGTTCCGGCACGGTAAAGCACAGCTCGTAATCTTCTCCGCCAGAAAGCGCCCATTGCAACGCAAGTTCATCGCTAACGTTAGCTTTCAACGCAGTCGAATATGGCAGAGCATCGAGATCAATGCGCGCTCCACACTCACTCGCTTTAAGGATATGACCCAAATCAGAGATTAGCCCGTCAGAGAGATCAATTGCACTGCTGGCAAGATCACGTAAGGCCTGCCCGTGCAGCACGCGAGGAGTTGGGCGCAAATGGCGTTGAGTAAGATATTCAGCCTGTGCCGAATCTTTAACGACTAAACGATCTTGCAGTATGGCAAGGCCTGCGGCGCTATCACCTGGCGTACCCGTGACATAAATCCAGTCACCAGGGCGAGCTCCGCTACGTTTTAGCGCACGCCCCACCGGCACCAGGCCGTGAATACCAAGCGTCATTGCGAGCGGGCCACGGGTGGTATCACCGCCGATGAGCTGCATATCGTAGTATTCGAGTTGTTCAAACAAACTATCGCTGAAGGCTTCAAGCCAGCTTTCATCGACTTCAGGAAGGGTAATAGCCAGCGTCAACCAGGCTGGATCGGCGCCCATAGCAGCCAAATCGCTTAGATTAACTGCCAGAGCTTTGTAGCCCAAATCGCGAGGATTAATATCCGGCAGGAAGTGGATGCCTGAGACTAGCGTATCGGTGCTTATCGCTAAAAGTTGCTTCTCGGCTACCGTCAGCAAGGCACAATCATCGCCGATTCCGGTTTCCACATCGCGACGGGAACTGCTTACGCGATCAAAATAACGGGCAATTAAGGAAAACTCACCGCATGCCATTCGTTACGCCTCTGAATATACCCGTCATTCTGCAAGCTGCAGGGGTCTTAGCTGCAACTCGAATGCTAACGGATATAGAATAAAAAAAGGCCGGGTATTCAGTATTCTTTAGGCTACAGCGTTGTTAGCTGTAGCTCAAAAACTCATGAATAATCACCGGCCAGAAGATTACTTTTTGCGGGGACGAATCTGTGGAGCAGCTTTATCAAGCACACCATTTACGAACTTGTGGCTGTCTTCGGCACCGAAGGTTTTCGCAAGATCAATGGCTTCGTTGATTGCCACTTTGTATGGCACGTCATCACGTTTAGCCAATTCAAACAGTGCAATACGCAGAACCGCTTTTTCTACCTGACCCAGCTCTTCGAGCTGGCGAGACAGGTAAGGCTTCATTAGCCCATCCAGATACGCGCTGTTAGTAGCCACCCCGACCAACAGTTCGCGGAAGTAGTTAACGTCAACGTCTTTGACGTCCTGTTCAGCCAGGAACTGGTATTCGACATCAGCGATGTCATTTCGAGATAACTGCCAGGAGTATAGCGCCTGAACGGCACACTCACGGGCACGGCGACGAGCAGCAGGTTTCACAGATTTCCCCTTACAAAAAATCAGGCCTTGATGGCTTTCAATACATTAATCATTTCAAGCGCGGTCAGTGCAGCTTCTGCACCCTTGTTACCGGCTTTTGTGCCAGCGCGTTCGATGGCTTGTTCAATACTTTCGGTGGTCAGCACGCCAAAGGCGACTGGAATACCACTTTCCTGCGCAACATGTGCCAGGCCATTGCTGGCACCACCAGCAACATATTCAAAGTGAGCTGTACCGCCACGGATAACCGTGCCCAGCGCAATCACCGCGTCATAATTACCGGTTTTCGCCAGTGCATCTGCCGCCAATGGCAACTCATAAGCACCCGGAACCCAGACCACGGTGATATTTTCATCTTTAACCTGGCCGATACGTTTCAGGGCGTCAAGCGCACCATCCAGCAGGCTGTCATTGATGAAGTTGTTAAAACGCGCGATGGTGATGGCGACGCGAGCGTCTGGAGTAGCAACGGCTGCTTCAATGATGTTCATATTCTTCCTTTACGGTTCTGTTTAGCCCCGTTAGGGGGGCGGATTTTATCATAATCTTTTCGCGGCTGCTTACGTTTTACTAACGTGCGATACGCTGCGTCAAATGCAGGCATAAATCAGGGCCGACCTGACGGACTTCGCTAAAGCTAAATTCGGGCGCATCGGCTAATTTTTCAAGCCCCGGCAGGTTACATAAGCCACGCGCCTCGTTACCTAATAATTTCGGTGCTACATACACAATCAACTCATCAACCAGACCGGCTTGCAGTAGCGCGCCACCAAGTGTTGCGCCCGCCTCCACCCAAATGGAATTCACCTGACGTTTGCCAAGTAACATCATCATAACGACCAAATCGAGATGGCCGTTATGCTCTGGCACGATAAATTGCTCAACACCGTCAGGCCATATTTGCTCATCGGCTTTACAACGTGCAAGCCAGGTTTCACCTGCCTGAGCGATAATTTTGTGTTGCGGCGTCACGCGATTTTCTCGGTCGAGAATAATGCGCGTTGGCTGGCGTAAGTTTTCCTGGGCGTAAACTGCCTGAGTCGCGCTGCCTAATTCGTTCCAACGCACAGTGAAAGATGGATCATCAGCCAACACCGTTGCACTGCTGCTTAGAATAGCTGCACTTTGCGCACGCAGGCGCTGCACATCCCGGCGTGATTCAGGTGAAGTGATCCACTGACTTTCACCACTGGCCATCGCGGTACGGCCATCGAGCGATGCACCCAGCTTGAGTTGAATATACGGGAAACCGGTACGCATGCGCTTCAGGAAGCCCCGGTTAATGACCTCGGCTTCGTTCATCATCAAACCATGGCTCACATCAATGCCAGCCTGTTGCAAACGGTATAAACCACGCCCGGCAACTTGTGGATTTGGGTCTTGCATCGCGGCAACCACACGCGAAACACCAGCCGCAATTAACGCATCACAGCACGGTGGTGTGCGACCATGGTGACTACAAGGCTCTAATGTGACATACGCTGTAGCACCTTGTGCTTTGTCACCAGCCATGCGCAACGCATGAACTTCTGCATGAGGCTCACCGGCACGAAAGTGGAAACCCTCACCAACAATTTCGCCATCTTTGGCAATCACGCAGCCAACATTCGGGTTCGGCATGGTGGTGAAACGCCCGCGCTTTGCCAATTGCAAAGCACGAGCCATAAATTTTTCATCAAGCGACATCAGCATTAATCCTGTAAACGGGCAATTTCTTCGCCAAATTCGCGGATATCTTCAAAGCTGCGGTAAACCGAAGCAAAGCGGATATATGCCACTTTATCGAGTTTTTTCAGTTGCTCCATCACCAGATTGCCGATCATTTTGCTTGGCACTTCACGTTCACCGGTACCACGCAGATGAGATTTAATATGGTTTACCGCTGTTTCTACATCGTCAGAGCTTACCGGGCGTTTTTCCAGTGCTTTTAGAATACCGCTACGTAGTTTGTCTTCATTAAACGGTTCGCGAACATCATTACTTTTCACGACGCGTGGCATCACCAACTCCGCCACTTCAAAAGTCGTAAAACGCTCATGACAAACCAGGCACTGACGGCGACGACGCACGGATGACCCTTCGCCGACAAGCCGGGAATCAATCACTTTGGTGTCTACTGCGAAACAGAATGGGCAATGCATGGCGCGTCCTGAAGGATTATTCAAATGAACAATAGTTTACCGCGAAGTAGCGGGAGTACAAAGGTAACGCCACCTCATCCCAACAAATATGACTTTTCATTAGCGACAAGCTACGCTTAATTCAGGAAAGAACCTCAAGGAAAAATTAGCGATGACAAAGAGTTACCTAAGAATTCTCCTGGTTACCAGCCTGGTGAGCCTCAGTGCCTGCGCACAACAAACTGAAGTGCGCCAAATGAAAAGCGAAGTGGGTTCTTTAAATAAAGAAATGACCCAGCTCACTGATCAGACCGTGAAACTGACGCAACAAAATGCACTGAACGCTAAATCAACGACTGGTGTCTATTTGTTACCCGGTTCTAAAACTCCGGCGCGCCTGAATAGTCAGTTAGGCAATCTGCAAATGTCGCTGAGCAGCATTACCCCGGAAGCAAATGGCACCCGTGTGATGCTCATGATCAAAGGTGAGTCCAACGATCCGCTGCCTGCTTTTACCGGCAAAGTAGAATGGGGGGAAATACAGGGCACCACGGATAACTACCAGGAAGTGAACGTTCAGTCGCAACAATTCAATGCGCCTGCGAGCGTATTAGCACCGAGCGATGTCAGTATTCCGTTAGTGCTTTCAGGGCTTTCGCCTGACCAATTAGGTTTTGTGAGAATTCACGATATACAACCCGTCGATCCTTCCCTGGCGCTACCAGTCCAGTAATAAACAACTACCCTCGCGTTTGTGGGGGTAACCCTCAGTAACATCTGCGTTTTTTGTTACAACTCAACGAATGAAACCCGATCAACTCCTTTCTCTCTGATAAATAAATCTAGTGATCTTAATCACATATATTTGTAACAACGGGCCATCTATTTGCTTAAATTCACGAAGCAGGTAGAATCTCGCCCGTTTTTAATGTGCGCAATTGAGAACGCAATCGATTACGCACTTGTCGATAATGTGAAATGAAACATATTTTTGTGAGCAGGGATTTCTATAATAGGCGCGTCAATAAGAACCAAGTGAATGGTTGATGACCTTAGGTGATAAAACACCTCCTGCCCTCACGGGATTCATGTAAAAACAGTGGCATATAAAATGAAAAAAATTATTTTGGCGGCTAGCACCGTCCTGGCGCTTTCAAGCTCTTTCGCGGCTCACGCCGAAGAAACAAAAAACACTGAATACCTTTCTGATTGGTGGCACCAAAGCGTTAACGTTGTAGGCAGCTACCACACCCGTTTCGGGCCACAAATCCGTAACGATACCTATCTGGAATATGAAGCTTTCGCTAAGAAAGATTGGTTCGACTTCTATGGTTACATGGATGCGCCAGTATTCTTCGGTGGTAACACTGATGCGAAAGGTATCTGGAACCACGGTTCTCCGCTGTTTATGGAAATTGAACCACGTTTCTCTATCGACAAGCTGACTGGCACTGACCTGAGCTTCGGTCCGTTCAAAGAGTGGTATGTTGCAAACAACTATATCTACGATATGGGTCGCAACAAAGATGGCCGTCAGAGCACCTGGTACATGGGTCTGGGTACCGACATCGATACTGGCCTGCCAATGAGCCTGTCCATGAACGTGTATGCAAAATACCAGTGGCAGAACTATGGCGCATCCAACGAAAACGAGTGGGATGGCTACCGTTTCAAAGTGAAATACTTTGTGCCGATTACTTCCCTGTGGGGCGGTAACCTGAGCTACATCGGTTTCACAAACTTTGACTGGGGTTCAGATCTGGGCGACGACAATTTCCTTGATCAGAATGGCAAACAAGCTCGCACCAGTAACTCTATCGCTTCCAGCCATGTTCTTTCTCTGAACTATGATCACTTCCATTATGCAGTTGTTGCCCGTTACTGGCACAACGGTGGCCAGTGGAACGATGATGCAGATCTTAGCTTTATGAATGAGAACGTGCGCTCCACTGGTTGGGGTGGTTACTTAGTGGTTGGTTACAACTTCTAATCGCTGTCTGAATCTTTAAAAAGCCGATCCGCTATTTGCCGATCGGCTTTTTTGTTTCTGGAAGACAGCCTTCATTTTGCTGTAACTGAATGAAATGATTCAGAGAACGATCGGGGCGTTCAGAGAAATTCCGCCCTGCTGGTGTGACTGACAAACAGCGATCCACGCGAAAACTACGGTAATCCTCGCGCACCTCACACCAGGCTACCAGTAACCAAACATCTCCCCAGAAAGTCAGCCCTAGTGGATGTATATTTCGGCTCGACACTCGGCCCTGTTCATCCTCATAACTGATATGAAGCACCTGTAACTGTCCGATAGCAGAATGAAAAACGTCAAACCAGGTTTTAACCTGCGGGTATTTATTAAAATCCGGTGAAAGAATACGAGACCGTTCAGCAACTACTCGTCGCTGTGGGGTCAAAATTCCCAGCAGTTTTTCCTCCGCAGTTCCTGCTGCCTGTGCAAGCGTTTCACCACTCCAGGTTTGCACCAAACGTATCGCAGCAACCAGGGCTTCCACTTCCATTGGCGTTAGCATCAGCGGCGGTAAATCGTAACCTGGCAGCAAACGATAGCCACACCCTGCCTCACCTTCAATGGGAACACCGGAAAGTGAAAGATCACGGATATCGCGATAGATAGTGCGCTCAGAAACCTCGAGGCGTTCGGCAAGTAACGCTGCCGTGGAAATACGACGCCCACGCAGGATCTGGACGATTTGAAAAAGGCGGTCTGCTCTTCGGCTCATGGCGTTATTTCGAAAAAGTAATGCCTGCCAGAATTTCCGACAGGCGTTCGTCATTCAGTATATACCGGGACTCAAACGGGTTGGTGTAACCCGACACGATTGCCTTCACTGTCGATGATCAGTGCAAAAGTACCAATATCATCAGGAAGCTCTTGCGGGCCAAAGACACATTCCCCTCCGGAACTAGCCACTCGCTCAAGCATCGCGCTCAAGTCAGATGCATGCAGGTAAACCACCGAACCTTGCGCCGAAGGTTTGAACGCATCAGATTTTAACAACGCTCCACCGGGATTAGGTTTGGTATGCGGGAAAATAGCCATTTCCATACCGGGCATCGTTTCACGATGAAGCTTAGTTGCAAAAACCGCCTCGTAAAAAGCCGCCGCGCGTTCCAGATCTTGTACCGGAATTTCAAACCAATTGATGATGGTGTCCATTTGTTTACTCCTCAGTGATAGGGTTCATTAAGGAGTCTAACCAGACCCTCCTGACAGCATACTGTCAGGAGACTTTTATACCGTCGAAAAAAAAACCGCAGCACAATGGCCGCGGTTTTCGATATCAGCAAATGCCCTGATTATTAAGGCAGAATCGACGGTTGATCCGCACCTTCTTTCTCTACTTTCTGCTGCAACATGTGCTCACGCTTCATGCCCAGTTTCAACGCCAGTGCTGACGCCACGTAGATAGAAGAAACAGTACCGATAGAAACACCGATAAGCATGGTCAGTGAGAAGCCTTTCAGCATCGCACCACCAAACAGATACAACATCAGAATCACAACCAACGTAGTACCGGATGTAATCAACGTACGATGCAGAGTCTGCGTCAAAGAAACGTTGAAGATTTCGTAAGGCGTTCCGCGACGAATCTTGCGGAAGTTTTCACGAATACGGTCAGATACGACGATACTGTCATTCAGTGAGTAGCCGATAACCGACATCAACGATGCGACGATGGTCAGGTCTATCTCAATATGGAATAGCGACAGTACACCCAGAGTAATGATCACGTCGTGCATCAGCGCGATAACCACACCGGCAGCCAGACGCCACTCAAAGCGGAATCCAACATATACCAGGATGGAAAGCAGCGCGGCCAGCAGTGCCAGAGCACCGTTTTGAGCAAGATCGGCACCCACACTTGGGCCTACGAACTCAATACGTTTTACACCTGCATTCTGGCTAGTCGCTTCGTTAATGACGCTAACGACTTTGCTCCCTAACACCTGCCCACCGGTTTCCCCTTTGGCAGGTGGCATACGTACCATAATGTCGCGGCTGCTACCGAAGTTCTGCACCAGCGGATCAGCAAAGCCCGCCTTCTGCAACGCTTCACGCATCTGGTCTAAATCCGCTGGTTTTTCCAGCGAGATTTCGATAACCGTACCACCGGTGAAATCCAGACCCCAGTTAAAACCTTTCACGCCGATAATGACGAGAGAAAGGATTAGCAAGAACCCGGAGATACCGAAAGCCCAGAAATCCCAGCGCATAAAGTCATGGACTCTACGGCCGTAGTTCAATTGTTCAACAGTATATTCCTGTGCCACAACGCACTCCTCAGATAGACAGCTTGTTGATGCGTTTGCCGCCGTACAACAGGTTTACGATGGCACGGGTACCGACGATTGCGGTAAACATGGACGTCGCCACACCAATACCGGTTGTGATCGCAAAGCCTTTAATTGCCCCGGTGCCTACGGCATACAGGATGATGACCTTGATAAGCGTCGTAATGTTGGCATCGAAAATAGAGCTGAACGCGCCCTGGTAGCCCTCGTGGATAGCCTGTTGTACCGAACGTCCGTTACTAAGTTCTTCCTTAATACGTTCGTTTATCAGTACGTTGGCATCGACGGCGACGGCAAGGGTTAGCACGATCCCCGCAATCCCCGGCATGGTGAGCGTTGCCCCCGGCAGAAGGGACATAATCCCCACAATCATCACCAGGTTAACCAACAGTGCAGAGGTCGCAATCAGGCCAAACTTCTTATAGAAGAACAGCATAAAGATGATTGAAACAGCCAGACCTGCCAGACACGCTTCAAGACCTTGCTTGATGTTTTCCATACCCAGAGTTGGGCCGATGGTACGTTCTTCAACAATCTGAATTGGCGCAATCAATGCACCCGCACGCAGCAGTAGAGAAAGCTGGCGAGCTTCATTTGGATTGCTAATACCGGTGATACGGAAGCTGTTACCCAGACGTGACTGAATGTTCGCCACGTTAATAACTTCTTCTTGTTTCGCCAGAATTGCACGACCAGTGGAATCTTTCTTACCGCTGTCTTTGTACTCCACAAATAGGGTTGCCATCGGTTTACCGATGTTGTCCTTGGTGAAGTTAGACATGATGTTACCACCAGCGCTATCAAGTGAAATATTCACCTGAGCCTGATTGTATTCATCCATGCTGGAAGTGGAGTCAGTGATATGGTCACCGGTCAGAATCACACGCTTGTACAGGACAACCGGTTGACCTTCACGGGTCTGTTTCACTTCGGAATCACCCGGCACACGGCCAGAAGCCGCAGCGGAAGCATCCACGTTAGTGTTGACCAGTCGGAATTCAAGCGTTGCAGTCGCGCCAAGAATCTCTTTCGCACGCGCAGTATCCTGAATACCAGGTAGTTCAACAACAATGCGATCCGCACCCTGACGCTGTACCAATGGCTCAGCAACGCCCAGTTGGTTTACACGGTTACGCAGGATATTGATGTTCTGTTGAACGGCATACTCACGCGCTTCACTCAGGCGAGCATCTGTCATTACAGCACGCATTGCGTTGCTGCCTTGAGCAGAAAGCACCAAATCACGATGGCGTGGAGTTAAATAGGAGATAGCGTCATCACGCGTTTTGCTGTCACGGAAAACAACATTGACACCATAGTTATCGGCTTTACGCACGTTAGTGTACGCAATGCTCTTATCGCGCAAGTCAGTGCGCAGGTTATCAATAATTTGTTCCTGCAACTTGCTCAGAGCGGTATCCATGTCGACTTCCATCAGGAAGTGCACGCCACCACGCAGATCAAGACCGAGTTTCATCGGTTCTGCGGAAATAGCGGATAACCAGCGAGGAGTCGCCGCAGCTAAGTTAAGCGCCACAACGTATTTATCGCCAAGGACGCTCATCAGCGCCTCGCGAGCACGAAGCTGCGTATCAGTGGTGTCAAAGCGTGCAAGAATCGCACCCTCTTCCAGGGCCACAGACTTAGCGGGGATTTTTTCTGCGTTTAAGGTGTTCTGGACCTGGATCAGCGTTTGCTCACTGGCGGCGACGCCGCGCGCGCCAGTGATCTGAACTGCCGGATCCTCACCATATAGGTTGGGAAGTGCGTATAGCAGACCGACGATAAACACGACGATCAGCATGATGTACTTCCACAAAGGATAGCGGTTTAGCACGGTAGTTCCCTTAGGGAAAAACGAATATTACAGCGCCTTCATAGTGCCTTTCGGCAGAACGGCAGCTACGAAATCACGCTTGATAACCACTTCAGTGGTGTCGTTTAACGCAATAGAGATATAGCCAGTTTCAGCTACTTTCACTACGCGACCAACCAGACCACCGGTAGTCAGCACTTCATCCCCTTTAGAGATGGAGTCCATCAGCTTTTTATGCTCTTTGGTACGTTTTTGCTGTGGGCGCAGGATCATGAAATAGAAGATCAGACCAAAAACCACCAGCATAAGAATCAAAGAGTACGGGCTACCCTGCGCCGGAGCACCTGTTGCAGCAACCGCATCAGAAATGATAAAGCTCATTAAAAATCCCTCATTATTAAATTAATCAACATTCAAAGGTGGAACTGGTTTACCGGTTCGCTCGTAAAAATCACTCACGAAGTGCTCTAATTTACCCTCTTCAATGGCCTTGCGTAAACCAGCCATTAAACGCTGGTAATAGCGCAAGTTATGAATAGTGTTGAGCCGTGCGCCGAGTATTTCGTTGCAACGGTCAAGATGATGCAAGTAGGCACGTGAATAATTGCGACACGTATAGCAATCACACTCTGCATCCAGCGGCGAAACATCATCTTTATGCTTCGCATTACGGATTTTCACCACGCCATCGGTGACGAAAAGATGACCATTACGTGCATTACGGGTTGGCATCACGCAGTCGAACATATCAATACCGCGACGAACACCTTCAACCAGGTCTTCCGGTTTCCCTACGCCCATCAGGTAACGTGGCTTGTCAGCAGGGATTTGCGGGCAAACATGTTCCAGAATACGGTGCATGTCTTCCTTCGGCTCACCTACAGCCAGGCCGCCGACAGCGTAGCCATCAAAGCCAATCTCTACCAGACCTTTTACCGAGATATCTCGTAAATCTTCGTAAACACTGCCCTGAATAATGCCGAACAACGCATTTTTATTCTCAAGAGAATCAAAGCGATCGCGACTACGCTGTGCCCAACGCAGAGACATCTCCATTGAACGCTTAGCGTAATCCCAGTCAGCTGGATATGGCGTACATTCATCAAAGATCATCACGATATCGGAGCCGAGATCGTATTGAATTTCCATCGATTTTTCTGGATCGAGGAAAATTGCATCGCCGTTGATTGGGTTGCGGAAGTGCACACCCGCTTCAGTAATCTTACGGATGTCACCAAGGCTAAAGACCTGGAAACCGCCGGAGTCAGTCAGAATTGGGCCTTTCCACTGCATAAAGTCATGTAAGTCGCCGTGCAACTTCATGATCTCCTGGCCAGGACGCAGCCACAGGTGGAAAGTGTTACCCAAAATAATTTGCGCGCCAGTGGCTTCAACTTCTTCCGGGGTCATCCCTTTTACGGTGCCGTAAGTGCCAACAGGCATGAACGCAGGCGTTTCTACAACGCCACGGTCGAACACCAGGCGACCACGACGAGCGCGTCCGTCGGTAGTATCTAATTCAAATTTCACATTTCCTCCAGCATCAGAGAAACAGTCTGATGGTTAAGACAAAACGCCGTCGGAGTAACCGGCGGCGTAGAATTTAGTGATTAAGCGCCTGGGCGCTCATCAATAGCCTGCGGATTGTACGTGATGAACATGGCATCCCCGTAACTAAAAAAGCGATATTCGGAACTTACGGCTTCTTTATAGGCGTTCATGGTGTTTTTATAACCAGCAAACGCAGAAACCAGCATGATCAGAGTCGATTCCGGCAGGTGGAAATTGGTCACCAGCGCATCAATCACTTTGTATTGATAACCTGGGTAGATAAAAATTTGTGTGTCGCCAAAGAAAGGTTCAATCAGATCGTTTTTTGCTGCCTGAGCCGCGCTTTCTAACGAACGAACTGATGTCGTGCCAACCGCAATAACGCGATTACCACGTGCTTTACAGGCTAATACGGCATCAACGACATCTTGAGGCACTTCCGCATATTCGGAATGCATGATGTGATCTTCGATGCTATCAACGCGCACTGGCTGGAATGTCCCGGCTCCTACGTGCAGCGTCACAAACGCCTGCTCAATACCCTTGTTGCGCAGCGCTTCCAGCAACGGCTCATCAAAGTGCAAACCCGCCGTCGGAGCCGCAACCGCACCTGGTTTCTGGCTATAGACCGTCTGGTATAGCTCGCGGTCAGACTCTTCATCCGGACGGTCAATATACGGTGGCAACGGCATATGGCCGATACTGTTTAAAATATCGAGCACGCTGCGTTCGTCTTCGAATTGCACTTCGAACAGCGCATCGTGGCGCGCAACCATAGTCGCATGTACGCTTTCATCATCGCCCAACAGCAATTCGGCACCCGGTTTAGGGGCCTTAGAAGCGCGGATATGGGCAAGGATGCGTTTGTCATCAAGCATGCGCTCAACCAGCACTTCAATTTTGCCGCCGCTCGCTTTGCGGCCAAAAAGGCGCGCCGGGATTACACGGGTATTGTTAAAGACCAGCAAATCTCCAGGGTTGAGCTTATCGAGCAGATCGGTGAAAGTGCCATGCGTTAAATTACCCGTCGGCCCTTCCAGCGACAGCAAACGACACCCACTACGCTGTGCTTGTGGATAATGAGCAATCAAGGATTCTGGTAATTCAAAGGAAAAATCGGCAACGCGCATGGTTTAGAACTCAAGACTTAAAAAGTGGCGCTACAGTCTAGTGCCAGGGGACTTTCCCTGCAAGGAATAAGCCGCCCTTACGCTATTTACGAATAAGGTTACTATGAATTTTCTCGCCCATTTACATCTCGCAAGCCTTTCTGATAGCTCACTCTTGGGTAATTTGCTGGCTGATTTCGTACGTGGCAACCCGGATGAAAGTTTTCCAGGCGATGTGGTGGCTGGCATCCGAATGCACCGCCGTGTGGATGTTCTGACCGATGGTTTACCGGAAGTGGCAATTGCACGTCAATGGTTCCGCCCTGAAACGCGCCGTGTCGCACCGATTACGCTGGATGTCATGTGGGATCATTTCATTTCACGCCATTGGCAAACGCTAAGTCCGGATCTCCCGCTGGCAGAGTTTATCTCCAGTGCCCGTGCCAATATTGAACCGTTCTTAGCGGATACCCCACCGCGCTTTATCAATCTGAATCAATATCTGTGGGAAGAGCGCTGGATGGAGCGTTATAGCGATATGGCATTTATTGCTAATGTTCTCAATGGTATGGCTAGCCGTAGACCAAAACTTGATGCTTTGCGAGCTTCCTGGCAAGATCTTGATGCTCACTATGATGCGCTTGAAGAGCTGTTCTGGCAGTTCTACCCACGCATGATGAATCTAGCCGAACAAAAGAATTTGTAAGCGATCGCAGCCTTACGATTAAATTCTTGCCCTTTTGTAAAAAAGGGCTATTTTGGATCGCTGCCGTGCGAATATTCATTTTTTGATAGGTAAATCCTATCTGATTAATTGGCGCAGCATGCTTGAGTTAGAGGGATTGCCGCCCCTATACTCCCCCCCGTTGCGTTAACACTCACTTTAACAAAATTAACAGGAGTACATATGGTCCTGGTTACTCGTCCAGCCCCTGACTTTACAGCTGCAGCCGTTCTCGGTAGTGGCGAAATCGTTGAGAACTTCAACTTCAAAGCACACACCAATGGTAAAACCACCGTTGTGTTCTTCTGGCCAATGGACTTCACTTTCGTTTGTCCGTCTGAACTGATTGCGTTCGACAAGCGTTACGAAGAATTCCAGAAACGTGGCGTAGAAGTCGTTGGTGTATCTTTTGACTCCCAGTTCGTTCACAACGCATGGCGTAAAACCCCTGTTGAAAATGGCGGCATCGGCGAAGTGAAATACGCGATGGTTGCTGACATTAAGCGTGAAATTCAGAAAGCTTATGGCATCGAACATCCAGACGCAGGCGTTGCTCTGCGTGGTTCTTTCCTGATCGACAAAAACGGCATCGTGCGTCACCAGGTTGTTAACGACCTGCCGCTGGGCCGTAACGTTGATGAAATGCTGCGTATGGTTGATGCGCTGCAATTCCACGAAGAGCACGGCGAAGTGTGCCCAGCTCAGTGGGAAAAAGGTAAAGAAGGCATGAACGCGTCTCCAGACGGCGTTGCTAAATACCTGAGCGAAAACGTTTCTAGCCTGTAATCGCTAAACGTTTTTGACGAAAAAGGCCGCGCAAGCGGCCTTTTTTAATGGTTTAAATCTACTCAAAACGCAAAACAAGAGCACCCCAAAACACCCCAGAATGCCCCTTCGTCAGAAACCGGTATCGCCGATGTACGCGCCGCATCATGCTGGTGACCATGCACGTTACAACCCCCACAACACTGATGAACCTGCGCAGCCATGCCCACTTTCGCGGCTATTGGCGGATCGCTTCGATAATGTCCGGGGACATTTGCCACGGGTGACCATTCAGGCACGACCGGAATTGCCGGCGGTCCCAGTGACGTAAACACACCGGCTGCGTAAACCACTTTACCATCCACCAGTGTCATCAATGATTCAATGCCTTTGATTTCCTCTTCCGTCACGCTGAAAAAGTCTTTCGACAGCACGACTAAATCCGCCAGTTGCCCGGTTTGAATTCGACCCTTTTTGCCCTGCTCACTGGAAAACCACGCACTGCCCGCCGTCCACAATTCCAGCGCAACATCACGCGATAGCCGGTTATTGTCGTCATACATTTGCATGCCACCCACGGTACGCCCTGAAACTAGCCAGTAGAGCGCGGTCCACGGGTTGTAGCTGGCAACTCGTGTCGCATCTGTGCCTAACCCAACAGGCAATTCAGCACAGAGCATTTTCGCGACGGGTGGCGTCTGCTTAACCGCCTGTGCTCCGTAGCGTGCGGCATAATATTCCCCTTGAAACGCCATACGGTGCTGCACAGCAATCCCACCGCCCAACGCTTTAACTCGCTCGATATTTTTCTCGGTAATCGTTTCTGCATGATCGAAAAACCAATGCAAACCATTAAACGGAATATCACGATCCACCTTTTCGAAGACGTCCAACATCCGACTGATGGACTCGTTATAGGTCGCATGTAAACGGAATGGCCAACGATGTTCTACTAAATGGCGTACCACACGTTCCAGCTCTTGCTCCATACCTTCTGGTAAATCCGGACGTGGTTGCAAAAAGTCTTCAAAATCGGCGGCAGAAAAGACCAGCATTTCTCCGGCTCCATTGGCGCGATAGAAATCCGTTCCCTGCCCCGGTTTCAGCATATCGGTCCACTTTTCAAAATCTTCCAGTTCATGCTGCGGGCGCTGGGTAAACAGGTTATAGGCAATGCGTACCGTCATCTGCTGTTGCGCGTGAAGCTGGTCGATAATCTGGTAGTCCTCCGGGTAATTCTGGAAACCACCACCAGCATCAATGGCGCTGGTTACACCTAAGCGGTTGAGTTCTCGCATAAACTGACGTGTCGAGTTTACCTGCATTTCCAGCGGTAATTTCGGCCCTTTAGCCAGTGTTGAATAGAGGATCATTGCATTCGGTTTGGCGATAAGCATCCCCGTTGGATTGCCATGGCGGTCACGCATGATTTCACCGCCCGGCGGATTAGGCGTCTCTTTGGTGTAGCCCACCGCTCTAAGCGCCGCCTGATTTAGCAGTGCGCGGTCATAAAGATGCAGCACAAAAACGGGCGTATCTGGAGCTGCCTCATTGAGTTCTTCAAGCGTTGGCATACGGCGCTCAGCAAACTGAAACTCCGTCCACCCTCCAACCACACGCACCCACTGCGGCGAAGGGGTACGCAAGGCCTGCTCTTTTAGCATCCGTAGTGCATCCGCAAGTGATGGCACACCTTCCCAACGTAGCTCCAGGTTGTAATTGAGCCCACCACGAATAAGGTGCAAATGTGAGTCATTAAGGCCTGGTATTACCGTATGGCCTTTAAGATCAATTCGCTGTGTTTCCCCACTCGCAAAGCTCATCACCCACGACTCATTCCCTACTGCGATAATTTTGCCGTCTTTGATTGCCACCGCTTCGGCCAGCGGTGCTTCGCTATCAAGGGTATGAAATTGACCGTTAGTGAGAATTAATGAAGCAGATTGCGACATAACCTGTTCTCCTCAGTGGAACGTTATTTTTTCAACCAGCCTGCAAACAGGCGCGTCATGATTGGCATCCATAACCACACCACCAACGCCACCACTAACGCGTCATTGATGAGATGTAATAAAAGCGAACCATGCAGCGAAGGAAAAACCAGGGCTGTGATACGTGGCACCACGTTAGTGCTTGGGAAAATGACGGCCAGCGTTATCAGGAATTGCTTCCACTGAGCCGGGCGTTTGATCGTCGGTGTTTCCGGGGTGAACCAAAATGCGTTTTCGGTGCGTACTTCCAGATGGTCGTCCTGGCTGAGGATCGGTTTGATCTCCTCGACCAACGCTTCACGCTCGGCCGATTTCGTCCAGGCGGTGAGATTTTCCAGTGTATCGAAGCGAATAACGATGTTGTACACGTCATTCCCGGCCGTTGGGCGAATGACATGCACGCCACGATGCCCCGGATAACGTGCCGCAGCGGGCATGATTTTCGCCAGCCACTCTTCATAACGCGCAGCCTGGCCAGCTTTCAGGGCGTGGGTAATCACTAGCGTGACAGTATTGTTGTCAGCCATGGGCTATTCCTGATGCAAAGAAAATAGAAGGCAGGGAAATGCCTGCCGCAATGAATCAGGCTTTCCGCTCTGGCGCGCCATGAACCATGGTGTAAGCGTAATCCACGCCAATGCCATACGCGCCACAGTGCTCTCGCACTAGATCCATTACTGCGTCGTATGTATCACGCCGCGCCCAGTCACGTTGATATTCAAGCAATACTTGTTGCCAGGTCACTGGAACCGCTCCCGCCTGCACCATGCGATCAATCGAGCGTTCGTGCGCATCGACAGAAGTCCCGCCCGAAGTATCAGTTACCACATAAACTTCAAACCCTTCTTCCAACGCCATTAGCGCCGGGAATGTCAGGCATACCTCCGTCCACAGCGCAGAGATAATCAGCTTCTTGCGCCCGGTCGCTTTCACCGCGGCAACAAAAGCGGCATCTTCCCAGGAGTTCATTGAGGTACGTTCTATTGGGGTTATTTCGGGATGAACAGCCAGAAGTTCGGGCCAGATGTAACCGCTGAAGCTTTTCGTTTCGACCGAGGTGAAAATGGTGGGAACGTTAAAAATCTTGCCCGCTTTTGCTAATGCCACCGTGTTGTTTTTCAACGTTTGCCGGTCGATATTCGCCACGCCAAAAGACATCTGCGGTTGGTGGTCGATAAAAATCAGCGTGGAGTTAGTGGGGTCGATCAGTTCACGTATAGACATAGTGTTTCCTCAGAATCAATGGGCCCGGAGGGCATGAGAGCTGGAAATATCTAGCCTGAATGGTAGTGATGAAGGGGGACGAGAAATAAGAATAGCACCTGTTTCCCCCCTCGCCTGACGAAAAGGGAAACCGGTTACAGAATCAGAGACTTTGCCAGAGAGAAACGGAAACTTCAGGTAGTGACAATCGGTGATTATCCAGCTGCGCTTCACCTTCTCGTTGTGTCCAGGTTATGCCGTTTAGCAGCGGATTCCACGGCAACGTGACATCAATTTGTTCGCCACGGTTAATCGCCACCAGCACGCGTTCGTTTTGATAAACACGCGCAAATACCACCACATCAGCGTTCGCATAAATCACCTGGCAACCGCCATGGCGCAAAGCACGGCTCTTATGGCGCAACTTTCCTAAACGCTGGTAAAGCGCCAGCAAATCCAGATCTTGCCGATCAGGATCCCACGGGAATGGTTTTCGGCAGAACGGGTCGTTATTACCATCCAGGCCGACTTCATCACCGTAATAAACACAAGGCACGCCCGGCCAGCAATAAAGCCACACCACTGCCAGAGGCAAACGAGCAATATCCTTTCCAAGTATCGACTTGAAACGTGCAGTGTCATGGCTATCAAGCTGGTTAAACATGCGCAATTGCTGCTGCTGAGAAAGCCCCGCACGATATTCATCCATCCAGGCCATACATGTTTGTGCGTCGATATGCTGCGGATCGTAGGAAATATCGGTGTTAGCTAGGAACCCCCACAGCGGGAAGGTGAAGCCACGGTAGTTCATTGCCGCATCTTCAGTGTCATTCTGTAGCCACTGCCGCGCATCACCAAAATGTTCGCCCAATATATAGGCATCTGGATTGGTCTCTTTTGCAGCCCTGGTAATACCCGTGACATGCAGGAAGTTATTCCGCGCCCCACCTGCCTCACCGAGCATATGCACCACATCAAGCCGCCAGCCGTCGATCCCCCACGGCTCACGTAACCAGTGGCGCACAATACTGTCTTCTCCCTGGTAAACCTCATCAACCAACAAGGAAGACTGGTAATCCAGTTTTGGCAAGCTGGAATAGCCAAGCCAGTCGAGCGCATGCCCCTGCTGGTTATAGCTGTAAAAATCACGCCATGGAGATTGTGGATTGTGGCTCGCTCCTTCTCCATGAGTTTGCTGCCTGTCAAACCACTGATGCGTATCACCACTGTGGTTAAACACCCCATCGAGCATCAGGCGCATACCGTATTTCTGAGTATTTTTACGCAGACGTAAAAAGGCGTGATCGCCGCCGAACTGCACGTCTACATGGCGATAATCCTGAGTATCGTATTTATGTACGCTCGGTGCGGTGAAGATCGGATTGAGATAGAGCGCGGTGACGCCCAGCCTTTTCAGATATGGCAGTTTTTCACTAATACCATCCAGATCGCCGCCGTAAAATGTCGATCCTCCAGCATCCCCACTCAGCGGATCGTCCCAATTGCGCAAAATAATGTCGCGTTTTGCCGCATGGTGATAATAAACCTGATCCTGCTCTGGAGTGCGTTGCTCACTACGCGCAAAACGATCGGGGAAAATCTGATAGAAGATCTGATCCTGCACCCACTGCGGGCCATCATCGGGCAGATCAACGGCAAATTGCTCAAGTCTTGCAGGCGGAATTGACCTCAAACCTTGTGGTGTTAACCAGCGCTGTTTGTCCAACCACAGTAGCTTGAAGCTGTAGCGTCGACGCGGCTGCCCTTCGGTGAGATCAATCACACCGCGCCATGCCACCACACCCTCTTCGGGAGCCACTTTTTGGCGCGTCATCGGTATTGAGGTTTCTTCATTATCCTTTTCGTAACGCAGAACTACACGCTGCGGTAAATCATCGCCAGAGACCCACAGCGTGATATACAACTTGTCTTTACGTGTTTGTATGAAAGGGGGCACCGGAAGGTGCCAGGCATTCAACATAATCGTATCCCCAGAAAATTTATTGCCGCCACCTTGCCACAGCGTAGCTGGCTATCACTCATCGTTGCTATTTTTATTGGGGGATGAAAGCGGGGGATGAGAAATTGAGCCGTTTGCTTAATAAGTTAGCCCTACCTATAGTGAGAATATTCTCACTGTACAGGAGGCTGCTATGTCTATCGTCCGAAATATTACCCTGCTTCTTTGTGTGACCTGGACTGCCAACTCTCTGGCAGATTCGACGTATGAAGCTCTACAGTTTGGAAAATATAAACAACAAATTGTCAGTGACCTGAAGAGGACTTGTCACCCGCAGAAGAAGGTTTCTGATGAGGTTTGGGCGAATAAAATCCTCTCTAATGAGGATAATAAAGGGTATATCCGTGAGGCGAGAATTGCGCTTGAGCGCAGCAACGAGAAAAACTACTGGGATGCGATAAGTAAAGTGGAATGCCCGGAGATGTAAATAATAAGGTGGACGTCGCTGACGCTAGTCCACCTTACTGCTGCGATTAAATCCCGCTGTTACTCTCGCTTGCAGCCAGGATTTGACGGCGTTTGAATATCCAACCCACCAACAGCAAAACTATCCACACACAGCCAACATACAGCGAAATGCGGGTGTCCGGGTGCCAGCCGATAAGCGCGATAATAAAGACCAGGAACACCAGCCCAACAGCTGTGGTCGCAACACCACCAGGCACCGGGAATTTCAGCGCCTTTGTCTGTTCAGGAGAGAGTTTGCGACGGAAAGCGATCTGTGAAAGCAGAATCATTATCCATACCCACACCGTGGCAAATGTTGCCAACGACGCGATCACCAGGAAGACGTTTTCTGGAATTAAGTAGTTAAGCACCACAGCCAGTAACAGCGCACAGCACATCACTAATACCGTGACCCACGGAATACCGTTACGGGAGGTTTTGGCGAACACTTTCGGCGCACTGCCTTGTTCTGCCATACCGTGCAGCATACGACCCACACCAAACACATCACTGTTAATGGCTGAAAGCGAGGCAGTGATAACAACAAAGTTCAGAATGCCTGCCGCAGCCGTTATCCCCATATGCTGGAAAGTCAGCACGAACGGGCTACCTTCCGTCCCAACCTGGTTCCACGGGTAAATCGACATGATGACAAACAGCGTGCCTACATAGAACACCAGAATCCGTAAAGGAACAGAGTTGATCGCACGGGGAATCGACTTCTGCGGGTCTTTCGCTTCACCGGCAGTAATGCCAATGATTTCAATACCACCGTAAGCAAACATCACCATCTGCAACGACATAATCATGCCTATCCAGCCATTGCTGAAGAAGCCGCCATTGCTCCATAAGTTATGAATACCTGTTGGCTGGCCGCCGTTACCAATCCCCCACACGATAATGCCGATGCCGGCAGCAATCATGATGATGATGGTGGCAACCTTGAAGAACGAGAACCAGAACTCCAGTTCACCGAACACCTTCACGCTCATCAGGTTAATGGCGCAGATTATCAGCACTACGCTCAATACCCAGACCCAATGCGGCACTGCCGGGAACCATAGCCCCATATAGATACCGAAGGCGGTAACATCCGCAATCGCCACAATCAGGATCTCAAAACAGTAGGTCCAGCCAGTGATATACCCGGCTAATGGGCCAAGGTTATCTTGCGCATAGCGGGAGAATGAACTGGCTGAAGGGTTATGAACCGACATCTCGCCGAGTGCACGCATAATGATATATGCCGCCACCCCGCCAATGATGTAAGCCAGCAATACACTTGGGCCAGCCATTTTGATTGCGTCTGCCGAGCCATAAAACAGCCCGGTGCCAATTGCCGAGCCCAACGCCATAAAGCGTATGTGCCGGGTACTCAAGCCGCGCTTGAGTTTATTAGCGTTTTCCATTGATTCCATACCTGCTTAACAATAAAAAAACCACGGAGCTAAGCCCCGTGGTTGAACATAATTCTAATTTTTAGTGGGCGGCGGATGCCACCTGTCGCCCTGCGGCGCGGTCCCATACGATGGCAATCACCACCATAATAATGGTCGGAATCAGCCATGCCAGGCCTTGATCGGATAACGGAAGGCGCGAAGTCCACTCCGGTAGAATGTTACTGATTGCCGATGCTTTAAGCCCATCAATAATGCCAAAGAAGGTACTGATGATCATCGCCGGAGCGATAACGCGAGTTGAATTATGCCACCACGGACGGGTGAAGCTCAGCACCACCAGCGCAATACACGGTGGGTAAATCGCCGTCAGCACGGGAATCGAAATCTGAATCAAATGGCTCAAACCAAGGTTTGACACCACCATCGAGAACAATCCAAGGATAAACACCAGCGAACGGTAAGACAGTGGTAAGTACTGGCTGAAAAATTCAGCACACGCACAAGTCAGGCCAATCGCCGTTACCATACATGCAAGGAAAATCAGTGCGGCAAGAAAGAAGCTACCGGCACCACCGAAGGTGTGAGCAACATAAGCATGAAGAATCGCCGCACCGTTCGCATTCTGGTCAGCAACCAGCGTTGCGCTGTCTGAACCCAGGCGGAACAGTGCTAAGTAAATCAGCGTTAAGCCGACACCTGCAATCAGGCCAGCCCAGATGGTATAGCGAGTCAGCAGACGAGATTCTGTAACGCCACGCGAGCGCGCTGCGTTAACAATGACAATCCCGAAGACCAAAGATGCCAGCGTGTCCATGGTCAGATAACCATTGACGAAGCCGTTTGAAAACGCTGCATGTTGGTACGCTTCAGTCGCGGTGCTGATACCCCCAGCAGGCCACAGAATCGCACCGACTGACAACGCCAATAGCGCGACAATTTTTACCGGAGCCAGCACATGGCCGACGGTATCGAGCAATTTTCCCGGATACAAAGAGATGGCCATAACAATGGCAAAATAAACCAGGCTGTAGATAAACAGCGCAAGTTCACTGCTGCCAACCAGTGGCGCAATCCCGACTTCGAAGGAGACGGTCGCTGTACGTGGTGTCGCAAACAGTGGACCAACGGCAAGGTAACAAACAGTGGCTAATATGACACCAGCACGACGGCCAATCGGTGAGCTCAAACTATCAATACCACCCCCTACGCGGGCGATGGCGACAATGGTCAGAACTGGCAGGCCGACCGCAGTGACCAGGAAGCCAAGTGAGGCAATCCAGACATGCTCGCCAGCCTGTAAACCCACCATAGGTGGGAAAATGATATTGCCTGCTCCAACAAACAGCGCAAAGGTCATAAAGCCCAGTGCGAGGATGTCACGAGATTTCAAATGATGGGTCATAAAATATTTGCAGCCTGTGGATGTGTGGTGTTGAAAGTTTTGAAAATATTCAAATTTTATACCTTTAAACTCGGCATAAAAGCGGCAATCAGTAGTTACGACAGCGGAAAATCCTTTCCGGGATCGGTGGAGAAGAATAGTTGTTTGAATTACCACTCAAATCCAGTCGGTCTACTAATTACAGGGCCGCAATTAAAACGCTTATAGCGAATGAAGGCAAGAAGGGATCCCAAAACCAGATTGATATCCTTAAATTAGCCAGTAATTTAGAGGATAAGTTTATTCATAAGAAAACATCATGGTTGTTTGTGCGGTCAAATTATAGCCAACTGAGTATTATTGATTTACATCTGAGCAAAAAAAACGCAGGCCAGAAAACTGGCCTGCGGAAAGTTATTTTGACACCATTTGAGTAAGCTACTCTGTCTGAACCACTTTTTCGCTCACGATAAGACGCTCAGGCAGTACAAAGGAAAATGTTGTTCCTTTACCCAACTGGCTTTCAATGTGCAAGCGTGCGTCATGGTGGCTCAAAGCATGTTTCACTATCGCAAGTCCCAGCCCGCTACCACCGGTTTGCCGTGAACGCGCTTTATCTACGCGGTAAAAACGCTCAGTCAGGCGCGGAATATGTTCAGCTGAAATGCCAGGCCCCGTATCTTCAACACTAAAACACGCACCACCTGCAATCCGTTTCCAGCTCACCGTAATATATGTGCCCTCTGGCGTATGGTTCACCGCGTTGTAAACGAGGTTCGAAATCGCACTGCGCAATTGTTCTTCATTACCAAACACTTTCAGGGTTGAGTCGATATCAAACTCTAACGTCTGTCTTTGATGGCTGAGAGTCTGCGCTTCGCGCTCCACCACACGCAACATCAGTGGGACATCAATCTTTTCATTGAGCACCATCGCCGGGGCTGCTTCAATTTTTGACAGTGTCAGAAGTTGCTTAACCAGGCCTTCCATTCGTGAAGTTTGTTCACGCATGGTACCTAGCGCTTTGTCCCGCAATGGCCCTTCAAGAGCCTGATCCTGCATCATTTCCAGGTAACCTTGCAGTACCGTCAATGGTGTCCGCAGTTCATGGCTGACGTTGGCAAAAAAGTTACGGCGCGCCCCTTCAAGCTGGTGCATCTGAGTCACATCACGCGCCACCAACAGCCACTGTTCGTCGCTGTATGGCATTACGCGAAATTCCAGATGACGGCCATTATTGAGCACTAGTGTCAGTGGGCGGGAAAAATCTTTTTGTGACAAATAGCGGGTAAATTCCGGGTATCGCAGCAAATTAAGTATGTTCTGCCCGTTATCGTCCGGCCAGCGCAGCCCTAATAACTGTTGAGCAAGGCCATTACACCAAAAAATCGTCCCTTCTTCGGTGGTCAGCACAACTGCATCGGGCAATGATTCTGCACCGCTACGAAAGCGCTTAATCAGGTTACCTAACTCTTTGCGGCGTTTTTTATTACGCAACTGCATCTGGTGAAGGCCGTAGAGCAACGGATCCCAACTCCCCCGCCCCGGTGGAGGCGTCATGCTGCGATCAACCCACAACCACCACGACAGACGCAACAAATTCCAGAAATGCCAAACCAGCAGCCCTGTGACCGCCAGTAATAAAAACCAGGGTAAATGGCCAAAAATAAGGCCTAAAATGACGGCCGGTATACAACAGAGCACCAGCTCCAGTACCAACCTTTTCCATGACAACCGTTCCAGCACGCGTCACTCTCCTGATAAGGAATTAAAAGCGGGTTGAGAACCGATAACCCGTACCGCGTACTGTTTGTACCATTCTGTCATGTCCACTGTGTTCGAGTGCTTTGCGTAACCGCCTAATATGTACGTCCACCGTTCGGTCTTCGACATAAACATTGGTGCCCCACACATGGTTAAGCAATTGCTCACGGCTATACACCCGCTCCGGGTGCGTCATAAAGAAGTGTAATAACTTAAACTCGGTTGGCCCCATATCCAGTGGGTTTTCGCCAGTCATTACCCGGTGCGATGATGGGTCCAGACTCAGCCCTTGCATCTCAATCACCTCTTCCACCGCCATTGGCGAGATACGACGCATCACAGCTTTAATTCGCGCCACCAGCTCCTTCGGGGAAAACGGCTTAGTAATATAATCATCGGCCCCGACTTCCAGGCCGCGCACGCGATCTTCTTCTTCCCCACGCGCCGTCAGCATCATCACCGGTATTTCACGGGTTAATGCTTCACGTTTCAGGTGCTTGATAAACTGAATCCCCGAACCACCCGGCAACATCCAATCCAGCAATATCAGGTCAGGAAAGGGTTCAATAAGCAGATTCACTGCACTGTCATAATCTTCCGCTTCTACAGGTTGAAAACCGTTTTGCTCGAGCACAAAGCTCACCATTTCACGGATTGGAGCTTCATCTTCTACGACTAAAATACGCTTCGCCATGATTCGCCCTGCTCAAGGAATAATTATTGTTGTTTCAATGCGGCGCCATTATGCGTCAGATTTATGACAGATTTATGAAAAACATGACTGCCAGATGACCCATCACTTTGAATTATGACACTGAGTTATGCCGTTATTCGGTATCCGCTTTATAATCGCGGCTACGCTTTTGAACCACGGGACAAGTAATGCGCATTATTCACACATCAGACTGGCATCTGGGTCAAAATTTTTATACCAAAAACCGCGGTCCTGAGCACCAGGCGTTTCTTGAATGGTTGCTGAAAGCCGCAGTCGAGCATGATGTGGATGCCATAATTGTCGCGGGCGATATTTTTGATACCGGCTCGCCACCAAGCTATGCGCGTGAACTATATAACCGCTTTGTGGTGCAGCTTCAGGCGACGGGGTGTTCTCTTGTGGTGCTGGCGGGAAACCATGACTCCGTCGCGACGCTTAACGAATCTCGTGAACTGATGGCCTGCCTGAATACATATGTTATTGCCAGTGCTCGCCATGATACCAGCCAGCAAGCTATTGTTCTAAAATCCAAAAGTGGTCAACCCGGTGCGATTCTCTGCCCTATTCCATTTTTGCGCCCACGCGATATTCAAAGCAGCCAGGCGGGCTTGTCTGGCCATGAAAAACAGCGTTCATTAATGGAAGCCATCAGCGAGCATTATAAACAGTGTTATAGCGCGGCCTGCGATTTACGCGCTGATGCAAAGCTGCCAATCATCGCGACCGGGCACTTAACAACAGTCGGCGTAACAAAAAGTGATGCGGTGCGCGACATTTATATTGGCACGCTTGATGCCTTCCCGGCGCAACACTTCCCGCAGGCGGATTACATCGCGCTGGGCCATATTCACCGTGCGCAATTAATTGGCGGCACTGAACATATCCGTTATAGCGGTTCACCTATTCCATTAAGTTTTGATGAAACCGGCAAGAGCAAAAGCGTTTATCTGGTGGAATTTGCCGAAGGCAAACTGTATGAAGTCACCGCGCTGAATGTCCCCGTCAGCCAGCCGCTGGCGGTGATCAAAGGCTCACTTAGCGAAATAGAACAACAGCTGACACAGTGGCGCGATGCCCCCGCAGAGCCCAAAGTGTGGCTGGATATTGAAATCTCCACCGATGAATATCTGCATGATATGCAGCGTCATATTCAGCAGCTCACTGAAACATTGCCCGTTGAAGTGGTGTTGCTGCGCCGCAGCCGCGAACAGCGTGAACGCGTTATCGCCCAGCAGCACAAAGAAACCCTGAGTGAACTGACGGTGGAAGAAGTTTTTGAGCGCCGCCTGATTCAGGAAGAGACCACGGAAGAACGCGCGCAACGCTTACGCAACCTGTTTGCCCAGACGGTGGCAAGCCTGCATGACGCGGAGGAACAGGCATGAAAATTCTCAGCCTGCGGTTAAAAAACCTCAACTCCCTGAAAGGGGAATGGAAAATTGATTTCACCAGCGAACCCTTCGCCAGCAACGGCTTGTTTGCGATTACCGGGCCAACCGGTGCCGGGAAAACCACGCTGCTCGATGCGATCTGCCTCGCGCTCTATCATAAAACTCCGCGCCTCAATACCGTCTCCCAGTCGCAGAATGACCTGATGACACGCGACACCGCCGAATGTCTGGCGGAAGTGGAGTTTGAAGTCAAAGGCGTGGCATATCGCGCATTCTGGAGCCAGAACCGTGCGCGCAATGCGGTAAACGGCAATCTGCAAGCTCCAAGAGTTGAACTGGCCGAAGTCGCCAGCGGCAAAATAGTTGCCGATAAGGTCAAAGATAAGCTCGATCTTACCGCCAAGCTAACCGGGCTGGATTACGACCGTTTTACCCGCTCGATGATGCTTTCCCAGGGCCAGTTCGCCGCGTTTTTAAACGCCGATGCTAATGACCGCGCCTCACTGCTGGAAGAACTCACCGGCACCGAAATCTACGGCACCGTTTCTGCGGCGGTGTTCGAAAATCATAAGAATGTGCGCAGCCAGCTTGAAAACCTGCAAGCCCAGGCCGCAGGTGTCGCGCTGTTAAGCGAAGAGCAGCGTCAGCAGCTTTCCGAGAGTTTGCAGGCACTCACTACAGAAGAAAAAACACGGCTAGCAGAACAGCTCAAACTCCAGCAGCACCAACAATGGCTAAGCCAACTTGCACAGCTTACGCAAAACCATGCGCAATCCGAGCTGGCGCGCAATACGGCCGCACGAGCCATCGAAGAAGCGGCACCTTTATTAGAAAAACTAACGCGCGCACAGCCAGCGGAGAAACTGCGCCCTGACTGGCAACGCCTGCAAGAACTCCAGGCTACGCTGCAAAAAACCCGCCTCCAGACAGAAGAAGTGAATACTCGCTTACGTCAGGCAATGGTGCGCCGCCAGCAGACAAGGCTTGCGGCAGCTAGCCAGGCAGCAAAACTGACGCAGGAAAACACCCAGCTCCAGGAGTGGCTAAAAACGCACGACAGTTATCGTCTGTGGGGAGCGGAATTAGCGGGCTGGCGCATGGCTTTCAGCCAGCAACAGCGCGACACCTCTCAGCTCCAGACGTTGCAGCGCGATATCGAAGCTAACCAGAAAAAACTCGGACTGCTGCCGGTTGTTGAGTTGTCTCTTAATGCAGATGAAGTGAGCGCTCATTTACAAGCGACGATAGCCGCTCGCCCTCTGCGCCAACAGCTCGCCACGCTAAAGCCGCAGCTTTCCTCACTTCTCAAGCGCAAAACGCAGCAGCAGCAAGATATCGCCGTGCTTGAAAAACTGATCGCTCAGGGTGATGCGGAACTGGCACTCAAGCGCCAGCAATATAAAGAACGCCGCCAGCACGAAAGCGATCTGGAAAAAGTGTGCGAGCTGGAAAGACGAATTGTCAGCCTCGAAGCGGAACGCGCCCATTTGCAGCCCGATGAACCCTGCCCGCTGTGTGGCTCCACGCAGCATCCGGCGGTGGCGGATTATCAGGCGATAAAACCGGGTGAAAATCAGCAGCGGCTTGCAACGCTGAAACTTGAAGTGGCAAGCCTTGCGGAAGCGGGCTTTGCGATGAAGGGCCAGCTTGATACCCAACGCAAGCAACGTGAACACCTGATTGCCGCAGCCACGGCGCTGGATGAAGAAGAAACCGCGCTTCGTGCGCGCTGGCAACAATTGTGCGCCAGCTTGCAACTTGCACTGGCGCCAGAAGACGATCTCCAGAACTGGCTGGAAAGCGAAGAACAACGCGAGCAGCAATTGCATCAGCTCACCCAGCGCATCGCCGTGGAAGAGCAACTTGCGCAGGCGCGAGTTCAGCACGACAAACTCGCCGCAGAGATAACATCCCAGCGTGAAGCATTAAACGCCGCGCTCGAAAATGTCGCTTTACAGCATCCGGCGAGTGGCGAAGAAAATAGCTGGCTTGCGGAGCGCCAACAGGAATCACAGCACTGGCAGCAGCGCCACGAACAGCTTCCACACTTGCAGCAGCAATTGACCACGCTGGAAAACATACTCAACGCTTTGATTGACGACGGCAGCGAGCCCGCACCGTTATCCGAAAGCGTACAAATTTCGGCGCTACAAAGCTGGCATAACCTGCACAGCGATTGCATCGCACTGGAAAGCCAGTGGCAGACGTTGCAACAGCAACTCCAGCAGGAAGAAACCCGCCTTGCTCAGGCAAACGAGCAGTTCCTGACTGCGCTTGCCGCAAGCCCCTTTGCCGATGTGGAATCATTCCAGGCGGCGTTGTTAAGTGAAAGCGAGCGCCAGCAGCTCGAGCAGAAAAAACAGCAACTTGAGCAACAGCATCAGCAGCAAACCGTTCTTTTCCAGCAGGCAGAAAAAGCGCTGACAGAACACCTTGCAGCTCGCCCGGAAACACTGGCGGCGGAGGCGGAACTGAGTTTATTGCAGGAACAACTGGCGCACTGCAATCAGCAACTACGTGAAAACACCACGCAGCAAGGGCAAATTCAGCAACAGCTACGCCATGACGAGGAAAACCGCCAGCGCCAGCAAGGGCTGATGCAGGCGATAGTTGAGTGCCAGCAGCAAGTTGAAGACTGGGGTTATCTCAATGCGCTAATTGGCTCAAAAGAAGGCGATAAATTCCGTAAGTTTGCCCAGGGGCTGACGCTCGACAATCTGGTGTGGCTGGCGAACAACCAGCTCAACCGTCTGCATGGCCGCTATCTGCTGCAACGCAAAGACAGCGAAGCGCTGGAGTTGCAGGTAGTAGATACCTGGCAGGCCGATGCGGTGCGTGACACGCGTACACTTTCTGGTGGCGAGAGCTTCCTGGTCAGCCTCGCGCTGGCACTGGCGCTCTCCGATCTGGTGAGCCATAAAACGCGTATCGACTCGCTGTTCCTTGATGAAGGCTTTGGCACGCTGGATGCCGAAACGCTGGATACCGCGCTGGACGCACTCGACACGCTTAACGCCAGCGGTAAAACCATCGGCGTGATAAGCCATGTCGAGGCGATGAAAGAACGGATCCCGGTGCAGATTAAGGTGAAGAAAATTAACGGCCTGGGCGTGAGTCGCCTGGCGAAGGAGTTTGCTGTCGGTTGATTTTTGCGGATGACGCTGCGCTTATCAAATCTACGGGCGCAGCGTCATCCACCGGCTTTTATTTCTCTAATGGCCACAACCATGCAGCACCACGTACGCCGCTGGAATCACCATGTACCGCTTTACGAATTGGGGTTTCGCACTCGCCACCAAATACCCATGGTTTCACTAGCTGCGGCACCGTTTTGTACAAGCGTTCGTTGTTGCTCATCCCACCGCCCAATACAATCACATCGGGGTCAAGAATATTGACGATGTGCGCCAGTGATTTTGCGAGGCGCATTTCGTAACGCGCGATCGCCAGCTCAGCAACAGGATCTTGTTGATCGACTAAATGCATGATCTCATTGCCTTTGAGCTGTTTTCCGCTCAAACGATAGTAATCCGTGCCGAAGCCGGTACCGGAAATAAAGGTTTCGATGCACCCTTGTTTGCCACAGTAGCAAAGCACTTCCTCGCGAAAACGCAGCTCGTCTTCGTCCATCCACGGCAATGGGTTGTGTCCCCACTCGCCCGCAGTACCGTTGCCACCAATCAGGCTGCGGCCATTAATGGCAATACCTGAGCCACATCCGGTTCCGATGATCACCGCAAAGACAATCGCAGCCCCTGCTGCTGCACCATCTATAGCTTCGGAAACCGCGAGGCAGTTAGCATCGTTTGCCAAACGCACTTCACGGCTTAGCGCATCGCATAAGTCTTTATCGAAAGGTTGGCCATTGAGCCAGGTTGAGTTGGCATTTTTTACCACACGGGTATAGGGCGAAATGGAGCCTGGGATACCAATGCCAACCGTTCCTTTCTCACCCGTGGCCTCCTCAGCCAGGCGTACCAATTCAACAATAGTGCCAATGGTTTGCTGATAGTCATTTTTCGGTGTTGGCAGGCGATGACGGAAAAGTTGTTTACCATCATCCGCCAGTGCGATCACTTCTGTTTTTGTCCCACCTAAGTCGATACCAATGCGCACAGCGATGCCCTCATTTAATTAGTGTTATCAACAGAATAGAAGTGCGGCCCCGTAAAGGCAATGAAACACAGCGGCTGATTCGCTATCATGCCCGCTGCGTTTAACTGACAGTCCGGGAAATAATCATGCTGTGGTTCAAAAATTTAATGGTTTACCGTTTAAGCCGTGACATCACGCTTTCAGCGGATGAGATGGAAAAACAGTTGGCCGCGTTTACTTTCACCCCATGCGGTAGCCAGGATATGGCGAAGACCGGCTGGGTGTCACCGATGGGTTCGCACAGCGATGCATTAACCCATGTCGCTAACGGGCAGATTGTGATTTGCGCCCGTAAAGAAGAAAAAATCCTCCCGGCCCCGGTGATTAAACAAGAACTGGAAGCGAAAATCAGCCGACTTGAAGCCGAACAAGCACGTAAGCTGAAAAAGACCGAGAAAGATTCTCTGAAAGATGAAGTGCTGCACTCTTTACTGCCACGTGCATTCAGCCGTTTCAATCAAACAATGATGTGGATCGATACCGTAAACGGTTTGATCATGGTCGATTGTGCCAGTGCTAAAAAAGCTGAAGATACGCTGGCACTACTGCGTAAAAGTCTCGGTTCGCTGCCCGTTGTGCCACTGGCGCTGGAAACCCCTATCGAGCTGACGTTGACTGAGTGGGTGCGTTCTGGCGACGTGCCTCCAGGCTTTGCGCTGATGGATGAAGCCGAGCTTAAAGCTATTCTCGAAGGTGGCGGCGTGATTCGCTGCAAGCAGCAGGATCTGGTTTGCGATGAGATTGCAGCTCATATCGAAGCCGACAAAGTGGTAACGAAACTGGCCCTCGACTGGCAAGAACGTATTCAGTTTTTGATTGCTGATGACGGTTCGATTAAGCGCCTGAAGTTTGCGGATACACTGCGCGAGCAGAATGATGATATTGAGCGCGAAGATTTTGGTGGGCGTTTTGATGCCGATTTTATTCTGATGACCGGCGAGTTAGCGGCGTTGATTAAAAATCTGGTTGAAGCGTTAGGTGGCGAAGCTCAGCGCTAAAAGCTGTTCCCTCTTCCCGAAAGGAAGAGGGAAACAACATTATTTGTCAGCCAGGTAACGGCAAAGATAAGAAGTAGGCTCAGCGACTTGTAAATGGAATTCGCTGTGTCCAGGGACATGGAACACGGTGCCCGCAGCATAAGTTTTCCACTCGGTTTCACCCGGCAGTAAAACGTGTAATGCACCACTGATGACTGTCATTTCTTCTGGTTGTGCAGTACCGAAAGTGTATTCACCTTCAACCATTACCCCAACACTCGCGCGGCCAGTGCTGCTGCTTGTAAAACCAATAGATTTCACTTTACCGGAAAAGTACTCATTACTTTGAAGCATGACCAGGCCCTTTTTAAAATAGTTGAAAAAACAATATAGAGGGGAACTTGAGAGCCTGTCACGCAAATTATTACCTGCCGTTAAGCGAGCAATTCTGAGGCTAAACGCGCTATCAACACGTTCGATAACAATACCGGGACATCTAAGGATTTTTGCAACAAATCGCGATGTTTTTGGTGGAATCCAAGACAGTCCAGCACCAAAACATCTGCACCACTGTCTACGAGTTTTTTCCCTGCATCGATGAGATCTTGCTCAGTTCCATGAACAGGGTTAGCCAGTTCATACAGCGGTTCAATGGGGAGTAACTCCCATTTTTTGTTCTGGTATTTCATCATTTCGGGAACGGGCAGAATGATACCGACCTGATGCCCATCGACAATTGAGGCCACCAGCGGCGGGATAATTCGCTCAGGCTCCAGCAAGATGCCTTTACGCACCGAAAGATTGGCTAAGCGGTGTGTGCTCATCAATAAAATGACATCGAAACCCTGGTTATCCAGCACCTCAATAACACTTTGCAACGCTTGTTCTACTTTCTGCTTCCCCACGTAAGCCAAAACGTTCCCGGTTAACAGCGTCAGAAGTTGTTCTTCACCGGGTGACGGTGAAAATTCTTCCATCACTTCGTCATATGAAAGATTACCTAACAGACTGAAAGTTTTGATTTGCTCTTCAGAAATATGGTCTGTGAGTAGCGGCAGTATTTCACTGACCGGGACAACGCCGATGGTGAGAATCGCCAATGTTTGTTTCATGTTTCGTTCCGCCCTTGCCCAATATCAGTCCTTCGCTGCTGCACTGGTATCTTTCCTGTGAATGATACTCTGCTGAAGGTCGCTCAATAATTAACCACAAAGCGTAGCAGCATAATTGCAGAGCATCTGCCGGAATATTCAACGAAACGTTAATGACACCTATACAACATCATGATAATGAATTGTTAACAACCAGATTAAACGAAAGGTGTGATGAATGACCAGGTCATTGAGTTCACTCGAAAAAGAAGGGGGTAATCATGGCATCCATGCCGAGGTATTACGTTTTTTGCGGATCTTCATAACGCCGCTTCGCATCCAGCGCTTCTTGTTCTGTTTCGTGTTCACTAATCAGCGTATCAGGATGTGGATGGTCGGCACGGAGTTGATACCAGGTCACTGTTTGGTCTGTTGAACCTTTTTCAACTGCAACAACACGCGCTTCCCGAGGATATGGAGGATTGCTCGCCATCGCTCTTCCTTTGGTAATGAATGAGCGTTAAGTATAGTGAAGAATTAGCTGGCATGAGCCTTTTGCAGCGCAGCGAGTACTGCTTCGACTATCTCGGTTGGGGGACGAGTGGCATCAATCACATGATGTGCAGCCTCGTTGTACAGCGCTTCACGCGCCGCGAGAACATCAACGATTTCGTCAGTAATGGGTCTGCCAGTCAGTGTTGGCCGTTGGCCCTCTTCAGGGAAGGCTTCTAAACGTGAAGCAAGGATTTGCGCCGGTGCACGTAAATAGATAACCACACCATGCTCACGCATAAACTGACGATTACTTTCCGCCAGAACCATACCGCCGCCAGTGGCGATGACCGTATTGGGGGCGGTAACACTTTTCAATGCACCGGATTCACGACGACGAAAACCGTCCCATCCTTCTTGCGCCACAATATCGGCAACACTCATCTTCGTGCTGGTTAAAAGGTAATGGTCGGTATCAACAAAGTTACAGCCCAATGCCTGCGCTAATGCAACACCGACGGTTGTTTTGCCACAACCTCGCGCGCCGACTAAATAAATGGGTTGAGTCATCGGTGGCTAATCCTTAGAAGTCCGCCAAAGGTTGTCATCATACCAGCAAGCTAGTACGTGGAATAGAATTACATCGGTATTAAGCGCTTTTTGAACGACCAGCGACAAGCAGCCATTTTTCCAGTTCATTGGCAAACATCTGGCGGTCGCGCTGATTAAGACTATCAGGCCCACCAGTTTGCACTCCACTGGCTCTTAATGTATCCATAAAATCGCGCATCGTCAGGCGCTCACGGATAGTAGCAGGAGTGTAAAGTTCACCGCGAGGATTAAGAGCAATCGCCCCCTTTTCCAGCACATCCGCTGCGAGCGGTATATCAGCAGTGACCACTAAGTCACCTTTTTCACAACGGCGCACAATTTCGTTGTCAGCCACATCAAAACCCGTGGCGACTTGCAGGGTACGAATAAAGCGCGAAGGCGGGGTTTTCAGCCCCTGATTGGCTACCAGAGTTACCACAATTTGCGCGCGCTCAGCAGCACGAAACAGCACTTCTTTTATAACTTTTGGACACGCATCAGCATCCACCCAAATTTGCATGACGACTCCTGGTTGTCAGTGGGAATGGGGCGATCTTGCCGTGGTTTTACGTCAATCGCCAACTTTATCTTTGCTTGTTGTTTCGCCTGAACGTAGCGTGAGCGCCAGAAAGCACGGTAAGCTATGCTCATCACACAACTCAAAAGATGGAGTGAGACTTTGGATAAGAAAATTGGATTTATTGGTTGCGGCAACATGGGAAAAGCCATCCTGGGTGGACTGATAGCTAGTGGACAGGTACTTCCAGGTAATATCTGGGTCTACACACCGTCACCCGATAAAGTGGAAGCCTTGCGCGACCAGTACGGTATTAATGCGGCGCAAAGTGCACAGGAAGTGGCGCAGATCGCCGATATCGTTTTCGGCGCAGTAAAGCCCAATGTGATGCTAAAAGTGTTGGGTGAAGTTAATTCCAGCCTGAATAAAGATACCGTGGTGATTTCAATTGCCGCAGGCGTTACGCTGGATTCTTTGGCTAAAGCCCTGGGCCATGACCGCAAAATTATCCGCGCAATGCCTAACACACCAGCATTAGTCAATGCAGGCATGACCTCGATTACGCCAAACGCTCTGGTTACTTCAGAAGATATCGCCGATGCGGTAAATATCTTCCGCAGCTTCGGGCTTGCAGAAGTCGTCTCTGAAAACATGATCCACCCAGTCGTTGGCGTCAGTGGTTCAGCCCCGGCTTATGTCTTTATGTTTATCGAAGCTATGGCTGATGCCGCAGTGCTGGGTGGAATGCCGCGCAAGCAAGCGTATCAGTTTGCAGCACAGGCAGTGATGGGGTCAGCCAAAATGGTACTGGAAACTGGCCAGCATCCAGGCGAGTTGAAAGATATGGTGTGTTCACCAGGCGGTACAACGATTGAAGCGGTAAAAGTTCTGGAAGAAAAAGGGTTCAGAGCCGCAGTGATGGAAGCTGTAGTGAAATGTATGGCCAAATCCGAGCACTTAGGTAAATCATAATTTTTCTGCCCTCTCCTGTGAATGGGAGAGGGTTTTAAGCCGCAATATCGGCAACCTCTGTGCGGCTACGCCCCAGATTTTTGGCTTTATATAACGCCACATCGGCCGCTTTTAACCATTCGCGATAATTAACCATACTGTTATCAAACTCCGCCACTCCTACACTTATGCATAGCGAAATACGCGGTGCATGAGGTATGCGAAACTCTTCAAGATATTCACGTACTCGCGCCATCGCCTGTATTGCGCTCTCTTGAGATGTGCCCGACATAATTACGCCAAACTCATCCCCCCCGAAGCGCCCGATAACATCGGTAATACGCAAAGTCAGTTGCAAGTGCTCGGTCAGCACCAGAATCGCCTCATCACCCACATCATGCCCGTATGAGTCATTAATTGATTTAAAGTGGTCAATATCAATGAGTAACAAAGTGGCACTACGCTGGTAACGCTGGCAGTTATCATATTCACCATGCAGCAGGTGTTCCCAGTGACGGCGGTTATACACTCCTGTCATACCATCGCGAGTGCTCATATGCATTAAACGCCGCTTGTGTTCGGAGAGTTTTAGAGCCGTTCGATAACTGACCAGACCAAAGTAAGTTGGGTATATAAGCAGGAACGGCAGGCAAATCCATACCTGTGATGGCATGGTTTGTAGATTGAGCGGCATGTGAAACAAACCTAATGTCAGCAGGCAACTCAGAACAATTACCCCCAAACCACCAAGGAACAGTTTCAACCCACCACAGCCGACATTATTCATACACAACATCGCGAGAATTAGCGCTGATGGCAAAGCATTCAATCCCATCACCGCAATCCAAACACCGCCCATCAAAGAATCGACCATTAAGTTACGGATTTCAGCCCGGGCGGGATCGGATGCACGATCGGCAGTTTGCCATGCGAAGTGTGGCCAGATAAAACCATAGGCGACCAGAAGCAGCCACCACCATCCTGACACCGGTTGCATAACCAAAACCGAGGAGATACAGAAAAAACCTGTCGCTAATCCTATGATTCGAGGGATGTAAAGTCGTCGGGCAAATCGTCGCGCCGAGCGATGCCGATCTTCATCAAGATACGTTGAGCTATCCATAAATCCCCCAGGAAGCCATCTTCCAGAACGGTGTTCATCTTTCATGATAATTAGGAATATTCTGAAATATTTTCCGTAATTATAGAAAGTTTAATTCGGGGGGAAGTATGATTTTATGAGTGAGTCAGCGAACCGACTCACCCATTTAGGTTATCAGGATTGTTTTTTCAGGCAATTACTCATGAAAGTTTTTCGCGCATCGCCGGATAATGTTTTTTTGCCAGCTTCAGCATTACAGTCTTTCATTTTCTGCTGTTGCGGCGTCAGACTTTTATCTGCTGGCGCTGACTGACTATTTTTCAAGCAATTGCTCATATATGTTTTACGGGCATCTCCTTTCAGAGTTTGTGAGGTCGCTTGTTGGTTACACGACGTCATACGTTGCTGCTGCGGCGTCATCGCTTTATCTGCTGCCGCCGCCGACCCAATAACACCCGCCAGTAACACCATCATTAATACACTTTTCATAGCACCATCCTTTTTATTGTGGTGCATTAATTTTGGCCTGTAGTTGGGAAAATGGCGAACTGGCAGACCCAATATTGCTCGGCCTATTGCTTAAGCGTAGCGGTAAAGCGCCGCAATCGGCACCAGGTTTCAGGGGGGATTAAAATGTTAAGGGAGAGATAATATAGCTGGATGCTAATTCACTTTAATTATTCTAATTAATAATAAGAAAATAATGTGAAATGCCCGCAAGACAAATCAAGTAGTTGGAGGAGTCAATAAGCGCGATAAATATTTCTTAAGCAGAGTGGTATCATCTGCAGTCACTGAATCATCAGGCTGAGTTTCATTTAAAGCATCTTCAATATTTGTGATTATTGCTAATCTTTCGCTGCGCTCCATTCTTTCGAGCATGGCGAAAATCACTATTTCCAGGGCTTCTATCTGTGCAACAAACTCTTTTGACTCTTCTTCTTTTTCAGCGAGTTTAGCCAGTAATTCAGAAATAAGGTTTTTCATAGTTCTAACCACCAGAGATTTGAAACATGACGTTAACATTATGATTTCAGATTGCCTAGAGGGTGAGGTGACTATTTTTATATGACTTGTTAAATATGTGTCGAAGCCCAAAAAATATCATCAGGTAACAATTCCGACATTTAAATTAATGACAGCTACTACGGCAACCTCTTGGTGAACACTTTTTAATCACTCAATAAAAAAATAGCTTCAAAATAAACGGGATATATTATGGCCCAATTTGTTTTCTCTGGGCATCTTGTTGCTTTTTACGCCGTAACATAACCGCCAATTGCCAAACATTCAGCAATACAACCAACGCGGTAGCAAGAAATACCCAACGATATCCCGCCATTGCGGAAACGCCTGCCCCCATGAGCGGCCCAACAACGTTTCCAAGATACATAAACGACTGGTTATAGCCAAAGATCCTTCCTGTAACCTGGTCGCTGGAATACTTAACGAGCAAAGTTTGAACCGCTGGTAACATCGCGCCATCTGCAAAGCCAAGTAAAAAGCGCAATACGGCCAATTGCAGCGGTGATGTTACCCACGACATAGCAAAAAATAATATCACTGCAAAGATTAGCGTTGCCATTAATACTCTGGCGGTACCGATTCTATCGCCCAACTTACCTAATCTGGGGGCGGAAATAAGAGCGGATATCCCAGGGACTGCCGCAATAAAACCACTAATGAATGCAATATTATTACTTTCAGGAGAAAGGTGTTTGATGAAAAGGGCAAGTATTGGCCCGACGGAACCATTACAAAGTTGAATGACCATCGTGGTGACGAACAGACTTATCATTAATTTAGGATAAGGTAATGACGCAAACACAGCTTTGCCCGATAAACGATCGGCCTTGCTAATATTAGGGCGTGCGCCTTCTTTTATCAGAAATAACGTCACTAAAAAACTGACCATCAGCAATGCAGCCGTGACGTAGAAGACCATCCGCAGCCCAAGAGTATCGGCCATATATCCGCCCAGTAGCGGACCAACAATAACACCACTGATTTGTGCGGTGGAAAGTGTACTTAACGCCCAGCCACTGCGCTCTCTTGGAACTTGAGAAGCCACTAGCGCCATCGCGTTGGGAATATAACCGGAGGTTAACCCCATCACAGCGCGCAAAATAAAGAGTTGCCAAACATTAGTGGCAAATGCCTGTAGCAAAATAGCGACCGCCATACCCAAAGAAGCACGCAGCAGCATTAATTTTCGGCCTTTGCGGTCAGCAAGGCTTCCCCACATCGGAGAAACAATGGCAGACACCAGAAACGTCACACTAAAGGTCAGACCCGACCACATTGATAATGCTTCGTGAGAAGTCACACCAAGTTGTTCAACATATAGCGGTAAAAACGGCAGTATTTGGCTAATGGCAAGTCCGGTAAAAAAACAGCCGAACCATACCGAGATAATGTTGACCTTCCAGGATTCCATACCGTGTACGCTTTAATAGTGGGATAAAAAGATCGGTAGAATAATGTGAAGTTTATCATACAAATTAATTTTATCGACAAAGCCCGTAGCCACGCATCCCCATATGAAAATGATTGGCATGAGCAGCGTTATATTCAGGCCCCAACGCATTACCATAAAATGAACAACCGTTTTCGAATACCCGATGAAGATATTCACTTCCCTTCCCTGTACTGCGCCAGTCTTTCAGGACACTGATTTGTTGCTGATTGGCAAAGCTAAAACCACTAATATCCAGCGCATCTGCTGTAGCATGCTCACTGCGTCTGGCCCCTTCGCGATTGTAGATATTTCGACACGCAAAACTCCCCAGATGGTTAATCCGCGTAAGCTTGCTGCCCATTTCAGATTGCGCTAGTGGAACCGCGCGTTGGTGAATAAACATCGTGCTACTTAGGGCAAGTGAGCAACTTGCCAGAAAGCTGCTGCTTAGCGCTACGCTACCAAAATCCAGCACCCGTACTGCGCCAGTTAATGGGCAATTACCCTGGGTATCAGCAGACTTGCGGAAGTTTATTTGTCCACGCGCCCGTGCCTGCTGCAGCAACGCAAAACAAGCTTGCGGGTCGTTTACCATCTGGCGCAATTTGTAGCGCGTAATCGGCGTTGGTGGATCATCAATCGATAGTGGCGCAAACGGATTGTACTGCGCAGGCAGGCGCTGATAGAGCCAGAACCCCACTACGGCCATAATGGCTATGACCATCACAATTTTCACTCCTTTCACCATCCCTTCACCTGATTTTGTTTACGGAATAATCATTATAGAAGTCGGTCGGTTTTAAGCGGCAGGAAGCGCATGAATCCTTGTAATGAGCGTGGTATGTTGTCCGCCTTTGTACCGTTTAAGGATGGATTTTGGCATGGCAAAATTGCGGGTTGGTATCGTGTTTGGGGGCAAGTCAGCTGAGCACGAAGTATCATTACAGTCGGCGAAAAATATTGTCGACGCCATTGATAAATCAAAGTTTGAAGTCGTATTACTGGGCATTGATAAACAAGGGCAGTGGCATATCAATGATGCGTCCAACTACCTGTTAAATGCAGAAAACCCGGCATTAATCGCGCTGAATCGTTCAGGGACAAATGTAGCCGTGGTGCCAGGTCAAACAGAAAACCAACTGATTGAATCTTCCTCCGCCGCATTTTTAGCGCCCGTAGATGTCATTTTCCCGATTGTTCATGGCACGTTGGGCGAAGATGGCTCTTTGCAAGGGATGCTGCGCATGGCTAATTTACCATTCGTTGGTTCAGGTGTGCTGGGTTCAGCCGTAAGCATGGACAAAGATGTAACTAAGCGCCTGTTACGTGATGTGGGGCTAAATGTTGCTCCATTTATTACCCTCACCCGTTCAAACCGAAACAAAATCAGCTTTGCCGAAATCGAAGCAAAACTTGGCCTGCCATTGTTCATTAAACCTGCCAACCAGGGTTCTTCCGTGGGTGTCAGCAAAGTAAATACCGCCGAACAATATGAAACAGCAGTCACCTTAGCCTTCGAGTTTGACCATAAAGTTGTGGTGGAAACCGGCATTAAAGGCCGTGAGATTGAATGTGCTGTGTTGGGTAACGATGAGCCACAAGCGAGTACCTGTGGTGAAGTGGTGGTAAGCAGTGATTTCTACTCTTACGACACTAAGTACATTGATGATAAAGGCGCGCAAGTTGTTGTTCCTGCTTCAATCCCGGCAGAAATTAACGACAAAATCCGTGAGATTGCAGTGCGTGCTTATCAGACCCTGGAATGCAGCGGAATGGCGCGAGTTGACGTATTCCTGACAGCTGATAATGAAGTCATTATCAATGAGATCAACACACTGCCAGGTTTTACCAATATCAGCATGTATCCAAAACTCTGGCAGGCAAGCGGTTTAGATTATCAGACACTGATTACCCGTTTAATTGAACTGGCTCTTGAGCGCCACCAGCAAGATTGCGCTCTGAAGAGTTCGATTACCGCCTAAGCCTTACTCTTTCGCCGTCTCCGTATCCTCAAGTTCTGGACGACGGCGAATAATAAACCCGGCCAGCCAGAAACATATTACCCAGGTCACAAGCCCAACAGCATAGTTTTGCCAGCCTTCGGTTTTAAACCCCAGCAAGCCAATCACACCATTCAAAATAAAGATCAAACCAATCGCTACAGCGTAATAGTGCCAGTCACGGCGCATTTTCAAAGAGAGTGTTTTCGCAGACATGATGCAATCCGTCAGGGCAAAAAGAGAACTTATTGTGGCATAGCTAACAGCTATATACCCAAAATAATTCGAGTTGCGGGAAGGCGGCAACGCAGGGAATCCCCTGGATCTTACTTCAGTAAGTGACAGGGGTGAGCGAGGAAAGCCAACGCACATGCAACTTGAAGTATGAAGGGTATAAACCGCACGTTAATGCGGGCTAAACAGAGGATTGTTACGTAAATTTCACCTAAGTTACAAATATGTGATCTCAAACATACATTCACAAACCAGGAGCATTCCGCCCGTTAAATTACCAACAATCTGATATTGACAACCCATATGACCTGCCAAACTCAACGCAATTGAAGTCTCAGGCCACAGCCTGAATCGTTTTACTGTTGCATGGGAGGTCGTGATGGCTGATATGAGTTTGTCGAAACAGGTTGTTCCTGTAATAACCACGATTTCAACAACGAAAACAGAGGGATCTACCCAGAGTAATTTGGCTTACGCTGTGTTCGTTTTATTCTGCTTTTGGGTCGGTACGCAGATACTGAGTTTGATGGTTCACTCTCCAGGAGTGCTTGAACATCTCGCTCAGGGTAATGATGCGTCGCGTCCGCACATTGAAATGGGATTCGCAGTAAGCACCGTATTTGGTCTGGTTCCATTCCTCGCGGGATGTGCGGTAATCGGTTTGATTAGCCTTGCGCTAAAATTCTACCAGCGCCACCATTTTTAATGGTGTCTTATTCAATGCGCAGTTGAAAACTTAGTTTGTTGGGCGGGTGAGCAAAGTATCACCCGCGTAGACAGTCTGACTTACAATTTCATACACGCAGCACGCCGCTCATCAACCCGCTTTGCAAACCATGCTGTCGTCAAATTACGAGTAATCTTTGGACTCTCAAGTGTAATACCCGGCAACATTTCACGCGGCAATTTCTTGCCCGCTTTTTTCTCTGCTATTGTATACACCTGCTGATACAAGTCCGTTTTCTCAAAATCGATACTGTCACCTTTCTCCAGCGCACGATGAATCTGGCTTTCACTCATATCGAGTTTGCCCGCCAGTTTCCTTACTGCCAACTCAGTGCTACCCGCTTTATCGGTGTTGTAGAGAATTAAATCGCCATCCAGCGCCAGTTTCATACCGGTAGCCTTACTGACTGCACTCTGAAATGCCGCATTGCGACTGGCGTACCATCCCGCGTTGAAGTCGGCAAAACGGTATAGAGGTTGAGTATAATTCGCCGGGTAATTCAGCAAATGATAGGTACCGAACCATAATCCACCACGCCGAGTGAACACTTCCTGACGCACTGTACCTTCCATATTCCACGGGTAACCTGAAGTGTGCTGCTCAGCAAAAGCGATGCTGACTTGCATTGGCCCGCCAGTATGTACCGGATTCAGATTACCGAAAAGCTTCTGCCCCATAGGTACCATGTCGATAAAATCATCAAATATCGCACTTAATTGCCCTTCGGTTTTCACATTATCCAGGCGCTCGCTGTAGCTTTTCCCATTAGGCGATTTAATTAATAATGCGGTGTGGACCAGAAAAACGGGGATATGCATTTTTTCAGCGCGGCGGTCGATCTCCTTCCAGGCGATTTTGCTCAGATTCGGCACCGCAGGGTCAGCAACCAAATTGGACTCCTGCTGTGCCACTGCCAGTACCGAGCAAATATTATTTTCGTCAGGTGCAATATTCTGACTCTTGAATGTGACCGCTAAATCTTTCGCCCAACTGTTGCGGTCTTTCACGCTGGCAGGGATTTTTTGCTTCACTACACTTTCAACATCAACAGGTTTTTGGGTTTCCGAAACAGAGGGCGTGCTTTTAGTCGCACACCCTGCCAGGACAAAAATAGCACCGAGGCTGAGTGCAAAAAGCCCATGCTGTCTGCTTAAAGTGACTATGGTCATAACGTTCCGTTGTAATTGTTATCTAAGGCAGGATGAAACAATAGCAGTTCTGCAATCTGCCGTTTATCAGAGATTGACTGATAAATGCCGGGACCATCGGCTCGCTGACATAAAGTGCGATCTTCTTGACATAAACTTGACACTTGGCTGCCTGGTCAGTAATTTCAGATGTAATTACTGACCAGGCAAATATCATGAAGAACAATCCGGGTATTATCGACAACAAATTCCATCTCGGTTTGCTTATCCACCTTGCGAACCAGTTCAAAGACCAGCTTATCAGCCAATATTTCTCTGGTATGGATATTACCGCTGCACAATTTAAGGTGCTGATTAATATTTATAAAGGTGTCACAAGCCCGGTCGAAATCAGCAAAAATCTGGTGATGGATGCTGGCGCAATGAGCCGTATGGTTGAACGTATGGTCAAACGCGAACTGATCATTCGCTCCCCAAATCCACACGATAAGCGCCAGGTCATTCTGGCTCTTACAGATAAAGGCCAGATGATTTGCGACCGTTTTCAAAACGAAGCACTCGCCTCAATCATCAGCGACCTTACCGCACGCCTGACGCAGGATGAATCCCAACAGCTGGTGACGTTAATTACCAAGATGCTGCCCGATGACATTACAGCGCCGCACCGATAACACCGAATAAAGGCCAAAAGATGGAAACCACTCCAGAAGAACACGTTCAGCGCTCCAGTAAACGCAAACGTAACTTTATTATTCTTATCCTGATTATCGTCTTGGCAGCCGCGGGCTGTCTGGCATGGTATCTCTTATATGCTCGTTATTACGAGTCTACCGATGACGCCTATGTAAATGGCAACCAGGTGGCGTTAACGCCACAGATTGGTGGCACAGTCACTCAAGTTACTGCTGACGAAGGAGACTTTGTCGAGAAAGGCCAGCCACTCGTGTTGCTTGACCCAAGCGATACTAAAATTGCACTTCAACAAGCAGAAGCAAACCTTGCCAATACCGTGCGCCAGGTTCGCGGTCTGTACAGCACGGCTGATAACTACCGTGCTCAGGTCGCAGCAAAACAGGTTGCCCTGCAAACTGCACAAAATGACTATGCGCGCCGCCAGAAAATTTTCTCAACCGGTGCAATTGCGGCTGAAGATCTCTCGCATTATCGCGATGCAGTTTCTAGTGCGCAAAGTGATTTGGCTGCCGCACAACAAGCATTACGCACCAACCTTGCGATGGTTGACGACACTGTGATTGATAGCCATCCAGAAATCAAAACCGCAGTGGCGACACTACGCCAGCGCTATCTTGATAATGCACGTACCACCATTGTTGCCCCTGTCAGTGGCTATGTTGCTAAACGCGCGGTGCAGTTAGGGATGAGAGTGACATCCGGTACTACATTACTTGCTATCGTGCCACTGAATGAAGTTTGGGTTGATGCCAACTTTAAAGAAAGCCAGATGAGCACAATGCGTCTTGGGCAAAAAGTGACGCTTAACGCCGACCTCTACGGCGATGATGTTGAGTACCACGGCACTATTGAAAGTCTGGGAATCGGCACCGGCAGCGCGTTCTCGCTATTGCCTGCCCAGAACGCCAGCGGTAACTGGATCAAAATCGTTCAGCGTTTACCAGTGCGCATCACACTTGACCCACACGATATGCAGAAGCACCCGTTACGCGTTGGCTTATCAATGAATGCCCGTGTAGATATTCGCAACAATGAAGATGGCCATCTGCTGCCACAACAAACCGTTAGCACGCCTCGCTTTACCACCGATGTCTATAAAGACTCGCTGGAGGCAGCAGATAAACTTGTGGCAAAAATCCTTCATGACAACAGCAATGCGGTAGCCGCAAGCGCCCGTTAAGAGAGACGTTATGCAAGATAAAGCCGCATTTACGCCTCCCAACATGTGGCTGGCGGTGCTCGCACTATCGCTGGCAACCTTTATGCAAGTGCTGGACTCCACCATTGCAAACGTTGCGCTGCCGACCATTGCAGGGAACCTTGGTGTAAGTGCCGATCAGGGGACCTGGGTTATCACCTCGTTTGCGGTGTGTAACGCCATTGCCCTGCCCCTGACTGGCTGGTTCACCCGGCGTTTCGGACAGTTAAAGCTATTTATCGGTTCAGTGGTGATGTTTACCCTCACCTCTTTTCTGTGCGGCTTTGCCCACAGCATGACTGAGTTGATCATCTTCCGCGCCCTGCAAGGTTTTTTCGCAGGCCCAATGTTCCCGATGTGTCAGACACTACTTTTGGTTATCTTCCCTTCGAGCAAACGCAGCATGGCGCTTGCTCTGTTGTCGATGGTAACGGTGGTTGCGCCAATCGTCGGCCCGATTACCGGCGGCTGGATAACCGATAATTACTCGTGGCCGTGGATTTTCTATATCAATGTGCCAATCGGGATTTTTGCTTCCATTGTTGTCTGGACACAACTGCGAAGTCGTGAAGAAACCACGACCCATTCGCCTATCGACTATATCGGTATCGCTCTGCTCGTCCTCGGTGTTGGGCTATTGCAGGTCGTTCTGGATAAGGGAAACGATCTCGACTGGTTCGCCTCACCGCACATTATTATTATGTCAACGATCTCAGCTATCTCGTTGGTGTCGTTTGTTATTTGGGAATTGGGCGAGCGCCATCCTATTGTTAACCTGCGCTTGTTCAAGGATCGTAACTTTGCCATTGGCACGGTTTCGCTGACGCTCGGTTATGCCGCGTTCTTCGCCATCAACATCATTTTGCCCCAGTGGCTGCAAACGCAGATGGGTTATACGGCAATCTGGGCGGGTCTTGCTGCAGCGCCAATGGGTGTGTTACCGCTAATGATGACGCCGATTATCGGGCGCTACGCCAGTAAGTTTGATTTGCGTATCCTGGCCTCGCTGTCATTCCTGACCATGGGGGCTTCGTGCCTTATCCGTGCGCAATTCAATACCGATGTAGATTTCCGTACCATCGCCGAAGTGCAGCTGTTTATGGGGATCGGTGTGGCATTCTTCTTTATGCCAATAACAACCATAGTGCTATCAAACCTTAACGGTGCAGAGGTGGCCGAAGGTTCCGGTCTGGCTACGTTCTTCCGTGTGCTGGGTGGTTCTTTTGCGTCATCACTCACTACGTGGATTTGGTCACGCCGTGAAGTGTTCCATCACGCAAATCTGACCGAGAGCGTGTCGATTTATAATCCTTCAGCGGTTGATTATCTGGATAAGATGGGGGGCGCAACGCAGCAGCATCTGGCGTTTGTAGATAAGACTATCGAGCAGCAGGCCTACATGATGTCGACCATCGACTACTTCTGGATTTTAGGTTGGGGTTTTATGGCACTGATTGTGGTTATTTGGTTTGCACGTCCACCGTTTGTACGCTCGGGCGCACCCGGTGCTCCATCAGCTGGGCATTAAATCAATCTGGCGGGAATACCCGCCAGATCTCTCTTTCTAGACCGATTCACCTGCCGCTTCTACCGGAATATCCTGTAACGTGCGCTCAAAGCTGCGCAGACGTTTATAGATAGACATCAGTTCAACAAGTGTGGTCCACGAGCTAATCAAATACTGGAATGACCCACGAACCTGACCAAACACGTTGGTGATTTGCGTCATCAGTCCAAGCGTAATAGTCCCAGCTACAATCGATGGGAACAGCAAGAACAGACCAAACACATTATCAACCTGCAAGTAGAGAATACGGGCAATGTTGAAGTACATGTAGTGGAAATAGAGGCGGAAATAGTTTCTGCGTACGCCATCAAACAGCTCTTTTACTGTTGGTGGAGAAGCACGAGATGGATCGTCCTCGCCATAGACCAGCTCTTTACGATAAGCCGCTTCAACACGCTGATTTTTGAACTCAAGCCCTGGCAATTTAATACCGACCACAGCCAGCAACCCTGTTCCCAGAAGCGACCAGATAATGGCAGCAATGACCAGGCCGTAAGGAATATGCCCAACAATCGGTAAATCTGGAACGTGAGCTGAAAGAGTGACCAACACGGGCAAGAAGGCAATTAACGTCATAATTGCGTTAATAAAGCTGACGCCCATATCTTCGAGAGTGGAGGCAAAGCGCATGGTATCTTCCTGCACACGCTGTGCGGCACCTTCGATATGGCGCAGCATCTGCCAGTTATCCATGTAGTATTCATTCATCGCGGTACGCCAGCGGAAGACATAGTGGCTGACGAAAAAGTTATTCATCACGCCAACAATCACCGCAATCAGTGCAATACCGAGAAATACGCCAACCTCATGGTAGAACTGCTCAATGGTCACTTTATGGGGGGCACTAAGCGCAGTCTGGATTAAATCGTAGAATGGGGCATACCACGCATTCACCGCTACCCCCACTTCCACCAGGAACCAGGTAACGAAAATAATCAGCGAGGAGCCGAGAATAGACCAATACTGCCAACGGTGCGGGCTGTAGATAAACCAGAATAGTGCAAACATACCCACGCAAAGAGCGTAATAGGCGTAAAACACCAGATAGCCCATCGACCAGAAACGAGCCGCACTGATTGGCACTTCGCCACTTGCGCCGGTGATATGCTCAAGCCAGTTGCCTCCACCAGCCTGCCAGAAAACAACTGCGATCATTGCCCAGATAAAAGCCGACAGGAAAAAAGCTGTCGGGCGTGGGAAAAACGATTTAAACATTACAACACTCCTGAAAACACACTCTTATTGTTGTATACCCAAGCGACGTCAAAATGGAGGTGGGCGGCAATCGAGTGAGTCCCGATGAGCTTACTCAAGTAAGTGATTATTCGGGGATCGAGAACAGCCAACGACCCTGCATATTGAAGGATGACAGGTATAACTTCCCCGGAAAAATAAGGCTCACTAAATGTTGTATCAAGAGATGTAAGGCTGAGTGCCGCTTTACCATTGCTCAAGGATTTCTGCGGTAGATTTTACCCGCAGGGTATTTCCAGGAATCGTAAAGTTACGCCAGACATCGTTGTAATGCTCGATCAACACTTCAGCAAGCGCCGCCGGACGATTTGCTGTGGTATGGGCATCAAGGGCAACAGTCATGGCATAGCCGCGACTGGCTCCATTTTTAATAGTAGCGTCCACGCAATAATCCGTGGCACAACCGCACACCACAAATTCGTTTATCTTGTGGCGTTGAAGCAGCTCATCAAGTTCCGTGCGATAAAAAGCGTCACAGGCTGTTTTGGTCACATACAGCGCATTAGTTGGCTGTATTAGCTCAGGTAACAAACCAAACGCCGCGCTCCCCTGTTCAAAACCAGGTTCTGTATGCTGGATGAAAATAACTATTTCTGCGGCATCGATCAGTTGGTTAATACGAGTCGCGCAAGTTTCACGGTTAAAACGTGGGGTTTCAAATACCCCATTTTGCATATCGATCACCATCAGCACACGTTGGGCAGGCATAATTAAGCTCTCAATGAACAAGGAAGTCATGAGCGTAGCATAAGCCTTGTTTTGCTTTAAACCGTGTAAAGTTTGGGCTCGCCGTCAGGCCGGGTTTTGAACCGGCGATGCAGCCACAGATACTGCTCCGGAGCACGCATAATTTCATGCTCAATCTTACGGTTCATATACGCCGCGGCTGCTTGTTCATCATCGAGCGGGTAATCAATCATTTCAGGCCCAATAACCAGTTGATAACCGGAGCCATCAGATTTGCGGTACAGAACAATCGTAAGAAGCACGGGTTTCGCCAGACGGGCAATAGTGTAAGTCCCGTTAGTCGTTGCGGCCTGCGGCACGGCAAAGAATGGCGCAAATGAACTGCCTTTAGGACCGTAATCCTGGTCAGGTGCAAACCACACGGCTTCACCGGCTTTAAGTGCTTTCACCATACCTTTTAAGTTGCGCCTATCGAGCATCGCTTTATTAGAACGGGAGCGACCACGGGTCTGTACATACTCCATCGCTTTATTATTATGTGGCCGATACATCGCCATCATTGGTCGGCAGAGCCCCATTACACGGCCACCTAATTCCAGCGACATGAAATGCACGCCAATGGCCAGAACGCCTTTTCCTTTTCCGCAAGCTGCGGTGATGTGCTCAAGGCCGCTGACATCAAACCATTTGCGAACCCGCTCATCAGACCAAAACCAGGCCATTCCCGTTTCAATCAACCCCATCCCCAACGAAGAGAAATTCTGCTTAACGAGTTCTTCGATTTGCGCGTCGCTATAATGTGGGAAACAAAGTTTGAGATTCTGGCGAGCAATAGAAACCCGGCGTTTAAGAAAACGCATTGATGTCCGACCGATTAAGTCGCCCATTTTAAGCAGTACGGAATATGGCAATTGCACCCAAAGCCACAAAATAGCCAGACCAAACCAGGTCAGCCAATAGCGAGGGTGAAGGAGATCTTTTCGGAATGACGGTTTACTAGACATTTTCTGCTTCTTTATGCGTAATTGGTGTGTATCGCATAAGGAGTTAAATCATTAGCGGTACAGCGAGGTGCCATAACTAAGACGCCATCGGGCAGTAATAGTTGCAGCACAGTATTCAATGTTCCGCTGATGATACGCATTTTCTGATCAAGCTATGTATAGGAGTTGTCAGTTTTTTTGCGTATTTCCTACAATTACATCAGCATCAAGCGTTATACGCACTTTTCAGTTCAAAAAACAGTCAATAAAAGTCTGATTTCGTTTTTTTACTACCAGTAATCTCCCTATCACTTAGCCACTTCTGCTGAATAAATTTTCATCTTTTCACCTGTCATATAGTGACATTTGTACCAATACTTATTGGGATTTCCCTACATATCTCAGGAACCAAACCATATGAAAAAACTTACATTAAGCTTAATGTCCGGCATGTTTCTGTTCGTTAGCGCGGGGGCATTTGCCGAAAACCCAGCAACCAGTACCTCAGGTATGCAAGCTGAGAAAGAACAACTCAATAATCCTGGTCATATTATTGATGACTGCCGTGCGCCAGGTAATGTAGATAAAAAAGGCTGCGAACCCGGACATGAAATGCGTAAAGAACATAAAGGAAATGAGAAAATGCTGGAGAAAGGCGGCACAACCGACGATGTAATGCAAAAAGACGTGCAAAAAACTAACTAGTTTCAGATGCACCACAGCGACAAGCAGTGGTGCATTACTGAGCGAAAAACCCATTGAAATGATGCGTTACGCTTTTTCTTATCACATTCCTCATTTTCCGCGTTTGCGCAGCGCCATAGAGTAGTATAAATACGATCAATATCGCTTCTCTTCGTTTATGGGTTACCTGCGTTGAAAATTCGTCTCCCGCGCCTTGCCGCGCTTGTTATTGCTGCGCTGCCAATTTTAAGCTTTGCACAAACATCTCCCGACCCTGTTTTTGCTTCCGAAATTGCAGACCGTTACGCCAACCATATTTATTACGGTAGTGGCGCTACCGGTATGGCAATGGTAGTGATTGATGGTAATCAGCGCGTTTTCAGAAGCTTTGGTGAAACACGGCCCGGAAATAATATCCGTCCGCAGCTTGACTCTGTCATCCGCATAGCCTCGTTGACCAAACTGATGACCAGTGAGATGTTGGTGAAAATGTTGGATCAGGGAAAAGTTCAGCTCAATGATCCGTTAAGTAAATATGCCCCGCCTGGAGCCAGGGTCCCGACCTACAACGGTAACCCTATCACTCTTGTGAATCTGGCTACGCATACCAGTGCTTTACCCCGTGAACAACCTGGTGGTGCAGCTCACCGAACGGTGTTTACCTGGCCTACACGCGATCAGCGCTGGAACTGGCTAGCCACCGCGAGTTTAAAGAGTTCGCCTGGCACTATCGCCGCTTATTCAAACCTTGCTTTTGACTTACTTGCTGATGCGCTTTCTCGTGCAGCAGGCAAACCTTACCCTTCCCTGTTCGAAGAACAAATCACACGACCACTAGGGATGAAGGACACCACGTTCACTCCTTCACCTGACCAGTGCAAACGCCTGATGGTGGCTGAAAAAGGGGCCAGCCCGTGCGATAACACACTCGCGGCAATTGGAAGTGGCGGTGTTTATTCCACACCTGATGACATGATGCGCTGGATGCAGCAATTCCTGAGCTCTGATTTCCATCGCCGTAATACCCAAGCTGACAGAATGCAGACGCTTATTTATCAACGTACTCAGCTCACTAAAGTGATAGGTATGGATGTTCCGGGGAAAGCAGATGCTTTAGGGCTTGGCTGGGTATATATGGCACCTAAAAATGGTAGGCCGGGTATTGTGCAGAAAACCGGTGGCGGCGGTGGTTTTATCACTTATATGGCAATGGTCCCGGAAAGTAATGTGGGCGTTTTTGTCGTTGTTACTCGCTCGCCATTAACTCGTTTCGTGAATATGAGTAATGGTGTGAATGATTTAGTTTCAGAATTAAGTGGGTTTACCCCACAGACCAGCCCTGCCTCTTAGATGGTGAAGCAGGTCGGTGAACCGACCTGCTTTTTTAATAGCTAGTCGGTAAGCGATTGACTGATTTAAGCTTTCCTTTGTCCATCTCAATATAGTTACCTTTGCGTAGAGCAGATAAAATTTCCGCAATAACTGAGCGTGATATTTTAGTTCTTTTTTGTACAAATGTTATGACACCGGTACGCTCACGTAATTCAGGACTCCATGAGTCCATAATGAGCAAGGTTGCTCGAATTTGAGAATACTTTGTTGCGCCAATGAAACGAGCATCGCGGTTCTCAAGGCTATGTAGAAGGAAGGCCGTCCAGTGACAAACCGGTTGCCAGAGTTTATTTTTTTCAATAATTTCAAGAGCAAGGCTTGTAGGAATATTAAATCCCTTACAATCAGTTTGAGTAGTTAATCGATACTTAATCTGAGAGGGTTGCAATATATTAGACAGACCAATACATGTTGGTGCCGATATAACCTCCATCAAAAGGTCATCCACTTCGCGGTGTAGTACAATCGCCCCCTCACTAAAGAACCAAATAAGTTGTTCATTATTTTCATTGAACATATTTAATTCACTGTGTGCTGGCAAATTCAATTTCTTGCCTGCGTCCACCAACCTGCTGCGAATAGCTTCGAGCTGGGTTAATGGTTTCATATACATAATCGATATTCCTTTATCTTAAGAGCCACAAGAAAATGCCTGTCTCTATTCGAGACAGGCATTTATTACTGTTGATTTATTCAGATTAGATATGGTTCATATTATCCCTTGAACCATATCGCTCATTATATTATTACCAGATGTACTTAACACCAACATTTGCTGACCAGTCCTGATCAACATCACCACCACCGAGGTAGTTAGTATCTGCATAAGCTGCGAAGTTTTTGGTGAAGCTGAACTGAGTACCAAGTCCTACACGTACCGCAGAACCTTCCACTCCATTGTCAATATCATCACCATTCACATCAGCACTATTGCCGTTAGAATCATCATAGACATAAGCCAGTTTGAAGTAAGGCGTAAGAGCTTGATCACCGTAGTCGAAGGTGTATCCCGCATCCATACCCAACTCATAACGCATGCTGTCATATGACTGGCTACCCACTTTCATATTATTACTAAGTTGATAGTTGTCGCCATCCTGGAACAAACCAGAAATAGAAGCATAAGGAGTCAGATAGCCTTGCTGATTAATCTGCCAGTCATAGCCGAGTTTCATACCAAAGCCCCAGGCATCAGAAGAAATATCGCCATCAACCGCAGATCCGTTACTCATGCGAGCAGTCAGATCATTGCTGTAATGGCTATAACTCAACGTTGAATCCAGGAAAATATTGTTCTGGAAACGAGCTGAAGAGTAGATGCGAGCAGATTGGCTGTCTTGATCAACATTACCGCTGTTGTCGCTAATGCTACCTTTTGCAAAACCTGCTGCTGCACCGACGGTCCACTTAGCAGAGTTGCCGTCGATCTGCTTATCCAGACCAACCATGATGCCATTTACGTCTTGATCATAGTTCAGGGTACCGTTATCGCCAGAGAAGCCACCGCCGATGTAAGTGACCCATGCACCACCAGTATCACCTTCTGTATGGCGTCCATTTGCCAGGCGAGTTGCCAGAGCGTCTTGTTCCAAATTCCAGATATTGGTGTTTGCAGAAGGAATGCTTAACGCCATATTTGCGTAATCAGTCAAGCGATCCTGCTTCAGAACGACGCTGTCACCTTGCTGTTGAGCTTCGTAGGTATAGGCACCCAGGTCAGCACGGTTTGCAGCAGTAAATCGTGCATTGGTATTTGCATTGTTATCATAAACACGAATGACTTCGTTGTTTTTATAATCTTTAACGGAGCCTTTACCCGTTGCATTATCGATACGAACTTTATAGTTACCCGCTACATCACCGTTAACAGCCAGATGACCATCTGAGTGCAATGCAACGACACCGTAGTCATAATTTGCATGGTTAGCATCGTTAGTAATATAACGAGCATTGTTGAGGTCAGAATTCAGTACATAATTACGGCTGGCAACATTCAGAACACCACCATCTGTCGCTACCATATTATCCGTGTCAACCTGCCCTATACCCAGAGCCAATTCTGCATGGTTATCAATGGTAATTTTGTTAGCGTACAAATTAGCTAACTCTTCAGTTAAAGCGACTTTACTGTAGCTATCAATGTACAGGCTATCTGTCGCAACATTGCCACCATCACCAATGTTCATTGAAGAGCGATTAGTCAGAGTTATGCTATCAGCCAGTAATTTCGAGTCTTCAATATGGACCTGAGATTGATTGTTGACTGTCAACGCATCAATATTGGAGGATTTACGGGTATCCCATTCGGAACCATTATTTAGCGCGACATTGAAAATACCACTTTGATAAACAGCGTTGCCTACAACATGGCCACTTTCGTTATAAGCGCTATCAGCATTTTCAATGCCGTATGTTGAAGCAGGCCAGATACTATTTGCGGTGATATCGTACAATTCGGAAGTCGCTTGTACATTAGAAACCGCTGCGCCAACCCATTTGCTGCCATTAGTCAGGGTCAAATCCAGACGGTCGGTATTATCCCAACCGTTAGAATCAAATGTGCCGTCACCATTTATGTCATAAGCATTAACGTGGGTGATTGTGCCGTTAGCGTTCGTGTTGCTATAGCCACCAAAATTTTCATCGAATGTGCTGTTGAATTTTACGTCGCCAGTGATCGTTGAATGGTCAAAAGTGGCTACCGTTTGCATAGAATTATCAGCCGAGGAACTCGCGGTAACTAGCAATGCTACATCATTTATAGTGGCTGAATTGTCATAATCACTTGCCTTACCCGTGCGACCATAAAAGCCAGTGGTTCCTTGATCGTTCCATGAACCTGAAGTAAGAACTGAGTCTGTCACAGTAATGTTATTATTGAATACTTCAGCACTATTTGAGCCATCAGTATAAGTCACATCAAGATGATCTTCCCACTCATGCCCTTGGATCAGGGTAATACCGGCGACATGAGAGTTATTTTTGATAGCAATATCAGCTTCTTGATTCAAAGTAATTGCTGTTCCCAAGTCAAATGTATTCACACTTGCGGTACTAATCGTGCCATCAGCATTTTGTGTGTAATAGCTGAAATGTTCGAAATTATCATCAATCGTTGAGTTATCAACAGTCAGAGCAAGTCGATCATAAATGTAACCATCAGTAGCGCGGTTGCAATCCTTAGAAAGACATTCTGATGTAACCATGCCATGGATGTTACTATTTTTGATAGTCAGGGAATTCGGATTAGTATTTGTTGTATCGCCGTTATCAAGGTAGTACGTCGAAATAATGCCATTAACTTTGGCATTGTTGATAACAGGATAAACATTGCCGTTGTAGAGGCTATCTGTTCCATAGTTATTCCATCCGGCATATCCCTGATACATCACACCATCATTAGCAGTGTAATAAAAAGTATCGAACTGAGTATTAGAGATATCGGTTGCTACTGCTTGTGTAGCGATAGCCATGGAGCAGGCTAATGCCAGTTGAGAAATTATGAGCTTGTTTTTCGAAGAATGCATTTGCCATCCCTCCTAAGGGATTTAAATTTTCGTTGGTCCATCAATAGTCAATGCAATAAGCGGTAATCACTAAAAGATGTAATGATGTTAGCGGAACGATTATTATGCCCCTGCTGTTAATGGTTCAATTAATTTATTAATTAAGTATGAAAAAGGACAAATATGATAAAAAACGGCGAGCACTTATGATCAATAACTGGTTACATATTAATGACATGCAAAAATAAAAAACAAACCCATATAAAAAATGAATAATTCATGTTTATTAATGCATTATTTAAATGGAGAGGGTTAACATTAGGCTAGCATGATACATAATATAGATAACATGCAAATAGCTGATAGTTAGAATATCCAGAAGTACAGGAGCGAATAGTAGGGATATTGATTAACTTAAGAAAATGATGGGTAACACATATAATCTTATAATTTCCAGATTTATATGCATTACCTTTATATCAATTATTCGCGGATAGTATCGTCGCCGAATCCGATCCATTTATAAGTCGTAAGTGCTTCAAGCCCCATTGGACCACGGGCATGAAGTTTCTGCGTACTTACAGCCACTTCAGCACCTAAGCCAAACTGAGCGCCGTCGGTGAAACGCGTTGAAGCATTCACGTAAACCGCTGAAGAATCGACTTCATTCACAAAGCGATTCGCGTGACTTAATGTGCGCGTCAGAACTGCATCTGAGTGCTGTGTACCATGTTGTCGAATGTGATCGATAGCGTCATCGATATCAGCAACAACTTTCACATTCAGATGCAGTGACAACCATTCATCGTCGTAATCTTCAGCTTTCACTGGCAGCACTTCAGCCGGGCCTTTTTGCAAAAGCAGCAACGATTTTTCATCCGCATGTAACGTAACGCCAGATACTGCCATTTGCTTACTTAAAGCCACCAGGAAAGTTTCGGCAATTTCCTGATGCACCAGCAAAGTTTCCACCGTGTTACAGGTGCTTGGGCGTTGGGTTTTAGCGTTTACGATAATGTTCAGCGCAGGAGTAAATTCAGCACTTGCATCGACAAAAATATGACAAACACCGATACCACCCGTTATCACCGGAATAGTGGATTGCTCGCGGCAAAGTTTGTGCAGGCCAGCACCACCGCGTGGAATTAACATGTCTACATAGCGATCCATACGCAGCAACTCGTTCACCAATTCACGATCCGGGCTTTCAATCGCCTGAACCGCCGCTGCAGGTAAACCGCACTCCATCAGAGCTTGCTGAATAACCTTTACAGTTGCGGCATTGGTACGCCAGGTTTCTTTACCACCGCGTAGAATCGCTGCATTACCTGTTTTTAGGCACAGTGAGGCTACATCAACCGTTACGTTAGGGCGGGCCTCATAAATGACCCCGACTACGCCTAATGGAACGCGGCGACGTTCGAGACGCAGGCCGCTATCGAGTAAGCCTCCATCAATCACCTGTCCAACAGGATCGGCCAGATTACAAACCTGGCGAACATCATCGGCGATGCTTTTCAGGCGCGATGGTGTAAGTTGTAAACGATCGAGCATCGCTTCACTCAAACCATTGGTTTTTGCTTCAGCTAAGTCCTGCTCATTGGCCATTAAAATAGCTTCGGCCTGTGCTTCCAGATAATCTGCAATTCGTTCCAGCGCCCGATTTTTTTCGCGACTGGAGAGGAGAGCCATCTGATAAGAAGCCGCTTTCGCAGCTTTGCCCATTTGTTCCAGCATTGCCAGCTCCTTAATTAACAATCATATCGTCACGATGAACCGCCACTGGGCCATATTCATAGCCGAGGATTTCATCGATCTGTTGAGAGTGATGGCCCGCAATGCGGCGTAATGCATCGCTGTTATAACGGCAAACCCCATGAGCAATGTCACGACCCTCGAGGCTACGAATACGAATAACTTCTCCACGGGAGAAGTTGCCTGCCACATTTTTGATACCCTTCGGCAGTAAAGAGCTACCACGCTCAAGAATCGCGGCCAGTGCCCCATCATCAACCGTGATTTCGCCGGCAGGTGGCGCGCCAAAGATCCAACGCTTACGATTTTCTAATGGTGATTGCTGAGCATGGAAACGCGTGCCAACAGGTGTTCCCGCCATTACATCACCAATAACGCCAGGTTTGCTCCCTGCAGCAATAACAACATCAATACCGGCACGGCAGGCAACATCAGCCGCTTGTAATTTCGTGCCCATACCACCGGTCCCAAGCCCGGAAACACTATCACCGGCGATGGCGCGCAGCGCATCATCAATGCCATGGACCTCTTTAATTAATTCGGCGGCTGGATTATTACGTGGATCAGCAGTAAATAGCCCTTGTTGATCGGTCAGCAGGAGCAACTTATCGGCACCCGCAAGAATAGCGGCCAGCGCAGAAAGGTTATCGTTATCGCCAACTTTAATTTCTGCCGTCGCAACAGCATCATTTTCATTGATTATAGGAACGATATTGTTGTCCAGCAGTGCTCGCAGGGTATCGCGCGCATTCAGGAAACGTTCGCGATCTTCCATATCGGCCCGTGTGAGCAGCATCTGCCCAACATGAATGCCATAAATAGAAAATAGCTGTTCCCAGAGTTGGATCAGCCTGCTTTGCCCTACGGCGGCAAGTAACTGTTTCGACGCAATAGTTGCGGGGAGTTCGGGGTAGCCTAAATGCTCACGTCCTGCGGCTATCGCCCCAGACGTCACAATAACGATACGATGCCCGGAGGCATGAAGTTGTGCGCATTGACGCACTAGCTCAACAATATGAGCCCGGTTCAGGCGGCGTGAGCCACCGGTTAATACGCTCGTGCCTAGTTTTACCACCAGCGTCTGGCTGTCACTCATGATTCTCTGCCGTGTTAGCGAAATTGGAAATTTAAAATGCCAAATGACGTTGTAACAGGAGTCGCGATGAATGCCAACTGCCCCGGCACGGAAAACGGCTAACTTCGCGTAAACGATCGATAACCGTAACGGCAAATTTTGACAATTTTGTGACAAATATAAATTATTACGTTTATTTAAACTTTCTCTCACTACGTCATAAAACTTTCATCTCAAGGCGATAAAACTCTCTGCGTTTTTTAACGGGATATTTTCCGATTAAATTTTAGCGCGTATACATCATTGGGATGAGAAAATGAAGAAAAGCACACTGGCATTAATGGTATTGGGTTTTCTGGCGTCATCAACTTCTTCGCAAGCAGCAGAAATTTATAATAAAGATGGCAATAAACTCGACCTTTACGGAAAAGTAAAAGCAGAACACTATTTAAGTGATAATAACTCTGTAGATGGCGACCAGTCTTATGTCCGTCTGGGGTTTAAAGGCCAGACACAAATTAACGACCAACTGACCGGTTTCGGGCAGTGGGAATATCAAGTTGCCGCTAACAAAGCCGAAGGTGATGTTAATACCACCAAAACTCGTCTGGCATTTGCTGGTTTAAAAGCAGGTGATATTGGTTCATTTGACTATGGTCGTAACTACGGTGTGCTGTACAACATCGCTTCCTATACCGATATGATGCCAGAGTTTGGTGATGATTCTTACACCAAAACCGATAACTTTATGACTGGCCGTGCTAACGGTGTTGCCACCTACCGCAACAACACCTTCTTTGGCTTGGTTGATGGTCTGAAGCTTTCCCTGCAATATCAAGGGAAAAATGAGAATGACGGCCGTGCAACCAGCAAACAAAACGGTGACGGTTTCGGTACTTCACTGTCTTATGACATTGGCGATACTGGCCTGACAGTTGGTGCTGGCTACGCTAACTCCAACCGAACTTTGGCCCAGAAAAATCAGGCTTACGGCAAGGGTGACAATGCCGAAGCCTGGACTACCGGCGTGAAATATGACGCGAATAATGTGTATCTGGCTGCAATGTATGCCGAAACACGTAATATGACGCCAATTTCTGGCACTGCATCAATTAATGGTATAAATAATAGCGTCAGCGGTTTTGCAAATAAAAACCAGGCATTTGAAGTCATTGCACAGTATCAATTTGACTTTGGTCTGCGACCATCTCTGGGTTATGTCCAGTCAAAAGCCAAGGATATTGAAGGGGTCGGCGATGCAGATCTGGTAAAATATATCGATGTTGCGGCCACTTATTACTTTAACAAAAACATGTCTACTTATGTTGATTACAAAATTAACCAACTCAGTGACGACAATACATTAAAACTGAATAGTGATGATGTCGTTGCTGTCGGTATTGTTTATCAATTCTAATTAGCAAAAGAAAACCCCCATCCATGAAGGATGGGGGTTTTTTATTTCAGGCCGAAAGCTTAACGGGTTTTTCCGCAAAGTTTTCTGCGGGTACCAAATCCAGGCTCAGAGTGCTTAATAACTCGCGCAGGCGCTCATGGAAACCACGTAGTGTTTGCTCAAGTCTTTCATCTACTTCTTTGTCTTTTGCCGCTGTTGCAGTCCACTTACCATCTTTGTCGAACAGACCAAAATGGTATGTATAGGTAAATTGCTTTTCCTGCGCTTCCAGCTCCATCCACCAGCCCCAGAATTCACGTTTTTCTGGTGCTGGCTTCACATTAACGCACACAGCCAGGCAATCGAAGAAGAAACGGTTATCTTCACACTGCTCTTCCCGGATATATGGGCCAAGCGAGGCGAATTTTTTAATCAATCTACTTTTCGGGTGTCCACTCGGTAACGTCATTGCGATCTCCTGTTGTGAAGCAACTGTTTTACCAAACCGATGAAATTTAGCAAATCTTTAACGCAATCTCTGCTTGATCCATCCAGTAATTTCTTTCAGCGCTTTGTCAAAGTTGCGATACACCGGGTTAAACGGGATCGCCAGCAACTTACCATCCGCAGATGACGAAGTGATTAAACGGGAGTCTTCTTCCGGGCTGAATGGATCGTTTACCCAGTAACCAGATAGCATTGGCGTTGGGCAGTGACGCCCCAACAGTCCCTGGGTTTTTAGTGAATAGCGATTCAACTCCACACGCAAGGCGCTATCTGATGCATCATTCATCCCAAGACGACTTGCCAGTACATCAATATACATCTCGGGCACCTGTGCCTGCCGTGATGCGTCGCTCAATAAGCTATGAACAACGGGTCCAAGGCATGCCACCGCTTTCAAACGGGGTGCTTCGATATATCCCAACCGTACTGCTACGTTAGCACCAAACCGGAAACCAAACGCTGCTACACGAGTGTGATCGACCCACGGAATATTCGGTAACGCCTTCAGAACATGCTGGTGTAAAAGACTGGAATCCTGAGTCAGTTTCCATTTTGAAGAGAAGCCAATCGATGGCATATCGATGGTCAACATCGCCATACCTTCAGGTGCAAAATACTTATCAAATAAGTTGTAATAATCGCTCTGCAAAGCGTCAAGGCCACCGCAAATCAACACCGTCGGGAATGGCCCCTGCCCTTCTTTTGGAAGGTGTAAGAATCCGGTTATTGTTCCGCCACCAGGGATTGGGAATTCAAGTTCACGCAAGCCGCCGGAAAGACGGGGGGCTGCTTCTTCATACGCGCGATTTGCCAGAACTTGTGCCTGTTCTGCAAGTTGATCACCTTTCAGATGTGGGTAGGCTGCAATGCTATAAAGATTAGCGGCCTGTAACCAATACTTGCCGCTAAGTACCTTGTCTGTTTCCTGGTTAGCTCGCTGTTGCCATTGCATCGCTTGCTTTGACCATTCATAAATCCAGTTCCCACCACGATAGCCAATGACCGTATCAAATAACTCATCATTGGTGCGTTCGGCCTTGCACATGGTAATTCGCGACTGTACTTCGAGGATTTCGAGCGGATCGACACCGCGCCAAACCCAGAGCAGGCGGTTGATCATGCGATACCACTGAGGAGCTGTTGCACCGTCCAGAGCTGACTGGATAACAGGAGCGGCTTGATGCTTAGCACGCCGAACCAGGGTCGAAGTTTCGGGGTGCTTAAATCGTGGTTTAAACAGAGTTTCGCTAAGATTGGCCTGCGACATCGTTTCTGCCTCCATACAAACGTCAGGAATGGGGCTATTGTACTCTGTCAGCATCCAAATAACACAAACGCCCGGCTATGCCGGGCGTAAATCAATGCAAATCTGTAATGATATTTTCCGAAGAGGAAAAATTAACGACCAGCTAATGGTGGAACGAAAACAACGCCCATATCCCACGGCTGTTCAATCCAGGTATCTTGCGGGATATCGATGACATAATCATCAACTAAAGGCTGACCAGCAGGCTTGGCGAAGATAGTGACGAAATGCGCTTTTGGATACATTTCACGGATAGCAACCGCGGTACCGCCAGTATCTACCAGGTCATCGATAACGATGAAACCTTCACCATCACCTTCAGCACGTTTCAGTACGGTCAGCTCACGCTGATTATCGTGGTCATAGCTGGAGATGCATACGGTATCAACATGACGAATCCCCAGTTCACGCGCCAACAGTGCGCCAGGAACCAGGCCGCCACGGCTAACAGCAATAATGCCTTTCCACTGTTCAGCAGGAAGCAGACGGCTTGCCAACTTACGCGCGTGAATCTGCAACATGTCCCAGGTGACGATGTATTTTTCGCTCATGTGAAATTATCCCAGCCAGTTATTAACGGCTTAAAAATGTTCAAAGGGGTTTTGGTTGCGCGAGATTATAGAGATCTGACGCACTAAAAACCAGTACTGTAGGCCTGTCCCGCTCGTTTTTACGTGCTTTAGTTCGTCACAGCCTTAGTTATAGTGGTATTCTCAGGCCAGCGCACAATGCTTACTTGTGTTGTATTTCATTAAGATCAATCCTGCGCTCTGCGAACCAAAATTGTCAGCAGAGTCGATGTCAAGGAGACTTATCGTGTCTGAATTGTCTCAATTATCTCCACAGCCGCTGTGGGATATTTTTGCCAAAATCTGTTCTATTCCGCACCCTTCTTATCATGAAGAACAACTCGCGGAACATATTCTGTCCTGGGCAAAAGAAAAAGGCCTGCATGTTGAGCGCGACCAGGTTGGTAATATCCTGATCCGCAAACCTGCAACAGTTGGTATGGAAAACCGTAAAACGGTTGTCCTGCAAGCTCACCTTGATATGGTGCCGCAGAAAAATAACGACACTGTCCATGATTTCACTAAAGACCCGATTCAGCCATATATCGACGGCGAGTGGGTTAAAGCGCGCGGTACTACGCTGGGTGCAGATAACGGTATCGGTATGGCATCTGCATTGGCAGTGTTGGCTGATGATTCCGTGTCTCATGGCCCGTTAGAAGTACTGCTGACCATGACCGAAGAAGCGGGTATGGACGGTGCTTTTGGCCTGCAAGCGGGCTGGTTGCAAGCTGATATCCTGATCAACACCGACTCAGAAGAAGAAGGTGAGATTTATATGGGTTGTGCTGGCGGGATTGATTTTATCTCCACGCTGCCACTCCAACGTGAAGCGATTCCAGCAGGTTACGAAACCTACAAACTGACCATCAAAGGTCTGAAAGGTGGTCACTCTGGTGCTGAGATCCATTTGGGTCTGGGCAATGCAAATAAATTGCTGGCGCGTTTCCTGTTCGCTCACGCAGCAGAACTGGATGCTCGTCTGATTGATCTGAACGGTGGTACGCTGCGCAACGCAATCCCTCGTGAAGGTTCAGCTATCCTTGCTGTACCTGCCGATAAAGCAGCACAACTCAAGCAACTGGCAGCGCAGTTCCTGTCAATTCTGCAAAATGAGCTGGGTGCCGTTGAGAAAAACACAGCCGTTCTGGTTGAAGCGACCAGCACAGACAAATCCGCGCTGACAGTAAAAAGCCGCGAAGCTTTCATTAACTTGCTCAACGCAATGCCAAACGGCGTTATCCGCAATTCCGATGCTGTAAAAGGTGTAGTGGAAACCTCACTGAACGTGGGTGTGGTCACAATGAAAGATGAGAGCGCAGAAATCATCTGCCTGATTCGTTCATTGATTGATAGCGGCAAAGATTATGTGGTTGGCATGCTTCACGCACTGGGTCAGCTTGCTGGCGCAGAAAGCGTTGCGAAAGGCAGCTACCCAGGCTGGCAGCCAGATGCAAAATCCCCGGTAATGGCTCTGGTTCGTGAAACTTACCAAAAGCTGTTCAACAAGACACCAAACATCATGGTTATCCATGCCGGTCTGGAATGTGGTCTGTTCAAGAAGCCTTACCCTGAGATGGATATGGTGTCTATTGGGCCGACCATTACAGGTCCACACTCGCCTGATGAACAGGTTCATATTGCAAGCGTTGGCCAATACTGGATCCTGCTGACTGAGCTGCTAAAAGCAATTCCAGTTAAGTAAGCCAAATACGTGCACTCAAAAACCCTTTCATTGAAAGGGTTTTTTTTATAATCCCAGAACCAGTTGGCGCTCCAACTGCGGGTCCAGTAACGTGACATGTAGTCCCACCAGCCTTACGCCTCGCCCTCCCCTGCGCTCTTCCCATGTTTTCTTCGCCGTTGCGATTAAATCGGCTTTATTGAGCTGCGGCCACACATGTTCCTGAGTGGTTTGCTGGAAATCATTAAACTTGAGTTTGACTCCCTGACGAGCAATCAATAAATCTGGTTTCACCTTTATCAAACGTCGCTCAAGTTCAGCATAAAGCTGCTCAATGATGGCTTCACACTCCTGCCAATCATGAATGTCTTCAGCCAATGTTTTCTCTACGCCAACAGATTTGCGCTGCCGTTCATTGTTTATCTCCCGCTCGTCAATGCCCTGGCTTCGCTCCCACAGAACGCGCCCAAATTTTCCAAAACGTTTGAGCAACGAAGCTAGATCGGTATTCTGCACATCAGCACAGGTACGTAGCCCCAGACTTTCTAGCTTTCCCGCAGTGACTTTGCCAACGCCTGGAATTTTACCGAGCGGCAAGGTTTGCAAAAATGCAGGAATCTGCTCAGGGGTAATCACATATTGCCCGTTCGGTTTGTTCAGATCTGAGGCGATTTTGGCAAGGAATTTTATCGGGGCTATCCCCGCGGAAGCCGTAAGGTTAAGCTCATCAGAAATGGACTGGCGAATTTCGTGCGCCATGAGCGTTGCAGAGCCGTGGCAGTTCAGGCTATCGGTAACATCCAGATAAGCCTCATCAAGCGAAAGCGGTTCAATAAGATTGGTGTAGCGGCTAAATATCTCACGAATATGATTTGATGCATCTTTATATGCGTCAAAACGCCCCGGCAAAAGTGTCAGGTGAGGACATAATTTGAGTGCCATCGCAGTTGACATTGCGCTGTGCACACCAAATTTTCTTGCCGGGTAATTTGCGGTACTGATAACACCACGGCGTTGTGCGCTGCCGCCAATAGCCAGTGGGACATCCCGTAAAGCGGGGTTATCACGCATCTCTACGGCTGCAAAAAAGCAATCCATATCGACATGAATGATTTTACGCATACTTTTCACATCCATTACATCACTGGATAAGTATACAGTTAAAATATTGAGAGAGGAAAGTCTGTATCTAAGAAAACCTCCCGACAAAACGGGAGGTTTTAAGGAGCTTATATGATGCGGTTTTGCTGAATTTTTGCCAGCCGTTCGGCTTTCGCCATACGCTTTTTACGCGCATCGCAAGGTTCAGGACAGTTGCAGACCTTCTCCATGCCGAGTGCTGCAATGCCACCACAACTACCCTGAAGCGCTTTGCGTTTCACGATAACCCCTAGTGACATACCAAATATCACCAGCAAAAATATAACGAAGGTGGCTAAAAATACCGTCAGCATAATGGCTCCCGTCAGCCGCCAAAGTCATCGAGCATGATATTTTCATCCTCAACACCCAGGTCTTTAAGCATTTTAATCACTGCGGCGTTCATCATCGGCGGCCCACACATATAGAATTCACAGTCTTCTGGTGCCGGGTGGCTGCGAAGATAGTTTTCTAATAATACGTTGTGGATAAAGCCGGTGTAACCCGTCCAGTTATCTTCTGGCTGTGGATCAGAAAGCGCCACATTGAACGTGAAGTTCGGATTTTCCTGCGCCAGTTTTTCAAACTCTTCTTCGTAGAACATTTCACGTAACGAACGTGCGCCGTACCAGAAGCTGATTTTGCGCGTGCTATGAAGGCGTTTGAGCTGGTCAAAGATGTGTGAACGCATTGGCGCCATACCGGCACCACCGCCGATAAACACCATTTCTGCATTCGTATCTTTGGCAAAGAATTCACCGAACGGCCCAGAAATTGTCACTTTATCGCCCGCTTTCAGCGACCAGATATAAGAGGACATAATACCCGGAGGGACATCTGGCACATTTGGTGGCGGCGTAGCGATACGCACGTTCAGCATGATAATGCCTTTCTCATCCGGGTAGTTCGCCATGGAATAGGCGCGAACACAGGGTTCTTTCACCACAGACTTGAAACGGAACAGGTTAAATTTATCCCAGTCGCCACGGTATTCCTGCGGAACATCAAAGTCCTGGTAGTTAACTTCGTGAGGTGGGCTTTCAATCTGGATGTAACCCCCCGCACGAAACGGCACTACGTCACCATCAGGAATACGCAGCTTGAGTTCTTTAATGAACGTCGCTTTGTTATCGTTGGAGATAACTTCGCATTCCCATTTTTTAACGCCAAAGATTTCCTCTGGCAGCTCAATTTTCATATCCTGCTTAACGGCAACCTGACAGGCAAGACGGCAGCCCTCTTTCGCTTCACGTTTGGTGATATGCGAAAGTTCGGTAGGCAGAATATCACCACCGCCTTCTTTAACTGTGACACGGCATTGCCCGCAAGAACCACCACCACCACAAGCCGAGGAGATGAATATCCCTTGGTTTGACAGTGTGTTGAGCAGTTTGTCACCCGCCGGAGCATGGAACTGTTTGTCTGCTTCGTTGTTAATCTCAATCAGCACGTCGCCGGAGTTAACAAGCTTTGACTTGGCAAACAGAATCATCAACGCCAGAGCCAAAACAATAAGCGTGAACATCACCACGCCAAGAATAATTTCCATACCTTCCCGCCCTTATAGCTGCACACCGGAGAATGACATGAAACCTAGTGCCATTAACCCAGTGGTGATAAAGGTGATTCCTAAGCCACGCAATCCTGCGGGCACATTGGCATATTTCATCTTCTCGCGAATACCAGCCATCGCGACGATAGCCAGCATCCAGCCTACACCGGAACCCACGCCATAAACGATGGATTCACCGAAGCTGTAATCACGCTGCACCATAAACGACACGCCACCGAAAATGGCGCAGTTAACGGTGATAAGCGGCAGGAAGATACCCAGCGCGTTATAGAGAGCCGGGAAGAAACGATCGAGGATCATTTCAAGGATTTGCACCAGCGCTGCAATCACACCAATGAAGGTGATGAAATTCAGGAAGCTGAGGTCAACACCTTCAACCAATGCACCGTCGCGAAGCACAAGGTTATAAACCAGGTTATTCGCCGGAACGGCAATCCCTAAAACAACGGTAACCGCGACACCTAAACCAAATGCAGTAGAAACCTTCTTGGAAACCGCCAGGAAGGTACACATGCCAAGGAAGAACGCGAGCGCCATGTTCTCAATAAACACAGCACGCACAAACAGACTAATCATATGTTCCATAGTCAGTTAGTCCTTTTCCTGCTGCGCAGGCTTCAGCGTACGCAGTGCCCAAATCAACAGGCCGATAATAAAGAACGCACTCGGCGCCAGCAGGAACATCCCGTTTGGCTGATACCAGCCACCGTTCTGCACCGTTTCAAGCACCGTGATACCAAATAATTTACCGCTACCGATAAGCTCACGCAGGAAGCCAACTAACAGCAGAATCACGCCATATCCCAGGCCGTTACCGATACCATCCATGAAGCTTGCCAGCGGTGGCGACTTCATGGCGTAGGCTTCGGCACGCCCCATCACAATACAGTTGGTGATGATCAGACCGACGAATACAGATAATTGCTTGGAAATTTCGTAAGCATAAGCACGCAGGATCTGATCCACGACGATAACTAACGAAGCAATGATCGCCATCTGCACGATGATTCGCACACTATTTGGAATCAGGTTACGGATCATCGAGATAAACATGCTGGAGAACGCTGTCACCACAGTTACCGCGATGGTCATTACGAACGCCGTTTCCAGCTTCGTCGTTACAGCCAGCGCCGAACAGACACCGAGTATTTGCAAGGCAATCGGGTTGTTATCCACAAGAGGACTAATCAGTACCCGTTTGACCTCTTTCATGTCTGAAATATCAGCCATTGTTGAGCGCTCCTTCACGTACTTGTTTCAGGAAGGGGCCAAAACCGAGTTCACCCATCCAGAAATCAAAAGTGTGTTGTACACCGTTTGCTGTGAGCGTGGCACCGGATAAACCATCTACCCCGTACTCATCTCCCTGACGCGCACCGCCTTTCACAACACGAATAGCAGGCTTGCCATTGTCATCAAGTAGTTTTTTGCCAATCCACTGGGCTCGCCAGTTCGGGTTTTCAACCTCACCACCCAGACCCGGGGTTTCACCCTGATCGTAGTAAGTGATGCCTTTTACCGTGCGGCCATCGGTTTGCAGAGAAACAAAGGCGTACATCATCGACCACAGACCTTTGCCATACACAGGCAAAACTACTTCCTGAATTTTGTTTTGCTCATCCCGCACCAGGTAAATCTCAACAATATTGCTGCGATTTTTTATCCCGGCACGATCTTCGTCAGAGGTGAGTGCTTTGCTCTGATTGGGATCACGCAATGCTGCAGCCTGGTCGAATTTAGACGAGTCTTTATCCAGTAACTCGCCACTTTTCAAATCCAACAAACGCGGTGTAATGCGTGATTCAAAGATGGCTTTAACATCTTCACCTGTCATTTTTGGTGTTGCTAAACCCGCAACATCAAGAATGTTACGTTGCTTATCGAGCGCTTTTTGCTCCTGCTGACGAGCTTTAAGCCCCACAGCAGAACCAGCTACCACGACGGAGCAAACCAGGCAAAGCACCAGCACCACCAGCAGTGTTCTGCCAATGCTATCGTTACTTTTTACTTCAGCCACGCGACTTCCTCCGCTTGATATTGGCTTGCACCACCAGGTAATCGAACAACGGTGCAAAGAGGTTGGCGAACAGAATCGCCAGCATCATCCCTTCTGGATAGGCCGGGTTTACAACTCGAATTAATACACACATCACGCCGATGAGTGCCCCATACCACCATTTACCTTTGTTAGTAAACGAGGCCGAAACCGGATCGGTCGCCATAAACATCATGCCGAAAGCAAAACCACCCAGCACCAGATGCCAGTACCACGGCATCGCAAATAGCGGGTTGGTTTCAGAACCGATGAAGTTAAACAGCGTTGCTGTGGCAATCATGCCGAGCATAACGCCCGCCACGATGCGCCAGGATGCGACCCGACCAAACAGGATAATCGCACCACCAATCAGGATCATCAGCGTTGAAACTTCACCAATCGAACCGGGAATATTGCCGAGGAAAGCATCCATCCATGTAACAGGTTGGCCTGTGACAACATTGACTAATGCTTCACCGCCGCCATGGGACCATTGCGAAAGCGGAGTTGCCCCAGAGAAACCGTCAGCCGCGGTCCACACCAGGTCGCCCGAGATTTGCGCTGGATAAGCGAAGAACAGGAACGCACGGCCAGCCAGTGCAGGGTTCAGGAAGTTACGGCCTGTCCCACCGAAAATTTCTTTAGCGATAACCACACCGAAACTGATACCGAGTGCGGCTTGCCACAAAGGCATCGTTGGTGGCACCACCAGCGCAAAAAGAATTGAAGTAACAAAGAAGCCTTCGTTAATTTCATGTTTGCGGATGATAGAGAATAGAACTTCCCAGAAGCCACCGACCAAAAACACGGTGATGTAGATTGGCAGGAAGAAAACGGCCCCAAGCGTCATCATGCTGAGCCAGCCAGCATCAGGCGTAAAGTTTACTCCCAGCCACTGCGCGACAACATAATGCCAGTCGGATGAAATCACCTGCTGGAGTTGTTCTGCGCCGTACATCTTGTTCAAGGCAGGAATAGTTTGCAGCCCAACGTTGTACATGCCCCAGAACATTGCCGGGAATACAGCGAACCACACCAGGATCATCATGCGTTTCAGATCGATAGCATCACGAACATGGGAGGCTCCGGGTGTAACGATGCCTGGCGTATAAAACAGTGTCGCCGTCGCTTCAAAGAGCGGGTAGTACTTTTCTAGCTTTCCGCCTTGCGTGAAGTGCGGCTCTAGTTTTTCAAATAAATGCTTCAAGCCCATGACTTATCCTTCCTGCTCGATGCGGGTTAATACCTCACGTAGCACCGGGCCATATTCATATTTCCCCGGGCAAACGTAGGTACAAAGCGCCAAATCTTCTTCATCCAGCTCCAGACACCCCAGCAATTGAGCGCTGTCGGTATCTCCTGCCAGTAAGTCGCGCAATAACATCGTGGCCAGAATATCCAGCGGCATGACACGCTCATAGTTACCAATTGGCACCATTGCGCGTTCGCCACCATTGGTATCGGTAGAGAAGTTAAATAGTTTGCGCTTCAGAAAGTGGCCAACCGTGGTGCGTGTAATCGAATATTTATTGGCACCAGGCATTACCCAACCAAACAGTTCTTTTTCACGCCCTTCTTTCAGAACCGTGACTTGCAGGTGGAAACGACCAAGCCAGGCACGAGGGCCAGCGGCCATGGTTCCACTTAATACAGAACCGGAGACGATGCGGTTTTCGCCTTCTTCCAGCTCACCAGCTGTGAGCACTTCCAGAGATGCCCCCAGACGGGTGCGAATCAGACGTGGTTTTTTAACCTGTGGGCCGGCTAACGCAATAACGCGTTCGGTCCACAATTCGCCTTCAATAAATAATTTGCCGATGGCAATCACATCCTGGTAGTTAAGATGCCATACCGTTTTTTGCAGGCTAACAGGCTCCAGGAAATGAATGTGTGTGCCCACTAACCCAGCAGGGTGAGGACCGGCAAATTCATTAAACGTCACTTGTCCGCAAGCATGGCCACCCAATTTACCGCCACCCGCCTGGCAGACATGGACTTTTCCATCTGTCAGCCGTGACAATAGTGTTAAGCCTGCATCAAACATTTCGCGATGCGCACGAATAATGGGTTGCGGATCGGCCGCCAGCGGATTGGTATCAATGGCGGTCACAAAAATGGCCGCGGGAACGCTCGCAGGTTGTGGTGCTTTACTGAATGGTCGCGTACGAAGTGCAGTCCACAGGCCAGAAGATAGCAGCTGTGCCTGAACAGTTTCGCGCGGCAATTTGCCAAGACTTTCAGGTGCAAAGTGTTCAAAAACGACCTGTTCATCACCCTGAACCTCAATAACCAGAGATTGCAGTACGCGACGTTCACCACGATTAATCGTCGTTACCGTTCCACTCGCAGGAGCGGTAAAGAGCACGCCCGGGTTCTTTTTATCTTCGAAGAGAGGCTGGCCTTTCAATACCTTGTCACCTTCCTGCACAAGCATAGAAGGGCGCATGCCGACATACTCTTCACCGAGCAGGGCCACGAAAGGTATCGCAGGGCCGTCATGGATTTGCTGTTCCGGTAAACCGGCAATAGGCAAATCCAGACCTTTTTTGATTTTTATCATAAGGTTATCACGTTTAAAATTGGCTTAAACATCGCGACAAAAAAGTGTAGCCGACAACGGATGGGTCGAAATGCTATTCAACCGATGCGACACATAAAGCGGTACAAACAGGAAACGCATCCATTCGCTATTACGAGAGGGAGGTATAAGTCGCCCGGGTAACCGGAACAAGTGACTTATGGATAGTTTCCTTTCATATCCGCAGGTCAACATTCGCGAAGGATTTTAGCATCATTAGCCCTCTGAAGGGGCAGAAATCAGCATAGAGATGTGCAGCAATGCGAGCTGTTACGCAAAAAGCAGCTCTTCATGTTTGTGAATGTATTTCATAACGGCTATTTATGTGTAGGATCGCTCTGTTTCAGGCTTGCGAAAATTCAGAACGATGCTAATGTGAGCGCTCCTGATACAGAGTATTCTGATTTTGGGTCTCTTTTTGCCGTCCTGGCATTTGGTATAAGTTTTTCAAGGAATAAAGCAGTATGCGCAAGATCGCACTCATTATTGCGATGCTTCTGATACCGTGCATGTCGTTTGCCAGCTTATTAAGCGGCAATACGTCTAACACGCCTGTCAGTAAAGAATTCAAGCAACAACTTATGGGCTCTCCTGTTTATATTCAGATATTTAAGGAAGAGCGCACGTTAGAGCTATATGTGAAGATGGGCGAACAGTATCAACTGCTCGACAGCTATAGCATCTGTAATTATTCCGGTGGGCTAGGTCCTAAACAACGTCAGGGTGATTTTAAAAGTCCTGAAGGTTTTTATAACGTGACCCGTAGCCAGCTAAAACCTGATAGCCGCTTCTATAAAGCCATTAATATTGGCTTCCCGAACGAGTTTGATCGCTCGCATGGTTATCAAGGTCAATATCTGATGATTCACGGTGCTTGCGTGTCCATTGGCTGCTATGCGATGACCGACACTAACATTGATGAGATTTTCCAGTTTGTTACCGGTGCTTTAGTCTTTGGTCAACCAAGCGTACAGGTCAGCATCTATCCGTTCCGCATGACAGATGCCAACATGCAACGTCACAAGTATTCTTACTACATCGACTTCTGGAAACAGCTGAAGCCAGGTTATGACTACTTTATGGCGAATCATCAGCCGCCAGGCGTTTCCGTTGTTAGCGGCAATTATGTGATCAGTAAGCCGATTGCGCATACAACACAACCGCAGCTGGCATCAAACTACGCGCTCCCCGAGACAAAATAGTTCCGACTCACCTGGTGCAATCTTGTGCCAGGTTTCGTTACCTGTAAGAGGTTGAGTCGCGATGACAGTGACCACATCGTTGAGTGTGGTCTCTTCCTGAAAATCGATCTCCACATCCTGATCCAACAGTTTAGCCACACCAAACGGTGCCCGTCGGGTTATCCAGTATAAATTGGTGGAGCAAAACGCCATCACGTATCGCCCATCCGACAACAACATATTGAACACACCTTTCTCTCGTAACTGTGCGGCAAGAATAGTGATGTAGCGGAACACCGCCTGCATATTGCCAGGGGTGCGTGGATAACGTTGCGTCAATTTATGAAGCAACCAGCAAAACGCCTGCTCGCTATCAGTTTCGCCAATCGGGCGAAATGGCCCGGTATCAAGTGAGCGATGACCTTTGAGCTGCCCATTGTGAGCGTAGGTCCAGTTACGGCCCCATAACTCGCGCGTAAAAGGGTGGGTATTTTCAAGCGCCACTTTTCCGCGGTTAGCCTGGCGAATGTGCGCGACCACTGAACAAGATTTGATAGGGTAATCCTGCACAAGCTTTGCGATAGGTGAATTAAAACTCGGTTGCGGATCTTTAAATGTGCGACATCCCTTACCTTCATAGAAAGTAATGCCCCAGCCGTCTTTATGCGGCCCCGTTCCACCGCCACGCTGCACCAAACCGGTAAAGCTAAAGCAAATATCCGTAGGTACATTGGCGCTCATCCCGAGCAATTCGCACATAGTCTTCTCCCACTGCTATTCTCCTCTTCACAGTTTTGTAGGGTGGAAGCGAGGTGCAATCCACCACCTGCGTTATGGCGGCGGCGGATGGCACAGGCTTATTCGCTCTACAAAAAACAAAGAGGATTAACGTTAAGCTTTAACCATCTCTTTTTCGATCAACTGAATCAGGATATGAATCACTTTAATGTGAATTTCCTGAATGCGGTCAGCGTAACCAAAGTGTGGAACACGAATTTCGACATCCGCAGTCCCATCCATTTTGCCGCCGTCTTTACCCGTCAGGGTAATCACTTTCATGCCTTTCGCACGCGCAGCTTCAATGGCTTTAATTACATTGCCGGAATTACCTGAAGTGGAGATCCCCAGCAGCACATCGCCTTCACGGCCAACAGCTTCAACATAACGAGAGAAGATGTGGTCATAGCCAAAATCGTTGCCCACACAAGAGATGTGGCTGACGTCAGAAATCGCAATCGCCGGGTAGCCCGGACGGTTTTCACGGTAGCGACCTGTCAACTCTTCAGCAAAGTGCATAGCATCACAATGTGAGCCACCATTGCCACATGACAGCACTTTGCCACCTGCTTTAAAGCTATCAGCCAGCAATACTGCCGCGCGCTGAATAGCATGAATGTTAGCGTCATCTTTCAGGAAGTTAGCCAGCGTTTCAGCCGCTTCATTCAATTCATTACGAATAAGATCCTGGTACATGAGGATGTCCTTCAGTATTTTTCGATTGATTAACCCCAGCAGTTTACCGGATAGCGCGAGAAGCGCCATATCCTCCTGCTTTTGCTGTTCCGTGCGGTAACAATGTGAGCTGAGTTGTAATTATTTTGTGAATATATTGCTAAAAAAAACCACATGAACTAAAACCAATACATCCAAGTGGTCAGACCTCCTACAAGCAAGGGAGTTTCCTTTATGTTGATTTTGAGTATTGTCGCAACCATCGTTCTCCTCGGTGTGCTTTTCTATCACCAGGTCAATTTGCTGCTCAGTAGCGCAATTCTACTGGCGTGGACAGCCGCGCTTGGTTTTGCTGGTATCTGGTCTATCTGGGTACTGGTTCCACTGGCGATAATTCTGGTGCCATTCGTCTTTACACCAATGCGTAAATCTCTGATTTCCGCACCCGTGTTCCGCAGCTTCCGCAAAGTAATGCCGCCGATGTCGCGTACTGAGAAAGAAGCTATCGATGCCGGTACAACCTGGTGGGAAGGCGATTTGTTCCGTGGTAAACCAGATTGGGAAAAGCTGCACAACTATCCGCAGCCTAAACTGACAGAAGAAGAACAAGCCTTTATCGACGGCCCGGTTGAAGAAGCCTGCCGCCTGGCAAATGACTTCCAGATCACGCACGAAATGGCAGATTTACCGCCAGAATTGTGGGCTTATTTAAAAGAACACCGCTTCTTTGCGATGATCATTAAGAAAGAGTACGGCGGCCTGGAGTTTTCGGCTTACGCGCAATCTCGCGTACTACAAAAACTGTCTGGGGTTTCCGGAATTCTGGCGATTACCGTTGGCGTGCCTAACTCATTAGGCCCGGGCGAATTGCTGCAACATTACGGTACAGAAGAGCAGAAAGATCATTACCTGCCGCGGCTGGCACGCGGACAAGAGATCCCATGCTTTGCGCTGACAAGCCCGGAAGCGGGTTCCGATGCCGGTGCCATTCCTGATACCGGCGTTGTCTGTATGGGCGAATGGCAAGGCCAGCAAGTTCTCGGCATGCGTCTGACCTGGAACAAGCGCTACATTACGCTCGCTCCCATTGCCACCGTTCTGGGCCTGGCATTCAAACTGTCTGACCCGGACCATTTGCTGGGTGAGGAAGAAGATCTCGGTATTACCTGCGCGCTGATCCCAACTCACACGCCAGGTGTGGAAATTGGCAAACGCCACTTCCCACTTAACGTGCCATTCCAGAATGGGCCAACTCGCGGTAAAGATATTTTCGTGCCGATCGATTACATCATCGGTGGCCCGAAAATGGCCGGCCAGGGCTGGCGTATGCTGGTGGAATGTCTGTCTGTGGGCCGTGGGATCACCCTGCCATCCAACTCAACCGGTGGCCTGAAATCTGTGGCGATGGCGACAGGTGCTTATGCCCATATTCGTCGTCAGTTCAGAATTTCCATCGGTAAAATGGAAGGGATTGAAGAGCCACTGGCGCGTATTGCCGGTAATGCTTATGTGATGGATGCCGCCGCGTCTCTGGTGACCTACGGCATTATGCTCGGTGAAAAACCTGCCGTTCTGTCAGCTATCGTTAAGTACCACTGTACCCACCGCGGCCAGCGCGCCATTCTGGATGCAATGGATATTGTCGGCGGCAAAGGCATTATGCTGGGCAATTCTAACTTTGTGGCACGTGCTTATCAGGGTGCGCCTATCGCAATTACCGTAGAAGGCGCGAATATTCTGACACGCAGCATGATTATCTTCGGCCAGGGTGCCATTCGTTGCCATCCGTATGTGCTCGATGAGATGACTGCGGCGCAGAACAACGATGTTAATGCCTTCGATAAGCTGCTGTTTAAGCATATCGGCCACGTGGGTAGCAATAAAATGCGCAGCCTGTGGCTCGGTTTAACCAATGGCCTGACCAGCGCCACACCGACCAAAGATTCCACCAAACGCTACTACCAGTATATGAACCGACTGAGCGCCAACCTGGCATTGCTGTCAGACGTATCCATGGCGGTTCTGGGTGGCAGCCTCAAACGTCGTGAACGTATCTCAGCTCGTCTGGGCGATATTCTGAGCCAGCTGTACCTCGCTTCATCGGTGCTGAAACGCTATGACGACGAAGGCCGTAACGAAGCTGACCTGCCACTGGTTCACTGGGGTGTTCAGGATGCGTTGTATCAGGCAGAACAAGCGATTGACGATTTACTGCGCAACTTCCCGAATGCGTTTGTGGCAGGCATGTTGCGTGTCGTTATCTTCCCGCTGGGCCGTCGTTACGATGCCCCATCTGACAAGCTGGATCATCAACTGGCGAAGATCATGCAAATTCCATCAGCAACCCGCTCACGCATTGGTCGGGGCCAGTATCTGACACCAAGCGAGTTCAACCCTGCTGGTCTGCTGGAAGAAGCACTGATGGACGTCATGGCCGCTGAGCCAATCCACCTGCGCATCTGTAAAGAAACCGGGCGTAATCTGGCATTTACCCGCCTTGATGAGCAAGCCAAACAGTGGCTGGCTGAAGGGAAGATCAATGCAGGCGAAGCGGCGATCCTCACCAAAGCTGAAGCAAGCCGCCTGCGCAGCATCAACGTCGATGAGTTTGAGCCGGAGGAGCTGGCAACTATGCCGGTAAAGGTGCCGGAAAAGCATCGTAAAATTGAAGCGGCATAAGCCCTCCACCTCTCTACACTAAACCCGCTTCGGCGGGTTTTTTATTCTTAACTCATGCTAAAGTGAATGAAACACTGCTTATCATGAGGCTTCCGATTGTGTCTGGTTTGAAAATTACCGTTCTGCAACAACCGCTGGTCTGGATGGACGGCGCAGCAAACTTGCGCCACTTCGATGTACAGTTGGATGGTATTCATGGCCGCGATCTGATTGTCCTGCCGGAAATGTTCACCACGGGTTTCGCGATGGAAGCAGCTAAACAGTCGCTTGCTGAAGAAGAAGTGATTGACTGGATGCAGTTCAAAGCCCAGCAAACTCAGGCAATGATTGCCGGCAGTGCCGCACTGCAAACCGATCGCGGGCCGGTAAACCGATTCTTGCTGGTACAGCCTGACGGTAAAGTCCATTTCTACGATAAACGCCATCTGTTCCGCATGGCCGATGAGCACCACCATTATCAGGCCGGTAACGAGCGGGTCATCGTCGAATGGCGTGGGTGGCGCATTCTGCCACAGGTTTGTTATGACTTACGCTTCCCGGTTTTTTCACGCAATCGTAATGACTATGACCTGGCGTTATACGTTGCTAACTGGCCTGCCCCGCGTTCCTTGCACTGGCAAAGCCTGCTTGTCGCTCGAGCCATTGAAAACCAGGCATATGTGGCGGGCTGTAACCGTGTTGGTACTGATGGAAATGGCCATCATTACCGGGGTGATAGCAAGATTATTAACCCACAGGGTGAAATTCTGGCAAATGGCGAAGCCCATCAAGCGATGCGCCTCGACGCGGATTTGTCGTTAATTGCTTTGCAGGAATACCGTGAAAAATTCCCGGCATGGCAGGATGCCGATCCCTTTAGTCTGTAATTTCAACTAACTTCCTCGGTAAGTCGACCACGACCAGGGAGAAATTAAAAACGGCAGGTGATAATGCCCGCCGTTTTGCGTAATAACAAAGTCAATTTGCGCCGAGGGATATAACGACTCTCGGTGCGTTTTCGCAAAATACGAACCGATTTCTGCGCTCAAACGGTAGCGCCCTGCCGCTAATTGCTCCGAAGTGAAATCCTTCATCCGCCCATCAGCATCAGTGACTCCCTGTGCAATCCTTTCCCAATTTCCTGCAATTTGATGCTCAAGGTAAATCACCACATCGGCGGCCGGTTTCCCCAACGCCGTATCAAGAATATGCGTGCTCAGTTGGCTCATTGTGCAAACACTCCTTCCAGGCGTAATAATGTGATTTGGCGTAACTGTTCCAGGGCTTCAAGTTCTTCTTCTGCGGGCGTTTGATTCAACCGGCGATGGAGTTCAGCAAGGATTTCATCACCGCTGCGCCCTTTGGCGCGAATCAAAAACACGCGCTCAAAGCAAGCTTCGTATTTAGCGTTGCCCTGCGCCAGCGCGAGGGTTAACGCACGGTTTTGCGTATCCACCGCGGATTGTTCACCTTCAGAAAGCTCTGCTTCTTTACCTTCGCCCTGAGCTTTTTCGCCGATGCGTGGATGAGCCGTAAGCGCCTGATTTAGCTCTGCTCGCCCCCAATCCTGGGCCAGTTGCGTGGCATATTGCTTTAACGCGTCGACCGTCTGGAATGGGCGCGCAGCCACCAAGCTTTCAGCCCAGGCTGAAATCGCGACGCACGGAGCTACTAGATCCAGCGCTTCGTTTTCTGGCGCATTGTTAAATTCAGCCAGCGTGTTTTTCGCAGCCAGCGCGATGACCGTTTGCGCAAAGGCCTGCACCGCCTGCCCCACATCGGCTTCCATTACCGATTCCGCAGGATGATGGCTAATTCCACGCCCGCAGCGCACAAACAGCATCCCGACAGGCCAACGCTCCGCAATGGCAATCGCGTCATGCCCCGCCCCACTCGGCAGCGACAAACTACGCCCCTGAACAGCGGTTACGGCAGAAGTTAAACACTGTTGCAGACGGGCATCGCACGGCGTGGCGGGAATCGAATAGTAGGTTTCCGCACTGAAAGTGACACCACGTTGGGCACCGATTTGATGAGCTTCCGCTAAAAGATTTTCCAGCAACGCTTCAAGATCAGCATCCCTTGGGCTGCGGATATCCAGCGTCAGTTGAATTTCACCGGGAATGACGTTTGCCGCACCAGGCAAACATTGCAGTGAACCAATTGTTGCCACAATGTCCGGGCTGTACATGCGGGTCGTGCTTTCGACGTAAGTCATCCAGGCAGCAGCAGCGGCGAGGGCATCTTTACGAATTGCCATCGGCACCGTACCCGCATGGCCTGCTTCACCGATAAAGCTGCATTTTAAACGGCGAGCTCCATTGATGGCGGTAACCACGCCAATCGCCAGATTCTTCTGTTCAAGCACGGGTCCTTGCTCAATGTGCAATTCAAGGTACGCACTAAACTCTTCCGGACTACGGGCAGCACTACTAATTCGAGAAGGGTCAAAACCGGCATTGACCAATGCTTGCGCAACGCTAACCCCCGCCGCGTCTTCACACGCCAGCCAGTTATCCGGCCACGTTCCGGTCACGCCACGGCTACCCAATAATGTGATGCCAAAACGCGTGCCTTCTTCATCACCAAAACCCACAATTTCAATCGCTTGCTCTAATTGAATTTCGTGTTGATGCAAGAAAGAGACGACTTCCAGCGCGGCTAACACACCAAGCATGCCATCGTAGCGCCCGGCATTGCGCACCGTGTCCAGATGCGAGCCCAGCAAAATGGCCTGTGCGCCTTCTTTTGCACCTTCGTAACGCCCACAAATATTGCCTACCGCATCCTGCCAGGTGGTCATGCCGATTTGTTCCATCCAACCGGCAACCAGATAGTTGGCACGCAGATGTTCGGGGGAAAGATAGACGCGCGTCAGTTGGCCCGGCGTTTCGCTGATTTGCGCCAATTCATCCGCACGCTGCATCACGCGGCGTGCGGCAGCACCGGCCTGCGTTACATTCATGACATGTTTGACCATCAGCGGCTTTCCTGAGAATAGGTATCCCACGCGGCCTGCATCGCCGCGCCTTGCGTCGTTTTAAAGCCCAGACGATTAAGCACCGCTTCCAGCGCGGTGAGCGTTTGCAGCACGCAATCTTTACGCGCGTTATACCCCATAGTGCCGATGCGCCAGATTTTGCCCTGCAACGGGCCAAACGAGGTGCCGATTTCGATATGGAAATCTTCCAGCAGCATTTTGCGCACTTCTTCACCATGAACCGCTGAAGGGATTACGACCCCCAGAACGTTATTCATTTTGTGTTGCAGGTCGCCAAAGGTTTCCAGGCCCATTCCCTGAATCCCCGCTACCAGCGCACGCCCGTGCAGTTCGTGACGAGCGATCCCCACATCCAGACCTTCTTCGAGAATAATGCGCGCGCATTCACGGGCGGCAAACAACATGCTGGTGGCTTCGGTATGGTGGTTCAGACGTTCCGGTCCCCAGTAATCCATCACCATGCCAAGATCGAAATAATTCGAATAGATCATTTCATCATCACCGTCCTGGTGAGCTGCCGTACGGATCCCTTCTTCAACACATTTACGGCGGCGGATCACCTCTTCCATCTGTGCGCTGAGCGTTATCGGCGAACTACCAGATGGACCGCCGAGGCATTTTTGCAGACCCGCAGATACAGCGTCTAACCCCCACGCGTCCGTTTCCAGCACGTTGCCGCCAAAAGACGCGGTAGCATCGGTATAAAACAGCACGCCATGACGATCGCAGATTTCGCCCAGTTCGGCCAACGGCTGCAACATAGTGGTGGACGTGTCGCCCTGAACGGTCAACAGCAAACGCGGTTTAACCGTTTTGATGGCGTCTTCAATTTGATCCGGGGTAAACACTTCGCCCCAGGGAGCCTCAATGGTGTGAACTTCAGCACGGCATCGACGTGCTATTTCACATAACAGATGGCCGAAACGCCCAAAGACCGGCACCAGAACCTTGTCACCCGGACGAATCGCTGACAGCAAAATCGCTTCGATACCAGAACGGGAAGTCCCATCCACCAGCATTGTCCAACGGTTTTGCGTACGGAAAAGCTCGCGATACAGCACCATCACTTCATTCATATAACCAGTCATGATCGGGTCATACTGCCCAATTAGCTGGCTCGCCATTGCCCGCAAGACACGTGGATCGGCATTGATTGGACCCGGCCCCATCAACAAACGGTGTGGCGGATTGATTTGCGCGAAGTGCTGAATATCTGACATGGCATTTCCTTTAGTTCAAAATGAAACAAAAGATTCTTTATAAAAATATTCTGCAACTAATGTGCCATTCATTTTCATTAGTGGCAAAGAGAGAAATGCCGACACTTAGCTTTAAAAATGAGAGTTACCTGAAGTGCTTAATGAACCACAATGATTCCCGGAATCTGTGCAGGAGCACCATTATGGTGCGTTAGCGTTGTTCTAACTCATCAAGCTCCGTATAGAGTTCGGCAATATGATGAATGCGCTGACGACCAGTGGTTAACGCTTCGTGTAACACTGCGTTGGCTAACAGGTTCACCAGACTCATTGCGCTGCTATAGCTATCGAAAGCTGAAACGCTATCCAGCGGTGCGGCAAAGTGCCAACGGCAGTAGGGGGTCAAACCAGAGCCCTGTGCTTCGCTCATTACCAGCAGCGGCACCTGCCGCTTGTGCAAATTAGCCAGCAGTGGCTTGATGATGCGGGGTCTTCTGCGGAATGCGATAGCGATGACACAGTCATGTTCGTTGATATCCACCACTTCTTCTGCCAGCGTCTGTCCTGGTTGCGGCAATAACCAGACATCGCTACGAACTTGTAATAACTGCTGGCGTAAGTGCATTGCCACAGGCCATGAATTTCGTAAGCCAATAATAAAAATACGTTTTGCTGAAGTAAGTGCCGTGACAACATCGAGAAACTGTTGAGTATCCAACAAGCTAACCCAGTGTGTCAGGTTGGCCATTTCCTGTTTGTAATGCCGTGCCAGTAACGTGTTACCTTGTACAGCATCGCGGTTTTCCGTCAGGGGCATTCCGCTCTGACGCAAGGTTCGCAATTCTTCACGCATATCCTTGTATCGGTCATAACCCAGGCGCTTAAAGAGGCGACTCACAGTAGCTTTAGATACGCCTGAAAGACGGGCCAACTCAGCGCTGTTGTAGCTAATCAGATCATCAAAATGGTCGACAATAAAGGCAGCAACACGCTGTTCTTGCGGGGAAAGCTGCTCGTATGTTGCTCTTAAGCGCTCGTCTAATTGTTTCATGATGACCTCTGTAACTATTGTTTCATTCGAGCCTGACACAGTGAAACAAACCTCGTCAACCTGGAACATCTCTTGCTTAAATATATTATCCAGCTTCCGTTCTGAGAGATAAAACGATGATGCAAAGCAATATGGCACCTTCCGGTATGGCCGTTACACCGCACCACTTAGCCAGTGAGACCGCATTATCCGTATTACGCCACGGTGGGGATGCTATCGAAGCAATGGTGGCAGCAGCGGCAACTATTGCCGTTGTTTATCCTCACATGAATGGCATTGGCGGCGATGGTTTTTGGTTGATAGTGCCACCAGAAGGTGAGCCGATTGCGATTGATGCCAGCGGTGCCGCGGGTTCACACGCATCTTTGGAATTTTACGCAGGCGAAGCATCTATCCCTCATCGTGGCCCGAAAGCTGCGCTAACCGTGCCAGGAACGCTTAGCGGCTGGGACGAAGCACTAAAAATCTCCAGGCAGCTTGGCGGCGGGCAACTGCCGCTCTCGCGTTTATTGGCGGATGCAATTCGCTATGGGGCTGATGGTATTCCGGTGACCCAATCGCAGGCGCTTGCGACCCATAGCAAATACGACGAGCTGGTTAATATCTCCGGTTTCGCTGAGACGTTTTTAGATCGTGGTGAAATTCCCCATGCAGGTAGTCGTTTCACCCAACCGCGACTAGCCGAAACGCTGACACGCCTGACCGTTGAAGGGCTTGATAGTTTTTATCGCGGTCCGTTAGCCATCTTAATTGCCAACGAACTTGCTGAATTAGGCATGCCTTTAAACTTACAAGATCTTGCAGCTCACCGGGCCAAACGCCGTATTCCGCTGCATCTGCACCACCAGCATGGTGACATCTACAATATGACGCCCCCCACTCAGGGTCTGGTGTCGCTGGCGATCCTTGGGATCACCGATCATTTAGAAATGGCGCAGGCAAACGAAACCCAAACTGTTCATCGTATCGTTGAGGCCACCAAAAAAGCTTTTACGCTACGCGATAAATACATCACCGATCCACGCCATATCACCACTTCAATTCAAAGCCTGCTGGAGCCAGAGCCGCTCACCGCACTGGCCGCAGAAATTGACGACACAAAGGCCGCTGACTGGGGAACAGGTAAAGGCCCTGGCGATACAGTCTGGATGGGCGTGATTGATAGCAGCGGATTGGCTGTGTCGTTTATTCAAAGTATTTACCACGAGTTTGGCAGCGGCGTGGTACTGCCAAAAAGCGGTGTTCTGTGGCAAAACCGTGGAGCAGCGTTCAGCCTCAAACCCGAAGATTTATTAAGCCTTGCCCCCGGAAAACAACCGTTCCATACCCTGAATCCGGCAGCCGCACGACTTGCCGATGGTAGAACGATGGTTTACGGCTCGATGGGCGGCGACGGGCAACCGCAAACTCAGGCGGCTATTTTTACCCGCCATGTGATCCAGGGGATGCCACTGCAAGAAGCCGTTACCGCTCCACGTTGGTTACTGGGTAGAACCTGGGGGCAAGCCTCAGACAGCCTGAAATTAGAAGCCAGATTTAGCCCTGAAACCTTCGCAGCACTAAGCGAATTGGGTCATGAAGTCGAAGCATTACCTGATTTTAGCGAAGCTGTAGGTCATGCCGGAGCCATTGTGCGCCATACCAACGGCATGCTTGAAGGAGCTTATGATCCACGCAGCAACGGCAGCGCAGCTGGCTTTTAAGGAGGAAAAAATGAAATCAAAAACTATCGAATGGCCCGCTTATATCCAGTTAATGGAGCAACTTCTCAATGTTCCGCTGGATGATGCTCGCCGTAAAGAGCTCGAAGTACATCTCACACGCATGGCCGCACTGGCTGAACCTTTGATGGATTTTCCATTGCCACAACGTCAGGAAGTTGCCGGGGTTTATAAGCTATGAACCTACTTTCCATTCGCGATATTCAGCAAGGACTGGCTGGCGGTGAATTTTCTGCCTGCGAACTGGCTCATCTGACGCTTGCACAAATAGAGCAAGTTGACCCTGAAATTAATGCTTTTACCCACGTCACCTCCCTACGTTTACTGCAAGAGGCACAGGCCATTGACCGAATTCGTTCGTGTGGCGAAACACTGCCACCATTAGCGGGCGTGCCCTTTGCGGTAAAAAATCTCTTTGATATTAAAGGAGTGACAACGCTTGCTGGCGCGGAGCTTTTTAGTACGCAACCACCAGCACTTGAAGATGCGTTTGCCATCAAGCAACTGAGTGCCGCTGGGGCTATGCTCACAGGCGCGCTAAATATGGATGCCTACGCATACGGTTTCACCACCGAAAATAGCCACTACGGAGCTACCCGAAACCCGCATGATTTGGCCCGAATTGCCGGCGGTTCATCAGGTGGTTCAGCAGCAGCCGTTGCCGCCGGAATGGTGAACTTTAGCCTCGGTACGGATACCAACGGTTCGATTCGGGTTCCGGCTTCGCTGTGCGGCGTATTTGGTCTGAAACCTACTTTTGGTCGTCTTTCGCGTAGCGGCAGCCAGCCTTTTGTCGCCAGCCTCGACCATATCGGCCCATTGGCTCGTAACGTGGATGATTTAGCCCGAGTTTATGACGCGCTTCAGGGTATGGATGCAACAGACCATTTCCAGTCAGCCCGTCACGTTGAACCGGTAGCCGATAAACTGGAAAAGCCCGCTAGCTTGCGTAGCGCCGTATTAGGCGGTTTCTTTGAGACCTGGTGCGATGATGAAGCAAAAGCGGCGGTGGCAAGTGTGGCTAAAATACTTGGAACCGACGAATGTATTACATTGCCTGAAGCAGAACTCGCCCGATCGGCCGCATTTTTACTCTCTGCGGCGGAAGGGGGAAACCATTATTTGCCGGCCTTGCGCGAACGGGCAGAACGCTTTGAGCTTAACTCCCGCGAACGCTTGTTAGCGGGCGCCATGACACCATCAGCCTGGTACACTCAGGCGCAGCGCTTCCGAACGTGGTTCCGTGATAACACCCTGCCACTCTTCGAAAAGTATGATCTGCTTATCGCACCAGCAACGCCCTGCAGTGCCACACTGATTGGCCAGCAAATCATGCAAATTAACGGGACTGAGCTTCCCGTGAAAGCCAGCATGGGTATGTTGACACAACCTATTTCATTCCTTGGTTTGCCAGTAGTCACGGTGCCATTAATGACTGCAAGTGGGCATCCCATCGGTGTGCAGCTCATTGCACCGCCATGGCGGGAAGATATCTGCCTGAGAGCTGCCCATCAGCTTGAAATACAGGGTATGCTGGTAGGGAAAACCACCAGGTAAGGTAAATACTATGATGCGTGACAATATTGATCGCCCGGCAATCGTCAATGAGGTGAGTGCCGCTTTTTACCGCTACGAACAGGCGTTGATCAGCAACGATGTTGCGGTTTTAGATGAACTATTTTGGGCAGATCCCCGTACCGTTCGCTATGGTGCGAGTGAAAATCTATACGGTATCGATGAGATAAGAGCTTTCAGAAATGCTCGTTCGTCTCAGGGGCTAGACCGGCTTTTGCAAAATACCACCATCACCACGTACGGCGATGATATGGCTGTTGCCAGCACGGAATTCACCCGTGAAGGAAGCGACAAAATTGGCCGTCAAATGCAAACATGGGTCAAATTTCCGTATGGCTGGCGAATTGTCGCCGCACACGTCAGCGTAATGAGTTAAAGACTGTTGGCGGGGAACAAAATGTCACCCGCCGCCACATCATTTATTCGTAATATGGATGCGTCTTCACCCAATGCTCGGCAATCTCCTGACGACGGCATATCCACACATCATCATGCTGTTGCACATAATCCAGAAAACGCTGTAATGCTCTGAAACGACCCGGCCGCCCCAGTAAACGGCAGTGCATGCCGATAGACATCATTTTCGGTGCCGTTTCCCCTTCTTCGTACAACACATCAAAGCTGTCTTTCAGATAGGTATAAAACTGCTCGGCGGTGTTAAAACCCTGCGCGGTTGCAAAGCGCATATCGTTGGCATCAAGCGTGTAAGGCACAACCAGGTGGGGTTTAGTCGAACCATCACTACAGCTGACTTTGCTCCAGAATGGCAGATCGTCGCCGTAATAATCGCTGTCGTACAGGAAGCTGCCATTTTCTGCCACCAGCCGACGTGTATTCGGGCTGTCGCGGCCGGTATACCAACCGAGCGGTTTGCTGCCGAATAAATCTTCAAGGATTTCGATAGCCTGATGCATATGCTGACGCTCAGTGGCTTCATCCAGATTTTGGTAGTGGATCCAGCGCCATCCGTGGCTTACCACGTCGTAATCAGCTGCTTTTATTGCTTCAACAATTTCAGGGTTACGCGCCAGTGCCATTGCTACGCCAAAGACTGTCATCGTCAGGCCGCGTTTTTGGAACTCGTGATGGATGCGCCAGAACCCGGCTCGAGAACCGTATTCATAGAGGGAATCCATCGACATATGGCGGTCAGGAAAACTGGCGGCACCGATGATATCGGAAAGGAACTGTTCCGAACCGCTGTCGCCATGCAGAACGTGGTTTTCACCACCCTCTTCAAAATTGAGAACGAACTGCACAGCTACCCGGGCGTTATTTGGCCATTGCGCATGTGGAGGCTTACCCGCATAACCTTTCATGTCACGCGGGTAATTTTCAGTGAAGTGATAATTTTTAGTTTTCGGTAATTCATTCATGGTTCGGTTCCTTACGAGCCGAGCCAGAATTTCAACTCAGCATGTCAAAACAGCCTGATAACGGTTTTTTATTCGGATACGCGAGGTCGCCATGCTTGCTGGTTCCAAGCCCAAGAGCGATGAGGGACTCGACCATTTTCACTGCTGCTGTAACGCCATCAATGACGGGAATGCCCAATTCAGCAGTCAATTCCCGTGCAAGATTAGCCATCCCACCACAACCAAGCACAATCGCTCCGCTGTTATCCTCTTTCATGGCTTGTATACAACGCTCGCGTACCTTCATCTGAGCAAGACCCGTGCCATCTTCCAGAGCAAGTACCGGTAAATCGATCGCATGCAGCGCTGCGCAATGGTGCTCGAAGCCATACTGGCGTAATAAATGGCGCGCAATAATCACGGTACGCGGCAAAGTGGTGACGATAGAGAAGCGTGTCGCAACCATTGTTGCGGCGTGCATTGCTGCTTCGGCTATACCAATAACCGGGCCACTGGCGAGTTCACGCGCGGCCAGTAAACCAGGATCGCCAAAACAGGCGATAACGTGACCACTTACCCCTTGCTCTTTACCGAGTTTGATTTGCTCAAGCACACCAATAGCCGCTACCGCTTCATCAAAATGTCCTTCTATAGACTCCACGCCCTGTGATGGGCAAACCGCGATGATTTCGCTGGATGGGGCAGTAACGCTACGTGCCGCTTGCGCAATTGTGTGTGTCATTGCCACGTTCGTGTTCGGGTTGATCACCTGAATCAAATGTTTCTTCATACTCATTCCTTTTGGTTTTCGCCCCAATGGTCAGCACCATTTCCGGGCATAAAAATGATTGCGTGCACTATCTCTGCACATTTCACGCGCTGCGAAATAGCACGCAGCGCCTTAATATACGCCGATATGGCTCTCAAACGCCGCCGTATTCAGCCTGCATTAAAAAATTAAAACCTGGCCCAGTTCCTGCAACAAAGGTTTCAGACAATCCGTCAGCATCTGTTTTTATTAGGGAGCAGATATCATGCCAAGCATTGAACACAACACGACTGCCATGATCGATAGCGCAAACGTAGGGTATAGCCCGCGCCTGTGTAACGATGATCTGGCGCCGACGCGCAATCAGACCTGGTCCTGGTACAATATTTTTTCTTTCTGGATGTCTGATGTGCATAGCATGGGTGGCTATGTGGTGGCTGCCAGCTTCTTCACTCTAGGACTGGCAAGCTGGCAGGTTTTGCTTTGCTTATTGGTGGGGATTTGTATCGTACAGCTGTGCGCGAACCTGGTAGCGAAACCTAGCCAAATGGCAGGCGTGCCTTACGCAGTGATTTGCCGCCAGGCATTTGGCGTGTTCGGTGCCAACATTCCGGCGGTGATACGTGGGTTAATCGCTTTCGCCTGGTACGGTATCCAGACTTATCTGGCCGCAAATGCTTTAATGCTCGTTATGCTGAAATTCTGGCCTTCACTTGCGCCAATGACTACCGGACATTTCCTCGGTCTTTCGCATCTCGGCTGGGTTTGCTTTGGTATTATGTGGGTGCTTCAGGCGATGGTTTTCTGGCACGGCATGAATGCTATCAAACGATTCATTGATATCGCGGGGCCTGCGGTATACATCGTGATGATGGTGCTGGCAGGCTGGATTTTGTATCAAACTGGGTTTGACGGAATTTCGTTTACGCTTGCCAGCAAACAACTTAGCTCTGGCGAGCAGGCGTGGCAGATGCTTACCGCAACGGCGCTGGTCGTTTCATACTTCTCCGGTCCATTGCTGAACTTCGGCGACTTCTCGCGCTACGGCAAAAGCATGAAAGAGATCCGTCGTGGTAACCGCTGGGGGCTGCCGTTTAACTTCCTGCTGTTCTCCATCGTGACCGTAGTGATAGTCTCCGGTACACAATCCCTGTTTGGCAAAATGATCACTGACCCTATCGAAACGGTAAGCCATGTGGGCAACAGCCTCGCGATGGCAATTGGTTTGCTGACCATGATCACCGCCACTATCGGTATTAATATCGTGGCAAACTTTGTCTCACCGGCTTTCGACTTCTCGAACTGCTCGCCGCAGAAAATCAGCTTCCGTACCGGTGGGATGATTGCAGCCGTGGGATCTGTACTGCTGACACCGTGGAACTTGTTCCAGTCTCCAGAGCTTATTCACTACACGCTGGATGTGCTGGGTGCGTTTATTGGGCCACTATTCGGTATCCTGTTGACTGACTTCTATATCATTAAACGCAGCAAAATTTATGTCGACGATCTGTTTGATGACACGCCAAAAGGCCGCTACTGGTACAAAAGTGGTTTCAACCCTAAAGCGATTCTCGCGCTGCTGCCATCAGTTGCCATTGGCTTAATCATCAGCTTTATTCCAGCTCTTCACGAGGTGGCTAACTTTAGCTGGTTTATCGGCGCATTCTTGAGTGCAGGCTGTTACCGCTGGCTGGCACGTGCTGAGAAAGAGAGTGGCGTACTGGGATATAACGGGCAGGTTGTCGTTTCGAAGGATTAAAACGACGAAAGCCTGAATCATTTCTGATTCAGGCTTTCTAATTGTGGCGGAACGGACGGGACTCGAACCCGCGACCCCCTGCGTGACAGGCAGGTATTCTAACCGACTGAACTACCGCTCCGCGTTTTGTTCCCCGTCGGGAACGAGGCAGATAATACGTATAGGGCTCATGAGCGTCAACGTTTTTTCTTATTAAACTAGTCGTTTGCCGTTAATTTCACCCAAACGGTGCTTTTTAATACATTAACGCTGATTTTATATACGCCACAGGCAGCTTCCGCCCTTTTTTTCCACAAGGTCGAGCCGCGATTCATGCGCTTCCAGTTCTGCATCACTGGCACGAATGACGCGTATTCCCGAGCTGCGGCGCACAACACGTTGAATTCCGTTGTCTCCGCTACGCTGCTGCACATCCCCTTCCATTGCAAACTTCAGAGAAGTTTGCCCACCCGTCATCATTAAATAGACGTCGGCCAGAATTTGGGCATCGAGCAAGGCGCCGTGCAACGTTCGCTTGCTGTTATCTATTTCATAACGTGAACAAAGTGCATCGAGGCTATTACGCTTGCCCGGGAACATTTTACGGGCGAGCGCCAGGCTATCGGTAACTTTGCAGAAGGTGTTGGTTTTCGGGATATCGCGATTGAGCTTGCCGAACTCATAGTCCATAAAGCCGATATCGAACGATGCGTTATGGATGACGAGCTCTGCGCCGCGAATATAGTCCATGAACGAATCAGCAACCTGATCAAAGGTTGGCTTGTCTGCCAAAAACTCATCGGCAATTCCATGCACGCCAAAGGCTTCCGGGTCAACCAGACGATCAGGTTTCAGGTATACGTGGAAATTATTACCCGTCAGGCGGCGGTTGATGACTTCAACCGCACCGATTTCAATAATGCGGTGCCCTTCGTAGTGAGCACCGATTTGGTTCATACCGGTGGTTTCTGTATCGAGGACGATCTGTCGTGTAATTGCTGTGCTCATGGCGCTCGTTTATGTCAGACTTGGTTTTTTAATCACAGGAAGTCTACCAGAGATGCGCAAACAGGTAGAAATTTTCACCGATGGCTCTTGCCTCGGTAACCCGGGGCCGGGTGGATATGGTGCTATTTTACGCTACAAACAGCACGAAAAAATTTTTAGCGTTGGCTTTCGCCTGACCACAAACAATCGCATGGAAATGATGGCGGCAATCGTTGCACTTGAGGCGTTGATCGAGCCTTGCGACGTTGTGCTTAGCACCGACAGCCAATATGTTCGCCAGGGAATTACCCAATGGATTCATAACTGGAAAAAACGTGGCTGGAAAACGGCCGATAAAAAACCAGTCAAGAATGTCGATTTATGGAAGCGACTGGATACTGCCTTAAGCGAGCATAAAATCAGTTGGGAATGGGTGAAAGGCCATGCCGGTCACCCTGAAAACGAACGTTGTGATGAGCTCGCCCGCGAAGCGGCTTCTAATCCAACTCTCGAGGACGTGGGTTATCTGTCAGAGACGGCGAAGCCTTAGTTGTTTCACGAAATTGCCGCGTTGCCCCCACAGCTGAGCGGATTTGCGGTTTTGCTTTCCGGCTTTTCATAGGATTGAGCGTAAGGGGCAATGTCCGCTTACGCGCCACAATGACATGCATACATCCCAACGCAGGAAGATGGGTACTGAGCATTTTCCCGCCTTGTTTACTCCAGGGTAAAACCTGGAAACTGCGTTGGTGCATCACTTCAAAATTCAGCAATGCCAGCCAATCAAATATCCTCATCGGTGTGAACATTCGACAATGATACGGCGTGCGTTTACGCAAAAATGGCACTGTCTTACCTAAACCCAGCAGGCTCACAGGATTAAAGCTACTAAGGATTAGCCATCCATCATCAATTAACACCCGATCGGCTTCGCGCAATAATCCATGTGGATCCTGGCACCACGGCAATGTATGAGCCAACATACATGCATCGACTGATTTACCGGCAAAAGGTAAATACAGCGGATCGGCATTCACCTGAAGTCGGTCGCCTTGTAAAGCAACATTCACCTGGTGTGAAATAGCGCAGGCTTCTGTGTCGATTTCAGTGCTTAAGTTGCCGATTTTCAGTAGGTGGAAGCCAAACATCTTAGCAAACCACGGCTGAAGTTGGGATTCCAGCGCCTCACGGTAGTACTCGCCCCATGGCAGTTCTCCCCAATGATGCGGTGAAATGAAATTTTCAGGTATCCTTGCCGGTTTCATCACTACCTTCTTAGCGCAATTCAGAGAGGTCGAATTATGAATCTTAACAGTATTTCCGCATTCCAGGACAACTACATCTGGGTTCTGAATGATGAGCAAGGCAGATGCATCATTGTTGACCCGGGCGAAGCTCAACCTGTACTAAAAGCCCTTGAAGATAATCACTGGCAGCCAGAAGCTATTTTACTGACCCACCATCACAACGACCATGTTGGCGGCGTGAAAGAACTTCTCAAAAAGTATCCAGGCCTTGTGGTATATGGCCCAGAGGAGACACAAGATAAGGGAACGAACCGGGTAGTCAGAGAGGGCGAAACGGTCAATATTTTGAAGTATGAATTTACTGTAATTGCCACACCCGGTCACACTTTAGGACATATCTGTTTCTACAGCGCACCTTATCTTTTTTGCGGTGACACCATGTTTTCTGGCGGCTGCGGACGCCTTTTTGAAGGCACTGCAGAGAATATGTATGATTCTTTTCAAAAACTTAACAAGTTACCTGCAGATACGTTAATTTGCTGCGCACACGAATACACACTCTCGAATATAAAATTTTCCTTATCTATTCTTCCTGACGATGAGAAATTAAACGGATACTGTCGAAAAGTTAATGAGTTACGTGCAAAAAACCAATCAACCTTACCAAGTTCTTTGGAAAATGAACGCAAAATAAATTTATTCTTAAGAACTGATGATATTGATTTAAAAGAAAAAATAAATAAAGAAACAAACTTGCAACAACCACAGCAGATATTCGCCTGGTTACGGACAAAGAAAGATACCTTCTGAATTTTTTGGTTGTGTTGTTTTAAAGTGGAAGGTATTCTTGCTCGTCTTTTAAGCAACCATTTGACACACACATGAAGGCAAAAGCGATATTACTCGCCTCTGTTTTGCTTGTGGGGTGCCAGGCGTCAAGGCATGACGGCAACATCCAACAGCACGCACAGAGTCTGTCGGCAGCTGGTCAAGGTGAAGCAGGAAAGTACACAGGTTCGCGATGGATGGACGATGGGACATATCTCGCGGATAACCAAAACTTGTGGAACTTCATTGGCGACGAGCTAAAGATGGGGGTACCGGAGAATATCCGGATCCGCGAACAGAAACAGAAGTACCTGAAGAATAAGAGCTATCTCCACGATGTAACATTACGGGCAGAGCCGTATATGTACTGGATTGCCGGGCAAGTTAAGAAACGCAACATGCCAATGGAACTAGTACTGCTACCCATAGTGGAGAGCGCTTTTGACCCCCACGCTACCTCTTCTGCGAATGCCGCTGGCATCTGGCAGATTGTACCGAGTACGGGTCGAAATTATGGTTTAAAACAGACCAAAGCATACGATGCACGTCGTGATGTAGTGGCTTCCACCACTGCCGCACTCGATATGATGCAGCGTCTGAACAAGATGTTTGACGGCGACTGGTTATTAACCGTGGCGGCGTACAACAGCGGCGAAGGTCGTGTACTGAAGGCAATGAAAGCGAATAAAGCTCGTGGTTTACCAACGGATTTTTGGTCGCTTTCACTGCCACGGGAAACCAAAATTTACGTACCAAAAATGTTGGCTTTGAGTGATATTCTCAAAAACAGCAAAAAGTACGGCGTACGCTTACCTACTACTGACGAAAGCCGTGCCTTAGCACGTGTAGAAGTTAGTGATCCGGTTGAGCTTACGCAGGTTGCCGAAATGGCAGGTATATCATTAAGCACGCTGAAGACATTCAACGCCGGGGTAAAAACCTCGACCGTTGGCAAGAACCAGCGTTATGTAATGGTACCCAAAAAGCATGCCGATCAGCTAAAAGCCTCTTTGGCTTCTGGTGAAATTGCAGCAGTGCAGCCACGGCTAGTCGCTGATAACCGCAGTACTGCAGGTGGCAGCAAATCTTATCGTGTTCGTTCAGGTGATACCTTATCGAGCATTGCTTCACGCTTAGGTGTAAGTGCAAAAGATTTGCAAAGCTGGAATGGCATACGCGGCGCGAACATTAAAGTCGGCCAAACACTCAACGTCAAAAATGGCGCACAGAGTTTAGCTAAGAACGATAGCATCACTTATAAGGTGCGCAAGGGTGACTCGTTGTCGAGTATCGCGAAACGTCACGGTGTGAACATCAAGGATGTTCTGCGCTGGAACGACGATACAGACAATCTGAAACCTGGAGATCAGTTGACGCTATTTGTTAGCAACAACTCTACACCTGATGCGTAAGCGTTAATCGAATCAAAAGGCACCTTTTTAGGTGCCTTTTTTAATTTGTAT
>NZ_LXEO01000001.1 GCF_001654865.1 Buttiauxella noackiae ATCC 51607 | reverse complement strand
TGACCCGTCCTGAATTACACGCGCTTTGCTTCCACAAAAATAATGTCGCTGGTGAACGAGCCATCTCCCTGCAACTCAAAATAACGCTGCACTTCATCTGATGCACTCTGTTGGTAGATTCGAATAGCGTCAGCCAGAGCTTCAGGTGTTCTCATTCTGGCAATCCAGGATGTAAACTCCAGATTCAATCGGTCGCACAAGAGATTTTGCGAGACCAGGCCCGCATCATTCAACAGGCTCAACCACTCGCCACTTGAATAATTACGAACGTGAGATGTATCGCGCAATGCTTCAACCGTTTGCAGCCAGATATCGAGAACGGGATGACCTGGAGACATCACATCCATAAAAATTACAACACCACCAGGTCTCAGTACACGCTTTACCTCACGCAATGCTTTACCTACATCATGCCAGTGATGAGCTGAATAGCGGCTAATCACCACATCAAAAGAACCATCATCAAACGGCAACACTTCTGCATAACCTTGTTGAGTCGTGATGTTGAAGATGCCACGCATTTTAGCCGCATCATTGACCACACTGAGCATCTGTTCTGAGAGATCATAAGCAACCACCTCTTTCACCTGAGCCGCCGCAATAAAGCTCGCATGCCCTGCCCCACACCCCATATCGAGCAGACGCGCATCAGGGAAATCAGCCAGACGCGCGCTCAGACGCTCCAGATCGCGGCCAGCAGCGTGCACAGCACTTGTCAGATAGGCACTGGCCTGCGAGCCAAACTGTTGATCGACTTTGTCATGGTGAGATTGTGTTGTCATTGTATTGTCCTTGCAGATGATTGTAAGTAAGGGCAGCACATAGTCTGCCCAATGGCAGACCTGACTTACCTTACTTCAGCTCAGGTTTGCCGGGACGGAATTCGACTAGTAGAGGATTGTGGTCGGACGCACGAGTCACCAAAACAGAGGCTTCTGCAACGTTTAAACCACGATAAAACACGAAATCAAGTGGGCGACCGAAAGCACGGCGGCGATGGTCATCTGTGAAACGCACTTCCCGCAGAGTCATTTCACGGGCGAAGCGGTAAAGCGCATTCATGCGTGGGCGGCTCCAGGCGTTAAAATCACCCGCCATAATCACCGGCCCATTATGGTGGCCAATTTGATCGCCAATCGGCCCAAGCTGCTTGCTGTAGACATCGACACCGAGACTGAAATTGACCGCGTGGATATTCACAACCATCAACAACCGACCATCAGGCAGTGGGTATACGGTCACTAATGCAGATTTGGACAAGCGTAAAATCGGCTCGCGTTCGCGTAACGGACAACAGTAAACAGGATGAGCAGCGGAAAGAGTCATAACACCTGAGGGGTGTTGAGGCAGGACAAATGCCGGAACCTGGTCGGCGGCCAGATAGTTACTGGTGGCAAACTTTACCAGTTCAGGGGTCGTTTGAGCCTCCTGCAATAAAACAAGATGAGCATCTTTACCGAAGTTTTGCAGTACAGAAAGCCATTCTGCACGCTGCTGTTTAAAGATATTCCACACTAATACTTTTAGTGAACCCTCACTTGGTAAAGGTTCGCCGGGTGGCAATGCCTGACCAATAGTTGCAAATGAGCCAGGGGGCAGAATACGTTCTGCTGGCTGACCGGCAACATATCTCATGGCATAAGTATTTTTGCGCACGTTTTTACTAATGACCTCTATAACCAAAGAAGCCTCCAAATCGAAGGCTGTCTTTCAGTTATAGGGACTTTGGTGCCGAGTTTCAACGACCAATTCAAACCATTGACGAACAAGACCGTAAGTAATTGCTAACAGCCTTGTTGTGAATGTCTAACCGATAGCAACTTCACGACGTGTATCCAGTCGACCACTGATGGTAATTAATAATAGTGCGCCAACAACAATTACGGCCCCAATCCACGGTGTCTGGGCTAAACCAAAGCTTTGAACTGTCTGACCACCAATTACAGAGCCTAATGCAATCCCGACGTTAAAAGCGGCAATATTCAGCCCAGAAGCAACATCTACAGCATTTGGCGCGTACAACTCAGCTTTCTGCACAACGTACACCTGCAATCCCGGTACATTGCCGAAAGCAAAGACTCCCATAATCAATACCGTCACTAAAGCGCCAATATGCGAACTCGCAGTGAACTGGAAGACAAGCAGTAATGCGGCGAGTGCTGCAAAAATGAATTTTAAAGCCGGTACAGCACCATGGCGATCTGCAAGTTTCCCACCCCAGATATTACCGATAGCAACAGAGACTCCATATCCCAACAAAATCCAACTTACCGCGGCTGGTGAATATCCTGCCAGGTTTTGCATCATCGGAGCCAGGAAGGTAAATGCTGTAAACACGCCACCATAACCTAGTGCTGTTATTGCGTAGATGATTAAAAGACGAGGGTGAGTCATTACTTTTAATTGATCTTTCAAACTAGCAACCGCTCGGGTCGGGATATCTTTTGGCACAAGAATAGTACTGCTGATTAATGCAATCACACCGATTGCAGAAACCGCAAGGAAGGTTTCACGCCATCCGAAATGCTGCCCGATAAACGTTCCGAGAGGTACACCTGTGACCAATGCAACCGTTAAGCCACCAAACATAATGGCAATTGCAGTCGCTGCTTTCTCTTTAGGCACCAGGCTGGTTGCAATAGTCGAACCAATTGAGAAGAAAACACCGTGCGCAAGACCTGTGAGCAAACGAGCAATGACCAGCGTTTCATAATTAGGCGCAAGCCAGGCCAGCAAGTTACCTGCTGTGAATAGCGCCATCAGTCCGATCAGTAGCTGTTTACGAGGCAACTTTCCTGTCAGCGCGGTTAGTACAGGAGCACCAACAGCAACTCCTAATGCATAAATTGAAACCAGCAATCCCGCAGAAGGGAGCGAAATTGAAAGTTGCTCAGCAATTGTTGGTACCAGTCCAACAATAACAAATTCGGTAGTACCGATTGCGAATGCACTGATAGTCAGTGCCCAAAGCGCCAGAGGCATGATTTACTCCATAACAGGTGTCTTTTGATGACACGCAGTATGGCAAGATGGTTAAATAACAAAAATATGCAAAATCTCAATAGAATTTTGTCTCAGGAGCAACAATGAAGGCCACCTCAGAAGAACTGACGATTTTTGTCGCTGTTGTAGAAAGCGGAAGCTTCAGTCGCGCCGCGAGCCAACTTGAGATGGCAAATTCGGCAGTCAGTCGCTCAGTAAAGAAATTAGAGATGAAGTTAGGTGTCACTCTGCTAAATCGTACAACCCGCCAACTGAGCCTCACCGAGGAAGGTGAGCGCTACTTCCGCCGTGTACAACAGATTTTGCAGGAAATGGCAGCGGCGGAAAATGAGTTGATGGAAACGCGACAAAGCCCACGCGGCTTACTGCGTATTGATGCTGCAACTCCCGTAATGTTGCACCTTTTAATGCCATTGATTAAGCCTTTCCGCGAGCGTTACCCGGAAGTAACGCTTTCCCTCATCTCATCTGAGACATTTATTAATTTGATTGAGCGAAAAGTCGATGTCGCGATACGAGCAGGAACTTTGACAGACTCAACGTTGCGGGCGCGGCCTCTTTTTTCCAGTCGTCGTAAAATCATCGCCTCGCCGGAATATTTAGCGCAGTACGGTATGCCAAAAAATGCAGAAGATCTTCAGGATCATATTTGTCTTGGTTTCTCAGAGACTGAAAGCCTCAATAAATGGCCAGTAGCGCAGGCCGATGGGCTGCGTTATGACATTACGCCGGGAATCACATCGAATAGTGGGGAAACACTTAAGCAACTATGCCTGACAGGAAATGGGATTGCGTGTCTATCTGACTATATGATTAATAAAGAAATAGCTGAGGGGAAGTTTGTTGAATTACTGACAAACAAGCTGTTACCAGTAGAAATGCCATTTAGTGCGGTGTATTACAGCGATCGGGCCGTCAGTAGCCGCATTCGGGCGTTTATAGACTTTTTAAGCGAACATGTGCAACAGCCCCCGGAGGGGCTGTAGTGGAAAATTAGTCCCAGTCAGGAGCCAGACCTTCTGGACTCACCAGTCGATCATTACAGTCCAGCTTAGCGACAGCAGCCATATCTTCCGCATCCAGCATAAGAGTCTGCGCCTGTAGATTGCTTTGTAGATTCTCACGTTTTGTAGATGAAGGAATCACCGCATAACCCAACTTCATTGCCCAGGCCAAAATGACCTGCGCAGGCGTTGCATTGTGCTTTTTAGCAATTCGCCCGATAACTTCATCTGCCAGTGCTTTGCCATAGGCAAGCGTCATATAAGAAGTGATGTGGATATCATGTTCATGTGCCCAATCAACCACTTTACGGTTCTGCAGATAGGGTGAAAGCTCAATTTGGTTGGTAGCAATATTCTCAGCACCCACGGCATCAATGGCTTGTTGCATCAGATCGATCGTGAAGTTAGAGATACCAATCTGACGTGTCAGCCCTTCTTTTTTGGCTTCCAGCAATGCTTGCATAAACTCTGCTACCGGAACCGCATTATTCGGTGATGGCCAGTGAATCAGCGTCAAATCGACATAATCGGTATGCAATTTACGTAAGCTTTCTTTCAGGCTTGGGATTAATTTGTCTTTGCTAAGGTTATCAATCCAGATTTTGGTCGTGATAAATAACTCATCACGAGCTACACCACTCTCTTCAATCGCCTGCCCTACAGCCGCTTCATTATCATAGATTTGTGCGGTATCAACAGTGTGGTAACCCAACTCTAAAGCTGTTTTTACTGATGCGATAACTACGTCGTCTTTTAAGCGAAAAGTACCCAGACCAAATGCAGGAATTGTCATTATTTACCTCATTAATGGATATGTGTGGTCAATACGAGGATTATGGCGGTAATCACTTTGCTGAAAAAGACAGGTAAATGCAGAAGATATTTGCGTTAAACGCAATAGTAGGAAGATATTTGGTTGAATTACAGACATGAAAAAAGCCCTGAGTCTATTAGACTCAGGGCTT